>JBLWYI010000032.1:8428-77481 GCA_048267005.1 Verrucomicrobiales bacterium | reverse complement strand
ATTTCATCTGATGTCTTTCCTTTTCGTATTGGATTGCATCAGCAAAATCAATTTACACAGAATTTCTTACAGGCCCCCTTTACCATTCGTAAACGGGCAAAAGAACGTTCCCGCGGCCTTTTACCATTCGTAAACGAGCAAAAGAACGTGCCCACACCCCTTTACCATTCGTAAACGAGCAAAAGAACGTGCCCTCTCATCCCGGCTTCGCTTCCCCCAAGCATCACCACACACTGACAACCGGAGACCAATCACTGACTCTCCGGCCCCAACCACTTCTCAAAAAACTGGTAGATCACTTCGTTGGACTCCGCGTTCGGCCCGTGGTCGGGACGGTTGTGCATCGCAACCCGATCGCTATGCCCAAACAGACGATTGATCTCGCGGGAATGATTCAGAGCTTTCCATCGATGAGGCGGATCCTCACTTCCCCCGGAAACGAGAAACGGTCTCGGAGCCATGAGGGCGTGCAGCTCGTGAAGGTCCCGACCCGCTGCGAGCAGCTCGGGGTAAAGCCCCCGTGCCGGATTCTCCTCGGTGATCACTCCCCGCTTTCGCCACGGCTTGGGGTGCCAACCCAGATACCACGGCTCCCAATAGTTCACACTGGGGCGGATATCAAAAACGATCCCCGGATCCGACCAGGCGGCACAGGCAAAGGGCTCATATAAGCAGGAGGCAAACATCGCCCACTTCCCCCCGAATGAATGCCCGACGATCCCGATACGGGAGTCATCCACCTCCGGGCGGGAGGCCAACACATGAAAGGCGTTGGCTGCGGCATAACCCAGCATCGAAAGCGGCTGCACCTCGACCTGATCGATGGAGGGCCAGTAGAGTGCATAGGTTTTTGCCTCGGTCGCGTCCGTGGTTCCGATCGACAACGTGGCAAATCCCCGGCGGGTCAGCTGGTAGGCGAAATCGCGATGTTCCTTTCCCCAACCAATCGCCGTTTCCGGTTCGTAATAGACAACCACCACTGCGGGAATCTTTTTTTCTTTTGCGGCCACGTCCGGTAGAAGCAGATACCCCGTGGTGTGCTCATCCGGTGTCCAGAGAAAGCGGACCGTTTCCTGGACAAAGTTTTCTCGTGTTTCCGTCTTGAGAACCTCGACCTCCGGATTGGTTTTGACCTCCGGCCAGGGTCCCAGCAACTCGTTCCATTGACTCAGTATTTCCGCCCGCCTCTCCGGCCACTCCTGTGCATTCACGACTCTCGAACCATCATCCCGAAGGAGCGGAGAACGGTAGTCGCCCATGTCCTTTTGAAACTCAACAGGCGACTCAGTCGGGATGACAACATCTTCAGCACTGAGATGGAGACCTAAGAAGAGCACAAGAATAGCTACCGGAATTCGCATTGCAGGAATGTAGCAGAGCACGGGCCCTCGCGGGAAGAACGCTCTCCACAAAATTTGATGATGGGTAAAAGAACGTTCTCTCGGGCGTCATCAAAATCGATGATGGGCAAAAGAACGTTCTCACGGTAGTCATCAAAATCGATGATGGCCAAAAGAACGTTCCCGCAGTCGTCATTAAAATCGATGATGAGCAAAAGAACGTTCCCGCGGTCGTCATTAAAATCGATGATGAGCAAAAGAACGTTCCCGCGGTCGCCATTAAAATCGATGATGAGCAAAAGAACGTTCCCGCGGTCGTCATTAAAATCGATGATGAGCAAAAGAACGTTCCCGCGGTCGTCATTAAAATCGATGACGAGCAAAAGAACGTTCTCTGGAATCACTTCGCTCACCTTCCGCAACACGAAAGGGAATTCTCCTAAGATTTGTTCGAACGCATCACGGGAAATGACTAGGAACGGACGGGCTTTTGGATAAATCTGACGGCAGGTTACAGCTTCCAGGGGTGCGTTGCCCCGGCCTCGATTGAACAGATTGCCGAATTTTTGAATGTGAATGATGTTGAGATTACTTGCGGCGTTTAAGAAGACGGCACTCGAACCAATGAATACACCAAACAGGCAAGCGACGGCTCGACAGGGACGTCTCGCCCCACCTGAGCTGAAGGTGATTTGATAGGTTAAGGGTTTGCAGAGTCGTCCCGAAGGATCACGAAGCTTGGAAATTATTAAGAATGTTGTGCATCAAAACCCGGTGGGGCGAAGCGTCCCGCTGAGCCGTAGCTTGCCTTAAGAAGCATTCGAAATATCTCTGAATTTGATTCTGCAAATGAGAGGGTAGGGTCGAATCGTGCGGCGTATCGAGAAAACAGCACTCGAACCAATGGATACACCAAACAGGCATGCGACGGCTCGACAGGGACGTCTCGCCCCACCTGAGCTGAAGGTGATTTGATAGGTTAAGGGTTTGCAGAGTCGTCCCGGAGGATCACGAAGCTGGGCAACCATTAAGAACGTTGTGCCCCAAAATCCGGCGGGGCGAAGCGTCCCGCTGAGCCGTAACCTGCCTTATAAAGCAATCGAAATACCTCTGAATTTGATTCAGCAAAGAAAGGCGAGCATTAACCAGATCTTTCACCGCATTTAGTGTGTGGGGCATCGCGCGGCCGGGAGGACTCGGCATGATTCTTCCTGCCCGGCCGGAAAAGAACGGAAATTTTCACGGAACGTGACCAAATTGACGGGAATTCGAAGCGTAATCGGCCAAACACAGCGCGAGAAATTTTGGTATCGGAAATATACATAATATCCGTTTGATATAGTTCGAGCAAATTTCCTTCGGGCAACAGTGGTTGACCCGGATTTTGTCAAACCGGGTGATTTATGGTGAAAAAAAGTGAAAAAAGTTGCCCAAAAGGTGCATAAACGACCCAGTGACCTTTTTAATGGGTGAAAAATCATGCTTGGCTCCCGGTGAACTGAATCCGGCTTCACTAAAGAATCGGATTCTCCAAATAAACAAAAAACAAAAAACAAAGTAGTAGTATGAAACGTATGAAATATGTGTTCAGAAATCTGTTTCTGAGCTCTCAATACAGCCTGGCAAACATGATCGCTTTCACAACCGATCTGATTGAACGTTTGTCAGCCAACAACCCCGGCCATGTACTGGACGGGCAAATCGCGGCTCTCACTGAAGCCCTGGCGATCCTGAATCAGCAGTCTTCTGCTGACTTTGCGATGCTGGGGATTCGCAAGGGGGCGAAACTGAGAAAGAATGCATTCCGCGGCGCTTTGGGTAACGCCATCCGTCGTATCTATGCCATCGCTCTCGCTGAATTCGGTGACCCTTCTGAAGAAATGGAAAACATCTTCCCCAAAGGTCGCACTGTATTCGATACCAGCCGCGATGACCGCCTGATCGAACCGCTTGACGGTTTGGTCTCCGGCCTGACTCTGCATGAAGCAGAACTGGGTGCAGATGTCGTCGCTGAAGCGACTGCGCTGCGTGATGAATGGCTGGAGATCCATGAATCCAGCGAAGAAGCAACCGGTGTCAAAACCGCGACTGAGGCAGAGCGCCGTGAGGCGCGCTATAACCTGGCCGTGGAGCTGCATCGTACTGTGGGTGTGTTGATTTCTCTCTTCCCTGAAGATGAGGAACGCTATGCCCTGTATATGCAACAACATCTGCTGGGTGGTCCTGCCACTGATACTCCGCCACCCGTTGGTGGTGGCGATGGTGATGATGTCGCGGTGCCACCCGGTAGCCATGCGGGTAGCGGCAGTTCCGGTAGTGGATCCTCTATGGGCTCTTCCGGTTCCGGTAGCTCAATCGGTTCCAGCAGCTCGATGGCGTCATCTACCTCATCGTTCTCAACCGTGACCTCCGGTTCAAGCACATCGACTTCATCGTCGATGGCACCGGGATCTTCATCTGCGGGATCGTCTTCTTCTGTGTAAGGAGACGCTCATGAGATTCCCGACTGATTGAATGCGGTCGGGATTTGATCCAACAGCACCCGCGAGTCGTGATTCGGCTTGCGGGTGTTTTGTTTTGTGGAGATCGGAGTTCGAAAGGGCTTCAGGGATCTGTATACCTTGAGTTTTCCCCGATTCCAGCGTAGGTCATTGCAGTGCAACAAGCTCCGGAAATAACGGCCGAGACCAAGACGGCTTTTGAAGTGGATCCGTCTGAAGCGGAGGTTCCTTCCGTGATTGATGAAGGGCCGATCACGCCGGATGCGGAGCCGGAGAATGTGTTTCGGCTGATCCGCAACGTGTTCGAAACCCGGAGTCTTGATGAGGTGGGGCCCTGGCTGAAAGGGCTGGTGCAAAGTCACCATTTCTGGGGCGACATCGGGTTGTTAACCGGGGCGATGTTGTTTGCCTGGCTTACGGCGCACCTTTTAAGAAAGGCCTACGCGCGTGGCAAAATGCCGACGTTGATGAAGCTTTTCAGCCGGTTCCGGACGGATCGAAAGGTCTACATCTTTCGTCTGGTTCTGGTCCCTACGCTCTGGGTGGTGCTGGGGATTGCCAACGGTCTGGGGTGGGAGTGCCCGATCATGCGGACTTTCGGGCTGATCGCGACCCTTTTTGTGTTCTTTCACCTGCCTTCGAAGTTGTTCCGCTGGCGGCTCTGGATGCGGATCGTGGCGACGACGATGTTTGTTTTCGCCGGTCTGCACATCGTCGGGCTTCTGGATGATGTGACGACGTTTCTGGAGGCGCAATCGATCAAACTGGGCACGGTCGACATCTCTGTGCTGGACATCATCAAAGGGTTTATCTCGATGGTGCTGTTTTTCTGGCTGGCGGGAGTGTTTTCGAGAATGACGGGCAAGCGGCTTTCAAGTGTCACTGAAATCGCTCCGAGGATGCAGGTTCTCCTGACCAAGATGGTCAGTGTGATGCTCTATATTTTTGCGGGGCTGCTGACCATGGGGGTGATGGGGATCGATATCGCAGTGCTGACGGTGTTCGGTGGGGCGCTGGGTTTGGGTCTTGGTTTTGGTTTGCAGAAGGTCGTTTCGAATCTGGTGAGCGGTGTGATTCTGCTGCTGGATAAATCGATCGAGCCCGGTGATGTGATCGAGATCGAGGGAACCTACGGCTGGATCAATGCACTGAATTTGCGCTACGCCTCGGTGATCACACGGGACAACAAGGAGCATCTCATCCCGAACGAGGATTTGATCACACAACCGGTGATCAACTGGTCATTTTCCAGCGAGCTGGTGCGGGTGCGGGCTCCTATCGGGATTTCCTATGACTCTGATGTACGGCTGGCAATGCGCCTTGCCCGCGAAGCGGCGGCGAAGATGAACCGGGTGGTGGAGCAGCCTGCTCCTGTCTGTAATCTTCTGGGATTTGGCGACAGTGCCGTTGATCTGGAGCTGCGTTTCTGGATTGAAGATCCCACCAACGGGGTGGGAAATATTCGCAGCCTGGTGCTGCTGGAAGTGTGGGACAGCTTTAAGGAAGCGGGAATTCAGTTTCCGTTCCCGCAACGCGATATCCACATCAAGACCGAGGCACTGGGTGCCTTGATGGGGAACAAAGATGTGAAGGGCTGAATTGCCGGAAGCCCGACATCAATCAACGCCATTCAACACGGCCAGTGCATCCAGCTTCCCGGCTGCCTTGTAGAAGTTCAATTCGTCCATGCCGGCGGCTTCCAGTTCTGACTGGGTGGCTGCGGCGGCGAGGTTCCCGAGCATGTATTCGCGAATGGCGTCCATCTTGCGGGTTTGAATCGCGATGAAGTCGGGATCGACGACCGGGGGCTCAACTTCGAGCAATTCGGTGAAGGCAACACCCTGTGTGGCGGCTGCTGCTTTTGCCTGATTGATGGCATCGATCCACTCGGCATGCATCACGGTGAAGTAGTCCCGCATGGCCTGCTTGTTGAAGTGGGTCACGAATTTGCGGTCATCCACTTCAAGGAAAAGGGTCGCGCGTATGGAATCGGTGTCGATGGTGTCGACAAAAACGAGGTCGTCGCCGTCTTTCGCGAATTCCCATTTGATGTCCCACATGAGGAGACCTATTTGCTCCACCAGTTGCCGGACTACCCAGGCGCCGAGAACGGCCATCTTGCCGGACTTCACGAACAACTCACCGTTCAGCCCACACATAGCGAGGGCTTCCTGTTTGCTGACCATGCGGTCTTCCGGCTCAAACTTGCTGGTGCAATCGTTGATCGGGCGGGTGAGGTATTGCCAGGCTTCGAGTGAATCGGTGACGCCCAGCTCCCGCGTGAAAGCTTTCTGCGCCCGTTCATCCATCTTGAGGAACTTCTTGTAAACCGAGCTGGCACTGGTGATCCCGAACCGGACAATGTATTCCAGAGGAACGACGTAGCCGTCTTCAGCCGGGTATTTGGAATAGTCGAAGAGGTGAGCGCCAAGGAACTCGACCCGCTCCGGTTTGAGAATCTGATAACGCCGCACGACATTGAACGCGCTCGGGTTTTCCGGCAATCCCTGACGCGATATCTCACCTGTAACGGCGTCGAGCATTCCCTCGTGATGAGTCAGTGCCCCATGCTTGCAACAATCTTCAAGCGTCCCGCTGAGCAACTCGGCCCGGTAGTCTTCATCCAGTTCCGGCGCGTTGCGGATGGATTCGGCGACAGCTTCCCACGTGGCAGGGTCTGCCATTTTAGAATACAGGACGTGACGGAAAACAGCGCGGTTCACATCATGACCGGGGATCTCGAAGAGTGCCCCGACGTCGAAGACTGACCCGCGGGCGGTCGTCTGCGTGACCATGACGGAGTCCTCTCCGGGCACGGGAAAGAGACGCTGAACAGAGCCTTCGTAGAAAGGCTCACCAAGTTGGTGGGGCGGGATGGGATTCACGTTCTGACAAAAGCGAAAATTGAGGCGGCGACAACAACCAATTTTACCCGGGCGGAAGGTCAGAGGGGGAATTTGCCGGCTACGGAGCTAGCGGGACGGCTGCCACTCTGTGTTTTCGAGCCATTCGGGTTTATTCCGGGTTTCCTCGAAGGCCCTATCGGGATCAAAACGGGGATTGGCTTTGGGAACTTCAGCGTTGAGTTCTTTCATCCAGTTGTGCAGCCGGTTCTTCAATTTCTCCGCGACTTCGGGTTCTTCGGCCGAAAGATTGCGGGATTCTGCGGGATCTGAGCTCAAGTTATAGAGTTCCACATGATGTCCGGTGTGATACCGGCCGTCGTCGTCGAATCGATCCCCGAAGAATTCGATGAGTTTGTAATCACCTGCCCGGATGCTGGCTGACGGGGTGAGCCCCCAGCGGAGGTCGTAGAACGGGTAATACTGAAAGACGGGGCGGCCGGTAAGGTGGGGGGTATCCTTCCCCGTGAGGAGCGGAATGAGGTTTTCCCCATCCAGCGGATGATCTTCGGGAGCCTTCGCTCCGGCGACATCGAAAAACGTCGTCGCCATGTCGACGATGTGTGCCGGAGTGCTGATGACACTACCGGGGGCGATTTTCCCGGGCCAGCGGGCGATCATGGGAACCCGGATACCGCCTTCGTAACCGCTTCCCTTCCCCATTCGTAAGGGAGCGTTGTCGTATTCGACCATATCTGGTTCGAAGTCGGGGGTGGGGTTGTCGACGGTCTTGAAGTCGAACTTTTCATCAATGCCGCCGTTGTCGCTGGTGAAGATCACGAGGGTGTCTTCGGCTTCGCCCATTTCTTCCAGAGCAGCCATAAGTCGACCGATGGAATGATCGATATGCTCCAGTCCCGCGAGGTAGACGGCGCGGTTGGGGCCCTCATCTCCATAACCGAGCTTCCGATATTTTTCGGTGAGGGCATCGGGTGCGACCACGATGGAGTGGATCATGTGATGAGAGAGGAAGAAAAACCACGGCTCGTCTTTGTGAGCGGAGATGAATTCGATGGCGTTGTCGGTGTAGGCGTTCACTCCGCGGTCAGCTCCCGGTTTCTCCACCAGCTCAGGCTGATTGATGACCGGTGCCGCCCATGAAAACCCGAAATGATGAGCGGCTTTGGGATTCATCCCGTTGTAATATCCATCAGCCGGATTTGCTGTGAGATGCCATTTACCGGCGATACCGGTCGCATAGCCGGCTGCCTGCAGTCCTTTGGTGACGGTGAAGGTATCGCGGGAGTAATTCTCCAAGTAGGCCGGCTCCGTCATTCGTGCGTGCGGGTAGCCATACCACGGCAGGACATGCCAGAGTCCGTTTCGCGCAGTGTATTGCCCGGTGATAAAGCTCGCCCGGGTCGGGGTGCACTGGGAAGTGACGTAGAAGTCTGTGAACCGCGCTCCCTGGCTGGCAAGTTTGTCGAGATTCGGAGTCGGAACGACCTCGCCCCCGTAGCAACCGAGTGTCGGCCAGCCCTGGTCGTCTGTGAGGATGAAAAGAATGTTTGGTTTCTCTCCTGCAACTGTGAGTGAGCTGATTGCGAAAAGGGAGGCAAGGATCAGGAGACGGAACATGGGACAGCTTCCTCAAAATGAGTCGGTGCGCAATGTTTGCGAGGACTCCTATTTGCCGTCGGGGGTAAATGCTGTTTCAATCCCCCCACTCTAATCTCATGCTCGATATTTACCCACTCGCGAAGAAAATTCTGTTCGCTCTTGATCCAGAAAAGGCGCATCACCTGACTCTCTCAGGAATGCGGATGGCCCAGCGTTTTCGGCTCCTCGACGTACTGACAGGGTTCGATCGACGAATCAACCCTGTTGAAACGATGGGCCTGAATTTCCCCAACCGCGTCGGACTGGCCGCAGGGATGGATAAAGGGGGGCTGGCGGTTGACGCATTTGGCGCGATTGGATTCGGTCATGTCGAAGTGGGAACGGTGACGCCGCTCCCGCAGTCGGGGAATCCGCAGCCGCGATTGTTCCGTCTGGTCGAACACCGTGGAATCATTAACCGGATGGGCTTTAACAATCCCGGGGTGGAGCAGATGATGCGGAACCTCGACAAGTCAGCGAAAAATTTCGAGGGAGTTCTGGGGATCAACATCGGGAAGAATGCGGTGACACCCAATGAGAATGCGCTCGATGATTACCTGAAATGTTTCCACGGTGTCTATTCGCGGGCGGATTATGTGACGGCCAATTTGTCATCACCCAATACCAAGGGGCTGCGTGACCTGCAGACGGTGGAGACTTGCCGCGAACTGATCACCCGCCTGCAGGAAGCACGGGATTCACTTTCGACAACTCACGGGAAATATGTGCCGATCACGATCAAGATCGCTCCGGACCTGAGCGACGAACAGATTGCGGATCTGGCGGGTGTGTTCAGCGAGACGAAGATTGATGGAGTGATCGCGACGAACACGACGATTGCCCGGGACGCGGTGGCTGATCATCCGCTGGGCGGCGAAGGAGGCGGGCTGAGCGGTGCTCCGCTGACAGATCACGCGACGTATGTGATATCTAAACTGCGGGCGGCACTGGATGACAGCATCCCGATTCTTGGCGCCGGAGGGATTATGAAAGGGGAAGACGCAGCAGCCAAGATTGAGGCAGGTGCTAAGCTGGTGCAAATCTACACAGGACTGGTGTATCGAGGGCCTGCACTGATCACTGAGTGCGGGTGATTGTTGCCGCCGTGTCGGTCACCGGTTGCCGGATAGACTGCGAAAACGGCTAGGCGACTTCCGCGAATGACTCCATGCGTTCCTGATCGCCGTCGATGACCCGGGCGAGGAATTGAGGGACATCGATACCGGGGACGCGCTCGAAGCAGGCGTTTGCTTCTTCGTCGTTTCCGATGGCTTTCAGAGTCGCACCAAGATTCTTCAGCGATTGCTGCACGTCTTCATGCGTGTCGTCATTGAAAGACTGCTCTCGAATTCGGAGGGCGCGCCGAAACATCTTCTCAGCTGCTTTCAGTTTATCGAGCCGGGAATAGAAGGTGCCGATGTTATTGTAGATCGAGGCGACCTTCTCACTGTTGGACCCGGCAAGGGCTTCGAGGATCACAAGCGCCATCTTATAATGGTGCTCGGATTGATCCCATTTCTCGGCTTTCTTAAAGAGAATCGCGAGGTTGTTGTGGATCACAGCACGGGTTTCACTCAAAGTGATGTCGTGATCATCAGCGATCTTCAGGCCGTGTTCGTAACAGGCGATGGCCTGTTCGGTGTTGTCCATGCATTCACTGAGGTATCCACGTTGAGACTTCAGTTTGATGCGGATATCCGTGGTGACGTGCCGCCACTCTTCATCGGCGTGCATTTCCGCTTCGCGATAGAGACGATCTGCCCGGGAGTAATCTTCTACCTGCAGGCGCAAGGCCGCGAGGCCGGTGAGAGCACGGATCAGGTTATTGCAGTGCTGCGGCGAATTGATATGCGCCCGTCGCCTCTCCATCTCAAGCCTACGGGCAGCTTGATCAATGGCCTGAGCAATCTCTGGATCTTGCGGAAGTGACATGGCAGCAAGGCGGACACGTGGCTCCACCTCGCGGCATCATACGGATCGTCTGAAGGCAAGACAATCATTTATGTAAACAATGGCTTAGTTTTTCAGAGCTGCCTTCGTTGCCTCCAGAGTCTTGTCCATGTCTTCAGCTGTATGAGCGAGGGAGATAAATCCGGCTTCGTATTGGGACGGCGCGAAGTAGACTCCAGCGTCGAGCGCTTTCCAGAAGAATTGACGGAAGGCGTCGAAGTCGCATCGTTTCACGTCATCAACGTTGATGATTTCGTGATCAGCGAAAAAGAGGCAGAACATAGACCCCACCCGGTTGAGCCGGTAGGGAAGGCCGGTTGATTCGAATGCTTCGTGAACCCCTTGCTCAAACTGTTGGCCGATTTCCTCGAGCTGTGCCCAGCCGTTGCGGCGCTCCATCTCGCGCAGCTGAGCCAGGCCGGCTGCCATGGCGAGCGGATTTCCGGAAAGAGTACCGGCCTGATAGACCGGTCCATTGGGTGCCAGGTAGTCCATGATGTCGGCCCGGCCACCGAAAGCTCCGACGGGTAATCCGCCACCAATGACTTTCCCCAGTGCAGTGAGATCGGGAGTCACGCCCATGAGTTCCTGAACGCCGCCTTTGGCGACCCGGAAACCGGTCATGACCTCATCAAAGATTAAGAGAGCCCCATGTTTCTCGGTGATGTCGCGCAGAAACTGCAAGTATCCTTCTTTAGGGAAAACGAGACCGGCATTGGCAGGAATCGGCTCCACAATGATCGCGGCGATCTCCTCCCCCTGCGTGGCGAAAACTTCCTCAAGGGCTTCGGGGTGATTGAATGGAACGGTGATGGTCAGGCTCGCAAATTCCTTCGGAACACCAGCGCTGTCCGGTTCGCCGTGTGTGAGAGCGCCACTTCCTGCCGCGACGAGAAGGTGGTCAACATGGCCGTGATAGCAGCCATCGAACTTGATTATTTTGTCGCGCTGTGTGAAGCCGCGAGCCAGGCGGATGGCCGACATGGTGGCTTCGGTGCCGCTGTTGACCATACGGACTTTTTCAACGGAGGGAACCCAGTCGACGATGATTTGCGCCATTTCGATTTCTCCCGGATGAGGAATCCCGAAGCTGACGCCTTCTTTCGCCGCGTGGGAAACGGCGTCGATCACGCAGGACGGGGCATGCCCCAGAATAGCGGGGCCCCAGGTACCGACGTAGTCGACCATTTCGTTCCCATCGACATCCCAGATGTGTCCGCCCCGGGCGCGCCGGACAAAGAAAGGATCGCCGTCAACATTCTTGAACGCCCGCACGGGGGAATTCACTCCACCGGGGATAACGGTCTTCGCTTTGTTGAAAAGTTTTTGAGATAAGCTGCGATCTGGCATGATGTGGCGAATGAATCTTACTCAAGGGGTTTCGTCAACGGATGCGTGAGTTGCTGATCCTCCGCGATTGAGAAACCTTCACCGGGAAGGAATAATCCGGGCAGTCGTCTACTCTTACTACAAACCCAATCCATATTTATGAAAACACAGAAATTCCCCGCCACTATTGCTGCGCTCTGCCTCGGTTTATTTGGAGCATCAATCATGGCATTTGATCATTCCCATGAAGCACTCACTTCGGTATTGAAAAAATACGTCGATGCCGACGGCATGGTCGACTACGCAGGACTGAAGGAGAATCGCGCCACGCTCGATGCCTATTTGAAGACAACGGCGTCGGTGAAGGAGTCGGATTTCAAGAGCTGGAACGAAGAGCGTCAAATAGCATTCCTGATGAATGTCTACAATGCCGAGACGCTGCAATACATCATCGATAACTATCCCACGAAATCGATCAAGAAGTTGGGGCCATTGATCGGCTCGCCCTGGGATGAGAAAAACGTGGAGTTGTTTGGTAAGAAAACGACCTTGAACAAGGTTGAGCACAGCATGCTGCGCGAAGACTATGATGAGCCACGGCTTCACTTTGCTCTGGTCTGTGCAGCGAAGAGTTGCCCCCCGTTGAGAGCTGAGGCTTACACCGCAGACAGGCTTGATGCGCAACTCACTGATCAGGCAAAGGTTTTCCTCGGGCAGTCAGCAAAGAACCGGGTCGAGGGTGAGACATTGTATCTCTCGAAGATCTTCGATTGGTATGGGGGGGACTTTGATAAAGGTGACACTGACGTTATTGACTACATCAACCCATTCTACGAGGCGGATACAACGAAGTTGAAAGTGAAATACACGGACTACGATTGGGATTTGAATAAGCAGTAGGATCCCTTTCTGTCTGTCACGAAACACCTTCACCGCCTGCACTATGTCTTCTGAAAAAGCTGAATCAAAATCCCCTCCATGGAAGCTCATTATCGGAGGCGTCGTTTTGATTGGGCTCTTCGTTTCCTATTTCGTCTTTGACGGGGGTGAATTGCTGAAACAGTTCATCAACTGGATCAAGTCACTTGGGTATTGGGGACCGGTCGTGTTTATCGCGGCCTACACGCTGCTCACGGTCTTCATGATTCCGGGATCAGTTCTGACACTGGGGGCAGGGTTCGCATTTGGTCTCGGCTGGGGATCTGTCTGGACCATCATCGGCGCAAATCTGGGAGCAAACCTCGCGTTCCTGGTGGGACGGTTTTTCGCACAAAAGAAGATCCAGGAAAAAGTCCAGAGTAACAAGAAGTTCGGAGCAATCGATGAAGCGGTGGCCAAAGACGGCCTCCAAATCGTCGCACTGACTCGTCTAGCGCCGGTCTTTCCTTTCACTCTGTTAAACTACCTCTACAGCGTAACTAAAGTGAAGTGGTCCTCGTATGCGCTGGCGACTCTGTTCGGAATGTTGCCGGGGACGATCATGTATGTCTACCTCGGGACAATCGGGCGCTTCGCAGCTGAAGGGGGAGATAAGACAACGGGTGAGAAAGTACTCTTCGCCTTTGGCTTGTTGGCTACTGTCGTTGTCACTGTATTAGTGACGAGAAAGGCGCAGAAGATCCTCAAGGAAAAGACCGGAATCTCCGGGGATGATGGTGGTGAACCTTCAAACGAGCAGAGCTGATCGGGAAGTACACAAAAAAGCGGCAGAATCACTTCTGCCGCTCTTTTAGTTAATTGTTTTAGATGACTCGTATTAGAGCGAGCCTTTAAGAGCAGACGAAGGCTTGAAGCCAACTGTCTTTGACGCTTTGATTTTGATAGTCTCCCCAGTCTTCGGGTTGCGACCGGTACGAGCGGAACGCTTGCGAACTTCGAAGGTACCAAAACCGATAAGCTGGACGGTCTTGTCTTTTTTTACTCCTTTGGCAATCGACTCAAGAACCGCCTTAACAGCATCTTCTGCTGCTTTCTTAGTGGTCTCTTTACCGAGTGCTTTCTGGACTGCTTGGATCAATTCTCCCTTATTCATCGTAGATTTCTTAGTTGGATTCGGCGGGTTCGTCCAGCGATTTTCCTAGAAAATACAAGGATTTCAGCGTTTTTATGTCCATTTCAGACATTTTGGATGCTTTTTTGCACTTTTCGGAGGTAAATCAGCCATAACCGTTATGGCTCAAGAACTACCCATTTGTCGACATCTAACGTATCCTAAACGCTTTGACAAGAACGTTTTTATCGCTCCCGGTGCGGTTGTCGTTGGGGATGTGACACTTGGTGAGAATTGCAGTGTGTGGTATCAGGCTGTTTTACGAGCCGACCTTCAATCGATAAAAGTCGGAGAAGGCACCAACATTCAGGATGGCTCGGTCTTTCACTTATCCAATGACCTGGGAACCCATGTTGGTAGTTTTGTTAGTTGCGGTCATCGCGCTATGTTACATGCCTGCACAATTGATGACGAAGTTCTCGTGGGTATGGGTTCGATTGTGATGGATGGTGCTGAAGTGGGTGCACGTTCTATCATTGCGGCCGGTTCATTGGTAACCCGTGGTAAAAAAATACCACCCGGTTCCCTCGTAATGGGTTCCCCGGGAAGAGTGGTTCGAATGCTCACCATCGACGAACAAAAGTCGAATCGTGCGATGGCCGAGAAATACATACAAGTGGCACGGGAACACCGGGAATATCTGGACGCTGGTGGAGAAGTCTCGTGAGCCTGTGCAGAAAAATTTTGCGTCACTCAGTGGATCGGACGAGAGTAAAAATCGCCCCCACAAATTCCTATGCCGAATAAATCCGTAGTCGAAATCGAAGTCCGCGCCGTGTTACCTACCAGTGCCGGTTCCGCTGTCTTTTTGGGAAACGATGAAAAGGTGTTTGTGATCTATGTGGATCAATTTGTCGGCAGCGCCATCACGATGTTCATCCATGGAACTCCAAAGCCGCGCCCGCAAACTCATGATCTCTTTGCCGATGTGCTGACTTCTCTCGGGGCGCACGTTGAGCGTGTCGTGATCAATGACTTTAGTGAAGGCGTCTACTTCGCGCGGATGATTATCGTTGCGGAAAACGAGCTCGAAGAGCGAAAGATCATTGAGATCGATGGTCGCCCCAGCGATACGATTGCCCTGGCCGTCCAGCAGGAAGCGAAGATTTACATTTCCCAGCACGTTTGGGATCAAGTGGAGGACATGTCAGTAGTCCTCCAGAAGATGGAAGAAAAAGGCATCGACCCGACGAACGAGGACGACGACAATCCGGAGTTTCCCGGACTATAAATTAATGCCGATCCCCTGTTAGAGGATCATCAGGCGCCTTTTGCAAGGTCTTCGCAGCCCTTAATATCAAGTTTACCCGAAGCCAGGTGGGGTATTTCCTCCACATCAATTACAGCCTTCGGTATCCACAAAGCAGGAATCCCCTGATCAAGAAGCTTGTAGCGAAGGTCAGTCTTGTCGAGCGATCCATTCGCATGAATCAGCACAAGCGCCTCCCCTTTCGCCTCGTCAGGAACGCCAACTACCGCAATCTTGCGCTCGGATTCTGAATCGAGCCCCAACGCTGTATTGATGGCTGCTTCCAATGTTTCGTGGGGAACCATTTCCCCGCCAATCTTGGAAAACCGTGAGAGTCGTCCCTCAATGTAGAGAAACCCTTCCGAATCCATCCGTCCGATGTCCCCCGTCTTGAACCACCCTCCTTGAATGACTTCGTTGGTCTTTTCCTCATTACCGAGGTATCCCTCGAAAATATTTGAACCGCGCAACCAAATCATACCGGCCTGATTTAGCGGCATTGGTTCGTCAGTGTCAGGGTCGGTAATCTTCAGAGCCATCCCGGGGATAAGATGTCCCACCGAACCGGGCCGATGATTGGGAATCATCGGCTTATCATTATCCTGATCATCTTCTTCCGGGTCGGGCATATTTACGTTCGAAACCGGAGACGTTTCGGTCAGGCCGTATCCCTCGTAGACTTTCTTCTCGAACTTCTTCTCAAAAGCCTCACCCAACTTGTTCGGCAGCTTCTCAGCTCCGGTAATGATCATTCGCAATGGATCCATCTGCTCAGGTTTAGCTTTCCTCAAAAAACCTCGCAGGAAAGTCGGGGTCGCGAGCAACACTGAGATTTTGTATTTCTCGATCAACTCAGCCAGCTTGGGGGTATCGAGCGGACTGGGGTAAGTCACCACCGTAATCCCCTCAATCATCGGATACATCATCGTAACCGTGCAGCCGAAACTGTGAAACAACGGGAGACAACCAAGAATGCGGTCATCCGATTTCAGATCGATTCTTGAACCAAACTGATTGACGTTAGCCAGTACATTCCGGTGAGAGAGCACCACTCCTTTTGGCTCACCTGAACTGCCGCTGGTGAAAAGGAGTACCGCTTCTTTATGGCCGCCTTTCTTCGGGATCTTCAGCATCGAAGCCAGCATGCTGGGGGAGAATATTTTGGAGATCCCCAGCCAGAGAGCAATCTTGAGCTTCAGTTTAGGTAATACCCGCTCCACCAGGATCAACTGCTTGTTCGGAGGCCACGCGAAACGCGACATCTTCCTCACAAAAGGGTCGACCGTGATAAACCGGTCCATGCCGGCCTGTTTGATCGAACTCTGCACAGCCTGATCTCCAGCGGTGAAATTCAAGTTCACCGGCGTCTTGCCGGCAAATAACACAGCCAGATTCGCGATAAGACCTGCTTTACCGGGCGGCAGGATAATGCCGACCCGCTTCTTCTTTGTTTCCGCTGCAATGTGCTTCGAGAGTACAATCGCAACCGCCAACAGCTTGTCGTGCCGCAATTCAGAACCATCGAACCCGTCAATAATCTGCCCGGAGCTGCTGTGTTTCTTCAAACCACGCAACATCGCATAAGCCAGATGACTCTTAAAGATCGGACGGTTGGAGTATGCCGTTTCGCTGGCAACCAACATGTTTTCCTGAAAATTTGGAAGATTGGCGGCTTCACGCTCCAGCAACCGGCCAAATGACAAGACTGTCCGCTGAGTTTCCTCAATCGTTTCGATCGAAAGACAGGAATCTTCGGGATGATTCACCGACACGGGCAGGAGAGGTGCCCCGCCACTGGTGATAAATTTCAACACCTCGTCCGGCACCGACATGTTCTGGCCCGGACGGGTCGACGCTTCCCCGGGAACAAAGATCAGGACATCGCCGTCAGCAACACTGCGATGCAACTCACGTTTGAACACATCCCTCTGCCCTTCATCACAGAGGAATTCAAATGCCTCCGTGTCATCCTTTTCAAGGTGAGCCTGCAACAGCGGGTCGTAGTGCATGTTGTGCTCGATGAGGTAAACGACATGCCGATCTTCGAGCAGGCGTTCCAAATGAAGGAGGTCATCGAAGCGAATTTGATTCGGAATCATCAACACTCCCGATTTGGGAATATTGTTTTCGCCATGAAGTTCGAGCTGTTGATTGTCCTTAGCCATCGTGATCGTGGGAGGTCTTGGGAAGATTTCCCGATTTTACCCTTCTAAAATGTGTAGAATCGACTTAAATCTTCGCTTTTGTAATTTTGCGTAGTTAGTACCGCTGTTTCAACCCTTATCTCACATGTCAGAAAAATCATCGGACAAATCCGGCGAATACTGGAAAGCCAACCTGAAGTGGGTTGGAATTTTGCTTTCAATTTGGTTTATCGTTTCATTCGGGTGCGGCATTCTGTTCGTTGATCAGCTGAATCAGTTCAAGCTTGGGGGATTCCAACTCGGCTTTTGGTTTGCACAGCAAGGCAGCATTTACGTTTTTGTGATTTTGATCGCAGTCTATGTGAAGATCATGAACGGACTCGACAGGAAATTCGGAGCAGAGGACTGATTATCCCTCGCGGAGCCCTGAAATTGCGATACAGCCCCTTTTATTCATGGATGTACAAACCTGGACCTATCTTCTCGTCGGAGTCACTTTTGCGCTCTATATCGGTATTGCGATCTGGTCGCGAGCCGGATCGACTGGCGAATTCTACGTAGCTGGCGGCGGAGTGCCGGCACTTGCCAACGGCATGGCAACCGCGGCCGACTGGATGTCAGCCGCCTCATTTATTTCTATGGCGGGAATTATCTCGTTCGATGGATTCGATGGATCCCGTTACCTCATGGGATGGACCGGCGGTTATGTATTGCTCGCGTTACTCCTAGCTCCCTATCTCCGAAAATTCGGCCAGTTCACCGTCCCCGACTTTGTTGGGGACCGCTACTACAGCAGCACCGCTCGTCTGGTCGCTCTGATCTGTGCTATTTTCATCTCCTTCACCTATGTTTGCGGGCAAATGCGCGGTGTGGGAGTGGTCTTTTCCCGCTTCCTCTTTTCCGAGGTTGAAGGTCCCATGCTTTTTGGGTTTGAGCCGATCACCTGGGGTGTCCTCATAGGTATGACCGTTGTCTTCTTCTACGCTGTGCTTGGCGGAATGAAGGGAATCACTTACACGCAAGTAGCACAGTATTGCGTGCTGATTTTTGCATTCATGGTGCCTGCGATCTTTATCTCACTCATCATGACCGGGAATCCAGTCCCACAACTCGGACTGGGCTCCAACGTGGTTGGAGAAAGCGTTTCCCTCCTCGATAAATTGGATGGCTTAAGCCAGGAACTCGGATTTGCTGCCTACACAGCCGGCACCAAATCGACTCAGGATCTCTTCTTCATCACCATGGCACTCATGGTTGGAACAGCCGGCCTCCCACATGTGATCATTCGATTTTACACCGTTAAAAAAGTGAGCGCAGCCCGTGTCTCCGCCTTTTGGGCACTTCTGTTCATCGCTATCCTCTACACAACAGCCCCGGCAGTAGCCGTTTTCGCAAGAACCAACCTGTTGGAAACAGTACCCAACAAATCCTACTCTGAAGCCCCGGAATGGCTGAAATCATGGGAGAACGCCGGCCTTATTGCCTGGATGGATAAGAATAAAGACGGTGTAATCCAATACACCAAGGGAGCCGCTATGGATGGAAAGCCGGAGTATGACGGTGATAACCGCGGCGCGAACAATGAGCGACTTCTGATGAATACACCCACAGAAGGAGCTAACGAGCTTTATGTTGATAAAGACATCATGGTTCTGGCAAACCCCGAGATTGCGAAATTGCCCGATTGGGTGATTGCGCTGGTTGCTGCCGGAGGATTGGCAGCAGCGCTGTCGACTGCTGCGGGTTTGCTACTTGTGATTTCAACTTCGGTTTCACATGACTTGGTGAAAAAGACCCTCGCTCCGGGGATTTCCGACAAACAGGAATTGCTCATCGCCCGGTGTGCGGCGGGCGTCGCCGTTGTCATTGCAGGAATTTTCGGGGTTTACCCTCCCGACTTTGTGGCGTCGGTCGTCGCTTTTGCATTCGGCCTGGCAGCTGCTTCGTTCTTCCCGGCGATTATCTTTGGAATTTTCAGCAAGCGAATGAACCGCGAAGGGGCGATTCTCGGGATGATCATCGGCATCATTTTCACAGCCACTTACATTATCTTCTTCAAGTTCATTCGACCTGATCTCAACACCGCAGAAAATTGGTGGTTTGGCATTTCTCCTGAAGGAATTGGAACCCTTGGTATGATCATCAACTTCATCGTTGCTATGATCGTATCCAGATTTACGCCAGCACCACCCGCTGATGTGGTTGAGATGATTGAGAACATTCGCCGCCCCCAGAAAGAAGGCGAAGAACTCGCAGTGGCCGACCACTAAATCTCAAATCCGCTCAACCAGAGCAAGAGAATATCGACGTAGCCTGTGGCACCGTTCCGCCACGGGCTGAACTCGATCAATCATGCGCTCACTTCTTGCAGATGCGCAAGGCCTGCAGACCCGGGCGATCGACGACTGATCTCTGCCTGGAAGACAAGCCAAAGGCAAAATCATAGCCACGCGACTCTCCGGTCACGGCCACCCCCCGGAGAAATGTAAGACCCCTACATTTCACTCAGCACCCCCAACCCTGCCGGGTTTTGTTGTTGGCTCCAAAAAAAACGATCCAACAGGGTATGTTCGATGAACGAACCCTGTTGGATCGTGAAATTGATTGGTAAAAACAATCTTAAGCAGATTGCTCTTCCCGCTTCTTATCGAGAGCAGACTTGGCCTGCGCGGCGATAGCGGTGAAGGCTGCAGCATCATGAATCGCGATGTCGGAAAGAACTTTCCGATCGATCTCGATCCCGGCAGCAGTAAGCCCTTCGATGAGACGGGAATAAGTCATCTCGTTCTCGCGGGCAGCGGCACTGATCCGCTGAATCCAAAGACGGCGGAAGTTGCGCTTGCGGTTTTTGCGGTCGCGATATGCCCAGGTCTGAGACTTGAAGATCGCATCTTTAGCGTAACGATACAGCTTGGAGCGAGCTCCGCGGAATCCTTTCGCTTTTTTCAATATCCGCTTCCGGCGTTTGCGGCTCGCGGGGGAGTTGGTTGCACGTGGCATTTTTAGTTATCCTCCGAACAGGCTGTTTGTTATTAGATAAGGAGCCGGCTAACTCACCCGTTCGATCAGGCGAAAATAATTAACATCCCGCCAGTCAACGCGGCTCTCACTGAAAAATCAGATCAGTGATTGAAAGGCATTTCTGCCTTCACATTTTTCTCATCGCATGGAGCAACAAGAGCAGCCTGGCCGAGACGACGACGACGCTTTGCATTCTTACGACGCAAGATGTGGCGCTTGCCCTGCTTGCGTCGGAGAATACGACCTGAACCAGTCACTTTGAATCTCTTAGCGACTGATTTACGAGTTTTTGCTTTACCTGCTCTGTTTGCCATAGCGGGCGCGAATCTATTCACGAACCCAATTCTTGCAATCGTTTTTTAAAAACAAATCACTCATTTAAATCCGGGTGATTTTGCAGCGAATTCCCCCGATTGAATCGAATTAATGAGAGGTTTTCCTTATTTAGTTAAAATTAAACTTTCCTTAAATAAAATTTCAGGTTAAAAAGCTAATGTTGTAGCCGTCGCCTTCCCTCTTTTCCCAACCCAATTCGCTTAGTATTTCCGTCACTAGAATCCTTCTGGTATGAGCTCGATCGAACAGATCAAATCGATCAATCATCATCTACGCCATGCAATTGAGCAGGTCAGTGACGGGATTCTGATTGTCGATACGGATGCAAGTCAGCCCCGGGGTCCGCGAATTGTATTCGCAAACCGCGCCGCAGGCGTCCTTTCCGGGTATTCACAGGAAGCACTTAACGGCCAGCCCATCGGACTTATTTATGATCCGGATCATTTGAATGATCTGATCGCCCGCCTCCCCCGCGTTGCGGAATCCACCAAGACTTTTCACATGCAAAAGGCGATCGTTCGCCTTGGCGGAGAACGCGTTTTATTGCGTTGGACTATTTCAGCAGTGACTTCGGCGGACGGTGAGCCGGTCAACTACACCCTGACGCTTCGTCAGATGGTCGAGGCACCTCAGGTTGAAAAACACCACGAGCCCCCTTCTCAAGTTACCCAGGGTATCAATGCCATTGGGCAGGGACTTGAGATCAGCCGTGTGGAATCCCTCGCATTGCTGGTGGGTGGAACCGCTCACGATTTTCGCAATGCGCTGCAGGCGATTCGGACCAAGCTGACTCTCGCTCATTTGGATTGTCCGCTGGAAAACCCCGCCCGGAAGCATATCGAAGACGCAGAGGAAGCGACCCAACACGCACACTCCCTCGCTCAGAAGATCCTCAATTTCACTAAAGGCAAAGAAAGCAAGGTTGAGGTGGTGAACCTCACCGAAATGCTGACTGAGGTGGCCAATATTGCGACAATGGGCACCAGCGTTCGTTGCGAGGTCGCTTCTGCCGAAGATTTATCCAATGTCAAAGTCGAGACCTTGCAGGTTCAGCAGGTTTTCCACAATTTGATGATCAACGCCAGTCAGGCAATGCCAAACGGTGGCGTGATTCAAGTCACCGCGCAGAATGTTGATGCACCGGAGAACAACGATCTGAATTTGAATGCGGGGCCTTATGTAATGGTTTCCGTTCGCGACCGGGGTCTGGGAATTGAAGAATCTGTGATTTCGCGGATTTTTGATGCGGACTTCACGACCAAGAAGAACGGAACCGGAATCGGTCTGGCCACCTGCAAAGCGATCGCTGAGCGACACGGCGGTGCGATTACCGTTTCCTCCAGGGTAAATGTGGGCACTGAGTTCCTCGTTTTCCTTCCTGCATGCGCTGTTGATGAAGTCGCAACTACATCATCAACAAACGGTCGCACCAGTGGTGGATTGAGAAATGGCGATATAACCCGCGGCCACGGCCGGGTTCTTGTCGTTGACGACACCGATTCTGTCCGCGAAGCCGCTGAGCAACTTCTCGCCCACCTCGGATACGAAACGGTCTCGGCATCCAATGGTCAGCAGGCCGTGCAAATGTATCGGGATTCAGCACTCTCAGCTCAGCCCATCAATGCGGTCCTTCTTGATATGACGCTTCCCGGCGGCCTGAGTGGTATGGAAGTGATGAACGAAATCAGACGACTCGATCAAAACGCGCGAGTCATCGCCACGAGCGGTTACTTCGACGACGACGCGGAAGATTTACTCCGGAACGATGGCTGGGCCGGTGTTTTGCCGAAACCTTATGCCGTCGAAGACCTCTCGCACACGCTGAGCCGTGCGATGCAGAATTGATTTTTGGAGACTGGTCCTGGAAAACAGAACCTGTGACGAAACCGGGATATTCAGGTCCTTGAGCAGTTTTTTAAAGCCGGAAGCCCTGTTTCCGTGCCAAAATCATGCTCCCCGGCCTTCGATTTCCGGATCAAACGCTCATCGCATCGTCTCCTTCGCGATTTCGGTCATTGTGCGGATCTTCCTGAATGTCATTGAAGAACTGAGCCGTTTCCAGCGGGGCCGTGCAAAAAAAGGCAAGGATCATAAAAATAGCGAACGGGGGGGCATCATATCAGACTGAATTTGAGAGACTTGGATTTCAAGGCCCATTCCAGAAATGAACAAGCGGCGCATTCAGATGTCCCTCCTTGCGATCCAACAGGGTACGATCGATGAATAGACCCTGTTGGATCGAAAACCCGGGACAATCCCGAAAAATTCGAAAACCACCATTTTTCGAGACCATTACTGCCGCAGCCACACATTATAATTCCCACCAATTACATGACTCTCAAAAAGATCAGGCGGTGTGGGCAGATAGCGGGTGGCATTGTAACGTTACATGATGACCCGCCAAAATAGCGGGTTCTATTGTAACGCTGCATGACGACCCGCCAAAATAGCGGGTTCTATTGTAACGCTGCATGACGACCCGCCAAAATAGCGGGTTCCATTGTAACGCTGCATGATGACCCGCCAAAATAGCGGGTTCCATTGTAACGCTGCATGACGACCCGCCAAAATAGCGGGTTCCATTGTAACGCTGCATAACGACCCGCCAAAATAGCGGGTACTGCTGAAACGCCGCATCGGGACATTCGAAATTTGAGGGCTTCTCCCCTCGCCGGGGGTGACTGTGACCCGAATCAAACCCCCTAAAAAATTCGGAATATTTTTAATCCTGTGACGATTATCGGGTTAGGCGGCAACTTCGGGGGCAAAATTGCCCCATATTCACAGGATTGACCTTCGCATCGGATTGCGTAGATTCGTGACCCGTCAAATTCCGCGGATTTGTGGAAAAAAGACGACGCATTGGCACGGCTGGTGCGTAAGAATCCCACTTTTACGAACAGACAGACTATGAGCGAAACAAAACCCCGCCCACATCCCTACATCCACATTCCTGAAGTCAGCGAGAAGACGCTTCACCGTCCGGAATTGGAACGCGATGCCTGTGGGGTTGGTGTGGTTTGCCACATCAGCGGGGAACGCAGCCACCGGATTCTGCGCCTCGGACTCGATTCTGTAAACAATGTGACACACCGCGGTGCGCTGAATGCGGACATGAAAACGGGTGACGGGGCCGGTGTTTCGACCCATATCCCGCACAAGATTTTCCTACCGGAAGCGGAAAAGCTCGGCACGAAGCTGGAAAGCGGTGACCAACTGGCAGTTGGGGTCTTTTTCCTCGGGGATAAAGATTCCGCTGATTATGTGAAGGGCAAAGTCCTCGCAGAAGGTTGTCTGAGAAATCGCGGCATCGGAGTGATTGGCTGGCGTGATGTTCCGACCAACCCAAAGGCGCTCGGTGATCAGGCACTCGAAACGATGCCTGAGATTTGTCATCTCTTGCTGAAGCGTCCGGATGGAATGGATGGCGACAAGTTTGAGCGCGAACTGTTTCTGGCACGGCGCGATATCGAGATCAAATCCAAGCAGGAATCCATCGGGGACTTCTACATTCCGTCTTTGAGCCATCGGCTCATGTCTTATAAGGGGTTTCTCGTGGCGACGGCGCTTGAAAAGTTTTACGAAGATCTGCAGAATCCTGATTACGAAACGGCAATCTGTCTGTACCACCAACGTTTCTCGACCAACACTTTCCCGACATGGGCACTGGCTCAGCCGTTTCGGATGCTGTGTCACAATGGTGAGATCAACACAGTGCGAGGCAACCGTAACTGGTTGAACTCCCGGATGGGACAGTTTGAGAGCGAAGTATGGGGTGATGATATGCATTTGCTGCATGAGCTGATCGATCCAAAAGGATCTGACTCAGCGAGTCTTGACTCAGCGCTTGAGATGCTGGTGTTGTCGGGACGCTCGGTGCCGCACTCCATGGCGATGCTGGTTCCACCAGCGTGGCGGATTGATCCGTTCACACCGAAGCCGGTTGAGGATTTTTACAAATATCACGCGTCTTTCTGCGAGCCCTGGGATGGCCCTGCCGCTCTCGCTTTTTCCGATGGAAAGACGGTCGCCGCATCGCTCGACCGGAATGGTCTGCGCCCGGCTCGATACAAGATCACGAACGACGGTATCTTCAGCCTGGGGTCCGAGGTTGGGACCTGTTTCCTCGATGACGAGACTGTGATTAAGAAGGGACGTCTTGCTCCGGGTGAGATGATTGTAGTTGAGACGGAGACGGGTGAAGTGATTTCAAACACTGAGATCAAGAATCGTCTCGCTGCTCAACAGCCCTACGGAAAGTGGCTGGAGGACAACCGCGTGAAGATGGACGAACGCGTTTCCCCTGATCCTGATGTACCAACCGAACCCGTTTTTGATCCGGTATCACTTTCGCGCAATCAGGTGGCGCATGGTTACAATAAGGAAGAGATCGATTTATCGCTCGCGCCGATGGTAAAATCCGGCCAGGAAGCGGTGAACTCGATGGGAGATGACGCGGCGCTGTCGGTCCTCTCGCTGAAGCCTAAACTGCTCTATACATACTTTAAGCAGCTCTTTGCACAGGTGACGAACCCGCCGATCGATCCGATTCGCGAGTATCTGGTGATGTCGATTGAGGCGGATCTTGGACCGGAGCGCAATTTGCTTGCAGAAGTGCCTGAGAACGCGCGCGTGGTGCATTTGAAGTCCCCGTTTTTGTTTCCACACCAACTGGATGCACTGGGAACGTTTGACGGATTCAATGCGACGACTTTGGACACGACCTGGACAGTCAGCGAAGGCCCCGAAGGTCTGGAACCAGCTTTGACCAAACTTTGCGAAGATGCGGAAGCAGCGGTGGACAACGGGACTTCGGTTGTGATTCTGTCCGACCGCGCCATCAGCAATGAGCGTGTCGCCATCCCGATCCTGATGGCAACCGGTGCGGTTCATCATCATCTGACCCGTGTCAAAAAGCGGATGCTCACCAGTCTTGTGGTGGACACGGGAGAGCCTCGTGACACGCATCACATGGCTTGTATCATTGGCTTTGGGGCAACGGCGATTTGTCCGTATCTCGCCCATGCAACGGTTCGCCGGTTGGTTGAGAACGATCCGAAGAACAAGTTTGAAGGGATGACCGCGAATGAAGGTCTGAGACGTTATCATCAGGGGCTTGAGAAAGGTGTGCTGAAGATTATGTCGAAGATGGGAATCTCGGTCCTGAACAGCTATCAGGGCGCGCAGATTTTTGAAGCTGTGGGAATCGGTGATGAAGTCATCGCAAAATGTTTTGCAGGCACGCCTTCACAAATCGCGGGTGTCGGATTCAAAGAAATCGCGGCTGAAACGCTGGAACGGCACTCTGATGCGTTCAGCAATGCCGCCTCGGCAGACGGGGAACCGGTCAAATTGGATGACCCGGGCTACTTCCGCTATCGCCGCGATGGTGAAACCCACTCGGTCACCGGACCGGTGATCAAGAATTTTCACACATTCGTGAAGTCCGGCGATCCAGCGGACTATGAAGCGTATGTTAATGAACTGAAGTCTCACAATCCGACGGCCCTGCACGATATGTTTGAGCTGGTGCCGCATGGGGATCCGATTCCAATCGATGAAGTGGAACCGATCGAAGATATCCGTCGTCGTTTCACAACTGCGGCGATGTCACTCGGTGCGATTTCACCTGAGTCTCATGAGGCTCTCGCGATTGCGATGAACCGGATTGGTGGAAAGTCGGACTCCGGTGAAGGTGGTGAAGATTCCCGCCGTTTTACCAAGTATCCGAATGGAGACTGGGGAAATTCCAAGATCAAGCAGGTGGCTTCCGGTCGCTTCGGTGTTCACGCCGAATACCTGATGTCGGCTGAAGAGATCGAGATCAAAATGGCTCAGGGTGCCAAGCCCGGTGAAGGTGGGCAGCTTCCGGGACATAAGGTGAACGGTCTCATTGCGCGACTGCGTCACACTCAGCCGGGTGTGACTCTGATTTCACCGCCTCCGCACCACGATATTTATTCGATCGAGGATTTGGCGCAGCTGATTCATGATCTGAAGGAGATCAATCCGCGTGCCAAAGTCACGGTGAAACTCGTTGCTGAGTCCGGCGTCGGAACGGTAGCGGCCGGGGTAGCGAAAGCGAATGCGGATGTGATCCTGGTTTCCGGTCATGACGGCGGAACCGGTGCGTCACCGATCAGCTCGATCAAAAACGCCGGTCTTCCGTGGGAGCTCGGGGTTGCTGAAACGCAGCAGGTTTTGATGATGAACGGCCTTCGTGGTCGTGTCACTCTCCGGACTGACGGTGGAATGCGGACCGGATTGGATATCATCCATGCGGCCATCCTCGGTGCTGAAGAATACAATTTCGGCACGATTGCTCTGATTGCTTTGGGTTGTGTCTACGTTCGCCGTTGTCACTTGAATACTTGCCCGGTTGGGATTGCGACACAGGATCCGAAGTACCGTGCGAAGTACAAGGGTGAGGTTGAGCACGTGGTGAATTTCTTCAACGCAGTTTCTCAGGAATGTCGCGAGCACATGGCGAAACTGGGAGTGCGCAAACTTGATGATCTCATTGGCCAAACCAAGTATATCAAGCAGCGTCACGTGCCGGATCATCCGAAAGCAAACCTGCTCGATTTCTCGAAGCTGCTCACCGATGTCGCGGCTGAGTCTGACAAGGACTTGCCGCGCATCTGCCAGCAGGACCGCAACGACGGGCTTCATGCAGCACCTCTCGATGACAAGATCATCGGAGATGCACGGCTTGCGATTCGTGAGAAAACTCCGATCACGCTTGAATACGACGTCAAGAACACGAACCGGAACATCTGCACCAAGCTCACCGGGGCGATTGCAGATCAACACGGGAATCACGGACTTCCGGATGGGACTGTGAACATCAATCTCAAAGGAAGTGCAGGACAAAGTTTCGCTACCTTCCTTTGCGGTGGAATTCGAGTGACACTCACGGGTGAAGCCAACGATTACGTCGGCAAAGGTATGTGCGGCGGAGAGATCATTGTGCGTCCGCCGGAGAAACGTGCTTTTGAACCAAGTGAGAACTCAATCGTCGGTAACACTGTCATGTATGGTGCGACGGGTGGAACGCTTTACGCCAATGGTCGTGCAGGAGAACGCTTCTGCGTGCGGAACTCGGGTGGCACTGCCATTGTTGAGGGCGTTGGTGATCATGGTTGTGAATACATGACCAATGGTCTTGTGGCGATTCTTGGACCCACCGGGAAGAATTTCGGTGCCGGAATGAGTGGTGGCCGGGCGTTCATCTACGATACGGAGTATGTCTTCGAGAAGACTTACAACCCTGAAATGGTGGAGATTGTCCGGGTCGACCCCGACAGCACCGACGAAGCCGATTTGAAGAAGCTCGTCTACCAGCACCTCGAATACACCGACAGTGCACGTGCCAGAGAAATTCTTGCCGATTGGGACACTGCTCGTCAGAAGTTCTGGTTGGTGCGTCCGAAATCAACGGTAGCTGATGCACCTGAAGTCGCTAAGACAGAAAAAGCTGCGGCAGCGAAATAGGAATGCCTTTCACAAGTCAACAGGGTTGATTCATTGCTCAAACCCTGTTGACTCGCGATAACCCACCACAGTGAGCAAATCATCCAGTAAACCTAACGAAACCCGTCGTGAAATCACGATTGGAGGTATCGAAATAAAACCGGGAAGCAAGGAGGTCATTGAGATCCCGATTGGTTCATTGATCGATTATCAGCCGGTGTCGATGCCTGTGCATATCCGCAGGGGAAAGAAAGATGGTCCCTGTTTGCTTGTGACCGCGGGGCTTCATGGTGATGAGATCAATGGGATCGAAGTGGTTCGCAGACTTTTGAGATCCCGGCTACTCTCAGGGCTGCGCGGTGACCTGATCGCGGTTCCGGTCGTAAATATCCCCGCTTATCTCTCACGCTCACGATACCTGCCGGACCGGCGCGACCTGAACCGGCTCTTTCCCGGTTCTGCAAAGGGGTCCCTCGGTGGAAGGCTTGCCTACACCTTCACATCCGATGTGATGGAACATTGCACGCACGCAATCGACATGCACACCGGGGCGATCCGCCGACCAAATCTGCCACAGATCCGTTATTCTACAGGGGACGATGATGGCTTTGAAATGGCCAAGGCCTTCGCGCCACCGGTTGTGATCGAGAGTTCGATCCGAGAAAACTCACTCCGCGCCACCTACTATACCAAAGCGATTCCGTCCATTCTCTATGAAGCAGGTGAAGCTCACTGCCTGGATGCGGCGTCAGTGCGTTTCGGATTTCGCGGTATTATATCTGTAATGCGCCATCTGGGGATGCTCCCGCCATCTAAGGAACCCAGCCGACGAAAGGGAAAAACTATTCTCGCCCCCTCAAATTTCTGGGTTCGAGCACCGCAAGGGGGAATATTCGCTCCTTCGGCTGATCTTGGAGCCGCTGTGATCAAAGGAAAAGGAATCGGAATTGTAGCCGATCCGTTTGGGCGGCGTGAAATTGAGATCAAAGCCCCGTCCGACGGGGTCATCATAGGAATTTCCAGGGAAGCCACCGTGGATGAAGGCGATGCCTTATTTAATATCGCCGCAAACAGTAATCCTGAGCTGGCGGAAGCTCACATTCAACGAAGTGAAGATCATCTCGAACATTCTGAGGAAGAGTTTCCCGGCGATATTCAGTGATTTTCATTCCCACAGGTTTCGCTCTGATATTCTGTTTCCAGAGTGATATGCTGAAAGGCTTCGGTATCGATCAATTCCCTCACTGACGCTTTCACTGCCCGGGAGTCTTTCACTCCTTCTTTCAATACAATGTGGGCGCTCAAGACGTGACTTTCCCCGTCGATTGACCAGCTGTGAATATGATGAAGTGACTCGACACCCTCAACATCAAGAGCCAGACGTTCGAACTCATCCACGTCAAACTGTTCAGGGGTGGTTTGCAGAAGTACCGCCAGTACCTTCTTCATATTGCGCGCGACATTCCACAAGACAAAAAGGGATATCCCGATTGATAGGATTGGATCAACAATGGGAACATCCCAAACCACCATGATTCCGGCTCCGATCAGGACGGCAAGCCATCCCAAAGTGTCCTCAAGCAAATGCCAACTGACAATCTTCTCGGTCAGTGACGTACCTTTCTTTACCCGTAGGACGGCAGCTCCATTGAACGCAACACCGAGTATGGCCAGACCGATCATTCCAGAAGCTTTGACTTCTGCCGGATCGGACAGGCGCCCGATCGCATGGTATAAGACAAATCCAAGTCCAGCTAACAAAACCAGTCCGGTGACGAAGCCACCAAGCAATCGGAATCTGCGATATCCATAGGTGTGAAACGATGTGCGCTCCCGTTTCGATAGCCGGTCGAAGTACCACGCCAACCCCAGCGACAGTGAGTCTCCCAAATCATGGACTGAGTCGGTCAGTATGGCGATGCTGTTCGTCCAGAATCCCCCAATGATCTCGAGAACGGTAAACCCAATGTTCAGGAAGAAAGCAACTTTTAGATTCTCGCTACTGTCAGAGTGGTGATGATGATCGTGATTCGCTGACATGCAGAGACTATCAGTTCCGGGATCCAAACGCCTGACACTAAACCACGACCCGCAATGCTGAAGGCAGAACATGGATACTGGTGGGAGTCTTCTCAATGACATCCCCATCGACCTGAATATCCATCCGGGGATCGCTGCGCACCTCAACGCGGGTAGCGGTCCAATGACTCACTAAATCGGAAGCATCAAGCCAGGGCAATACTTCACCAAGTGGGTTCTTATCCAGTCCCATCATCTGGCGAGCCAGTTGGATCATGGCCTCAAGGTTGGCTTTCTTGAGAATGAACACATCCAATAAACCGTCATCGATTCCAACTTCGGGAGCGAGAGAAACCTGCCCAAGCCCGACTTTCCCTGAATTTGCTACAACAAAGGCAACTCCACTTTCTGAAACTTCACGTCCGTCATCCATTGAGATGTCGTATCGAACTTCTTTGCTCTCTTGCAACGCCTTGATTCCCGCAAAAACATAGGCCCATTTTCCAAACTGATCTTTCAGCTCTCGCGTTGCATCCTGGACGACTTCAGATTCAAAGCCCGCGCCGACTCGCAGCAAAAATGGAGTCTCATTGATCATCCCGACATCAATTTGCCTCGATTTGAAGGTGTCGTGAGCGCACACAAGTTCACAGGCCCGTTCCAGTTTCTCGGGGATACGCAGTTCTGCAGCGACCACATTACCTGTCCCTCCGGGCAAAATGAGCAACGGGACATCCGTTCCAATAAGCCCCGATGCCACTTCCATTACCGTCCCGTCGCCTCCGTACACCCCGACTACATCCGCGCCATCGGCAACCGCTTTTGCCGCTAAAGTCTTTCCGTCACCATCTCCATGCGTGATGGAAATTTCCCAACGAATACCAGCTCCTCTGAAGTGTTGGTTCAAAATTGCCAGCAAAGGAATTCTACGCGAAGGAGCCGGATTCACGACTACGTGAACGGTCTTTGGCTTTGGATGTTCCTGCGTGATGATGTCGCAAATTTTCTATGGATTTGACCGGTGAGCGAGCGTTTTTTTCGCGGATGTCCGCAAAACGCCCCCGCCCTCTCCTTTCACTCTTCGCACTCTATCTGGTCGCAGGGATCGGTCTTCTGACAATTGAGGGCATAGCTCAGGAAAACTCCGCCGTTAAAAAGAAGAAGGGACCGAAGATTCCCGAAGGAGTTAAGGTGATCCGCGACATCGAATACGCGAGCCCGGGGGGGCATTCTCTGAAACTTGATCTTTATCTCCCTGAAAAGCCCGCATCCGAAAAGCTGCCCGTCGTCATGTGGGTCCACGGCGGCGGCTGGAAAAACGGCAGTAAAAACAACTGCAAGTCAGCATTTCTTGCCTCTGATGGAAATTTTGCAGCGGTCAGCATCAGTTACCGCCTGATTGGCTCAGGGACGTGGCCCGATCAGATCAACGACTGTTACGAAGCCGTGCGTTGGATCCGGAAAAATGCAGAGAAACATGGTCTCGACGAAGACAATATTGGTGTTTGGGGCGGATCAGCCGGCGGGCACCTGGTCGCTCTTATGGGAACCCGTCCCTTTGACGGCGAAGAGAAAATTTCCAGCCGTGTTCAGGCGGTTTGCGATTGGTATGGACCAAGCGAGCTGCTGACAATGCCTCCGAATACAATCAGCGAAAAGCGCAGTCGGGCAGATGTCGAGAAGTCCAATGGAGCGATGTTGTTAGGCAAAACGGTAATGGATGTGCCCGATCTCGCCAATGATGCCAGTGGATTGCATCACGTATCGAAAGACGATCCACCCTTCCTGATCATGCATGGCGAACTCGATCCCGGTGTGCCTCTGGCTCAAAGTGAAAAGCTACACGCAGCGCTCAAGAAGGCCGGCGTTGAATCCGAGCTGGTCATTGTTAAAGGCGCAGGCCACGGCGGCAAAGAATTTCAAACTGATGTGGTGTTGAACAAAGTGAGGAACTTTTTCACAAAAAACCTGAAATAATACTCTGCGTCTCCAGTCCTCTGCACGAGACTTCCGCGATGCCAAGGCAACTCAAATACCTAGCCGACCTCGACTACTCGGTCGTTCAGCAATGCATGCACTGTGGAATGTGTCTGCCGAGTTGCCCTACGTATCTCGAAACAAAACAGGAACGGAATTCACCACGCGGGCGGATTGCCTTGATGCGTTCCATTGCTGATGGTGAACTTGAGGTGACGCCGCAGTTTGGTGAGGAGATGTATTATTGCCTTGGATGCCTCGCCTGCACCACGGCCTGCCCAGCCGGTGTTGATTATCCTGTGTTATTTGAGAATGCACGGGCTGAAGTGGAGGAAGCCGATGTACTTTTCTCACCGGACAGACGTTTCTGGAGATGGCTCACGTTGAAGCAGATTTTCTCCAAGCCGTGGATGCTAAGGGGCATCGGTCGAATCCTCTGGATCTATCAAGCCAGCGGGATGCAGTCTCTGACTCGAAAGTCGGGGGTCCTTCGCATCATTCCGAAAAACCTCCGTGAATTAGAGCCAACCACTCCGACCATAAAGCGACACTTTTCTGATGCGCTGATTTCCGAAAACGAACCTGCAAGAGACTCCAAGTATCGGGTTGGGATGCTGACGGGTTGTGTACAGGATCTTATTTTCTCAGATGTAAATCGCGACACAGTCGATGTGCTCCTAGCTAACGGATGTTCTGTCGTCACGCCCAGATCCCAGGGCTGCTGCGGCTCTCTACACGCTCACAATGGAGACCTTGAACAGGCGAAGGTCATGGCCCGCCGCCAGATCGATTCATTTGGAGACGATCTTGAAAGCCTTGACGCCATCATTACCAATGCGGCTGGTTGCGGCTCTCACTTGAAGCACTACGCGCCGCTATTGAAAAACGACCCCGACTACGCACACCGGGCCTCACAATGGGACGCTAAAGCTCGGGACATCAACGAATGGCTGGCTGAGATTGATTTCCGAAAACCGAAAGGCATTTCTGAAAGGACTACGAAGACCACTTATCACGAAGCCTGCCATCTCTGTCACGGACAGAAAATCTCAACTCAACCTCGTGCGATCCTCGCTGCAATTCCCGGGCTCGAAATGGTCGAACTCACTGACGCAACCCATTGCTGCGGGAGTGCTGGAGTTTACAATATCACTCAACCGGAGCAGGCAGCGAAGTTACAGGCGGAAAAGTGCCATAACATCCGCAAAACCGGAGCATCACTTGTGGCAACATCCAATCCGGGGTGTCACTTGCAGATAGAGAACGGCGTCCGCAATGATGGAATTGAAGTGGCTCATCCGATCAGCCTGCTCGCCGCCGCTTATCGGGCGGAACAATAGCTTTGATCAACTACGCCAGTAAATCGTTGATCACTCCGTGCCCTTCCAGGCCTGTGAGACGTTGTTCCAGACCGTTGTGATACCAGGTTAGTTTCTCGTGATTCAGCCCCAGAAGGTGCAGTGCGGTGGCATGGAATTCGTAGCTATGCACCACTTTATCAACGGCATTAAAACCAAGTTCATCCGTCGCTCCATAGCCAACTCCAGGCTTCACACCTCCTCCCGCCATCCAGGCAGTAAAAGCTCCGCTATTGTGATCACGTCCTTTGCCTTCTTTACCTTGAGCTCCCGGTTGCCGACCAAATTCCGTGGTACACATCACCAATGTATCATCCAGCATGCCCCGGGACTTCAAGTCTTTCAGTAAAGCTGATGCACCCGTGTCTAACACGGCTCCCCAATACCCATGATCTCGAACCAAATCTTCGTGACTGTCCCAGTTCGGACGTATCTTTTTCGCAGTGGTGTTCTCCGCTCCGCAATAGATCTGCACAAACCGCACCCCGCGCTCAACCAATCGCCGTGCCAATAGGCACTGACGGCCGAATGGACCGATATCAGGTTCAGCAACACCGTAAAGTTTCTTCGTCAATTCGGTTTCACCCTTCAGATCAATCACTTCAGGAGCACTCAGTTGAAGCCGGGCTGCCATTTCGTAGGCTTTAATGCGGGCCTCCAACTCCCTGTTACCACTTCGCGGTTCGCGGTGAATCCGATTCAGGTTCTGCAGAAAATTGAGACCCAGCTTATCACCCTGCGGCGTCACTCCGGCAAAGTCTTTCGGAGGAAACAAATCCGCGATGGGTTGTTTCACATTACCAGTGTCGAGCGTGGTTGCCTGATGTTCCGCCGGAAGAAATCCCGCGCCCCAGTTGATGATACCTCCGGGAGGAAGTCCTCTCGGGTCAGGGAGAACCACAAACGCCGGTAGGTTTTCACTCTCACTCCCCAGGCCGTAAGTTACCCATGACCCCATACTGGGAAAGCCCGGCAGGGTTTGTCCCGTGTTCATCATGAAGCAACCAGGGCCATGCAACGCAGTCTTGCTTTGCATCGAGTAAATGAACGCCATGTCATCGACACAAGTTGCCAACTTCGGGAACAAGTCACTCACCCATCTTCCCGATTCTCCATGTTGCCTGAAGGCCCAATGCCCCGGCTGACAGTTCCCCGGCTTCGAAGCGAAGAACTGCAACGTACCATCGGGATCAAATGGTTGACCCGCACGACGGACTAACTCCGGTTTGTAATCAAAGGTGTCCAGATGACTCATCCCACCGGGACAAAATATTTGAATCACCCGCTTTGCTTTTGGAGCGTGATGAATCCCGGACACTTCCCCGGCGAGCATCGAAGACAAAGCCATCCCGCCAAATCCTCCACCTGCGAGATTCAAAAAGTCGCGACGGGATCGCAATGGAGGTCTAAAGGTCATGCAAGAATATCGTGAATCACATGCCCGTGGACGTCAGTGAGGCGCCTTTCAAAGCCATTGTGATAATAGGTTAACTGTTCGTGATTCAGACCTAACAAATGCAGAATCGTCGCATGAAAATCATAGACGGTCGTCACGTTCTCCACAGCTTTATATCCGAACTCATCCGTAGCGCCATAGGTGAAGGGTGCCTTCACTCCAGCCCCCATCATCCAAGTGGTGAAACCATCCGGATTGTGATCGCGACCACTCGCCCCTTTCTGAAAAGTCGGCATGCGACCAAACTCAGTCGTCCAAACCACCAACGTATCTTCGAGTAATCCCCGCCGTTTCATATCGCGAAGCAAAGCCGCACAGGGTTGATCCAGCACAGGACCATGCTTGCTGTACTGCGCCTTGAGTGACTTATGGCCATCCCAATTACTGACTCCTTCTCCACCGGTCTGATACGCTCCGTTAAAGAGTTGTACAAACCGAACTCCCTTTTCAATAAGTCTGCGGGCCAGAATACAGTTCTTCGCAAAATCCGCTTTCAGTTGATTACCCGAATCATCCGCGCCGTATTCTTTCAGAATACTCTTTGGCTCAGTCGAAAGATCTGTCACCTCCGGAACACTCAATTGCATCCGGGCAGCCAGCTCATAACTCGAAATCCGGGCAGCCAGTTCGCTGTCACCGGGAAACCTTTCGAGATGCCTTTCGTTAATGCCTTTCAGAAATTTACGCGTCGCCCGGTCTACGCTTGCGCTTGTTCCAACTGGTCGCCCCAGATTCGCCAATGGCTTCAATGCATTGAAATTCGTTCCCTGAAATGCCGCCGGAAGAAATCCCGGGCCCCAGTTATTGACGCTGGATTGCGGAGTTCCCCGCGGGTCAGAGATCGCAACATAAGCCGGCAGGTTTTCATTTTCTGTTCCCAGCGCCCATGTCGTCCAGGCTCCCATACTGGGAAAACCATCGAGGGTGTAACCTGTTGACATAAAATTCTCACCTGGACCGTGTGTATTGGTTTTCCCGGTCATCGAATGGATGAAGCACATGTCATCAGCCAATTCACCAAGCTGAGGCACTAGCTCAGAAACCATCTTTCCACTTTCCCCCCTTGGTTTGAACTCCCATGGACTTTTGGTGAGGTTTCCTTGTGCACCTTGAAACGTCACAATTTCCTCCGCTCCCGGCATCGGCTGTCCGTTTCGCTTAATCAGTTCCGGTTTGTAGTCAAAAGTATCCAACTGACTGCACGCTCCTGAACAGAAAATCATTAAGACATTTTTTGCTGCGGGCGGATGATGAGTTTCTCGCGCACCAAAAGGGCGTGTCGGATCAATCTCCGGGCGTATTGGCGACACCTCGCTCCCGAACAACTTTTTCTGATGAAGTAAACTGGTCAGGGCAACGCCACTTAGCCCTCTGGCTGTTTGGCCCAGGAAATTCCGGCGTTGAAGAAGGGTATTCATGATTCAGGGAATGAAGACAAATTCATTCGCGTTGAGCATCGCCCGGGTGAATTGGACAAGACCATGCGACTCGATAAACTCCGATGCGTCACGCAATTCTTCGGCCATCGGAGCCCGGTTAAAACAAAGGCGCCACGCTCGATCAATTTGCAAAGCGCGGTCCGGCGACTCCTTCGTTATCCGTTCGGCAAACAGCTTTGCCTGTTGGGAAACAAAAATGCTGTTTAACAGATTCAATGCCTGAAGTGGTGTCGTGGAACGACTCCGCTTCGCGACTGCCTGACTCGCATCAGGACAATCAAATGCACCAAAAACAACATCCTTTTCCTGCCTTATCTTCGTCATGTAGATCATCCGTCGCCAGTCTTCAGGGCCGTAACTTTTTTTCGGATAATAATGGCGCACATTTTCCATCTCGACTTCGAATGCACTGAAACCGGGGCCTCCCATTGTATCGAGTCTGATCTCGCCGCTAGTCGTAAGCATCGAGTCACGAATCGCCTCGGCTTCAAGTCTCCGGGGCGGAAATCTCCACAGCAAACGTGAAGCTGCATCCACCCGCATTGCTTCCGCATCAGGCCTGCTATCCTGCATCCAGGTTTGTGATTGCAGAATCAACCGGTGCAGATATTTAATCGACCAGTTGTTTTCCATCAACTCTACTGCCAGAAAATCCAGCAACTCCGGATGAGTCGGTGCCGTCCCATTTCTCCCGAAGTCACTAGGGGTGTCAACCAGACCAGTGCCGAAATGGAACTGCCAAACACGATTTGCAATCACTCGCGCCGTGAGCGGATTCCCTTCATCAGCCAACCAGTTGGCAAAGGCCAGGCGACGCTCTCTTTCCGCCGCATCGCCAGCCAGATCAAGAGTGGTAAGTGAGGTAATTGCTCCCGGCCCCACTATCTCACGTTTTGCGTCGGGCTCTCCACGATACAACCGGTGGGTGGGTCCAGGCTGCGAAAACTTTCCGGCATATACCAACGCAGACTTCTTGATCGCAGCCTGTTCGGCCTTCGCCTTCTTTAATTCTTCCACCCAATTTTTTCCTTCCTTCACTTTGTCTGCCGAATGCCCGGCAAAATCGTAAACGGCTTCCCCTTTCTTCTTAGAGTTAAACGGTGCCCGGTTCTTTGAGGAAGCCAGCAATTCCCACTTCCCATTGACCGTCGCAGTTTCGATTCGATATTGAGTCGTCAGGCGGTCAGAATATTTCCCTTCGCGATCGCGGCCCCATTCAATCCGCTGAATGGATGCCACATTTGGAAATTCAATCTGAACCCAACCACCCTTTTTCTGCGACGCTATCCAACTCCGCGCATTCCCGTATTTCCCATCATTGATATGCGCCAGCTTATGAAGCGGATGTTTAAAATCCCCTCCCGAACTTGCAATTGCTCCCGCACTGGCCAGTGAGATGTTTTTGCCATTTGAGAATATCTCCAACTCGTCAATACAAGCCTGGCCCCCACTTGTTTCCTCAATAGTAAAGCGGACAAACTTCGCAGGCCGTTCTGAAAACAGCTCGACGTTTCGTTTCGAGTTGAGGGCGGGCCGCAGTTTTCCTGATCCAGCTTTCGGAATGAACGTTTCCAGGTTTTTCGTCAACAAAGTCACCTTTTTCCCCAAAGCGGAAATTCGCTGCGCCGACTCATCATCGAGCGGCAACTCTGCATCGCCGTGAGCAACTCCGGCGAAAACCGCCTGCATCGAATAGTAGTCAGATTGTGAAATAGGATCAAACTTGTGATTGTGACACCGGGCACATCCTGTCGTCAGCCCAAGGAAAGCCGTGCCCGTGGTATTGATGATGTCATCCAACTCATTCATCCGCTGCATCACCCTCAGTTTTGGATCCGAGCCTTTTACCTGATCAACCGGACCTGCCACGAGAAAGCCCGTCCCGACTGGATCCCCAAGGGCATCGCCCGCGATCTGCTCTCTCACAAACTCGTCGTAGGGCTTGTCTTCGTTAAAGGCTTCAATAACCCAGTCGCGGTAAGGCCACGCAGTGGTCCGCTCCCGATTCATTTCAAACCCGTGTGATTCACCGAACCTGGCGAGATCCAGCCACATGCTCGCAATTCGTTCCCCATAATGAGGGCTGGCCAAAACCTCTTCAACCAATCGCACCCACGCATCGGTACTCTTGTCGTTTATAAATGCTTCTACCTGTTCCGGTGAAGGCTGAAATCCTAACATCACCAGATACAACCGCCGGATAAGAACGCGCCGCTCTGCTCCCGCTGAGAACTTAAGACCATTTGACTCCAACTTGCTCCGCACAAAATCGTCAATCTCGTCGCCAGTCTTTGGCCTTTGCACCGGTTGGAACGACCAATGAGTGAGTTTCTGCTTTTCAGTTTCCGGCCCATAAGAGTCAGGTGTCGCCGCACCTTCTGCGATCCATGTTTCGATCAGTTTAATTTCGTCCGGGCTCAGAGGACTTCCCTTGGGTGGCATCTCTAAATTCGACTCTTCATGTCGAATCAGTTTAAGCAGGAAACTCTCGTCCGGTTTTCCGCGCACGATGGCAGCCTCCCCGGAATCCCCACCACGAAGCAAGTTCGCTAATCGGTCCACCCGGAACTTCCCTTTCTGTTTCTCCGGCCCGTGACAATCTGCACAATTCCCGGCAAAGATTGGCTCAATATCTTTTTCAAAGTCCACTGCAGCCACTGCCCCGGCAAAGAGAAACAGCGCAACGAACCAACAGGGTCTGATCGTTGAACCAACCCTGTTGGTTCGTGAAAAAGTTTCTGAAGCATCAATCGACATAAACAAATTCATTGGTGTTCAGCAGGGATCGACAAAAGGCGAACATTCCCTGCTCCTCTATAAAACGCTTCCCGAGAAGCATTTCGGATTCTGTCGGCTCGCGGGCGAAGGCCAGTTCGAACGCCCTGAGAACAGGTGCGTCGGGTCTCTCACTATTGATTCGTTCTGCAAAATAGCGGGCCTGGCGCAACATGAAGTCATTGTTAAACAGCGCGAGCGACTGAAGTGGCGTGGTAGTGTTCAAACGTTTGGGAGTGAGGTTGGCAGGATCCGGACAATCCAGCGTCGCAAGAAACCGGTCCGGAGTGGTGCGGACGATGTAGCGGTAGATACTGCGACGCCAGAGCTCCGGGCGGTCGGCTGTCACGTACTCGTAAATTGGCGCATAAGCTTCCGTGTATTTAAAGTCTTCAAAACCCGGGCCTCCCCGTTCGGAGTTCAATTTTCCACTGACGAAAAGCACCGCATCGCGAATCGCCTCTGCCTCAATTCGACGGGGATTCTGCCGCCAAAGAAGTCTGTTCCCCGCATCAATGCCGACGCCTTTGGCATCAGACGCAAAGCGCGACTGCTGTTTGTAGGTCGCGCTGTTCAACATAAGGCGATGAACAGCCTTGAGCGATCCCTTCTGCTCAATCAGTTTGGTAGAGAGGAAATCAAGCAACTCCGGATGGGACGGCAAACTTCCACCCAGGCCGAAATCACTCGGTGTCGTCACAATTCCCTGCCCGAAATGCCAGTGCCACATCCGGTTCACTATCACTCGCAAAGTCAATGGGTTTTCGGGATTAGTTATCCATTTCGCCAGTGCAGCCCGACGGTCGGCCTCTGTTGAATCAAAGTTTCCCAGATCCGGATCTAACATGGCCAGGGCGGAAAAAGCACCGGGCATCAACGGCTCACCAATCCCGGAACCTGCATCACCCCGGCTAAGAATTTTTACGTCCGGGATCTTCTCTTCGGCGACGACCCCATAGTATTTGGGAGGGGATCCAAGGGCCGTGCTTTCTGATTCAATACGCTTTATCTCCTTTCGCAACTCAGTGAGTTGTTTGCGATCCGCATCAGTTTTCTCCGGTGCGGGGAAAGGTTTAAGTTTCGGATCACCAAACCCAATCTGGTCGTGGCCGTACCCATTCCCACCATCAGTTGCCATCAAGGTCAGGAAACCTGAATCCCCTGTTATTTCGATGTCGATATTCTTTAAGCCATCGGCACGCTTGAGCTGTCGGAACTCCGCGACTTTCTCACCATCCACAAAGATCCACACATCCGCCCGATGCGCGCCCGCGGCACCAAAATATCCAAGACGCGCAGTAAACCGCTGGTCGAAATTACCGTTCGCCCGACGAATGGCAGCCAAATCAAAAGTGATTCCGGCATTGGCATGGAGCCCCAGGAGGGAATGTCCGCTTTTTGTGAAATCGATTCCTCCCAGTTCAGGTGAATGCTGACTGGCAACAGGTCCGTTTCGAATCATATCCCACGCAGCCCCTGAAGTGGTCGGCAGCCCGGAAACCGTCAGTCCCTTTGAAGTGATAGGGATCTCCCCCGCTCCGTCCTTTCCATCAGGGATGAAGACACCCTCAACAAACTCGAACTCCGACTTGGAAAAGTGATTGGTCTTCACGTTTCCAAGATTGCCGAAATCACGCATCTGAACTTTCCCGGTACGCGCATCAATTCCCTGCCGAGCCACTCCGGTTCCGTGGCCGTTCCCACCACCCACGATATCAGCCAAATCCAACCCCTCGCCTTCGAGCTTTGCGATTTTGAAATACAACTGATCCCTCTCGCTCGAAAGCCTCTCCTTTTCGGCTTCATAGGCCTCCAGCGCTGTTTGACTGATCACTCTCTCCTCACGTTTCACACCGGCAAAGACAGCCCGCAGCTGATAATATTCCTTATGCGAAATGGGGTCGAGCTTGTGATCATGGCACCGCGCACAATTCACAGTCATCCCCATTGTCGCCGTCATCACCTGCGTCGCCATGTCATCAAGGTCGAGTGAGCGCGCCTCACGCCGCAATTCCGGGCTTTTGGTTTCCACGTGCCCCACAAAGTCCCACGGCCCTGCCGCGAGAAATCCTGTAGCAACGCTGGCATTGGTATCGCCGGGAAAGAGAACATCCCCCGCGATTTGTTCCTGAATAAATCGCGCATACGGTTTATCCCCGTTAAACGCATCGATCACATAGTCCCGATAACGCCAGGCATTGGGGCGTCGCTTGTCCCGTTCAAATCCGTGAGTGTCCGCGTAATGCGCGATGTCCAGCCAGTGACGAGCCATGCGTTCACCGTAGTGAGGCGACGCCAACATCCGGTCCACCAGTTTTTCGTACGCCTGCGCATCAACATCGTTTACAAAATTCTCAACATCTTCAGGTGAAGGTGGCAAGCCGTGTAGGTCAAAAGACAGCCTTCGGATGAGGGTTCGGCGGTCAGCTTCAGGAGACAGCGTTAGATTTTTCTCTGCCAGTTTTTCGATGACAAAATCATCGATCGTCTTTCTGTCGTCGTCACTCAAATGAACCAACGGTTGCCATGCCCAATGATTGAGCCGCTCATCGGCTCCTGCCAGTGAGTCAGGCCAAACAGCTCCGCCATCGATCCATTCGCGCAGTGCATCGACTTCCGCATCACTCAAGCCCTCCCCTTTGGGCGGCATCCGTTGGTCGTCATCCGCAGGAGCTGTCACATGAGCAATCAGCGAGCTTTCAGCAGATCTCCCGGGACTCACCACCACCTCGCCACTACTCCCGCCGGCCATCGCCGCCGATCGGAGGTCCAATCTGAACCCTGACTTCTGTTTTTCCTCACCGTGGCACTCGAGACAGTGTTTCTCAAAGATCGGTAGCACATCCGTGGCAAAGTCCGCCGCTGCCAGCGTAACAGCTGCGAAAGACAGAACCAGCGATGAACCAAACCGAATCATGAAGCCTGGTTTGCAGAAAAATCTTCCACCGCCCTTTCGATGTGGAGACGCATCGCCTTCTCAGCCGCATTCGCATTCCCCTTTTCGACCGCTTTTAAAATAGCGGCGTGCTGTTTTGCAGCACACTCAAATCCGACCTCGGTCATCGACGCCCGGCGGGTGCCGCGCCCGAGATCGGCGATGGAATCCAGCATCAGCCCAAAAATTTCATTCCCAGAGATTCGGGCCAACTCTCTGTGAAATAACAGATCCGCTTCCATGGCAACCTCCAGCCCGGTTGCCTCCTTCAACATCGCCTGCGATTCATGCAACCGGGCCAGCGATACTTTATCAGCCCGCCCCGCTGCCCGACGGGCGATCTCCGGTTCCAAAGTCATCCTCACCTCGAGCGACTGACGCAGTCTCTCGACCTCATTGGGCAACAATATTTTCGCAGCTTCACTAATCGGAGTGTAAAGACGATTCACCACCCGGATTCCGATGCCCTGTTTGATCTCGACCAGCCCCTGAAGTTCAAGCCGCTTGGTGGCCTCTCGAATCACCGGGCGGCTCACCCCAAACTGGACCGCCAGTTGTCGCTCGGAAGGAAGCAGATCCGCTGCCGGCGAGTTGTGCCGAATATCCGCGGCCAATTGATGAGCTACCTCCTCAACAAGCGAATGACGTTTGATTTCTGAAACTTGCATTGGTAAGACCACCTTACCAATGCCCCGCAGCATTCAAAGTCTACAGTTTCCCGCCTTCGCGCCAGTGTGGTGACGAATGGCTTTGACCGGAACTTAATACTTCAGCACAGCCTCAATCCGGACATCTTCACCGAGATTGTCACGACCATTGAGAAACTCCAGCTCGATAAAAAAGCTCACCGCCACGAGATTAGCCCCCAGCTGATTGATCAACTGTACTGCGGCGCCAGCTGTCCCGCCTGTTGCCAGGAGATCATCCACCAACAACACATTCTCCCCTTCATGAAGGGCGTCTTTGTGAAGTTCGATCTCATCCTCGCCGTATTCCAACGCGAACGCTTTTCCAATCGTCTGCCAGGGAAGTTTTCCCTTTTTCCGCATCGGCACAAAACCCGCACCGATCCGGTCCGCCACCGCCGCACCGAAAATAAATCCCCGGGCATCAATCCCCACGACCTTGTCAATCTTCACATCACCCGCTGTTTCTATCAGTCCAGTGATGGCGAGTCGAAACAACTCCGGATCAGACAACACCGTGGTGATATCTTTGAAAAGGATTCCCGGCTTGGGAAAATCAGGGACATCACGGATTCCCGTGGAAAGGCGGTCGAGATCGGCTTGATTCATGATCGGGACGATGCCTGAGGAATGGATCGGTGGCAAGAATAGAGGATCAAAAATTGTCTGATCCTCAGAACGCTCCCTGCACCCCGTCCACTTTCGCTCAATCGTCGTCCTTATCCTTATCCTTGTCCTTACGGCGGAACAGCGAAAAGAACGAGGCCGGCTTTTTCTGCTCCTCCACTTCAGGAGCTTTCAGCTGGATCGGTCTGGGTCGCGGGCCGGGTGCATCGACGACAGCACCGGGGCGGTCATAGTTGTAAATGTCCTGGTAAAAGCCAATCTTGTCATCCTTCATCGCATCGGGAAGCGCGGTGAAATAAGTAATGTAGACCGGGATCTTTTCGTTGAGCTTCACTTCCTGACGCCTCCCTTTCAGGGCTGAGCTGATCTTTTCCGAATCCCATTCGTCATGGTCACTGAGAACCCAGTTCGCCATTTCCTCCGGTTTCTCAAGACGCACACAACCATGGCTCTGTGCCCGATAGCTGTTCTTGAAGTAGTGCTTCGCTGGAGTGTCGTGAAAATACACAGAGTGCTTATTCGGGAAGAGAAACTTCACGACTCCGAGTGCGTTACTGGTCCCGCCTTCCTGCCGGACATAGCTTTTTCGTGAACGCACCATTTCGAGGCTTTCAATGGTGATTGGCAATTCCCTGCCGGAACTGCTGATAATCTTAAATCCATTCCGACTCAGGTAACCGGTGTCGCTGTAATTCCCCTCGCCGACGGCAATGCTGTAGGGAACATTCCAGTAGGGGCGAAAGACCACCAGCTCCATCTCATCGCGAAAAATCGGAGTGCGCTGACCGCTCCTGTTTTTCCCGAAAACAATCCGCATCCGAATCGTTTCTTTGCCTGCGCTGAAACCATAAACTTCACCAGACGGAATGTTTGCATGCAGAAACACCTCGCCGGGATTATCCGGAAAGCGGCGTGCACGATGCAGGTTAATTAAGAGGGCTTTCGCCTCCTCCTCATCACTGCTCGAAATCCGGGCCGCTGTATTCGGGCCCAGAATTCCGTCCGCCTGGAGCCCATTCATTTTTTGAAACTCTTTCACCGCGACCGAAAGTTCTTTGGTGTAAATGCCTTCGTTGATCCCCGGTTCTTTCTTCTCCTCGTCCTTAGGCTTGTCGGCAACACAGTCTTCTTCTTTCTTGTCCGAAGCATCGTTCCCCTCCGAATCCTCTTCCTTTTCAGTCTCGCTTTCTGCAGCGTCGGCAACCTCCTCTTCAGGCTCGTCCCCGGCCATGCTTTCTTCAGCCAGGTAACCTTCGTTGATCAAAAACTTTGCCAGCTCCGGCGCCCGTTCGAATTTATAGCCCACTTTCACCAGCTTGGTCACCTTCAACTCAGGAGCTTCAGCTGCGGGAGCAGCATTCTGGATTTCTTTGAAAAGCTGCTGATAAATCCGATTCTGCGGAATGAAAGCCTCCGCTACTTTTTGAGGCTTGGCTGATCCCGCGGTCGCCGTTTTGCCAAATTTTTCAGTGATGGCATCCCAATGCACGCTGGAAGCCCCGGGCTCAGGGACATCCCCATAACTCCAGTTAGGCCATTCAGAAACTGACTCAGGTCCCTTCTTCAGGAAAAGGCACGTTTCGGCGACACTCAATGTGACCAGTAGATCTTCATGCGATACCGGTTTCATCTTCGAATCAGCGGCATCGGCATCCTCTTTCGGCGTAAAAGCCAGGACCGGTTCCTCAAATGCATGCAACTCGAGTAATTTCACGAGCTCCTCATTCACATCCATCAAATCAACCGATTTTGCCCAGAGCGGCTTCAATTTACTTTCACGATAGGCCGCCACCACCATTGCCTGCAGCTGTGCCCGCTTGCTGCTCGCCAACTTCGTTGCATCAAGTTCCGCTTTTACGACTTTCTCGAACGCTTTTACACGTGCCGCGAACTTTTCCGCCTTCAGATCCGGCTTTTTCTCGTCTTTCGTGGCAGCCTCAGTGCCTTTATCCGCCTTTTTTTCGTCTCCGGATTTAGCGATAGGCGATTTTTTATCCTTATCGGACTTAGCCTCATCAACTTCTGATGACTCCTTGGCCGCCTTTTTCGGCTCCGGTTTCTCCTTGTTTTCCCCGAGCACAAGAGACGGAGTGGTTAGGAAAAGGAGTAGGATATAGAATACCTGAAAAATGGGATTCAACTTCATTGAATGGTGCGATCGATTTTTGCCGGAGAACTTCGGGATACTGGCCCGAAAGGGATACGTCGTCAAGAAACACAGTCTTTCGAAATAACGAACTCCCCCCCACACAGGGAGACATTTCGGGAGTACTGACTGTCGCTTCGACCACACGGGGACGCACTTCAGGGGTACTTACCGCCGCTTCGACCACACGGGGACGCACTTCAGGGGTACTTACCGCCGCTTCGAACACACGGGGACGCACTTCAGGTGTACTTACCGCCGTTTCGAACACACGGGGACGCACTTCAGGAGTACTTACCGCCACTTCGAAGACACAGGGAGGCACTTCAGGGGTACTTACCACCGCTTCGAACACACAGGGAGGCATTTCAGGTGTACTTACCGCCGCTCATGTCGTACAGGGAGACATTTTGGGAGTACTTATCGACATTTTTCACCTTGGGAGTCAGTGAGAATTTTATGTTGAGTAAAATTACTGGAATTAAAGTCGTTTCAAACTGTAACCGCCCGGCAAAACGAGGTGTCTTCTTTCTGTAGCGAATCCATGAAACGACTTTTTATCACCACTATTACAACACTCATAATGGTGGCACCCCCATTGCTCGCCCAGCGGAACCAACCAACCGGCGAACGAAAGTCGATCTCAGTCGGCGATAGTGAGCGAGCCTATCGAATTCACGTTCCCGCTGAAATTAAAGATTCGAAGTCACCAATCCCGCTCATTTTCTGCCTCCATGGCGGAGGGGGCAACGCCGAACTGGCATCCAAAATGGGATGGACATCCATGGCAGACAAAGAAGGCTTTCTTGTGGTTTATCCCGAAGGGCTGAACAAGCATTGGAATGACGGCCGGAACGGATCAAAGTTCGCCGAACAGGATGCAAAAACCGATGATGTCGCGTTCATCCTGGCCCTGCTGGAACAGTTGAAGAAAGAATTTACGATCGATCCGAAGCGGATTTTTACGACAGGCGCATCAAACGGCGGCTTCATGAGTCAGCGACTTGCCATCGATGCCAGCGATCAATTCGCGGCCGCAGGCGTGATCATTGCCGGAATTCCGAAGCCGTTTTTGACCGGGGATAAACCTTTCGAACCCGCTCAACCCATTTCAATGCTGATCATGAACGGGACCGAAGATCCCCTCGTTCCGTACGACGGTGGGCCGATCACAGCCAACTTTGCCCCCCGTTTTAAAAGACTCGCACCGAGGGAAAACGAACGGGGTGCCACCAGCTCAACCGACGAAGCCATTGCTCTTTGGAGAAAACACAACGGCCTTGAAAAGGCGCAAGCCACGACTGAACCCATTCCTGACAAAGACAAAACCGATGGCTGCACCGTCGAGAAATCGACTTGGACCGGCGGCAAAAACGGAACCTCAGTGGTCCTCTACAAAGTGATCGGAGGCGGTCACACCTGGCCCGGCGGCTCACAGTATTTGCCCGAAAAAATTATCGGGAAAACCTGCGGTGATTTCGATGGCTTGCAGGCGATCTGGGAATTTTTCAAAGCCCATCCAAAGCCGTAGCCAAGCAAAACAATAGAAGAAACCTTCAACTTCCCGCCACTCATCATTGCCCTCCTGGGATAGTTACACAAACCGAAGCAACAGGGTACCTTCGACAACTCAACACGGTTGGTTCGTCAACTCAAAAAGAGTCAATCGTCCAATCTTTAATTCTTACAGCATTGTCAAATGCCACTTTCTCGTTTGATCGCAGACAATGCATTCTATAAATGGACAAATCCGTCTATAAAACCGGTTGATCCTGACCTACGAATCCTTCCTAAACGGAGGCCTATAAAGGAGTGAAATGGATCGGTTCAGAATTTTATGAACTCAAATATTTTTCAACAGCGTGATTTATGATTAGTTTCTTCGAATTCGTGGAAAGCCTTGGGGATTTACAAATCTAACGCAGCTTCCACATTTCCCGTCAGTATTCATGGCCAAAGTATTTCTAAGTTACCGTCGAAAGGACCCCCTACCTGAATGGAGCGTCAAAAGAATCGGTGCGATGTGCCTAGAATGTGGTTTTAATGAAGTATTCGTTGATCGAGATTCCGGTGCGATCCCGGTCGGTTCGGATTATGCCAAGGAAATCGAGAAGGCAGTCAGGGCCTGTGATGTTATTCTTGTTTTAATTGGCGAAAAATGGCAATCGATTCTCGACGCACGGTCGAACGATCCCACTGACATGGTGCAACTTGAAATCGGACTCGGGCTCGAGTTGGAGAAAAAACTCGTGCCGATTCTCCTCGGCGGACAAATGCCAAAAGTTAACGATTTGCCGGATCGATTGAGACCGTTTCATTTCAAAAACGGACGCAGTTTTGAATCCGATACCTTAGACAGTTTTTTACCATTATTGTTAAAAGAATTGGTAGAAGAATTCGAGACCAAACCACGATCACAGGTAGGTGAAAAGCCTACTGTGCAAATAACTAACCCACTCCAAAGCTTTACCACTCTCGCTGATCAGCGCGGGCGCGAAAAAGCTGTGCAAGCGGCACGCATCGCCCAAAGAAAGGAATCTTGGATTCAACAGTTCAGGCAGTTTCAAACTTTGCGTCAGCACCTGAAGACTGATGAAATTCAGGGAGCCTTACAGACTTTATGTAATCATTGGAAGGTTATTTATCCTGTGAAATGGGATGGACAAAGTGAATTATTCTCAACTTGGGAAGGTGAATCTCCGGTTATAAAAATCGCTACTTTCGAGGAGGAAATCGATATTGGAAATGGACTATACATTCGATTTAATTACATCCGTGCTGGGACATTCGAACGAAAGGGATCGTTTTTCAGACGTAAGTGCAGTAAGGTAACTCTGACGGAAGGTTTCTGGATGGCAAAATTTCCTATCACGCAAGGGCAGTGGATGAAAATAATGGAAGACAATCCCAGTTGTTTTAAAGACGCGGGGGCAAATGCTCCCGTTGAAAATGTTAGCTGGGAAGATATTCAAGAATTTCTGGGAAAAGTAGACAAAGGTTTAGACCTACCCACCGAAGCACAGTGGGAGTATGCCTGTCGCGCGGGGAATACGGGAAGTTACAACGTCCAAGAATTACCTCTTAAAGACTTGTGTTGGTATGAAAAGAACAGTGGAAGGTCGACACATCCGGTCGGAGAAAAAGTCGCCAACGCTTGGGGGCTTCATGACATGCATGGAAACGTTTGGGAATGGTGTCGCGATAGGTATAGTGATTATTCTGGATGTGATGAAGTCGATCCAAAAGGACCACAAAACGGGTCAGACTATGTTCTTCGGGGTGGCTCGTGGAGTTCCTCTGCAACGAGATGCAAATCTGCATATCGCTTCTGGCATGGAGCCAACGATCGCTATTGGAACTACGGTTTTCGGCTTTGTTTGATTCCCAGTCGAGGGGGGAAATTGATCTTCAATAGGATTGACCATTGACGATTGCCTGCTACTTCGCGGACAATCAAAATCTATGAGGCGATCTTTTATTCTTCTTATTTGCGTTCTTGGCCTGGCCCTGCAATGGCCTGGCGCTCTGTCGACCACCGCAAACGCGAAGGATCATTTTCTGGTGGTGGCGGGTGGACAGGAAGCGGCCCGGAATCAGGTGTCGCTGGAGAAGAATGTGCTGTTTTTTCGCAAGGTGCTGGAGGAAACCGCGGCACCCGGAGCTGATGTCACGGAATATTTCAGCAGTGGCAATGCTGATATCCGGTCAGTCCAGTTTGAGTCCGCTGACGATGACGATGTGCCGGCGGCCAATGGTTATATGGCCCGTTTGTTCGGATCGACTCGCTACCTCAATCTTCACTACCGCCGGCACACGCTCGGCGAAGTGGACGGCATCACTTCAACGACAAATCTGAATGGATGGTTCGATGATCACAAAGAATCACTGAAGCCGGGGGATCGCTTGATCATTTACGTGACCGCTCACGGAGGGAAAAGCGGGGATAAATCGAAACCGGAGAATACCCGGATTTTTCTGTGGAACCGGCAGTCGATCGATGTGCTCGGACTGCAAGCCAACTTGAAGAAACTCCCGGATGATGTCGCGGTGGTGATGGTGATGGCGCAATGCTATTCGGGTGGGTTTGCTCACGCGATTTTTAATGACACATCGTCCGAGGCAGGAACTTTCGATCAGCAGGTGGTCTGCGGCTTTTTCGCCACAGTTTCGTCCCGGGAATCGGCGGGCTGCACTCCGGACATCAATGAAGAAAACTATGATGAATTCACCAGCCACTTCTGGGCGGCGATCCGGGGCCAGACCCGAATGGGCAAGCCGGTGCTCAATTGCGACATCGATGGCAATGGCCGGGTTTCCTTCGATGAAGCCTACGCCTACACGATTCTGACCTCGCAAAACATCGATATCCCGATGAAAACCAGTGGTGCATTTCTTCGGGAGCGCAGCCGTTTTCAGGACGACGACGAAAAGAAGAAAGACACGCAATTGCTGAAGCGACACACTCCTTATGCGAAAACGCTCGAGCTCGCCGGGCCGGTTGAGCGGGCCATTCTGGAAGGGCTTTCTGAACAGCTCGGTTTGATGGGCGATTCGCGCTACGCAGCTGTCGAGAAAAGAGCGGCTGAAATTGAAAACCAACGGGCGGACCTTCTAAAGCAGTTCAATGACAAGAAGCGAATTTCGGACGGGCATCGCAGTGCCATCCGGGACACGCTACTGGGCCGCTGGCCGGACTTGTCGAACCTTCTGACCCCGCAATCTGTCAAACTTGTCTCCGAATCGTCCGACGAATTTGTCAAAGCGGTCGAGGCACATCCCCGATTGAAGGCCTGGAACAAAATCGAAAAGGAGCGGCAGGCGATCGATGAAGAACGCTTCGCGCTGGAGAAGAAATGGGTGCGCTGCATTCGCTTTCTGAGAGCTCACAACAACGTGGTGCTGGCGGAGAATCTACGCAGGCTCGGAGATGCCGACGATCTGTCGCGGTTTGCAAGCATTCGCACGGCAGAGAGCGGAAGTATCAATGCCGGCCTAGATCCGTCCCAACAGGCGGTCCAGTGAATCACTTGTCTGATAGATGAGAGCCTCTGGATAATGTGGGTAGGGGTGAAAGTATTCGAATGTGAGGAACCCCTCGTAGCCGACACCATCGAGAGCGGACATTACTTCGGGCCAGTTGGTCGTGCCGTCGAGAAGCGGACGGAAGCATTCCAGTGAACGATCATTTCCTTTCCCGTAGAATTCTTTGAGATGAATATTCCGGGTGCGCTTTCCAAGTATGCGGGCCCAGTGTTCCGGAAACTGGTAGTCCATGATATTTCCCGTATCGAAATGCACACGGCAGTGCTCGCTGTCGAAGTGATCGACAAAAGCATTCATCTCCATCGGCGTCATCAGGTAGCCGTTGAAAAAGATATTTTCGATATTGAGATAGACCCCCAGTTTCTCAGCCCGGGGCAGCAATTTACCAACGGCTTCTTTTGCGCGCTGATCGCACACATCGTTTGGCACCGGCTCGTGATCATCGCGCCAGGGGATATGGACGGCGCCGGGCACTAGAAGAACATTTTCAACACCGAGATCATGAGCGGCCTGAGCAATCATTCCCGCCAGTTCGATCCCGCGGCTGCGTTTCACAGGATCGTTCGATGACAATGGATAGGGCCAAAAGAGGAAGGAACACAGGCCACTGATTTCAATGCCGATGTCATCAGCCATCTTGCGAATTTTGTGATAATCCGCTGTGGTCGATTGGGGAGAAAGATCGTTCTCAAGATCATAGTTCAGCTCAATGCCATCAAAGCCGGCATCCTTTGCCAACTGCAGGCACTCGCGCAAATTCATACGCTGAGGATAAGGGAAGGCCCACAGGTTGATTGATTTCTTCATCCTGCCGAATGGCTTCGGCGAAGCCCGGCGGTCATCGGCCGGTTTGGCTGAGGTCGGCGTGTCTTGAGCGGCGGCGGAGCCGAAGACGGCAGCCGCGGCTGTGACAGCACTGGCTTGTATGACCTTCCGGCGGTTGAAACCATTACCGCTGCCGGGGCGCGGATGAAGCAGTTCCGGAGGTTCTGATTGTGGAGTCATGCCTGAATTTAATCAGGTGTCAGAAAGCATGAGAAGGGAAATCAGCCGCCTGATGAAGGGCCTCGATTGCGGCTGTGTGGCGCGTCATGAAACCGGTCCTTCCGCTCTTACTCTTCAGTCGCTTTTATCTGACTGGAAGTTTGCGCTTCGGCCAGGAGGCGGTCGGTATTTCTGCGTTGCTGTTCCCCGACGATATGACCGCCCCAAATTCGGAGGCGCTCAAAACTCCAAAGCATCAATCCAACAGCGGCGATCGCACAGAGGATTCCCACCGCTCCCAACGCACCCCTTTCAACATAACAAGTCCAGGCGAACTGTCCGACACAGAGTATTGCGACAAAGAACAGCGTGGGCTTTCGCCCGATGAGGTTGACCATGAAGACGCCCAGTGGTGCGCCTAAAGCGACGATAGGTGCAGCAGCCAACCAGTTTTCGTAGACCCCCGGCTGAACACCTGAGGTGAGGGCTTTCGTCGCGATGCCGACTAACGAACCAAAGGCCATAATCACGACTGAGGTGGGAATGGCGATTTTCAAATCAGCACGACAGAGCAAAACGAGGACGGTGTAGAGCACCATATCGACACCGACTCCGGTCACCGAAACCACCATCAAGCCGGATAACGCCCCGGCAGCCAGCCCGACTCGAAAATCCCAACGCTCGTCGAATTCAGTCATGCCTTCGTGACCGGCGATCTCACCGATGCGCCACAAATGAAGTAATCCGAATCCTCCCCACACCACAGCAAACACCAGCTTGATCCACAGCGACGGAACCAGGGGGGCAAACCAAATCACGCCGACTGGAACCGCGAAGAGAATCCCCAGTGCTGCGCCTTTCAGCATCGCCCATGCGAGAGGCTGACGACGCGCCATGATGAAAATCGCCGCGCTGGTCATACCGATTGATTGAACGGCGAAGCTGAAATCCCTCCCCAGCTCGGCTGACTGCTTGAAGAGCAGTACGAGAATGGGAAAGCCCACCGTTCCTCCCCCCATCGGGGTCGAGCCCGCAGCATAACTGCCCACTGCCATCGCCACGGCTATTCCCCAGTGCTCGACGACATCGCTCCAGCGATCGTGACCGAACACCAGCCAGGTCCACACCAAATAGAATGCACCCATCCAGAGAAACCAAAGGCCGAGATGTTGTTTGGGTTTCGAAAGCAAAGTCATGTGTTGAAATCTGCGAGATCAGGAGACGAAAAGGAGTCGTCAGACTTCCATTGAACCATTGACTTCAGTTAACAAAAATACATATCTTGAATATAACTTATAACAATGAGGCATAAATCATAGATGGAGCTGCGCCACCTGAAATATTTTCAAGCCGTCGCTGAAGAGCTGAGTTTCTCACGAGCCGCCAAGCGCCTGCACATTGCCCAGCCCGCGCTGAGTCGCTCGATGCAGCAGTTGGAGTCTGAGATTGGCGTCACTCTGATCGACCGCAGTCGCCGTGCCATTCAACTCACCCCCAGCGGCGAAGTCCTGCTGCGTGACTGTCTGGTGCTTTTTGAAAGAGTTGACGACATCGTCCGTCGAGTCCGTCATGCAGCATCCGGTGGCACCGGTGAACTCCGACTCGGCTACATCGGTCCTCCCACCAAATCATTTCTAGGTCCCATCCTCCGCCAGTTTCGGGAGTCCAATCCCGGCGTCATCGTATCGCTTGAGGAACGGACCCCTGAGCGCGTCTGGGAAATGGTCGCCAAAGGACGACTTTCGATTGGCCTGACTCGACCGGTTCTCGCGCATGAGGCTCTTGGCCTGGAATCTATCGAGCTGTGCGAGGAAACACTCTGTGCCGCTGTTCCAGCCGATCACCCGTTCGCCGCGAAACGCTCCGTGTCCTGGAGCGACCTTGCTGATAAACCGCTTATTCTCCTGGCCCGCCGCGAAGGGGCCGGTTCACATGACGCCATTCTCGCAGCATGTCGCAAAGCGGGCTTCGCTCCGCAAATCGCCCATACTCCCAGCGTGATCGGTACTATTCTGCGCTACGTCGAATTCGGCGATGGAATCGGTGTTGTGCCGGAAAGCATCACACCGGAATCCGATGAGGTTCAATTAATTCCGTTGAAGCCACGCGCTACCATTCCTTTGGTTATGGTATGGTCGAGCGATCAGAGCGGGCCTGCTGTGGAAGCTTTTCGCTCTCTGATTTGTGACTGGCTGAAAAGTCGGAAGTCCCTTGCGAAACAGAAGCGAGTTCCGCCTCAACGGGCGAAGTGAAATGACCGGTGGCGTTACGATCCCCCCGTCGTGAATCGAGACTCACCATGCTGGAAGCCGCACTCGAACGCATGGATGACGGTGAATACGGCGAGTGCGAGGTCTGTAATCAGGGCATTTCCCGGGCGAGGCTTGATGCCCAGCCGGAAGCCCTTCGATGTCACCGCTGCGCCTGACCAACTCACCTGATTGGTCACTCGACTCCTGCCCACGTCAGCAATTTACCGGCCGGTTGAAACCCGGTCGTGCGGGCCGCTTCATGCCCTCCTTTGTAGAGTATAAAGGCAGGGATTCCCTGAATGCGTTGGGTGTTGGAAATGCCGGGCAGCAATTCCGTATTTACTTTCGCAAGGATAGCACGGCCGCTTGCTGTCGCAGCTGCTTTGGCAAATTCGGGCGCCATCATCGTACAGGGACCGCACCACGTTGCCCAGAAATCGACGATCACCGGCAGAGCGGACTCGGCAACCAGATTCGTAAAATCCACCTCAGAGGTGATCTCCACTGGAAGTGCAGGGAGAGGCAGCTCAGCTTTGCAGGTGCCGCAATGCCCCTTCTGGCCGAGGCGTTTGAAGGCAATACGATTGGCTGAACTGCAGGCTGGACAGGGTAGAATGATTCCGCGGGAATCGGATGAGAGGGTAGTGGACATCGGCGTAAAGATGCACCTCATCGACGAAAACGAAATGGCAAGTAGAGCGGTGAAACCGCTCTTTCAAGGTTCGAGCACTGATTTCGGCAAGGCTCGAAGGAAGGCATTCATGATTTCAGCCCCGCAATCCGGATTGAAGGTTCCGTCTTCGAGAGGCTTCGTATTCGGAGCCACCTTATTGCCGTCGAGAAAGTATCCTTTAGGAAAAGCATGAGTACCGGAGGTACGAATCACCCACTTGGGCGCCTCGATGAAATTCGGAACCAGCTCTGCTGCGGTTTCGACGAGACTGTCATTGGGGCTTTCCCATCCCGCAGTCTTCTCAATTTGACTAATCAGGATCGGAGACCAGTCAGCCTCACTGGGGCGGCCATCATCACCGTCAGGCAGGACAACCAGGTTGATGAAGGTGATGTTTGGAAACTGGTCGAGGGGAAATCCCTCCGGGGCATCGTTCCACGGCGATTTCGCGATTGTTCTGAGCATTCCCACCTGAGCTCCCCGACCGGTCAGGACCAGACTCGCCCGAGCTCCGGTGGCCCAGGCGTCATTGTGGTTTGCGATCCAGTCCGCCGCGAAACTACCCTGAACAGTCCCGCCCAGGAAAACCACCGCTTTCAATTTAGCCCGATCCGCGGCCGGGAGATCGATGCCGCTGTGAAGCAGGTAATAGATGAGATCGTGAGCCCCTTTCGACTTGGCCAACAGGATGACTTCCCCGGATTCGGCGAACAGTTCCTCCAGGGCATCGGCCATGGCGGCCGCGTTTTTAGCGACTCTGCCCCGAGAGACAGCCGGGATCAGTCGACTTCTAAATCCCAGGTCCTCGCTTTCCCCGGCCGCGGCTTTCAATGCCAGAACCACCTTTGAAGGCTTCCGGGTGCTTTTTGCTTTCATCCCGGGGATGAAGGCGATCCCGATTTTTGCTCGCTGAGCAGCGGGAAGCGTAATGAGAGAGTCCGGGTAGACAAAACCTGAATCACGGTTGGTATGATAAAACCGGGACTCCATCACCCCTTTGGAATCATCGAGCTCGGTGATGGCATCGACCAGATAGTCTCGCGTTTCGGCCAAACCTTCCTCCGCTGACATCTTTCGAATTTTGGCGACAAACGAATCTGCGCCCGAAATGGATACGGGGCGCGGTAAAGTGGGATCATCATTGTACCTGGCCGTGCATCCCGCCTGCAGGAGGGCACATCCGGCCAATGCAATGGCACCGCAGTAGAGGCGTGAAGTGAAAGGGCGGGGGTAGGCCATTGGCTTTTCAAAAAAGTACCACTGAATCCAGTATTCGACAGAGTGGTGGAATTGAATCGAACGCAGCCGTTACTGTTTGAGGAGGCCTTCCGATTGGAGGGTTTCCATGATCTTCAGGGCAGCGAAGGCGTCATTAGCGGCATAAAGCAATTGAGCCGGGCGGAGCTTGGGATTGGCCCAGTTGCTGGTGGTGATGGATTTCGATTTCTTAAAGCCCTGTTTGAGAAGAACTCCGATGGCACCGCGAACGCCGATCTGCCCCCGGTAACCTTGTTTGCGAAAGACTTGGTCGAGGTCGAGAACATGATCGAGAGTGATCCCCAGTCGGCTCCGAATCTGTCCGTGATCGTTCTTCAGCCCAAAGCCCACCTTGAGAACTTGTTTGGAGGCTATCAATTCAGCGACAGCTTCCTCGCACTCACTCCGGTGTAGCTGGAAGATGAAAGCTTTATCGGTAAGGGCAAACTGCACAACATGGGGGCCGTCGCTTTTCTGCCCAGCCCGGAAGGTAGGCCTGGCTTCGGTATCAAATCCGCCCAGACCTGCTTCCAAAATTTCTTCGGCCGCTTTCTTACACCCGGCCCGGGTATCGGGAACATGGATCTGGTCAAGCGTGAGTCCCTCAAAAGCGGGCAAAAGGGCCGTCTCAGCTTTCGTTGGTGCCTCAGGCCGGACCGGCTTTCCAGTTCTGGACTTCGGAGAAGACGGAGCCGGGCGACGGCGATTGGGACGGGAATCAGATTTATTCATTTCGGGCAACTGACTCTCATCTTGCCAAAGCTTGTGTCCATCTGCAAACCCTCCATGAGATTCTTTGACACCATTCCGGGGAAGTTGCGGGGATAATCCCCACAAAGCCGTTGCAACTCTATGCTTTCCGAAACTTCTTAGTTAATCGTTGGGCGCAATTGATTTGCTCGCCGGTTTCCAAACAACACTTCCTGCGGGCTCTGATCCAATCGACTGGATTGGTACCTTGAGGAATGAAACCGGCCTTAGCGCACCAGGCGATGATAAACTGGCCTGTTCGCCCACAGCCCGCGACGCAATGCACGACTACGGGTTCTTCTGCCTGATGATGTTGATCCATCAAAGTCAGGAACTGCTCAATCTGTGCGTCGGTCGGAACTCCATAATCGGGGACATTGATGTGGTGATAAGCAAACTGCTTCGGCACATCCTGACGGTTATCGAATTCGCAGCAATTGACGACGGCGCGGATGTTGTGTTCCTCGTAGATTTTGAAAACGTAAGGATCGGGCCACCAGGATGCTGCGATCACGTCCTTCACGATCCAGGTGAAAGGTTCGGTTCTTTCCGGCTGTCCCTTTTCAGGCCAGTACCAGGGTCGGATAGGATTGGGCATAATGATCTCCGTAGTCGCTCAATTGGCTCACCAATTAAAAGCAGGTTGTATCGCAGCACACTGCCACCGTCCGACGAAGGTGCGATTGAAAAAGGAATACTTCAAAAATATGTTCGAAGTTCTTCCCCGTATCTGCCAACCTCTTTAACTCTTTTCTTTTCCATATCCATGAAATCCCTGCGTAAATTTCTCTGTCTTTCTGTCCTCCTGATGGTGGCGCTTTCGGCGCGCGCTGCCGATCAACCAAACATCATTCTCGTGATCACAGATGATCAGGGGTACGGAGATCTGGCCTGCCTTGGAAACCCCATCATCCAGACGCCGCACCTTGATGAATTCTACACAGAGAGCGTGCGCCTTACGGATTACCATGTCAGCCCGACCTGCGCGCCGACCCGGGGAGCACTGATGTGCGGCCAACCAACGGACAAGGCGGGCCCGTGGCACACCATCAACGGTCGTAATTACTTGCGGAAAGAGAAAGTCACATTGCCGGAAACACTGGCGAAAAACGGATACGCCACCGGACATTTCGGAAAGTGGCATCTCGGTGACAACTACCCTTACCGCCCCCACGACCGCGGCTTCCAGCACGCTCTCTACCACGGCGGCGGCGGTGTCGGGCAGACTCCTGACTACTTCGGCAACGATTACAATGACGACACCTACTTTCTGAACGGTGAGCCGGTTAAATTTGAGGGCTACTGCACGGACATCTGGTTCGGCGAAGCGCTGAAGTGGATCGAGAAGAACAAGGAGAAGCCATTCTTCGCCTACATCTCGACCAATGCTCCGCACAGCCCGTTCATCGTTGATGAGAAATACAGCGACCTCTACAAAGATGCAAAACTACCCGAAAAGAAAGGCGCCAAAGCAAAGGAAAACGCTAAAGGAAAGAAGGGTAAAAAGAATAACGGAGTCAATGCCGCGTTCTACGGAATGATCACGAACATCGACGAGAACTTCGGGATTATGGAAAAGAAGCTGGCAGAGCTGGGGCTGGCGGAGAATACAATCGTCATTTTCACCACAGACAACGGAAGCTCGGCAGGCAGCCACGTTTTCAATGCAGGGATGAGCGGCGCGAAAGGCAGCAACCTTGAAGGCGGTCACCGCGTTCCGTTTTTTATACGCTGGCCGAATGGTAAACTTGAAGGAGGTAAAGATATCTCCACACTGACCGCTCACATCGATGTCATGCCAACCCTGCTCGATCTCTGCTCAGTGCCGGCACCGGAGAATTACACGATGGATGGCAAGAGCCTTCGCCCGCTCTTCGAAGGTGGAACATTTCCTTCACGCATTCTGGCAACTGACTCGCAGCGAATTTATACTCCGGAGAAATGGAAGACCACCGCAGTGATGAGTGATTACTGGCGGTTGCTCACGGGCGGCAAGCTCTATGACATCCAGAGTGATCCCGGCCAAAAGAATGATGTGGCAGACAAGTATCCTGAAGTGGTGAAGCGATTGAGCGAAGGCTACGACAAATGGTGGAGCGACATGGAGCCGGGATTCGCGGAACCAACTCACGTGATTGTCGGGACCGAGCATGAAAACCCGGCCGTGATGACAAGCCATGATTGGCGGGGAGAGGTCAAAGCCCTGCCCTGGAACCAAAGCCACATCGACAACGGCAACAAATCGAACGGCTACTGGGAAGCGGACTTTGCTTCCGGCGGAGAATACGAAATCTCCCTGAGCCGCTGGCCTGTGGAGGCTGACCGGCCCATCCGCGAAGGCAGCCACGCCGCAGCCACCGAAATGAAGTTGATCATCGATGGCAAAGAATACAAAGCGCCCATTACCGCTGACGACAAGCGTATCACTTTCAAAATGGAATTGAAGGCCGGCCAAAAGCGGCTGCAGGGATGGATCTCAGCCGATGGCGAAGAGATCTCCGGCCCCTATTACTGCTACGTCAACAAGCTGTAGAATGTTTCCAGGATGAATCGGGTGACTGGATTGAAGTGGGGGACTGCTTTGATCCTCGTCATTGCCCTTGTGGTGGCGATGATCAAGATGACTTCATCACCCGACGTCGCGCCGATCACCACAGCTGAAATCCCGGACGGGGAAACGCAAGACCATCGCTCTATCGATTCCGGGCAAACCGAATCTCATGACGACGAAAACTCCGCCCAATATGCGGCGCCTCATGGTCGGCCATTCGTTCATGGTATTGAATTCCCCGGCTTCGATATTGATAAAGAAATGATCATCGCAGAATTTGACGAAGTGGTCGAAGCTGGTAATTCACTCCTCACACGAGGGTATGAGATTTCAGATGAGTGAAGCGCAACCACCGGGTTGTTTCCAATTCTTCGTCAGATCCCCGCCTTCACCAACGCATCGCTGATGCGCTTGGCTTCACCTGCCACCGCGCTCTCGGGGAATTCATTAATCAATTGATCAAACATCTTCCGGGCCTCGGCTTTGCGGTCGAGGCGAAACAAACAACGCCCGTAGTTGAACAAAATCACATCGAGAAAATTCGCGTCGGGATAGTCGGACAACACATTCTCGAACACATCAATGGCGCGGGAGTAATCCTGCTTCTTGTAGTAAAAGTTCGCCATCTTGGCGACCGCATCACCGACACGGCCGCTGTCAGGGAACTGCTCGTAGACTTTGTGATACTCAACGAATGCCCGCTCATACAATGACTCTGACTGGGTCACTGCGGCATCTTCTGCCATTTTTTCATAAGTCTCGGCGATGCCAAACTGGGCTTCTCCCTTCAATGGACTTTCATTGAGACGCAGGATCGATCCATACAGGCGAATCGCATCAGGCAGTTTTCCCTGGGCGCGAAAGGCATCCGCCTGTTGCAGCATGGCCTGATCGGCAAAGGTGGATTCCGGGAAATCACGCATCAACCGCTGGCTCATAGCCACAGCAAGGTTGTAGTTCTCCATCGCAAAGTAAGTCCGCCACAGCTGGACATAGGCATTCTCTAAAATCGAACCGCCCAGCTTCCGTGCCTCGGCCAACACTTCGTTAGCCACTGATAAAGCTTCGTCGTATTTGGCATCAGCTTTTTTCTGGAGCCCGAACTCCTTGTAATGGTTCCCGATATTGGTCAACGCATCCGCCGACCTCAACTGAGTCTTGATCTTCAGTTCCGCGTTCGAAATATCCGTTTTGGTGACTCTGACATTTCCCAGATTCCCCTCAATACACCGCGCCTGCGAAACCAGATCAACTGCGGTTCGCGACAGGTTCACTTCATCCCGATAACGCAGACGCAACAGATCTCCCGGCTGCGCTTGCAACAGCGGATCCCCCGCTTTGGGAGTCGCTTCGTCAGCGATAACAACCTGTCCGCGAAAGATCCCGCTGTGAATCGATGGCGCAGCGGCAGGAGTATCCGTCGCAGCTGGTGATGTTTCTGCAGGAGCATCACCCGCCGACTCTTCGTTCGCAGGTACAGCAGCTTCGTCTGTGGCAGCAGTTTCATTTTCTCCAACCTCTTCCGCATCCTCTTCGACGCCCTGCACTTCGGTGAAAACTTCCCGCACAATCTCTGCCTCAGTCAGCGTCACCCGGACTTCGTCAATCTTCTTGAAGCGCTCCACTTCGCTGGCCATTTCCTCATCAGTCTTATCAGCAAGCGGGTCCCGTTTGGCTGCGGCTGCGGCTATTTCTTCGTCGAGTTCCTCGGTGGATTTCTCACGCCAGATTTCTGCCACTGCTGTCAGTTTATCAGCTCCATCTCCTTTATCAAAATCAGCATCCACCACTTCCAGGTTTGCTTGCTTCCCGATCACCACACCAGCCAGTGTATCCCCGAAGGAACCGTCCTTGATCTGGGCAATCGCTGTCCCGACGACATTGACTGTATACAGCCGTTGCTCATCAAATTTCCGGTCTGCAGTCTGGGCATCCACGTAAATCACTTCGATGGTATCGCCACCCTGTAATTCCAACCGACCGTTCCCGGGCATTGGCGCACTCAGTGCTGTAGGAATTGATCCCAGAATCACCCGCACCTGACGCCCGATCGGATGGCAAATCACATCCTCCTCATCACCACTCTTCGCCCGACAGCGTAAGGTGACCGTTTCCCCGGGCTCAAGGACTGCGAGATCCTGGTCGGCCACTTTCACAAAGAGCCGCTTGCCCGCTTCGACCTTTTCCACCTGCGCATCCTCTTCCGAAAGGGCTGTCCCTACTTTCTCCAGAGCCTCAATCGCACGACTGTAGTGCCCCTGTTTAAAGTGCCCCAGCCCGATGTAGTAGTAGGCGGAGTTTACCTGTTCTGAGGCCGGGTAATCCTCAATCACCCGACGCAAGATCTTAAAGCATTGCCCGTAGAGCCGGCCTTCATAAAAGCAAACCCCGGTCTTCAGGGCGGCTTCCGCCCGCTGGTCTTCGTCGGTGTTCCCCTCCACATCGACAGACTCGAAATGTCCCCGCGCTTCATCAAAGGCACGACGTTTCTCCAACAGAAAATTCCCCAGTCGCAGATGAGACTCGAACCGGATTTTGGATCTGGGATAGCGCTCGATCACTGACCGCCAGATCTCCAGCGCTTTTTCCGTTTCCTCCGCTTCAAGCCGGGCATCTCCTGCTTCCAGCAACTTCTTGGCGGCACGATCTTCAACAATGGATCCCCTGACCGGAGTTGCAGGGTCAGGCTCCTGGCCTTGTGACAGCGCAGTCACGAAGAGAAGCATCACGATCAGACCCTGTTGGATCGTTGAACAGACCCTGTTGGATCGTTGAGGGAAGTTTTGGGGGAATCTCTGGATCATCGGCGGACCGGAATCCTATGCAAAAACCTCTGAAATTGGCAAAACGAATCGAGGCTCATTCGAGCTAGCCGAGTCGGACCGCCACGCCTTCTTCCGCACTGCGAAATGCCGCATCAACGATCTCCTGACCGATCCTTGAGGTTTCCACACTGAGTGGCCCTTCGATTGGAGTGCCGGTCTCAAGGCAATGGAGGACATATTGAACTGGATTTGCGAACGGTGCTTCGAGTGGTGGCACCGCTATTTCAGTTCCTTCGGGGTGCTCGGCATTTTGCAGCCGAACGGTCGCTGCGTAGTCCGGACTGGCAATCACGCCCGCACTTCCTTTGATCACGAACCCGCACGTCGGCTGCGGCTGGGTCACCCAGGGATCAGAAAAGGTTCCCCACCGGGTCTCGAACTTCGAAAGTCCTATTCCCGGATATCTCGCCACGGTCACACTGTGCTCATCAACTTCGAGCAGACCGTTCTCAGCATCCACGTCCCACATGGCCATGACCTCGCTGGGCTTCTTTCCATCGTGAAACCAGGTTCCGAGAGTCGTTCCGTAGCCGAGATAATCCTGCAAACTGCCACCGCCCTCGGCTTTCTTATAAAACCAACTGGAATCCTTCTCCTCATCCGCCGGTTCATGCTCGATCTTATCTGCCCCGTGCCAGAGTGGCCCGCGGTTTCCGTCGTAAAAGTATACTTCCTGAACGTCGCCGATGGCACCCTCCCGAACAAGCTGATGAGCTTTGACATGCGATGCAACCCATCGCAGCGGCCAGTTGATTGCCAACAGCTTCCCCGTTTGTTCCATTGCTGCGATCATTCGATCTGCTTCAGTGAGGGTGGCGGCGAATGGCTTCTCGATCAAGAGATGAGCACCGAACGGAGCCACCTTTTCCGTCCACTCAGCATGGCGGGCCGCCGCCGGACAGAGGATTACCAGATCCGGTTGGGTTTTCTCGAGACACTCGACATAGTTGGTAAATACCTGATCGTCCCGCAGCCCGAAATTCCTTTGGGCATCGAGCATCCGCTCCGGTTGTTCGTCGGAAACACCTACGATCTCCGCATTGGAATGCTCATGGACCATCCGCAACAGATCGCCCATATGGAAGTGATCAAAATTGATCCCGGCGACTCTGAATTTTGCCATCCCGACACCTGAAAGATTCACACACGTTCTAGCTCTCTACGTCATCATTCCCCACCTTAATTTTGTCCCAAAAGGCAACGAAGAACAAAACCAGGATTCCAGCCGCCATGTAGGCAGGGAAAGTCCAGTAGGTTTTCCATTGCCCCATAGTTTCGGTAAGAAGAGTCTGGTCGATCCCCTCAGGAAGATTGACAGAAAACATCTGTGCCATCTGCTGGCCGAAAGACAGGTCACCGCCGGTTCTCGCTGTCTGAATGGCTTCGTCCAACTCTCCATACCGGGTGACTTGCTCTCCAAACTTTGCGCCGGCGATCTTAAACCCGACAAACATCCCCAATCCCTGAGTTACAAACACAAGTAAACTCTGGGCCTGCCCTCGAATTTTCTTAGGAGCAGAAGCATCGGTGTAGATAAATCCGGTGACGAAGAAAAAGTCATAGCAGATGCCGTGGAGAGCAATACCGGCAAAGAGCATCCAGGCGACCTGATCAGGAGCACCAAAAGCGAACAACAAATATCGAACGACCCACGCGGCCATACCGACAACGATCATCCATTTTACCCCGAGCCGGCGGAAGAAGAACGGAATGAGGAGCATGAACACAATCTCGGACATCTGCCCGATCGTCATGGTGGAACCGGCCTGTTCGAAACCTGTATTCGTCAAAAAGTTCGAAGTCAGCGCGTAGTAGTAGGCCAGCGGAATACAAATCAGTCCTGAGCAAATGATGAACACGAGGAAAGCCGGCTTAGCCAGAAGCTTCCATGCATCGACCATAAAGATGGCCCGGAGATCGATTTTCTCGCCCTTTGCCGGAGCCGGGGTGTGAGGGAGGAAGAAGGAATACACCCCCATAACAAGCGAGCTGATGGCCGCGAGCGGAAAAATATTAAGCTTCGATGTCCACCCCAGGAAGCCGACCGTGAGCCCGGCAACAATCCAGCCGATCGTTCCCCAAACCCTGATTTTCGGGAAGTCGATGCGGTCCATGTTTGAAAAACCAATGGTATTCCCCAGTCCCAGCGTCGGCATGTAACAAAGCATGTGCCCCAGCATGTAATTAACCATAAGGGCTCCGTTTCCAGCATTGGCAGCCTCTCCCGCGAGAAACATCAGGACACCGCCGATCAGGAAAAGGACGCCCATCACCACCTGAGACGGAAAGAACCGGTCAGCAATAACTCCCAGGAAGAGAGGCGCAAAAATCGCTCCCAACGGGGCTGTTCCATAAGCCCCGCCGATAAAATCAGTAAGGTCATTGGATCCAAGTGCTTGACCAATAGTGGCAAACCAGGCCCCCCAGACAAAAAACTGGAGGAACATCATCAACGACAGGCGGAATACGGTGGAATTCATCAATAGGAAAGACTTGGAGTTGTTTACGCGAGCGCGAAGTTTGGTGGCTTTCGCTAAAAAGTGCAATCCCGCAATCAAAGGGGAGATGTCATACCTCTTTCAGCTTCCGCTGCAGCGTGCGCCTGGAAACGCCGAGCAGTTTGGCGGCTTCAGTGCGGTTCCCGCCGGTTCTGCCCAGAGCAAGTTCGATCATACGCTGCTCCATCTTCTCCAAATTCAAGTCTTCGGGTTCTATCACCGCCGTCGAAACCGATGCAGACGTATTCGATTTATAGAAGGCAAGCTCACGGCCTTCCTGAAGAAAGGGCGGCAAATGTTTGAGCGCTATTTTGGCGGCGTTACACATGACGACCCCATGTTCAATCGCGGTGCGTAATTCCCGGACATTTCCGGGCCAGTCGTAGCTAATAAGGCGTTGCATGGCGTCACCGGTGAGTTCGCGAACCGCCTTGCCGTTTTCCTCCGCAAATTCGCGTAAAAACGCATTGGTCAGCAGCACAATATCTTCCCGACGCTGACGAAGAGGCGGCATGGACACTTTCACCACATTCAGTCGAAAGAACAGGTCGTCGCGAAACTCGCCCTTTTCGACCAGCTCCTCGAGATTCTTGTTGGTCGCCGCCACCACCCGCACATCAACCTTAATCGGCTTGTTGCTGCCCAGTCGCTCAATCGTTCGCTCGCCCAGCGCACGCAGGAGTTTCACCTGAGTGCTGAGATCGATCTCCCCGATTTCGTCGAGAAAGAGAGTTCCGCCATCAGCCTCCTCAAAACGACCTTTGCGCCGCTCGGTCGCTCCAGTGAACGAGCCCTTTTCGTGCCCGAACAGTTCGCTTTCCAGGAGTTGCTCATTCAGCGCGGCGCAGTGGACGATGATCAACTTTGATTTCGGTCGCCCACTCAGGTTGTGGATGGCGTGACCTATCAGTTCTTTACCCGTGCCGCTTTCCCCCTCAATCAGAACAGTCGCCCGGGTCGGCGCTACCTGCTTCACCGTCTCGAATATCGGCTGCATCGCCTGCGATTCCCCGATCACATTGTCGAGATTGAAACGCTTATCGATTTGCTGCTTGAGAGCCACGTTCTCGGTCTCAACCGTCCGCGTGCGCACGGAACGTTTGATGATCAGTTCCAGCTCATCAATATTAAGCGGCTTCCCGACGTAGTCATAGGCACCGCGCTTCATGGCTTCGACCGCGACATCGACCGAGCCATAGGCAGTCATCAGGATGCAGATCGGCGACTTCGGCATCTTCAGAGCCTGATCAATCAGGGCCATCCCGTCCTCCCCGCCCAGCCGCAGGTCAGTCACCATCACGTCGACCGTCTCGCTCTTCAGGATCTGTGTCGCCTCGGCGATATTCGCCGCCACATAGACATCAAACTCATCTTCGAAAGACATCCGCAACCCGTCGCGGGTGTTCTTTTCGTCATCCACGATGAGAACGGTAATGTCGGTAAAATCTATCATTGGCGGTTAATCACTGGTTGCCTCCACATCAATCACGTTACCGGTGCCGGTTTCGTCTCCTCCTCCTCCGCTCAGGAAGCGCATCCGTTTGTCCACGCGGGGCAGATATATAGTCACCGTTGTCCCCTCCCCTTCCTCGCTGCCAAACTCGAGCTCGCCGCCGTGTTCCCGAACGATCCGGTGAACGATCAAAAGCCCCAGACCGGAGCCCGTGTCCTTGGTCGTGAAATAAGGATCAAAGACCTGTCCCACCTTCTCCCCGGCTATCCCCGAACCGGTGTCGGAAAAACTCACCGACACATTGTAGTCATCAAAATCCGTCCGAATGGTCATCTCACCGTCCGAGCCGATCGCCTGACCGGCATTGCGGATCAGGTTGTAAAATGATTGCTTAAACTGATCTCGATCGAGCTGAAGCGTCGGCAGATCTCTGTTCAATTGCAGGGTCGTCTTGATCCCCCGATCCTGAATCTCCGGGGCGAGAAACTCGACTGATTCCCGAACCACATCATTCAGGTTCGTGAGTTCCATGATCGGTTGTGAAGGACGAACCGCACTGAGGAATTTCTCCACGATAAAATCGAGTCTTTTGATTTCCCCCCGCGCCACCTCCAGCGATTTTGTCAGCTCCTCAGCAAGCGCCGGCTCCGCCTTCTTCTTCAACTTACGCTCGACCAGCTGGAGGTGAATGTTTAGAGAATTCAACGGGTTGCCGATCTCATGCGCAACACTCGCAGCCAGCATCGTCAGGGCATTGATTTTCTCGGACTCGATCTCCTTCTGTAAATTCTGTCGCGACTGCGTTGTGTCCCGCAGAATGAGGGCAAATCCATCAGGCTCCCCTTTCACACCGGATTCAAGTGGGGATACATAGAAGTTTAAGAACCGGTGCTCGGGATAGAAGACTTCAAGGTCACGATTCACTACCCGCCCCGATTTTGTGAGAGAATCCCATTCCAGCCCCGGAATCCATTGGCTCAGTATTTTCCCGATCGTTTCGCTTTTCGAAATCCCGAGGAATTCGCAGGCAGCACGATTGATCGAATGCACATTTCCGCGAAGTCCCGTCACGATGACCCCGTCCCGCAAAGCGTCGAAGACCTTTTCGAGAGACCCCTTTTCCTGCGCGATAATCAAGACCGCGCGCTGGATCTCCTCCGCATCCATGCGATCGATGCGATCGATCAGTTTGTCGATAAATCCGGATTTCATGAGACTGTCTGGCTATGAAAACCGAAGACATTCGAGTCGTTTTAGCTACCTTTCCCGACATCGGGAAAGCGCGACAAATTGGCACAGCTCTGGTTGAGTCGCAACTGGCTGCCTGCGTCAATTTGTTACCCCAAGTTGAGTCCATCTACCGATGGGAAGGGAAAGTTCAGCAGGATGCCGAAGTTTTAGCACTGATCAAGACCCGCGAGCTGCTCCTCGGAAAACTGGAAGCAAAATTAACGGAGATGCACCCCTACGACGTGCCGGAATTCATTGTGATCCCCGTCGATTCCGGTTCGGAGAAATACGTCAATTGGATACGCGAAACGACACAGCAATAAAAAGGCAGCGTCATCTCGCGGCGACATCAACGGGCAGGCACACTTCGACCTGACTCAACCATCTCATCCAGTTTTGCCTTCAGCCTGGCGGCTATTTCAGGGTGTTTTGCCACCAGATTCAGAGTCTCGCCCGGATCATCTTTCAAATTGTAAAGTTGCCCGGGTGTATCCGGCGCGGTGTCAGGGATGATGAATGGTTTCAGACCGGAGTTCTTTTCGTATCGATTGCCACCCGACCCTTTGTGATCGAGATATTTCCAATCTCCCTGCCGAATCGCCAACGCCAGACTGATGGTCTGGTGCAAAGTAAACTCCCGCGTGGCCCCGGCGGCGTCATCCAACAGGATCGGGAGAAAACTGGCGCTGTCCTCGGCAGCATTATTCGGCAGATTAACTCCAACGATTTCTGCACAGGTCGCCATTAAATCGGTCATACAAACGGTATGGTCGGTCTCGCGACCTGCCTCGATTTTTGAAGGCCACCGGACAATGGTTGGAACCCTGTGCCCGCCCTCCCACTGATCACGCTTGATCCCACGCCACGGCCTCGCTCCATCGTGATCATGGTCCGCCCGCATGTTCACCACACTTGCGGTTTCAGGCCCGTTGTCGCTGGTAAAAACGATCAGCGTGTTATCTCCCAGCCCCAGCGAGTCGACCTTCCTGACGATTTCACCAACCACATAATCCATTTCCACAATGAAATCCCCGTGCGGCCCTGCTCCGGACTTTCCCTGAAATTGCTTCGCCGCGAGCGACGGCAAATGCACCGCCTGCATCGAATGAAAAAGGAAGAACGGCTTGTCTTTCGGCTGCTGCGAATCGAGAAACGCGAGCGTCTTCTCCAAAAAAATGAGATCGACCTCTTCGAGGTCAAAGTCCGGAGCGATCATTCCCGGACGACAATCGACCGAATACGGATGGACCGGGATTTTTGCCACGACTTTATCGATCTGATGCGTCGGCGGAACCGGGACCCGATCACCGTCAATCCAGGCATAGAGCCAATCAGTCGTCGGACAACTGGCCGTTCCAAAAAACCGGTCGAACCCGCGATGAATGGGACCGTCCGTGATTGGTCGGGAGAAATCGACCTGCTGCACGGCCTTTAACCCGTTCTTACAAATCGGCTGACCTTCCGCATCGTAAAACGTCAGACCAATGTGCCACTTACCATACAGGGCGGTGTCGTAGCCGCTGTCCTGCAACATCCCGCCAAGGGTAAGGCGTTCTTTCTCAATCAGGCAGGGACCGCCGACTCCGTCGAAAACGCCCCGCATACCATTGCGAAAAGCCATTCGCCCCGTCAGCAAACTGTATCGGGTCGGAGTGCACACAGTCGAAGGGCTGTGGGCATCATTGAACTTTAATCCTGACTTCGCCAAAGCATCCAGATGAGGAGTCGCGACTTTAGCCTCCGGATTGTAACAACCGATATCCCCGTATCCGAGATCGTCAGCGAGGATCAAAACGATATTCGGCAGGCTTTCCGCAGCAAAGATACGCGAGACGCAAAAAAGGAGAAAAACGATCAGACAGGGTTGGTTCATCGAGGCAATACTGTTGGAACGTGAAGATTAAGCGAAGCAAATCTAAGGAATTCGAAGGAGTGAGAGTTCCCGGAAAATTTTGATTAAGCCCCAAATCGTGAAGTTCGACAAGAAAACTGTATCTCCCAAACCCTGCCTGCTCGCCAAATCCTCCGTGATGACATAAAAATACGACTGGAAGACCGCAAAAACACCGGACATCACTAAAAAATTGGTTTGATGGCCATGTCAAAAACCGGGCACGACCAAAAAAACCGGTTTGATGGCCATGTCCAAATTCGGACACGACCAAAATAACGGTTAGATGGTCATGTCAAAAATCGGACACGACCAAAATAACGGTTGGATGGT
>JBLWYI010000032.1:0-8328 GCA_048267005.1 Verrucomicrobiales bacterium | reverse complement strand
ACGACCAAAATAACGGTTAGATGGTCATGTCAAAAATCGGACACGACCAAAATAACGGTTGGATGGTCATGTCAAAATTCGGACACGACCAAAATAACGGTTGGATGGTCATGTCAAAAACCGGACACGACCAAAATAGCGGTTGGATGGTCATGTCAAAAATCGGACACGACCAAAATAACGGTTGGATGGTCATGCCCGATTTTGGACATGACATAAAGTTGGAACCTCGATGCGGGTGGCGACAGATTTGAAAGAGCTCCTGCTGACAAACCGCTTGCCCCGGAGACAGGACCTCATTTACGATCCCAACTGAATGATTTTCATCCAAATCGCAGCCTACCGTGACCCTGAACTTCTCCCGACCATCACCGATTGCCTCGATAAAGCGAAGTATCCCAATGATCTAAGATTTGGGATCTGCTGGCAGAAAGAGAGCAGTGAGACCTGCCTGGATTCCTTTGCTGATGATTCGCGTTTTCGAATTGAATCGATCCCCTGGAAAGACAGCGAAGGGCTCTGCTGGGCTCGCTCACGAATCCAGAACCTCTACGAAGGGGAAACTTATACCCTTCAGTTGGACTCCCACCACCGGTTTGCGGAAAACTGGGATGAATGGCTTATCAATTCACTGTCATCGATCTCCAGCGAGAAGCCGCTGCTAACCTCCTACGCCTCGCCATACTCTCCTGACAATGAGGATGAAAGAAAAGAGGTTCCTTTCAAAATGGTGGCCCAGCGATTTACGAAATCGGGGACAATACTGTTTTTACCTCACTCGATCCCTGACTACGAGAAGTTAAACGCACCGATCAAAGCACGCTTTGTCTCAGGGCATTACTTTTTCACGATTGGTAAACACTGCGAAGAATATAAATACGATCCAAACCTTTATTTTGCCGGTGATGAGATCAGCTTGAGCGTCCGCTCCTACACGCTGGGATACGACCTTTTCCACCCCCACCGAAACGTTGTGTGGCACGAATACACGAGAAACAACCGGACCAAGCATTGGGACGATCATACTTTGGAGAACGTTTCCCGGGCTTGGCACGAGCGGGACAAAATCAGTAAAGAACGGCTGAGGAATCTGTTGGGAATGGAAAGTGGAGTTGATTTGGGAGCTTTTGGAGTGGGAGACCAACGCTCGCTTCAGGATTTTGAAAGATATGCAGGGGTGGATTTCAAAGGGAGAAGACTGCAACGGGACACGCTTGCCGGAGTCGATCCTCCCTGTCAATTTTCCAACGAAGAGGAGTGGGAGGGATCGTTCGGCGTCGAACGCACCCTGACATTGAATTGGGATTCAGCCGAGCTGAAGGATAGCAGCAATTTTCAATTCGTATTCTTCGGAGTGGAAGACGCGGACGGAACGCTGCTCTATCGGTTCGATGCCCAGCCCGACGCCCCGGAATTCAAAGGCCTGGTTGCGGAGAAAGAAGTGAGTTTCTTTTCATCAGCACCGCCCTCCCGGTTCGTGCTCTGGCCATTTTTGAGGTCAGGCGGGTGGGGAGAGAAAATCGTGCATGAGATATGATTCCAGGGGTTGTCCATCAAACCTGGAAGAATGCTGAGGTGACGCATTGGATATTTCAGAGGTCGCAGGCCTCAGTCCAAGAGCACCTTTCCGACTTCGAATACCGTTTTTGGACGGATAAGGACTTGGAATCCCTGATCGAAGAAGATTATCCGGAATATCTGGATCGTTGGCAAAATCTGAGCGCCCCGATTAAACGGGTTGATCTCGCCCGCTGCCTGATCCTGCATAAACACGGGGGAGTCTATGCTGATTTGGATTTCATCTTCACCGGGCGGGTATCGGAAATTCTGACCGATGAGATCGATCTGTTTTTTTACAAATCGACGCAGGCTATTGTGAACGAATGGGATTTTCTCGGCAATGCATTGATGGGGGCGGCAGCGGGACATCCGTTCTGGATCGAATTCGTTGAGCATGCTCTTGAACTCCCGAGCAATACACCGGTATTGAAACACACCGGCCCGCGGGCACTGGGTCGTTTCGTCGAACAGATGCCGGATAAGCCTGACATCAAGGTCTTTGGCCCGGACTTCTTCGACAACCAGAATTGCGGGGATGGAACGGGCGAAGCTGCGTATGGACATCATGTGAGAACAGCCACCTGGCAATACCCGGACTCAATGTAGTGCTTTATCCAAATCCCCAGATCTATCACCGCCTGAAGACTGTTTTCGTTCACATCCCGAAAACGGCGGGCACTTCGATTGAGCAAACTCTGGATGAATTCTGCGGCACTACGTCCGGGGGACACTCAACAGCTTTAAGCATCCGAACAAAGCATCCGGACATCTTCAAAGATTACTTCAGCTTCGCGGTCCTGAGGGATCCTGAAACGCGATTCCGCTCAGCATTCTCTTACCTTCTGGAGCGCCCCTTTCACCCCGCCCTGGGGAATGAAATTGTCCATCAGGCAGGGGCCATCGGTAACTTCATCGAAATGATCGACGCCCGGCCTCAAATTATTGAAGACATCGTTCATTTCTGGCCCCAACACCGGTTCGTCTGTGATCAGCAGAATGAAGTATTGGTCGACCGGCTGTTTCGCTTTGAAGCACTCGACACTGAATGGCTGGAAATTGCCCGGTTGATTGGAATCGAAGAAAAAGAGTTAAGAAGGGAGAATGCTTCACCAGATTCACAACATGACAGTGGGAATGAAAGGACTCTGAACTTCATTCGGGAATACTATGCGGCCGATTATGAGCTCATCGACGCCACATTCGATTAAACTCCTTAAGATGAGCTTCCCGACTCTTCCCTGCTCCAGAAAAAGGTATCTTCCAAGGCCACCGAGAGCTTACTCTCGGTGGCCGGGCGGCGTGGAAGACATGCTACACAATTCCTTTGATACCTCCTGATTGTCTCAAAACTTTCTGGAGTTACATTTTTTCTGAATTATTTTTTTACTCTCGCGGGTGAGAACCTGCGCCTCCTTCGTTTCCCCAGTTTCTGTCCCCCTTAATGATCGCTACAGCCCCCGAGAACGACGACGACGACAACGGCGACGAAGGTGATGACAAAAACAAAAACGGATGGTGTCCCCTGACCTCCTGGACAAGGGTTTATAAGATTCGAGACAGCACGGATTCCGACGATGCCGCAAAAGCGCTCGAAAAGCTCTGCTCGGACTATCGTCGCCCAGTCTTCAAAGCGTTTTCTCTCAAGTATGGTCTCAATCATGAAGATGCGGAAGATGCCACCCAGGAATTTCTAGTTTGGTTTCTTGAAGCGCAATTTGTGCTGAAAGCGGATCGTGAGATTGGGAAGTTCAGAACCTTTCTATTCACCTACCTCGACAACTTTGCCCGGAATCACTGCCGGAAGCTGCGGAATCAGAACGGGAAAGGAGCGCCTCATCTCTCCATTCACCAAGATTCCACCCCGGATCAACCGGGTATCGATATTGTAGGCACTGAAGATCCCATTCGGGAAATTCATCTGGACTGGGCGCGCTCCACTCTGGATGCCGCAAGGAATGCGCTCGGTGAACAGGAAATCAAAGCCGGAAATGAAGCTGAATGGAAAGTCATTCGGACCTTTCTTTCGGCCGGATCGAAATACTCAATTGATGCGGCGGCAGCCGAGATCGGCATATCCACTGATAACATGAAGGTGAAGATCCATCGGCTTAGAGAGCGGTTTTATATTCTTCTCAGCAAGCAGGTTTCCGCTACAGTAACCACGAAGGATGAGTTTAAAGAGGAGATGGCTTTCCTCAGAGATGTTTTTTCGTAGGAGCGAACCAAAATGAAAGAGGAGGAAGGGGACTACTCAGAGGAGGATCCGATCGATCCTGATTCTGACGATATCGACTTCTTTGGAATCGCCTTTGATTTCAAGTCCGGTGATGACGACAAATCGTTGTCAGGATTGCTGTCCCTGAAGAAAGTCGGCCCGTATCTCATCGAACGCAGTTTGGGAAGAGGGGGATTTGGCGAAGTATTCCTCGCACACGATGAATCTTTACAGAGAAAAGTCGCTCTCAAGGTGATCAATCATGGGGCTTTCGGAGATTCCGACGAGAAGCTTCTGGAAGAAGGCCAAACGCTGGCCCAATTGAATCATCCCGGAATTGTAAAAGTCCACAGTGCCGGAAAGTGGGAGGGAAAGATCTACTTCGTCTCCGAATTTCTGGAGGGTAAAACTCTGGGCGAGATCTTAAATGAAGGTGCTCCCCCGCTCTTGGAATCCGTGGCGCTGGTCGAAAAAATTGCTCACGCACTCAACTATGCTCACGAAAACGGAGTCGTTCATCGTGACATAAAGCCCAACAATGTGATCGTCACTCCTGAAGGACAGCCTGTCTTGATTGACTTTGGAATCGCACTGGCACCCGGCAATCACGCAGGTGACCAAAACCGCGGGATATTTGGCACGCCGAGTTACATGAGTCCTGAACAGGCTCGCGGGGAAGGTCACCTGGTCGACGGCCGGACTGATATTTACAGTCTGGGCGTCATTCTTTACGGGCTGCTGACTCATCAGTCTCCTTTTGAGGGAGACAGTGAATACTTAATTGAACAGGTCGGCTCATTCTCACTTCCCGCGCCCGCCCCCAGAGAAATCAATCCGAAAATCCCCAGAGCGTTGGAGAGGATTTGCCTGAAGGCGCTCTCAAAGCGTACGGGTGATCGCTATAAGACGGCCGGTCTTTTTGCGCAGGAACTCAGTAACTTTTCCCAGGCTCTTTCGCCACAGTCCTCTGCTGAAAATACCACGGTCAAATTACCCATCATCCCTAAGGGACTACGTTCGTTCGATGGTCAGGATGCCGGTTTCTTTCTCCAACTCCTTCCGGGCGTCAAGGACCGGGAGGGTATTCCGGACAGCATTCGTTTTTGGCAAAGGGAAATTGAGAACGCCGTCGATCCCTTCCGCGTTGGCGTGCTGTATGGACCGTCCGGTAGCGGTAAGTCCTCATTTCTGAAAGCCGGGCTGGTCCCATTACTGCCGACCAATATCGAAGTCATAACGATTGCCGGAGACATTTCAGAAACGGAGTTGATCTTAAATCAAAGTCTAAAGAATCGGTTTCCAGATCTAAGCGAGGATATGCAACTCGACGAATGTATCCGGACGATTCGTGAAAAGCAGCTTCTGCCGGAGGGAAACAAACTGCTGATTATCGTTGATCAATTCGAGCAATGGCTTCATGCGCACCGCCCCGGGACTGATGTCGAACTGGTCTCGGCCCTCCGCCAATGCGACGGGTTCAAGCTTCAAGTGATACTGACCCTTCGTGATGATTTCTGGATGGGGATTGGCAAGTTGATGGAAGATATCGATGTCCCGCTTTTGCAAACGAAGAACTGCGCGGCCCTTGACCTCTTTGACATCGATCATGCCAGGAATGTGTTGATTAAGTTTGGACACGCCTACGGTCGCCTTCCGGGAATCGCTTCAGAGTTATCAAAACCGGAATCCAGATTTATCGAGAGCGCCTTGAGTGAGTTGTCTCAGAACGGGAAAATTGTTCCCGTTCAACTCTCGCTATTTGCCGACATTACCAAAGAACTTTCGTGGTCGGGGGATTCTCTGAAAAAACTGGGCGGGGTCTCCGCAATCGGCTCGCGGTTTCTGAACGCCTCGTTTTCCGAGAGGGGGGCAAACCCCGCCAACCGCATGCTTGAAAACAAAGCGAGAGGCGTTCTTGAAGCCCTTCTACCGGAAGGTGACACCCCGATTCGAAATCCACCATTGAGTGAGCGTTTGCTGAGAGAACGAGCAGGCTTTGAACCGGATGACTCCACTTTTGAATCGACGATCACCATCCTCGAAAGAGAACTCCGGCTGATTGCACTGGTCGAAGACGAACTGCTCGACAGTGAATCGGACTCAGCGAAAAAGGAAAGGCACTTCCAATTGACCCATGACTATCTGGTTCCTTTCTTGAGAGACTGGGTTTTTGAAACCAAGCGAAGTACGGCAAGAGGAAGAGCCGCGCTGCGCTTTACCGAACTCTCCGCCCTTTACGAGCGCTTTCCCGGAAATGGACATCTTCCCACATTTCTCGAATGGCTGCGATTTGCGACCCTTACCAAACGCTCGACCTGGACCGACCTTCAGAAAAAGATGATGAAGGCCATTTCCAAGCGTATTTCGCTTTGGGCATTGCTTTTTGCAACCATGGTGACGGTCACGATACTGGTCACCAACTTCTACAAGCAGGAAGCAGCCATCGGCCAGCTGTTCTCTGACTATATGGAAAGTCCCACTCCGGTGGCCGAGAACTTGATTCAGAAACTTTCGTTACGGCCGGATAAATTCCGTGGATTGGCAAACGATCAAATCGCTCATCATCCTGAAGCCTCCAGAGAGTGGCTCAATCTCGCAGCCTATTTAGTCGCCGAAGATCACAGTTTCCAGCAGCCCTTATTTGAGCGTGGATTGGATGGAAGTTTTGATGAGTTTAAGTTCGTAATCAACCGTCTTGAGGAAGCTGGCAGTCGGGAGTCTATCAACCTTTGGGATCGACTCGCCAGGCCTTCCCTGCCCTCTTCCTCGCGACTACGCATCGCAGCAGCGTTGGCTACTCTTGATCCCGAAGCCGAACAATGGAGTGAATGGAACGATGACGCGGCCCGGCTGTTGGTCACTCTGAGCCCCGCTGATGTGGTTCAGTGGCTGAAGTTTTTTGTCCCCGTTCAAGAGCAACTTGAACCCGCATTGTTGGAATCGTTTGGGAGCTGGCTCGAGAATACAGAGGGCAACGTTGAAGCCGAACCATCGGAAAGCGTCTCTGCTGCCGCGATTCTATCGCGATTTTATTCAGACCAACCTGAAAGCCTTCTCGAATTGCTGGACAAGGCCAGCCCGGAGCAGCTTCCCTTTGTGATTGGACAAATCGCCTTTGCCCCGTCTTTTCCGGACGATCTGATTCGCCGCAGGCTCGCTCGCAATCCATCTGCGGAGCTCCCCGCTTCCAACATCACAACCGAAGCCAAAGCAATACTCGCACTCAATAAAAATAAAGAGTATCCAGAGCTGTGGCAGTCGCTCCAATGGTCTCCAGAACTCGACAATCGTTTACGACCGTGGCTCATTTATTTGGGACCAAAAGCCGGAATAAAACATGAGATTCTACTGAGCAAACTGCAGGACGGGAAGGACCCAACTGTAATCAGTGCGGTCCTGTTAATGTTGGGAAGCTACAATTCAGATTCGATTAATTTCCAAAAGCCTCAGGTGGAACAGCAGGTCATCACCTTGTTTACATCTCACCCGAACTCTCTGGTCCATTCTTCGGCCCGATGGCTATTGACCCGGTGGGGCTGGCACTCACAAGATCTGAACCGGCTGATCTCAGACTCCCCGCAACCGGCAAATTCGAGTTGGTCTTATAACTCAAATGGTCATGCCATGATTAAAGTCCGCTTGCCGGATTCCAGCGACAAACCACAGGGGTTCGAATTGGCAATGACCGAAACCACAGTAGAACAATACCGGGCGTTCGCTTCCGGCTACAGTCCGTTTGATAATTCCTCTCCAGACAGCCCCGTCGACCAAATGAGTTCTGAAACGGCCATGGCTTACTGCAACTGGCTTTCAAAGAAAGAGGGTTACGAAGACTCTCAACTCTGCTACGAAAATTATACATTCGGTGGTGTTAAGCGCTGGAGAGAGGTGGAGAATCATTACGAAAAGCCAGGATACCGATTGCCATCCCGTGAAGAGTTTTTCTACGCGGCGAGTGGGTCCGTGGAAGGTGCAGGATTTGGCCCCACCGAAGCCGTTTGGCTTAAAGACTACGCTTGGTTTCTTGATAACTCTGACGGCAAACATCATGGCGTTGGAAGGCTAAAGCCCACCGGTTTTGGTATCTACGATGCCGTCGGGAACCTTCTTGAGTGGTGCCACAATAGAAACGATGACCATTATTTAATCATGGGATCAGCATACAGGTCCCCCCGCTGGGCTCTCAGCTTAACTAAAAATATACACACCACCGCAAGTTCACTCACACCTATTTCAACTTTTAGGATTGCTAGAACTTTGAAACCACACTAAAGATAATTTTTGAGCATGAGTGAAGAAATCAACGACCCTGGTCAGTGCCCCGACGGCGATTGCAATGTCTCTGGGCAACCATCGGACAGCCAATGCGGCTCCCAACTTTGGATTTGGGATAGAGAACTCAATGAATGGTTTCGCTCTCCGTTTGCGGAATACGGATGCAAAGAAGGATGTACGTCAGACCCTCCAGTTGCGCTAGACAACTCGGAAACAACGTCCACAGAGATCTGTCGTTGGGTAGATTGCCACCCGACTCCGACACCGACACCAACTCC
>JBLWYI010000031.1:0-78064 GCA_048267005.1 Verrucomicrobiales bacterium | reverse complement strand
TCTTTTCTCCGCCAAATCGCTCCTCGCACTCGACGCCGCGACCGGGAAACAGACATGGGAGTTCCCTTGGAAAAGCAGCCGCGACGTCAATGCCGCCGATCCCGTTCTTGCGGGCGACCACATCATCCTCTCCAACAGCAACGGCACCGTCTGCCTCGCGCCTCCGCCCGCAGCCGGACGAGAAACCCCACCCGAAATCATCTGGGAGCAGCGCGACATGAAGTGGTATTTCAATCCCGGCGTCCTCCTCGACGGACACATCTACTCCCTCCACGGCACCACCCATCGCCCCACCGAACTGATCTGCACCGATGCCGCCACTGGCAAAATCATCTGGACCAAAGAAGGCTACGGCAGCGGCGGTCTCATCGCGACCAGGCAACACATCATCCTTTTCGACCTCGGAAAACTCACCCTCTTCCCGGCATCACCGGACGGCTTCAAACCGATCCTCGAGCAAACCATCCTCGAAGGGAAATGCTGGACCGCCCCCACCCTGGCGAACGGCCAGATTTATTGTCGAAGCGCAGAGGGAGAGATTGTTTGTGTCGGACTGAAGTGAATCGTCAGAAAAGGATTTCCGAACGGCTTCACGGCTGAGGAGACAACGCAGGATCACAGGAATTCCGACCGAAACTCAAATCGCCCCGGGCGGCCCGGGCATTACCCGGAACGTCAATATCACTTTTTTCCGTGAGACCTTTTGCCAGTGCGCCGAAACCACGCGCCCATTTTCTTAACCGCCGCCGGCCCGACGCAGGCAGCTCCCGCCCACCACGCGATTTGCATTCCCACAAACAGACCGCCTCCCCACAACGCCTTCTGTCCATCGCTGATCGAGGAGAACGGGACCGACAGCATCACAAAAAAGAAAGCACCCGAAAGTAGAATGAGAAACACGCCAAGGCGGAAAAGCCACGGGTTGGGGCTTTTCGGTTCTTGGGTAGAGGTTGGTGTATCTGATGGTTTCACGATCAAACAGGGTCTGTTCGTCGAACGTACCCTATTGATTCGTGGAATCAGCAGATTTGTGAACCTGATCTGGACCGCTGGAATTTCAATCCATTGACGATGGGTCTATCTATAATCCGTTTGTGAGCGTCAAAGTGTCGGCAGACACGATCCGATATGTAGCCAGATGTGAAGCGAGCCCCAGCGAGCGAAACTTCTGGAAAATACCCATCCACCCGACAGAACCGCCCCGGCAGGGGCGGGAGAAGCGTCCCGTTCACCTGCGATTACCACAGATACCGGTCATCGTATTCCACCATGCCCAATTCCAGCATCTCAACATACTCTTCCTGATACGCCGATCGACCGAGCCGCCCCTTGATCCATTTGGAAGAATCTGCCTTCAGTTCCCTCATTAGATCAGATAGGCGGTGGTTCGGCGTCAGGCTCGCAAACACGTGCACATGATCTGCGATTCCGCCATTGGCCAGGGGATGACCATCCATTCCTTTGATCATACCGCCGAGATAGGCGTGAAGTTCCGGTAAAAATTCGGCGTCGAACCAGGGTGCACGGTTTTTCGTACTGAAGACGAGGTGGTAATGCAACGAGTGATGGGTCGAAGCCATGCGGCAATTTCTCGCGCACCTGCCGGTGCGCAATATAAAAACAAAATCTGTTTTCCAGAAGTTCCGCTCGCTGTGGCTCGCTGCACATCTGGCTACGTATCGGGTCGTGTCTGCCGACACTTTTGGCTGTCACGATTCTTCAACGATTCAGGCGAATATGGGGCTGTTTCATTGCGCGGAAGAATGTCCCAGCAGGGACGAAAAGATGGTAGCCAGACGTGCGGCGAGTCTCAGCGAGCGAACTTTTAGTTAAGTCAGCCTTCAAAAGCCGTCCTTCTAGACTACAATGCTGCGCCAAGACGCAATAATCCTCGACCGCCTTAAAGGATATCACGTTCGAATTCAGGTGAATCAGTGGTAAATTGAATCGTGGAAAAGGTCGTCAAAAAACTCAACCTTAAGGACGAAAAAGAGGCTCCTTTGTACGACACTGAGGAGTCGATGCGCATCTTTTCTGAACTCCTGAAAAGAGGCCGATCCTTCTATCCGAATCATGGAACTTCAGAAAGATATCCGCGAGTTTGTCGAGTTGTTCCTCTCAGAGAAAGTTGATTTTTTACTGGGGTGGTTATGCCCTCGCGGTTCACGGAGCGCCAAGGTTTACTGAGGACATCGATTTCTTAATTCACCTGTCTGCAGAAAATGCGGACCGCTTGATTCAGGTAATCGAAAAATTTGGGTTCGGTGATCTCGAAATCGGGAGGGATGATTTTTTAAAGCCCGATTTTATCATTCAACTGGGAATGGCCCCCAACCGAATTGATCTTCTCACGGGCATCGACGGTTTGAGCTGGGAAGAAATTTGGGAATCCAGAATTGGCTACGAATTAGATGGATTGCCCATTCAAGTAATCGGCAAAGAGCAGCTCATCAAAAACAAACTCGATAGCGGACGGACCAAGGATCTGGCGGACGCTGAACGTTTGCAGCAAGGGGAGTAGCTCCCAATCCCCCCGAGACGCAACAATCTCATCATGCGCACACTTCGAGAAAAGCCCGTCACCAGTGCGGAGCCGACCGCCATCCGGAAAAAGCTCCAGACCACCCTCGATCGTATGCCGACAAAAGGCCAGACGCTTTTGAAATTCGACTGCTGATCGAAAAGAACGGGACCGACAGCATCACAAAGAAGAAAACACCCGAGAGAAGAATGAGGAACACCCAGAGACGAAAAAGTAAGGTCCTGTGCCTTCTCGGCGCTTTGTAAGGGGATGATGGTGGCTCAATAAATTTCACGATCGAAAAGTGTAAGTTCACCGAAATTACCCTGTTGGTTCGTAGAATTAGTCTAATTGCGGGCGCACTTCGGACCGCCCGGTTTCTATGCCAAAAATATGCGGGACTGGATTATTGATGTACTAGAGAATTTAGTTAAGTATCATTGATTTCACCCTTGGCCTTCGTAGAGTGATCGAAATCTTCGAACCGCGTAACTATTTTGACACAGCCATTTTCCGCATCAGATACAGTACAAATTCTCTCACTCGACGGGGGCGGACTCAAAGGTCTGTATTCGGCGAGCGTCATTAAGGCACTTGAAGAGCAGGCAGGAAGCCTTATTGCAAATCACTTTGACATCATTACCGGCACTTCTACTGGAGGATTAATTGCTCTGGCTCTGTCGCTCGGGAAATCAGGATCCGAAATTCAGGACTTCTACCTCAACAAAGGAGAACTCATCTTTCCTAGCCGTGGTCTCGGAGGATGCTATCGAAGCTTGAGGTCTTGGCTGCGTCCGAAGTACTCCAATGGAGTGTTGAAAAACACACTGAAGGAACTTCTCCAAACCGGGGACTGTGAAGAACCAACACTTCTGGACAGTCAAAAGCGCCTCGTGATTCCCACATTTGTTGCCGAGGAGTCAAAACCCCGACTCCTGAAAACTCCCCATAAATCTACCTATCGACGAGATTGGAAAATGCCCATGTGGGCGGTTGGAATGGCTACATCGGCTGCCCCCACATATTTACCGGCTTTCACTTACGAAAACCGAGACTATTTGGATGGTGGTCTTTGGGCCAATAATCCGTCATTGGTCGGATTGCTGGAAGCCAAAGATCTCGGAGCCGATATCAAAAATATTCGCGTCCTAAATATCGGAACTACCGAATCCTTTTCCCCAGTGAGAAAAAAGCGCGCCGGAAAACTCGGGTGGGCAAAAAAGATTCTGGAAGTGTTGATGGAAGCCAACAGCTACGCAACATCGAAGATGTATCTCGATCAACTCATAGAGCAAAAAAATTTCTACGCGATCAACAAAAAAGTGGATTCCAAATATGCCAACCTTGATCGGGTGAATTTGAATGAACTGACAGGAATTGGCGAAACCTGCGGCGAAAGAGCCTACCCCAAAATCAAGGATTGGTTCGAACACAGGCCACCCCCTTACGAAGCGGATCACCAAGCAATAAAATGACCAATAGCACATTCCTCAAAAGACTAGACGAGATTGCAATTCATCTCGATATCTCTCCATCGGACTATGAATTGTCTCGCCAACGGTTTGGCTCAGTGGCCACGTGGCTCGCCGAAGGGGAGTATCAATCTGGATCACAGCCTGAAATTTATCTACAGGGGTCATTCCGATTGGGAACGGTCGTAAAACCATATCGAGACGGAAAGGATGCAGGATTCGATATTGATCAGGTTTTTGAGTTGTCACAGCGAAACGCTACGATATCAGCACGAGGATTGAAAGACGACGTGGGAAAGCGCCTGAAGAGTCATTCGGATTACAACCGAATGCTTGACGAAGAAGGCAAACGGTGTTGGACGCTTCTCTATGCCTCCGAAGAAAATCGACCAGGATTTCACATCGACGTATTGCCCTCGGCAATCGGTCGCGGGGGTATTGAGGGTGAAATCGACATTACCGACAAATCGGCCGCCGACTACGAATGGGCTCGCAGCAATCCAAAGGGCTACTACTCTTGGTTTCGAAGCAAAAACCCTTTTTCAGATGATTTCGTAAGAGGTCAGAAGGAAGAAATCTATGAAGGAAACCGGGAATTGTATACCGACGCCAACACGGTTCCTCGCCAACTCCTGCGCTCCCCTTTGCAGAGAGCTGTTCAAATCATGAAACGCCATCGGGACGTATATTTCTCTACGAGAGACAGAAAACCCATTTCCATCATCATAACGACAATTGCAACGCACCAATACGCCCAAGAAGATGTGCTCCAGACGATCAAAAGATTTTGCCGTTATGTGATTTGTCGGCATCAGGAAATCCTAACACACGACCGTACGACCAAAGATGGAGTTTTGGACTACCTCGACGATGGATGGGAAATTTTGAATCCAGCCGAGAACGGCATTCGGGCGGAGGGAGTGGAGAACTTTGCGGACAAATGGAATAAAGACGAAGACCTCCCCGCCTCGTTCTTCGAATGGGTTTATAAGTTGTATCGGGACATTGACGCTTTCGATACTTCTGGAATCTCTGACGATCTTGGACTTGCTATCAAGAGGTTCGGGGAAGGTGAACGATTTTCAACGATTCGTAGCCGATCAGTGGGTGAGAGTCTCGACACGAATCAACTGCTAGACTTAATATATCTGGCGATCGAAGGGAAAGTCGAGTGGGATAGAGTTTCGAAATTGGCTGAACAAATTGTTCAGAAAGAAAGTCCAGGAGAAACTCAAGATATTGCCCGCTTGAACTTTTACCAAATCGCGAGGCATCGAAACCGGACATTGGCGAGCGATGCCATTAAAGATGTGCAGAGAATCATTCGCGACAACCCGGATAGTGCCGGTTTTCGACTTGGCGGAAATCTAATTCTTGGCACTGCGACGCACCAAATGCTCAAAGAAACGCTTCTGAGTTGGAATGATTTCTCTAGTCCTCTGGAATGGCCGATTCTGCGGTTGGCCGACAGAAGTTTTATGATGCCTCAATAGCCGGTTCATGGAAATAATTCAATCACGGATCAAGTGAGGTCCTATTGTAAGGAACCACAGTTCATCGGAAAAGTTTGATGGAACGATGTGGTTCGTGAGAAACTTACACTTCGCCTATCTTTTTTTGTGTATGATCAGTTTCCGGCCAGGAGACTGAGCCAATTCGATAGCCATGCTCACTCAGCCGCCTTCAGCCACAACTCACGATCGGCCTTGATCTCTTTTGCGTATTGATTGCGATAGGGGTTGTCGAGTTGGCCGTCGGGGCGGTCGTCGAACTTCGTGGGATCGGCAATCCTCGAGATTTGTTTGGCCAGGCCGATGGTTGGAGCAAGGAAGTAGGCGGTTCGGGCGGCCTCCAACTGTGCTGGACGGTCGCCTTCTTCCGCACGCGACAATTGGAGGAAGACGCGGGACAACCGCTGTTTGGTTTCCTGATCGCCTTCGCGGGCGATCTTCCGGGCATTGTGGTTCTCCGCGATGGCCCGCAAAAGCGTTTTCGCATCGGCGTCGCGACCGACGGTGAAGTAGCGGGAAGCCAGATCGGTGGCCAGATCCAGGTCTGTGGGGGATGCCTGCTGTTTCTGCTCCAGAGCGGCAATGGCCTTTGCGCTGAGACGGGGCTTCGAATCCGACCATTGCGCGAGAATCGCCGGAGTCACCGGCTTCAGTTCTTCCACCGGTTTAATCAATTGCTTCCAGTCCTTCCCCTTGGCGCGCACCACGCCGTGTTCGTCGACGAAAAAAGTCCACGGCACATAGCCGAACCCGGTCGCGAAGTTGGGGTCCACCAGCGAGGGAAAAGTCACCCCGTGCTTTTCATAGTATTTCTTCGCTGGCGCCACGCCTTCGGCATCCATGGCAATTCCGACGATGGTAAAACCTTCGCTCTTCAGTTCCTCGTATTGCTCCTGCCACCCGGGCAGGCTGTAGCGACAGGTTCACCAGCTCGCCCAGCCATAGAGGACAACTTGCTTCCCGAGAAAATCACTGAACCGGACTTCGTTACCATCGAGATTGATCAGCGAGATATCGGGAAGCGTCTGCCCCACCTCGAAGCCGCGAGACGTTTCCGTTTGCGCGCGAGCCGTAATCGCGAGGATCGATACGATCAAAAGACTGAGAAGCACTTTCATCTCCCGCAGCTTATCATCAAAGGTGGGGCAAAGCGACTGTCGGTAATCCGGGGTTCCGATCCCTTTGAAACCTTTGACTTCCCTCCCCTTTTCCGCCGTGCCCCACTCTTTCGGTGATGACGCCAATGAAGCAGGATTGATAACCTGTTTCAAAACTGTCAATGTCGTGGACTTGCGAAAGCCGATATTACGCAGCTCACCATTCAGGAAATCGATATGAAACCCCTCAGCCGCATTCAGGCCTTTTTGCTTCTCTTCGTATGCCTGGTCCTCGCACGACCATCGAATGGCGCTGAACGTGGTGCGCGCATTGTCATCATGGCGGTCGAAGACCCGAATAATTACGACGCGGTGAACTCGATGCGCGATTTCGCTGACAAGGAACTCCGTGAAATGGGCCACCAGGTCACGCTGCTGGAAGGCAACCGGGCGATGCCGACGGATTTTCCCGGGCTGGTTTCTGCCGTGCAGGAAGCCGATCTGCTCATCGTTTTCGTCCGGCGCGCGACGCTGCCCGCCGCCCAGCTCGATGCCATCCGCAAACATCTCGCGGCCGGCAAACCCTTGCTGGGAATCCGCACGGCGAATCACGGTTTTGTCCCGCCGAAGTCTTCTCCCATCACCGATCCAAAGCTCGCGGCCTGGCCCGAATTCACCCCTGATGTCCTCGGTGGGCAGAACACCGGCTACGAGACCAAAGCGATGCCTTATGCCGTCAGCCGACACCCTGAGGCGCCGGAGAAAAGTCCGCTGCTCGACGGAGTAAACCCCGGGCAGATTCGCGGCTATCAATCACTCTACAAGGTGTTGCCCCTGGCCGAAGACGCCACGCCGCTGTTGCTCGGCACCGCGGATGGACATCCTCCTGCCCAGCCGGTTGCCTGGACGCGCCGCTACGGGGACAAGCAGGCCCGCATTTTCTACACCAGTCTCGGCGCCCCGCAGGACATGAAGCAGAAGGACGTCCGCCGCCTTCTGGTCAACGCGGTCAACTGGACTCTCAAGAGAGACGACGCCGTCTCACAGTCGTTCGATCAATCAGACTGGAACGTTCGTTGCTGGGACTTCGACAAGCGCCTCTGGACCGACCGCGGTGTTGAGACCATGACGATCGTCCCCGGGGAGGCGGGTGCGACGAGGATCACCAACACCAGTGGTATCCACAAACATGCCCACCTGGTCTTCCCGGCGAAACTGGAGGGCGATTTCACCTTCACCATGGAACTGAAAGGCGGCTACGAGCTCGGCTGGCTGAACCGCGCCGGAAAAGATGAGATGCTCTACGTGGAGCTGGCCGAAACAGCGGCGGACAAGTTCGAAACCTTCGAGCTCAGCCGGAGCGGGACGCGATACACCATCAAGCGCAACGGGCGGATCCAGCCGATGGTCCATTTTGGTTTCGACTACGGCGACGACGTTTTGATCACGCTCGCAATCAAGCAGGACGAAAGCGCCGAAATCAAATCCTGCTCCCTGGTCCCCGGCAGCGGGGAGTAGCGGAAAGCTCTGAGTCAGTGGATCACTCAGGGGAAGATTGGTAGATGCAGGTGGTAGAGACGCTTGTCCGGGGACCGCCGCGGACGCTTGAGGACAAGGCGTCCCTACCAGCTGACCATTTTTCGAATGCGTATTTTTGTGCGGAACGATGCCCTTCTCTGTATGCATTGAACATTGAACGGTGACACGGTGGTTGGTTCGCCCTTACAGGGCTCCTCGTTTTTCTGAACGGATTCCACGGCCTTGACTCGCTTGTGGCTCGTCTTCAACCGCACGGGCCTAAATCACCCGCCGGAAAAGACCGGATTGAAACCGGCTTCGGTGAGGATGCGTTTCATGGCCTCTCTGTTGTCGCCCTGGATTTCGATGTTCCCGTCCTTCAACGTGCCGCCCACACCGCAGGCTTTCTGCATTTGCTTTAGGAGCGCCTTTTTCTCCGGCAAACCAATCCCTTTGAATCCGGTGGCAACGGTCACCGCTTTCCCGCCGCCCCCTGCTGACAGTCGCATGATATCGATCCGGCCCCGTTGGGTATTCTTCTGACCCCGTTTCGAGGTTTTCTCCGGCTTCGGCTTTTTGGGAGTGGAAGTTGATTCCCCGTCCGACGTTTCTGATGAAGTCGCGCGCCCGGTCAGCTCAGCCAATTCATCGAAAGGGTTCAGGGTTTCCCCCTGGTTGCGAGGGTTCTTCTTTTTCCGACTCATGGCATGACTCAACCACAGATCGAGTGAGGTTCATATTTGAAAACGAACGAACTGGATTGCCTCGAAGCCGTGCTGAAGGTGCGGGAGAAGTGACTCGCCTGCCACCCCTGTTAGAGAATTCATGAAGCGTTTGTGAAAAAAATTCCAATTTATTTGGAAACAATTTTTGCCCCCATGTCATTACTAATGATGACAAATCTCGAAGACGAAAATGATGCACCGGATGCCCGGGAGGCCGTTCAGTTGCTTTTCGTGCGCCACGAAAACTCAATTCGGGCGTTTGTGAGGTCTTTGCAGCCTTCATTGCCTGATGCTGACGATGTCATGCAGGAGACATTTCTCACCATTTCACGCAAGGCTTCCAATTTTGAGCAGGGAACTAATTTTGTTGCGTGGGCCTGCAGCGTTGCCCGTCTCAAAGTTCTGGAAAATTTCCGGCAGCGAAAGCGTGGCACGGCTCTCAGTGAAGCAGCGATCATCGCTTTGACGGAGGACGCTCCGACGCCTGATTCTTTATCAGAGAAAGAAAATGCTCTGGAAAAATGTCTCGGCGAATTGACGCCTAAAGTTCGCGATCTGTTGTGGCGGCGCTATTCGCGGAGGCAAAATTCCGAGGAAATGGCGACGGCTTCCGGGATGACATCAATCGCTGTTCGCGTCGCGCTCTCGAAAGCACGCATTTCTCTTCGGAATTGTATCAATTCAAAACTTCAACAAGCTCTTTGATCGATGAAAGATAAGAACAACCATGCGGAATTCGATGCCTTGATCAATGCTTGCCTTGACGGTCACCTGAGCGAAGAGGAAGCAGATCTGCTAAGTCAAAGAATCGAAGAGTCGTCCGAAATCCGCCAACGCTATTGGGAGCTGGCGTCTGTGCATGGCATGATCGAACAGTCGATGCAAAACGTCTCGCTGAAGGCGGTGACCGGAGAAGGAGTGGTCACTCCCATCAGGCCGAAAGGGTATTCGCGATGGCCTCGAATCGGTGCGGTGGCTGCGGGAATTGTCATTGGGATTCTCAGCACCACAGCAGTTTTTGGATTCGTGGCTCCCAGGATGGCTGAGATTCGCCCTCAGCTGATTTCGGTGATGCGCGATGCCTTTGAAGACCCAACCCAAACGTTTCAACGTGGGATCGCCCGACATGCAAATGAGTGGTTTTTCCATGGCAAAGTTGAGGTGGTAAAATCCGAAAACCCGGAGCCTGTCTCCGGAGAGCACATCCTGAGAATTTCCCCCAGTCCGGAACGGAAAAAGGGACAGGTTCATTACCTGATTGATCTCAACGATTATCCCGAAGTGTTGGCATCCGAACGGCGAAGCATTCAAGTTGGGTGCCACTTTTTCACAACCGGTGAGGATGGAGGTAACTACGCTATTCGGATCGGCGCTTTTGCGGAAACGCCGGAAGAAGTGGGTGCCATCTGGTCGGATCCATCTGAAATTGAGGAACGGTCGCTCCAGCAGATTTCCCGGCAAAACCTCAAGAATAAAGAACATGTTGGATGGCAGGGGCTGACCACTGACATGAGCCTGCCGAAAGGCACCCGGACGGTCATCGTCGGGATCTGGGCCTCACAGGGGCGGGATAATCCGAATGTTGGCAATCGCTACCTCGATGCCATGTCGATGCAGTTTGTGCTCGATTCTCTGGACGTCATCCCAACCGTTTCTGAGTAGGTCCTTTTCAACACAATCTTCTAAACATCCTCTCCTGTTTTTCCCACGACTCAGTCTGCTGATGAAACTACTGACTATAACCGTCGCCCTTTTCCTCACCGGTTCGCTTAGCGCGACCGATGTCTCCAAACCGAATGTTCTCTTCCTCGCTGTCGATGACATGAATGACTGGATCGGTTGTCTCGAGGGCTCGCAGCCGGACGACGGACCGCGCGCGATCACGCCGAACTTCGACAAACTCGCGGCGCGTGGGGTCAGCTTCACCAATGCCCATACTGCCGGTGTTTTTTGCGCGCCGAGCCGTGCGGCGATCTTTTCGGGTCAGTTTGCTTCGACGACCGGTTGCTACGAGACCGCCAACTACTTCGTCAACCGTCCGGAAATCGAAAGTTTGCAGACCAGCTTTTCCAAGGCCGGTTACACGACGCTGGGGACGGGAAAACTATACCACCACCCGGTTGGCGCGATCGACCAGCGCGGATGGACGGAGTTTTTCCTACGCAGCGAGGCGCAACGCGAAAACGGCTGGGCGCTCGATTCATGGAGTAAAGGCACGCCGTTTCCGAAGCCGTTTCCAGCCAGCGTTTATAATGAGGGTGAAAAGATTACCGGCGGTCTGTTTCTGGAATGGGCGGGCCTGCCCAACGAGCAGGAGGAAGAGATGGCTGACACGATGCGGATCAACTGGGCCGTCGATCAACTGCAAAAGAAGCACGACAAACCTTTCTTCCTCGCCTGCGGAATCTACGCTCCGCATTATCCACATTACTGCCCACAGAAATACTTCGATCTATACGACCCCGACAAGATCGAGCTTCCGAAATACAAAGCAGACGATCTGATTGATCTGCCGCCGAAGGTCGAGAAGTCGAAAACGGGCCGCTTGAAGATTCGCCAAAAACTGGAGGATCTCGACGCGTTAAACGACGCCATTCACGGTTACCTCGCCTGCATCAGCTATGCCGACGCGATGATGGGTCGGGTGCTCGATGCGTTGGATGCGAGCCCGTATGCAGGCAACACCATCGTCGTTCTCTGGAGCGATCATGGGTATCATCTGGGAGAGAAAAACTGGGGCAAACACACGCTGTGGGAACGGACCTCGAACGTGCCTTTTATCTGGGCCGGACCGGGCGTTGCCGAAGGTGCAAAGACGGACGTGACGGTCAGTTTGATCGACATGTATCCGACATTCGCCGAAATGTGCGGACTGCCGAAGCCTTCACAGTTGCTGGAGGGTGAGTCCATTGCCGCGACTTTAAAAAATCCCGCAGGCGCAAAGGACCGGAACGTCTTTTTACCCTACACACAGCCCGGGGAATTCGCAGTGATCAATCGCGACTGGCGCTACATCCGCTATGGCGAAGACGGCGAGGAACTCTACGATGTGCAGGCTGATCCGCACGAATGGCACAACCTGGCCGCCAGTCCCGAGCACAAATCGCGAATGGCGGAGCTTCGCAAATTTGCACCGAAGAAGTTCGCCGGGCCGGAACCGCGATTCAATTCCCGAAAGGATCTCGTGATCGAGGGCGACACCTATCGCTGGGAAAGAGGTGCCGGAAACTACACGCCACCGCCGAAATATCTTCCCTACACGAAGCAGAAATCTTCCGGTGCCAATCAAGGTTTTGCTGCCGGGAAACCATGGACCGAACTTTTCAACGGCAAAACTTTGGACGGCTGGACCGAGCGCAACAAGAGCGGTTCGTTCCGGGTCGAAGACGATGCCATTATCGGGACGGCAAAGGAAGGACTCGGCACGACCTTTCTCTGCACCGACGAAGTGTATGCCGATTTTGAACTCGAGTTTGAAACCAAACTGATCGATCCGGAACTCAATAGCGGTGTCCAGATCCGGTCGGCCAATCGGGAGCCGAAGGGCAAACAGAAAGTGGGACCGGTCGAAGGACCTCAAGTGGAATTTGCAGCAAAGAGTCCGGACCGGGGCTCGCGTTCTGGAAATATCTTTGGCCAGGGATGGGGGCAGTGGCTCACACCGGATGATGAGATTCGAAACCATAAGTTTGTTAAGGGCAATGAGTGGAATCAGGTTCGCGTGGTGGCCAGGGGAAACCGGGTGACAACCTGGATCAACGGCAACGAGATTGTGAAAACGACAATCCCACCCGAACGTCACGCCACGCATTCGAAGGGATTTATCGGGTTACAGATCCACGGAATCAAAGATGGTACCGGACCTTTCGAGGTCGCCTGGCGAAACATTCGAATTCGAACTCTCACTGAGGAAGAAAAACCGGATCAGCCCCGAGCAAAAGCAGAGGATTCCAAACGAATTGAATTGAAGCACCAGGGTCCCGAAACGCCGTTCCGGGCGCTGCCGGAATTTCGGGATCATGACCTGACTTTTTTCGCGATGGCTCCGGAAATCAATTGTCCGGTGTCCGTCATAGCGGAACCGGGCGGAGCAGTTTACGCTCTGTGCGATGGGAACGCCGGACTGGGACGACTACCCGATCAGGGATCTGTCTGGAGATTGATCGATGAAGACGATGACGGTCGGGCGGATTTCGCAACGCCTTTTCTCCCTAACATTGACACGCCGCGTGGCGGGCAGTTTCTCAATGGGACGCTCTACCTCGTCCACCCGCCTTTTATCTCTGCGTGTCGTGACACTGACGGTGATGGGATCGCTGATGAACGCAAGGTGCTGGCCAGTGGTTTCGCGCACGACCTCAGTTGGAAGCGTGGAGGCGATCATTCGACGAACGACCTGAAAATTGGGATTGATGGTTGGATCTATGTGGCGGTCGGTGACTTTGGTGCAAGTGCCGTCGGGTCAGATGGCTCCACTGCCAAACTCCAAACCGGCGGAGTGATTCGGATGCGGCTCGACGGCAGCGATCTTGAGATCTACGCGCGGGGAACCCGTAACACCTACGATCTCGCGATCAATCATCGTCTCGATCTCATCGCGATGGATAACACCAACGATGGGGACGGCTGGGACATGCGCTTGCATCATCTCACCCCGCTCGCTCACATGGGCTATCCGAATCTCTACAAGAATTTCAGCGAGGACGCCATGCCTCCCCTCTTTACCTATGGCAGTGGATCGGGGTGCGGGGCGCTCTACCTGGAAGAGCCCGGATTTCCGGATTGGCTGAACAAAAAGATCAGTACGATCAGCTGGGGAAAGCTTTACACGCACGATCTCACACCTAACGAAGCGACTTTCACCAACTCTGATCAGGTAGCACTTACTCTGCACAAGCTCGTTGACCTCGACGTCGATGGCAGTTCGCGACTCTATTTCGTAAACTTTGAAGGTGGTGGCGCGCGAATTGAACCCGGAGCGGTTGTCGGGCACATCGTTCAGGCAAAACCGAAAGGCTGGAAATACAGGGCTTTTCCGGATCTCGACGCGGCTAACCCTGAGCAGTTGCTGAAATATTTGGATCAGGGATCCGGCGTGCTGCGGCAACAAGCTCAGTGGAAGCTGTGGCAAGGCAATTATTCTGACACAACCGCAAAACTTGAGCAGGCGGCAGCGAATGATTCGTTGGGCCTCGAAGCCCGGATTGCTGCGCTTTTCGGGATCAATCTCCGAAATGACGCGGGTTCAGCAGACATTTTGAAAAAATTTCTCAATGACGAAGCGCTGGCCGAATACGCTCTCCGCGCATTGCTCGGTCGCAAAGATCGCGATCAACTCGACCTTGCGCCCGCAATCACCAAATGCCTCAAGCACGAGAATCCTCGAGTCCGGCTGCAAGCGGTCGTCGGTGTGCAAAGGCTTGCCCTGGCCGAATTGACCGAAACGCTGCTGACGATGATGTCAGATGAAGATTCCCGGTCACCGCTGGTGAAAGATGTGCCACACGTTCATGACGCGATACCACACACCGCTCGGCGGGCGCTGATCGAACTCGCGCCGATTAAAGAACTTCACACTGCCCTGACAAAGCCGGGATTGCGCGCGTCGGCCCTCGCTGTTTTAGATCAAATCCACTCACCCGAAAACGTATTGAAACTCATCGCTGCGCTCGATCAACCGGAGAATCTCGATGTGGTTTCGGCTCTGCTTCGACTCTATCACCGCGAAAGTGATTGGGACGGCGAGGCGTGGTGGGGCACGCGCCCCAACAGCGCCGGTCCGTATTACCACGGCGTGACCTGGGAAAGTTCCAATGCCATCGCGAAGGCCCTTCGCAAAGCCGTCAAAGGGATGGACGGAGATTCCCAGAAAGCGGTTCTGTTTCAGATTCGTCGGCACAACCTGGACCTGGCCGAATTGAAACTTCCGATCGAGGTTGATCCCCTGGAACAACTTCTGGAGCAACCGCAGCACACCTTCGAACAGCAAGCTGATCTGCTCACCATCGTCACCGACAAAGCCCGCCCCCATAAAATGAGGATTCAGGCTTTCCGCGCCGCGCTCGACGTCACCGGATTCACCTACGCAGAATGGTTAACTGCGAACCTTAAAGCACTCGGTCGTATCGAGAACGAAGCCGACCTTTACGAACTGTTGAGCCATGATTTTGTGCACAGTTCTTCACATCGAATCACGTTGATGCAGCGTGTGCCCAGGGCCTGGTCGAAGCTGAAAAAGACGGCTCCGGCTCAGCGAACTCTTTTTTTCGACATGCTCTGCAATCTCGCCCAAAGCCCGCTTACAACAGAAAATGATCGGGACAAAATCGTTGGCGGTATGTCGAAGACCCCTCTCACTCTTGAGTTCATCGAAAGTATCGAACGCAACCGTGCGGTCGTATTTCAGCCATTGCTACAAAAGCCGGGAAAGGATTCGCAAGTCATCGCCGCAGCCGAAAAGGCGCTCAAGTATTTCAAACAAGCTGAAGACAAGCTCGTTGGCGAAATGTCGGGAGACGAGGCTGCCAAAGCCGTCCTCACGATGCAGGGCAATGCCGGCGAAGGTAGGAAAATCTTCACCCGTCAAAGCTGCAACGTCTACCACTCCATCGATCCTGACGAACCGCAAAAAGGCCCCTTTCTCGGTACGGTTGGAAATCTTTTCACTCGGGAGCAACTGATCACGCATGTCATCGATCCCGCAGCTGAGGTCGCGCAGGGTTTTCAGACCTATCAATTTCAACTCAAAGACGGCACCGCAGCTTCGGGTTTTGTAACCGCTCGTAACAAGCAATTTATCGAGCTTCGAAATGTAGCCGGCGTCAGTCAGAAGATCAGTACCTCCGACGTCGCTAAAGAAGAAGTTCTCGAAATCAGCATGATGCCGCCTGGACTGGCCAATACCCTGACGGTCCGCGAATTTGCTTCCCTGATCGACTATCTCCAGAGTCTGCATTGAGGTGCAACGCAGCGAATAAATTCTCCATCGACATGATCAAGCCGCATTTCACTGCATTTATCCTCTTTGTGTTGCTTTCGAGTTCCAACGGGTTTCCGCAAACCGTGTCGGTAGCGGAAAAGCCCAACATCATCTTCATCCTGACCGATGACCAGGGCTACGGGGATCTCAGTTGCTACGGCTCTGAAGTGATTGCGACACCTAACATCGACCGTCTTTGCAACGAAGGCATGAAGTTCGAGAGCTTCTATGTGCACAATCGTTGCTCACCCACCCGCGCTGCGTTCATGACCGGAAGCCACGCCGGTCGTACTGGAATTGAAAAGGTGGTCTATCGTTGGGAAGGGAACGGGATCAACAAAGATGAGATTACCGTCGCGGAACTGCTCAAGCAATCCGGATATGTCACTGGTATGGTGGGCAAGTGGCACCTCGGTTCGTGGGAGCCCTTCAACCCGGTGAATCACGGCTTCGATCGTTTCTTCGGGTTCTTCTACGCCGATGACGAAACCAAAGGACTCTTTAAAAACCTCGAAATGGTCGAGGAAATCAAAGGCCAAACTGACGGCATTTACTCACCCAAACTTCGTAAGGCGGGAATTGACTTCATCAAGGACGTCACAACGAAGAACCGGGAATCAGGAACGAAGCCCTTCTTTCTCTACTACGCGTCACCGCTGCCCCACACCAAATGGATCCCGCACCCGGACTTTGTCGGCAGTTCCAAACAGGGTCCCTACGGCGACGTCGTGCAGGAGATTGACTGGCAGGTGGGCGGATTGCTCGACACACTGGACGAACTCGGTCTCACCGAAAACACTCTCGTCATCTTTGCTTCCGACAATGGCCCGCAGCTTAACGCGGATGGGCACGGCAGTGCAGGACCGCTTCGTGATGGCAAGTGGACCAACTTCGAGGGAGGCATTCGGGTGCCCTGCCTGATGCGATGGCCCGGAAAGATTCCAGCAGGTTCCACCAATGATGAAATCACCGGGATCATCGATATGCTCCCAACCTTCGGCGCCATCTCCGGTGCCGAAGTCCCAACGGATCGGGTTATCGATGGCAAAAACATACTCCCCTACCTCCTTGGGGAAACAGTTGAGCAGCCGATCCATGATACCTTTTTCGTTCCCGGTTCCGCGATTCGTCACGGCGACTGGAAACTTCTCATCAAAGAGCAGAACCCCGGGGGAAACGGTAACAAGGGCATGCAGGGCAGAAAATCCGCCAAGGCCGGTTCCTTGTTCAATTTGAAAGACGACCTCGGCGAAACCACCGACGTCTCAGCCCATCACCCCGAAATCGTCGAGCAACTCAGAGAACGGATGAGCACTTTTATGGAAGGGTTCGAGTCCAACATGCGCCCCATCGGCTGGGTGGAAGGCTATTCTGAAGAGCGGGTCATCGAGATCAAACAAGCCATGAAAAAAGCGAAGGCGGATAAGAAGACAACGAAAGCGGATAAGAGTCGATAAAACGGTGTTCTACCGTGACCCGGCAAATCAAATTTCACAAAGAGAACGAATGAAACAAAGAGGATCAATCAAAGTAGAACGGCTTATCAAATTTCCCCATCCGCGATTCACCGCTGCCATCTTCATGGCTCTGTTCGCTTTTCTCAGCTTGATGGCGAAGGCCGCACCCGAACGACCCAACTTCATCGTCATCCTGACCGATGATCTCGGCTATGGCGACTTCGGTTGCTACGGCGCGAAGGACGTGTCCACGCCGATGATTGATCAGATGGCGGAAGAAGGACTTAAGTTGACCTCATTCTACGTCTCACCGGTCTGCTCGCCGACTCGTGCCTCGTTGATGACCGGCTGTTATTCGAAGCGGGTCGGCGTTGGTGGTGTCATGTTTGAACGCAATCCGAATGGACTGCATCATGACGAAGAGACCATCCCGGAGGTTCTCAAAAAAGAGGGCTACGCCACGGCTTTGATCGGCAAGTGGCACTTGGGCTATCAAAATGATCAGCATCCTCCGCATCACGGGTTCGACTATTGGTTTGGAACGGTCGCTTCCAACAATACGAAGTTCACTACCGCGAATAAGACATTCGCGAAAGACTGTGTTTTCCGGGACGGTCTGACCCGTGAGACGGTGATGGAGGAGCACGAGCTGATTGGTTGTTCTTTGTTTCAAAATGATGAGGTCATTGAAGCACCCGCAGATCAGACACAATTTACCAAACGATATACCGAAGAAACGATTCGCTACATCAGCGAAAACAAAGACAAGCCGTTCTTCATTTATCTGGCCCACAACATGCCGCACATCCCGCTTCATGCGTCGGAGGCATTTATTGGGAAAAGCGAACGGGGATTGTATGGCGATGTCATCGAAGAACTCGACTGGAGCATCGGCGAGATCTTCAAAGCACTCAAGGCGAACAGTCTCGATGAGAACACCTTTGTCATTCTCACTTCCGACAATGGTCCGAAAAAATCCGCTGGCGGCAGTTCGCTCAATCTGCGCGGCGGGAAGGGATCGACTTTCGAAGGCGGCGTGCGTGTACCCTGCCTGATGCGTTGGCCCGGGAAAATCCCTCCGGCAACCGTGACCGATGAGCCGGTGGCGATCTTCGATCTTCTGCCTACGCTTACGAATCTCGCCGGTGGAGAAATTCCTGCGGATCGAGTGATCGATGGCAAAGACCTCTGGCCGCTGGTATCCGGCAGGGAAGGTGCCAAATCGCCACACGATGCCTACTACTATCTGAAAGGAGCCGCGGTAAAAGGCGTTCGGGAGGGGAATTGGAAATACATCACTGAAGAAGCGCCGGAAGGCGAACGAAAGAAGGTGGAAGTCGAATTAACCAAAGAAGAACGTGACCTGCCCCGAAGCGAAAGAAAGGCGCTCATCAAAGAGCGCAGCAGACGATTGGGTGGCAACAACGGCCCGATTGAGGCGCTTTACGATTTAAGCGAAGATCCGGGCGAGCGGAATAATCTGTTTGATGAAAAACCTGAAGTTGTCGGGCGGTTGAAACAGAAACTGGAGGCGTTTGGAAAAGAGATTCGTGCCAATTCGCGAACGGTTGGAATCTCGGGAGAGGATGGCTCTAGACAAGCCGTGGCTCCGAAACCAGCCGCCGTGCCCGATGACAAAAAGGATACTCCAAAGAACATACTGCTGCTCGCCGCGGATGACTTGAATACCTGGCTATTGGGAGATCCCAATCGTTACTCAGGAAAAATCGTAGCTCCCAACTTACTGAAGTTTGCCGATAGCGGGGTCAATTTCACCAACGCCTACACCGCCAGTCCGGTGTGTTCGCCGTCTCGGACCGCATTTTTCTCGGGAGTCAGCCCGTGGAATTCAGGTCACTATCACAATGCCTTGCAGGTCCAAAAAAGTGAACCACTGAGCAAGGCGATTTCGCTCGCTGGACTCTTCAAACAAGCGGGCTACTCCACTTCAGGCTATGGAAAAATTACCCACGGCTGGGATCAGAAAGATGGCTGGGATGAAAAAATCGGGCACAAACGCGACCCATATCCTCCTGGAGCTCCACTCACCGCGGTTGGGCGGGGCGAGCAGGACTGGGGGCCAATCCATCTTCCTGAGTCAGAGATGAACGGCACGCAAATGGCGAATTTTGCTATCCAAAAAATCGAAGAGAAACACGACCGCCCCTTTTTCATCGCCTGCGGCCTGTTCAATCCTCATATGCCCTGGTATGTGCCGCAAAAATATTTCGATATGTTTCCATTGGATGAAATCGAAGTTCCAATTCTAAAAGAAGACGATCTTGAAGACGTCCCCGAGCGGGCCAAACAATTGACCGTCGGCAAAAGTAGATTCGTCGACAGTGTGATAGAGCACGGTTTACACAAACAAGCCGTGCAAGCCTATCAGGCGACAACGGCCTATGCCGATGCCCAACTCGGCCGCGTGCTGGATGCGCTTGATGCCAGCCCCTGCAAAGATAATACCATTGTCGTTTTCCTGAGCGATCACGGCTTTCATCTCGGCGAGAAAAACCACTGGCAGAAAGCGACACTGTGGGAAGAGGCAACTCATTGCCTGCTCATGATTCGAGCCCCGGGGATGACCGCTCCCGGCAGCGTCAGTCAGCGGTTTGTTTCCCTGCAGGACATTTATCCCACACTCGCAGAACTCTGCGGTATTGAGCCGCCTGAGTATCTCGATGGACGTTCGTTGGTTCCTCTTTTAAAGAATCCGGATGCCGAGTGGGAGAGCACCGCGATCACCGGTCTGTGTGAAAAGAGCACCCCGGATGACGCCTACCTCACCATTCGAAACGAATTCGGTCGCTACACTCGATACGGTAACGGCCAGGAGGAATTCTATCATTCCCAAAAAGATCCCCGCGAATGGACCAATGAAATCGATAATCCCAAGTACGCGGAGGTGATTGAGAAACTCAAAAAACATCTCCCTGACTTATCAGAAACCGCCAAACCACTTCCGCCAGTGGTCAGGAATAAGAGGTGAAATTTGCACCCGGAAATGATTTTCGACTATCCCAGTTAGACTCATTCTCAAAAGTCTTTTCACTCGGTCGCTTCACGAATTGACTTTTGAGTAACGGTCTAAAAGATAAACGGGGCGAAGAGGCCCGGAGGGTCGATATCTGAATAGCCGTGGTCGCAAGTCGAGCTCGCGGCGAGACAAGGCCACGGAAACGTCCACAACAACTAAAGGGAGCCACGTAGTGGTGATACCACCGCGGTTCCCTCTTGCTCCGTGAACTACGAAACCACGTTGGTGTCGCCGCTACGCGACTCCTGTGGTGGCGGTGACCGGGTCCATGGCCTTGTCTCGCCGCAGGCTCGACTACAACCATGGCTATTCAGATATCGGCCCTACGGGCCTGCAAGACAGACTCATGGCGAGGTGAAAGTATCAGCGCTACGGCGCTGCACGACGGGGCATTGATGAGATTGCATGATGAATCCGCGATGGCACTGCATGACGAGGCATGAGGAATCCGCGTGATCCAAAACCCGAGCAGGCACCTTTTGAGCTTTCGTACAAAGCGCTGTTGAAACGGCCCTCGGCGTCAGCCACGACGTAATTTTCACTTCATGGATCGTCATATCTTTTGATCGAGGCAAGGAATTCACAATTGAGGCCCGGAGGGGCGACATTTGAATAGCCATGGTAGCAGCCGAGCTTGCGAAACAAGGCCACGGAACACGCCGCAACAATAAAGGGAGCCACGTAGTGGCGACACCTGACTTCAACTTCATGGATTTTCGCAACCACTGAGTGCAATGCAATGGGATTGTTTCCACTGGAAAACCTCTATGGGCGTTCAGAAGAAAAATGGAAATAACCATATACTGAAGGGAAAACAGTCACTTTTTAAGCAAACGCAATTTGACACCCAACGGATATTAGGTATCCGTTTGCATAATTCAGTCACCGATGTGATTGGATGCTTAAACAAAAAACAAAAATATGAATAACGTAATTACAAACCAACTGGCAAGTTACCGTTCACGTCTGGCGAAGCTGGATGAACCTCTCAACAAAGCGATCTGGGAAAATCAGGCACCCCTGATTTTCACCGTGAAAGTGGAGGAGGCCCGAACGCTGACTGAAGAACTGGCGGATCTTGGTTCGCGCCAATCAGCTCCCACGACGGGTGTTGCCCGCGACAAACGACGGGAGGAGGAAGAGCTTGAAGATGAAGCGTATGCCCTCTCCCGGGCTCTGGTGGTCTATGCCCGCGATATGGAAAATGAATCCCTCGCCGCGAAATATGATCTACCGATCAGTGGCTGGCGCCGACTTCGAGCGGAAGCTCTGCTGGAGCGGGTGCGCCTGCTGGAACAGGACGCCGGGGCTATCGTAGCGGGCGATGACAGCGCCAACGCGGAGCTGTATGGAATCAATGCTGCCTGGCTGACCAAGCTTAAGGCGGAGGCGGACAGCTATGAGGAATTTATCGTAGCGCCACAGGCAGCGATCTCGGATCGCAGTGTCCTGACGGCCACGCTTCCGGCCAAATCGAGGGAGACCCGGGCAAAATTCGAACAACTCGAGGCGCTTGTGCTTCAATTCGGCGGCACGCCGGATGGCGACGAATTTGTCGCGATGTTTCTCTCCAGCGGACAGATCATCGACCGCGGCCACGGCCCGGGAACAGGCGGCGGAGGTGGAAGCACCGGCAGCACATCCGGATCGACTTCCAGTTCCTCAACCGGCTCAACAGGATCGGTTGGCTCTACCGGTTCCATGGGCTCGGTGGGATCCTCCGGCTCTTCCAACAGTATCGGAAGCAGCTCGATGGGTAGCAGCGGAAGCGTGGGAAGTTCCAGCTTCGGTAGCAGCTCGAGCGTCAGCTCCAGTGCATCGACTTCATCAACCTCGTCATCAGTATGATCAACTCCAAGGGGCGGGACAGGGTGAATGATTTATTCACCCTTCCTGCCTGACGGGGGCTTTCGTCTCTACCTACTCAACGGTCACGCTTTTTGCGAGGTTCCGCGGCTTGTCGACATCACAACCACGGGCAACGGCGAAGTGATAGCTGAGCAGTTGCAGAGGAATCACTGCCAGGATGGGGCTGAGACACTCGTGGACTTTGGGAATGTAGATCACGTCATCGGCAATCCGTTCCATCTCGGTGTTTCCTTCGGTGGTGATGGCAATGACAGGCCCCTTGCGGGCTTTCACTTCTTCGAGACTGGAGACGTTCTTGTCGTAGATCGAGTCTTTTTGGACAATGAACACGGAAGGTAATTCCTCGCTGACGAGAGCGATGACGCCGTGCTTAAGTTCGGCGCTGGCATGTCCGCTGGCGAAGATGTAACTGATTTCTTTCATCTTCAGCGCTCCCTCAAGTGCGGTCGGGAAATTGTACTGACGCCCCAGAAACAGCATGCCGGGAGCATCGATGTATTTCAACGCGATCTCGCGGATGTGTTCGGTCTGCTGAAGGATGGCTTCCACTTTGGCTGGAAGTGCGCGCAGCTCGGAAATGATACGCTGGCCTTCAGAGATACTGAGGTGACGCATCCGGCCGAGCAGCAATCCGAGCAGCACCATCATGGTGACTTGTGATGTGAATGACTTGGTGGCAGCCACCCCGATCTCGGGACCTGAATGGAGATAGGATCCTCCATCGCTTTCCCGGGCAATGGTTGAGCCAACGGAGTTAACAATCCCCAGAACACGATGGCCTTTGCGCTGGCCTTCCCGCATTGCCGCCAGGGTGTCGATGGTTTCGCCGCTCTGTGAGATCACAAAGATAAGGGTGTTCTTATCCAATGGTAAATTCCGATAACGGAACTCGCTGGCGATCTCCACCTCGGTGGGAATCCGGGCCAGATGCTCGATGATGTATTCCCCGGCCATCGCAGCGTGGCTGGCGGTGCCACATCCAACCAGGACAATTCGGTCGACGTCACGCAACTCCTGAGGGGTGAGATTTAATCCACCCAGGATAGCGGATGCTTCGTCATCAAGGAGGCGCCCCCGAAAGACATTACCGATCGTAGTCGGCTGCTCGAAGATTTCTTTGAGCATGTAATGCGGGTACTCCCCCATCTCTGCCTGCTCAGGTGTGAAATCCACTCGACTGACCTGAAAGTCGGCGGACCCGCCCTCGACGGTTTCGATCTTGAAATCGGTATCCGTCATGTAGACGAGATCGCGATCCGAGAGATAGATCGCGTCCGAGGTGTGGGAAATAATCGCAGCAACATCGGAAGCGAGAAAGTTTTCACCTTTACCCAGCCCAACAACCAGAGGACTGCCGAGGCGCGCACCGACGAGGAATTTCGGTGCATCTGAATGCATCGCGACTATGCCGTAGGTTCCGGAGATCAGCTTCAATGCTTCGCGAACGGCCTTTACCAGCCTCTTCTGCGGAGTGCTTTCACTTGAGGCGTCATAGGCTTTCCCGATCAGGTGAGCGAGAACTTCTGAATCCGTCTGGGAATGAAAAACGTGCCCGTCCTTCTCAAGCTGATCACGAAGGGGCGAATAGTTCTCAATGACTCCGTTGTGAACGAGGGCAAGCTTCCCGCTTTGATCATAGTGAGGGTGAGCGTTTTCGTCGGTCGGCTCACCGTGGGTTGCCCACCGGGTGTGAGACACCCCAGTGTCACCGTCAGCCGGACTTTCGGCAATCAAGTCACGAAGATTTTGCAATCTTCCTTTTCTCTTTCGGGTCTCAATGGTGTTCCCTCCATTCATCACCGCAATACCCGAAGAATCGTATCCCCGGTACTCCAACCTCCGTAACCCTTCGAGGAGAATCGGAGCAGCCGATTCCTTGCCTACGTAACCAATAATTCCGCACATAATTCTAGGTATTTTCTATAAAAACTGAACTTCATGAAAATTCGTTCAGTACCCTGACCAATTCAAAGCATTTATGTCTCGAAATTTTCAAACCGTTTGATTAAATCCCCTAAAGACCATGCCTAAAACTCTTTCCCCCGCCATCCGCAACCAGACTCTTTCCATCATCATGGGTGGAGGACAAGGTTCCCGACTTTCTCCACTGACGGACAAGCGATCGAAGCCGGCGGTTCCCTTGGGTGGAAAATACCGATTGGTCGATATCCCTATCAGCAATTGCCTCAACTCCGGTCTTCGACAGATTTATGTCCTGACTCAGTTCAATACAGAGTCGCTTCACCGCCACATCACAGAGGCCTATAAATTCGATTCATTCAGCAACGCGTTTGTCCGTATCCTGGCAGCGCAACAGACTCCGGGAGATGAAGAATGGTATCAGGGAACAGCTGACGCGGTCCGGCAGAACCTGTCCTACTTCCTCAGCAGTGAGACCCCTTTCAAATACTTCATTATTCTCAGTGGTGACCAGCTTTACCGGATGGATTGCCAGGAGATGCTGTCGGAACATATCGCCAATAATGCCGAGCTGACGATCGCCACCACACCAGTGGATCGCGAAAATGCCCGCGCTTTTGGCCTGATGCACACCGACGACGAAGGCAAGATCACCAGATTCGAAGAGAAACCAGGGAATAACGACGCTCTCCTCGATGAACTCACCATGCCCAAAGCCATGCTTGAGAAAAGCAACATCGATCCCGATTTGGAGCGGTTTCAAGCTTCGATGGGGATCTACATTTTCAACCGTCAGGCTCTGATCGAGGCATTGGACAACGACTTCCAGGATTTCGGCAAACACGTCATCCCGCAAGCCCTCGAACAGCACCGCAATGTCTACTCCTACATCTTCCAGGACTATTGGGAAGACATCGGAACCGTAGGCTCCTTCCATCAGGCCAACATTGCGTTGGCTGATGATATCCCGAACTTCAATTTCTTTGACGGAGACAACCCCATTTATTCCCGCGCCCGGTTCCTGCCACCGAGCAAGGTCAACGGCGCGAATGTCAAAAACGCGCTGATCTCCGACGGTTGCATCATTGAAGAAGGTTACATCGAACGTTCCATTATCGGGTTGCGAACGATCGTACGGAAAGGAAGTAAAATCACCAACTCCGTCGTCATGGGAGCCGACTACTACAAGAAGAAGAACATTGATGAAAAAACCGGGGAACTGACAACCAAGCCGATTCAGATTGGTGAAAACGTCACCATCGACAATGCGATCATCGACAAGAACGTGTGTATTGGGGAAAATGTTTCGATCGAACCCCGAGGCCGGAAAGACGGCGACTACAAGTGGTGCAGCATCAGAGACGGCGTGGTCGTTGTCTCAAAGAGCTCTTGCATTCCTCCGAACACCGAGGTTTAAGCCGTCATGATTGTCGAAAAAGTAAAATACGTCCTCTGGGTTGTCGATATGGATCGCGCCATCGCCTTCTATCGGGATTTGTTCGGGGGCGAAGTCTCAATTCAATCAGAGACGTGGAGTGAAGTCGTAGTCTGCGGGGCAAACATCGGGTTACACAGTGACGGCGAAGAAGGAAAACGACAGTGGACCGGACTCAGCTTTCAACTCGATGACCTCCGTGAAGGAATTGAAAAGATGAAAGCAGCCGGTGGAGACCTCACCCGGGAACCCACGGACACCCCCGAAGATCCGCTTCACCTGGCCATGTGCGTCGATCCCGAGGGGAACGAGTTCATGATGACTCAACGCCGGGAACACTGAGACTCGCGCTTACGGAGACGGGTTATTTCAAAACAGCTTCGATCTCCTTCGCGACCTTCGTCGCCAGATAATCCGAACCTTCTGATTTGTAGTGCAAGTCTTTAGGCTTTTGTAATTCCGCGAATCGCGGGGTCACAAATGCATTCAGATCATTCGTTACCACCCCTTCTTCCTTCATGATTTTGGCAGCGATCCTGTTGTACTCTGCCTCATCTCCGAACTTGCGTTCACCCACCAGCATTTCATCCGGAATCGGGGTGGTCTCAGCCCAGATCAGAGTCGCACCGGTCGCTTTCAATTTTGCCACCAGGGCCCGCAGATTCTTTTCATAATCCGCCGGCTCAACCTGCCGCAACCCCGTCGGCATGAATTTCAGATCGTGGATCCCCCAGTTAAAATGGATCACGTCCCATTTTCCGTCACCAAGCCATTGATCAATATTGGCGATTCCCCGCGAAGTCGGACCACCATTTGTCGGTATCCGGTGCACATTCGCTTTCCCTTTCAGCAGCTTTCTTACCGGGACCGTATACCCCATCGAAATAGAATCGCCGATCAACAGAACCCGCGGTAATCCGGCAACATCTTCGACCTTCACCAGCGAAGGATTCACCTTCTTCTTAGGAGCCGGTTTCGCAGCATCCTGCGAAAAACCAACCGAACCCGCCACCAGAGAAGCAGCAGACATCAACAACAACACCCGGGAAATTTTTTTCATCCCCCGATTCAATAGGAATGCCCGCCACGAATCAATACCGCACATCAGGCGGGGGCGCAGGCTCTGCGCCTGACTCCCGAATCCTGAATCCTGAATCCTGAATCCTGAATCCTGAATCCTGAATCCTGACTCCTGACTCCTGACTCCTGACTCCTGACTCCTCTCTCTCACGGCACCCGCGGGAACTTTGAGAAATCCGGCTTCCGCTTCTCAACAAAAGCATTCTTCCCTTCCTTCGCCTCCTCGCTCATGTAATAAAGCAGCGTCGCATTTCCAGCCAGATCCAGCAATCCCATCTGACCATCACAATCGGCATTGAGGGCAGTCTTCAGACAACGCAACGCCAGCGGTGAATGCTCAAGCATCTCGCGCGACCACTGAACCGTCTCCGCCTCAAGCTGGTCGAGAGGAACCACCGTATTTACCAGCCCCATATCAAGGGCCTGCTGAGCATCATACTGACGGCACAAATACCAGATCTCCCGCGCTTTTTTCTGACCAACGATTCGCGCGAGATAGCTCGATCCCAGGCCGCCATCAAACGATCCCACCTTGGGTCCCGTCTGGCCGAATTTGGCATTGTCGGCTGCGATCGTCAGATCACACACGATATGCAGGACATGGCCGCCGCCGATCGCGTATCCCGCGACCATCGCGACTACCGGTTTCGGGATCGTCCGGATCTTTTTCTGAACATCGAGAATGTTCAAACGGGGCACCCCGTCATCGCCCACATACCCGGCATGTCCCCTCACCTTCTGATCACCCCCCGAACAGAACGCGAGGTCTCCTTCACCCGTCAAAATGATCACACCCACTTCCGCGTCTTCGTGTGCCAGATCAAAAGCGACCAGCATTTCACGAACCGTCTGAGGCCGGAACGCATTGCGAACCTCCGGCCGGTTGATGGTGATTTTTGCAATCGCGCCATCCTCCGATTTCTCATAACGGATGTCTTCAAATTTATCGTGGGCTGAAAGCCAGGTTGTCGTGCTCATAGTTGTTAAAAGAAAATACGCTCAGCGAACCAACAGGGTTGGAATGCCGACTCAACCCTGTTCGATCGAAAAAGCAAATCGATCCCGTTGAATCAGGCTGTCCGCAGCGGAGTGAAAAATATCACCAAAAACTCCGCCGCCAACGACATCTCCCGGAGATTCGAGCCTGAACTCACAGCATTCCCCGCTCCTGCAGAGCGCGGTAGAGCTGGCAGGAAAATCTGGCGCACAAACGGGCTTGCCGGGGATCAGTCCTTTCGTGATGCTCCCTGTCTATGAAATCCCCGATCCTTATCGCGCTCTCTTTTTGCGGAGCGGCCTCTCTTTTTGCCCAGGATGCTAAACCGGATGTCACCAAAGCGGGGAATGATCAGGTGGCGGAAATCATCAAAAACTATGAGGGCCGCGGGACGCTGGCGGATGATACGCCTCCCACTCCGGCGGCTGAGGCGGTGAAGAAGTTCCGGATGCGGGACGGGTTCAAGATTGAGCTGGTCGCGTCTGAGCCGGTGATTGGTCAGCCGCTTTTTGTTAGCTGGGACTCGAAAGGCAGGATGTGGGTGATGCAATATTTGCAGTATCAGTTTCCGGCGGGGTTGAAGATCGTGGAATATGATAATCATCTACGGGCTCAGTTCGATAAGGTTCCTGAAGCGCCGCCGAAGGGGGTGAAGGGGGCTGATAAGATCACGGTTTTTGAGGATACCACGGGGGACGGAAAGTATGACAAGCATCGTGATGTGATCACGGGTCTGAATATTGCGACGTCGGTGGTGGCCGGCGCGGGCGGGATCTGGGTGACGAATCCGCCTTATCTGCTTTTTTATCCCGACGCGGATGGTGATGCGGTGCCGGACGGGGATCCGGAGGTGAGACTGGCGGGGTTTGGGATTGAAGATACACACGCGGTGATGAACAGCCTGGAGTGGGGACCGGATGGCTGGCTTTACGGGGTGAATGGCAGCACCTCGACGGGGGATGTGGAGAATCCGGCGACGGGTGAGCGGGTGAAGTGGCAGGGGCAGATGGTGTGGCGTTATCACCCGACGTCGAAGGAGTTTGAAATTTATGCTGAAGGCGGCGGCAACACTTTCTCACTGGAAATCGATGCCAAGGGTCGGGTTTTCTCCGGCACGAACAACGGCAACACGCGCGGGATGTATTATCCGCAGGGCAGCTATGGCAAGAAGGGCTGGGGTAAGCACGGACCGCTGACGAATCCGTATGCGTTCGGCTATTTTGAGCATATGCGTCACGAGGGTGACAAGAACCGCTTTGCCCAGGCGTTCTGCATTTATGAGGGCGGGCTGTATCCGGAGGCTTATGAGGGAAAGATCATCGCCCCGAATTCGCTGCACAATGTGGTCTGGGTGAGTGAGCGTTTTCCTAACACTTCGACGTATCGCACGGTGGATGAGCAGAATCTGGCTGAGACGGATGATCGCTGGTTTCGCCCGGTTTTCTCGGGGCTCGGACCGGATGGTTGTGTGTATGTGAGTGACTGGTATGACACACGGCTGAGTCACGTCCGGCCGGTGGATGACTGGCACAAGAACAGTGGACGGGTCTACCGGATCAAGCCTGAGGGTGTGGAAACCAAGATTCCGCAGATGGATTTCGCGAATGCGAATGCGAATGATTTGATTGCCGCTTTTGATGATCCGAACCGTTTTGTTCGTCGTCGGGCGCAGCTTGAGCTCGGCTGGAGTGGGGACAAGGCTGTGGTGCCTCAGCTCGCTGAGCTGGTGGGTGGTGACGATGGCCAGAAGTCGCTGGAGGCGTTATGGGCGTTGCACATGCTCGGTGGGCTGACGGAGGAACTGGCCATCGAGTGGCTGAGTCATCAGGATGAGCATGTGCGCCGCTGGGTAGTTCGACTGATCGGCGACAAGCGGGAAGCGGGAACTGATTTGGCGGATGCGCTGAGTGAGCTGGCGGGTCGTGAGCAAGAGGTTCAAGTGCGGTCACAACTGGCCAGCAGTGCGAAGCGTCTGCCTCCGGAGGTGGCCATTCCGATTATTCAGAATCTACTCGGTCGCGACGAGGACATTGATGATTTGCACATGCCACTGATGGACTGGTGGGCGCTGGAAGCTCACGCAGAGGATGGGCGGGAACGGGTGGAACGGCTCGCGGCTGATCCTGTGACCTGGAAATTGCAGCTTTTCCGTGAGGAAGTGGCGACCCGGCTGATGCGACGCTATGCGATGGCCGGGGGTGAGGCGAATTTTGCCACGGCAGCGAAGCTTCTGGAGACGGCACCGGATGATGATGCCAAAAAGAGGCTGATGACGGGTTTGCAGCTCGCTTTTCAGGGAGCGCCGATTCCGAAGCTGCCGGATGCGCTCACCAAACAGATGGACGAGTATTCCAAAAATGCGGGCGAGAATGATCTGGTGTTGGGGCTTCAGCGCGGTGACAAAGAGGCTTTGAAGAAAGCGCTCGGTGTGGTCGCGAGCAATGACACTGATCCGGTGGAGCGGATCGAATTGGCCAAGGCGTTTGGTGAGATCGGGGACAAATCGGTGGTGCCCACGCTGCTGAAACTGCTCTCGCTGGATCAGCAGAGCACGCTGAAGCGTGTCGCGCTGCAATCGCTGGGGAACTATGATGATGCTTCGATTCCCAAGACGATTCTCAGTCGCATGGGGTCGACTCTGCCGGCTGAACACGGTGTTCAGTCCACCGCACTGCGGGTTGTGGCGGGGCGTGTGGAATGGGCGGGGCAACTGTTGGATTATGTGGACCGGGCCATTGTGAAGGCGCGCAACGTTTCGCCGGATGTGGTTCAGTTGCTGGCTCAACATAAGAACCCTGAGATCAACGCCGCCATTGCGAAACACTGGCCGGAGTTGCGGGCAAAGACATCCGAAGACAACCAGAAGGAGATCGCCCGCTTGAAGGAGGTCATTTCCGGCGGAAAGGGCGATGCAGATGCCGGGCGCACCCATTTCACCGCGCGGTGTTCGGCCTGCCATAAGCTATTCGAGGAAGGCAACACGGTTGCTCCGGACCTGACCGGTTATGAGCGGCAGAGTCTCGATTTCTGGCTACCGGGAATCGTCGACCCCAGCCTGGAGATCCGCGAGGGTTACACCAATTTCGTCGCGACGATGAATGATGGACGGATTGTGATCGGAATGATCGCCAGCGAGAATCCACAAACTGTGGTTCTCCGGGATGCGGCCAACCAGGAAACCCTGCTGAACCGCAGCGAGATGAAGTCGCTCGTAGCCAGTCCGGTGTCTCTAATGCCACCGGGACTTCTCGGCGGGATGAGTGATGAGGAGATCCGCGATTTCTTTGCATATGTCATGAAAGGCACGAAGACGAGTCAATAGGGTTGAATCGTTAAACCAACCCTGTTGAATCGGAGAGCTGCCACAAGCGGCCCGAACGCCGTCCATCCTGCCGCTGGACTTGTTTTGTAGATGCAAAATTTCCAGAGTGATTTACATTTTCCATAACTTCGAGTGAGCGGCTTTTTTGGGCCGCGGGAAAATGATATTGCCGGATACCAGTCACTTTACGCTTTGCGAATGCAGCGACGGAACACCTCAGCCTTTGACCGCTGACGGTGGCACGGATGTAATGGCTGGCTACCTGGGGATTGACCGGGATGCGAATCAGTTTGTGGAGGTTGTTTTTTGCTACTTGTCGAGAATCAGAAAAACGGCGGTCAGGAATGCACTTCAAAAGCGAATCGAGGCCGCGACGCAATTGATCCATCCCAATATTGCGACCGTCCTGGAGTCGGGAACCTTCAGTGACCCGGAGGAAGAAGGGCAAGAGAACCCATATTACGTCTGCGAATTTGTCGAAGGAGAGCGGCTTCCTGATTACCTGAACCGGACGAAGAATCTTAACCGTCAGCTTTCAACCAGCCTGGCGATGCAGTTGGCAGAGATTATTGCAACGATGGTTGATCATCCAAGGCTGCTTTCTTCGATCGAGCTGGAGGACTTTGCGGTTTCTCTGGATCAAGGGCAATTTCTGAAGCTGCGGCTTACTGACTTCGGGTTTGATCGCGAAGAGACTCCAAAGAGTGATATGCAACTTGCGACTCAGTGGGTCAGGACGATTGGCATCATTCATCAGCGTGTATTGAGCGGCCAATCGATTCCTGATTCAGTTGAGGGAATCAATCAATTGAACGGGAGTGGCAGTCCTTTTGGTCGCCTCTTGAAACGGATCGAGAAACAGTCCGGGGCTCAAGCGGTCAGAACTTTAAAGGGACTGAAGCCGCATGTGCTTTCTGCCTCGGGCCTCTCTGAGTCGGCTTTGAACTACCTGGATCCTGAGTTCCGTTCTATCACTCGCCCTTGTGAAGCGCCAACCGGTCCGCTGCAGGTCTTGATGACAGGTGGTGAAAAGTTTGAAGCCGTGTTGAACGAGCGTTTTACCCGACTCCACGAAAGCTCTGCATTCGGGTTTTCTCCTTTCAGGTTCCCTGCCCGGCTGAAATCGGAGCACAATGAGGAGAGGGATAACGAAAGCATCAAAGAGAAGGCCGCCCGGGTGACTTTGACGGTTCTGCCTCCGGAACGACTGTGTGGCAACCAGGGGACGACGGATTTGAATCGGAAGATGTGCGACACCTATATGAAGGCGCATCCGAGTGCTCTCCGGACCAGGTCTTTACTTTATGAGTCAGATTTTACGCTTGTGGTGAGCGAGCGTTTGAGTGGGGTTCCCCTGCCGACTCTTCTGGCGAACCGGGGTAGTCTTTCCAATCTGGATGCGCTTGAACTGCTCAATCAAATTGACCGGGCGATGACCCATTTTGAGTGTAGTGACTTTGGGTTTCACGATTTCAATCCGTGGCAAATCGACCTGCACTTTGAAGAATCTGCTCCGGATGAATTGCAAAAATGTCTGTCCAGAGCACCGCTGGCTAACTGGCCTGCATGGGATGTGAAAATTCGGGTGGAAAAGCCGACTGAATCTATGATTGAATCAAGTCGGTCACCCTGGCGCTATCTACATACGTTGATGGATGGCAAGGCATTTCCGGCATTGGCAATTTGGCTGACGGAGTGTGACCGTTTTGATTGGGCTCTCACTATTGGCAATGAGGAACGGGAGCCGCTCAGTTGGAACCGGGACGTCAACAAGCTGATGGATTCCGCCATCGGGTTTTATGATCCGGAATCCCCGAAACATCGTAAGAAGATGCTTGAGTTGCTTCAGGATATTCACACAAAGGAACAGCGGGCGCTGCCGCAATCAATCATCCCACCTCCCCTGCCGACTCAAGCCCATGCAGCGTTGCCGGGGCATGAGCAATCGAAGGAAACAGTAGTCGATGATGTGATTACAATTGTCGATCCAGAAGTCCTGACTCCGGCTGAGCCTTGATCAATTATTCAAAGCCGTTTGGATCAACAGGCTTTGAAGTGGGGGTTGCAGGCAAACCGTCCGGTCCAGCATTTGAAGTTTCCAGTTCTGCGGCCTTTTCATTGAAAAGTCCCTCCAGCTGCTCAAGCCATTCTTCAGCGAGAGGATTCGCCATGTTTGCTGAAACGTAATCCAGAAGACCTTTGGCACCCATGACCTCATCAATGTAGCGGTAGTAGTCAACCGACTTGGCCCACTTCAGTCTTGGTAAAGTTTCCCTGGCAAATTTTTCTGCATCATGGGCTTTCAGAACACCTCCACGATTATTTTGTCGGTTCTTAATCCGTAATTCCTGATCGCGATCTTTGCCCCGAAGTTCTTTCTGGTTTTGTTCTTCCAGAAACGCCACCAGACGAGTTTGTTGCTCGATTCGACGATCCCACGCATTCATCAGCGCCTCCGGTTTTTCCTTCCGCAAGTAGGGAAGAATCGCTTTGTTGTAAATCCCCTCGATGTTGTAAGCAACCTGCTCCCACTGTTCATTCTTCGCAAGCAACCGCTCAAGGTAATAGGTCTCAGCAAAGACCGTTCCGCCAACTGACTGCATCAGCATGCCGTCAGGAGCTTCTTCAAGCCGACTGAGACCATCGACAAATTCCATCAGCGGGGTGAATACCTGTGCGAAGTCTTCAACCTCTGCCGCTTTGCAACTGATTGCCAGATAGCGAAGCTGGATCTGGAGCGCTTCGACAAATGCCGGATCAGAGAGACGCCCGTCCTGACTCTCCTTCCATGCCCTGAACTCTGACTCTTTGCGATTCTCCCGCTCATAATTCACTTCCTGATAACATTTCAGGTAGAGTGCGACCGCAGCCTTGGGATCTTTGGATGCGTTCATAAATATGTCACCGGCCCCCATATTCCTCTGTGAAATTTTCCCGTCCATTGTATCGCGCAGTTCAGAGAGCTGCTTCTGAACTACTGCCATCTGCTGTGGCGTGAGTTCTGCGGCAAAAGTGGTGGAAAGGGTCATTGCTGATGAAAGCAGCAAAATGGATAGTTTTGAAACCGGGGCGTTTGAAAGCATTTTCATAGGCATGATGTGCAAGAGGTTAGCAGAAATTTAACCCTAAAAGCCAGCATGAGTTTCGAAAACTACAGGGCATGTCGAGGTGAGACATTTGAATGTTAAATCTCTTATGACACAAGGTTTTCAGAGCCTTCACTTAACGGCGCTTACCCCGGAGGAATTAAGTTTTCAGACACCTTGGACTAAAATCTGCTTTATGAGTGCTTAATGCTCTCTGAAAAGCCCTGCAACGGTCCCTCAAAGTGGGTCGATCCCTTTCTAGGAAATGATGCTGCTGATTTACCCAAACCTTTCGGCGTTGCTGAGTCCTGGTGGTGCGCAAAACCCCCTGTCGGAAACACTCATCCGGGAGCTACTCTACCATTTGGGATGGTCTCCGCCTGCGCCTACTCAGGTGCCTATGTGACAGGGTATGGGCGCTATGGCCTGTCGCTGTCGGGCGATTCTCCACCTGTGATGTTCGATCGTCATGAGGCGTTGGGTATTGCTCATTTTCAGCAATCCGGCACGGGACGTATCCGGATGTATTACAACTATCTTCTTACGACCCCTCTGGTGGGGAATGAACTTAGTGGACTTGGAACCCGTTACGGCCTGGTCGATGAACAGGCCTGGCCCGGTTACTATGCAGGACGGTTTGAAGAAACTGACATCGAGTTTAAAGTAACGACAGGGAGACGTGCCGTGTGGCATCATTACAAGTTCCCTCCGGGAAAAACCGGGAAAGTGGCCATCAATATCGCCTCAGGCGGACTCTTGATTGAAGGGATGAAGACCTATCCCCAATCCGCTTCAATCGAAATCCTCAGGGATAACTCAGCCTCCGGCACCGTGTTGATGGAAGGGGTTGAGATTAGTTTTCAAATTGAATCAGGATCAAACATCAAACCTCTCAGGATATGGCAGGAAGATGAAATTCTGGATGATGACTCAGATTACATTCTCGATCGTTATACCCGCAGCCGAGAGGGAGACTTCGGAATTCTTCTTGAAGCTGTCGCCCCCGGTGAGCCCATCGAGGTCAAGATAGGATTTTCCTTAATCAGTCGTGAAAAAGCGAAGCACGGATTGACATCTCTCGCGGATACATTTGCCAACACAGTGACCGATGCCGCCACAACCTGGGACAAGGTTCTGTCAAAGGTCGAAGTTGAAGGCCTTGAGGCTCCCCAGCGGGAAATTTTCTATTCGTCGCTCTACCATGCGACCTTGAAGCCGGCTGAGTTTTTCGACGAGAATCCGTTTACGAAAAAGCCCGGTCCTTTCTTCTTTGATCTCTCCACTTTGTGGGATCTTTACAAAACCCAACTTCCTCTGGTGATGTCCCTGTGGCCGGAATGGGGACGCGATTTTGTGAATTTCCTTGTCGAAGTTGCCAGCCGGGAAGGCTCTTTTCCAATCAGCTATTTGATGGATAACGTGCCGGAGCGTTTTGATAAACAGGCTACAGGACTCTGTCATATTATTCTCGCCGATGCCCAAAACCGCGGGATTGAGGCAGACTGGGACAGGGTCCTCAGCTTGCTTTGGAAGACAAGCCGGAGCGGTAAAAACCGCGGGGGACGATTTGCTGAATATGCGAAGAAAGGCGTGGTCGAACCCCTCTCTCACACTCTCGATCTGGCATTTGCCAATTTCTGCATTGCGAGAATGGCCCGACGCAGTGGTGATCAACCCATCTTCGACAAATCCAGCCCCCTGGCATTCCACTGGGAAAACGCTTTTGACAAAGAAACCGGCCTACTCAAAAAAGATTCTACCTACTATGAGGGGGAAAACTGGAATTACTCTTTCAGGTTTCTCCATGACATGGTCGGCCGCATCAAGTTGGCCGGGGGAGAGGAGAATTTTGTCGATTTGTTAGACCAATTCTTCGGATTTAAGGAGCCTCCTGAGGGAGAAACGGTGTTCAGATTTGAAGGCCTCAACAACGAGCCCGATATGGAGTCTCCGTATGCTTACCTTTACGCCGGGAGGCATGACCGCACGGCAGAGGTCGTCCGGTCAGTGATGCGTTACCAGTTTACGACGGGAGTCGGCGGTCTGCCCGGCAATGACGATTCAGGAGGGCTCTCGTCTTGGTATGTCTGGAATGCCATTGGTCTCTTCCCGGCAGCCGGTCTTCCTTACATGTTGATCGGCAGCCCCATTGTTGAAAAGGCCACCATGAAATTACCCAGCGGTATATTTACCGTCGTTGCGGAGAATCAGGCTCAGGACAATATCTATGTTCAGAAAGCCTATTTAAACGGTGCGCCGTTGAACCGATGTTTCCTTCGACTCAGTGAATTCCACGGAGAAGCAGAACTGCGACTTGTGATGGGGCCGGAACCTTCCGAATGGGCAAAAGACACCAGACCTCCTTCCTATATATCGTAACAGTTTCGCCATTTTAAGAATAGTCAGCAAAGTCGGCACGGGAGTTGCTTTAGAGGAAATATCCTCAAACCCGCAACCTTCTGACCATGACTGATAATATTCTCTATCCTCACGCCACTACGTTCTCTGAAGCAAAGCCAAACCCGGGAGACATTCGAAACCTCGTCATGGTAGTTCGAGCTGACCCCATCATTTGCGGGCACTCAACCGAAGCCAGGAACCTTGCTGAAGCCGCGATTGATATGGGATTGGAATCTGTCCACATCGTCAGCTACCCCATCGATACCCTTCAGGAAAGTTCACTTCCTCTGAAGCCTCTCGACACCATCTCTGCTTACTCCGAGGGAATCTCAATCGACCGTCCTGATCCGGTCGGTGATTACAAAGTTCTCGACGGGCGACTGGCACTTGGAATCGGAGGCCACCTAACGGACCTCTTATACCAAAAGCGGGGGTGTACCATGTTGATGGATCTCTACCTCGTCCCCCACGGTCAAATGGTGATGAGTGCGGTGAACAGTTTCAACGGAGTCAATAAGTCTCCATCTGTATTTACCGTGGGTGAGGCAGTCGGATCAGATATCACGAACGTCGTGGGTAATGCCGTGGCAGAAGGAAAATTCGGCGCTGCTCAGTTGGTTCTCTCCAATTACCTGGAACACGATCTCCCGGTTGCTGTCAGTCAATTCACCAAAGATCTCATTATCGAAGCTGGATCTGAAGTGGACAACGCATTGGGAACCAACTTCAAGCACCGCCTGGAAAGCCGCGTTCAAATCAGCTTCCCGGCTATTGACACCCAAGCCTACACATCGATCGCCGGGCAATCCGATCGCATCGCGGAGGTGCTTTCAGAACGTAATCTCGAAAAGGACGGCTACATCATGTTCCTCTCACGGATCGCTCCTGCAAAAGGCGTGGACGATCTCATCGCCGCCTACAAACAGAGCGTTGTATACGGGAAGAAATCTCTCGTGATCTGTGGGAATGGACCAATGAAGGAAGAAATCAAAGCGTTGGCGGCAACAGACCCGAATATTCGGGTATTGGATAATGTCAGCGACGAGGACAAAGGAATCCTGATGCACGGGGCGTTTGCCTATTGCCTCCCCAGCAAACCCCGCCCGGAGTTTATCGAGACATTCGGGATCGCAGTTGCCGAGAAGATGTTAGCCGGAGGATTGGGACCGGTAATCACCACCCGGACCGGCGGAATCCCCGAAGCATCCGGCGGGCGCTGCCTCGAGCACGAAGCCGGCGATGTCGAAGGTCTGACACGTTGTCTTAACATTTCAGCCGCCATGTCGATTCAAGAGCGCGCCTTGCTTTCTCACTCCGCACAACAATTCGCGCTGAGTTTCGATCGCAAAGCTATCCTGGGAAATCTCATGGGCCAGTTTGAAGACGACGTCAAAGTAGCCTGAGCCACCAACTCCTCACTTCGAAGCCAGCGCCTTCTTCAAAAACGCGGGATACGTCTCCCCTTCTGATGTCCCCGCCCCCTTCATTCCTGCGCCGTATGTAATACTGTCCCCAAAGCAGATGACTTTAGCCGTATCAAGCTTTTCGGCGACGATAGCTTTCGCAATCATCTCTCCCATGAGCTTATAGCCTTCCGCATTCAGATGGACACCATCGTTTCCGCCACCGTTGGAGGGAACCCGCAACACACTCATTTTGTTGTCATCCGCCAGATTCTTCTCGACCAGATACAGGTGAAGATCCACCAACGTCGCCTCGTGTTCCCGGGCGATCTTCACGATAATTTCCCTAACTTCCGCCATCCGTTCCGTCGGAGATTGATCTGCAAACTTCGCCGGGTCGTGCCTTTTAAACAGCAGCGCCTCCACACAGGGAGGCGGCGTCACCAAAACAACCTTCGCACTACCCGCCTTTATCTTCTGCACCAACTTCACCACGTTCGCCTCATATTCCTTCGCCGGCATTAGCTTCCGCGAATTCAACCGATCATTCGTTCCGACCATGAGCACCACTGTGTCCGGGGACTTTGCGATAACATCCCTCTCAACCCGTGACAGTAGGTCAGCACTCGAATTCCCACCGATCCCTGCGTTGATCACTTCAACATCAGCACCGAACAGCGGCGTCGTTCCGAAACAAAATAGCGCAAGCGCTCTTAGAAAGTGGCCTGAATAAATCTTCATTCCGAAAGATGAACGACCCGCCCGGTTTTCCAAGCTTCAATCGGCGAACTTCCTGCCCGCAACGGCTTGGCTGGCACTAACCTCACAGCACACTGGTGTTCACAGGAGAAGTTGCCTTTTTGTAATCGACCTGAAGGCGTTTTACATCATCTCCAGTGATGTGAAATACGTCGCAATGCCGCCCCAGCAATTCAATCGAGAAGGTCTTTGTTCCGCAGGTAATGTCGAGGTTACTCACGGCATCTTCAGCCTGCCAGGGATTCATCGCGAGGACGATCCATTCGCTTTCAGATACCTGAAGCCGCTTGAGCAGGGGCTGCTTCCCTTTCCATAAAACATGAGCGGGAGCATCGTCGACCACCGGCGTAGCCATTGCGATTTTCGCTGAGAGATCAGCAACGCGGCCCAGGCTATCAGTGTAGACCGGGAGATTCCCGTAAAGTGTCTTGCCTTTGGATTGCGGTTCCCATCCCCAAAGCACGTTGCCCTTGGCGCCGTAAAAATAGGGAACAACAGCCATAGCATCTGCGATCCACGGTTTCAATTCCTGTCCGCCCAGCTCTTTATTTCCGTTGTGAAACCGCAGCCAGGAGTAGGCGTAGACAGGTTTGTCACCGAACTGCCGTGTACGCTTGAAGTTCTCCTCGACGTTGGATGCCATGTAAAAAATGGAACCGGGGTCGTCGTAAAAGACATAGATACTGGCGATGTAGAAATCGACGTGGGGATCAATGTATTTCCAAAACTCACCATCGAGCGCATGGGTGCCGTCGATCTGTGCGGCGTCTTTCCCGGCGATTCCCCAGTAGTCACGGCGGAAAGGCTGGGGACCGTAGAGACCGGCGGGAACGTCAGGCAAAGTATCCTTCCCATATTTGCAGGGCAGCCAAAACCACTCAGCCCATTTGGCGAGGTAAGCTTCCTGAAACTCCTCAAGAGTCGAAGCGCCGCTGGCTTTTTTTGTAGCGGGATCAGCGAAGGCTTTGGCGATGTCCTGTTCGAACTCAAACTCGATATCGTGAACGAACAGTCCTCCCGGATCTTTCCGCGTGGTGGGGTGGTCAGCGAGTTTTTTGATGTTCTGCCGGAGGATTTCTTCAAAGAATTCAGGTCGGTCCCAGGGATTGACGGCGACGCGCCCGTTGCGACGCAGGTAGGTGGTGATGTTGCGTTTCTGTTTGCCGGGATAGTCAGAGTAATCGTTCAAGAGGTTCACGGAATCAAAGCCATGCATCACAGCAGCGGACTCGTGGAGCGGGGCACCGCCGATGTCCCAGAAAGCCCTCAGGTCCCCGGCCATGGTCACGTTGCGGATATTGTCCCAGCCTTCTACCTCAGTCGCAGTGGGATTTTGAGCCCCGGAAAAGGAGGCGATCCCTGTGAGCGTAAAAGCAAAGATGAGAACGGAGGATTTCATACCCTGATGATTGGCGTTTGTCGGTGGCGGGGTCAATTGCGGAATCCCGTTGCAGAAGGAAAATTCAGCGCGCTGCTCAATTGGTTCTCTCCAAGCTTCGATACGGCCAAGGCTTTCTAGTTCTCCGGCAGAATCTCTATCAACGCATCTCCCATTCCTTTGCCTATTAAATAGAACGTCTCCCAGTTACGGTTCCAGTGATATCCTTGTTTGGAAGGCGACTCCTCTTCGGTCCGCTGAAAATCCCGCGTCTCAACCCCCGCCACCGTCCCGGAAAATTCCGGATGCTTCTTTGCATCACTGAGCGCGAGCTGGGCATCCATCAGTTTCTCCACCTTCGCCTTGTAACGGGGTGGATTATCCCATCCACCCATGCCCGTGTTCGCAATCACAAACGGTAGCTTGTCGCTTCCAATATCTTTCCGCATATCCTTCACGAAATGAACCAGATTTGATTCATAAGCATCCACCGCCTTCTGGTCGATCCGGTCATTCCATCCCTGATGCCATCCGAAGCCGACAATTTCAAAACCACCCCCTGAATAATCCGGGTAGTACTTCTTTAAATTTCCCGTGATCTCCTTCACATGGCGCAGCACTTCTGCGTATTGAAAGCCCTTGTCCCCGTCCTTTTCAGGCTTTGGATATTCTTCCGCACCAGGTGGCAGAAAATTGTGAGCCAGAGATCTGCCGCCCCAGGCCGACTTGATCAACAGCACAGGATCCTCGAAGTGATTTCCCACCGCAAATCCGAATCCATATTCCGGCCCAATGTGCCTTTCATCCGCCCCATACCCTGTCGTCAACCATCCCTGTTTCTCCTTGCCGGCATTCGATATGTTCACAATCCAAACATCATCCCGAATCACTCGCTTCCCGTCCTTTCCTACGAGGTGCCCGTATTCACCCGGCTTACTTTTAACGTAAGCCTCCATTGTTCCGGGGCTGCCCTCCACCTGGCCGAAGCCCACCATGTTCGATTGACCTGAGAGGATAAAGACCTTCAGTTTTCCGTTGGCAGGAACCGGTTTTGATTGAGCACTCGCTACCAGCGGAAGCGAAACAATGGCAAACAGAAGGGCAAAAGGAATTGAAGGCTTACGTTGTTTCATAAGTATACCACTGATGATTGCCGTGAATCGACAGCGGGGTCAATTGCGGAATCCCGTTCGCCAAGTTCGTTAGAAAGGCCGATCTCTGATTGCACTCAGTTTGGTATCGAGTTTTATGAGCGAACCCCTTATCCGCCGGCACCCCATATTCCTTATGCTTCCTGATAGATTAAAACTGGACCTGAGCTTTTCCCCTGAGCGCTTACAGGCAGATTTGGAGCGACTGGTAGACAAAGGCTGGATCGACAATTTTGTCACGCACCACTACGAAGGGGATTCAAATATTCTCCCTCTACGGGGACCGCGAGGGGCGGAACACCCGGTAATGATGGCGTATTCCGATCCCACCTGCACTGATTTCGCTGACACACCATTTCTGGGCCAATGCCCCTACTTTCAAGAGGTCCTGAGCGCGTTCCCGTTTGAGCTGCACTCCGTCCGGCTGATGGGGCTGTCTCCGGGTTCTCGCATTAAAGAGCACAGTGATCACGATCTCGCTTTGGAATACGGAGCGGTCCGGATTCACATCCCGATTCAGACCAACGACCTGATGGAATTCTATCTAAACAATTCCCGGGTGAAGATGCACGAGGGAGAGTGCTGGTATCTTCGCCTGAGCGACCCGCATCGAGTCTACAATGGCGGAACAGAAAACCGGGTACACATGGTGATTGACGCCCCGGCGTCACCGGAGGCGTCAGATTTTCTGCACCGGAATTTCGAGGCGGCCTGACCACTGGTCGTGACGATAACTCGTAAAACCCAGAGCAGAAGTCCTTGGTCGTGATGGTTCATTGAGATTTCGCAAAGCACTAAAAATCGCCAAGAACCGGTCTCGATTTTCGGACCGCAACCTGAGGTGATTCGGGAGTTCTTCCCGAACGGACGCAGAATTTTCAGCGAATGTGCCGATGACCTGCTTGAGACTCATCTGACTAGCGTGGTAAACAAGGCGGTTGTCTATGAAAACGAAGTCGGTCCGGATCTGATCGCGGAAGCGACTGACCTGCGTGACAAGTGGCTTATTATTCATGACGCCAGCAAAGAATCCACCGCTCAAAAAGCGGATGCCGAAGCAAGACGTCACGATGCGCGTGCGCAACTCGAGGATGAGTTATTCCTGAATCTAAACAAGGTCGTGGAACTACATCCCAATGAACCGGACCAGCTTGGTTTATATATGCAACAGTATTTGCTCGGCGGGCCATCTTCCGGACCGGTGAGTGGAACCAACCATAATCAATCACCAGCGACCGTTCAGGTTCAACTTCCGGTTCCATCTCTGCATCAACCTCGGGCTCTTGGGCGAGTGTGGAAGCTCCGGCGGAGGTGGAAGCAGCAGTATGGGATCCAGTGTGGGCAGTGTCGGTTCAAGCTCCGCCGGATCTTTACCCAGTGCGGGTTCTTCCTCTAACGGAGGCTCATCCAGCGCCGGCAGTTCAAGTGGCAGCTAATTTGCGCGGGTGAGTGAAACGCACCGAAAGAATGATTGAGGCTGCGGGGGTGGAAATTTCTCCCGCAGCCTTTTCCTATGGGTAGGAAGGCTTTGCGAATGGGATGAATACGAAGCGACGTGCTTTGGTAGGAGGGCGTTTTGCGCTCAGGCTATCGACGGAATACAATTCCGTCCCACGGCGTGGCTGATGATACCCACCCAAGCTACGGACATAATGCCACTCCGTCCTACAAGCCAAGCTTGCAGGAAGGAGTGAAAGGAATTGAGACAAAGACGATCTCAGGAGTACAACGCCTCGACGAGACGCATAGACTTCTGGTTTGGCAGGACGCCGGGTTCCATCTGATTCATCACGTAGGCAAATGAGATCCCGTTCTCGGGATCGCAGAATCCGTGAACTCCGCCGGCTCCGGGATGACCGAATGCGCCTTTTTCGGGGCCAAAGGTTTCCCGGATCTTGTGGATCCTGGCGATGGGATCCGCCATGAAACCGTTGGTGAAAGAAGTCGGCATTTTGAGGACCATGTCATCTCCATCGCACTGAATCGCCGCCATCCATTTGAGGACACGCTTGGAGAAAACCGTCCGGCTCCACCACTTACCTTTATTGGCAATGATGGCATACATTTTTGCCAGGCCACATGCGGAACCGAATCCCCCGAGGGATGGGATGCCGAGGCGCTGGATGCCAATCTTGTTGATATCGCCGATAGCGGTGAGGCCTGATGGGGAATCGAAGGCGCCCGCAGTCAATGAAGTGGTCTTTCCTAATTCTTTGTAGAAATCTTTCTCATCTGCCGGCTTTTTCGTGCTGGAAGGTGGGATGACTTTGGTGAGCTTGGAGCGGACCAGTTCATCTTCCTCCGGCATCACCATCCAGAAATCAATTCCGTTGGGGTCAGCGATTTTTTCGCGCCAGAAGTGAGCGAGTGATTCCGCACTGGAGATTCTGCGGACGATTGAGTCCATGAGAAATCCTGCGGTGCGCGGGTGATAACCGTGGGCGGTTCCCGGAGTCCAGTTGGGCTTCTGTGTTTCGAGAAGTTCGACAACTTGATCATGGTTTTCGATTTTGCCACGCTTCTTCTTATCCAGCATGGCGAGACCGGCCTGGTGGGAAAGAATGTGGGAGAAGGTCAGTCCGGTTCCCTGAGCTGCGTGGAGCGTTGGCCAGACTTCTTCGACAAGCCCGTCGGGCTCGAGGTTGGCGTTGTCCAATGCAACAAGGAAGGCCGCGGCTGCGGGTCCTTTGGTGGCAGACCACACGGGGCAGACAGTGTTCTTGGTCCACTCACGCTTGTCGGATTTACCGAATGTCCCGCGATTGAGGCTGATCACTTCTTCGCCGTAGGTCCAGATCGAAACGCTGGCACCGATCTCGCCGTGTTTTTCGAAGTTCTCGTTGAAGAGCTCTTCGATCTTGTCCTTTTTAGTTCTCGGATCTAACATAATATTTAGTTTACTCCCATAAGGGTTGCAGGTCCGAATCGGACCTCGCTTGTTTTTCCAGACTTCGGTCGAGTTTGCAAGCACGTTTCAGCCAGTTTCGCGCGGCATCGGTTTGTCCGAGCTGCGTTTCGTAGCAGGCGAGATTATAAAAGTAGAGTGGGTCTTTTTGCAACGCCGGAGGTCCATCCTGAAGCTTATTTCTCGCTTCCTCGGTTTTTCCCAGTTCATGCAGGCAATAGGCGGCATGAATGAAGGCAGTGTGGTGTTCCGGAGAGGTCTCGCACAATGTTTCGGCGAGCTCAAGGGCTTCATCCCATCGTTCTTCACCCATTCGGATCATGGCACGGAGCTCCACCACAACAGGTTCCTGTTGTGTTTCATCAGCCAATTGGTCGAGCGCATCCCATGCCTCATCGAACAGATTCAGTTCGTAATACCCCTCGGCCGGCAGGATTTTCCGGGCTATGTTCTCCATTATTTTGAGAATTGGGGGATCTGTCGCCGCAAGTGGCAAAAAGTCAACGGATTCAAGGCGGGGAAGGATCATTCGATTCCACTGAATCATGGCGCGACAGCCAATCGAAGAGGGCTGGTTCGAACGATTCGGGGGCTTCCGCAAAAGTCAGGTGACCGCAGCCTTCGAAGAGATGTAATTCGCTGTTCGCCAGGCTTTTGGCGCACGCTTTCTGGTGTTCGGGCGGGATGACGGGGTCTTTTTCACCCACGGCAAAGAGTACCGGCGCGTCGATCTGCGCGGTTTCATCGAACAGATTCATACTGATCAGATATCGGAAAAATTCCCTGAGTTCACGGATCGAATGCTTCTGGAAATCCGGGTAGACAGATTTCAGTGTTTCTTCCAGCTCAGGAAACGAAAGCAGTTTCCGCTGTTTTTCTGCATAAGTGAGAGTGGCGAATTTCAGGAATAAACGGTGTGTTCTGAGAATCCAAAAGCCGGTGTAAAAGACGGCTTTACGAAATGTGCGCCCGCAGGCGAGGAACTGAAGTATGCCTTCGATGCCTTTGGCCCGCCCGCACATGAATCCTCCGATTGAAACAATGGAGGCGACCCGGCCGGGAAATTTGGCTGCGTAATTCAGAGCGGCGAATCCGCCGAGGGAATGGCCAACAATATGAAAGCGGCCATCCGGGATGAGAGCATCAACCTGAGCGGCCACCAAACGCGCGAGGAGATCTTCATCGAGGAGGTCCTGATCGACAGGGCCTTCAAAGGTGCTCGGAAAATGCAGTGGGAGACTGATGGAGTACCACGAACGGTGTTCGCGAATTTCCCGGTACATTGCGGCTTCCCAAAAACGAACGCTCATGGTGAGCCCATGAATCCAGACAACAGGAAGCCTGGTGGCATCGGGGTTTTCGTGAGCGATACAGGCGACCCGGTGACCGGCGTGCTCGATAAAAATTGGTTCAGCTTCCGCCATTTATTCGGAGGATTTCACGATGCTTTCTACGCTCCCAACCGCGGATTGACATGACTTTCCTCTGCGAAAATGAGGAAAAAGGTGAGAAGTCGAAGAATCATGGTGAAGAGTGGAGATTTATCACGAATGATTCGTAGATGGATCCCCCTGAAGATACGACTGAATTTTTGCCCGGATTGATAGAAGAGCCGACGCCTTTTGTCACGGACTTCAATCTGTATTTACAGGACTGTATTGCCGGAATGCGGGAGCATGTGGCTGATGAATCGGTGGATCTGGTGGTGACATCGCCCCCTTATAATTTGGGTATCAACTATTCGACATACAAAGATACCAAAACTTCGGACAAATATCTGGAATGGACGGTCGAGTGGGCGGCTGAAGTGAAAAGGGTGCTGAAACCTGAGGGCGCGCTTTTCCTGAATGTCGGCGCTTCTCCGAAGAACCCCTGGATGCCACATGAAGTGGCGTTGCAATTGCGTAACCTCTTTTGTCTGCAAAATACGATTCACTGGATCAAATCGATCACGGTTCATGAGAAGGCGACGCCGGATGATCCAATTTCGGTCGGACACTTCAAGCCCATCAATTCGAAGCGGTTTATCAACGACTGTCACGAGTTTGTCTTTCACTTCACTAAAAAAGGAAATGTGGCGGTGGACCGCATCGCTGCGGGTGTGCCTTATGCGGACAAATCAAACATCAAACGATGGGCGCACACGGGAGGTCGGGACAAGCGTTGCCGGGGAAATGCCTGGTATATTCCCTACGAAACGATCCAGTCGCGAAAAGGGGAGCGTCCTCATCCGGCAACATTTCCCATCAAGCTGGCCACCCGATGCATTGAATTGCATGGCTCCGATCCGGCAGAGACTACGATGATGGATCCGTTTCTGGGAATCGGTCATGCCGCTCTGGCTGCCGGTGAGTGCGAGGTGAATCAATTTATCGGCTTCGATATCGACGAAGGATATCTCGAGGAAGCAAAAGAACGCACCAGTGCCGGGCGCGGCTAGCGATCAGAGTCGGAAGCCGTGTGGAAGAAGTGTTTCCGGTTTGATGACATCGAAATCACCACTGTCCCCTCCCCGATCAATCAATATCTGTGTTGTCCCGGGCACTGAGAATTCATGAATGACCTGACGGCAAATCCCGCACGGTGACCGGTCAGCCAAATCCGCTTCAGCCGGGACATCGGGCAGGGAAAGAGCGAGCAGGTGAATTTTCCGGTTGCCTGAGACAATTGCAGAATTGATTGCCACCCGCTCGGCACAGATTGTTGCGCCATAACTCGCGTTCTCGACATTGCAGCCGACGAAAAAATTACCGGGTTCGCCGTCTAACACCATAAGTGACGCTCCGACACGGAATTTAGAATAGGGAGCATACGCCTGTAGCGCAGCTCTCCGGGCCGATTCAATCAGCCGACTGCCGTATTCGGAAATGATGTCAGCATTCGAATCCATCACGGCTCCATCAATTGGTCGATCATGATACTTTGAAGGACCGAATAAAATTCGTAATGAGTCAGCAGCATCGCCCGATCAGGATCCAATCCATCATTCCCCTCCCGCACGGAAAACCGGGCCTCGTCATCAGCAATCCTGTGAGCTTCGTTCATTAGTATGCGGGCCTGATTCAGCGTACTGTACCACGCTTCGACGTGATCCAGTGATATTTCGATCCTGCGCCAGGTTAACCCCAGGAATTCATCCAGGATTGCAGCCTGCTCCGGATCGATGTCTTCCGGCATCTCAAGTTCCGGCGGGTCAGAAATCTCCCCCCGCTCCAAATCCTTTTCGACCACATCACGAGACTCTTTGAAAGCGGCTTCGATATCCGGTTTCACAAATTCCTCCCAATCTTCCAGAAACTCCTCTTCCCCCTCGCCATCTTCTGACGCCTCGCGAAAAGGGCCGGGTAGCAAACGACGCTTTGCTTTCTCATCAAAACCTCGCCCCGCAATCAGTTCAGGTAATTCGCAAATAAAGTGCCACTCTGCGGGGTGGAGTTGATCAAGAATCCAGGTCTTTCCCGTGGTGTAAAATTTCATTCGCCCCACAATCAAACATCCGCAACCCGCCCGCAAGCTCTCATAAAGGACAAAATATACGCAGGGCGACGCTAATTAAGAGGAAAGAAATACCAACAATCGCAACAAACCCCCAAATCCCTTCCTTTACGTTAAATGTGAGAATATCGTCAGATAAGAATTTAAAGTTTGCGAAATAAGATCACATATGGGATAATTATTTAGAATAACGATGTGCGCTTCACTAAACTTTCATAACAATTATGAAAAATCTAAATAAAAAGTTGCGCGAGACTTTGGTTGGAGGTTAATTATTACTCTAACCACAATTACCATAAAATCGTAACGGAAACAAAGCCATGCAAATAGCAGAAGAAAGAACGACAGGGGTTGAGGGCGAAGCAGATCGCCTCGCAGATTTCATCATGTTCGCCCAGCGATCATTTTTGCTCGATCTGTCCCAGGAACTGAACAAGGGAAACATTTCCTATGCTCAATTTTTCCTCCTTGGCTATCTCGCCAACGAAGATTACCTCACGATGACCGACATTTCGAAGAAGATGGGACACTCTACGGCAGCTGCCACAGGGCTTGTAGACCGTCTTGAAAAGCTCGGCTACGTTCAGCGTCTCCATGCGGCTGACGATCGTCGCAAGGTGATGGTTCAGATTACCCGGAAGGGAATTGAACTCGTCGGACGTCTTCGCAACCTCATCGCCGAGAGCATTTCGGGAGTGATGGCTGCACAATCAAGCGGATCGGAAGAAGAAGTTCAGCCGATCTATTCGCATCTGCAGGATTTTCTCGGATCACGATAAAGTAGGAGTTCGGAGCGAAACTTTGACCAAATAAAATTTTATTTGGTCCCACACGAAACACACTGGTCGGTTTTACGAGCTTCTAACCGGTCCAAATATTATTTCCAACACGATTTTGGGCGCCCTTGAATTTTCAAGGGCGTCTTTTTTTGCGCCCTATATAAACTCAGCACTCAGTTACGGTCGTGGTGGTGATGACTCTCTCCTGCGTTCGGTTCCCCTGTCACAGTCGGTGTAAACTTTTTTGAAAACCTTCCACCCTCAACAGATGCCTCTGGCTACTACCACCGGGATGAAGAGCCGATACCAATCGTGAAGAAATCGAAACTGAAACGGTCATTTAGTTGAATTGCGTCGATCACGAAACGCGCCCGGTGTGATCCCTACGGACTGACGAAACTGGCGAGTAAAAGAACTCTGGTCGCCATACCCACAATCCAGAGCAATGAGCCCAATGCTCTCGTCCGTCCGGTCAAGTAAATGACATGCCAGCTCGATCCGTTTTCTTGTGATGTACTGGCCAACTGACAGCCCAAACAGCCCCCGAATCCGCTGATCGAATTGAAATCCGGATAATCCGGCCTTTTCAGCCAAATCATCCAATCGCATCGATTCTTCAAGGTTCGAATCGATATAATCCAACACGGCGGCAACCCCCTCGAAATCCTGCGACGTCTCTGAGCGCTGCGAAATATCTCGCGAAATGCCGGACACACCGATCGTCTTGCCAGCCACGTCAACAACGGGCTCTTTCCACGTCAGACACCACCCCTGGCTACTATTGGGATAGAGGTGAAGCTCCAGTTGACCGCGAATGGCACGGCCTTCCCGTATGACTTCGAAATCCTGCTCCGTAAAACTCGCCCCAAGTGGAGTAGGAAAAACCTCGCGTGCCGTCTTTCCCACCAACTCGCTTTTTGAACTTTTGCCACACCTCTCAACCAGCGCCTGATTGACTGCCACATACCGGCCTTCACTATCTTTGATAAAGAACACACAATCAGGCACAGCATCGAAAATCTCGTCAGCCATCCAGGGGCGATCGAGTTTGTCGAGGAACCGCTGTTTGGCGTTATCCTGATCCATGAGCAAATTGTAGGCGATTGACTGGTTTTGACTATGCCAATTCCAGAGGGTTCGCTAGGATTTCGGACAATACAGCCGTGCTATCTTGTCTTTTAGAAATGAAGCCCAATTCGTTAAAACGCATTCGCGTGATCGACTCTCACACGGCAGGTGAACCAACTCGCGTGGTCGTGGATGGTGTCGACGAGCCTGCCGGCGCTACGATGGCAGAAAAGCGGGAAAGTTTTGCCCGTGACTTCGATTGGCTCCGGACAGCGAGCATCTGCGAACCGCGAGGCTACAGTGCCATAGTCGGCGCAATGTTGTGTGAGCCCGTTGCCGACGATTGCGTTGCCGGGGTCATATTTTTTAATAATGCGGGAGTTCTCAATGGCTGTCTTCACGGCACGATGGGACTGGCGGTAACTCTCCAGCACCTCGGCAAAATCAGCCCTGGCACCCATCGTATCGATACGCCAACAGGCGTTGTTTCCGCGACGGTTTCTGAAGGTGGGGCTGTCACTGTGAAGAATGTCCGAAGCTACCGGACACAATCCGGGATCTCCATTGAGGTTCCCGGATTCGGAGCAGTCAAAGGTGATGTGGCGTGGGGAGGTAACTGGTTTTTCCTGACAACTCCACCCACCGGACTGCAAATCGATCGCGCCCGAATCAGAGAACTGACCGATTTCTCGTCAGCCGTTAAACGAGCTCTCGCCGAATCCGGGATCACCGGTTCCGACGGAGGTGAAATCGACCACATTGAAGTCTTCGGATCGCCCACCAACCCGGCCTCTGCCGACAGCAAGAACTTCGTGCTTTGCCCGGGGAATGAGTACGACCGTTCCCCCTGCGGAACCGGCACCAGCGCCAAGCTCGCCTGCCTTTTCGCCGACGGACTACTTCGCCCGGGAGAAATGTGGCGACAGGCCGGGATTCTCGATTCCGTTTTTGAAGGCTCCGTCGAGCCGGCTCCAAATAACGAGGACGGCATCGTCCCCACCGTGACGGGACACGCATACATCACCGCAGAGACGGAACTCATTATCGATCCCGCCACGCCATTCGCTTTCGGGATTCCTTCAACCATTCTCTAACAGGACGACCTGCAATGAAAAACACCCTGACATTTCTAATCTTCATTTTCCTCGGTACTTCCGTTCAGGTCACAGCGGCCGAAAAAAAACAACCCAACATTTTATTTATCGCGCTTGATGATCTGAACGACTGGATCGGTTGTCTTGGCGGGCATCCACAAACGATCACTCCCAATCTTGATAGACTCGCGGCCAGCGGAGCGCTTTTCACCAATGCCCACTGCCCGGCGGCGGCGTGTAATCCTTCGCGCACTGCGATCATGAGTGGGCTGGCTCCAAACCGCTCCGGACTCTACGGGAATGAGCAGAAGATGCGCGAGATTCTTCCTGATACCGATATCCTGCCCCAACACTTTCGAAATCACGGATACCGCGCCACCGGCTCAGGAAAAATGCTGCACTACTTCATTGATGCCCGTTCGTGGGACGAATATTTTCCTGACAAAGAAAAAGAGAACCCTTTCCCCTTCACTTTTTATCCGAAAGAACGCCCAGTGAACTTACCTCGCGGCGGACAGTGGCAGTATGTGGAAACCGATTGGGCTGCGCTGGATGTCACCGATGAAGAATTCGGAGGGGACTGGGCCGTGACCAAATGGGTGGGTGATGAACTCGGAAAGGAACATGAGAAACCGTTCTTCCTGGCATGCGGGATTTATCGTCCTCACGAGCCCTGGTTTGTCCCGAAGAAATACTTTGAGCCCTTCCCACTTGAAGATGTTCAACTACCTCCAGGCTACAAAGAAGACGACCTCGATGACCTTCCCGGGGAAGGAAAAAGGCGCGGGCCAAACCGCTACTTTCCTCATATCCGGGAACAGGGGAAATGGAAGGAAGGCGTGCAGGGATACCTGGCATCCATCCATTTTGCCGATGCGATGCTCGGTCGGGTTCTGGATGCGCTCGAGAACGGCCCGAACAAAGACAACACGATCATTGCACTTTGGAGTGATCACGGCTGGCACCTGGGAGAGAAGCAGCACTGGCAGAAATATACGGCATGGCGTGCCGTAACCCGCGTTCCTCTGATGGTTCGCGTGCCCGAAAACTCGGCACCGGGGATGCCGGAGGGCACAACGGCGGGAACAGTTTGCGACGCTCCCGTGAGCCTGCTCAGCCTCTACCCCACTTTGTCGAGTTTGGCTGGGATTCCGGAAAAGAAATCAAATGACGGACCAAGCCTGATTCCACTTTTGAAAGACCCTAAGGCTGAATGGAATCATGTCGCCGTTACTCATTTGGCAGATCGGGGAAGCTACGGATTGAGCGCAAGAAACTGGCGCTACATCCACTACGTCAAAGGCGGGGAAGAACTCTATCACATTTCGGATGATCCCTACGAGTGGAACAATCTGGCCGCTGACCCCGCTCATTCAGAAAAGCTGGCTGAACTGCGGAAGCTGGGGCCAACAGAGTTTGCCGCAAAGATTCCTCCCTCTACCAGATCTCTCGATTCGATTCCCTGGCATCCGGTTTCCGAAAAAAATGCCCCGCCATCGAAGCCTGACGGCGGGACGTTCTCCGTTGTCTTCATGAACGACAGCAAAACCCCTGTCGAACTGTTCTGGATGGACGGAAAGGGCGGACAGAAATCATACGGCAAGATCGCCAGCGGGAAAACGCGAGAACAATCGACCCGCCCCGGCGCGGTCTGGATGATTGCTGAACCGGATGGCGGTGCTCAACTTGGCCATTTTATTATCGGAGACCGGCGCGCAAAAGCAGTTATCCCTTCCATCGATCCAACAGGGTCTGATCAATGAACCAACCCTGTTGACTCGTTTTCCCCAATTTCAATCGATCCTAACTCAACCATAAGAAACATGTCCGAACCCAATGTCTTTCAAGGAACCATCCCCGCGCTCATGACGCCGTGCGATGAAAGCGGAACCCCGAATTACGATGCCCTGGTCGCCACGGCTAAAGAACTCATCGAAACAGGAATGCGTGCTGTCGTCTACTGTGGCTCGATGGGGGATTGGCCGCTCTTGAGCGACGACCAACGAAAGGAAGGCGTGAAACGTCTCGCTGATGCGGGCATACCGGTCGTCGTTGGGACAGGCGCTCAAAGCACAGCCCGCGCTGCCGGCCATGCCGCCCACGGCAAAGCTTGTGGTGCCGTCGGGCTCATGGTTATCCCGCGATTACTTTCCCGCGGAACTTCACCAGCCGCTCAACGCGATCATTTCGCCGCTGTGCTCGAAGCCGGGGATGGACTCCCCGCGGTGATTTACAACAGCCCCTACTATGGATTCGAAACAAAAGCAGATCTGTTCTTCTCATTACGGAAGGATCACAAAAACCTGGTCGGGTTTAAGGAATTCGGCGGAGCCGCTTCACTTACTTATGCCGCTGAACACATCACCAGCGGCGATCCTGGCCTGACTTTGATGGCAGGAGTCGACACCCAGGTGTTTCACGGTTTTGTCCGATGCGGAGCCAAAGGAGCCATCACCGGAGTCGGGAATGCTCTGCCCAAAGAAGTTCTTCGCTACGTCGAGTTATGTGAACGCGCCGCAGCCGGAGATACCAATGCCCGCCGACTCGCCCTTGAGTTGGAAGAGGCACTTCATGTACTTTCCAAGTATGACGAAGGACCCGATTTGGTTCTCTACTACAAAGCGCTCATGGTTCTCGAAGGACATTCGGCCTACACGAATCAGATCAACTCCACGGATCAGCTTTCACCAAGCCAGACAGCATTCTTGAAAACCCAGTGGCAACAGTTCCGGAACTGGTGGGCAAAATGGCCCGGTGCGACTGACTGATCCTGATGAGTGGTGCATCCAGCAAAATCGTTATCGTCGGCGGCGGTGTCATCGGATTGTGCACTGGCTTTTTCCTGGCCAGAGCCGGTCACCGTGTCGTTATCGTTGATCGCGATCCTTCCCGTAAAGAGAGTTGCTCCGATCGTAATGCGGGGATGATCGTCCCTAGTCATTTCATCCCGTTGGCAGCTCCGAGAGTGATTACTCAGGGCCTGAAATGGATGTTAAATCGCCGCAGTCCGTTTTTTCTCCGACCCGGACTTGATCCCAAATTGTGGAGTTGGTGCTGGCACTTTTTCAGACACTCAAACCGGAAACACGTCGAGAACAGTCAAGAGTTGCTACGCGATCTCAGTCTGGAAAGCCGCAGCCTTTTCGAGCAACTGGCTGACGAACTCGAGTTCAATATGGTCACACGGGGACTTCTGATGCTGTGCCAAACGGAAGCCGGGTTCCACGAAGAAAGTGAAGTGGGCAATGCCGCCAACCGGCTTGGAATCTCAGCCGAGGTCTGCAACCCGGAGCGACTTCGCGAGCTCGACCCCGGCACCGAAATGAATGCCATTGGAGGAGTCTGGTTTCCTCAAGACGCTCACCTCGATTCCATGGATTTTCTCGCAGCACTTCGCAAAGGAATTCACGCTCATGGAGGATCATTCTTCGACGGCGAAATTTCCGATTTCGAAATCAAAGACCACAAAGTTCGTGAGGTGATCACGAACGAAGGCGAACGCATGGAAGCAGATCACGTCGTCATCGCAGGCGGCGCGTGGAGTCCCGCGCTCGCAAAAAAAGCCGGGCTCAATCTCCCTATGCAGGGTGGCAAGGGCTATTCATTTACGCTTCCCAAACCTGCCGAGCTTCCCGCGTTGTGTTCGCTCCTGAAGGAAGGCCGTGTCGCGGTAACCCCTATGGGGGAAAATCTGCGCGTCGCCGGCACCATGGAAATATGCGGTCACGATTTATCAATCGATCGCGTTCGTCTCAGTGGGATTGTGGATTCTTTTTGCAGGTTTTTTCCGCATTTCAGTCCCTCAGACTTCTCTGATCTCGAGCCGTGGTCCGGACTTCGTCCCTGTTCGCCAGACGGCTTGCCCTATATCGGGCGGTTTCCCAACCTCGACAACGCAATCATCGCAACAGGGCATTCCATGCTCGGGCTCAGCCTTGGACCGGTAACCGGGCGTCTGGTCGCCGACCTGTTGGTTGGTCACGAAACAGACAACCGACTTGATCCCGGGCGTTTTCACTGAAAACGAAAAATCGCCGGGGATTGCTCCGCCGGCGATAGTCTTAATCTATTAATGTCTGAACAGGAGATCAGGAATCTTTCTTCGGCTTTTTCTCACCTTTTCCTTTTCCCTTTTCACCGCCGCCTTTGCCCTTACGAGCTTCAGCTGCTTTCTTGAACTCATCAGCAGTGATTTTGCCATCGCTGTCAGCATCCAGTTTTGAGAACATTTTCTCAGGATCGCCTTTGCCGGATTCTTTCATACGCTTGGCCATTGGACCTGCTTCAAATTCAGCTTTGGATACAGAACCATCTTTGTCTGTGTCGAGCATCTTAAGCATGTCGCCTTTGCCTTTACCTTTTCCGCCTTCAGGCTTCTTGTCGCCGTCTGCGGCGACAGCTACACCGGCCATGAGTGCGATTGCAATAGTGAGGAATTTTTTCATTTATTTAATTGGGTTACCAGGATTGAGGTTTTCTCAACTTGTTGCCCATATGAACTTTCCGTCCGGGAAAAAGTTTCATCGATTTTAAAATATTTTTCACCCCCGGCGAAAAACTCATCCGGATGTTATTGGCTGGGAACCGGTCCTTTTTTATCAGTGGTGTGCAGAACCTCTCCCTTTTCATCATACCAGGTGAAGGTCAAAACAGCCGGCATCCCCTCCCCTTTTGTGGGCGAAACATTGACGGCTAAAAACCCACCTGACCTTGGATCCTGATAGTAAGGCTGCTTGATGAGTCCCTCGGGATCCGTTGATGCCGGATCCCCCGGCTTACGCCCTAATCGCGAATTGGCATCGACCAATGCACCACAGGAAAACTCCTCGATTCCGGTCGAATCCACGGCGTGATATTGCCAATGGCGATCGCCGCATATGATAAAGAATTTTTCCTGAACCCCGGATTCTTTCAACCAGGCAAAGAACTCATCCCGCTCGTGTCGAAAGCCCCCGATGTTGGTGTGATTATCAGTCTTCCGTAAATCGTCGGGGCCAATCATGGGAGTGGGGGAAATCAACACCTTGAATGTCGCATCACTTTCTTTGAGCGTTTTCTTAAGCCACGCTTTCTGTTCGGCTCCCCAAATGGTCTTGTCCGGCCCATCTTCCACCGCATTATCACTGCGGTACATTCGATTCTCCGGCAGCCAGATTTGCAAGTCACCTGTCACCCGATGCGTCCGATAGGTTTTTGCATCCTTATCATCAGCAGCCGCCACAGGGAGCTGTTCCAGCATCATTTCACGCCCCACCTGCGGTGTCGGATCGTAGTCGCCGGAGTTATCCCCGTCATCAATCCTGTAGTCATGATCATCGATCATCCAGTAGGTGGGCACTGCTGCAAAAAGGTCGTGAAACCTGGGCTGCACGAATTGCTCATGCCATTTCTGACGTAGCTCAGTGATCGTTTCTGCACGCGGATTATCCGGCGTGTCGTAATACACGTTGTCACCGGTTCCCACGAAGAAATCCGGCTCCAGTTTCAGGATCGATTCCAATGCCGGATAACCCAGCTCCTTGTCCGCCCCTTCATATGGTTTCGGCAGCTCCGTATTATTCTCGACAAGATGTTGCTTCCGGTCAATCCGCCCGTCCCCATGGAATTTCGCGTAATTCATCCCTGTAACGACCACGAAGCTGGCTTCCACAGCGGCATCAGCCCCCGGAAGCGTTTTGAACTTCGCGGTGGGACCATCTCTGGAGGCTTTTATGAAACGGGTCTCCTCAGTTTCCGTAGTCATAAACTCAGGGTTGATACTCGTCCTGCAGAGATACCGGGTTCCGGGCTTCAAATTCTCAAACGTAGCCCTCGCAATGAAATCCCGCTCAGCAGTCGCCTCGACCGTATGCCCTACCGCACTGGACTTACTTTCGGAATCAACCTCCGACAATTCAAAAAACACACTTCCGGCCGCCCCGGGCAAATCGCGATCGATCAATTTGTCGCCAGTCGACAGCCTTACCTGAATGTGAGCAACTGTCGAAGTCACTTCGCCCACCATGATCCCCATGCCGGCAACCGGCTTGGTCGGGTCATCCACGGGATTTGAAGAGCTGTCGCTGCTGCAACCGGCAGCGACCATACAAAGAATAATAAGGGCGGCGAAGTTTCTCATAGCTTTCCAGCCATGAGAATGCCCGGATTTCACCAAAAGTGAATCACAAACCGTAGCTTTTCAAATGAGCAAAACTACCGCCACCCGAGCACACGAGCCACAATGACGTCAAGGTCGAACGGAAGGTCCCCGTTGTGCAGCGTGTAGTAAATTGCAGCTCCCACAATCAGAAAAATGGCAATTCGTTGAAGCCAATTGCGTGATTCTGAATCAGATTTGCCTTTTCCATTCTTTCCCGCATTCCCAAGTTGAAGCGCCGAATGCTTTGGAGCAGCATTCGATTCAGAAAAATCAGCACTCTCCTTCTGACTTTGATCTTCAGAGTGATAAGAATCAGTTTCGAGTTTCATGGACGGATGAATGGGAACATTGAATTGGATTCAAAGTATTTTTACAAATACATCCTCTTAGACGCATTAAAACAAAAATACTTTTAAATATTCACCCGTTTTCAACCGCGCGAAACAAATTATTTAAGAATTCCATATGACTGCGGAAGTCCCTGATACCCATCAGGCGACATCGTAATTCTTCGCAAAAACTCCCGGTGTTTCCGGGGATTCGCCCCGGAAAACTGCAGCAATCCCCTTTTTTACTGGGGATGAATGATACGGGAGATCACTTTTTCAAGACCGCCCCAAGCAGGTCAAAGCCCCGGCTGATCAGATCTTTCCGATCTTCCAGCAGTCCTGCATCGAGGAGAGCCGTGTCGAGCAAATGCGCCGCAACCATCTTGGCCTGATCCGGATTTTCTTCGCGAGCAGCGGAGAGTCCCTTGATCAATTCATGCTTGGGATTGATCTCGAACTCCACTTTCACAGGAGGAGCCGGCTCCTCAGGATTCATCGCCCGCATCATGGCCCGCATCTGAGCATTCATTCCATTCTCAGGAGTGAGTGCTGCCACCGGGCTGTTGATCAGGCGCTTGCTGGCCTCGACTTTCTCCACGCGATCCCCAAACTCTTCAGTCAGGAATTCACAAAGTGCCTTGGTATCATCTTCAGACAAGGCATCGCCTTCAGCTTCTGCTGACGGATCATCTTCGAGCTCGATTCCACCACTGTTCGCCGCAAGAAGCTGCTTGCCGTCAAACTCACTGAGGTGTTGAACCAGGTATTCGTCGACTTGATCAAAGAAAAAGATCACCTCAATGCCACGGGCTTTGAAGGCTTCCAGATAAGGCCCGGACTCGATCGTCGCCCGATCCGGTCCCACCAAATAGTAAATCTTATCCTGACCTTCCTTCGCCCGGGTCAGGTAATCCGCAAACGAAGCGGTCTCACCCTTTTCGGTCATGGAAGTCTCAAACCGGATCAATCCCGCTACTTTCTCGCGATTCTCATGATCAATGACCACGCCTTCCTTGAGGAAACGACCGAACTTCTGGTAGAAATCGTTATATTTCAGAGAGTCATTCTTTGCCTCAGCATCGAGGAACTTGATGAATCGTTTCGTGACCACCTGTCCGATTCGCTTCACCAGCGAGCTGTCCTGCATTGACTCGCGGGAAATGTTCAGCGGAATGTCAGCACTGTCGACCACCCCACGGAGAAACCGCAACCACTCCGGCAACAACCCGTCAGGCTTTGCGTCGATTAAGACGTTTTTGCAGTAGAGAGAAACACCGGCTTCCATCTGACCGAACCCGAAGAGTTCAGTGTTCTGCTCAGGCACAAAAAGCAACGCATTCAGCTCAATCGGCTCGCTCGCCTGGAAATGCATCGTGTAGCGAGGATCATCAAAGGCATTCGACTGAAACTTGTAGAACTCCGTGTATTCCTCGTCCGTAATCTCCTTCTTCCGCTTCCGCCAAAGCGCTTCAACCGTGTTGATCCGGTCTTCCCCGAGCAAAAGCGGGAACGAAACAAAACTCGAGTAGTTCTGAAGGATCGTCTTGATCCGGTCTTCCGTGGCATATTCCTTAAAATCTTCACGAATGTGCACCACGATCTTCGATCCGCGATCCACTTCCTCACCCGCCTCTTCAATCGAGTAGCCCGTCTTACCATCACTGGTCCAGACCAGATTCTCGCCATCAGGCTGCCATGACCGGGTAAACACCTCGACCTTGTCACCGACCATAAAGGCTGAGTAAAAACCCACCCCGAACTGACCAATCAGAGATGACTCCTTCGATTCGTCGGCCTCTTTCATGGCCTTCACAAACTGCTTGGAGCCGGAATGAGCGATCGTTCCGAGGTTTTCAGTCAGCTCGTCACGGGTCATTCCGATTCCGGAATCCTGAAAAGTGATCGTTCCAGCCTCCTCATCGGTCGTGATTTGGATCTGCAACTCTTTGTCCGGCTGGTGAACTTCCTTCTCCGTCAGGCTTGTATGACGCATCTTTTCCAGCGCATCGGAGGCGTTCGAGACCAGCTCCCGCACAAAAATCTCCCGATCCGTGTAGAGCGAGTTAATGACGATGTCGAGCAATTGGCTGACTTCGGCCTGAAATTCGTGTGTATTCTCTTTTTCTGACATGGGAATGAGAGATAGATCGAAGGGTCGATTTGTCAATTCCGGCTTCTGGAGTTTTTAGACCGTTTTTCCCCTGTCCCCGGAACCGGCCCCGCCGGTTTTCGCGTCAGGGGGCGCCTATTGCGAAAAGCCCTCTTTTCCTGTATAAGTGAGATGAAACACAGAAACATGAGAATGCAGTCAAGTTCAGGGAAAGGTGTGGCATGTCATTTTGGAATGGCTGGAACCTTTGCCCTTTTATTATCTCAGGGTCCGGGCATGGCACAACAACCCGCCGCTACCAACCCGACCGATCAGCAGCCGGAAAAGATTTCCATCGCTCCGACAATGCCGGTTCCGAAACTGCCCTACAATATGCCATCGACTCGCCTGAGTCAGCCCACACCAGCTGCAAACTCCTCCGCTGGATACCAAACGGACATGAACAACTCCGTTCTCAGTGTTCAGCCTCCAGGTGGCGCAGCCCCCGGCAATGAAGCACCCGCACCCGCACCGACTCCTCAGGAATATCTGCGATGGAGCCAGCGGGACAACGGACTGCGTGTGACTGTGAATGACGACGGCAAAGGACGCGGCAATCAGGAGCAGGCAAGCCGCCCCGTGGGAGACCTTTTGGGATCAGAATCACAAGACATTCGCCCCTCCGCAGTGGCCACCCCGGTCCGCCCGACTCCCGCCAATCTCGTTCCAGATGCCACCGGGATGATTATCGACGATTCTGTCCCGGCACTCACTCCGGCCCCTGCACCACCGCGGTCAACCGTTTCCGGCGGAGGCATCCCCATGCCCGAGGCAGGGACCATTCCCGCCCCGGATAACATCATTTCCAGAGCCGGCGGAGACCCAACCCCTTTCGCGCCACCACCACAACCGGCCCTGCCCGAAGGAATTCAGGAGGCACCCGCCGTCGTACCTGCGACCCCTCCCCCGGCTCCTGTTGTGGAGAAACGCGGACTCTTCGGGCGATTATTTCGCGGGAAGAAAGACAAAAACGCAGCCCCCACCATGGCACCACCACCGGTGATCTCCACCGGACCACAGACCGGCGGCCCGCCACCAGTCGCCCCCTCCCCCGTCGCGACTCCGGCCCAAACCGCAAAGAATGAATTCATCGTCGTCAAAGCCGAGCGCGGCACCCAGTTTGTCATCGCCGGCGAAACAACCAACGGCCAGTCAGGCATCCTTGTTCCCCCCGGGACCGTGCTTCAACTGCTGGGCTCAAACGGAGACTGGACCACCGTGAAATCTCCCAACGGAACCATCGGCAGCGTTCAGACCATCGACATTCGCAAGGCCAATTTCGATGAAGCCATTCAGTTCATTTCCTCCGGGGTGAACAGCGACACGCAACAGGATGCGCCACCCGAGCCAGCTCCGGTTCCCCAGATCCCACAGGTCGAATTGCCCGTTCAGTAACCGGTGTTACACCGTCATTACTCCGACGACAGACTCTTCACGAATCGGGTTTGAAAGTTTAAAGCCATGACCGCTTCAGACTTCATCCTTTACACTGCCATCTTCGTCTCACTGGTCTTTGGCGGATACGCCATCTACCGATGCTGGAAAGATCCCGAACGGGCAGTGGTTGAGAAGGCGGTTTTCACCTTCTTCATCGTGATCTGCCCCTTCCTGGGAGCCATGATCTTCTTCCGCGCTCAGAATTCCAGGAACCAATACCAGAACGATGTCTGGCAGCGCCGGAGGCGAGGTTGATTCCCCTGCCCTCGCAGCATCATCGTTTAGGCCTGTTTGGAATCTCGAATTTTATCTGAGCCTTCGTCACTCTAGGCTGTTGGCAAGTACCAATAGAGTTGGTTCGCTGAACAGACCCTGTTGATTCGTGAAAGTGCAGTTCGAAAAATACGGAGACATCGTTTGGAGAGTTGTATTCACCCCTGAATTCTCTTCAAATTGCAAAAGAAAAGGATTCTCAACCAAGATTAAATTTAAACTTCAACTTCCATGACAGCTGTCACGCGGGTGCTTGGTTGTTTTTTGTGCCTTGCAGATAAACACGAATAGGTCCTGTGCAGGATAGCCAGCAGACCGACGGTTCAGTCTGTGCATTTTCTGATGACCCTTATATACTTAAACTCCTCCGAAGAGACCACGCACGCCCCTCCCCAAGCCTCATCAGTTTCAATGTCATAAGGTATCATGAAAACCTCACCCGATTTATTGATACTCTCTACCACCCAAATTGATTTTTGATCTTCATCAAGAAACTCAATTTCTGCAATTACGGGTGCGTTGTTATTTACGATTTCAGTTAGCTCTTTCTGATCCATCCGTTGCTGTTATTCAAATCCTTGTCTTCTAAGGGCATTCTCATACAATCGTTGTTTTGGCAGGAAACGATTCGCTCGATTCGTGATCCCTAAAAAACTGCGGAGAACGTCATTTAAATGTGTGACACATAAGACGCAACCAGCCTCAAACAGCTCCCGTGGAAGTTTCGGCTGATTTCTTTGAAGCGCCAACGCAGGCGCAACATCGTCAAAGTGTTTCGAAAGTTGTAGACTCCGTCAAAAATCTCCGCCATCTGCATCAAAAACCCTAGTCATTACTTTACCTTTGAATTGCGTAATATCTTGACCTCGGTTCCCCCGAACCCTTCCAACAAATGCTCGGTGAGTGTGCACCGCACCCCCAAGTTCGCTTATTATACATCAACAGAAACGTGTGTTCCATCTCTGGCAAAATTTACGGTTACAGTGCCCGGTTTTGGCGGGTTAACAGGATAGCCAAACGGCCCCTTACCTGTTCGTTGCGGAACCTTCTTCGCCAAGCTGCTAGTATTATGAACAGCAAATCCCTCGCGGTGCTCATTCGAAAGGTACCGTGCGCCAGCTTCACCACCTCAGGATGTCCTGCGATCCGCTCCATCGGTGTTCCGGCATAAACCACATTCCCAATGTACTGCACCGGCCCCAGCTCGGATTGACGCATCAGCTTGGGAAAATCATGCACGTCATCAATCGAGATCGCTCCAATTTTCAAAAAAGCGGACTATAGAGTCCTACCAAATTGAAACGCCCCAAAAACTGGGAAGAGACGCCCCTTTGAAATGAAGAAGACCTTCTTCCACGGATTTTGGTGTTCATAATTTCGTAGGCCCACCTTCTTCCGCAGACGAGACGACCCTTTGAAATAAAGATGACCTTCTTCCACGGATTTTGGTCATCTTTATTTCGTAGATCACCTTCTTCCGCAGACGAGACGACCCTTTGAAATAAAGATGACCTTCTTCCACGGATTTTGGTGTTCATAATTTCGTAGGCCCACCTTCTTCCGCGGAAATGACGACTCTTTGAAATGAAGGTGACCTTCTTCCGCGGATTTTGGTCATCTTTATTTCGTAGATCACCTTCTTCCACGCATTTGGAGGTTTTCCGATCACCTTTGACTCCCGCAATTAATTACAAACGTCTCTTCCTTCCTTCTTCAAATCATGTTGGAATCGGTTCAGGATGATGAAATTGCCACCCCCGCTTCTTTCTGCCTCGGTTCTCTTTGCATTCTTATGTGTTTTCAGCGGGCAAACATTCGCCGACGATGATCCTTCGGGACCGCAGATCACTCCGGTCCCTAATAAAGTCGCCTACGAATCCTGGCGCATGGCGGGCAAAAAGGATGGCAACACTCCGGTCGTGCCGCCGCCCACCTCCATTCAGGCCCCTGAAGGATTCAAGGTCGAGCTGATCCGCGTCGCCGGAGAAGATGAGGATTCGTGGATCTCGCTGTGTTTCGATGACAAAAACCGCCTCTTTCTCGGAATGGAGGATAAAGGCATTCTCCGCCTCTCCTTTTCCGGCAAGGACGGAACGGAAGTGGTCGAGGCCAAAGTCGTCAACGATCATCTCGAAGAACCACGCGGACTCCTGTGGGCCTACGACTCGCTCTATGTGAACGCCAACGATTCCAAGGGATTCTATCGCCTCCGCGACACCACCGGAGATGACACTTTCGATGAAGAAAAGCTGCTACTCAAAACCGAAGGCGGCGTCGGGCACGGTCGGAATCATCTCCGGCTCGGCCCCGACGGCATGATCTACATTGTTCACGGAAACAACCCGCAGCTTGCCAATCCTTCGCCCGAGTCCCCCTTCAAAAACTACGGCGAAGACCAGCTCATTCCCAATCCCTGGGATGACTCCTGGAATACCCTACCCGCACCTGCCGGCCAAATCATCCGCACCGACAAAGACGGCACTAAATTCGAAGCCATCTGCGGCGGCCTGCGCAATCCCCTCGACATCGACTTCAACCTCGACGGCGAGCCGTTCGTTTATGACGCCGACAGCGAATGGGATGCCGGGCTTGCCTGGTATAAGCCGACCCGCATTCTCCACATCGTCCCCGGAGGCGAATACGGCTGGCGACGCGGCACCGGAAAGTGGCCTGTGTATTACGAGGACAGCCTGCCCGCCGTCTACGACGTCGGCCTCGGCAGTCCCACCGGCGTCGGATTCGCCTACAAGTCCAATTTTCCCGAGCCATGGCGCAGCAGTTTCATGATCGCCGACTGGAGCTACGGTCGAATTCTGGCCATCGACATTGAGCCTGATGGCGCGAGCTACAAAGGAACCGAAGCCCGCCACTTCCTCTCAGGCCGCCCGTTGAATTTGACTGACTTTGTCTTCGGCCCCGACGGCGCGATGTGGTTCGTCACAGGAGGAAGGCGGACACAGAGTGCGTTGTATCGGGTGAGCTGGACGGGGGAAAAAGATGCAGAACAAAAAAAAACCTGGTGCGGCGGAACGTCCGAACCATTGCGGGAGTTACGTAAATCTCTAGAGTCAGTCGACCTAGAGGAGAACGGATCGGAACGTTTTGGGAAAATTATGGAGGCCCTGGATTCACCTCTCCGCACACTTCGTTTCGCAGGTCGCTGCGCCATCGAGAAAATGGATGTCGGAAAACAACGGGAAATCGTAAAACGCACTAAAAATCCATGGGCACTCATGGCCCTCGCCCGCGTCGGGGAGCCTTCGGATCGAGGCCCTATCCTCAAGCCGCTTGCCGAAGGTCTTTCCACTGACAAAACGATCGAACAGGGTTCGTTCGATGAACAGACCCTGTTGACTCGTCTTCGCGCGATTCAGCTCGCCTGTATCCGGCAGGGACCGCCGACGGATGAGGAGAAACAAATGCTGCGCGTTGCGCTGGAGCCGCTCTACCCTCACACGTTGCAAAACGTGAATCACGAGCTGTGTGAAATGCTGGTGTATCTCCGGTCCGACAAGGTGCTGCGGCCTACGCTGACTTTGATCGAAGAATCCGACGACACGCGGGACTGGTCGCACTACCTCGTTTTCCTTCGCTATCTCGAAGATGAAATGTGGACCACAGAAGATCGCCGCCGCTATCTTGAAGGCCTGAAGAAATTTGATTCCTTTGCCGGGGGACGCTGGTGGATTCGGACCGGGGAAGATCTGCGCAAAGAATTCGTGGCACGGCTTTCTGAAGCGGAAACAAAAGAGTTCGCGGCATTGATCCCTCCGCAACAACCCAAGGTCGAAGCGCCGATCATCGAGGAGCTGGATCCTGCAAAGTTCGTGAAGAACTGGACGATGGAGGATTTTGCGGGTGCCGATTTCTCTGACCGCGATGTGAAGCGCGGGGCTGCGGTTTATGTGAAAGCCCAGTGCGCAGTTTGTCACAAAAAGGCAGGCAACGCCGCCAGCGAGCGCGCTTTCTTCGGGCCGGATCTCAGCCAGATCGGTGCGCGATTCGGTCCGTCAGACATGCTCGAGTCAATGATCCACCCGAGCCTTGTTATCGGAGACAAGTATCGCAACCCCGCCGGCCCCAATGTCTCCACCATGCCGCCGGGGTTGATCAATCTCCTCGAAAAAGACGAAGTGCTCGACCTGGTCGCTTACCTTCAAGCTGAACTCTAACCCGACACCCCGCCTCCTTTCGCAACTTCCATGCAGCCCCGGTTTTACATTTGAATTGATTGATGCGTTTCCTCAAACTCAGATTCCAGACAAAATTAATGCTGGCCGTGATGATCTCCGTCATCATCGTTTCAGGGTCCGTCATTTCCTTCTCAGAAAAGAAGGTCGAATCAGCCTGGAAACGCGCCGCCGAAGTTCACGTCGCCCAGGAGGTGGACCGATACTTTGAGCTGAGGAAAGCAAGGATTGATGGATCGGCCCGCTTCCTCGAACGAATCGGAAACATCAAGCAGATCGCATCCATTTTCGAGACAGGAGACTTCGGTAAAGATTCCATCAACGCCGCTCGCAGGGAACTGTCGAAAGGGCACGGGCCACAGTCCCCGGGATCGCCACGTGGAGGAGGGGGCGGGCCACCGGGACCGGATCGGGAGGAAAATGTCATTTGCCTGATCGATCTGAACGGCAAGCCGCATCCGGTGTCGGGCGGCGCAATGAAACATGATGAACACCGCAATGTATTTAAGGTGCTGCGGTCATTGGAGAATTTCGATACCCGGCAGACGGGTAATCTCGTGTTCGACTTCGAAGACGAAGGGAACAAAGAGAAGCGGTTGCTCGAGGTCATCGTGGTTCCGGTGAAAAACAAAGCCGGCGACTATGCCGGGGCCCTCTTTCTGGGCCAGCCCTACCGGAATATTCAGTCGCCCGAGAAACGAAGCGGGGGACCGCCAAAACTCAATCTCTTCAACCCGGACATGCTTTCCGCGGTCTATGCGGAAGGTGGAATCTTCGGAGACGGCGACGTGATCGAACGCAATCGCTATGCTTTGCAGGAGATGCTTGCCAATCCGGCGGAAACAGACCGGCTCATCCGGGACGGCCAAAATCCGTATCGCGTGTATGCCGAGGAACTCAATCCGGACTCAGCCCTGCCCCATTCTCTGCAAGTCGTGCTTTACCCCATGGCCCCCCTCTATCGCGAGCTGGCCGACCTGCGAATGAAGGGCTCCGGAATTGGTCTGGTCGCGTTGCTGCTCGGTTGGATCTTCGCCTGGTGGATTGCCCGCAGCTTTGCCAAACCGATCCGTGAACTGTCCGCCGCCACCCGGGAAATCCGGGACGGAAATTTCAAAACCCGCGTGGCCGTCCAGTCCAATGATGAACTCGGTGAGCTGTCCGCATCGTTCAATGACATGGCAGGAGAGCTGGCATTGAAAGAACGCCTTCGCGAGACCCTGGGGAAAGTGTCTGACGAAACGGTGGCCCAGGCACTCATCGCCGGCAGCCTCGAGCTCGGTGGGGAAAACCGCGAGGTGTCCATCCTGTTTTGCGATGTCCGGGGATTCACCGGCATCACCGAAACGATGGAACCGCAGGAGTTGATCGCTTTCATCAACGAACACATGACCGCAATGACCAGGCTGGTCCACGAGCACAAGGGCGTGGTGGACAAGTTTGTCGGGGATGAAATTATGGCGGTCTTTGGCGCTCCGAAATCTTATGGTGCCGATGCCACCAATGCCGCCCGTTGCGCCGTGGCAATGATCGCGGAGCGGGAGAGACTCAATAAGACTGCCGAAGTCCCCTGTGATATCGGGATCGGGATCGCGACCGGAGAAGTCGTTGTTGGCTGTATGGGATCAATCGACCGGCTCAACTACACAGTCCTCGGCGAACGGGTGAACCGCGGGGCACGGCTCTGCAGTCTGGCAAAAGCCGGGCAGGTGGTGGTCGACGAGACGACATGCGAGCAGGTCGGGCCGGAATTCCACTGCAACCCTCTCAACGACGTCATGCCGAAAGGATATTCGGAGCCTATGCGGGCATTCGAAGTGATCAGCACCAGTCAGAAGGGAGAGAGCGAGTCACAGAATCCGGCAGAGGAAACGGTCGCGGCCGGGTAGGCTTCAGCCTTCGGTATCCTCCATCGACAGGAGCCGCATCTGGATCTGCTGTTCGACCGATGTCTTGGGAAGCTGGGCATTCTCGATATCCATCGCCACTACCTGCTCGCTGTAGCGGGTAATCCCCGCCTGAGTATCAAAGAAGAATCGGCCTGACATCTTATTTCCCTCAAAGCCCAGCTTGTCCGCTGCTCCCGCTCCCTCCAGCTTCACATCACCTTTGATCGTTCCGTTGAAAGCGACCACCGCACAGGCTGCGCCATCAACGAGCTGGTCGCCGATATATCGATTGGCGATCTCGAAATTCATCTCACCGAACTGACCGAGCTTGGTATTGCCTTTGTGAACCCACTCGGAATCTTTCGCCACCGGCTGAGCGGGGAAATTCGACATGAGACTTGCGATCAACTGCTGCAATTCACTCGCCCCGATTTCCGGCAACTGCGGCATGGGCGAAGCTTCCCCAACACCCCCGCCGTCCCGTCGAGCGAGAAGCTTTCCTTGCGGGGAAACTTCGATCTGCGTCCAGCGGGTCAGCGAATTTTGGAAGTGTTTCCCGATGGGGGTTTCCATCGCGTTCTCCTGGGAGGAATCGAAATCGATTTTGTTTTGTCCCGCCACCAGCTTCAGCTTGATGACCTCGGTGCTTGCAGTGATGAAGACACCGGGCTCTCCCGACGGGCGATGATTGACGATGAGTTTGGCTCCCTGCTCGAGCACGATCTCCGAGGTCTGATCAGGCCGGCTTGCCAGCGTCATCTGGATCGCGGTGGTGGAGACAAAGCGGTAAGTTTTTCCCGGGATGAAGCGCGGTCGTAAACTTGTCTTTTCTCCCCCTGCGGTGGGCGAAGCCGGTGCCTGCCCCGACGCAATGGGACAGGCGAGGAATAATGCAGCCAGAGAAAAGAGGAGAGAGGTTTTGAGTTTCACGATGAAAACCGTCTCATATTCCCCCTCGCAAATCAATGTCCTAACCTTTGCCAAAACGGGCACAAAATCTGCTTAAACCAATCCTGCGGGCTTGTTCTCAAGTCTCTAGCCCGTAACCAAGGTGCCTGTCGGGGGTTTCGGCCCCCGGCAGGTTTTTTCCATGGCCATTGCAATTTTCGGGAAAAAAGGCAAGGATTCCTCAATGCCACGGTTTCTCTCTTCAGTTGCGATCCTCGCTGTCAGTTTATTTCACGTCGGTTGCGACACCAAATCGTCGACCGCCACACGCACGGCCCCGGCCCGGATGGTCGTGCCGGAGAATCAATACTCCGCGATCGCTGAGCGCGAAATTGTCAGGCGAAAGGCACGCATCGATGCCGCTGACCAGGCCGCACTTCGCGCCGCACAACGCGATGCCTCCGGAGATACCGCCGGAGCGATCGAAGAATACAGCCGCGCTCTGGATACCCTGCCGGCTACCCGGTGAGCGGTATCAACATCGAACAATCGTGCGGCCCCACAACCACGCCCTACCCGCTCGACAGCAGGGCAATAATATTCCAGCATCATCACCATCATGAAAAATACCCTCGCCGCTGTTTTCTCACTCTTTCTATTCGCGACGTCGCACGCGGCAGATTCACCCAATATCCTGATCCTCTACGCTGACGACCTCGGGTTCGGTGATCTGGGTTGCTACAATGGAGATTCCAAAATCCCCACCCCCAACCTCGACAAACTCGCGGCCGAAGGAATGCGGTTCACCGATGGCCACTCCTCATCCGGCATCTGCACCCCGAGCCGTTACGCACTCCTGACAGGTCGCCATCACTGGCGGGATTTCCACGGGATCGTTAATGCTCTGGGAGATTCCCCGTTCAAGCCGGAACGCCTCACCCTGCCTGAAATGTTACAGGAAAAAGGCTACACCACTGCCGCGATCGGAAAGTGGCACCTCGGCTGGGACTGGGATGCCATCAAGAAACCCGGCGCCAAGCCAACAGGCCAGGGCCGCAAGGTGACCTGGGGGCCTGAAGCCTTCGACTGGTCGAAATCGATCCCCAACGGTCCTCTCGCTCATGGTTTTGATCATTACTTCGGTGACACAGTGATCAATTTCCCTCCCTACTGCTGGATCGAAGACGACAAAGTGGTTCGTGCACCCGACACGGTAATGGACACCACCAAGTGGAAGGAAATTAAAGAAGGAAACTGGGAATGCCGTCCCGGCCCCATGATTTCGGATTGGGATCCCTACGAAAACATTCCCACGACCACCGCGAAGGCCGTCGAATATCTGGCGAAACAAAAAGGCGCCGAAAAACCCTTCTTTCTCTACTTCGCTTTTCCCTCACCCCACGCCCCGATCATTCCCAACGACGAATTCGACGGAAAATCCCAGGCCGGTCCCTACGGCGATTTTGTTTACGAAACAGACGATGCCTGCGGCCGGATTCTCAAAGCCCTGGAAGACAACGGCCTGACTGAAAACACCGTGGTGGTCTTTTCCGCCGACAACGGTCCCGAGAAATATGCTTATGCCCGTGATGAGAAATTTGGTCACTGGTCAGCCCATCCTCTCCGCGGCCTGAAGCGCGATATTTATGAAGGCGGACATCACGTGCCGTTTATCATCAAATGGCCCGGCGTTACCGAAGCCGGAAAAACATGCGACGCCCTCGTTTCACAGATTGATCTGATGGCGACCTTCGCCGCGGCAACAGATTTCGAGCTGCCGGATGAGAATGCAGCCGAAGACAGCCACAATCTGCTGCCTTTATTAAAGGGGGATGTGGATTCAGTCCGGACCACCCACATCCACAACACCAAAACGAATTCCTACGCCATTCGCCACGGAGACTGGGTGCTGGTTGATGACAAGAGCGGATACGTCTCCGGCAAAAACAAAGCCTGGGAGGAAAAGCACAATTATCCTGCGGACGACAAGGGGCCGGTTGAGTTGTATAACCTGAAAGAGGACATCGGACAGCGGAAAAACCTCGCCGAGGCAAACGCGGACAAAGTGACCGAACTTCAGGCATTGCTGAAGAAAATCCGCGAGCAGGGATATTCCGCACCCAGACTGGAGAAGTGATCTTTACCCGGTGAAAAGGCCGGCAGATAACATCAATTAAAAAACCGGAAACAATCGTAATTTCCATGCTGAGTAGTCAATTGCACGAACGGTACCCGCCCTTCGGCTCGTCAGTTTGCTCATGTCCGGGTGAATAATGACCATCCTGACGCCATTTTGCTCATGTCCGGGCGAATAATGACCATCCTGACGTCAGTTTGCTCATGTCCGGGCGAATAATGACCATCCTGACGTCAGTTTGCTCATGTCCGAACGATTAATGACCATCCTGACGCCAGTTTGCTCATGTCCGGGCGATTGATGACCATCCTGACGCCGTTTTGCTCATGTCCGGACGATTGATGACCATCCTGACGCCGTTTTGCTCATGTCCGAACGATTGATCGCCTTCCGGTCGACTTTTCCCTGTTAAGAGAGAGGCAAGACTTGGGTTGCCCTTCGGGACGTTTCCCGTAATTTCCCCGCCCCACTGAAATGTTCACCCTTCACAAAACCGATACCCAGACTGCGGCAAGACGCGGTACGCTCCAGCTCGCTCACGGGCCGGTTGAGACGCCTGTCTTTATGCCCGTCGGCACTAAAGGTACGGTGAAGTCGATCCACCCAACCGAGCTGACTCATCCTGACGTGGATGCGCAAATCATTCTGGGGAACACCTATCACCTCTTCATCCGCCCCGGAACCGAGGTGCTCGACTCCTTCGGCGGACTGCACAATTTCATGAACTGGGATCGCCCGATTCTGACCGATTCGGGCGGCTATCAGGTCTTTTCCCTCTCCAAACTGCGCGAGATTGACGAAAACGGGGTGCGTTTCAAAAGCCATCTCGATGGATCCAAGCTGGAATTGACTCCCGAGTCCGTTCTTGAGATCGAACGATCCATCGGAAGCGACATCTGCATGATTCTCGACGAATGCCCGCCCTACCCTGCGGAACGCGAGTATGTGGAGAAATCCCTCGCCCTCACCCAGCGCTGGGCGGTTCGTGCCAGGGAATGGGTCGAGAAGAACGGCCCCAACCGTGCCAGCGGCGAGCGGCAGCGGTATTTCGGAATCGTTCAGGGAGGTTGCTACGGCGATTTGCGGGAAAAAGCGGCGCGTGATCTGGTGGATCTCGATTTCGATGGATATGCGATCGGCGGGTTGTCCGTGGGCGAGCCCGTCCCTGAGATGATGAAGGCTGCGGAGATCGCCGCCCCCGTATTACCCGCAGACAAACCGCGCTACGCGATGGGATTAGGACAGCCCGACCAACTGCTTGAGCTGGTGGCACGGGGAATCGACATGTTTGATTGTGTTTTGCCAACCCGCGTGGCCCGGAACGGCACCGCCTACACCGTTGACGGCACCATTAACCTCCGCAACGCCAAATGGGAACACGATCCGACTCCACTGGCCCCCACCGGCGGGACCCATCCGCTTTGTGAAGGATACAGTCGTGGCTACATACGCCACCTCATCAAAAACGATGAGATCCTCGGATTGCGGCTTCTCAGCCTCCACAACGTGTTCTTTTATCTGAACTTGATGAAACAGACTCGCCATGCTATAGACAGCGGCTCGTTTTCCGCGTTTAAGGACGACTTTATTCGCCGCTATCGCGGAGAACCATAACCCGTTAATAATAAATGAATTTCCAGACTATCTTCACCCTACTCGCACAGGAAGCCCCTGCGGCTCCAGCACCAGCCGGCGGCGGATTCCAAATGTTAGTGCCGATGTTGCTTATCATGGTGATGTTTTACTTCATCCTCATTCGCCCGCAGCGTAAGCAGCAGAAGGCCATGGAGGAGATGCGTAACCAGCTCGGCATCGGCGATAAGGTTGTCACTGCCGGTGGAATCCACGGAATCGTCACCGGACAATCCAAGACGACGGTTTCGGTGAAGGTGGCTGACGGAATGTCTATCAAGTTCGACCGCAGCAGCATCGCGCAAATCGTATCCAGCAAAGGAAAAGGCGTTGCCGCCGGTGATCTCCCCGACGAGGAAGAAGAAGATCCCGAAAGCGAAGAGGCCCACAGCGCCGTGAAGTGAGATCCACGATCCAACCCTGTTGAGTCAGCGAACCAACCCTGTTGACTCGATTACCGACTTTTTGATCCTTAATTTTTTGCCTTCCCATGCAAAACGAAAACGCCCAGGAAAAACCCACCGCCCCCGCTTCTGAATCCGCTCCGGCCGCCGAAAAGCCGGCCGAGGCAAAAGCTGAGGTTTCTGAATCTGCCTCCGGTCTGCAAACACCACCCCCTCCAGTGGTTGATCTTGAAGATGTGGCGGCTGATGCCAAGAAAACTATCGAAGGCGCCAAAGCGGCTCTCGCCAACGACGCAAAGGTCGAAACGAAGGACGCCATCGCAACTGAGAGCGTTCCGGTTAAGACTCCTCCGGTAGCTAAAGAGGATGCAAATGGTGGAACGACAGTGTTTTTCCTCGGATTGAGCGTTTTGGCTCTCTTCGTTTGGTATTTCTCCACAGAGATCGCCAGCCGCAAGCGGATCGTTGGAACCATTCTCGCGCTCGCAGTCACTGCGATGAGTGTCTGGTTTTTCATGGCGAAGCCACTCGAGACCGGAATTGAAATTCAAGGTGGTGTCTCGATGGATATCCGGATTGTGCCAGATGAGGGACAAAAAGTGTCCTCACGGATGCAGGACGAAGCAATCCGGGTCCTCATGGATCGTTTCAATAAGATTTCGACCAAAGAGATCGTGCTCACGAAGCAGGGCGAAGACATGGTCTTCCTTCAGATCCCGGGACTGGGGCCTGACAAGCTGGAGGAAATCAAGGAGATCCTCCAAAAGGTCGCCCGTCTGGAATTCTCAATCATTGATCGCAGCATTCAGGGCCGCGCCGCAGCTGTTCACTCCGGTGACGATGTCGTGGTGGGTTATGAAGCCCTTCCTTATAAGAGGGAATACGAAAAAGACGGAACTGAGAAGCCATGGCGTGGCTATGGTCTGGTGAAAAAGGTCAAAGATCTCTCGGGAGATCTGGTTTCTGACGCAGCGCCCGGCTACGGCCCGAAAGGCTGGGAAATCCGGGTGGGATTCAAGAGCGAAGGTGCATCCATCATGGGACCATTGACCCGTGAACATCAGGGCGAGCCGCTTGCGATCATTCTGGATGGAGAGATCATCTCAGCTCCGAATATTGAAGAGCCTTTCAGCAGTGGTTGTACGATCACAGGTTCTTTCACCGAACAGGAAGCCAAGGAACTCGCCTCTGCGCTTGAGAACCCGCTGAAGAACGAACTCAAGATCGAGTATTCCAACTTTATTTCACCCCAGATGGGTGCGGAGACCGTCAAACAGGGCAAGATGGCCGGGATCGCCGGTTTGCTTCTGACCTTGATCTTCGTGTTGTTCTACTACCGCGTCGCAGGCTTGATCGCCATGATCGGTATGGTCGTTGCCGTGGCGATCATTTTTGGAATGATGGCGCTGTTCCAGTTCACGCTGACGCTGCCGGGTATTGCCGGAATTATCCTGACCATCGGTATCGCGATTGATGCCAACGTTCTGATTTACGAACGACTGCGGGAGGAAATGGCGAGCGGCAAGTCGTTGCCTTCAGCGATCAAGACCGCTTTCGAAAAAGCTTTCTCAGCGATCATTGATGCGAACATCACCACGCTTATTACAGCGATCATTCTCTTCGCTGTGGCGGTGGGAACCGTGAAAGGATTCGCGGTGACTCTGATGATCGGGATTCTGGCGACGTTGTTCTCAGCCCTTCTCGTCACCCGGGTTTGCTTCAGCTGGGCAACGGACACAGGCATGGTGAAGAAACTTTCTTTCATGAACCTGATTCCAGACAAGATCATTGATTTCCTCGGTATGCGGAAGAAGGCGTTCCTGGTATCCGCGGTCCTGTTGTTGATTTCTGTGATCATCGTTCCGGTGACCGATCCACGAGGCGTGGAGCTGGCTGGTGGTGACTCCCTCACTCTGCAAGCGGAAGAGAATCTCACGAGAGATTCAATCGAAGCGGCTCTTAAGTCTGCGGATTTCCTCGAAAAGACACCTATCGTCCAGGTGCAAAGTCCGGTGGGCGGTGGCAGTGAGTTCTTCCTGATTCGCTCGGGCATTGACAGTGCCGCGAAGATTCAGGACCACATCAAGGCTGAGATTCCCGGGGTGACACTCGACGGTTCGCAGACCAACTCAGTGGGCTCCAGTATCGGCAAATCGATGCTGATCAGTTCAGCGGCTGCGCTGGGGATCGGCCTTCTGGCGATCCTGATCTACGTGACGCTGCGGTTTGAATTTGCTTTTGCCCTGGGTGCCATCGTTGCCCTGATCCATGACTTGGTCATTGTGGGCGGAATCATCACATTAGCGGGTCATGAGATCAGTCTGATTTCAATCGGTGCCCTGCTGACGATAGCCGGTTACTCAATCAATGATACTATTGTTGTGTTTGACCGGGTGCGTGAAGGTCTGGCCACGAAGCGCGGTGACGTCCGCGACGTGATGAACTACTGCCTGAACGCCACCTTGTCCCGGACCTTGCTGACATCGGTCACCACGTTGTTCATTGTGATCGTGTTGTTCCTCTTCGGTGGTCCAGCGCTGAGCGAGTTTGCCTTCGTGCTGATCCTCGGTGTTCTGGTGGGAACATATTCTTCGATCTTCATTGCCTCACCGATCGTGCTCTGGTGGGCCCGTAAGAACGGCATCAACCTTCGCCGCGAAGTGCTCGACACCGAGCAGGCGAAGATCGATCCGACTACAGCGTAAGGCATTCGGTTTTTCAGGGCAGTCACCAGACAGGATGGCTGCCCTTCAAACACCTACAACACGGCGTCGCCTGCCACCCTTGGGTAAGGCGACTGTCCGCGTCCGCAGCCGATGCTGCGAGCTGCCTGGCGGGAGCAAAATATGAGAGTTTGATCATCCACGCCCGATGCCGAATACTTCAGGGTTCAAACCGTCCTACAGGATGTCGGGGTTGAATCATGAAGCCGTCGCTACTTTCATCTCTGAAGAAAAACACCGCACTGCGGTTGATCGGAGTGGTGGCGATCAACCTGGCCCCGGTAGCGGGTGTCTTGTTTTGGGAATGGAGCCTGTTCCACATCGCCCTGCTCTTCTGGTTTGAAGTCTTCGTGATAGGTGTGTTCGAAGTCCTCGGAGTGCTGGTAAAGAACCCTGATCGTAAGGAGCTGAATAAGATTCGGTCAGATCGTGCGGCCTCCCGTTCCACCCTTACACGCTTGAGGCACGGGATCAGGGAGATATCCTTGAATCTCAAATCACGACTGATCGGCTCGGTCGTAACGACGCTGATCTTCGGGCTGATCTCAGCAATGTATGGCATGGCGATTGTCCATTACCTGTCTGATGTGAAGCTGGAAGTGCCCGAACCTCTCACCGAACAACCCATGGTGGCCGGGATCTATGGGATCCTCAATTACATCTTCTCCAACAACTTGAAATGGGCCGCTCTGGCGTTTCTCGCTGGATATGTCATTCACCTTATCACAAACACTTACCAGGCCTGGAAAGCTGGAAAACCTGTCCTGGAAAAAGGTGATCACAGCGCCTTTTTGCTGAAGGCAGTGCTCATGCACCTTTCATTGGCGGTGGTGGCTTTCGCAATCGCCGCCTTCGGCAGCCCCATGCCTGCTGTTCTCTTCCTGCTGGCCGTGAAGATTGGCGTGGAGCTGCTGTTGGGTTATCTGGATGCAGACTGACCATGCATATCCCCGGGAATCTTACTCAATGGATTCCTTTTCCATCTGAGGATTGCTCGCCACCGACGCGGGCACGCCCACACTCGATTTCATCACCTTAATGACTTTATCGGTAATATCCGCCGTCGGCGACACGACGCTGTAAACCACCGTCGAGTTATCAGTAAAAACCACCGAATAGCCGTTCTCTTTCGCGACCGCCTCAGCGTGTGGCTTCACCTCATCACGAAAAGCGGAAAGAAGTTCGATACGCTTCCGCTTCAAGTCTGCAGCCGCAGTGTCGCGTTTGATTTGAAGATCCCTGCCCAACTGGTCTGCCTCTGCATTGAGCTTTGATTGCGTCTGAAGATCCAGGATCGGAGGTAACCCCGCTTGCTTTTGATCAATATTACCTTTGTACTCTGCGGCGAGCTGTTTTAATCCTTCGGCAATTGCCTCAGCTTCTGTCTCTATGACACGATCGATTTCAGAAGCCTTTCCCAGTTCAATCGCAACTTTGTCCAGGTCAATGATTGCAACAGACGGATCCAGTTTCCCTCCCGACCCGGAAAGCAACGAGACCAAAGCAACAATGAGCGCCAGGACGGCCACAACTGGCGTCGCAAGAGTCTGGAACACACCACTTGAACGCCGCCGGTTGAAAGTCGGTGTTCCCTGCTCCGTTCCCAGCCGGATCTCGTTTGGTTTGTGGTCATCCATAAACGGCAACAGCTCCTACTTTGCTTGAGCTCTGAACTTACTTAGTTTCCAGTCACGTTAGTTGCACTGGAACTATCGATCAAACCGTTCACAAGGGTATTCTGACCCGAGATGAAGGCGTCCAAAGCATTGGGAGAAACGCCCGGGGTCATCGGCCCAAAGTATCCGGGGAAGTTGTAACTGGCAGATGAGCCGACAAATTGATCGATGAAGACATCAAAACCAAAGGAACCACTTCCGTCGAAAGTATTCATACTGATATCTGCGTCGAGAGTTGCGGAGTCACCCGCACCACCTCCTCCGGTAATCATATACAGCGCCGCTAAACTGAATCCTTCCAACTCATTGACAACATTGTCGGTGATTGTTGCATCCAGGACGGCCGATCCCTGGGTATTCAGATCAATGCCTGCAAACCCTCCAACGCGGTCAATGTCATTATTATCAATCAAGACCGTGTGATTGCTGCTTCCTGCTGCGATCGCAGAGATACCGGAACCACCGGTGGAGCCAGAGCCGGCCACTCCTGAAGTTCCAATTTTGTTGTTTTGAATGGTCCCGGTGTAAGTTCCACTACCATTGACAGGCCCGACAGTGATGGCGCTTGAAACTGCCCCGTTGAACGTTTGTGAATTTAGAGATGTTCCCGAGATATTGTAAGTGACCGTCTCAGAACTCCCCATACCACCGCCACTGATTGTAATCCCGGCCCCAAGCGAAGAACCGTGAGTATTGGTGAAGGTGTTATCCTGGATAATGATATCCATACTGGACGACCCCAGTGCATTGGTCTGAATGTGATCACCTCTTGCCCCCAGGAAAGTCACACCGGTTACCGTGAGATTCAGCGTAGCGTTCCCCTGAGCCTCAACCAGGATACCGTCGTTTCCATTCATCATGCTGTTGAGCCCGATCGTGCCTCCGCTGACCGTCATGCGATTCAATGAACCTGTGTTGTTGGTGACAACGATGTTATCCTCAAATCCCCTCTCAATCGTGTTGTTAGTGAAGTTAGCCACTCCCAACAGGTTGTCGAAACTGATGCTGCCCTCGTCGTCTCCGGCGGAGTTTCCGTTGAACCCGCCTCCCGTTGCTGTGACAACGCTGCTGATCAAATCGAAATTGGTCACGTTGGTTCCGCGGATCGCGAAATTGTCGAAGTCGTTCAACTGCATATGAGAGAGCGACACATCTCGGGTATTATTGAGAAAGATCCCAATACCGTCGTTGGAGCCGTTGGCCCCGGTTTTGTTCTGAATCGTTCCCCCCGAGCCAGCTGTCATGCCATCGCCAGTAATGGTAAAGCCACCCAAAGCTCCCGTATTGTTAAGAATAATCCCTGTCCCTGCCGAACCCACAGCTGTACCGGCACTCACACTCTCGAAGGTCACCCCACCCGCCCCAATGGTAGTGTTGGAGATGTTCACTGCGGTTCCCGTGGTGGTATCAACGGTGTTACCTGTACCGTTGACTTCGACTGTTCCCCCGGTAACCGCGTTAAACCCGGTTCCACTGGTGGTATCAATATCCAATCCGGAGAAAATCATGGTTCCCGAATTCCCTGAGAGATTGATACCTCCACCACCAGTGCCAGAATTGTTGATAGTAACGGTTCCTCCTGATGCAAATTCAAAGTCCGCCGATGAATTCGTAATCGAGATACCATCACCTACTGAGTTCTGAATATTGACGGTATCCACAGTCGCTATCGAGAACATACCTCCATCCACATTGTTAATTGAGATCCCGTTGGCTCCTCCCGTCGAGGCGATATCCGAA
>JBLWYI010000030.1:0-78277 GCA_048267005.1 Verrucomicrobiales bacterium | reverse complement strand
TGTGTTCGACATGATGATCTGATTTTGATGTTCTCAGACCAAAGGCACCGTGTCTACCAATTCGGGGGAACTTCACCTCTTCAGGCCAGCCCACTCGATTGCCTTCACGATCACATAAACAATCAAAATAACAGACGCAATTCCCACCCAGGCATATCGTTCAAAGACTTGGAGCCATTTCATCAAGAGTCCTCCGATTTTCATTGAAAACGCGACTAAGATTGGAGTCCAGATTCCACAAGCGATCAACATGAGGCCTGCGAACTTCCAAAAAGAATACCTCAAAACCCCAGCAGCCACATAGAGTGGAAGACGCGACCCAGGTAATAATCTTGATGTGAAAATCAACTTTGCTCCATGTTGCTCGAACATCCCTTCAGCTCTCACAACCTTTTCTGCAGGTATCCACCATCGTAACGGTGCTCTCTTTAATAATCCAATCCCTCCTAACCGCCCCAGAAACCACAGGATAATGTCTCCTCCGTAAACACCTACAAAACACCACCAGGTCGCAGTCCAAAAACCAATGTGCCCTTCTCCGGCTAAAATACCTCCAGCCACACAAGCTAGATCCTCACTAATTAGGGTACCAAAACTTAATGAAACAGCTGCTTTCCACCCTGTTAATTCACGAGCCATTTCCAGCCGGTCAGAAAAATCCGTGTTCTCACACCCACATAGGGCAAAGGCGAATAGTAGGAGTGAAAAAGCGACAGGAAGTTTCAAGATACAAAAATCGCTTCAGATATGGCCCAAAGCAATAGTTTACGCCACTGAAATCGACACTTCAAGAAACAAAGTGTAACCCCTATTTGGCCCCAACACCTCCAAGGACAACTGGAATAGTCTTTGCCAAAATTTTCCAGTCCAGCCACAAGGACCAATTGTCAATGTATTCAAGATCAAGGCGCACCCAGTCCTCAAAGTTGGTAATTTTGCTCCGTCCGTTCACCTGCCACAAACATGTTAATCCCGGCTTAACACTCAAACGACGGCGTTGAGCATTGTTTTCAATCCGCTTAATTTCATAGACTGGCAGGGGCCGTGGTCCCACTAGACTCATATCCCCTTTGAGAACATTCCAAAGCTGAGGAAGTTCATCAACACTTGTTTTGCGGAGCAGCGCACCAAACTTGAAGACCCGCGGATCCGCTTTTAATTTAAATGCCGGTCCGTCGAGTTCATTTCTATCTTGGAGTTTATCTCGTTGCTGTTCAGCATCCGAATCCATCGACCTAAATTTGTACATCAAGAACTCTTCACCATATCGACCACTTCGAACCTGACGAAACAGCACCGGTCCGTTGGGCGATGCTATACGAATCCCAATGACAGCAAACAACATTACCGGTAGAGTAGCGATTAACAATAGCGCAGCCACCGTACGGTCAAACACCTCTTTCAAAAACATCGCCCAACCATTATCCGGTGCTGTTCGAAACACCAGCATCGGAGACGCCCCAAAATGCTCAACACTTAACCGTGAAATTGTCGGATGCATAAAATCCGCCGCCAACCAAGCTTCCACACCTTCTGTTTCGCAGACATGAATTGCCCTTTCTATTGTCCGAAAATGAATGTGATCCGCAGCAAACAACACCCTTTCCACGGCTTTTTGGTGGAAAAGCTCAGCAAGCATTTCTGGAGATTGCTCTCGGAGGTCCACCCTTCCGACTACTTCGATTTGCAGGCGCTGCTCGCGAGGCATCTGAGTCAATATTGCATCCATGTCTGCAGTTGCACCTGCAAGAACTACCCTTTCACGACCACCTTCCTTCGCTCGCTTTAAAGCATAAGAACGGGTTAAAAAATCACGCATCAACAGAGCGACACCCCCCATCCCTAGAAATAACAACATAACCGATCGACTTTCAGGATTCCATTTGAGAAAAATGACACAGAGCCCAAAAATGAGGGCCAACCAAATCAAACTCAAAGTAACCTGTTTGAGCGCCTCACCTGGTTTCTTTCGCAATGGATGATTGTAAAACCCTTGAAACTCCAAAACGATTGGAGATACAGGTAGGATAACCGCTAACAACCAGAAAAATCGCCCAAACTCCGGGATTACTTCAATTTGATCACTCCAGAAGCCTACTTCGTACCGAATTGTGTGAGCCAGGCAAAAGACCAATCCAAGGATTATTCCATCAAGAAACTGCAACAGTTTCATTTGGATTTCATGACGGCGGTTCATTCAGATGCTAATTTAACGAAGTAAAACTTTTATAAATTTAGCTTTTTTTGAAATTTCCACAAATTATATGACGATTTTTCTAGATAAAATTAAAAAAAAATCTTCAGTCGCTACGGTTACCTCGATTAAAGACCTTGAATTTTTAAAAGGGGTGGCCGCAAAAGGATTGAGAGATATCGCTGACCTCTTTGAATTTCGTCTCGACAATTTTTCTATTGATGGCGAATTGGATTCGCTCGAAAACTTTTTATCAACCTTTTCGCCCCCGGTTATTCTAACTCCCCGCCATCCATCAGAAGGCGGAACCGAGCCTAAATTTGAGTCTAACGATATCCGCTCAAAGATCATCGAGCGCTTTCAGCTACGGGCGTCCGCAATCGATATCGAAATGGAACATCTTGAGAGTGTGTTGAAGAAGATTTCGATTTCAGTGCCAATCATCGGGTCAGCTCACAATTTCAGGGCGGCGCTATCAAGGGATACCATCCTTGAAAAGGTCAAATATTGCCAAATGAACGGGGTTACCGTTCCCAAATTTGCGATGACCTTGAATTCGATTACATCTCTTACCGATCTTGTGACAACCACGGATATGATCATGTCCACTCAGCAACCTATAAGCGTGATGGGGATGGGGTCTTATGGAAAGATCTCTCGGTTGGTTTTGGCGAAAGCGGGATCCTGTTTGAATTACGGTTACCTTCAGGAGGAAAACGCTCCAGGTCAGTGGCCAGCTATGAAATTGAAAGAACTAATAAGTGAACTCTAGAATTGGGGTTGATCTTAGAGCGAATCATCCGCCTCCCCTCCCTGAAGGACCCGCAACTTTTTTCAGATTTCGGGTTTTCACTTTCTTGGAAATCCCTAGCGTATCATCATGTCGATAATGACCTCTAAAAAAATCTTTCGTTTTAGCTTCTTCAGTTTGTTGAGCATTGCATTTTTATCTTTTGCTCAGGACGACGAATCCAAAAAAATTCCATCGAACGATTCTACTGAGAGCAAAGGAGTCCTACCTGGACTCACCGACACTGAGCGGACGAAATTGAGAGAAGCAATGAAGGATGTTTGGACCGATCCGGCAGTTGTTCAATCACGTGAAGCAATTAACGAATCGGTCAAGGCCTACAAAGCTTCAATTCGCACCGCGCTTTTGAAAAAAGATCCGTCGCTGGAGCCTGCTCTGATCAAAATGGAAAAGGATTCTTCAGGACATGTAAGGCAAATGATGGGGGGGCCGCCACGCGGCCCCGGGAGCCACCGATTTGATGGTAAGGGAAAAAGCTCTAATAGCCCTGAAATCAGCCCATTCGACCGATTTACACGCTATCCACCATTTCTGAACGACTTACCGGAGAACAAAAAGAACAATTACTTCAAAGTTCGTGATCAAATTCGCGATTCAACTGAAATAAAGTCCATTCTCAAGCGTTTGGAAGACTTCAACGAGCAAGACAAAAGAAATCGTATCGAACGAACCTCTTTGTATTCCGAACTCAGAAAAACGATTCACAAAAAGATGATCGAGATCGATCCGAGTTTGAGCGAGATTCTTTCGAAAGACGACTCCGAACAACGCGGAGGAAAAAAGAAGGGGCAAAAAGACGATCCAGATCAATGAATATTGGCAGCTGCCTACTTTAGAAATCTCGCAATACGTCCTTAAAATATTTCGTTTTTCCAAATTCGCAGTTTTCCTTAAGCAAAAATTCTCTACACTGATTGCGTGAGTACATCCCAGCAAACTGCATATCAGGTTTTTGCCCGAAAATACCGTCCCAAAACGTTTGATGACGTTTTGGGACAAAACCATGTCGTCCAAACTTTAAAAAATGCGATCGAACAAGATCGTCTCGCCCATGCCTATCTGTTCGTGGGCCCCCGCGGAACTGGGAAGACTTCGACTGCGCGTATTTTGGCAAAGGCTCTCAACGGACCAGGCGGACCGTCCGTAAATTTTGATCCGGATGATCCCCTGTGCATTGAAATAGCAGAAGGTAATAGCCTGGACGTCCTCGAAATTGATGGTGCATCAAACAACGGCGTAGATCAGGTGCGTGACCTTAGGGACACCGTAAAATTCGCACCGGCATCAGGTAAATTTAAGATCTACTACATCGATGAAGTTCACATGCTGACCACAGCAGCATTCAATGCACTCCTGAAAACTCTGGAAGAGCCACCGGAACATGTGAAATTCATTTTTGCGACAACTGAACCTCAAAAGATTCTCCCAACGATCATTTCCCGTTGCCAGCGCTTTGATCTTCGACGGATACCCGCAAATATTATCGCAAATCATCTCGGATATATTGCCAAAGAGGAAAATGTGGAACTATCAGAAACAGCCGCCTACGCCATCGCAAAAGGCGCAGAAGGAGGAATGCGAGACGCTCAGTCAATGTTGGATCAACTGGTTGCTTTTTGCGGTAGTAAAATTGGAGAAAAAGACGTTCTCGATATCTTCGGGTTTAATTCAAACGAATCCATCTCTGAACTTGCAGGCCTCATCCTGAATCAGGACAACGCAACGGCACTCGAACGTGTACATTCACACAGTGAGTCCGGTAAGGATCTAACAAAACTGCTTGGAGACCTTATTGGATATTTCAGACACCTGCTGGTTCTTAAAGTTGATCCAAATTCTGAAACAAGTGACGTCCCCCCTGAATTACGGTCAGTTCTAGAAGTTCAAAGGAACCTCGTCGAAACAGAAAGATTGCTGGCAGTCATGGATCTTCTGGCAGACACCGAGGCTCGAATGAAATGGGCGCCGAACAAAAGGCTGCATCTGGAGATCGCAGTTATCAAAACGATCCAATGCATTGGGGAAACCTCTCTTGATGATGTGATTTCAATTATATCGAGTGCCGCCAGCGTCACGGGGACTCCGATTTCGAGAACAACAAGTCGGTCTCAGCAGGTAGTCCAACAAAAAACGGTTGAAGCGCCTGCTGAAAATCCCCGTCCATTGGAGGAACAACCTGAAGAGAAATTTGAGCGTTCAGACATTTCCCCGATGGAGCTTATGCGCCAGGCCTTGCTAGTTGGCAAACAGGAGGGCTCACTTGACGTTACCGCCGAGGATAAAAAGCAACCTGATCCCGAGCCCCCTGCGGCTGAAGAGGAAACCAAACCTGAGTTCCCGAAACTCGACGGCCCGCTCTCCGGGGAACAGCTATGGGAAGCGGCGTGTCCACGCTTGATTGCTCAACGCCCTTTAATCGAAACATGGCTTGGGGCTGCACAATTTTTACACCATGAAGCCGATGACTTTGCGATCGGATTCTCAAACGAACAGGGGTTTTATCGCGATTCGATGATGCGACATCAGGAATTCATTCAATCGATGATTTCTGATTTGGCAGGCCGCTCGACTCACGTTACGATGGAACTTCGGGGTGACATCGAGGCCGTAGCCCCTCCTGAATTTCACGAAACAGAACCCGAAGACCAAGAAGAGCCAGTCTCGACTTCTGATGTAGAAGTTTCTCAAGATGCCCAAATGCCGCCTTGGAAACAGGATTCGCCGGAAGCCGGAGGGGAAACTGAAGCACCCAAACCGGAAAAATCTGAATCGGACTTTCGAAATGATCCTCTCATAAAAAAGGCAATGGACGAATTTAAAGCAACGATTCTCGGCTCATAACAGGGCTGAATTTAAATTACAAACAACAGATTATGAATATAGCGAAAATGATGAAGCAGGCCCAGCAGATGCAAAAGAAAATGGCATCAATGCAGGAAGAACTTGCTGAACAAACTGTCGAGTCCAGTGTTGGAGGAGGAAAGGTCGTCGTAACAGCCAATGGCGCAGGTGATGTCACAGCTATTAAAATCGACCCGGCGGTGGTTGACCCAGATGATATTGAAATGCTCGAAGATCTGGTTTTAGCCGGCGTCCAGCAAGCTATAGCTGAAGGAAAAGAGAAGTCTCAAGCAGAGATGAGCAAATTGACCGCTGGAATGGGATTGCCGCCCGGAATGGGATTCTAATCAATCGGTTGCGTAACGTTAGACAGGATGAAAATTCACTTTTGGTGAGACCAAGTCTGTTTCAACAAGCGTTGGAAATTGAGCCAACGATAACTCCCAAAACAAACAGCTGCACCTTCTGGTGCAGCTGTTTGTTTTTTTGATTATTTCTGATGTAGAGCCGATCAGCTTAGGCTCCGTAGAGCTTCGTCACCGGAACTCCATCGTTTGCCCAGGTGAACGGACGCTGGGTCGGTGAATAGATGGTTTCTTCCTGAGGAATCCCCAACCCATGACCAATTGTTGCGATAAAGTCTTCTGGCTTAACCGGATCATTCGGCTTCTTACCCTGTTTATCGGTTTCCCCGTAGACCTGCCCTCCGACGATACCGCCACCGGCGAGCATCGTCGAGTAGGCTGCTGGATAGTGATCACGACCACCGTTCATGTTGATGTTTGGTGTTCGTCCAAACTCAGTTCCCACAGCAATCAGGGTAGTTTCAAGCATTCCCCGCTCACTGAGATCCTGAATCAATGCCGCAAGGGCCTGATCAAGAGGCGGAACCTGACTCTCAAGACGGGTATCAATGCCTTCATGCATGTCCCATCCACCGGAAATCACTTCAACAACTCGAACGCCGCTTTCGACAAGTTTGCGAGCCAGAAGACAACCCTGCCCCAGGCGGCCTGAACCATAAGCTTCCCGCTTGGGATCGCTGCTGATATCGAAGGCGTCCAACGCATCTGACTTAAGCAATGTTTGAGCCTGATCGTAATACTCAACATAGGACTGTGGCCCTACATACTTGTATTTATCTACGAACTTCTGTCCCAACTTTGACGCCATGTTCATCCGGCGCTCAAATCGATCATCACTTGTGCTGATCATTGTGTTGGGAACACCACCAGTCGGATCCGCAATTGGAAGCGGAGCCATGGAGGGGTCAAGATAACCCGCACTCGAGGTGCTGCGTCCCACCACCACGCTGTCAGGGAGAATTTCATTGCGTCGACCTAGATACTTCTCTGCAAGCGGGCCCATCGTCGGGTGAACGATCGTAGCACGTTTATTGTATCCTGTCCGCATGATGTAACTCCCCTGCTCGTGAGCCCCATTGATGGAACTCATTGAGTTAATGACTGAAAACTTGTCAGCCATTTTTGCAAGGTTCACCATTTTGTCTCCAAGCTTGATGTCAGTGCCTGTTTCCAAAACAGTTGTCTTTCCCATCACATCAGACCCATCTCTCTTAGGATCAAATGTGTCGAGGTGTGTCATTCCACCAGAGAGATACACATAGATCAGGCTCTTTGCCTTACCACCGCCCTTGGCGGTTTCCTGACCGTAAACATTTACGCCTTTCAGGAAAGGGACTCCAATCCCGACACCAAGCATGGATTTCGCAGTGCGTTCCATGAATGTCCGGCGACCCAATTCAGATTTTCCAATGAGTTCTAAAACTTCGTGATTCATATCAATTCTTCCGTTCTTTGTTAAAGGGATTCAGATTTAAATTACTGAATAAAGAGAAACTCAGGGCTGTTGATGAGGGCCCATCCCAGGTCCTTAATGCCGTCGTCCCCATCTTTTTCCAACATATCGAGACCAATCTTCATTTCATCGTCTGTTGGGTAGCGGGAAAGCAATGTAAAGAAGACTCCACGAACCTTGTCGTCAGGGCCATCCAGCTCCGAAAGGTCATTCACCAGCTTGGATGAACCTCCTGTTAGACGACTTGTGACGGGTCCATTCATCAGTGCGAGAACCTGAGGGACAGAACCATCATAATTGTGTTCATCTGTGATCAGCCGGTCGCTTTGCCCGAACGTATCCAGCAAGTGAGCCGCGGGAGCCGGCTGAGCCATTTCTGATGCGCGAAGTTCATCCGTCGGTGCATAAGCGGGCTCCAATACTCCTGCATCCTTAAGGATCGCTGTCCCCATCCGGTCCCCCCGGACGGAATTGAAGGCTTCGTATTTCGCCCACACTTCCTCCATTGAGTCATTTTCGAAATCAATGTTCAACAACTCACGAAGGAAAGAACCATCGCGCCCCTTCTTTTCATCAATCTCAGCTCCATAAGCAAGAGTCATAAGAGAATCCCAAGCCTGTTCAGCACGCATTCTGCGAAGCACTGGTCCCTGAAAATAATATGGTTTTGACCAATCAGGCTCCTCTTCAGTAGCCATCGACTGATAGGCGCGGGTATTATAAAGAACACGCATGAACTCACGAAGATCATAATCGACCCCCCGCATCAAGGAGGCTACATAGTCCAGCACACGAGGCTGACCCATTTTCTCCAACGAGCTTTCCGTGATATCGTTAACGGGCGCAGTTTCAACCAGAGGAAGCCCGAATGCCCGGCTCCACATCCGATTGGCAATTGCCATCGCAAAACGTGGGTTGTCAGGAGACTCTAAGTAACCCGCCAAAGCTTCACGACGAGTTTTACCGCCTTTTTTCGCCTCCGGCTTTGTGAGCGTCCGGGGCTTAAAGACTTCACCGCGAAGATCTCCCGCCATGTCCGAAACGCTGTCAGGCACAGCCATCTCGCGCCCCTCGACATCAGTGAGGTTCATTCCCAGGAAATTCACAAAATATCCAAATTGCCGCGACTGCTGCGGATTTTCCTTATCAATCCCCTTGCTCGAAGCGAAGGCCCATGCTGAATCAACCCATCCTTCCGGAGCTTTTGGCATCGAAATTGAATTGCCGTTCATCATCATACTTCCTCCGTAACGACGGAGATTTCTCTGAGTCGAATTGAAAAAAGCCGCCATGGAATAGAAATCTTCCATTGTGAGATTATCTTCAAAGGGATGGTCGTGGCACTGCGCACATGAAATATCGATCCCAAGCATCACCTGACTGAAGTTCGAGAACGCATCAAACTCCATCCCTGCATCACGAAGCAAAAAGCCTGCCGCTGGATTCTGTCCGATATTCCCTTCTGCAGTCACCATTGCAGTGACCATTTCAAGGTATGACTTGTTTTCGGCCAGCGAGTCTTTCCACCACTGGATGTAAGGCTCCATCCGAACACCCTGATTAAAGTCAGATGCATGAAGCCGATACATGTCAGCAAAATAGTTGAACATGTGAGAGGCATAACCGGGACGTCCCAGAAGCTCGTCAATCAGTTCCTCCCGTTTATCAGGGCGTGCACTGTCGGCGAACTCTTTGAATTCAGCACGGGTGGGAATTCGGCCGAGAATGTCGATATAGACGCGACGAGCAAAAAGGTCGTCAGGAAGAGCAGGATTAAACCCTTTAAACCCCTGTCTTGCGAGATTCGCAGCAAGCAAAGTATCAATTTTAGCCGCTGCGATCTTGGTGTTTGTGTTGTCTCCCAGAACCTTGAAACGTTCTGCCGCTTCACGGTCGGCTTGAGTCAAAAGATCCTTGGGAACCTTAATCTCATTGCCATTGTTGAGCTTGAGCACAATTGTTTCGCCGTCATAACTGACAAACGTAGCAGCAAGCTTTTTACCATCGCTTGCGCGTGTCCATTCACGGGCATCTGCAGAAAGGGAAAACAACATTCCCCCTATCACGCCCATCGTAATCACAAACAGGTTTCGCTTCATTTCTTTCATGGATAAAACAGGGATTATTTCTCTGACACTTAGACTCTTAAAGGGTATATCGGAATAGATTGATTTTGTCACAACTTGTTTTGCAAAACCGAAACTTTTTAGAGAGCGCTGCACTGGTTCGATGCTCGATCAGAATTACCAATATCATTACTGCGCCCGAATCATCACCGCTTCACGGGCAGTCACGGGACGCACGTTCACTGTGATCTTATCGGGAACAACGATTTCAGGGTTCTCCTCATAAAGCAGCCGTTCATAAACCATATACACTTTGCCTTCAGCATTCGGGCGAAGGGTTCTGGACCCTAGCGCTCGCTTCACCACCACCGGCTCTTCACCGGTAACAATCTCCAATGCAAATTGTTGCTGATCATCTTTCCCGAATTGCGGATCAACCTTCTTCATCCCCTCTGCCATCTGAACGATTGGGCGGAAAAGCTCTTTGTAGCGAACTTTACCATCCGTCACTTTAGGAGGATCTACTTTAGGCAGCTCAAGTTGGACGCTTATTGAAAGGGTCCCCTTGGGTTGATTCGCCACCAGTAAAGGATTTTTCTCATGCAAATCGAGCGAGAACGGCACTTGAAAAAATCCATCCTCGCTAACCGGTAAAATCATAGGCACATCCGGTAGATCAAGGAACAGCGAGATTTCGTCTGGTTTGACGCCCTCCAAGAGACTGGCGATCTTTAGAATGTAAATTTGTGCATCTTTTGGCTGAGTCGAGTCACTCCGGGCTATTTTGATCAATTCTTGGTAAGGCAACTTTGCATTTTGAGGCTCGATATCATCAAGAACCGATTTTTCGGGTGCTCCTTTCCCTTTCATAGCAGCTTTTGTAGCCGCTTCAATTTGCGCGGGAGTCCTTCCCGTTGCGCTGATCATAGGGACTCGCTCCCCGGTCGCTTTTGGGACAACGTTCGCAGGTAAGCCTGGAGGCACTGCCGGGGCGGGTTGCGGTGTGCCTGGCTGCCCGGGAACTTCACCTGTTTTGACCTGAGCCAACAGCGAGCTTCCTGCCGCAACAAATATCACAATCCCAATACCTATTCTACTTTGCATCCGGCAAATTATTAATGGGAGACGACACGATGTCGAGCCAATTTTGTCTGGGTTGCAGGTGCTGCATCCCCGAAAAAAGTAGATCCCACTTCATCAAATTTCAGATTTCCATCCCTTTTGCAAAGCATTTCGAGTTCATAAATACCTGAGCATCGAACCCCCTGTTCGATCAATTGTTCTGTCTGATTATCTTCAAACGATCCAAGCGAATCCGTGACGAGTCACCATAGTCACCTCACCCAACAGCTTCAGGGCTCTCCCGGAGACAAAACCACTCCGCAAATACAGTAGTCGCATAGGTTCCTTTCGGCAGATCAAAGCTAACAACGATATCGGAGTCAGTTTCCCACTTCAGATCACCATTCTCCGGAGTGAGCCGAATGACCCGGCGCTCATTCTTCAATCCCAGTTTCGCAAGCCCCTCAGCAAATTCCGACTCTCTTGACGCAATTGAGATCTCGAACTGCCGGGCTTCCCCTATACTCTGAAGTTCACCACCTCCCCACAGCGGAGCAGTCAATTCCAACGAACCCGCCGCAAAGCGATCACACTCATCACCTCGAAGTTTTTCGGGTAAAATAAGGCTGCGATTGTCAGCGAAACCATAGACGTCCCCCTGGAGTGGAGTATCCCATGTTCCGTTTTCCACTCGAGTCCCGACAATTTCATTGAAGAGACTACTGCGGGCCGCTGAAATGAGAATGCCACGTAGCATCCGGTCACGAATTTCCACTTCCCCACTTAGGAACCGCCTTGCTTGAGCAACATTTCCTCCTCTCCGCCCGAAACGCTGGGGCCCAAAGTAATTAGGCACCCCATTCGTTACGATCTGTTCCCATCGATCCTCTATTTCCGCTCGATGCCCGGAGCAGTTCCGCAATCGAATCAAAAAACGGTTTCCATCGTGACTGCCTCGCCGCAGCTTTCTTGAATTTCGGGATTGCTTCAAAACGTTGACCCCTTCAATCTCAAGGAGATCCTTATCCGGGGAAGGTTCGCCGGGAAGATGAAGGCTGAACCACTGACGGGTAACTGCGAGTTTATCTTTTAATCCGCAATGGCTCACGAGCCGTTTTCGAATACTTAGAGAATCAGCAAGATGAGTTGCCACATCGTTGCTGTTCCACCCGGTCTTCTCAATCCACAAGAAACAGTGTTCCCCTTCTCCTGATGGCTCAAAACCAAGGATTTCTTCAACCTGAAAGTCTTCCGGGGTCGATTTGAAATCGGCAGTCCCCACGACAGGACCAAGCAGTTTAGGAGGCTCAATGGGATTCATTATGACAGCAGCTACAGCCCGAAAGCCGATATTTTTGGCTTGAATAATTTCGCTGCAACCGTAATATTCATAATAACCGTAATATACAGGAGCCCGACATTATGATTGCTGCCTTTCTTCGCTGGTCTATTCACTTCTCATTTGCCGCAATGATTTTGGCGCTCGTATTGATTATTGTAAAGACTGACATTTCATCCCAAAACACTTCACCACTCCTCGCAATATCTACGGAATATGTGAATGGATCAAACCTGCAGTCACTCAGGGTTCGAACCGGAGCCTACACTTACTCTGATTCAACCGATTCTGGAAAAAGGTTGCGAACTGGAAAGGAATACAACTCAGCAGCAGCCGATTGGAATCGTTTTCCCCTTGGAACGGTTTTCCGCATTGAGGGCGATTCCACTCTCTATGTTGTAGACGATTTCGCAAGTGACCTTGTTGGTACCAACACGATTGACATTTACCGCCCTACGGTTGCGGACATGAATCAGTGGGGAGTCCGCAATGTTGAGATCGAAGTCCTGAAAATCGGCGATATGGAGTTGAGTCGCGAATTATTCAATTCGGCTCGCTCCGGAAGACAACGGATGGCTGAACATTTGGATGGCAATCCATAACCGTTCATTCGCTGTTCTAGTAATCGCCCGGCCTGCCATTTGCAGTCGATTTTCAGGTAGGTTTTGCAATTCCACGGAACACTTTTCGTGAATACCGGGAAACATTCCAAAAGCGAAACCGCTTTGTAATTGGCATCTTAGCGAATTCCCGTATTCTTGGCTTCAATTATGAGTGAATCGCCCAAACCCAAACCGTTGTTTTTTATTGTTGTTGGCCTCGTGATTGCGGGGCTTTTATTATATGCGTTCAGAGGAACGATTTTTCCTGAAGGCGGAAAGACATCCATTGTTGCAGACACAACGTCGGAGCCTGCAACGAAAATTGATCCTTCAGATCTGGCTTCGAATGCCCCACCGGCAAAAACACCGGAACCGTCAGTTGCCGATCCCGACAAACCTGTTGAAGCAGCCGATTCCAATGCCCCGACCACCGTTCAGGAGTATAACTACGTAGCCCAGGAAAAACTGCCGCCAGTTAAGGAAAAGTCAGACTACAAACCGCTACAAAACCGCACAGTTAAGTTCGCTCTGAATGTATGGGCCGGTTGGGCTCCAATCATTCTGCAAAATGCCGGCGCTGATGCCGGCATCGAATGGACGACCCCGGATGGTGAACCATTTAAAGTGGAACTGGTCTTGATCGATGACCCTGTGGCGATGCGTGATGCCTACGCGGCAGGTGAAGTCCATATTGGCTGGGCAACACTAGATATGGTTCCCCTCTTTATGGAGGAACTAAAAAAGGACAGTCGGATGAATCCACGTATCTACCAGCAAGTCGACTGGTCAAATGGTGGAGACGGAATTGTGATTCGCCGCAGTGCAGCAAAAAATCCCGAGCGACCCACGGTAGCTGACTTGAAAGGCAAAAAGATCGTTCTGGCGCAGAACTCACCAAGTGAGTATTTCGTGTTGAACGCACTGGTCAACGGAGGCCTTCAGCCGGGAGATGTTGAGTTTGTCTACACGCAGGACGCATTTCAAGCGGCAGCCGCTTTCAACTCAGACAAAAATATTGCGGCCTGTGTAACCTGGGCACCTGACATCTACAACTTGAGTGATGTCGAAGGAAATCACCTGCTCGTCAGCACAGCCACGGCGAACAAATTGATTGCTGACGTCTGGTTCGCCCGCGCCGACTTCGCACGCGACAATGCTGACATCTGTGAAGGTCTTGTCCGCGGAATTTTCGATGGCATGGAGAAAATGAAGACTGACGCCGGCAAGCGTGAAGCCGCCGGGTTGATGTCCAAGCTCTATGGTATTCCGGCAGACGAAACTCTGGCGATGCTCGGAGATGCGCACTCCACCAATTACGCTGAAAACCGTGATTTTTTTATGAACCAGAACAACCCCGCCAACTTTGAGCGGACCTGGAATACTGCCTATCTCCTCTATCGCAAGATGGGGCGGGTTGGAGCACCGGTATCTTTCGACAAGGTGATGGACTTTTCAATCATCCAGAAACTCGGTAAGGAGGAAGCTTATAAAAGCAGCGTAAACGAATACAAGATTCGCTTTGCTCCGAAATCAGTCGCAACCATCAAAGCTGAGGGCGAGGAGATCCTCACCAAGGTGATTACCATTCACTTTTACCCGAACAGCTGGGACCTGAATAAAAAGATCATGAAGCGGGAAAACGGACAAGATGTGGAAGTTCCCTATGATCCCAATGTCGAATTTGTGCTCGAAGAGGTCGCCAAGGTGGCCAGTCAATATGGAGCTGCCAACATCGTGATTGAAGGTCATACAGACTCCAGCATGAAAGGGAAAGTAAGTCCCCAGATGGTAAAAGATCTCTCTGGTAACCGCGCAAACTCAGTGAAAGAAGCATTGATCAACAAATTCAACACGCTCGACCCGAATCAGTTCACCGTGGATGGGATTGGTTGGGACGATCCTGCGGACCCGAACGATCCGGCAAACCACGCTCAAAACCGCCGCGTTGAAGTGAAGGTGATTGCATTGGAAAACCCTGAGTAATCGCTACTCGATCAATGCCTGAATCAGAAAAGCCCCCTTCCGATTCATCCCTGACAGATGCTATCCCGCAAACGTCAGGGAAGAAGTCGGCACTGGTTAACACCGATGCCGTGGTATCTGCTACGGCATCATCCGGCGGCTTCCAATCCTGGCTGAAACGTTGCCTCACAATTCGTGATGAACCTTCACAGCTTGAAAAGGCTGTGGCCGGGTTTTTCTGTGTGTTGTTAATCCTGTTGGTTTGGGGGTTCGTTACCTCCGGCGAACCGGAAAAACGCATCGTCGCTCCATACACGATGCCGAGCTTAAAGGAGGCGGCAGATTCATTTCCGCAATTGTGGTTCGACCGGGCTTTGGCTCGAAGCACCATCGCCAGTCTTGCCCGGGTATTGGGTGGATTTCTGCTGGCGGCAGCAATCGCGGTTCCACTGGGAGTTGTGGCTGCGTGTTATCCGAGGGTGAACGCTTTCCTTCATCCCCTCAGCGTGTTCGGCCGGAACATCCCTATCGCAGCGCTAATTCCGCTGACTCTGGTTTGGTTTGGGTTGGGTGAAACTCAGAAGGTCATGTTCATCTTCGTGGCATCGATCGCATTCATTTTCTTCGATACGACAAACGCACTGAATAATGTTTCCAGTCGCTTTCTGGACACTTCATACACTTTAGGGGCTAAGCCGGTTCCCAGGCGCGGCGCAATTCGTTCAGGAATCATTGGCCTCATCTACGGCGTCATACTGGCGATCGTGGTCGGCTTTATCGCTTCGCTCGAAAACCCCACGCTGACGATTGCCAATCTGATTGCCCTTCCCAGCGTCTGGATTGCTCTTGCGGCAGGATTGGTTGGCGGATTCATCATCTGGTTTCCTATTCAGAGCCATCAGGCAGTGCAAAAAGTGATGTTTCCCCTCGCCCTCCCCGACATCGTAAACTCCCTGCGGCTGCTTTTCGGGCTGGCGTTTGGATACATTATGCTCGCCGAGGTCATCAATGCCGGGCACGGCCTCGGTAACCTGATCAATATGTCGCAGCGACAGGGCCCCCGCGAACACATCTACCTCATTCTCATTATCATCTCGCTGTTGGCATTTACGATCGACCGTGTGGTCTTCTGGATGCAAAAACGCTGGTTCCCGTATGTCCAATCCTGACACAACACCTATTTCCAAACCGGATTCAGACCGGCCTGCCGACGTGCCGATTGTCCAATTTGACAGTGTCACCAAAACCTATGACGCCGGCACTGAGCGTGCCTTCACTGCCATTCGTGATGTGAATTTTGTGGTCGAAGACCGGCCCGATCACGGAGAGTTTATTGGCATTCTCGGCCCCAGTGGTTGCGGGAAAAGCACCATCCTTCGACTCATTGCCGGCCTCAGCCCTCAGCACCCACCCACCGAAGGAACCGTCAAGGTGTGGGGAGAATCAGTGACCGGTCCCGGAGCGGATCGCGGCATGGTCTTTCAGGACTACACCAGTTTCTCCAATCGTACAGTTTTGGATAATGTCGCATTCGGTTTGGAATGTGAGGGCGTCCCGAAAAAAGAGCGCTATGAGCGAGCCATCGAATGGATCGGGAAAGTGGGGCTCAGTCCTGATCACGATCCTCACAAATACCCGCACGAGCTCTCCGGCGGTATGAAACAACGTGTCGCCATTGCCCGCACATTAATACTCCGGCCCAGGATCATTCTAATGGATGAGCCGTTCGGGGCGCTCGACCCGGTGACGCGCCACAACATGCAGGATCTGTTGATCAGCTTGTGGCGTGACCTTGAAGCAACCGTTTTCTTTATCACCCACGACGTTCGCGAGGCGGTCTATCTCGGTGACCGGATCTATATCCTGAGCAATTCGCCCGGGACCATCCTTGAGGAAACAATTGTTCCTGCGCCCGACAATCCGGCACGGGAAATGCAGCGTTGTCCTGATTTTCTTGAACATGTTGACCGAATCGCCACAAAGCTGGAAATTCTGGAGGAAGGTCGGGACTAACCTATGGATAAATTCGGCACTCATCTGACCCGTGCATTCAAATGGCACTGGAACTTACTCGCTCTAGGGGCGGGTGCTGCTTTTGCCTTTCTCTCCGGCCATCCGGACATCTTCCTGCCTATCCTCCTGGCTGGCGAAATGGCTTACCTCGGATTTCTCGGAACCAACAGGCGCTTTCAAAACGTGCTGCGGGGAAACCAGATCGTCGAAGAACAAAAAGCCGCTGAGACGAAGGCGGTTGATGCCCGACAGCAACAACTGACTGACTATTTGCGTTTCCTCAGTCCGGAAGACCGTGCCCGGTTTGATGCGGTTCGCGAACGAAGCCGGGCCATGACGGAGCTTCAGCGCAGCATGCGGACAGATCATTCGGAAGTGGGTGATACTGGTTTTAAGACCCAGTCTCTCGATAAAATGATCTGGCTTTTCCTGAAACTGCTCCATCACAAGGAAGGTCTCGGCAAGTTTCTCGATTCCACCTCGGAGTCCGGACTCGAACTCCAGATCAAAGACACTCGCGAGCAGCTTAAAGAAAGTCGCCTTGGCGGTTCATCCGATCGATTGATCGAATCACTCGAAGACAAACTGGCTACGGTTGAATCCCGCCTCACTAACTACCGCGAAGTAAATGAAAACTTCCAAATCCTCGAGGCCGAGCTGGACAAGACGGAGCAGAAGATCAACCACATCTGCGAAGTCGGCATGACCAGCCGGGACAGCTCAAGTCTGAGCACCCAAATTGATGGCGTTGCAGACAGCGTGCGGCTTTCCCAGCAGGCACTGCATGGGCTCGACCTGGGCAACATCTTTGAGGACAGCAGCGAACCGCCACCGTTGATTTCCGGGGAATCACTCGAATTTGAGTGATTGCCAGCCTCTGGCGGAATTCCCCACCTTCAATCGGAGTCCTTCTTTTCCAGATCGATCTCGCGCTCCATCTCGGCCTGGCGTTCCCTCGCTTCGCCGTATGCGTCCTTTGCCCCCTTCGCCTGTCGGGCGAGCCAATAGACCAATCCCCCGACGAGAATGAGGACAATCGGAACCACCACAATCAGGAACAAAAAGCTGAAACTCATTTCTCGATCAACGCAAAAACCGTAGGCAACGTCGAGACAATTCGACTTTAGCTTGGCTCGACAAAATCTCTGCGCTAGTCTCCGCCATTGACCATGACCGAAGACGAAGCCCGCGACTTAATATCTCAACTCTCAGCCGATCTCGACCGACACAATCGGCTTTATTACATCGACGCAGCGCCGGAGGTTTCTGACGCGGAATACGATGCTCAGTTCAGAAAACTGGAGGAGCTCGAAGCGCAATTCCCTCAACTGGCTTCCGCCAATTCCCCGACCAAACGAGTCGGGGGTGCCCCGATTGATGGCTTCGAACAGATCCAGCACGGCCTGCGGATGCTGAGTATCGACGACGTCTTTTCTGAAGGGGAAGTCGAAGACTTCTTTAAGAGACTGGTGAAAAACCTCGGCACAGAAACCGTGCCGGTGATTATCGAACCGAAGATCGACGGCGTGGCCGCTTCAATTGTGTATCGCAATGGCGTTCTCGACTATGCGGCCACCCGGGGAGACGGAACAACCGGGGATGTCATCACTGAAAACGTCCGCACGATCCGCTCGATCCCGGTGGAACTGCCGGCGGATAAAGCCCCGGCTGTCCTCGAAGTGCGCGGAGAGATCTTTATGCCGAACGCCGGCTTCGCCAAATTGAATGAAACCCGTGAAGAAGCCGGACTGCCTTCGTTCGTGAACCCGAGAAACGCCGCCGCAGGAGCACTGAAGCTGCTTGATTCCCGCGAAGTGGCCAAACGCCCGCTCGACTTCATCGCACACGGCGTCGGTCAGCTCGAAGGCACTGACTTCGAAAGTGTCACCGATTTTCACGACCTTCTCGATGACGTCGGCATTCCCAAAAACCAACCCATTTGGCATGCCGAGACGCTGGAAGGCATTCTCCAGGCGATTCACGAACTGGATGAAAAACGTCACTCGCTGGAATACGGAACCGACGGCGCTGTGATCAAAGTCCTGAGCCGCGATGATCAGGAAGCTTTGGGGGCCACTTCCCGCGCCCCCCGCTGGGCGGCGGCATTTAAGTATCCTCCGGAACAAAAAGAAACAAAGCTCAACGCCATCACCATTCAGGTCGGACGCACCGGAGTTCTCACACCCGTGGCGGAACTCGACCCCGTCTTTGTTTCCGGCACCACGGTTCGCCGCGCCACACTTCACAACCAGGATGAAATTGACCGGAAAGACGTCCGCGTCGGTGACACCGTCATTGTTCACAAAGCGGGAGAGATCATTCCCGAAGTTATTGGAGTCGTTGAGAAACTTCGAGACCCCGCCTCCGTACCGTTCACCATATTCGATCATGTCGGAGGTAAATGCCCCAGTTGCGATGGCCCGATTGAACAACCGGAAGGTTTCGTCGCCTGGAAATGCGTCAACTACATCTGCCCCGCTCAGATGGCGAGCAAGGTGAAGCAATTTGTCAGCCGGAAAGCCCTCGATATCGACGGGGTCGGAAACATCGTGGCAGAAAAACTCGTCGAACGCGGCCGGGTGTCATCTCCACTCGATCTGTTTGCGCTGACCGTCGAAGAGCTCGGCACGTTCAACATCGGTACCGACGAAGAACCCCGGATGTTGGGGGAGAAAAATGGAGCCAAGATTGTAGAGACCTGCCTGCGGGCTAAAAATGAGAAGCCTCTCTCGAAATGGATCTACGGCCTGGGTATTCCCAACGTCGGTGTATCCGCATCGACAGAGTTGGCCCGACTTCACCAAAGTTTCAGCGAACTGGCCTCTTCAGACATCCTCCGCGAGCTGCGCACGTTTAAAACGGGTCAGAAAAAGGAAGACAGCTCCTTCCTAGCCCCGTTTGAGATCGCATCCGAAGTGGGACCGACTGTGGCCAACAGCATCCTTAACTTCTTCGGCGACGAAACGGGACAAGCCCTGCTCGCACGAATGACCGAAATGGGGATCGACCCGAAATCCGATAACTACGCCCCCAAACCCGCCGAAGCAGCCGCCAGCGGAGACATGCCTCTCGCCGGAAAAACATTCGTGGTCACGGGAACGCTCTCATCTCCCCGGGACGAAATAAAAGGCAAAATCCAGAGCGCCGGCGGAAAAGTCACAGGCGCTATCAGCAAAAGCACGAGCTATCTGCTGGCCGGCGAAGGCGGTGGATCGAAACGCACCAAAGCTGAGACCCTCGAAATCCCGATCATTTCAGAAGCCGATCTCGACGCGATGCTGTGATTCGCCGCGATTCGTACATCCCCTGAACAAACTCTCATGGCAGTTCACTCAAAAAGAAGAGTGAACCCCGCTGAATATCGTGCAAATTCAGGCCTCCTGTAAGATTGATGCTTCTCGCTGAAACCAGCTTTCATTTTGCCAACCCATGGGCGTTTCTGCTTTTGGGGTTGGTGCCTTTGCTGCTCGTGCTAAAGGGGAAAAAAGGCCAGCAGGGAGCCATTGTCTTCTCTTCCCTCCACATTCTGAATCGACTGGGCCCGGTGACCCGCTCCCGGGCGGGAGGTTTCCGGCTCGCTGTCATGTTGCTCGCCCTCACCTGTGCAATCCTGGCGCTGACCCGCCCTCAGTGGCTTGATAAGAAAACCAGTACCACCGAAAGCGGGATTGAGATGATTCTTGCCATCGATGTTTCCCGATCCATGCAGGTCGAGGATTTCCAGATCGGTGGAGCGAAAGCCAACCGGCTTCAGGCCGCCAAAAAGGTGACCCGGGAATTTATTCGGGGGCGAAAAACTGATCGTATCGGCCTGCTGGCATTTGCCGGACGCCCCTACCTGGCCAGCCCCCTCACCGTTTCCCATGATTGGCTGGAAGGTCCCAATGGCCTGGGCCGCGTCCGGATCGGCCTGGTGGAAGACGGCACCGCGATTGGATCCGCCATTGCCGCTGCTGCCAAACGCCTCGATAAACGCCCCGCAAAAAGCAAAGTCGTTGTTCTCCTCACGGATGGAGTGAACAACGCAGGCAAACTTTCCCCGATCGAAGCCGCGAAACTGGCTAAGACTCTCGGCATCAAGATCTACACCATCGCGGTGGGAACATACGGAGATTACACCGTGCAAACACCCCGTGGCCCTCAGATGCTGAGGCAGGAGTTTGACGAAGAAACGCTCAAAGAGATCGCTGCCATTGCGGACGGCGATTACTTCCGGGCGCAGGACACCACCGGATTGGAGCGAATTTTCCGCCAAATTGACCGGTTGGAGAAAACCGAGGTCAAAACCCGGACAACCGTCAGTGCTGACGAATTGTTCTACTGGCCTGCGCTGGCTGCGTTGGCATTCGGGTTGCTCGCATTGATCGGAGCCGAGACTTTCTGGCGCCGCTTTCCGTAAGCCCTCCAATCAGACGCAAACGATCCAATAGGGTCTGTTCGCCAAACCAACCCTGTTGGATCGTAATCAATTCCGAATTAACCCCTTAGGTGGTTATTCACTTCAATAGCTTTGCGGAAAAGAAGACCCGGTCATGAACGCGGTTTTTGATATTGCGGGAAACGGACTGTCGCCCTGATCGGTTGCATTGGGTGAGTTTATTACGGAAACAAACGACGAAGCGTTTCGGCAGCACCGCGCAATGTGGCAACCTCCCAATTCACGATGCAAAGCCACTTCGTATCGTGGAGGGTGGTCATGAAAGACCACATTGGGCAATGTAAAATTTTACATGCCTTATTGTGGCATCACATAGGCGTGACCGAATTTTGCATAGGTCTATGTGATTTCACATTGACTCTTTCCAAATTTTTCACTGCTCATTGTGCTGCCACATAACTCTGTCCAGATTTTGCACAGGCTTATGTGGCATCACATAGATCTATGTAAAATCTGGTCATGTCTATGTGGTGTGAATTCATCACACGCCAAACGGCACGACAGTCACTCACATCTCCTCGAACAACTCACTGTAAGAGATGTCTTTACGCATTTTTTGAGACAACCCGCCGCTCTGCGAACTGTCCAAATAGAGCCAATCGGTTCCTTTTTGCGAAAACCGCTCAATTCGAGAGGATTCAAGAGAGGATTCCAGAGACGAACTGAAAGACGACGAATTTCCCTCCCGCAATCGCCCCGGGGGATGTGAGCGCCCCGATTTGGAGTCCCTGTGTCGTTTGAGGCGTTTTATCAAAAAGAATCCACAAATGCCTGACGCTTTATTACTTCCCATGGGAAAACAAATGGTTCCGAGTCATTTAAATTGATTCAAATTTGAACATTCGGAATTAGGATGTTTTTCTGGCTATCTTTAAATGAGTTTCCACCAACCATTCTGGCTTTTGTTGCTGTTGCCGCTGCCCTTTCTCGCGTTCCTGCGGATCTGGTCGCATGTCTCGACAGGACGAGGAGGTCGAAACTTTGTTTCCCCCAGATTGCGCTCTGAGTTGATTGTGGGTTCCTCTCAGGGGCTTCGATGGGCGGTTTTTTGCCTGAATCTGCTGGCGATTGCCTGCCTCATTGTTGCGATCGCCCGGCCACAGTGGGGAACTCACGAAGCTGAGAGTGTCTCCGAGGGAAGGAATCTGATTGTAGCGATCGATACATCCCGTTCCATGCTGGCCACCGACATTTTGCCGGACCGGTTGACCCGTGCGAAGCTGGCAGCGCAGGACATTATCGCTTCCCTCCCTGAAGACAGGATCGGGCTGGTTGCCTTTGCAGGGAAGGCATTCCTCCAGGCCCCGCTGACCGTGGATCACGATGCCATACTGGAATCGATCGATCAGTTGGACACAGAAATCATCCCCCGGGGCGGCACAAATCTGGAGGAACCGGTTCAGCTGGCACTCAAATCCTTCGAGGAAGCTGAGAGCAAGGAAAGCGCACTCATCATCTTTTCTGATGGGGAAGATCTTGAGGGAGAGCAAACCATCAGTGATCTCAAGGAAAAGGCGGCGGAACTCGGGATGATCATCGTCGCCATCGGTGTCGGAACGGAAGCGGGATCAATTATTCCCGAACCGGATAGCGGCGGTCGTCCTCAACCGGGGGTTTTTGTAAAAGATGAAACCGGAAATGTCGTCCGCACCCGCCTTGATCCGAAAGCATTGCAGGATCTGAGCGCAGAATCCGGGGCCGGTGTATATGTCAATCTCGGCAGCACCAGTTCGATCACCTCTCTGGTAAACAAATCAATCGAATCGCTCACAGCCACGCGATTGGATGACCAGGCGAGACTGGTTCCCATTGAACGATTTATGTGGCCACTCAGCGCTGCTGTGTTTTTGTGGGTTGTGGCTTTTCTTCTTCCAGCATCCACGAGGGCTTTCGTCGACAGCCGAGCGAACAGGAATGGGGCGTCCATCAAGGTTCCACCTCCCCTGCCCGTTCGGGGTCGTTCGATCACCGGGTGGATCCTCGTTGGACTGATTGCCGCGGGGATTTCCGGCCGGGCGGCAGACGAACCGATCAGCCCGGCCTTTGAAGCTCTGAAAAACTCAGACTACGAAACCGCGATCACTCAATACGAGGCGGAAATTCCGGTTGAGGAGTCCGAAAAGAAGCGTGTCTGGCTGAACCTTGGACTGGGTTCTGCCGCGTATTTGGAGGGTGATTACGAAAAGGCCCAACAATCGTTCGGTAAAGTACTGGCAGAAGCCGGGTCACGAAACGAAGTGGAGAAAGCCCACTTCAATTTGGGTAACTCCCTGTTTCGCAAGGGCCAAATCGTCATGGGATGGGACAAAAAGAAGCGAAGCGGAGGCAGTGAGATGCTTCAACAAATTGTAGATCCCGGCACCAGAGAAGAAGCCCGCGAGCAATGGAACAGCGCATTGGAGCACTACCAGGCGGCACTTGATCTAAACAGTTCAAACTTAAAGGCAAAGAAGAATATCGAGGTCGTAAATTCCCACCTCGAATACCTCGATAAGATCGAGGAGGAGGAAAGGCAGCAGGAAGAACAGGAGGACAAGAAAGACGAAGAGAAGCAGGACGAGGAAAAAGACGAAAAAGAGGACCAAAAAGACGAGGAGGAAAAGAAGGACGATCAGCAGAAAGAGGACAAGGGGGACGAACAAAAGGACGATAAAGGAGACGAACAGAAAGAGGACAAGGGAGACGAGCAAAAGGACGATAAAGGGGACGAACAGAAAGATCAGGGGCAGGATGAAAAACAGGATCCGTCACAAGATCCTCAGAATCAGGACCAAAAACCGGAAGACCAGGAGTCCGGGGATGATTCAACCGAAGAACAGGAAGGCGAAGGCTCAGAAGATCCCGATAAAAAGGAACCTCAAGACGGAAATCCTGAAGACTCCGAAAACCAGGACGGAAAACCCCAGGATGGCGACAATCAGGACGGCAAACCCGAGGAAGGTCAAAATGATCGAAAAGAGGAAAAACCACTCACTCCTGAAGAACAGGGCCCGCCACCGGAGGACAATCCTTCAGATGGAGAACTTGAAGCCAACCCCGCTCAACCTGAGAAGCAAAAACCTCTGACGCCTCAACAGGCAGCCGCCCAGCAAGCTGCGGCCGCGGCCCGGAAGGCGAACCCCGAAACGGGATATTCACCCAGCGAAGCCCGTCAACTGCTTCGCGCGCTGGCAGATGAGAACATGGAAGTGAGACCCATCTTCGGCCCGATAAAGGCGGATAAGTATAAGAACTGGTGACACTTACCAGTGTTGCCACCGGCAATTCAACCGTTTCTACGGGGGCGCCCCGGCGGCATGATCGCATTTGCAGGAAGAGACTGCCCCTGCCGGAAACTTATCCTGCCCTTTCATCGCAGCGATCCACATTTCGCGGTTGAAGCGGGCAGGAAAAACTGATTCCGACTGGATTTGATAGAAACCTCTATTAACCTAGCCGAAGTAATTTCCCGTTCCGCCACTCCCAGCCTGCCAATTCATGCGCTCGCTTTCCTTTGACGATATCTCGTACGCCATGGAAACGACCCGAGTTCTTTTTGAACCGGATCGTCGGATTGACACATTCGGCTCAACTCATTTTGAGTTCCATCTGGTTACCGAGATGATGGATTCAGTCAACGAAGTGAGAATTCGCGAAGGACGAATCGAAGCGGAGCGCCCGCGCATCCTTCGCCCTGACGGCTATGACGACCTGATGTTTGAGGGATTCGGCGAACAGGCCGAGCTTTTCGCTGACTGGTTTCGCGAAAACGGCAATATCGCATTCTTGAAATACGGGTTCAATTTTGCCCAGCGTGATGTCACGCAAACTTCCGTCCACGAAAATATCGACATCGTTTCCGACCGGGTCGTTGAAGAGATTCGCAGCTCGGGAAATCCCGCGCGGGTTGTACTCCAGGGCGTGGAAGACACCTGGGAAATCTCACTGCTTAAATTTACCTTTGAAATGATCGAGAAGTCACAGGAGATTAACGTCTTTGATTTCAAGCGGCGTGGCATGCTCTAAACGACTCCAATCCGGGATTCCTTCAATATGGCTCGCATCAAATTGCTACTTACTTTCTTTGCCTTGGTGATTCTCGCCGCAGGGGTTGCCGTGGCCGCTTTCTATTGGGAAAAAGTCGCCCGTCCTGACTACACAATGGCTCAGGAAATTGACGGGAAATCAACTGAAACCCGGGAGATACCCGATCTGGGAAAAAGACATTTCGACGACGCTGTTGAATTATTGAAATCCGGTGAGCTTCAAGCAGCTAAGGAGCGTTTTTACTACCTGATGGAATACTACCCTGAATCAAAAACCTTCGCCGAAGCGCGTCGGATTTTGGGGGAAGTGAACATGGATTTGCTCATATCCAAAACGCCCATCCCCGGGAAGACAGAGTATGTCGTGAAAAGCGGAGACGCCCCTGCTTCAATCGCCCGGCGCACAGAAACCACAATTGATTACCTCATGCGGGCCAATGGCAAAACCCGTGCTCTGATTTACAAGGATGAACATCTGACAGTCTTCCCTCTCAATTTCGAGGTCGACATTAATTTGGAAGCCAAAAAGGTGGTGCTCACTCACAAAGAGAAGTTTTTCAAAGAATACGATATCCTCGGAGTTAATCTTCCCGGGGCCGTAAAGCCTCCTGTTAAGACTGAAATTAAAGAAAAAGTCGCCTGGGCGGATGGTCGACGAATTGCAATTTCGAGCAAAGATTACTTGAGTTCTCAGAAGTGGATGCGAACAGGGAAAATCGGCCTTTTCATTCGTGGCATCAGGGATGCAGAGGTTTCCGAAGGTCAAACAAAGCCTTATGGTGTTTTTGTTGCGAATCCCGACTTGGAAGAGATGTTTACCGTGGTGCGCAGCGGATCACCCGCGCGATTAAATCCTTAAGAACTGACCCCTTATCGTTGTGAATATAGAACCCCTCGAATTCGAGAAGCCAATCGTCGACCTGGAGCGACAGCTCGCCGAAATCCGTGACCGTTCAGTTGGTCAGGAACTTGAGCTTGATTCTGACATTCAGAAAATCGAGGAAAAACTCCGCAAAACCAAAACTGCCGTGTATAAAAAACTTACCTCCTGGCAGCGTGTGCAAATCGCCCGCCACCCCCAGAGACCTTTCATGTTGGATTACGTCGACAAAGCGCTCGACGATTATATGGAACTTCATGGCGACCGCGCCATCGGTGATGACGAAGCCATGCCGGGTGGACTTGCCTACCTTGAGGGCCGTCGCCTCGTCGTCGTGGGTCACCAAAAGGGACGGGACACGAAAGAGAACCTTCGCCGTAACTTTGGTTCAGCGCATCCTGAAGGGTATCGGAAAGCGATGCGAATCATGCGTCTGGGTGAAAAGTTCAACGCTCCTATTCTGGCGTTGATCGATACTCCCGGAGCTTATCCGGGAATTGGAGCGGAAGAGCGGAACATCGCGGAATCCATTGCCTACAATCTCCGTGAGATGATGCTTTTGAAAGTACCGATTGTAGCTGTTGTGATCGGTGAAGGTGGTTCCGGCGGTGCCCTGGGAATCGGGGTCGCGGACCGCGTCCTCATCATGGAGAACGCCTACTATTCAATCATCAGCCCTGAGGGCTGTGCGGCGATTTTGTGGAAAGACCGGAAGTATGCCAGCGATGCCGCTGAAGCGCTGAAGTTGACTGCAAAAGACCTCGAGAAACTCGGCGTTGTGGATGAAGTCATCCCTGAGCCGCTTGGCGGCGCGCACAACGACCATCTCGCGGCTGCGACCAGCCTGAAAAAGGCGGTGCGTAAGCATTTCCTCGAGCTGGAAAAGATCCCGACCGACGAACTACTTGAGCAACGGTACCAGAAGTTCCGTAAGTTCGGCGAGTTTCGTGAGGGTTGATCTTACAAGATTCTTACGAACATTTTGCATGCGCCTGACACACAGGGCGCCGGGGTTGCTACGGTTTTGGATATAAAATCTGTAGCATTAATCGCAATTCTCTTAGTCACCGCTGTCGGTCTATTTTCAGCTGACAACAGATTCGCTACCGCAAAAACCGCCCCGAAAAGAAAGTGGGTTAAAATGATTCAAACGCCGGGAAAGATTGAGCGGGGGAAGGTAAAACTTGAATTCCCCTCACCTCGCAATCAAGCTTTCCCTTCATGGAATCCCATCCGCTTCGAACCTCCGTTATCGGCAGCTATCCTTTTCCCGCCTGGCTGGAATTCGCATCACAACACCTGCATGGGTTCGGGAGGGATGACATAAAAGAAATGCAGGACGACGCGGCGATGGTGGCGATTTCGGACCAACTGAGAGCTGGTCTCGATGTGATTACTGACGGCGAGCAAACACGGTTTGATTTTAATCTGAGTTTTTACGGGTTCATCGAGGGAATTTCACTCGAACCCGCTTCCCCCCGGCGTTTTGGCCCTCCGGCTCATGACCAACGCGGCAAGCATGAGGTCACGGGAGATCTCGTTGCTCCAAGAGGACTGGGCGCAGTGGAAGAATTCGAACGACTCAAGCGGTTGGCCCCAAAAAACGGTCCCCGGTTAAAGATGTCCGTCCCCGGGCCTTTCACGATGTCCGGCCGGCTTCTGCCCAATGGACAATATCCGGATCGATACGCTCTGACCGAGGCACTCCTCCCGCTGGTACGGGCCGAGCTGGAAGCACTGGTTGAAGCCGGGTGTGAGGAAATCTGTGTTGATGAACCTTCAATGAGTTGTTACGGCTACAAAGAGGACACGAAGCGATTCGTCGACATCTTCAATCGAACGGTTGAACCGGTTGTTGGAAAAACCCGACTGTGCACTCACTTGTGCTTTGGGAATTTCAAAGGCCACGCAGTCGGTTACCGCCGCTACGCTCCATTGTTCCCTGATTTCCTCGATCTGAAAGTCGATGAACTGCACCTCGAAATGGCCAGCCGAGAGTATGCGGAGCTGGAAGTGATCGGTGAAGTTGCAAAACACATGGATGTTGCGGTTGGCATCATCGATGTAAAAAGCTACTTCATTGAAACTCCTGAATTCGTCGCAGAGCGTGTCCGGGACTGCCTGAAGTTCGCTCCCGCGGATAAATTGGTATTTACCCCTGACTGCGGATTAAGCCAGACCGCTCGCTGGGCGGCGAAGCAAAAGCTCGAAAATATGGTTGCGGGCGTAGCGATGGTCCGCAGCGATCTTTAATTGCCCTGAGTTGAGGCGGCCTGAAGGTTCCAATGGTCCGGAAAGCGCGTGTTGGGAAAGATTGCTTGAGCTTCTCCAAGCATCTCGCACCACTCCTCCTCTGAGTAACGCCGCGATACGTGTTGCAGAATCAATTCACCAACTCCGGAGTCTCTGGCAAGTTCGCCGACTTGTCGGGTGGTGGAATGAAAATTGGCCTTTGCGAGATCAATATCCGAATGTCGATACTGAGCCTCGCAAACCAGCGTTCCTGTTCCCCGCAGCCAATCGACGATGCCGGGCCGGTCAGCCCCGGTTAGAGAAAAGTCTGTAAGATAAGCAATTGAATCCCCCTGACTGGTGATGAGCAGCTTCTCCCGCAGGTCTCCCAGGTTGTGTTGTTCATTGTTGATATCAACACCCTCCGAATCGGGAATGGACCTGGTAGTGACCACTTTCAGCCAGGGACCGGGAGAAAGCCCCAGGTCGTGAAGCCGCTGGACATCCACATTACTCCGGTCGCTCTCAATGACCTTGTAGGCGATCGAGGGAATTGATCCATGATTTAAGATGCGGGTCTCAATCCGGTAGGCAGGCTCAACGATACAGAGTCCCTCTAACTTCGAAGACGACAATGGGTGCGGCGTGTTGAACGCCTCACACGTCACAAATTTCGCCGCACGCACTTCGCCTTCCGAAATTTCATGGACATGCCATTCTCCGGGCTGTTTGTGATGCAGGTTCCAACTAAAACCTCTGAAGCGATGGTGCATCAGATCGATGGTTTGCTCAGGCCCCCACACATTTACAGTACCTTCCCCACGATTGAAATTGCACCTGAAAAACGAATCAAATCCGGAGATGTGATCCATGTGAAAGTGAGAAAAGCACAGATGCTCGATGGCCTGTATTTCAGACTTATTCAAATCAGACACACAACCTTCTCCGCAATCGAACAGCAACGGATGCTGAGACTGCCCGGTATTAACAACGACATAAAGAGCGTTATCTCCATCGGCAAAGCCAAGGCTTCTGAATGAAATACTCATTGATTGAAATGACCTCCTCTATTCGGGGTCGTGATTTTCAAAACTAAGGAGACACGGCCTCCATGAGTCCCTTTCGCATGGCTTCAACCGGAGCTTCCCGATTGAACCAAAACTCAAAAGAAAGCGCTCCCTGCCACAACAACATGCTCAATCCATTCGAAGTTCGAGCACCATTAGCCGATGCATCCACCAGTAGCCGGGTCTTTGCCGGTGAATAGATCATGTCAAAGACCAGTTGATGGGGCTGAATTTGGCCGCGGGAGATTAATGGAGGGTCAGATGATTTCATGCCGATTGAAGTGGCATTAATAATCAAATCAATATCTTCTAACTCGCGAGTCAGCAGTGACTGATTCCCCAATTCGACAGTTGCCAATCGGCGGGAAGGCCCCTCGAGTCGAGAGGAATCGTGAAAGAATTCCTCCAACTCAGATTTGAGCGCGTCCGCTTTTTCAATCGTCCGGTTTACCAGCACAAGTCGCTCGCACCGCTCCATCGCACACTGAACCGCAACGGCCCGGCCAGCTCCTCCTCCAGCTCCTAGAATGAGGATTCTCAAATCCTTCAAATCAACCGCAAATTCTTCACGGATTGCACGCTGAAAACCGGGGCCGTCCGTGCTGTGCCCAGTCAGTTTTCCTGAATCGGGGTCAACAAGAACGGTATTTACCGCTCCAGTTCGTCCGGCAACCTCTGTAACACTGTCGACCAGTTTCACCACTTCCGCTTTATGGGGGATCGTAACATTGGTTCCAATAAACCCCTGCTCGGGCAGTTCCCGGAGCGCCTTAGAGAGTTCTTCCGGTTTAATCAGAAGTCTCACATATTCGGAATCAATACCGGCAGCCGCCAAGCCGGGGTTGTGCATCTCAGGGGAAAGTGAATGCGCAATTGGATCACCGAACACGGCAACCCGGGCAGGTTTTTCGAACTCGCTCGTGACCCTTTTCCAGGACTGCAAATCATCAAAAGTATAAACTGTTTTTTCAGACATTAGGATTCAATACGAATGCGACACTTTCGATGAGCCTCCTTTTTCTATGTGGAAGCATCGTCCGAGAGTGAATGGATATAATCATTCAATCAACCCTGTTGTCACACCGAAACATTTCGGTATCCTCACTCAAATGAGCCTCCTCACACTCCAGTCTGAATTGGGACAACAGCTGCAACGGTCAAAACTAATCGCAGTTCTTGTCATTGACCGCGAGGAAGATGCCGTTCCGGTCGCAGAATCATTACTCGCGGGTGGGGTGGGAATTATGGAACTCACCTTACGTACTCCTGCTGCCATCGGAGCCCTTAAAAGAATTCGGAAAGAGGTCCCCGAAATGACGGCGGGAATTGGAACCATTCTCACCCGCAGTCAAGTCGATGAGGTCGTTGACGCTGATGCGACCTTTGGTGTTTCTCCTGCGGTGAACCCGGAAATTCTCCAGTACGCCAAAGAGAGAGGCCTCCCGTTCGGACCGGGAGTCGTGACTCCTACAGATATCGATGTGGCCTTAATCAACCATGATTGTCACTTCTTGAAATTCTTTCCGGCCGGCTCATCCGGAGGGCTGCCACATCTCAAAAACATCGCGGCTCCTTATGTCCATCTGGGGTTGAAATTTATTCCGCTGGGAGGGGTGAACCTCGATAACATGTCCGACTACTTAAAATCCGATTTAGTTGGAGCCATCGGAGGTAGCTGGTTGGCCCCTAGAGACGTCATCGCTTCCGGGGAATGGAAAACAATCGAGCACAATGCTCGTGAGGCTTACCGTAAGATTACCGAATTGTGATTCGAGTTTGCGCTGTTCAATACAGTGCAACGAATCACTTTCACCCGATCGCGGAGTTGCCCGCGAAGACAGATAAAACGTCCATTCAAGACTATGATACGACGCGGCTTTGGAATTGTGATTGCAGGACTGGCTTCTGCCTTTTTCCTTTGGGGATGCGACAAAGACAATGGGGTAAATGCAGAGAAAGCGGATGAAGTAGATACGCCGGAGAACAACGCTCCCGCGGCCCAAAACTGGCCATTGTTTCGTCGAGATGCACAAATGCAGGGACGCAGCGATGAAGATCTTGCTCCTCCTCTGGAGTTAGCCTGGTCTTACGAACCGCCGATTCGAGAGAAGAGCGAAGAGAAGCCAAAAAACTCACCTGAGACGGCAAAGGCTAGCAAAGAAGCAGAAACGGTGAAGGCTGTTGAGAAGAGCAGCGAAGCAGCCACGCCCGGCAAAGCAAAAGAATCGACTCCTTCTCTGCCAACTCGGCGCTATCCGATTGAAGCCAGCCCCGTCATTGCCGATGGCGTGGTCTTTGTAGGCGGGCAGGACGGTCGTTTTTTTGCTATCAACCTCGCTGACGGGACAGAGAAATGGACCTATTTTGCAGAGGGCCCTATTACGGCCCCGGGAGCTGTGTTCGGGGACCGTGTCTACTTTGGCGACACTTACGGATTGGTCTATGCGCTTGATACAGCGACCGGTAACGAAGTGTGGAAGTATGAAACTGACGGAAAAATCGAAGGCGGGGTAAACGCTCTCGAGATCGACGGCAAGCTCACACTCTTCATCGGCAGCCACGACAATTATCTCCATGCAATCGATGCCTCCTCCGGCGAAAAATTGTGGACCCATGAAACGGATAACTATGTTGTTGCAACGCCTTCTATTGTCGCCTCGAAACCGGCAATTATTTTTGGGGGATGCGATGGTCTTCTCCATGTCGTTGCCGCTGATGGAAAAGGAGAGAATTCCGAAATTGAAATTGGCGCCTACGTCGCCAACACGTCTCCGGTCAGTGATGGGATCGCTTATATTGCAAACAACGCCGGGAACATTTTCGCGATTGATATGGCATCAGGTGAGAAAGCCTGGGAAATCGCAACACAGAACGAATTCCTGTCGTCACCTGCTCTGAACAAAGAACACCTCATCATTGGTGGCCCTGATAAGCGGTTAGTCGCCTACAACCGAATCACGGGAGAAGAAGCCTGGGCGTTTCAAGCCCGGCGCTCAATTGATAGCTCACCTGTAATCTGCGAAAGCGCGGTGTGGATCGGAGGAATGGATGGCCGGCTCTATGCAGTAGATCCCACAACAGGTGCGGAACTCTGGCAATACGAACTTGGCGCGCAAATGAAATCATCCCCCGCTATCTCCGCTCAGACGCTGGTCATTTGCGGCGATGACGGCGTGGTGTATGGTTTTCGTCCAGTCAAAAACTGAATCTCTCCCCTTTTATGTCCGAAATCGCAGATCTCAAAACCCCGCTCGACAAAGAAGCAGCGGAACAAACTGAAGCCGGCAATTACTTTGTCGCAAACTATCCACCTTTCTCCTTCTGGTCCCCCGACTATGTTGGGGAAGTGGAACGCGTTCTCGACGGGCCGGCACCATCTGACACCAACCTCGGCGTTTATTTTCACATCCCCTTCTGTCGCAAACGCTGTCACTTTTGCTATTTCAGAGTCTACACAGATAAAAATGCCGCAGAAATCAACGGGTATCTGGAAGCTGGAATTCGGGAGTTCGAGAAATATTCCAAAAAGCCGTACCTGGCGGGTCGCAAACCACAATTTGTCTACTTTGGCGGGGGGACACCAAGCTACCTTTCAATTTCCCAACTGACTGATCTGACCAATCGGATGAAAGATCTCTTTCCGTGGGATGAAACGGAAGAAGTCGCGTTTGAGGCCGAACCCGGCACACTGACTGAGAAGAAACTTGAGGCGCTTCGCAACATAGGCATTACACGACTCAGTTTAGGAATTGAGAGCTTCGAAGATCACATTCTTGAGGTCAATGGGCGAGCTCACAGATCCAAAGAAGCTTACCGCGCGCTTGGTTTCGCAAAAACGCTTGGATTTGATCAGGTTAATATCGACCTCATCGCCGGGATGATGGACGAAACCGAAGAGAATTGGAAAAAGGGTGTCGATATCGCAATCGAACAGGAACCGGATTGCGTCACCATTTATCAGATGGAAATTCCTTATAACACCACAATTTACAAGGAAATGCAGGAAAGCGGGAAAGTTACCGCCCCGGTTGCCAATTGGCCAACCAAACGGGAATGGGTCGATTGGGCGTTCAATCGATTCGAAGAGGCAGGCTACACCGTGAACTCCGCTTATACCGTGGTCAAAAACCCGGACGATGTGAAGTTTGTCTATCGTGACAGCCTTTGGGAAGGCGCTGACCTACTTTCCGCCGGCGTCGCCAGCTTTGGTCACTTTGGTGGTGTCCACTATCAGAACCAGGCGGACGTTGGACCTTACATGACGCAATTAGATGATGGAAAATTCCCAATCTTCCGTGCCTACACCACCGATCCGGAAGAACGCCTCATCCGTGAATTTGTTCTACAGTTGAAGTTGGGGCAGACATCTGCAGCCTATTTCAAAGAGAAATATGGAGCGGACGTGCTGACAAAATTTGCAGCGCCCTTGAAGAGAATTGCAGAAATGGGATTCCTCACAGTTGAAGGCGACACGATAAAGATCAATCGTCAGGGCTTACTTCAGGTTGACCGTCTCCTTCACGAGTTTTTCCTCGATCACCACAGAAACGCTCGCTACACGTAAGCCATCGGGCTTTATGTTCCCGGTCTTAAAATTCTGAAATCAAGGAATGAACACGGAATCCGCAGATTTGGCTCAGGCGCTTCACTGGCTGCTTCCCTTCCATTTTTTTTACGAAAAACATGGGCGCCCCATGCCCGACTTTCACTTCCTGGAAGGACGGGACGTCCCATACCCTTATCGGTCGCTCCTCGTGCATGACAACGACATGACACCCACCCTGGCGGCATTTCATCATTCAAAACTTTATCTTGAGGTCCACGAAAAGGAATCCACTGACGACTTTGTGATGCGGATGGTGACTCTCCATGCCGCGGCGAGCGACATCCCGGTGGAATTCGGTGCCATCGGCATTCATCTCGAAAATTTCGAGCCCGATGTCCGACAACTAATCATTGACGGCAGAGTCCCCCTCGGTGCCATCCTGGGGGAAAATAAGATAAGTCACCACGGCAGCCCAAGCGCCTATTTCCGTGTGCCTGCCGATGACCTGATGTGTGGAACCTTGAAACAAAACCACGGTGACACCCTCTACGGCCGCTGCAATCAATTGCTGGATTCAGATCAAATGGTGATTGCAGACATTGTCGAAATATTGCCCCGCAGCAATGAATCCGAGCAATGGGTGGGTGATGTGAATGGCCGTTAGATGAATCCAGGGGTGACAATCGGCGTAACCAACCGGTTTATTTCACAAAACCCCGGAGATTCGATCTTCGATACATTTAAGCAATACATCAAACCCTACTGTTTTGGGCAGCATCACATCCCCGCCACTCTGCACAACCGGCCCGCTTCCCCCTGCATCGCTTTCTGAAACGATTGCAGAGACCAAAATGACAGGCACTTTTCCAAGGTAAGGGTCAGCTTTTAGCAGTCGCTCAACGTCTCCTCCATCGAGTCCCGGCATCACAATATCCAGGAGGATAATATCCGGCTTGAATTCGCGTGCCGTTTCCAGCGCTTTGGTACTGTCGCTTTGCACTTCGACTTCAAAATTGCCCGTCTGCTCAAGATTGAGGCGGGTCAGTTTTCCAAAAGGAACGTCATCATCAATGACGAGTAGTTTGCGTTTTTCCATATCAGGTGGGGGATTACAGTTTCGGTTCAGTTATCTTTTTTTCAGGGAACGCCTGCAGGATGATTCGAGCCCGTATCCCGGTCCCTCCGTCCCTCGCATTCTGAAATTGTAGATGTCCTCGATGAAGCTCAACAATTCTCTTCACGACAGACAATCCAAGCCCCGTTCCCTCCCCCGTTGGCTTTGTTGTAAAAAATGGTTCAAACACTCTCACTAATTTTTCTTCAGGAATACCCGGTCCAAAGTCTCTCACCTCAATAATCACCACTTCATCCTGCTTTCGAAGTCGTTGGAATTCCCGCACGCCCTCATCCCGATCCACATCACTGATGCGTCCCCACAAGGTGGAGATCTCAATTTTTCCGCCCTCGCCCACAGCGTGGATCGAATTTGAAATCAGGTTGATCAATACCTGCTCCATCTTTGTGAGATCAACATGGATGGAAGGGAGATCGCTACGAAGGTGCTTTTCAATTACAATACTCTTCTTGATCAAATCATAGTGAACGAGATTGATCGCCCGATCGATCAGGTCGTTCGCTTTTATGGATTCCAGCTTCAAAGACTCGTCCCGGGAATAGTCCACCATCCCCTGAATGATGCTGTCCGCCCGTTCGATGGCGTTATCCATTTCCTCATAAACGATCGCGAAGCCTTCATCATTCAAATCGGTTTCCCGCTGCTTGAGATAACTCAATCCCATTCGCAGTGCCCCAAGCGGGTTTCTCACTTCGTGGGCCACGCCCGCTGCCAGTCGACCGAGTGAATCGAGTTTTTCAGTCTGGATAAGCTCCAACTGCGCAATTTTCAGCTCGTCTGAAGTCGCCTTCAACTTTTTAAACAATCCGGCCAATGTGTTGAGGCTGTTCTTTCTTTCGATCGAATACAAAAAGGACCTCTGCAGTGAATCCGGCGTTATCAGATCTTTGATCAGGTAATCCTGAGCTCCCCGTTGAACGATCTCAATTGCCAGATTTTGATCTGAGTTGCCCGACAAAACGATCACCGGGAGCTTTGCCAGAGATTCTGCAAGGCGGTCAAAAGAATCAAGCCCATGCGAATCCGGTAATGAGAGATCCAGACAAACAAGGTCATACGGGTCTTCCTCATGATTGGAGAGCATACGGCCCGCTTCAGCGGAAGAGATCGCGCGATCCATCACGATCCTGAGCTCCGACGACATTTCACTGACATTGGCCCGCAATATCTCGAAATCCCCGTCATTATCCTCCACGCACAGAATCTTGATTTGCCCCGGAACCGAAGGCTGCTTGGCGAACATCCTCCAGGTAGCTGAGTTTTCCGGATCAAAATTCATAGCGATTGGCACCTTACTTTGCCATCAATTCCCAGAAATAGACTGTTTTCCGAATCATATCAAAAAACTCGTCAACATCCCCAGGCTTAATGAGATAACAGTTTCCGTTCAATCTGTATACACTATTTATGTCCTCCGGAGCATTTGAGTTGGAGATCACAACAACCGGAATAGGTCTCAGGCGTTCGTTCAACTTTATCTCCCGAAGAACTTCTCTCCCGTTCATCCCGGGTAAATTCAGATCCAGCAACACCAAATCGGGACTCGTCGCATCGGCAAACCCGTTCTGGTGGAGAAGAAAGTCCATGGCCCTTTCACCCGTCTCCAGATGAATCATTGAATGCTCGCCGTTCATTCCGGCAAAGGCTTCCTCAGTAAGTTTCGCTTCCGCTGGATTATCTTCGACTACAAGCACATTCATGGGTTGCTACCTCCTGCTTAAATCAAACACGAAGAACTAAAGGAATTGAGAAATGAAAAATACTTCCTTTCCCCTGAATACTGGATACTCCGATTGTTCCTCCATGCCTCTCGATAATTCGTTTACACACAGCAAGACCTATGCCTGAGCCTTCAATTTCAACCGGTGAATTTTTGTAACGCTGAAAAGCTACGAAAATGCGCTCACTCTGATCTTCGGGAAATCCAACTCCATTGTCTTCGATCTCAATCTGCCAAAGTCGACCATCGTTCCTCGATCGAATCTTGATCTCAGGCTTCTTTCCGCCGGAAAATTTGATCGCATTGGCTATCAGGTTTTGAAAAACCCGGATGAGCTGCCCTTCATCGGCCGGAATGATTGGAAAATCACCGTCCACTTCAACCACTGCTTTCGATTCATCAATCGCTACGGACAGATTTCGAATCGCCAAATCGATTACCCCCCTCATCTCGACCGGTTGAAATGGCTGCCCCGCTGACCCAATTCGCGAAAGCTCCAACAGGTCATCAATCAACTTTCTCATTCGGGCAGCACCATCAACAATGAACGCCATATAGCCCTTCCCCTTCTCATCCAATACCCCGTCACAATGCCTCTCCAGGAGTTGAACAAAACTCGTCACCATTCGAAGTGGTTCCCGTAAATCATGTGAAGCCACATAAGCAAATTCCGCCAACTCCGCGTTGCTTCGCGTCAGTTCCAACTCCACCTCTTTTTCCCTCGATATATCTTCAGCCACGCCCACGATCCGAGACAATTCTCCTTTTTTATCATTAACGGGAAAGCCTCGATCCCTCACCCACCGCACCGTCCCATCCGGTTGTAAAATTCGATACGTCTCATCAAATGTTCCTTCAGGGCCATTGGTTTTGAACGCTTTTCTAACCCTCTCCCGGTCATCTTCATGAACCGGTTCAAACCAGTTAGCCAGATCCTCGTAGATTTTTCTCCGGGAACGCCCCCAGATCACTTTATAGGCAGGGCTCACATAGATCATTTCGGAAACAGAACCGGAAGCAATCCAAAAGACTTCACGGACATTCTCAGATATTTGGCGAAATCGCTCTTCGCTTTCTCTGAGTTCCCGAGTCCGGGAACTGACTTCCTGCTCAATACGGTCGGTGTATCCAATGGCCAGAAAGAGAGTCAGGCCAAACAAACCACTTGAAAACAGCACCCCGAATTGGGCTCCCGCGAAAGTTCCAAACTCCGCCGCCCCGATCTCGCTTTCAGTCTGTTTGAAGACGGTCTGCCATTTTCTGTCGGCAAAACCAAATTCCACAGTGACAGTCCTCGTTTGGCTGGATTCGGTCATCCTGTCCTCCCCGACCCGTGAGGCGCTAGTGGATTCCAGATCTGTCACGTCGAAAATTTCCATCGATCCGCGATCCACCCCCGATTTCCGCCGGGCGTTGCCAATCAACTCATTCAGATCCAGGAGACCAAACACGAGACCGTCTAAATTCTGAATCCAGTCCTCTGGAGAATCAAAAGGATAAGGGACAATGCCCGGCCTCGTAACCCAGGCGGCAATCATTCTCAACGTCCGCCCCTCCCTTTCAAACTCATCTGAAATCCCCACTTTATTGCTAAGGCGAACCTCCTCAGCCAAGTCGGCAAAATTTGGGCTTTGATACAAATCAAGACCGACCAACCAGGTTGAGTCCAAAAGCGGCTCAACAAAAAACGCCGGAAGCATTTCATGAGCATCCTCCACAGGCTCCAGCGAGAACGTCGAAAGGATTTCAATTCCGCGCAGAGTTTCCCCCCATTTAGAATTCGCCCTCGCAGTTTCCTCCAGACGTTCGAAATCTTTCGATTGAACAATGGGGGCCCACCCCATTGCCTTCAACGCATTGTCTTCCGCTTTAAGTGAATCTTTTGAAAACACGTGAAATTCGTGCCGGTCCACCAGGACACTGCTGTCCCAGAGGTTACGAAGCGCCCACACCTTGTTGGCAATCCCGTCCAACCCCCTGCGAATTTCCTCGGTAAATTCACCCGCCCGATCGCTCAATCTTTGAAAGCGGCGTTCCCGGGCACTTCCGGCCAAACTGTTTAAGAGCCAAACCAGAATCACCAGACTGCTTACAAATGCTCCGATCCCGATATAAGGCCCTCTTCTCTTCCAGGCTCCATTCGAAAGGTATTTCCCGCCTAGGATCAGCGGCGGTAAAAGACTGGTGCCGCCCAGCGCAAACGACATCGCAAAATAGATCGTTTTGAACCCCAACGAGTCCAATTGGAAAACACCACAGCCCGCCCAAATCAGGACAATCACGAGCGAAACAGCGCTGACGATTGCAATAGCGACCAGAACGTCCATTAAAAAACGGATCGGGTGGGACAATACGGAACTCTCGATACTCTTATGCCGAACAAAATAACGCCTCACAAAACGACTTAAAAGTGCCGCGCCCACTGAAAGAAGAACGCCACCAGCCACTGAAGCTCCTACCGCTGACGCTACATCCCCCACAGAAGTCCAAAGCAAAACAACCAGGGCCAGCGTGTTTCCACCAAATGCAGCTACCCACTGCATCCGGCTCCCGAACACGAAGATCCAGATGGACAGTCCGAAAGGCAACCACAAAGGAGGTAAAACAGTGCCTCCCACGGACATGAGCAATGTTGAACAAACAAGCCCCAGGAGCAAGGGCATCAAGCAAGCCAACAGAAAGCCGAAAGCGCCTCCACGAAAGTGACTGGATATCTTTCCAAACTCCTTCATTTCAAGTTGGGCAGCCAGAGGGGTTACTCCAGTCTCTCCCTTTCAAACTCGCACAATTACCGGATTCGTAAACATATCCCGAATGCACGGGCGCGAACGTGGGCTGGACCTCTCCTCTTTTTCGTATAAAAACGGAAGAATCTCATGAGTTTCCGCATCCCACTCCTCACTACCTTTCTAAGTTCACTTGCATGCATTCCAATGGCATTTGCTAACCCGTCCGAACCCATTCCTCTCTGGCCGGATGGAAAAGTCCCCGGCGAAGCAGATCTTAAACTGCCGGCCGAAGCCGCTGTTGATAAAAACAACGATGGAATCACCCGGGTCTCAAATGTCAGCGTCCCTACCATGACGTTTTACCCGGCTCCGGCAGACAAAAACACGGGAACAGCCGTTGTCGTCGCCCCGGGCGGCGGATACTCAATTCTCGCATACACTCACGAGGGTTCCGATGTTTGTGATTTCCTCAATTCAATCGGGGTCAACGCCATTTTACTCAAATACCGCGTTCCCCGCCGCGAGGGCGTCGAAAAGCATCATGCGCCCCTTCAGGATGCACAGCGGGCGATTTCGATGGTCCGCAAAAGGGCCGCCGAATGGAAAATAAATCCTGAGAGAGTCGGGATCCTGGGATTCTCCGCCGGCGGCCACCTTACCGTAATGACCATGACATCCGATGGCAGCCGAACCTTCGAGCCTGACCCTGCCATTGATGATGTCAGCTGCGTTCCGAATTTTGCGGTCCCCATCTACCCGGCCTATCTCAAAAGCGAGGACGATCCAAACAAGCTGTCCCCGGAAATCAAAATCACCAAAGAAACCCCTCCTGCATTCATCACCATCGCCCACGGGGACAAACGCTTCGTAGAAGGGGCCGCGTTGCTCTATCTGGAAATGTTTCGTCAGGGCCGACAGGCAGAGCTTCATATCTACGGCCACGGCGGGCATGGATTCGGGATCAAAGAGATCCCTGAAAAAGTCGGCGAATGGCCACAGCGCCTCGCAGACTGGATGGGTGCGATGGGATATCTGAAGAAAGACTGATCATCCCCGCGCCCCCCCCTACACAAAAAGAATTCACCAGCAAAAACTGGTGAATTCCCAACGGCCTTTTGAGTTTAAAGTTGTGCCCGTTAATTCAGCGATAATCAGATAGTTGTCGTTATTAGGCAGCCCCGGAGCTGCTCGCCATTGATGAAACCGAGGTCGAGCTGCTGCTGGCACTCACGCTACTGCTGCTCATACTGCTACCAATGCTGCCCGAGACCGAGGTCGATCCCATAGAGCCGGTCGATCCCGGGATGCTCCCACTACCGCTACTGACCGATCCAGTGCTCCCGCTGGTTTCAGAATTCGAATTTCCTGCGGTTGTTGGCCCGGTAGACTTTCCATCCAGCAAATATTGCTGCATAAAAAGACCCAGCTTCTCCGGCTGATCCGGATACATCATCGCCAGGACCTGTAGATTGGTGAACAACTCCTGCTGTAGCTCAAGCCGCGCCGTGCGCAACTCCGCCTCCCGATCCGCCTTGAGACCCGTGGTCACTTCGCTGGTGGAATAAATCTCCACCCACGAATCACGGATTTCAGTCACGGTTGCCACAACTTGCGCGCCCAATCGGTCTTGATACGCGGTAACCGTGTGAAGCAGTGTGTTGAGATAGACTATCAGACGGTCATCCGTCGACCGGCTGAAGATGAGTCGGCCTTTTGGAAGTGCCTCAGTGACCTCATTCGAGGGATCACCGAACTCCGCGACAAGAGCCGCCGCAATTGGTCGAATGCGCCCCGGTAATTGATCCCGAAATGCATCTTTCTCCTGTTTGGCCCCCTTTCGTTGACCCAGAGAGACTTCGTCATCTGTGGTTAGATCGAGCACCTTTTCAAGCGCTTCGTTCGTTGCTGCGATGCGCTCGGTAAAAGCGCCTGATTCGTTTTTTGCATCCATTCGCTGGACATTATCGCTCGTAAAAGCGATCAGCCGATTGAGGCTGAATCTACCAGTGTTGAATACATTAATGAAGAATAAGAATAGTTGTTTCATTTTTGTTTTTGCTTTTTGTTTATTGCTGAGCCACACCCTCTATTCAAAAATAAAACACTCAAACATTTTCTTCAACAAACCGCGACCTGTACAACCCAATCTTAGTCCCATAAGGAACACAGCGCATTACAATGCCCGTATCAAGTTTTCGAAACGGCTTATGTAACGTTACATAAGGCACCTCATAACTTCACATCGACCTATGTAACATTACATGAACCACCTCCTGTTTTCACAATGATCCATGTAACACTACATAGAAGACCGTCAATTTACGCGCGCCCCTATGTAAAAGCTTGAATTCCTGATCGGAGAAGAAAAACATCCCTCCTTCATTACAGAGGCCATTTCACAAACATGAAGCGACCTTCGACGCCTGAAACGGGTTATTTGCACCTCTCGAATCCAGTTCCCACGCAAACTTCGGGTATAAGCTGCTGTTCACACAGCTTCTGGAGCCAACACCCGAACCAGGGCGGGCATTGAACCCGTGCATTTCGCCGTTACAGAAGCCGGGGCGGGAGCAGGAAACCGCCATCTTCGTTCGGAAGACACCGGAAAATTCAGCCATACCTTAAAAGCACCATCAAAACTCAGGAGCACATTCAACGAGTCAACAGGGTCTATTCATCGAACCAACCCTGTCTGATCGTTTCAGACCTGTTACTTGCAGCCCACGGGAAATTGGTTGATGCGGGGAAGATTATTTCGTGGATTTTTCGGCGAAGACTTATCCATTAAACAATGAGCAAAGAAACAAAACGAGCTTTCGTCACCGGGGCAAGCAAAGGAGTGGGGCGGGGCATTGCCTATGGACTGGCTAAAGCGGGATGGGATGTCGCGATCAACTATCACGGTGACTTGGAAGGCGCTGAGGAAACCCGGGCCGAAGTCGAAAAGATGGGTCAGCGATGCCTGACTCTTCAGGGAAATGTGGGAGTAAAAGCCGATGTCGAACGTATGTTCTCAACGATCGAAACCGAGTTCGGCGGTCTCGAATGTCTGGTCAACAATGCAGGGCGACAAACATGGGCTCCGCTCCTCGAGCTGAGCGAAGAGGATTGGGATAAAACGATCACAACCAACCTGAAAGGAACGTTTTTATGCACTCAGGCAGGCGCAAGCTTAATGAAGGAAAAGGGAGTGTCCGGCTCAATTATCAACATCGGTTCCGGAGCAAATAAGCAACCCTTTATGAACCTGGTCGACTATTGCGCTTCCAAGGGGGGCGTTGACCAATTGACCCGGGTGAGCGCCTGCGAACTCGGCCAATATGGCATTCGGGTTAACTGCGTCGCACCGGGAGCTATCGAGATTGAACGCACCCGCGAAGAAGATCCCGACTACGCCGGCACCTGGGGTGGAATCACACCCCTTGGAAGAGTCGGGCAAGTGGAAGACATCGCGAATGTGGTGACCTTTCTTGCCGGAGAATCGTCCAGTTTTACAACCGGACAAACCGTCTACGTGGACGGCGGGCTATGGACAAAAGCACAGTGGCCTTACCAAACGAGCTAACGTTTTTTTAAGTTAGACAACTTTCAGCATCGATGTTAGGGACGCATAGCATGATGCGAGATTGGGAACAAGATTATCTGGACAACAACACCCCGTGGGACAAGGGCAAACCAGCGCCACCGCTCATTGAATGGATTGAAAAGAACCCCGGTGTGCTTTCCGGTGACATTCTCGTCCCGGGATGCGGCCTGGGGCATGATGTCCGGGCACTGGAAGAAAAGACCAGCGGCACCACAATCACAGGAATCGATGTGTCTCCAACTGCAATCGCCCAGGCTGATGCGATCAATAAAGTGGGCAATGAGCGTTATCTGGTCGCCGATTTGTTTGACCTCAAACATCTGGCTGGCAGTTTCGATTATGTCTGGGAACACACCTGTTTCTGCGCGATCAACCCGGTTCTTCGAGATGTTTATGTCCTTTCGGTTTGGGAGGCTCTGGCTCCCGGGGGAAACCTTCTCGGTGTTTTTTATCTGAATCCTTATGATGAAGATCATCAACCCGGAGGTGGCCCGCCTCACGGCACCACAAAGGAGGAACTGGATCAGAGGTTTGTGAAGAGCAACAAATTTGAGATCATCGAAGAATACCTGCCTCAGCGCTCCTACGATGGCCGGGAGGGTCGGGAACTGATGCTACGGATGCGGCGAGTGTAGAAACCCACCCGAGTTCCTCTACCAATGTGGGCAGAACGATTACCTTCGGAATAATTTTCGAAACTGCCAAGGTTGACTGATTTCGGCGTGCCTTCTAGAGTCGCGACGTTTTTATGGCTCAGGAACTTAATTTCAAACAGGAACTGGTAGGCTGTTACGGATTTCCCGTCGCAGAGAATCCTACCCAGGCGATGATCGAACCTGCCTTTGACGCGATGGGACTCGAGTGGCGCTACCTTACCCTTGAGGTAAAGCCTGAGAATCTGAAAGCAGCAGTTGAAGGTGCCCGGGCCTTTGGATTCAAAGGATTCAACTGTACGATTCCCCACAAGGTCGCCGTGATTAAACATTTAGACGGGCTCGGCGAATCCGCAGAACTGATGGGCGCCGTGAATTGCGTCGTGGAGCGGGACGGCAAGCTGATTGGAGAAAATACTGACGGGAAAGGGTTTGTAGCCAGTTTTCGGGAACTCGCAGATCCGAAAGGAAAATCCATGGTCCTCTTTGGCGCAGGGGGCGCAAGCCGGGCCATCGGTGTCGAGATGGCTCTCGCAGGGGTAACAAAAATCACTCTGGTTAATCGCAGCGAAGAGCGGGGCCGTGAGCTGGAATCTCTGTTTTCCGGAAAATTGAATGAGGTTGTGGGAGGAAATCTGGACGTGCAATTCGTCCCATGGACCGGGGATTTCGACATCCCCGAAGACACAGATATTGTGGTAAACGCCACCTCGATCGGCCTTTACCCCGATGTGGATGCTCGTTTACCGATCAATCTGGAAACTTTGACTTCCGAAATGGTGGTCGCTGATGTGATTCCGAATCCTCCCCGAACGAATCTGGTTAAAGACGCCACAGCTCGTGGTTGCAAAGTGATCGACGGCCTTGGGATGCTCGTATCTCAAGGTGTGATCGGGATCGAATTCTGGACAGGACAATCTCCTGACCCGGCTGTGATGAGACGCGGGCTGGAGGAAGTTTTTGGAGCCTGATCTTCAGGCAATAACTCCGCACGAGTCCCCTACCCTGACACGTGGAAACGTTCGCAAGACGATGACTCGTCCACTTTTTGACGCTGAGACATCGCACCCTGATTCACCGGTGAAATCCACGATCCGCCCCAGCACGTCGCCCTTTTTGATCGGATCCCCCAGGTTGACCTCGGCCGCAAAAAGCCCATCCATCGTGGCTGGATGGCAAACTTGCATGTGACCGGACTCTTCCTCATCGTCTTCCACAGTGTCCCTAACCTCTGACAACGGCGTGGCGCGAACCAACATTCCAAAGGCCGACATGACGTTCAAGCAGCCTTCAAAATAGGCATCGACGCCGCTTTCATTGCAGGTCGCCGCACCCAAATATTCAGCGTAGATAGCAGGAATTCCCGCGTCGCGCGCAACCGAAAGTGACCGGCCCTCAACACTGGCCGTGGTTCCCCAGATGAACGGTAAATTAAAGGCCCGGGCCATTTTGCGCTGCGTTTCCAGAATCTCCGCATTCTGATGAAGCATATAGCCGCTCAGGGGATAGACCGAGAGGGCTGTTCCGCCAGTGTGGAGATCAATAAGCAGGTCCGCATCAGCAATGAGCCCGGAAAGCGCCCACGCGACCCGTTCGGTGACAGAACCATCGCTACGCCCCGGAAACGTCCGGGCGAGGTCAAGCCCATCAACATCTGACACTCGCCCCCCGCTGAGAAATGCCCCCTCATTGGCGACCGGGACCAATGTGAGCCGACCGGAGAACTCCTGCTCAGAGATGAAATATTGTATCAGTCGCTGAACTGCGAAAATGGATTCGAATTCATCGCCATGAATCCCGGCGAGAACCAAAAGGTGCGGCCCGTTTTTCGCCAGCCCCCCTTGGAAGGTCCGAACTTTGAACAAGTCCTGCCCAGGTGAAGTCATTCAAGCAATCAGGCAGCGTCAGGCCCGGGATTAGGCGGGTATTTCTTTGGGTCTAAAATAGCAAGCACATCATACAGCCAGCGCTTCTCAATCGGCAAAATCGTTTTATCGTTCTCGTAGAGATCCACCAGGATTTCGACGAGCTTGGGGTGCCTTTCCCCGTTTGCGACAAGCATATTAGCGACATCAATCGGGAGCTCCTTATAAAAAGCACGGTGTCCTTCCGGGATATCGATTCCCTCCGGCCGGTCCGGCGCGTCTTCGAATCGAAAGGCAATCACCATTCTCCGAATAGCGCTCTGAGATCCTGTCGCATAAAAATACCCCCATAACATGTCGAGCGTCTGAATCTTATCGAGGGGCATCTTCAAGATCTCAGGCAATTCAACCTTCTGATCCTGAAAATTCTTCCCGAAACGTTGCAGCAGAATCGCGTCCGCTTCCTTGGTTCGAGAGTAAAGCATGGCAGTGTGCATTGTCTGCATCTGCTCCTGAGAAAGTCCCTGCAACTCGCTGTACCAATCCGCCAGCTTTGTTTTGTTTTCCCGAATGACACGACACATGAAACCAATCAGAGCAGGCCGGACATTGTCGTCCGTGAGCAAACCATCCTCGGCAAAGCCTTTGACCTCTTCGACAAACCTTTCCGGGGTTGGATTCTCATAGTAAAACTCCAACCAATCTTTTTCGGTTTCCACCGCATTCTCCTGTGCAAATACAGGAATAAAAATTCCCAGTAAGACTGTCGCTATGGTAAACCTCAACTTCATGAATCAGTGTGCCGACAATTCACTGAAAAATCAAGAGTTCCTAAATTCGCTGTTTGCCAACAATTTCACTTGAAATCCTGTAAAAGAACGTAAATTCCCGCCCTATGGCTCGAAAAAGTTGGATACAGCGAAATAATCGCAAGAAACGCACCGTGGAAAAGTACGCAAAACTGCGTGCTAAACTCAAGGCGGAAAAAGATTACGAAGGACTCACCTTGCTCCCACCGGATGCAAGCCCTACTCGTGTGGTGAATCGTTGCCGCATCACTGGTCGTCGTCACGGTTATCTTCGTCGTTTCGAAATGTCACGTATCTGCTTTCGCGAACTCGCTTCTCAAGGCATGATCCCCGGTGTTACCAAGTCGAGCTGGTAATCACCTGTTTATTTTCACTTTTTCAAAGAAGCGGAACTTTTGCGAGTTCCGCTTTTTTTGTGTATAATATTCTTAAAGAAGAATGCCCCTCTACGAATACATCGCCGTCGAGCCGGAAAATGGCTGTTATCGCTGTTCACGCGGCTTTGAGTTGCGCCGTCCTGTGGATCGCGCACCACTTGAGCTTTGCCCCCTCTGCCGAACGCCGGTGAAAAAGCTTGTTTCCCGGGGCATCAACACCCCTAAAATCACGGCTCCGTTGTCAGTGTCTGATGCAAAAAGCGCCGGGTTTACCGTTTTGGAAAAGCGGGACGAAGGGACTTACGAGAAACTGTGATTTACGATCCGACAGGGTCTGAACACGAATCCAACCCTATTCACTCGTGAAAGTAGGAATTTCCCTGGGGTCAAATATCGGGGACCGCGGGGCTGCGATTAAAACTGCAATCGAGGCCCTCAACTCCCTGCACGAGGGTGACGCATCAGCTTTTCTGAAAGCCTCATTGATTGAGACGGCCCCTGTTGATTGCGCTCCCGGCACGCCAATGTTCTTAAATACGGTAGTTGAGTTGGAATCATCCAGGGATCCTCACTCACTCCTCGATTTCTGCCAGGCCATCGAGCGTGCGGCCGGACGACCGGATGATCGGGAGAAGAATGCCCCTCGAACAATCGATGTCGATTTGCTCTATATTGGAGATCTGGAATTCAAGTCTGAACGGCTTGAGCTGCCACACCCTCGAATGCATGAGAGAGATTTCGTGATGAATCCTCTCAGGGAAATCGGTCGAACCTTCGAGTAAGTCAGATCGACTTCACCATATCCAGAAGAATGTTAATGGCCTCGCGCTTCTCCGCTGCAAAATTGTGAGGAGGATCCAATGGTTTCTCAGCATCACCCTCTTCTTCCTTTTCGACCACCACGCCGCTCAATTCAGATGATGACAAATCGGAGAGCAGTCTCAGCTCGGTTTCGTCAACCCCATCGAGCGTAATGCTGAAAGTCTTGAACAGATCTTTCTCTTTCTTCAGGATCTCCTCGTAGTGCTTTGCCTGTTCGGCGCGATGTGCCTTCTCCCGCTTATCATCAGCCTCGATTTCAGCCTTCCGGACCTCCTTGTTGAGCGACAATTGATTTTTCTTCTTCCGCTCTTCAATGCGGGCCTTCTCCGCTTCAATCCACTGGAAATCAACACTGTTCGCGACGCGTTCCGCGGTCTTTTTCCTCAGCTGGTCAATGTTATCAACTTTATCCAAAGTCTTGTAGCGACGGGGATCGATCTCATCATATGGCAACGCGTTTTCCAGCGAATCCTCGCCAAAATCAAGGGCATCTGTCAGCGAAGGCAATTGAATGTCAGGCACAACACCTTTCAACTGGGTTGATCCTCCTGCGATGCGATAGAATTTTTGAATGGTCAATTTCAACGCCCCCGCCTGCTCATCCTTTCCGGGAAATAAGATAGCAAACCCCGTTGCAGTGGTGATGGGCTGAAGGTTTTGGACCGTTCCCTTTCCGAAAGTGGAGCTGTCCCCTACGACTACGGCCCGACCATAGTCCTGAAGTGCCGCAGCGAGGATCTCACTGGCTGATGCGCTTTCTTTGCTGGTCAACACGACCATGGGACCTGCGTAGTCCGCAGTTCGCTCCTTCGACTTCATGACTTCAACTTTGTCCCGTGAGTCTTTGACGGCAACCACCGGTCCCTGCGGGATAAATAACCCGGTCAAATTTACAGCCTCGCGAAGAGATCCCCCGCCGTTCTGGCGAAGGTCCAGTACAAGACCGTCAATTTTCTCTTTGATTAACCGATCGAGCAACAACTTGACGTCTTTTGTAGCACCGGTCTCGCCACCTTCCATATCAGCATAAAATGAAGGCAAATCGATCCACCCAAGACTGACCGGTTTTCCGGCCGCATCTTTCGTCTTAATCAACTCGGCACGGGCAAGGCTTTCTTTTAGCTCAACTTCGTCCCGGGTGATCTTGATGATCTTCGTTTCGGATGAGTTCCCCCCTACTGGAATCACTTCGAGCTCAACAACACTTCCTTTCTCTCCTCTGATTAAATCAACAACGCCCTGAAGATTCATGTGAACCACATCAGTCAGAGCTTCAGCCCCCTGCTCACCGACAGCAATCACCTTGTCACCAACCTTCAGTTCCCCCGCCTTGTTTGCCGGACCACCAACAATAATCCCCTGAATTTCAGGAACGCCTTCTTCGGTAATACCAAGGCGGGCACCAATTCCGGTAAGGGAGTTACGCATGTGGATCTGAAAATTATCGAACTCGGATTGAGTAAAGTAATCAGTGTGCGGGTCATAGGCGTGAGACAAGGCAGACAGGTAGAAACCGAGAACATCCTCTCGTGTGTTATTCACCACTGAATCGAGGATCCGGTTGTAGCGATTCATAACCACCTTCTTTGGATCTTTCTTAACCGGCTTGCCTTTGGCTGAAGCTGATTCATTCTGCAACACCTCTTGAAGCAGTTGCGACTCCACCTCATTTCTCCAAATCCTGTCGTATTCTTCGTTGTTGGCGGGCCATGGCAGATCCTTTCGGGAGATGGTCGCCTTTCGATCGGAATCAAAGGTGAACTCTTCAGTGTCGAGAAGATCTTTCACGAAAGCGACCCTGTTCTTTACCCGGTCCCGGAATGTATCGAAGATGGCATTTCCGGGCGCTACATTTTGCGCGAGCAGAAAGTCGTCAAGCTTGGTTTTAAAATCCGCGTTGAACTGATCTATGTCTGACTGAAGGAAATAAAGTTTCCCTGGATCAAGCATCTCCAAATACTGATTTAGAAATTCCTTTGAAATCTCATCGTCTATCTGGAGGTCGCTATAGTGCTCACTCTGAAGGAGCGCAGCCACTTTGACGGCGACTTTCCCTCCATCGATCGACTGCGCCGCAGCCAGAGTGCCAACAGAGAGTAGGGCGGCAATCAAGGCCCACCTGAGTCCGATTAAAGTAACCATAATTGGCGCAACTATAGCCGAAGCATGTTCGCGAGCAAATGCGGTGTTTTTGGATAGTCGCCGCGGTGTGTGAAGCGACGATTACAGTCGCCGGGTGTCTCAGGCCGCCGCCTGAAGCATAGGAGGGACAATGGATTTAAGCGATAATCCAGGTGCCCAGTTTTCGCTCCCCGGAGGAGGCAGGAAAAGGGCAGTCGAGTCAGGATAACAGGATTGCACGAGTTCCCGGAGGGACTCACTCCCTATCATCACCACAAAATCAAGGTTCCCGAAGCTGGGCAAATCATCTGGATTCCAACGCAAAAATCGAAGGCCGTTTTCGGCATCGCTGATTCCGGGATAGTCTTTCTGAGCGAAATAGACATCAATACCTTGATCCTGTATTTCGGAAAGCTTTTCGAGCAACTCACGCCTTGGGCTGGAAATTTCAGAAGGCTCAGTGGAAAGATCATAGCCGGCGGTGTTCTGGGTATCGATGACAAGGAGGCGTGGTTTTATCATTGGAGTTGGGGTGTTTTTGGAATCGTCCCAATCAATTGCAAACTACGTACCACCTCCTCATCAACGGTGTTACGGGCGCTACGGAGCATTTTCCTGCACCCGCATTGCAGATTTCCGATACCGGACCATGCAATTTACCTGACACGATCGAAGTGGGCTTCAAAGTTGGATAACGCACCGTTTTCTGCTTTTCTTCTGCCATGTATCGATTCCACACCTGGCGTATCCTCACGATAGCAACCCTGTCCACCCTTGTTCATGCTCAGGAAGTGGAGAAAAGTGATAAGCCAACTCCGCCGAATATCGTGCTGATTATCGCCGATGACATGGCGTGGGATGATTCAACTCCCTACGGGAATCAGAAGATAAAAACGCCGAACCTGCAGCGTATGGCTGACGAAGGCATGCGGTTCGATAACGCGTTTCTCACAATCAGCTCCTGTAGCCCCAGCCGGGCATCAATTATCACAGGAAGATATCCTCACAACACGGGCGCTGATGAATTGCATTGGCCTGTTCCCGGAGACCAGATCACTTTCGTCGAAAAACTAAAGGAAGCGGGTTATTGGACCGGCGCAGCCGGCAAGTGGCATCTGGGCGATGAAATTCGAGACCGGTTTGATGAGATTATGGAAGTCGATACTTCAGGCTTCCAACTCCCTAGCGGGGATGCAGGAAAAGCGGGCAAATTCGTCGAAACGCTCGAAGGCGAAGCGCAAAGTGGATGTGCGGACTGGCTTCCCCTCATGGAGAAGCGGGATGCGAAAAAACCATTCTTCCTCTGGTTGGCAGCTCTCGACCCTCACCGGCCGTATCACGAGGGAATTCTCGGAGATGACGGGCACAACACTGATGATGTGACTGTGGCCCCTTATCATCCGGATACAGAAATGGTGCGGAAAGATTATGTCAGTTACTATGACGAAATCAGTCGGCTCGACAAATACGTTGGAATGGTGCTCGACAAGATCACCGAGGATGGGGATGGCGATAATACCATGGTCCTGTTTTTTTCTGATAACGGACGACCTTTCCCACGGGACAAAACCACTGTCTATGATTCAGGTATCAAAACGCCATGGATCGTATGGTGGCCGGGAAAAGTGAAAGCAGGGAGTGAGTGCAGCCGACTTGTCAGCTCGATCGATATAGCTCCAACCGCATTGTCCCTTGCCGGCATTAATGACCGGTCAAATACCTTCCAGGGAAAAGACTTCTCCCGCCTTCTTGAGGCCCCCGATTCGGCAATCCGTGAATTCGTTTTCGCGGAAAAGAACTGGCACGACTTCGAAGACCATGTGCGGGCCGCTAGAAATGAACGCTACAAATACATCCGGAATTATTACAACGATCTTCCTCAAACCCCGCCGGCAGACGGCGTCCGCAGCCCCACTTACATTTCGATGCTAGCCGAGCGCACAGCCGGAAAACTTCTGCCTCATCAAACAACCTGCTTCACAAAACCACGTCCCAAGGAAGAACTCTACGACACTGTGGCCGACCCATATGAATTGAACAATCTGGCATCAGACTCACGTTATGACCATGTCTTAAGAGCCATGCGCGATGCGCTCTTTGAATGGGAGGAAAGGACGGGGGATTCCGTTCCGGATCTTCGAACTGCGGATGAGTTTGATCGAACCGCCGGCACCCCAACCGCAGCAAGAGTTCGCCCCCGATGGTCGAAAGCCCGGATGGTGGAAGCCGGCCTTGCGGCCCCATAATCGGTGTGTCCTTTTTCCGATTACGACACAAACAGGGCATTGCCGGGAAAGAGACGCGATGGTTTTCTTTATCCATGAAAGCCCCCTCGCCTCTACTTTCGATGTTCGCGCTGGCAGCGTCAGCGTTTTCAATTGCTCATCAGGCACAGAGCGCCGAACCCAATTGGATATGGTCATCCAAAACTCCGGGCGAGAAAGAGTCCAGCTACTTTCGAAAGTCGTTTGAGGTTCCAGCTGACGCCAGGCGGGTTCTTCTTGTGCTTGCAGCAGATAACCGGGCCGACGCCTATTTGAATGGTGCCAAGGGTGGACGGTTGCGGAATCAAACGTGGAACAAGCCCTTTGTCGAAAACATCACAGACCGGGTGGAAAAAGGTTCATCGAACCTTATTGCCATTCAGGCGCAGAACTCAGGAGGCGCCGCCGGACTTCTTGCAGGAATCGAGATCACTGGAGCAGACGGAACAAAAACCATGATTGGCTCTGATCCCAGCTGGCAAACCGCCAGGACGGCTGAAAAAGGTTGGTCCGATACTTCTTACACTCCCAACAAATCGAAATGGAAAGACGCTGAAGTGCTCGCGAAACTGGGCGGCGGCCCCTGGGCGGAATTCAATGCGGCGACGCTGGCGGCATCTCTGGATCTGAACACACCGACTGCGACGGCGGTGCAAGATATACAGCTTCCGCCGGGATTCAAAGCTGAGCTGCTTTATTCTGTGCCCAAGGCAGACCGGGGTTCATGGGTCGCCATGACTATCGACGACAAAAACCGGCTGATCGTTTCGGATCAATATGGAGCGCTTTACCGCGTTAAACTTCCCGGGAAAGACAAAGCCATCACCGAAAATGATATCGAAAAAATCGAAGTCGACATTGGTGGTGCGCATGGACTCCTTTATGCCTTTGACGCCCTCTATGCCGTCCTCAATGTCGCCGAACACGGCGGCCGCGGACTCTACCGGATCAGTGACTCTGACGGCGACGACAAGTACGACAAGAAGGAGCTTTTGCGCAAATTCGAAGAAGTCGGCGGCGAACACGGCCCCCATTCAGTTCTGCTTTCCCCTGATGGGAAGTCTCTCCACATCGTCGTCGGAAACCAAACCCCTGTCACGGAGTTTGCCAGCAGCCGGGTCCCGCAAGTCTGGGACGAAGACCTTCTCCTTGAGCGCCCCATTGGTCGCGGGTTTATGAAAGGCACCCCTGCCCCCGGAGGATGGATAGCCAAAACCGATCCCGATGGAAAAGAATGGGAACTGATTGCAACGGGATTCAGAAATCAGTTTGATGCAGCATTCAACCGCGAAGGGGAATTGTTCACTTACGATGCAGATATGGAGTGGGACATGAACACTCCCTGGTATCGCCCCACCCGGATCAATCACGTCGTGAGCGGAGCTGAGTTCGGCTGGCGCAACGGAGGCGGGAAATGGCCGGCCTATTATCCTGACTCAGTCGGTGCCGTGGTCGATATCGGCCCGGGTTCCCCTACCGGCGTAACGTTTGGTTACGGTGCCGGGTTCCCTGCCAAGTATCAGGATGCCTTTTACGCGGCTGACTGGAGCTACGGCATTCTCTACGCCGTTCATTTGAAACCGGAAGGCGCAAGCTACACCGCGACGTTTGAGAAATTCATGTCAGCTAAGCCTTTGCCACTCACTGATTTAATCATCAATCCTAATGATGGCGCGATGTATGTGGCAATCGGAGGCCGTCGCGTTCAGTCCGGGCTCTACCGCGTCAGTTATGAGGGGGATGAACCGGTTGGTGATGAAAAAGAGCAGGAACTGACGGCTGAAGCAAAAGTTCGCCGGTCGCTCGAGGAGATTCACAGCATGGAATCTCCCGGAAAAACGGAACTGGCTCTAATATACAGCCACCTCGATGATCCCGATCGGGCCATTCGTTTCGCTGCGCGTGTTGCATTGGAACATGTCCCGGTGGAACAATGGCAGGATTACATACTTAAATCCGAGGGGGCCTTTTCCATTTACGGCATCATTGCTCTGGCTCGTCATGGCGACAGCTCCCTTCAGCAAAAGCTGCTTGAAACCCTCGACCGAATCCCCTGGGGAAGCCTTTCCACTTCACAGAAGATCGACCTGACTCGAGCCTACTCACTGGTTTTCACCCGCATGGGCGAACCTGATGACGTGACCCGCCAACGGATCGCTTCGCGGTTTATGGCTCACCTCCCCTCGGCCTCACCGGAGCTGAACATCGAACTCCTTCAGCTACTCGTCTACGTTCAGGCCCCCGTTGCGGAAAAAGGAATCGATTTGCTCAAGGCTGCCCCGTCACAGGAGGAGCAGCTTGCCCTGGCGAAGTCTTTGCGCCACCTCACTGAAGGCTGGACACGTGATCTCCGTTCAGATTTCTTCAACTGGTTTGTACGTGCTGCCGGTTATAAAGGCGGACCAAGCTTTTCCCTCTTCGTTGAAAACATGAAGAAGACCGCCCTCGAAAACACCCCTGAAGAAGACAGGAAAGCCCTCGCTGAGATCATCAACAAACAACCGGAGTCGAGCCCGGCTTACACCTTTGAGCCACGTGAGTTTCTAAAGAACTGGACAGTCGCGGATCTCGATCCCGTCATTAACGTCGGTCTGGAAGGCAATCGCGACTTCGAAAACGGCCGCAAAATGTTCGGAGCCGGAACATGCTTTGCCTGTCACCGGTTCAACCAGCAGGGTGGCGCGATCGGCCCGGATTTGACCAGTGTCGGCGGTAAATTCAGCCCCCGGGACTTGTTCGAATCCATCGTCGATCCCAACAAAGAAATCTCTGACCAATACGGCAGCATGATCTTTACCATGAACGATGGGAGCGTCGTCACGGGCAGGATTATGAACCTCAGCGGCGACAGCATCACGGTGAACACCAACATGCAGGATCCCGCGGCAACGACTCAGGTCGACCGGAAACGTCTCAAGAAAATGGAAGACTCCAAGGTCTCCATGATGCCTCCCGGACTCCTCAACACTCTGTCTGAGGAAGACATTCTCGATCTGCTGGCTTACCTCATCAGTGCAGGAAACCCGGACGACCCAATGTTTGCGGAATAATCTATCCAGGTTGCAGACTCTCAGTCCGTTTTACTTTCACTGCTTTCGACGCGTGCCAGCAAAACTTCCAGGGCTCCGCCCGAGCACCAGATCTCCAGAATCAGAATCCCTAAACTGCCCCCCATCAGGATCAGTGCCGTAATGAAAGAAACCAGGCCGACCGGTTGCCCGTGAAACATCACGGCCACCATTGAGATCACACAGAGAAACAGACTGGTCGCCCCCATCAACTGCATCCAGCGAATCAACTTCAATCGCCGCCGGAGATTGTCGATCTGAAGCTTGAGAGTTTCGTCCTTCATCTCAATCCAGTCCCGGTGGAGGTTGCGAACCAGCGCAGCCAAATGAAGAAATCGGTTGGTGTAGGCAAGAAACAACAAACTGACGGCCGGGAATAAAAGCGCTGGGGTGGAAACATCTAAATTCATGAACAGAGAAAAACTCTGCCACGATTCGACGGAGAAGCCACTCTGGCATTCACGAGTCAACAGGGTCCAGTCGCCGATCGAACCCTGTTGCCTCGTAAAGCCGGCTATGGAATTTCGTCTCTTCCGCTGTAGTCTCCTTTTCGATATCAAATGACCGGCGCAGAGAAACCTGAAACCCCATTCGCGAAAGACCTCGTCCTTGTCGGAGGCGGGCACAGTCACGCGCTGATGCTCCGAATGATGGGAATGAAGCCGCTCGAGGGCGTTCGCGTCACCTTGATCAGCGATGTTTCCCATGCTCCCTACTCAGGAATGCTGCCGGGATTCATTGCCGGCTTCTACACCTATGACGAAGCACATATCGACTTGAGGAAGCTCTGTCAGTTTGCCGGGGTCCGGTTCATACTCGCGGCAGCGACCGGTTTGGATTTGGAAAGGAAGAGAGTGACGATTGAAGGCCGCAGCCCGATCGGGTTTGATTATGTGTCGATCAATGTCGGCAGTGTCCCGGACAAAGTGGCCGTTCCCGGGGCAAACCAGTATGCGATTCCTTCAAAGCCAGTCCCGGATCTGTTGGAAAAGTGGGAACCCATTGTCAAATCCAACAAGCCCTCCAGGGCTATCGTTGTAGGCGGCGGAGCTGGAGGTGTTGAACTGGCAATCTCCATGCAGAAAAGAATGGAACCCAATCTCGAGGTCGCACTCGTGCACAGCGGAGATGACATCCTCGAGACTCACAACCCGAAGGTCAGGGAGATTTTTAAAGGGATTCTCGCCGAACGGGACATCCCGGTTCACCATCCGGTTCGGGTCGAGGAGGTGCGGCAGAATGGTGTCATCACTGATGAAGGCGATGAGATCACAGGAGATCACATTTTCTGGGTGACAAACGCCAGCCCGCCCGGGTGGATTGCCGATTCCGGCCTGAAGACGGATGACCGGGGCTTTGTCCTCGTCTCTCAAACCCTGCAATCGCTCAGTCATCCATATGTTTTTGCGGCTGGCGATGTCGCAACAATTGAGGCAATGCCCAGACCAAAGTCCGGCGTCTTCGCAGTCCGCATGGCTAAGCCGCTCTGGAAAAACATCCAGCGCGTCTTTGCTGATAAACCACTTATCAAATACAGCCCGCAGAAAGAGTTTCTCAGCTTAATCGGCACTGCCACGGGAGAAGCCGTCGCCTCCCGCAGACTGCTCGCGTGGAAGTCCTCCCTGATGTGGAAGCTGAAAGACCACATCGATCGCAAGTTCATGCGGAAGTTCTCGGACCTCCCCGGGATGGGTGACGCCGTGGATGACACCCACGGTTCCGCTTCAAAATCGGAAGACGGCTCTCTCCCGGCTGTGCTTGAGGAACTTCGTGCCCGGTCTCAGATGCGCTGTCTTGGCTGTGCGGCAAAGGTCGGTGCATCGGTCCTTTCAAAAGCCCTGGAGCGCATCCGCGAAGAACATGGCAGTTCAGTCGCCCTGAGCGAGTTCGACGCAGGTGATGACGCCGCCGTTTTCAGTGTCCCTGCGGGGCAGCAGATGGTTCAAACCGTCGACTACCTTCCCGCGCTTGTGGCAGATCCCTACGACTTCGGTCGCATTGCCACGCTGCATTGCTTCAGCGACATCTTTGCGATGGGTGCCACGGCTCACAGTGGGCTGGTCACCGCCTTGCTCCCCTTCGGAGCCGACCGCGTTACCGAGGAAACCTTGTTTCAGGTGCTTTCAGGAATGATTGCCAGTCTCAATGACTCCGGCGCAAAACTTTACGGCGGGCATACCGCTGAAGGTGACACCCTCGCCCTTGGGATCACCTGCAATGGGACCATTGCCCCGGGAACCGAGTTGAGAAAAGGCGGAATCAAAGACGGACAAGTTATCATTCTGACGAAGCCGATCGGGACCGGAACGTTGTTCGCGGCAGAAATGCGCCTCGAAGCAAAAGGCCGATGGATCGACAATGCGCTGAGTTCGATGCTGCGCTCCAATCGCCGTCCAGCTGAGATCTTGCGGCGTCATGGCGCAACCGCCTGCACCGATGTGACCGGTTTCGGACTTATGGGACACTTATTGGAAATGCTCCGTCCCAGTCAAGTCGGGGCAGCTTTTGATATGTCCGCCCTTCCGATTCTGGATGGTGCATTGGAAACCAGCGCGAAAGGAATCCTCAGCTCGCTTCACATTCAGAATGCCCGCGCCGCAAACGGAATCCTCAATGCCCGCGACTTCGCTAGGCATGAAAAGTATCCCCTCCTCTTTGATCCTCAGACATCAGGAGGACTTCTGGCATCCATCCCCCGAAGCAGTCGGGATGCTTGCCTCGCAGAACTGACAGAAGCGGGAGTCGATGCCACCTGTGTTGCCGAAGTGATCGCTCCCGAAGAACCGGATGCGCCGATTATTTTGGGATAACAACGCCTTTCGGCTCCGTCGCTTTCCAGGGTCTGGGCTTGGGTTCGCGGTAGTCGGGATGATCCTTCGGCGCATGATGCCGCCTTGCCTTGGAGCGCCCCCCGTTCCAAATATCGTATTCGGGATCCGCGTATTCATCGAAGAACTTCACCAAGCGTTTCGCCATTTCCGACTGCTTTGCCGCATGTTCGGTTTGACCGAAAAGATTGAATCGCTCCATCGGATCGACCTCCATATCGTAAAGCTCCCCCGGTCCTTCAGGTGACCGCCGCTCAACATACTTCCACTTCTCAGTTCGGACTGATCGGCAGCTCTCCATTTCGTAGAACATCTCAGTCTGCCACGGAACGTTCTCCCCCCGAAGCAATGGCGCAAAGTTTCGCCCCGGCAGTTTGGGCTTTTGCGGGATGCGATCCGCCAACCCGACGTAATCCAGCACACTCGGTAGAAAATCATAGTTGGTCACCATGGCGTCGCTCTTCGCCGGCTTGATCCCTTTCGGGTGTCGGAAAATAAACGGCACCTGCATCATCATGTCGTGCGCCGCCATGGGCCGGGTGTGATCCCCCATCCCGAAGAATCCATTCTGCCCGCCCATCCATCCTTGATCCCCGGCGAAGATCACCAGCGTGTCTTCATCCAGGCCGTGTTTCTTCAACGTCTCAAAGATCTCGCCAACCCCGTCGTCCACCCCACTCACTTCCGCCGCGACCCGGCGCATGCTCACGATGTTGTTGTGGTAGTCCAGGTTCGAATACTGCCAGGGGTGAGCCGTATCACGGGGGAAAGACAGCATCTCCTTATCAGCGTAATAGTCCGCCCAGCGGTTTTTCGCCTCCCGCAGAAGCAGACGGCTCAGGCAATAGGGACCGTTGTAAGCGAGGTAGAGAAAAAAGGGCTTATCCCCGTCTTTGTTTTGCTCGATGAACTCGATCCCCTTCTCAGTCCAGAGGTCTGTCATGTATTTGGGTGAATTCTTGATCAATTTCCCGTCGAGAATGACGGGGTCATTGTAAAGACTGCTGGTTCCTCCCCGCGGCATCGTCGCCCAGAAAGAAAATCCGTCCGGCGGATTCATGTTGTCTCCCAAATGCCACTTCCCGCTCAGGCCACACACATAGCCCTCCGAGTGCAGGATCTCAGGCAACGTCTCGAATTCCTCCAGTGCATAATAAGCCTCCTCACCCATCATGTATTTTTGATCGAGAAACGAATGCACCCCGTGCTGAGACGGCAACAACCCCGTTAGATACGTCGCCCGGGTCGGAGAACAGACCGGATTACTCGCCATTCCCCGCATGAACTGCATCCCCTCAGCCGCCATCCGATCCAGATTCGGCGTCTGGATGTCATTGTTTCCGTAGCACCCCAGCGTCCAGGCCCCGTGATTGTCCGTCAGGATGAAGATCACGTTCGGCTTTTTCTCACCGCCCCAAAGGCAGCCCCCACCGGCTGCAAGCAATCCGATCACCAGAATTCGAAGAAACGCACTCATGGAGGGATTCTCTACAAGTCCACTTGTTTTGACAATGGCCAATCCTTACGCAATTTCTTGACGACTGTCTCTTTTTTCTCCTGAAAAGCGCCTCGGCAGGCGGAAAAACAGGTCGCACGAAATCGGAATGACCAAAATACGTGGCAGAAGGTCGTTCCAATTTCAGGAAGTCGTCTCTGCTGCAGCAGAATGTAGACACATGAAATCGGCACTACTCAAATACGCGTATTTAGGTAGTTCCGATTTCAAACATTTATTCCGGACGCGGAAGAAGGTAGGTGCACGAGATTGGAATGAGCAAAATACGTGGAAGAAGGTCGTTCCGATTTCGCGCACCTACCTTCTTCCACGTATTTTGGTCGTTCCAATTTGAGGAGATAATGGGAGACAGGTTTTTGGTTCTTGCACTGTTTCTCAAAAGCTCTGGTAATTCGATTTTTCATCCCTGTGGTCCTGTGACTTCAGCAAATCCCTGCATCTGGCCGGGAAGCGATTCGAATCATTGCAGGGAAACTTTCGGGAAATGCGCGACTATTGAGGGAAATAGGGTGCAGTCAAGGGACACCACCATTTCTTGAATTTCGAGCGGGGAAATGTTAGCCAATGAAATGCCACATGCACCCCGAATCGAATTGTTCTAACTCACAATAAGATAACATGATGAATCCATTGGTAGTTATAGGTTGGGTTTTGTTTATTTTTTTCATAAACACAGTGAGGGCAAACGAAATCCGAACGTCTCTATGGGTTTCCTTTGTAATCGCCATATTAGCTTTTTTCTGCATGTTGGGTGCAGGAGATCCAGTTTCCCGTGCAACGGAGCCAACTTTGAGTGACGGAACGTTTCAGGAAGGTTTTTACCATGGAAAACAAGCCTTACGAATAAACCAATCACATAACCAGTCGATGGTTGTTCTCGGTCTATTGACTGGACCAATAATTCTAATGCATTTAATTCGTCATCAAACTAAAAAGTCAGAATCAAAAAGCGATTAGATGATTGGTACCACTGCTGGAATCAAAACCTATCAATTCAATTCCTCCTCGCAGAGGCGTCCTGACAACATCGGCTTGGATGGGGAGTGGTATCCCGGAGGCTCTGAATATTGGGATCGCTCGACAACTTCCCGCATTTACCATCCCGTTGCAGAAGAACAATGCATTGTTTTCTTTTCGGTCGGAACAAAAATCGCTACAATGCTCCGGTCATGAACCGTCTCCTGATACTCGCTTCACTTGCTTCATTACTGTCTTTCTCATGCGTTACGCATAACAAGAAAGCGATCGCCCCGGTGCAATCCACCTTCGAAATTCGTGACCTCGACCGGGACGGTCACCTCACTCACCACGAGATTGCATCTCACTCACACAACACGGTCCTTCGCGAACATGACACCGATCAGGACGGACACCTCTCGCAAGGCGAATGGGATGCCATTCCGCACACCCACGAAGACCCGGATACACATTTCAATCATATCGACAAGAACGATAACGGGATGATCGAACCGGATGAAGCGATCAAGTTCGTTACTGACCACGTCCACTACACCAAGGCCTTCGAAGTTGTGGATGAAAATGACAGCAATTCTGTGAGCGAGAAAGAACTCTACGCCAAAGAACCCAGCATGCTTTACCTCACGGTGCTTTCACTTCCGCTCTGAACCTCTTTCATGGACTTATGAAATACCGGTTTCCGTAACTCTACACCGGGGAAAGCAGTTATCGGGGCGGATTCCAGATCATTCCGGATAACGCTACCTGCATCCTCTGCCCCGGATTCTTTGAAGCGAGCGGTCCGGCGACTGGCATTCGGCACCCCTTCACTGTTGCGTGCTTGGTTTGTGCAAGTGGTCAACGAACGGGCAGTTGGTCCGTATCAGTTCGGCAACGGCGGCCTTCCGTAACGCCGCCAACTCCAAGGCATACTCCGGATCCAATGCCAGGTTGTTCAGTTCGTTGGGATCGGCATCCAGATCGTAAAGCTCCTCCATCTCATCTTTCTCGAGGATCCGGATATATTTCATCCGGCCTTTGGAATAGGAAATCCACCAGGGCACTCCCTGAGTCTCGCCATGGTGCAGATTAGCCATCCCTGCGGTATGTGATCCGAATTTTGAACCGGTCATCGCCAGAAAAGCCGGATGATCCCATTCTGCCGTTTCGGGGTTCTTCAGAAGCGGAGTGAGATCATGACCATGCATTTCCCAGGGCAACCCGATTCCAGCTACCGAGAAAATGGTAGGAGGAATATCCACTCCGCACACCGGATGGCGAATCACCTTTCCTTCGGGGAACTGACCGGGCCAGTTGAAAATGAGCGGGGCACGGATGTTGGCATCATAGGGAGCCATTTTCGTGGAAAACCCTTTCTGCCCGAAGGCATAGCCCTGATCCGACGTAAAAATGATCATCGTGTTGTCCCGCTGCCCGGTCTCTTCCAGTGTTTTAACCAACCTTGCGACCGCCTCATCGATGGGGAGCGCGCATTGATTGTATTGCCGGGCCCAGTCATGAATGGTTGAGCCGTATATCCCTTCGGTCGATGCCGTCGGCGTGTGAAATTTCTCCATCACCGGGACTCCGTCCGGCCCCGGCTTCCACTTCTGCATGTGCTGGACATAGTCCGGGACTCCCATCCGGGGAGGAAACACATCTTCGGGAATTGGCACCTTTACCCCTTCATATCGATCCCGATGACGTTCAGCCGGTGTAAAAGGACCATGAGTCGCTCCGTAGCAGAGCCAGAGAAGCCAGGGTTTCTCCTTTTCTTTCCGGCTGGTTCCTTCGATAAAGTCGACCGCCCAGTCGGTGTAATTATCGGTGGAATACCCACTGACTTTTTCGTCTTTGCCTCCGTTGAATGTGATGATTTGATCCCCATAATAATGGCCTGCATTCAAAGTGTGCTTCGGTCGGTTCCAGACAATCTGAAAGTCCCAGTCCCTACCAAAACCAGTGTCGACTCCGCTGTGCCACTTCCCGATATGGGCCGTGTAATAGCCGTTTTCCCGAAAAGATTTCGGCCAGAATGGCAGCTTCTTCGGATCGTATTCGCTCCTGGGATATCGGAGAAGATCGACCTTAAGGGATTCGATTCCGTAGGTTTGATGTCCAGTCAGTTGCGTTGCACGACTGGGCATGCACCAGACTCCGGGGTAAGCATGGGAGAAACGCACCCCGCTTTCAGCTAGGGCATCAATGTTCGGCGTCTGCACCCAATCCGGGGCTTCCGGATAGCACCCAACTGTGCGGTGCGATTGATCGTCGGTGAAAATATAAAGAATGTTTGGCCGCCGGGCAGAATCCCTCGCAAAAGCTCCCAATCCGGCCATTAGAACCGCTCCAAATACAAATGCCCGGATAATGGTTTTCATAGAGTCAGTAAACCAAAGGTTTTCCGGGGAGGCAACTCCGGAAGGGGTACCCTACCTGCAAGGAAGGTTCATTGAGCTGAAAAAGCGTCGCCAGGCGATCATCTTAATTTGCCTTCAGCCCCCCTCCCTTGGCTCAATAACAGCCCTGTCGATAGTTGATTCAACAGTGTCAATTCGCTAAACCAACCCTGTTGCCACGTAAAAACAGGATTTCACGGTTGCACCTTTTACCCATTTAGCGAAAACCGCCCCGGGAATGTGAAGGAGTCGCAAACGTAATGGTGAATTCCAAGGAGGAGCACTTTGCTGAAAACGAAAGAGGGGTAGATCATTTAACTCGAATACGAAAACGACCTTGGGCCATGGCCGCGAATTCGTTCGAAGGTATTTCCTCGTATGAATGGGATCGACAAAATTTTTGTAGGTTGCGGCAAGAAAGGCTTATCTTTAAAATCAAAAATTATCTGCTCTCCCAGCGTGTTCGGCGGGTTTTTTAGGCCACAATGAAACCTGTCGCCCACAAGAATACTGAAGGGAAAGGTGAAGCGCCTCTCTACCAACAGGTAGCCGATAAAGTTGAGAAACTCATCCGGTCGGGGACGATGCGACCTGGCGATCGAATCCCGTCTGTCCGAAACGCCTGCACCCAGCACCGCGTCAGTCTCTCAACTATTCTTCAGGCATACTCCTTGCTCGAAGACCGTCGCCTCATCGAGGCGCGCCCCAAGTCCGGCTTCTTCGTGCGTTCCCGAATCAGGGATGGCATCAAAGAACCGACGCCTTCGCGGCCGAAGCGAACGGCTTCAATGGTCGATTTCGGAGGATTGCAGGGCTGTCTCTTTGACGCGGCCCGCATGCCCGATATCGTCCCGCTCGGCGCAGCCTATCCTGGAGCAGGAAACCTTCCTGTGGTGAAACTCAACCGAATTATGGCCTCAGTCGCTCGAAGCTCCGGCGAACAAGGCATCAACTACGATATGCCTCCCGGTTCCGAGCGACTTCGGCGGGAAATCGCCAAACGCTCCCTCGACCGCGGTCTCGACCTTTCCCCTGACGAAATTATCACTACCTGCGGCGGGACGGAAGCCCTCGCCCTCTGCCTCCGGGCCGTCACCAAAGCGGGAGACGTCGTCGCCGTTGAATCACCGACCTACTTTGGGGTTCTCGAACAAATCGAAGCGTTGGGATTAAAAGCTCTCGAAGTTCCGATGCATCCGCGGGACGGAATGGATCTCGATGCTTTGGAACACGCGCTCAAGTTTCACAGCGTCGCGGCATGCCTCGCCGTTCCTAACTTCAGTAATCCTCTCGGATCGCTCATGCCGGACGAAAATAAGAAGCGGCTAGTGGATATTCTGGCGAAACAGGATGTGCCCTTGATCGAGGACGACATCAACGGCGGTCTATACCATAGCGGTGATCGCCCCCGTGCCGTGCAATCATTCGACAAACACGGACGCGTCATGCTTTGCGGATCTTTTTCCAAAACCGTTGCCCCTGGCTACCGCGTTGGCTGGGTGGTTCCGGGGCGTTACTACGAAAAGGTCAAAGCCCTCAAACTCACGAGCACGCTTGCTACTGCCTCGCTCCCACAACTCGCCATCGCCGAATTCATGGCCAATGGAGGATACGATCACCATCTTCGTTCCTTGCGCTCTAATTTTGCTTTCCAGATTGATCGAATGAGCCATGCCGTCGTCGAATCATTTCCTGAAGGAATCAAACTCACCCAACCCAGAGGCGGATTCATTCTCTGGATCGAGCTCCCGGAATCAGTCTCTGCCCTCCAACTTCACGACGAGGCCATGACCAAAAAGATCAGCATCGCGCCCGGCCCCATGTTTTCTGCGTCTCAGAGCTTCCCCAATTTCATCCGACTCAGTTGCGGCCATCCGTGGACCCCTGAAATCGAAAATGCAGTGGTGGTTTTGGGACAACTCGTAAAGCGCCTTACTTAGGTTTCGCAGATCTGTATCTGTTATCGATGACAAACCAGCAATCTGTACATGGCGCGCTCTCCGGCGAGCGGTAAGATGATGTATCCGTTTGACCAATAAGAGTCAGTAGGATTTCAAACCACCAAGCCCAACTCATCATGCTCACAACAATTGCAACGATCATCGGAGGTATCCTCGTCATCATTCTGATGATAGCCGTCGCAGCAAGTCTCTTCGGGCTTGTCTATTTTCTGGCGAACGCCAGGGTCACTGAAGCGGAAGAGCGCCTCGCAAAGGTTCAGAAATACGAAGCCAGCCTAAAAGCAAAGCAGGCTGAATAAAGTCTGACCGAGCGGCCACTACACATAGTTTATTACCCCCTGAAGCGATTCGTATTCTTCGCTTTTCAGCTGGCGCGCGGCGGTTGACCGTGGCCTGATCAAGCCGTCCCACAATCCACAAAATCCGTGGTAGCCTTTTCTTTTAATGAAAAGATTCGCTCTGATTTCTGCCGCCTTTTTTACCCTGAATTCAGAGGCACTTGCCGATGATTTAGTGCTGAGTGAAGAGAAGGTTTCGAAATATCAGATCGTTCTTCCCGATCAATCGCTGTCGAAGGAAGTCGACGCGGCGCTCGTTCAGACGGCCCGACTTTTACAAACCGCTTTCGAGGCGAACGGAGCTGATCTCGCTGTGGTTCGCGAATCGGAACACCGGGATACGAAAAAATCTCCGGGGATTTTTCTGGGAAACACGGAGTTTGCGAAGAAGCAAGGCATCGACGTGACAAAGCTGGAAGGCTGGGGCTACGTCCATCGTGTGGTCGGGAAAACGAATTTGATCATCGCGGGGCATGATCATCCGGCTCCGGCGAAGTCGGATAATCCGCGACGACCGATGTGGGATCGAATTGGAACGGCGAAAGGCGTGACGGATTTTCTCCGAAAATACGCCGGGGTGCGTTTTTTGTTTCCAGACATGAGCTTTTATCAGCCGCTGGGGAAGGCTGAGAGCATCGATTTTCTCGCGTCGCCTGCGATTGAATTTCTCCCGATGGAACGCATCACCATCCCGGACGATTTGGATGTTCAGCACACTCCGGCGATTCTCTACAACACAGCACATCCACAGGGGTGCTGTTTTTACGACATCGCCAACAACCGCTTTCCGCGCGTCGATGAGATATTCGGAGGTCACACATGGGCACGTGCCGTTCCGCCGGAAAAATATCGCAAAACAAATCCGGAATATTTTTCTCTGGTCGACGGGAAACGATTGCTCGAAGGCCACGGCCAATATTGCCTCTCCAATCCGGAGGTTCAGGAGTTGATTTACAAAGATCTCGCAAGTCAGCTCGACAAGGGACTTGCCTCGGTTGATCTCGGGCAGCCTGACGGATTTCGTGCCTGCCAGTGTGAGGATTGCAATAAGCTCTATGACACCGGTGATAACTGGAGCGAGAAAATTTGGATTTTTAACCGGACGATGGCCGAACGATTGCAGAAATCGCATCCCGGAAAAACGGTCACGATGATGTCCTACATTCAAACGGCAAAGCCGCCGGAGACTTTCAAGAAATTTCCCGCCAACACTCGAATCATGCTGACTGGTACCAACCAATCGGATATCGATCCGTGGCAGGGCTACGAAGTGCCGGATGGGTTTGCGGGTTACCTCTACAATTGGTGCCCGAATCTCGCGACGCGTTACACGCCAATGCGAACGCCGAAATTTGTCGGAGACCAGGCGAAACGGATCGCGAAGAATCGAATTCAGGGATTTTATCGCGACGGTTCGGGGGCTCTGTTTGGTCTCGAAGGCCCCGTTTACTACACGATGGGGCGAATGTATGACGATCCGGAACACCTCTTTGCGAAAGATTTATATTCGGAATTCATTGAGGGCGCTTTTGTCGAATCAACCTGGCACATGGCGCAGTTCTACAATCAATTGTATCACGCCCTCGAGTTGTATTCGGATCACATCGGGACTCGATGCGAAATATGGACCTACGAGCCAATGGAGGGGAGGCGGCGCAAAACAGTGCAGGATCCGTTTCAGATGATGGCTTTCCTGTATCCGCCGAAGTTGTTGGCAAATCTCGAGGAAGTGCTCAGCGGCGCGGAAAAGAAAGCGCGTAGCGGAAAAGTGAAAGCCCGGATTGCTCTGGTCAGGAGAGAATTTGATTACGTAAAGCATTTTGCCCGCGTTGTGCATTTGCACCAGGCATACGAAATCCAACCGGACCTCGCTTCGCGCGATCGTCTGCTCGACGCCATCGATGCTCGAAACGCCGAGATTGCGACCTACTTCCAGGGAAGGCGTCAGACGCCGGCATCGGAGGGATGGGCGTTCGTGATGTTTCCGCCGGGAGGTCATAATGAAGCCCATTTGCGGCTCGCCCATAACCGATATCAAGAGCCCTACGAGAACACCTGTTTCAACTGGGACACCGCTGCTATGCGCGCCGCTCCGTTGCCGGGGGCGAAACGACTATCAATCAGCGAAATCAAAAACGGCGAAATTTCCCTGGAAAGTGATCATTGGGAAAACGCTGAGTCTCAAACGATCGATGCGTCGTCAAAATTCAAAGTGCTGACCGATAACGAGCGGGTTTACGTTCGAGTTGATGCAGAAAATCTAAATTCCGAGTCCGACGTAATTGCTGTTTATATCTTGCCATTTCCGGGAAAAGAGACCGCCTTTCGATTTTCCACAGGCCCTGATTCTTCGGCCAAAACCGAAGCGGCTTCCGGATTTATCAGTGATGTGATGGATCCGCGATTTGCTCAATTTGATCCCGATTGGAAAGCCGCGTGGGATTGCGAAACGAACGTTTCGACTGACGGTGAAAACTGGCAGGCACTTTTTTCGATTCCTTTTAAAGCGTTGGGAATTGAGGCTTCTCAAACCGGCCAATTCTGGCGGGCAAACGTGGCCCGAATCGTAGAAAATAACAGCGCAACGTGGTCAACGGTATCCGGCACACAGCGACCGGATGACTTGAACGGCTTCGGCGAGTGGGCATTTGGAGAGCCAAAGGAAGCGAAAACGGAATGAACAATCCTCACGCCGGAAATCGTAAATTCGTGATTTCCAATAGAAATCGAGGGCTGTCAATTACCTGCCCCTGTTCCCTCAAGTCTTCGGTGTCTGCGATTCTTGTTGGCCCGTTTTAGCGAGATTTCCGGGTTGCAGGAATTCCGCGATTCGCGAAACTCGCGGGCCATGATCAGATTCCTCTACCTGCTACCCGCCTTGTCGGCGCTGGCGCTTCTGCCTGCCTGCGATGAGAAACAACCCGCTTCCACTTCCGGGAGTGGTGAAACGGCTTTGCAAAAAGCATTCCCGAAGCGGGGCGATGTGGAAACCGGAGAGGACGGCATCACCCGCTTGAAAGGTGAATCCGCACCTTATTCCGGTGCGGTGGTGATGCGAACGAAAGAATGGAAGCCCATCTATCTTGCCACCTACAAGGACGGCAAACTTCACGGTCCCGAGTTGCGTTACTACGAAGACGGTGTCACCCTCATGCGCTGGTATGACTGGTTCGAGGGCGAAAAGGTCCGGCACAGGGAGTTTTATGAAAGTGGCCAGATCAAGATCGATGCCATGATGAAAGACGGTGAGGCATTCGGAAAACACCGGAAATGGGATGAGGCCGGTCTTTTGAGGTTTGATGGAAATTTTATCGAAAACCTGCTCTGGCACGGGCATGTGACGGATCTCAATGCCGAAGGTGAAGTGTTGTGGGATGCCGAATTTGACAACGGCCGCTATGTCAGCGGAATTTACCCGGAAGAGGCTGAGGCCGACCTGATCAAGAATGGTCTGATCGATCCGGAGACCAAAATGCCGACTGCCAGGTAATCAGGAGCCTCGTTTCCTTGATTCACAGTAGCGGTCCGACTCCGAAACATCGCTGAGATCGTCGAGGTCGACATCGTTCAGGCTGGAAGTTGCACCCCAGTTGAAAAGCTTCTCAAACAACGGCAGCCAGCTCGCGTCTTTGATCATCTCCTGAAAGAACACTTCATGCTCTTTCTCGCGAACGCCCATCGCGTAGAGGATCTCGTCATGCTTTTTGATGCCCAGATCATGAAACATCTGCATCATCACAAAATATTCGCAGACGTTCCCGCTCTCGAGCTTTCCGGCAAAGAAGTAGGGCATAAATCGCCCGATAAAGTAGCAGCTGAACCCGATGACTTTCCCAATGAGATAGAATTTAATTTCGTAGTATCGTGAAACCGGGATCTCATATTGGTCGAGAATCGTTTTGACCTCACGACGATGTTCCCATTCATCATCTTCAATCTCCCTGACTTTCGCTTTTTCAGTCTCATCCCGCAACGAGCCCGCGTGGCCAATATAGGCGAAGGAGGCAGCACGCTCGGCTGAATAAGCTTTTCGCAAAAGGTCGACCAACTCTGGATGATTGAGGCTCACGGCGGGAGATTACGTTTCGACTTTGCCAAAGTCACCCCCGAATCATGGGAAATTCCGCTACAGCGTCCATTCTTTCTCGTCTAACCCAAAAGTTTTCCTAAAATGCCTCAACTGATCCGACTGGTTCTCCTCTTTATCCTTATCTCATCTCCCCCGCTCTTCGCAGAGCAGGTGAAGGTAACGGCAGAGAGCAGCCTCAAGGTTGGGGATAAAGACGAAGCGTGGCGCTACCTGCTGCACCTTCCCGACAGCTACCAATCCGAAGCGGATAAGCTATGGCCTCTGCTTATCTTCCTTCATGGAAGGAGCATTCGTGGCCGCGACCTCGACAAAGTGAAGCGCTACGGTCCACCTCAGTTTCTGGACCAGAAACCGGACTTCCCTTTTATCGTCGTCTCTCCCCAACTGCCGGACGGAAGCTGGCCGGCAAAAGCCCTCGTTGATCTGCTGGATGAGATTGTTAGCACCTATCACTGCGACAAATCGCGAATCTATCTCACCGGGACCAGCCTGGGAGCGATGGGTGCCTGGGGCTTTGCCGCTGAGGCCGCAGATCGTTTTGCCGCTTTTGCTCCGGTGTGTGGCTATGGCTGGCCATCTTTGGCGGATAAGTTGACCGGGCTCCCCATTCGAGCGTTTCACGGGGATGCAGATAAGATTGTATCGATCGATCCCCATCGAGCCTTGATTGAGAAGATCCGAACGCTGGGCAATCCCGAGGCGGAACTTATCACCATTCCCGGGGGAACTCACAGCAGCGTAATCGTCCCTGTCTACGAAGACGAATCGCTCTACGCCTGGTTTTTAAAACACCGGAACACAGACTGAGTCCTGCCCGTTGGCGAATTCGGGGCCGAAACTTGTATGGTGGTGTCTTTTCGGCAATTTTCTGCCCCAAACTCTCTTATCTGTGGATAGGTTCGCCTTCCGCTCTCTGATCAATGATTCGTATCCCCCCTATCCTGCTCCTCGCGGCGCTCGGCTCGATTGCATTCTTTTGTGTGTCGCGCGTTCACTTCTCTGCCGGGATCTACGAACTCCTCCCCTCTGATCTTGCCGAGGTCCAGGGGATGAACGACCTCAATGAATACTTCAGTAGAAACGGCCAACTGATCGTGACGGTGAAGACCGGCGAAGGCTATTTCACCGAGGAAGCCACTCTGGAGCTGGCAGAGCATCTTCGCAGTGAGTCTGATCTGGTTGGCGAAGTCTATCAGGAGTTGGCTCTGGATCGGCTCGCCACGGAGGGCGGCTCCATGCTCGCCTGGATGTGGCTGAATTCTCCACCGGGGGATGTTGCCGCACTTGCCGAGCGGTTGGAAAAAGGGAAATCCAGTGCAACGATTGCCCGGTCAATGGACTCAGTTCAGGAAGGCCTGCTCTCCGGGGAATCGGTTATCGCCGGATACGATCCCCTTGCCCTGGCGAAGCTACCGGGAGCTCTGGGTGAGGTTGATCTGGCTGAAACTGATCCCATGGCGTCGCCCGATGGCTTGTTCCGAATCCTTTACGTTGAAGGGAATGGCGTCGATTTTTCCGATTACCGTCAGGCAGCGGTCTGGCTGAATCAGCTAAAGGAATCTGTCGAATTATGGCGAATCAAATGGGCGGCCGACAACACAGATATCTCGATCGGCCTCACGGGCACCCCGGCGTTCATGGCCGAAGTCGGCACGGAGATGGAACGCGACATGACGCTTTCGATGGTCGGCACCATGCTGCTGATTGCCCTTCTGTTCTGGATCATGCATCGCCAGGCCAAACCTTTATCCTGGCTGATCGCAGCCATGTTGGTTGTGCTTTCGATTACGATCCTCATTGCCGGAGCGGTTTTCGGAGACCTCAGTGTCATGAGCGCCGGGTTTGGAGCGATTTTGATCGGCCTCGCCGTCGACTATGGCATCGTCATCTATCGTGAATCGCTGGTCGGCAACAAGTCCGCTAAAGAACTCCGGCGGACCGTAGGGCCCGGGATTCTCTGGGCCGCGGGAACAACCGCCGTCGTCTTTCTGTCATTGAACTTCAGTTCCCTTCCCGGGATCGCTGAGTTGGGAAACCTTGTCGCCATTGGCATCTTCGTCGGGGCAACTGTGATGCTCTGGGGATTTGCTCCGGTCGCAGTGGAGTTTTCCAGAACGGCAAAAGAGAGACGGTTTGGCTGGAAGATGGGCCGGGTGACCACGGGACGGGTCGCCGCCATCCTTGCTTTTGGAATTCCGGCAGTGGCAGCGGTGTCGGTTCTTTTTAAAGAGATGCCCGGCCTGGAAGCGCAGTTTCACCCCTTCAGGATTCGTGAAAGCCAGTCAGTCATGGCCTGGGGCGAGCTTCAAAATCAACTAAAAGGCCGGAAAGACGCGATTCCTGTATCCATCACTGGCTCAACGATATCCGACCTGAGGAAGAATCTGATCTCGGCCGAACAACGCATCGTCAAAGCGGAGGCCGACGGACAATTGAAAAGCCACATCCTGCCCACTGCGATGGTGCCGAATCCCGCCTTTCAAAGGACCAACGCTGCCATTTTGAAGCCTCTGCTCGCTGAAAGTGAGCGTCTCCTGGCAGAGATTGATGCCGCCGGATTTTCGAAAGATGGATCCACTTTGACCACTGAGATGTTCGACAGTTGGGAACGGGCGCTACCTGAAATAGCGGCAAATGACTTCGCCCTTCCCCATGGCCGCCTTGCAGAATGGTCTCTGGGACGACTTTTCACGGAAAAGGACGGGACGTTCGCAGCTCTGGGAACCGTGAAACCTGCTGACCGTTTGAAACGGGACTGGGTGCTGGCGATCTGTGATGACAACACCTCCGCAGCCAGTCTTGGTTCCCTCGGCACCGCATTGAACGAACGGATTCGCGGAGATTTGAAACGCGTTTTCATCCCCATGATTTGCGCACTGGCTATCATGCTGGGGATCGTTTTCCGGTCAGCGATCGATCTGGCCTTGAGCCTGTTCTGTCTCGCTTTTTCTGCTGCTGCCATCGTGATCCTCACAGTGTGGACGCCTGTGAGTTGGAATTCATTTAACATCTGCGGGTTACCGTTGCTTTTCGGTACTGGATTGGACTTCAGCATTCACATGATTTTTGCACTGCGTCGCTGTGGAGGCGATTTGAAGATTGCGAGACGGGGCATCGGCAAGGCACTCGTTTTCTGCGGCATCTCATCTGCGATTGGATTCGGCTCACTCGCAATTTCGGCAGCTGACGGTCTATCCAGTCTGGGGATCGTCTGCGGCATTGGCATTTTCATCAATATGATTGTGGCCGTGTGGCTGTTGCCGCGTTGGTATCGTTGGATGCATCGCCTGTGACCGATTGTGCGGTTGCACCCCAATGCTCAGCCAATACACTGTGAGCGTATGTTTCGTATCACCTCATTCGCTCTTGTCATGATCTCCGGGATTCTCTGGATGCCTTCGCACATCAACGGCCAGGACCTCAGTGCCAATGATGTCATCTCAAAGTGGCTGGAGACGAACAACGGTGTTTCCCGTTTGAAGCTGAACTTCACTCAGACACAAGTCATGAAGACGGTAAAAGCACCACTCGTTCAGCGCGGAACGCTTTGGCTTGATATGGGTTCCAATAAATTCCGATGGGAAGCAGGTAAGACGCTGGTCACAGGAAACGGCTCCACCATTACGATTCAGCGAACCGGTTCGAAAAAATACGAAGAACGTGAAGCTGGCAGCGGAGCGCCGGGAATGGCGTCGCTTAGCAAAGGATTCCCAAAGTCACTGGACGACTTTAACTCTAAATACAAGCTCCTCAAAGTCACCAAAGGTGCCTCGAACTATTCGATCCTGACTCAACCTCTGGGCTCTTCGGGAAAAGGAGTGAAGACTTTCACATTCAAAGTGGATGCCGCGAAGTTCAATCTCGAAGGGATCAGCCTGGTACTGAAAGATGGTTCGCGGATGAGCACGAACTTCAATAACATCGACCGGAATCCTGAGCTGCCCGAGAGTTTATTCACCGCGGACCTGTCCGGTTACACAGAGACCAAATTCGGGGATTGATTCGCCTTCAACGGGGCTGAAGCCGCCCTTAGAAACTCGCGACGGTCTCAAAGACAAAGCCTTTCAAATAGGCGGTCTCCGGCATAGTCGCGATAATCGGATGATCGACCCGCTGTTTTTGTTCCCCGATGTGGCGAAGCGTGCGCTTGGCATCCACGGATGCGTCGCAGATCATATTGAGAAAACCTTCCCGGTCCACATGATGTGAACAGGAATAGGTCGCTAGTCGACCGCCTTTGTTCAGCAGTTTCAGGGCTCGAAGGTGTATTTCCTTATATCCCCGCATGGCTTCGTTCACCGACTTCCGGTTTCGGGTGAAACTCGGAGGATCCAGAATGATCAGATCATACTTGGCCCCCTCCTTCTCCAGATGACGAAGGTGCCCGAATACGTTTTCCACGATCCATTCGATTCCCTCCAACCCGTTCAGCTCCGCGTTCACTTTCGCAGATTCGATCGCGGATTCACTGATGTCGATCGCAGTCACCGAAGCGGCTCCCGCTTTCGCTGCGTGGAGAGCGAACCCTCCCTGATTACAGAAACAATCGAGGACGTGCTTGTCTTTGGCCAGCGCTGCAACAGCGACGTAGTTATCGAGCTGATCCAGATAGATACCCGTCTTCTGGCCGTCGCGCAGATCAATGGACTGCCTGATTCCATTTGATTCAATCTCGAACGGCTCAGGGAAATCCCCGCCAAAGAGCACTCCAGTTTCAGAATCAAGCCCTTCCGCCTTCCGGATGGGCGAGTCATTACGCTCAATGATCGAGAGCGGCTGAAACAGTTTTTCAATCGCAGCGGCAATGTCCCTTTTGTGATTGTCCATCGCTAGCGTCAGCGTCTGCAGGACAAAATGATCGCCATACCGATCAATAATGACTCCCGGCATCCCATCCGCTTCACTCCAAACCAGACGGCAGAGCTTTGGATCCGGCAGGTTCATTCCCTCCCGTAAATCAGCCGCGCGCTGCAGGCGGCGCTCAAAAAAGTCGGCATTCAGCTCCTGCTTCCGGCGGGAAATCCTCCGGGCCACAATTTGCGAATTCGGATTGTAAATCGCTGTGCCAAGCGGCCGGTCTTTAAAATCTTTGAGGGTGACGACGTCTCCGGGCTGTGGTTCTCCGAAAGTCTTCAGGACTTCGCTTCCATAGACCCATTCGTGGCCGTGGAAGATCCGTGAGCGCGGCTTTACGACGAGACCAGCCATAATAAACGGAACCGCGAAGGATTAGCGACGACGCTTGGGTGCGGGACGCTTCTTCCGAAGCGGCTTCTGATTCTCATCCAACAATGCTGTGTAGGTGTAATCAAATCCTTCGAGCTTCTTGCGATCAATCTTCTGTTCAACAAAGTGCTCTACCGCCTTGGCAAAATCGAGTTCGTCCGCAGATAGAATCGTGAACGCATCCCCTTCCTGCTGAGCACGACCTGTCCGTCCGATTCGGTGAACGTAATCTTCAGGATTCTCTGGAACCCGGTAATTGATGACATGAGTCACCCCGGATATATCCAGACCGCGTGCCGCGACATCGGTAGCCACAATCACATTGAAAGTCCCGTCACGAAAGCCAGCCAGCGCCTTTGTCCGGTCTGACTGACGGATATCTGAGTGAAGCGCAGCGGGCTGAGCCCCTTCCAGCTTGGAAATCTTCGCGAGCAGCGCATCGGCCTCCTTTTTCGTCCGTGTGAAGACCATCAAGCTGTCAAAGTTAGTCTCACGCACCAGGGCGAGGACGAGTTCGTCCCGCTGATCCATTGCGACCGGATAAAATGCGTGGGTCACGGTTTCGGCCGGGGAACGGCGCTCGCCGATCTCAACTTCCACAGGCTCTTTCAACGCCCAGTTTGCCAGAGTCTGAATTGCTCCCGGCATGGTTGCTGAGAAAAACTGGGTCTGCCGGTCTTTGGGACAACGGTCGATGATCTTCTTCACGTCAGGCAGGAAGCCCATATCCAGCATCCGATCGACTTCGTCCAGAACAAGGTAACGGACCTGATCCAACTTCAAAGTCCCGCGTTCCATGTGATCGATCAGGCGTCCCGGGGTTGCAATTACGACATCAGCCTTTGTCGCAAGACCTTCGTTTTGAGCACCATAGCCAACACCACCATGAAGCAGCACCACATTCATCGGACGGAAATGACCGAACAAACGCATTTGCTCTTCGACCTGGGCGGCGAGTTCGCGGGTCGGCTCCAGAATGAGAACCTGAGGCTGCGTGCCGGGAGTCATCTTCGAGATAATCGGCAACGCAAATGCAGCGGTCTTCCCCGTGCCAGTCTGTGAAGCCCCGACGATATCCCGTCCCGCGAGGGATTCAGGAATAGCTTGAGCTTGAATAGGTGTGGGTGACTCGTAACCGGCTTTTTCAATAGCCCGGAGTACCGGGCGGGATAGGCCAAGGTCTGCAAATGATGACATGGGGGACAAAGAGGGTAAGGCCCTCCGCTTGCAAGGGAAAAAAACGCGGATTGGGCAATTGTTAAGATAGATAAAATCGGTCACGCAAAACGGCTTGGAGCCTTTTTCTTACGTCGCCGACGTCTCGTCATTAACATATCCAGAGAGAAAAATCCACTACCCGAAATAATTAACGTCAAACACAGGCCAATGTAGATGAGCAGCGTTTGCGGCGTGAGCGAGCCCTGATTCAACTCAATAGGCGCAATCAGGACAATCCCGAGACAGATCAGGAGAATAATTGCGTTCAGCCGTGTCAGGAATCCGATCAAGATTCCGAAAGAGCTAATCAGGAGAAAAAAGACAAGCGTCACTGCCATGGGGCCGGGAGAGCTGTAACCGTGGGCCGTCATTTGATCAAAAACACTCCAGTCCTTTTTCTCCCACATGTAGGCCCAGCCCAGCTTGGCATGTCTCCATGCCTGATAATGAATCATGGGGTATCCAATGAAAAATCTGAGGAGAAACACCCAAAGGTCACTGGCGGCAATCTTGGATCCGGAGGAATGGTCGGTCGATTTAGTAAACACAGACATTTTGTGAGACGAAAATCGCTATCATATGGAATCAACCGACGATTGTCTAACCTGAACTTGTTAGATCAGCGACGTTCGTAAATTTCAAAGCTGTCGAACATGACCTCTTCGCAGCTCGCAGCCCGGCAGGCAATATTATCGTAATGTCTCTGGTCCACTGCCGTCTGCCATGGAACCTCTGAATAAAGGCTCACAAACTCAATAAAGAGAACCCCGAGCTTCCTGCCGGCAAATTCCAACTCGAACTGCTCCATGGCATCTCTCGCATCCGTTGCCTGAACGAAACAATAAACAAAACCACCTTCATATTCGCCATAATGTTTCGAGCCGGGTTCATAAGTGAACTCGATATTGGCCCAGTAGACCAAGCGAGACGGATCGGGTGAAAACATTAGTTTCGGGACGGGTTGTCACATAGGTTTTTGCCAAATCTCAAAGATTCCGGCAACAAAAAAATACATCACAATCAAAACGGTTCGCAAAACCGTAACTTCTGCCTACAATCGACGAACAGTTTTATGGGAAATAAATGGACCTTTGAATCAGCCGCGGCCGAACGCGGCCCTGCCCTTCACCCGCTTGCGGGGGCCCGCTTCAGCGTGTTCGCGAAGCGGTCGCTTTTTACCGCCGGCCTCTCGCCGCGCAACCGACTGCAACGGCTCGTTGGTTGGGGGGCCAATATTGCGCGATATCCATTTGCCACTTTCGAAGAACTTCGCTGGGGAGGCGATATCAAGCGTCATGAAGTGACAAAACCGCCCATCTTCCTCGTCGGGCACTGGCGAAGTGGAACCACCCACCTCCACAACCTGATGAGCCGCGACCCGCAATTCGGCTTCATGACTTTCGCGGATACCGCGATGCCGCTCGACATGTTGGGAGCCAAAGCGGAAATGGGGCGCAGGATCATCGATAACTCCCTGCCGGAAACCCGTGGTTACGACAATGTAAAACTGACTTTGCAAGAACCTCAGGAAGAGGAAATGGCGCTGGGAAACCTTAACTCCATCGGCTACTACAACGCATATTACTTTCCCCGTTTGATGGAGGAAGAAGCGAAAAAGGCTTTGACGCTTGAAGGTGCCACTGAGACCGAGAAAAAGAAATTCGAAGCCACCTACGAATTCATCGTGCGAAAGATGAGCTACGCCAAAGATGGCAAACAACTCCTCTTTAAGAATCCATCATCTGCCGCTCGAATCCCGATGTTGAAGCGGCTGTATCCAAACGCGAAATTTGTCAATATCGTTCGCAACCCCTGGCCGGTATTCAGTTCCAGCGTTGGAAAGTTCCCGCGATTGCTCAATGCCTTTGCCTGGCAGGACTTCGATGGAATCGATTACAGCGATTTCACGATCCGGAACTACCAAACCCTTCTCAAGAAGCATATTGAAGACCGCAACGCGCTGAACCTGGCTGACAACGAGTTTATCGAAACCAGTTACGAGAAAATCACTGCGGATCCGATGGGGGAGATCGAAAAAATATACGATCAGCTCGAAATCCCCAACAAGAGCGGAGGTCTCGCTCCGATCAAGGAATACGCCGAGTCCATCTCATCCTACAAACGAAATGTGCACACCATTTCACCGGAACACGCTGAACGCATCAAAACCGAGTGGAAATTTGCCTTCGACGAGTGGGAATATCCGATTGATCCGCCCGACGACATCGCGATCGGGTAAAACCCGAGTCTGAAGCCGTCCCTAACCGGGCCACAGAAAACACGCTTCACGATCCAACAGGGTCTGCTTGACGGAACAACAGAGTTTGAACGATAAAGCTCTGTTTTTCCCACAAATTTCCGCGCACATGACAGAAAGGTCGTCATCCCTTCACTGACAGTCTTTGACACGACTCAATGGTCTTCATTCTCTCGCTGACGGCCTTCGACACGACTCAATGGTCATCATTCACTCGCTGACGACCTTCGACACGACTCAATGCTCGTCATTCTCTCGCTGACGACCTTCGACACGACTCAATGCTCGTCATTCTCTCGCTGACGACCTTCGACACGACTCAATGCTCATCATTCTCTCGCTGACGGCCTTCGACACGACTCAATGGAGCCTGTCAGGAATTTTGTGTAAACGGCATATCAAATAAAGTTAACTAACGAGAGAACGATATGTCGAAGAGAAC
>JBLWYI010000029.1:0-86374 GCA_048267005.1 Verrucomicrobiales bacterium | reverse complement strand
GCATCGGGCATCGGGCATCGGGCATCGGGCATCGGGCATCGGGCATCGGGCATCGGGCATCGGGCATCGGGCATCGGGCATCGGCCATCGGACATCGGACATCGGACATCGGACATCGGACATCGGACATCGGGCATCGGATCTTTCCGGGATTCTTTGATCCACTGACTGACCGGGCATCCATGGGCGCCAGCTGCGTCGGGATCAGCGGGGGAGGGAGCACTGAAGCACATCGGCACTCCTCCGTTTACTGCCGAATTCCCGGTTGCTTTGGATTCAATCGACGAGATTGAAAGGCCTCGCCGACCCGGCAAATCCGCAAAAATACTTTCCATCCCGCAAAACCTGTCCGAAGATCGGCAAATCTCTCTTTCTTCCCTCACTTATGTCCCAACAATACAAACGCATCGTTCTTAAACTCAGCGGTGAAGCGCTTCGCGAAAACGGCAGTCACGACAATATTTCCCCTGAGATCGTCGAAGAAATTGCCCGCCAGATCAAGCTGGCGATCGATGAGACTAACGTCCAGCTGGCTTTGGTGGTCGGCGGTGGAAATTTCTGGCGTGGGGCGGCTGCTGCGGGACGTGGAATGGAACGAACCACGGCTGACTATGTCGGGATGTTGGCAACGGTTATGAATTCTCTGGCGCTGCAGGCGGCCCTGGAACACGCCGGGCAGGAATGCCGCGTGCAAACTGCGATCGAAATGCGTTCGGTGGCCGAGCCTTTCATTCGACGGAAAGCGATTCGTCACCTCGAAAAGGGACGGGTCGTGATCTTCGGGGCGGGAACGGGAAGTCCTTTCTTTTCAACGGATTCCACGGCGGCTCTTCGAGCCAGTGAAATCTCGGCGGATGTGGTCTTCAAAGCAACGATGGTGGATGGAGTCTACGATAAGGACCCGAATAAATTCGACGATGCCAAGCGTTTTGAGTCGGTATCATTCCAGGACGCTATTTCCCTTGGTCTGAAGGTGATGGATCAAACCGCGTTTACTCTGTGTCAGGATAATAACATTCCGATCGTTGTCTTTGACATGATGCATCCGGATAACATTCGTAAAGCGCTGGTGGGCGAAGCGATTGGAACCACGGTTTGCGCTGAGGAAGTCGAAAGTTAACAATTCCAAGACTTTTTACTGGTTTTAACTGACTGAAAAAGGAATATTGAAGCCGACTAACTGAATACCCCTGAACAATGGATCCTGACGAAATTATTCTCGAAACCGAAGACGCAATGCAAAGTGCGGTGGACTACGTGCTGCAGGAGATGTCCTCTGTCCGAACTGGAAAAGCCAGTCCTGCTCTGGTGGAAAACATCTCGATTAAGGTCGAGTCCTACGGTTCGAACATGCCGCTCAAGAACATCGCGCTGATCTCCACGCCGGAACCGCGGATGCTGGTGGTACAGCCGCACGATCCAAGTGTGATGAGTGACATCGAGCGGGGATTGAAAGAGTCAAAACTTGGCATCACTCCAAACGTGCAGGGGAAACTGATTCGCCTGCCGATTCCTGAGCTTTCGGAGGAACGTCGCCGGGATTTGGTAAAGCTGGTCAAGGACATGGCTGAACAGGGACGTGTTCGGGTTCGGTCCGCCCGCAAAGACGGGAACGACAAGCTTAAGGGAGCTCTGAAGGACAAAGCGATCACTGAAGATGCCTTTCATGACTACGAGAAGCAGGTTCAGGAATTGACGGACAAATACGTCAAGTCAATCGACGAGCACCTCGAGCACAAAGAGAAAGACATCATGACCGTTTAAGGCGGCGTGAACGGCTTTTGATTTGCGATATGTATTCACCTGAGGCTTATCTCGATTTCGAACACACGGCGCATGCCGCTCTGTTCGAATCAGGTGAGCCGGTGTGGTCTGCTCTATCGAAGATCGAAGACTATCTGCTCCGGCAGATTGAGTCCCTGGGTGACGGGGACCGCTTCGCGGGAAAGGTCGATGATCGGGCCTCCGTCGGACCGAATGTCTATGTGGCGGAAGGTGCGACGGTAGAGGCATTTGCCACGGTCAAGGGGCCGGCCTGGATCGGAGCAGGGACCACGATTCGCAGCGGCGCCTACGTCCGTGAGAATGTGATCGTGGGTGAGAATTGCATGATGGGGAATTCCAGCGAGTTCAAGAATTGCCTGCTGTTCGACAACTGTGAGGTCCCGCATTTCAACTACGTCGGGGATTCCATCCTCGGCTATAAAGCCCATCTTGGAGCAGGGGCGCTATGCTCAAATGTCCGGCTTGATCGTCGATCTATCAGAGTCGACGGGGTGGACACCGGGCTGCTCAAGTTCGGTGCGATCATTGGCGACCGGACCGAAGTCGGCTGCAACACAGTGCTGAGTCCGGGAACGATTTTCGGGCGGGACTGCATCATTCATCCGTGCACCCATTGGCATGGCGTTCTCGGCGAAAAACAAATCGTCAAGAATCGTCAGCCCATTGAGATTGCGGAGCGGCGGTGATTGCCGGCTAGTCGATCGGCGGGCCGGCGAGGTCCATACCATAATCATCGAAGAAGGCCGCGATATCTGAGATGCTTGCGCCTTCATTGACGAGGCGGTCGAATCCCTCTTCCGAGTTCCCGGCAGGCAGGATTTCAAAATGGATGCGGGAAGGTTCGTCTCCGATGTTTCGGAATGAGTGAACGGCTCCGGCAGGAATGAGAACGGAGCCTCCCGCTTCGAGTTCCGTGATTTGTCCGTCGAGATGAAAGCGGAACTTTCCTTCAATGATGTGGAAGACCTCCATCTGGTTCCGATGAATGTGGAGCGGTGGTCCCTCGCCGGGGCGAACCCGTTCTTCAAACACGGCGACACGGCCGTCGGTGGAATCTCCGGAAATGAGGCATTTGATATCAAACTCTGGCATTGTGGATGGGCAGTTGGTTTTCCTGATAATAATCCTGGGTGGACGGGTTGTCACGGAAGTGAATGCGATCATCGCACGGGCAACGTCGAAGGTTCGAGTTGACGCTTTTTTCGCATCAGATACACGCAAAATGCGGATAGACGGAAGCGGGGGAAAGGCATTAAATCATCTCCATGATTTCAGTAGCCCCCATTCAACTTGATTCTCAGCAAACGTGGAACGAAGACATTTTCCCGCTCATCCTGGAATGCCAGAGTCCGGACGCGACACTTGAAAGTGTCAGGGAATGGGTGGCGGCGAATCAGGATGACCTCGAAGCAAAAGCCGCGAAACATGGGGCGATCCTGTTTCGCGGATTTCCTCTGGAATCTGATTTGGATTTCGACGGATTCATCGAAGCCTTCGGGTTTCCCAACTTTAAATACGAAGACTCTCTTTCCAATGCGGTTCGCACCAACCGGACGGAGCGGGTCTTCACTGCGAACGAAGCGCCGCCGGAAGTGACCATCTTTCTGCATCACGAAATGGCGCAGACCCCCATCTACCCGAGCAAGCTGTTCTTCTTCTGCGAACACGCTGCCGAAACAGGTGGGGCCACGCCACTGTGCCGGTCGGATGTCCTCTTTGAGAAGATGAAAGAGGAAATGCCGGAGTTTGCCCGTCAGTGCGAGGAGAAAGGACTGCTCTATCGCAATGTGATGCCGGGAGCGGATGATGCCAAATCAGGAATGGGCCGCAGCTGGCAGAGCACGTTTTCAGTGAAGACGAAGGAGGAGGCTGAAGAAGTTATCGCAAAACTCGGTTACACGGCGGAATGGCTGGACGATGGCTGCCTCAAAGCGACCACCCCGATCCTGCAGGCGGTTCGTGATCTCGGTGACGGCCGCAAATCGTTCTACAATCAGCTCATCGCCGCTTTCAAAGGCTGGAAGGACGAGCGCAATGATCCGGCCAAAGCGATTACCTTTGGTGATGGTTCACCGCTTGATCCGGCAGACGCTCACAGGGTTGCGGACCTGGCCGAGGAAATCACTTTCGATGTGCCTTGGCAGACCGGTGATGTCGCCCTGGTTGATAACTACGTGACGATGCATGGCCGGCGGACGTTTACCGGAACCCGCAAAGTATTGGCATCGCTGGTGGCGGCATGAGTGTTGGGAGGCAACGCCCATTCAATGTTTATCTGGCCAGCGAAACGGTTGGCTCGCTGGATAGCTTTGAGGGCGTTCCTGATTACAAATCGCTGCCGCGATCGGATGAAGCGCAGCTGCGATTTGGCTGGCAAAAGCGATGCCACCGGGCGCTCGACAGTGTCAGTGACCTCGCTCCGGGACTTCTGCTGGCCGGGATCATTGCACTGCTCGCCAGTTTGGCCGCGAAGTGGCTGGGCACATCGGTGATGGGCTTTGCCAGGAGCCCGATCAGTCCAATTCTGGTGACTGTGGTGTTGGGATTGGTTTTTCGAAACACGATTGGTTTGCCCGGGCGATACCGGGACGGGCTTAGCTGGTGTGTGAAGCGGCTCTTGAGGATCGGGGTGGCATTGTTAGGGCTGCGGCTCAGCCTTGCCGCAGTCAGTGAGATCGGCTTGCAGGCATTGCCGATTGTCTTTGGATGTATACTCACTGCGATTGTCGGTGTCATCTGGCTGGGGAAACTCGCAGGGCTTTCGGGGAATCTGAGCACTTTGATAGCGGTCGGAACCAGTATCTGCGGGGTATCGGCCATCGTGGCAACCGGCCCGGCGATCAAAGCGAACGACGATGAGGTCAGTTATTCCGTCGCGGTGATCACTTTGTTCGGAATGATCGCGCTGACAATGTATCCTTTTCTGGCCCACTTCATTTTTGCCGGGAATGAAGTGATGGCCGGGCTTTTCCTCGGCACATCCATCCACGACACCTCGCAAGTGGCCGGGGCGGGGTTGATGTATGAGATGACCTACGGTTCGCCCAAAACTCTGGAGGTGGCTGCGACCACGAAGCTTGTTCGCAATCTGTGTCTCGGCCTGGTTATTCCGATTCTTGCCATCGCAAATCGACAGCGGTCAAGTGGGGCCCGTCGGCTTCCGGTTTCCAAATGGGTTCCCGGATTCGTGGTGGCTTTCATCGTTTTCGCCCTCTTCCGGTCGGTCGGAGATCTTGGCGGGAAGCCGCTCGGTTTTCTTTCGAACGACACCTGGGGATCCATCCTGACATTCAGTCAAAATATCAGTCTGGTATGCCTCACCCTGGCGCTTGCCGCCATCGGGCTCGGGACCAGTTTTGCCCAACTGCGTGAGCTCGGCTGGCGACCGCTGGTGATTGGTTTCGCCAGTGCAGCAATTGTCGGGCTGGTGAGCTACAGCCTGATCAAAGTGTTTTCCGGCCTGTTCACTTGGCCATGAGCGATGACAGCGCGATGGTCTTCTCAAACTGAACGTCGCCGTTCAAGTCTATCAATCGAAGCGATACCGCCGGAACGGTCCAATCAATCGCGACCTCACCGTAGTTTTCCTTGTGATAGGTCGTCTCAGAAACACGGAATCGATTATCGGTTGGAGTGCCGCGCGGGTGGACCTGATTGATGCTGCTGGATGTGAAGTCGTAGAGTGGATAGGGAGTTCCTTCGGTGGCGCAAGAGAGCTCAGCCCAATGACGGTCGCCGCTCAGGAAGACGACGCCATTCGCTCCAGTCTTCGCAATGAGATCAAAGAGGCGTTGCCGTTCTTTAGGGAGATTCGACCACGTTTCCTGTCCGGCAGCTTCCGGCACAATTTGGATCCCTGATCCGATCAGTCGAACTTCCGCGGGTTTCTTCAGCTCTTCCTCAAGCCACTTCCACTGAGCTTCGCCCAGCATTGGAATGGCGGGGTTATCGTCGGGGTAATACTTTCCGCCGACACGACGTTCGCCCTTTTTCAACGGACCGCGGAAATACCGGGTATCAAGAAGGATGATCTGAACGCGCTTTCCCGCCGGACCAAAGATGCGGGATTCATAGACTCCTTCGCGACTTCGGCGTGGCGAATCTTCAGCGTCTCCCCAGAAGTCGAGGAAGACCTTTTGGGATTCTTCTCGCATGGCGTAGTCCGCACCCGAGTCATTCATTCCATAATCATGATCATCCCAGGTCGCCATCACTGTCGGGCAGGTCGCCATCAGTTTTGAAAACCCCGCGTTTTCTTTCAGCCGGGCGTACTTCGCTTTCAACACTGCCATGTCGTTGGTGTCACCATAAATGTTATCGCCTAGAAAGAGGAATGCCTCAGCGTTCTGTTTGTTGATGGTGTCGAAGAGCGGCATCGGCTTTTCCTGTTTGATGCAGGAACCAAAGAGGATTTTCGAAACCACCTTGTCTTCACAGAGGACTCGTTCTGTAAGCAGGAAGCAGCAAAGAGTAATCAGCCAGAGTATTGATCGCATGATGTGAGGCTAGCATTGCCCGGGGAGATTTCCGATCCAATAGGGTACCTTCATCGAGTCAACAGGGTAGGATCGTTCGCACTGTCTTTGCCACCCAAACGCGCCCGTTTTTCTGTTTACAAAAGCCGACAAATTCCCGAACGGTTGAGGATGAATTTCACGCGCTTTCTCACTGTCGTCCTGCTGCTCTGTTCGGCTGCTTCTGCTGTCCTGGCTCAGAAAGAATCACGTCCGAACATTCTATTCTGCATCGCGGATGACTGGGGGTGGCCGCATGCCTCGGCCTACGCCAATGACACGGTGGTAAAGACTCCGGCTTTCGACAAAATTGCAGCCGAGGGAGCTCTGTTTCATCACGCCTACGTTTCTTCGCCTTCCTGCACACCATCGCGAAATGCGATATTGACGGGGCGCTATCACTGGCAGCTGAAAGGCGGCGCGAATCTGTGGAGCACGCTTGAGGACGAGCTCGAAACGTATCCCCATCTGCTGCAGGACGCCGGTTATCATGTCGGGTCGTGGCGGAAATCATGGGGGCCCGGCAAGTTGACCGGCAAGTGGACAAAGAATCCTCCTGCCGGAAAGGTTTACGGCAAAGGATTCGGTCAGTTTCTCGAAGACCGGCCGGAAGGGAAGCCGTTTTGCTTCTGGCTGGGGGCGAGTGACCCCCACCGCGGATATAAATTGAACTCAGGTCGGGAATCGGGCATGGACATTTCCAAGATCAAATTGTTTCCCCACTATCCTGACTCCAAAACGGTTCGCAATGATGTGGCTGACTACTATTTCGAAGTTGAGCGGTTCGATTCTGATGTCGCCAAGGCGCTGGAGCTACTTGAGAAGACCGGCGAAGCGGACAATACGATTGTTGTCATTACGGGAGATCACGGAATGCCGTTTCCCCGTTGCAAAAGCAACCTCTACGACTGCGGCACACGTGTCCCGCTGGCGATGCGCTGGCCGAGTGAAGTGAAAGCAGGTCAGGTGTTAAATGGCTTTGTTTCCACGACAGATCTCGCGCCGACTTTTCTGCAAGCTGCCGGCGTGAAAATCCCGGGCGAGGTGTCGGGGCAGAGTTTGCTTTCCGCCGTGACCGGGGAAGGGGACGCCGCCTTGCGCCCCTTCGTTCTCACCGGGAAAGAGCGTCATGTGCCGAGTCAGGAAGCTCCGGACATGGGCGGGTTTCCGATGCGATCCATCCGCGATGACGATTTCCTATACATTCGAAACTACGAGCCGGAACGCTGGCCGAACGGCACACCGAACTGGGAAAAGGCCGCGGTTCCAAACACCTGGTTTGGCGATACGGACAATGGCCCCACCAAGACCTACATCGTCGAAAATAAGGACAAAGACGACAAGCATCGTCGCGCTTATGAATTGAGTTTCGCAAAGCGGCCTGCTGAAGAGTTGTTTGATTTGAAGAAGGACCCCGACCAGATCAATAACGTTGCTGACGATCCGGATTACGCCGACGACTTAAAGCGGTTGTCAGGAAAGCTGACGCAGGAACTGGTCGAGGCAAAAGACCCGCGGCATGTGAAGGAGTTGAGCTTTGATTTCGATGGTCAGCCTTATCCGGGGGGAGGGCCGAAGCACCCGGGTGCAGGAAAGGCTTCCAATAAAGGAAAGGCGAAAGGCAAAAAGTAGGCCGGCCCGCCAGTTCTGATGAGTCGATCCCTGAAGCGCACGCTGAGCGAGCCGTGGATTGCGATCGGCCTGATTCATTTGGTGATCGGAGTTGTCTCCGCATTTTTCTACACATCTGCCGGCGGATTGATCGGGAAGTCCGCCTGGTGGCTCATTGAACTCGAGGGAGCTGGCGTTCGCCTTTCCAGCGAGGTTGGGTTTGGCTGGATCTTTGGATTCAGCGCACAATCATCCTTTGAGGGAAGGCCGGATTGGGAGCATATCTTTCCGCCAGTGGAGTTCGAATTTGAGCAGCCTCCTGATTTCCGGTTATTGATCGAATTCCCGATGTGGATTCCGATGGCGGTTTGTTTTATGATCGGGGGAATTCGGATCTGGATACGACGATGGAAACTGGCGGCCGGGGGGATGTGAAATCTTCATTCCGATCAAAATCGCCGTAGACAGCAGTTCTCATAAAATGTTAAAAATCATCACACGATGAAAACTCCTTTTCGAATTACTGTTGCCTTGGTCTGCCTCACGTCCTTCGCGGGTTTCGCAGCTGAACAAAAGAAAACCCGCGATGAGCAGGTGATTGATGATCGCAAGGAGCTTCAGGACAGCGATACGTGGATCTATAACAATCTCGGTGATGCAAAAGAGGCGGCCAAAGCTGCGGGGAAACCGATGATGATCGTTTTTCGATGTATCCCATGACACGCTTGTAGCGAGTTCGATGAGCAGGTTGTTCATCGCGATGATACGATCAAAGACCTGATGGAAAAATTTGTCTGTCTGCGGATGATCCAGATGAACGGGGTCGATCTGGCACAGTTTCAGTTCGATTTCGATATGTCATTCGCTGTATTCTTTATGAATCCGGACGGCACGGTTTATGGACGCTATGGCACGAGGGACGCCCGGCCTGAAGACGCAGACAAGAACATCTCGCTGGAGGGATTGCGGGCGGCGATGCAGGCAGCTCTGGCACTGCATAAGGATTATCCAGCCAATGGTGACTCCCTGAAGGGTAAGCTGGGAAGGGGACTCAGCTATTCTTCAGCCGAGAAGTATCCCAAAATGTCGAAGTATACGCCGAAGATCAATTACGATAACGAAGTGGCCAAAAGCTGTATTCATTGTCACCAGATTCATGACGCTGAACGGCAGATTCTGCGGGATGCCGGCAAACCCATCCCCGATGAGGTTTTGTATTTGTATCCCATGCCCGGGGTGGTCGGAATCGAGATGGACTCGAAAAAGCGAGCCACGGTTTCACAGGTCGAACCGGGCTCTCCCGCTGCGGAAGCAAAGCTGAAGCCCGGAGATGAGATTCTTTCTGCGAACGGGCAGCCACTCATTTCAGTGGCCGATTTCCAATGGGGGCTCAACAGCACGCCCGGTGAGGGCGCGACGATTCCGCTGAAGGTTCGCCGTGCCGGCAAGGACGGTGACTTGTCATTGACTCTCCAAAGCGGTTGGCGAAAGAAAACAGATTTTACCTGGCGAGTGTCGACCTGGGATTTGCGACGGATTGCACTTGGCGGGATGATCCTTGCGCCTGATGAATCGTCACAGAAAGCGGCCACCGGACTCCTGGTTAAAAACGCCGGCAAATATGGTGATCATGCCGTTGCCCGGAAAGCCGGCGTGCGCCCCGATGACAAGATCATCTCAATCGCCGGTGTGTCGACTGAAGCGACCGAAGCCGAAGTGATTGCGGCAGTCCTGAACTCGACAAAGAAAGGCGAAGCCGTGAGGATCAAAGTGCGTCGGAGCGGAAAGGAAATGGAGTTGTCATACAAGACCCAGTGACGCCCGGGCAGATTCATGAGGCGACACGTTCCAGATCCAAAGCCACGAACTCCAGCAGTTCGTCGTCTCCCATGGCCGTAAGCATTTTCTCTGCGCCGTCGGTGTTCAGGATTTCATCAGCTTCCTGCTGTTTGGAAGCGATGACTTTGTCGATCCGTTCTTCGATGGTTCCCTGGCACACAAATTTGTGCACCAGCACGTTGCGCTTTTGTCCGATGCGGAAGGCGCGGTCGGTGGCCTGGTTTTCCACGGCGGGATTCCACCAGCGATCGAAATGAATGACGTGGCTGGCTGCGGTCAGGTTCAATCCTGTGCCGCCGGCTTTCAGACTGATGACAAAGAAGGGAGGACCGGAGTCTGACTGAAATTGCTCAACGAGTTGTTGGCGCTTCTTCACCGCGGTGCCGCCGTGAAGCACCAGGCCCGGTCGGCCGAATCCTTCCGGACTGCCAAGAAAATCAGCCAGCGGACTGGTCATCTCGCGGAACTGGGTGAAGACCAGCACTTTCTCTCCGCGGCTGCGGATCTCTTCGCAGATCTCGGCGAGGCGTTTGAATTTTCCACTGTCCTTTGCCGGGAAATTCCCACTGCCAGTCCAGAGGCCGGGGTGATTGCAGATCTGTTTGAACCGCATCAGATATTGCAAGACCAATCCATTCCGCTCGATACCTTCCTTCTCTTTTAAGTCTTTTCCCAGCTGTTCGATAGACTTCTTGTACATCATGGCCTGACCTTTTGTCAGGGTGCAGAGGGCACGCACCTCGGTCTTGTCAGGGAGGTCACTGATGATTGATTTATCCGTCTTCAGACGGCGCAGGATGTAAGGGCCAACCAATCGCCGCAGCCCTTCGTAGCCGCTTTGGCCCATGGTGTTGATGGCTTCTTTGAACTTGGTGGCGGATCCCAGCAGGCCGGGATTGAGAAAGTCGAAGAGAGACCAGAGGTCCGCCACGCTGTTCTCGATGGGGGTTCCGGTCAGGCCAATGCGTGCCCGTGACTGCAGGGCCTTGGCCAATCGAGTCTGAGCGGTTCGGGCGTTCTTTATGGCCTGGGCTTCATCAAGCACGGCCAGTTCCCATTGCTGAGCGAGTAGAAAGTCCAGCCGCTTCAGCATACCGTAGGTGGTCACAACGACGTTGGTTTTCTCCGGCACGCCAGATTCCAGTTCCTCGCGTGGTGTCATCGAAGGGTGGGCATAAAACACTCTGAGCGAAGGGGCGAACTTTGCGAACTCAGCCTGCCAGTTTCCCATGAGTGAAGCCGGCACCACGATGACTGACGGGCGGATGTTGGGACCGGGCCTGGCTGACTCTGTGTATATTTTAAGGAGAAGCGCGATGACCTGAATGGTTTTGCCGAGGCCCATGTCATCCGCGAGACAACCGCCGAGACCGAGAGAGCGGGTCAGCCAGAGCCAATTCAACCCGGCTTCCTGATAGGGGCGGAGTGTCGCGTGCAAATCGCCGGGAACAATCTCGCCATCCAATGCGGGCGCGCGTAATTCGCCGAGCAGTTTTCGAAGTCGGCCTCCTGCTGTGATTTCTGTCCAGTCTCCTCCTGCTTCCAGAGCGGCATCGAGCTCGGGATCGCCGGTGGCTTCCAGTCCCTGAAACCCTGCCAGCATTCGCATCCCCTGAGCAAAAGTCAGTTCTCCGCGAGCGGCGGCCCCTTCCGCCTTGCGCCAATGTTTCATCACTTGCAGCAGCTTTTCGCGATCCACCTCGACCCACTTTCCCTTGAGCGAAACGAGGTTGCCTGAGCTGTTCATGAGGGCGTCCCATTCCGCTTCGGTGAGCTTTTCGCCATCCAGAGTCGCACTGACATCAAATCCTAACAAGGCATCCAACCCTACGGATTGTTTCTTCTTTGTGTCCAGGGATACGCTCACTTTTGCGCGGGACGGTCGTCCGCTCTGCCACCAATCGGGAACTTTTACGATCAGCCCCGCTTCCTCAAATGCCGGCACGGCCTGAATGAATCGAAAGGCTTCACCCGGTCCCCAGGCCAGGGCATGGAAGACCCGTTTTGAATCCAGCAACTCTTTAGCAAGGTCGCTGGTCTCTGCCGCTGCCTGCACCGGAGCGAGCAGGGATTCCAAAGAGCGGGTATCCTGTTTGCCGGCGTACTCTTTGAGCGCTTTTCCCAGAGGGAGGTATTGCAGGCGACCTCCTCGTGAAAGCCGATGTGTGTAGGTCGCCAGGAACGCGAAGGGATATTCCTCGTTGGTTTTGTTCTCTGCGAGGTGAAAGGAAACCCGCCCGACCATACGCCAGAGTGGATTCCGTTTTTTCAGCCAATCCTCAAGCGTGCCTTCATCTGCTGCAATCTCGGATGTCGAGTGAGCATTCATCCCCGCCCAGAATTCTTCGAGCCGGTCCCGGTTCAGATACTCCATACCCGGAGCGGGCGGGGCTTTGGCCAGAAAATCCAGCATCCAGAATTCATCCGGGAGTGGTACCGGTTTGCCCTGCTCCGAGGGCGGAGCCTGACAGAGTTGGGTGAGGAATTCGCCGCCAAGGTCCCGCCAGTAGTTTGCCGCAAGCGGAAGGGAATCCTCAACTGCGTCTGTGGCCAGAGCGATGAGCCCCGCGGCTGAGTTGTCTGCAAATGCTTTGGTAACCGCCTTCGGGAAAATCCCTGAAGCGCTTTCCACCACAAGGTGCCCGTTGGGCAAAAGTCGGATGTCGGGAGCAATGGCAGTTGGCATTTTCCAACGAATCAACAGGGTCTGATCGATGAATCAACCCTGTTCGTTCGTAAGAACTCTTGAATTACTTCCCATGAGTCTGGGATTTCGCAGGAAGTTAATGATTCTTAAAATTCTATGAAACTTTGACAATTACTAATCCTTCTATAAGTTCGGTGTCGAACTGCCCATGAAATCTCTCCCTGCCTTTCTTGCTTTCAGTGTTTCCCTCACCTGTCCGTTGTTTGCCGGAGAGAATGAGTGGGGAGACAAAAACCCGACTGCGAAAGCTCCACTCGATACGGAGTGGGGCGGGCCGATTCTCGGTGCGGGCTTCAAGAGCAACGACCAGTTCTCGGAGGCGAGTTTCTTTTCTCTGATCCCATGGGTGAACACCATTGGAGATGGTGGCGGCATGGATGGATCGGTTTTCTTCCTGGAACCCTACGGGACCTGGGCGGAAGAAGGAGAGTGGGGCGGATCTCTCGGGCTCGGGTTTCGTCACTTGTTCAGCAATCAGAGTGTGTCGGATGCATTGAGCGGTCAACGGGCTGGACTACTCACTGAAGGTGTTTTCGTGGGAGCGAATTTGTTTGTGGATTACGCCGAGAGTCCTTTGGGGAATGACTATTGGCAAACCGGGGCCGGAATCGAAGTCGGAACGCGCTACTTGGAATTTCGCTCGAATTACTATCATCCCTACGAAGACGCTCAGGTTGTCGGCAGCCGATCGGTCACCAACGTCAGTCGGCGGTCCGATACCACTTCAAAGACTTACGTCTCACCTCCGGCCGGAGGAACGCAAACCACCACCCGGGTGAACACGACCACCACGCGCACGACGACCCGGACCAACACCTTTGATTTCTATGAAGAAGCTCTGGAAGGTTGGGACACCGAAGTTGCCTTTCTGGTTCCCGGTGTGGATCAATTCATGGACCTGACTTTGATTGGGGGATACTACAACTATTCGGGTGATCGAATTTCATCGGACATCGACGGGTTGCGCGCCGGGGTTGAAGTCCGGCCTGTCCCCGCCGTTGTGTTTCACGCCACGTGGTTTGAGGATGAGGGACTCTACGACGAAAACTGGCTCGCAGGGATTCGCTTTGAGATTCCTCTCGATCGCAAAGCGGCAAAGAATGCTTTCAAACCCCGCCGACGTCACCTGGCTGAACGTTTGTTCCAGCCAGTGCGGAGGAAGAATACAGCGGTCACCTTTGGCGGCGGGGAGCAATCAGTCGGGACGACTACAACGACCCGGAGTCACACGGATGTTGACCGCTCCACCTCATCTGTCGATGTGCCAATGTCACTGCCAAGTGATATGGAGGAGCCGATGCCATAGGATTCTACAGGCGGGGCTTCGGTGGTTTCACGGGCGTATCATAGGCTTGAGCTGCTTTCAGTCTTACCTTTCGTTTGAATACTTTAGCGCCACAGGTCGCATAGAGAGTGTCCCCTGACAGGGCAATGTTTGAGGGAAACCTTTCCCCTGCAGGACTGGGGACAATGAGATGAACCCGGCCCGGCATGTCGCAAATCTGAATCCCCATCTGCGTGGCTACGAGCAACCACCCCGCTTCACTGACACACATACCGTCGGCATGACTGCGGACATCCACCGATGCCGGAGGAAGGTGGAGATGAAAATACGGCTGAATGTAATCCAGAGTGCCGTCTTTCTTGCGCTGACCTGACCAGACGAATCTACCGCCGTAGTCCGCCGCGTGAACAAGCGATTGATCGGTGCTGAGGATGACCCCGTTCACTCCGGAAAATCCTTCGCCGGCGACTTTCGCTTCACTGCCTTCAGTGGGTATCACCCAGATCTTTTTGCTGCGTGGTTCCGAGAAATAAACCGCGCCGTCATGGGCCGCAACGACGTCATTCGGCTTCACGTTTTCTGCCAGAACCTTCATTTCGCCTGATTCAGTGTCCCACGCCACCAGCGCACCCGGGTTTCCCTGGCCGCCATAGAGAGTCTTGCCATCCGGGGCGAAGGCGAGGCCGTTGGTCCTGCCGGTGTTTTCTTTGAAGAGACTCACTTTACCATCGGTGCTGACTTTCCAGATCTTGCTTTGCTCGAGATCACTGAAATACAATTCTCCGGCAGGATTTACGGCCGGTCCTTCGGTGAAGCCGTGGCCTTCACTTACGAGTTGCCAATTTTCTCCGGGGATCAGCATATCAAGTCGATCACGTTGAGAATTTTCGGGGTGGTTTGCGATTTCAGGTTTGGTTGCCCAGTCTTTCCAAAGCCAGCGCATCACATCGGGGAAAATGGCATTGCCATGTTTGCGATTGTGGCCGCCTTCGCCCCACTCATGGTTGACTTCGTAGCCCGCCCACTGAAACGAGGCCAGCATGTCTTGATTCGCCACCCACCAGCTGCCGCAGTAAAGGTTGTTGTCATTCTTTCCGTCCTGCAAAAAGATCCGCAGTGGCTTGGGTTCCATCTTGCGAACGAGAATAGGCAGTTCGTTGCCACCTCGCAGCCCGACGTAGGTTCCGACGGTTGTAAAGACGCGGCGAAACACATCGGGGCGCTCCCACGCCGCCATGAATGCAGCAATCCCGCCGGAGCTGGAACCGCACAGGCCCCGGAGGTTGGGATCGTCCGTCACATTGAGATCCTTCAATGCGACCGGCAGGATTTCATTGATCAGAAATTCTGCGTAGCGGCCATCCGCAGCATCGTATTCGAATGAGCGATTGTAGCGTGCCAGTACGTTGTCGCTGGTCGCGGGGACGACTCCTGGATTGATGAAGACACCAATGGTCACCGGCATCTCCTTTTTCTGAATCAGGTTATCAAAGACGGTGGGTACGTTCTTCAGGTAGCCTTTTCCATCCTGGAAAACCATCAACGCTGCCGGCTTATCCGGGTTGTATTGGGCGGGTGTGTAAACGAAATATTCACGCTCCGTTCCCGGGAAGATTTTCGAGTTTGTGAATGTGTGAGTCGTAATCTTTCCTTCGGGAACCCGGTCCTGTTTCAGAGAATCGGGATCAACGTGATAGTCAGGCTCGGCAGGTTTCTGGGAAAACACCGTAGCAGCAAAGAGCGCCGTCAGTGCAGCGGTAGAGATGGATCGAATCATAAGCGGACCAAAGCGCACAATGCACTGTTGGCAAAACCGCGATCAGACCGGATGGCGGGAAGCTTAGGCGCTCTCGAACTCTCCGGTTTCGAGAAGGATCAGCGTGCAGGCTTCGACCACGTGAATCCCCGCTTCACGAAATTTTGCCGCGATTTCAGGTGATTCCGTGCCGGGGTTAAAGATGACCCGCGCCGGGCGAGTGGGGAGGATCTCATCGACTATCGGAGCGAGATGTTGCGGGCGCATGTATACAGTGATGGTATGGATCTCGACATCACTGTCAGGGATATCCAGCACCGTCTTAAATCCGGGCCGGCCGAGGATATCCTGACCTGAGAGGCTCACCGGATAGGTATCGTGCCCATACTCGGCCAGCATGACCTGGGCCCGGTTGGCAAATCGATCCGGTTTTTCAGAGGCTCCTAGAATGGCAACGTTCATGCCGCACCTTAAATTGTGCAGATGCCTTTTCGCGAGGCTTTTCGAAAGAAATCGATAAATTCTGCGGCCTCTTTCTTAAGTTCGATCTTATCAATCGTTTCCAGAGCCTGAGTCAGGTTTAAACCGGAACGGAGCATGTGATTGAATGCGAGTTTCACATTCGAACGGGTTTCTTTAGAAAACCCGGCCCTCCGTAGACCGACAGAATTGAGCCCCCGCAGGACGTTGTAGTCCCCCACGATACAATAAGGCGGCACATCGCGGCTGATACCTGAGACGCCTTTGATCATGCTGAGACTGCCAACTCGCACAAACTGATGCATCGCACTGCCGCCACCAAGAAAGGCATTGTTGCCCACCGTGACAAAGCCACCGAGTAGGGCTGCGTTGGCGAGGACGTTTTCATTTCCAACAACGGCATCGTGCCCCACGTGGGAGCAAGCCATGAAGAAATTTCCATTCCCGATGCGGGTTTCACCGTTTTCTTTTGTGCTCCGGTGAACTGTGAAATTCTCGCGAAAGGTATTTCCATCGCCGATGACGACGCGACTTGGAGTGTCGGGATCAAAACTGAAATCCTGGGGATCATCCCCCAGAATGGCACCGCCGTGAACGATACAATCAGCCCCCATGGTCACCGATCCGAGGATTTGGGCGTTCGTCTTGATACGACAGCCCGGGCCGATGATTGCGCCGGCTTCAACGAAAGCTCCCGGCCCAATTTCTACATCATCAGCAATCTCGGCGCCGGCTTCCACAACAGCGGTCGAATGAATCTTCATCTTTTGTTACTTCCGGGGTAAAAAAACAGAGTTGGATTTCTATAAAATCCCAGTTTGCTGTTTTTTCCAGCAGGAATCAGGCCTTTTTTGGAACAATTCTCTGGAATACTCGATCAAAGAGAAGCGCTGCGCCGGTCCTCAGCGGGTGCAGATTCCTTTGCGGGAAGGATTGCGGAAAAACTCCACAAATTCTGCGGCCTCGGGCTCGAGCATTAGCCTCCCGATGGAGGCGAGGGCCTGGGAAAGGTTCTGACCGGACCGATACATGTGGTCGAAAGCCTGCTTCACACTCTTGCGGGTTTCGACTGAGAATCCCGAACGTCGCAATCCGATCACATTCAATCCTGAGATTTGATTTGATCCTGACACGACGACAAACGGGGGCACGTCGCGGCTGATGGCGGTGAGCCCCTTCACCATACACTTATCGCCCACCCGGACGAACTGGTGAAAAGCGCTGCCGCCTCCCAGAAACGTACCATTCCCAATCGTAACGAATCCGCCCAGTAGGCAATTGTTGGCGAGAACGTTGTTGTCTCCGACCTTGGAGTCGTGGCCGACATGGGCACCGACCATGAAGAAATTTCCATTGCCGATACGGGTCACGCTTCCTTCTTCCGCTCCCCGGTGAACGGTCACGCTTTCGCGAAACGTATTGTTATCACCAATCACCACCGAGCTGGGAGTTGCCGGATCAAAAGCTTTATCCTGTGGGTTTCCCCCTAAATACACTCCGGACGAAACGATGCAGTTTCTGCCGAGAGTGGTGTTGTTGAGGATTTGAGAATGCCCTTCAATTCGACATCCGGATCCGATTTTTGCACCTGCCTCGATGAGAACCCAGGGACCTATCACGACATCGTCAGCGACCAGAGCGTCGGGATGTATGATAGCAGAAGGATGAATATTCATAGGTGGTGGACCGCCGAGAATGACAGTCGTTTTTGCAAAGTCCAGTCGTTTCGTTGATTCGATCAGACAGGGTTTGAACACCGAAGTAACAGGGTTGATTCATTCACCTGCTGCAGGGCGCTTTCGACCGGACGTGAAACGTGCATTCCGAATGGGGACGATGCTTTGAAAGACGCGATATTCTACCTTTTTCTTAGACAGAAATGCTTCCAGTGCTGCAATATCTTTTTCGTAATCGGCGGCTTTTTTGAATGGTGCCGCCTTGCGGTAGTCCAGATCTTTGGGAGGGGTTTCAGAGTCGCCCTGAATTTTGTCGGCAGAACCTTCATCAATCACGACCATGGTGAAGTTGACCAGTGGAGGGAGTTCGTGGTGCGATTCCTGTTGGGATTCCGGAGCAACCTCTGCGTTAAAGCCTCTTGAATCATAGGAGTAATCCGGGGCGAGCGGTGAGATTTCCTCCCGCGAATCCATGGGCTGGACGATCAGGGCGATGACGTTTTCGGCGACCACATTGAGGTTCCCGGGCTTCAAATGCTGACCAAACCACTTCCGGTCTTCAGGAGTATCCGTATTGTAAACCTCGAGCTGTTCCGATGGCTGCCGGAATTCCATCAGGCGGTATCGATAGCGTGGAACGCGGCTTTCCCGGGTAAATGCGGGCGCCCAGTCAAAATCGCTGTTGAACTCAATGTAATATCCCCAGGCGTTCAAGAGGGCTTCCATCCCGACGATTTGGCTGTCGTCAGAGTCTCCAAACGGTCCGAGGAAAAAGACGGCATGAGTCGGGAATTTCGTTTCATCTTCGCTTCCTCTTCCGGCCAGCGTGGTGGCTTTGCCCGTGACAAAATGCATTCCGCTGGTTTTTACATACCGGATGGGCAGACCGTCGTCGTAAAGATAGTCCCAATAGGTGTGAAGTTTTGAATCCGACAGCCGGCGGGTGATCGTCTCGAATGCAATTCGGGGTTCACGGTATTGTTCAGCCAAAGTGCGAGTGCGATTCCAGGTGCGTTGCGAAGTTTCCAGCAATGAAGCCGTGATCAGAAACACCACCGAGAGAATGCTCATCACGATAAGCAATTCGACCAGAGTGAAGCCGTGCCGGTTTCGCATCATCAGTCTTCAGGGGAGGTGGATTCAGACTTTCCGAGGTTCACCACGGTGCCGGAATACTCACGGAAGTTCCGGCGGCTGGATTCGTCTTCCAGCAATCTTTCTCCGGCTTTTCCGGGACGGTTGGTGACCCGGACGATGGCGGTTCGAAGGTGAGGGGAGCGCTCCACTTTCCCCTTGGTATCGCCGGGCAGGATGACTTTGATCTTTGCCTGATCAAGATAGATCCGGGCGGTGTAAATATGACTGATGTGTCCGGCCTTCACGGGAATACCCTGATCATCAAAATAGCAGGTGCGTGATTCCTTTGTTGCGAAGGTTTCATCAAGTGTTTCCCAGTCAGCCTGTTGAACTTCACGGAGCATATTTTGAGTGATGCGGGATTCCGTTGAGCGACTGATGGCTTCGCCCATGTTCTGCATTCCGCTGTGAAGCAGGCCAACGTAAGATAAAATGACCAGAGCGAGGATCGAAACTGCAATCATCACTTCGACGAGGGTGAACCCTTGTTTATTGATCGGGGCCATCTGCATCAGGGAGCAAATCTTGAAGATTCGAGGATACGGAATTGAAAGTAATCATCCAAGGTCCGTTCTGAGTCAGGGGACGGCTCAGCGAAATCAGGGAGGTCAGGATCATTCGGATTGATGTAGCGCTCAATCAGAGTGCTGCCCCGGAATTGTGTCGCGACCGTATCCGTCGCCGGGTCGAAAGTTTTGGGATCGGAATCCCGTGATTGATTGAGAGCTTCAGCCCATACATAAATCCGGTAGGTGTTCGAGCGCGTCGTCAGGCGGGGATACAAATTGGTGTAGGGGCGTTCGCGTGTGTTGTCGCCGGTCACCACATGATTGCGCTGAAAGTCGCCGCTCTCATAGTCAGGGAGTGATTCCCCTTCGCGAACCAAATGAATGTCGCAAATCTCGGAGGGGAATTTGAAGATCGTGCTGGAATCAAACTTCCGCTCAAACTGTTCGAGGGTGGAATCCACATCGATGGGCTTCCTGATTTTTTCGAGTCCACTGGCCAGATTGTTCCATTGGGTCAGGGTGTTGTTATCATGATTGCCCCTCGGTTGATTGGGGAGCCAGGGGTGATCCGATGTCTCATGATCCCAAAGTTTGTAGGACTGTGAGAGTCGATTCGGGATGGCGAGCGGTCGTTCACTCTTCATCACAGCATGCAATCCGGTGGAGCGGTGGATGTAGCGAAACGGCAGGATCTGATAGTTGAGATTGATCTTTCCGGCGGTGGAAAACGGTTCGCTGATCGCATAGGGCTCGATCACCGGCATCCAGAAATATTCCATCAGTGCATGATCGGGCGGGGACTCCGCACCCGGATGCCCTTCCTGCGGCCGGAAGAGCAATGTCTGCCAGGGCAGATTTCGTTTCACTCCGGTCGGCAATGACCCGAACATCCCCGGCGACGGCATCATACGATTGGGAGAAAAATTGACCTCCGTCGGCACTTTGTAGTTCCACGCGAAATAGGCATACTGTCCCCGTGTCGCGACGTTTCCCTCATCGGGACGATTGATGTAGGCCCCGTCGTGAATTTGGGCCACGCCATTGTCAAAGTCGCCGAACAGATTCAAGGCACCGGTACCGGGCCGGACATCGGGCAGCCGCGAATAGTGATAGGTCGCAGGCGTCAGTTGTTCGGTGGGGCGGGGAATGGAGGTGATGCCGGGCTCATTTCCAAAGCCATACAGGAGATGAGTGCCCTGGGTATCGTTGAAATGATGATCGATTTTGACATTCCTGACGTAGTTGGGGCTGGGAAGAAATACCGAGGCATCGACAACAGGGCGGGCCGCGACGAGCCGGTTGTCACTGTGGTAAGGAGTCAACGTCCGGACAACATCTTCAGCTCTGAAGACGCCACCGATTTTGAATCCCGGCTTGTTCCCGCTCCGGTCTTTGGGCCATTGCCTCTTACGGCTCGAGTATTCTTCTCCGGGGGCGTGTGGAACCCGGGTGGTCTGGCTGTAACGCTTTCCGAAATCCCACCAGTATTCTTTGTTCGTTCCGCTGCCGCCACGAAACCTGATGGTACCTTCCCGCACGAGATCAGGAGTGGGAAAATCGCTGGACGGGAAGGTGAGCAAGATGGTCTGCACCAACTTTGATTCGTCGGTCGAGTTGCCCGCGAAGATTTCGACCGTTAAATCTCCGCCTTTAAAGTCCATGCTTTCCCCGTCAACACGCACCCGCTTGCTTAAGAACGGGTAATTGTTCCCCCGGTTGCCGATGAAAGTTCGCACGCCCATGGGGCCGCCCCAGTTCCGCCCGTGCCAGGAGGAGCCGAGGTTTCCGGGGCGAAGCTTGGATTCCGCGGGAAATTCCAGCGGCTTGTCTCCAATTTTGAAACTGTCGAGACCTGTCACACGAACCGTAAAGTCATTCACCAGTGCCGGCCAGCCATGGGAGGCCGAAAACGGTTCCATGAGAAACGATGCCTGAACGAGGCGTTCATTGGGTTCAAGGGGGCGTTCTCCCGCTTCCGGTTTGAGCCCTTCTTCTCCATGACCGTTACAGATGAAGTGCAGACCGAACTCAGTCATGGTGAAGAAGCGTCCGAACCCTAAAGTTTCACTGTCCTTTTCCCCGATCCTGATGGGCACAACCTGACCGTTCCCGGCAAAAATTTTAGGCTTAGTGGTGGCTCCCCCTTTACTGACACCAACAGTTTTTTCACGAAGATTGGCCGCGCGAATGTAGTCAAAAATCTGCGTTGTCACTTGCGGCAGATCGCCCTCCCACTTCTCACTGTAATCGCCACCATAGCCGGGGACTTTTTCGGAAAGTTCGCGAATCAGATATTCGTAGATGAGCTTGTTTCGGGGAATATTGTCCCAGTCCGCGGTGGCGCTTTTCGGATCGTTCCGTTGAAAGGCGTAGAGTTCACCTCCCACTGTGGAGCAAAATGCGACGAGATGATCGTAGGCCGTTCTGGGATAGATGCCCTCTTTCCCAAGCGGCCAGATTCCCACCTTGGGATGACCGCGTGGATTTAATTCGGGAGAGCGGCTGTTCGATGTGAGAAAGAAGCGGAGCCTGCGCACCACGTCGGGATCTTCGATCAAGGCCCGGTCGGTGGAGAACAAAAACTCATCCACCGTGGCAAACAGGCGGTCCCCATCAGGCTGCAAAATCTGGTTGGGCCGCCGGGTTCCGCCATACGTCCCGCCTCCGACGATACGGGGGACACGGTCGTAAATAACCTCCTTCATGAACGGGGTGATTTCGTCTTCGGGGATCAGGGCCGCGCTGAGAGCAGTCGTCGCGGGATGCCCCGGGTAACGTTGGTATTCGTTTCGGGCCGGCTGGGAAATACCGTAACTCATGTCATCCTGACTGATCGCCCGGGGAGTGTCCCACGGAGTCGGTTCCGCTGCGGTATTGATGTTGATCTTGGTTGATTCATCATCCACCCAAAAGGCAACCCGCCCGGTAATCGGATTTGATTTCGAAGGCGAAACCGGCCCGATAAAGGTGCCATCGGGACCCAGCGTTCCAACGGTCCCGTCTTCAAGCACGTAAAGCCACCGGACCGGCATGGGCAGCCTGAGATCCTTGAGAGATCCAGTTTTCACAGCTCCCGAAACCGCTGCTTCTTCAAAATCAAAACCCTGAACACCGGTTTCAATCGCACCGGGATCGACAATGGGGAAAAACGCGTGTTCCCCGCGAATCACAGGCTCGTTGAGGTCAACAAATTGATCCGCGTTGGCATCACTGTTCCAATCCCGTGGAGGTGTGTCGTTGACCAGTTCAGTCTCAGAAAGGACAACCATAGCATCGTCTGAGAAAAGTTTGATCCCCCTGAGAAAATCTCCGTTTTCCTTAAAAGTTCGCAGCGCTCCGGGTTGCGACACCCACATCTCCCGTCCCTCAACTTCCGTGACTTGCTGCATGCCTATTTTCAGTTGGCTGATCGATAGATTCACTCCGGTGTCGTGCAGTTGCCGAACTAGAAGTAGATCAAGCTCCGTCTTGGAACTCCTATTTTCGGAAACACTTAGCGTGATGATCATGACCCCCAAAATCAAAAGCAATGCCATTACCGCCAATACGAGCATCAGCGCCATGGCAGAGTTTTTCTTGAATTTTTTGGCAAGTGAAACCTTCACGGCCTAAACTTTGATCGGAGGGGAATTTGATTTGCTGTTGGGGATTACCGGAGTGTGATCACCAGTCACAAATTCATAGAGATTCAGCCTTCATTGATCAAGGTTAATCACGTCAGCGTTAGTCCGATTTCGTTGAATATGAATTTGTTACGGGATTCCGTGGACTCCTGCATGATGGGGGAACTCCGATTTTAAATTGAATAATCCCGGTAACTGCCTGATAGCCAAACCGCTGAAGGTATTTGACCGCGTGGTCGGTGGAGTGTCAAAATGGGCACCTACCTTTTCACAGTGTTTTTGGGGAGTGTCAAAATGAGCACCTACCTTTTCACGGTGTTTTTGGGGAGTGTCAAAATGAGCACCTACCTTTTCACGGTGTTTTTGGGGAGTGTCAAAATGAGCACCTACCTTTTCACGGCGCTTTTGGGGAGTGTCAAAATGGGCACCTACCTTTTCACAGTGTTTTTGGGGAGTGTCAAAATGGGCACTTACCTTTTCACGGTGTTTTTGGGGAGTGTCAAAATGGGCACTTACCTTTTCACGGTGTTTTTGGGGAGTGTCAAAATGGGCACATGCTTCCCCGGTGGTATTCGGTCGGGGGCAAAAAAGGCCGTAGCTATCGGAGCCAGGGTTCACGAGATTCAAAGGCGTGGTAGACTTTCGGCAGATGGATCCAAAAGCCCGTCACTATAGGCAGGCCATCGCCCCACAATTCCGGCTTGTTTGAGAATTGCGAAGAATTGCCCCTTTGACTAACATCAGCTCATGATCCGGAATCTTGTCTCTGCGCTTTGTTTTTTCGTGAGTTTTGCGGCTGTGGCTGCTGAAAAACCGAACTTTGTCGTCATTTTCTGCGATGACCTTGGGTATGGAGATTTGTCATCGTTCGGGCATCCGACGATTAAGACGCCTCACCTCGATAAGATGGCTGCCGAAGGGCAGAAATGGACGAATTTCTACGTGGCAGCCTGCGTGTGCACGCCGAGTCGGGCCGCACTGCTGACCGGTCGTTACCCGATTCGCAACGGAATGTGCTCGGACAAACGGCGGGTTTTGTTCCCTGATTCAGCCGGCGGCCTTCCTCAATCGGAGATCACCATCGCCAAGGCTCTCAAAGGAGCCGGTTATCAAACCGCAGCGGTCGGAAAGTGGCACCTCGGACATTTGCCGGAGTATTTGCCGACCAGCCATGGTTTCGACAGCTATTTCGGGATTCCCTATTCCAACGACATGAACCGCGTCGTGAAGAGCGAGACCCAACATCAACTGGCAGAGAACGAAAATTACAAAGCTTACAATGTTCCGCTGCTGCGGGATGAGGAAGTGGTGGAACAACCGGCTGATCAGCGCACCATCACAAAGCGATACACGGAGGAAGCGGTTCAGAAGATTGGCGAGCTGAAGGATAAACCGTTTTTCATCTATCTGGCGCACAGCTTGCCGCACATCCCGCTGTTTCGGGGGCCGGACTTCAAAGACTCCTCGACCGCGGGGATCTATGGCGATGTGATCGAAGAGATCGATTGGTCAGTCGGCCAGGTTCGCGAAGCATTGGAAAAAAACGGCGTTGCGGAAAATACGCTGGTGGTTTTCACCTCCGACAATGGCCCGTGGTTGAGTTTCGGAACTCATGGCGGTTCGGCCGGTTTGTTGCGGGAAGGGAAGGGATCGACCTGGGAAGGTGGCATGCGGGAACCCACAGTGATGTGGTGGCCCGGGAAGTTAAAAACCGGAATCGTCCACGATATGGGAGCGACTCTGGATCTGCTGCCCACTTTCACCAAACTGGCTGGTGCGGAATTGCCTGACGACCGAATCTATGACGGCTACGATCTTTCTCCGGTGCTTTTCGGGACGGGTGCTTCCGGGCGCGAAAGCCTGTTTTACTATCACGGAGCGCAGCTCTTTGCCGTAAGACATGGACAACACAAAGCACACTTCAAAACGAAGATCAGTTATGTGAAAGGGGCAAAAATGGAAGAGCATGACCCGCCGCTTTTGTATCACCTTGGAATCGACCCCAGGGAGAAATTTGATATCGCTGAGGGCAACGAAGCGGTTTTGGAAGAACTGACAAAAGTGGCCGAGGCTCACAAAGCGACTGTAAAACCGGTTGAGAATCAGCTCGAGAAGCGGCTGGCCAAGCCGTGAGAAATTGCATTTTCCTGTCACAAAAGGTGCAGTTTTGGGCAACCTTTAGGTAGGGAAAGATGCAAATCATTGCTGCCATCACCAAAGATACTGAAAATCAGCTATCCGATTCTCAACCTGATCCACATGATCCGGTTGAGTTTACGCGGTTGGTGAAGGCGCATCACCGTGAGCTTCTGGTCTATGCCAGAGCCCTGACCCGGGATGTGGCAACGGCCAATGATATTGTTCAGGATGCCTTCATTGTTGCCTACGACAAGATGGCGACCTTTGATGTGACACGGGACTTCGCGACATGGATGCGGGGCATTGTCCGTAACAAATGGCGCGAGTGGGTTCGCAAGAACCAGCGCTATGTTTATTCAGATAATCAGATTGCCGAAATTGATGCGGACATAGCTGCGTGGCAGGCAGAGAGCGCTGCGGGAAATCGAACGGTTTTCGATGCGTTGAATTCCTGTCTCAAACGCCTGCCTGATAACCTGCGTGAGACCGTGATTGAATTTTATTACAACGAAAGAAACGGGGACGAAGTGGCTGAGAAACTCGGCGTGGCCCCGGCGGCAATCCGCAAACGTCTCCAGCGTGCCCGTGACTTATTGAAAGCATGTGTGGATCGAAAAATGTTGAGCGACAACTCCTCTGAAAAATCATGAAAACGGAAAACGACACCAACCACAGTGACGAATCCATTGACCTGACCGATGTCCTGCTCCGGGAGCATTCCCGTCTGGGAAGTGGTCCGGATTCTGATCTGGTGAACTCGATCCTGGCCGCCACGGTGGATCGCAAGCTCGATCTTCCCCAGCCCGCTGAGCGTCCCTCATTCAGTTGGAAGGAATGGGCCAAGCTGGCTGCTCTGGTGACCGTATTTGCCGGGCTGACAGTTGGTGTTTTGAAACAGCTTCCGGGATTGGCGCCAGCGGAAGAGCCGACTTTTCAACTGACGGTGAGATTCGCGAGCTCGGTGGATGAGGCTCTGGAACTGGCTGACAACTCGATCCCGAACAAGAAGGCGGGAATCGTTCGCGATACTGCGGAAGTCGATGTCTACAATGCCAAATCGGGTATGCGGACTGAGTCGTTTGCGATTTCTGCCAACATGACCGATCGCTCCAGCAAGAAGCTGGAATACAGCGGGGATGTGACGGTTGATCACGCTTCTTTCAGTATTCAGGCGGACCGGCTGGTGGTGGCTGCGGCAAATTCCGACAAACAAACCGGCGGGGCGTTCCAGGCATACGGGGCGGTGATCAAACGCACTCTGGAAAATGGTGATGTTGAAATCGCCAGGGCGGACGAGCTCACTTATGAGCCTGCGGAGCAGTCGTTGGTGTTGTCCGGCGAGTCCATGGAGCTGACAGCGGGAAATCAGACGCTGGTTTTTGCCTCGATCGATACGGAAAAACTGATTCTTCGTCCTGACGGTTATCAGATCGTGCGCCGGTGAAAGATCGGGTGTTAAGTGGAGGGAATGACTAAGTGGTTAAAGATTTCGGCCGCCTTGATGCTGGTGGGCATTGGCTTGGGTGCCTTCGGCGCACATTTTTTGCCTGAAAAACTGGGAGATGCTTTTAAAGAAGACGCGTGGGAAACTGCCGTTTTTTATCATCTGATTCATGCACTGGCGCTGTTCGCGCTCGCACTGAGCGGAAAGTCAATCGGCCGCGTTGCTCCGATGGCGTGGTCCATCGGAATCTTGTTCTTCTCAGGTAGTCTTTACGGATTGGCTGTCACCAGCTCCCTCCCATTCCTCGGTCCGATAACACCGATCGGCGGCGTAGCATTTATGGTCGGCTGGGCCTGCCTGCTCTTTAGCAAAGAAGGAGCCTGACAGCAAGAAGGGGGCGGGATGGATAAAACGATCCAAGAGGGGTGGTTCAACGATCAGACAGTGTATGATCGTGAAGCGTGATAGGCATTGTCACGATTGGCCGCGTTGTTGGCGGTGATGATGGCAATGACCAAATAGATGCACCAGGTAATTGGCCATGTGAAGTAACCGATCACGACGAAGAGGAGCAAGAAATTGACAACGCACATAGCCCAGTAGGTCAGCATCAGGACAAGGCCCGTGCCGATGCTGCCGGCGTAGAGGTTACCGATGCCAAAGGTTTGGAAAAAGAACCCCGGCAGGATCTCAAGGAGAATGGCAACGCCGGAAGACTTCGGCTGAACGTAGGTGTTGTGAATGTGAACTTCCTGTCGGGGCGGGGCGAGCTGTTCCCCGGTTCCGGTATCGGCGATGGCAAACAGATCCTGAATGGACTGCCAGCGCTCGGTTCCTTCCGGGCAGATTTGTGATGAGGAATCGATTTGCCCAGATCGAAAGGAATCTTCCAGGACGGCACGGGTGAATGGGCCGGTGACGTTGCCCTGTGATGAAAGGTAGTAATTCACGACAGAGAAGTTTTCCGTCCCTGTGGTCGAATCACAAGCTTTTAATCGCGTGCTCAGTCGGCAACGGCAAGTTCTTTGGCCGCTTTCCGTCTGGCTTTAACTTCATTTTCCTCAAAGAGAATAGTGCCGACAGGAGTCTCAGCCAGATTGAACTTGAGGGATTCTTTAAACCGTTGCAGACGCATCTTTTCGGCATCCATGGCCCAGAAAACCACTTCGATGTCTTTATCGGCAGGCAACTCATCAATCGGCACCATCTCCCGCCATTGGGCGGAATTGTGGGGAAGGCCGAGGTGGGTGGAGCCACTGAAAACGCCATCGACGGCATTGTTAGTGTTGTGGAGAAGCGGTCGCATTTCGGCCATCTCAACGATGTGCCATTGATCGCTTCCAGATTCGCGATAAGTGACGAGGACGCCATCCGCCATTCGGTCGGGGCCTTTTACGGTTGCGAAACCTTTCAAATACATCCCCTGAGCTGTGATGCCGGCAACGATGAGATCTGCACGTTTGTATTCAAGTATGGTGTCGGTCGGGGTGAAGTGACCAAACCCTTTTTCTTCAATAAGGGGAGGGTTAAGGAGCCCTTTCGAATCGAGATACAGCGCCTGCTTGACGAAGAATTCGAGAGAATAGTCGTGCCGCCGGTGGACCTCCGGGTCAAAATGTTTGATGTAGACAAGAGATGCTTTTTGCTGAAGACGGGTCGCTTTCCATTGTGCGATTTTATCGAACGAATGAAGCCAGGTCGGGACCTGGAAGGCGACCCAGAGCATAGCGATAACGATCGCGCACCGGGTTCTGAACTCACGGATCTCAGGTGATTTTGCTTTTTCCCTCCACTGGAGAAGCAACCAGGCGACGAGGACGACCAGTGCTGCGCAGATGAAAACGCCCGGGCCGGCGTAGCGGGAATGGACGCCTTTCTCCCAACCGTGGGAAGAGCGCCCCAAAGCCATGGCGAATGTGACGACCACACCGTATCCGGCCATGGCCATCCAGGGGAGGAGTCGATCTAGACTGTCGCGGTCGCGATGTTTCCGCAAGGTGTAGAAAATCATGCCCAGGGAAATAATCAAAATGGCAAGGGTGGCGCGTCCCATCTTGGGCGAAAAGGCGATTACGTCTGAGAAAAATCTGGCGGTGGGATTGCCGATCGTCGTCAGCATAAAGCGAAAGATTTCGCCGGGAGCAGCCGCGAAGTTTTTAACCCCGGGTGGAGTTTCACCGGGCATTTGTCCGTAGGCATGGACGGACACATTTTCGAAGTTCCAGAGGAAATAAAGACTCAGGGTCGTGACCGCAGCGATCAGGATCCCCGATGCGAAGCTGAGCCGGACTTTCAAAGTGCCCAGGCTTTTAGATAAGAGTGGGAGCATGAATGCAACGGGCCAGAGCACCATTCCATGGCCGAAGCTGAGAGTTCCAACCAGGGCGGAGAGGAAGACAACGACAAACTTCTTCCAGACCGGCCAGGTCTCATGGCGAAAACTAAAGAGCATGAAACCCAGGCAGGCGAAGGGCAGCAGCATCGCAAGTTGCACCGCCCACATGAAGTTTTGGTACTGAACTGGTGAGAACAGCGCAATGTTGAACATCAATGCCGTGAAATACATCCAACGGGTTTCCCCCATGGTCGATTTGAGGACTCGAAACAAACAATAGGCTCCCGCCAAATAGATGGTGAAGCTGAGAACAATTTCCCACCAGATATTCCCTGAAGTGACGTCATTCATCACAAGCATAAGGACCCTGGGAACGATCATTCGGTGATCAATGTGCGCTCCGGCCATGTAAGCCAGAAAGTCCGGAGAGTTTTCGTAATACTTTTGCAGCATCACACCGCGTTCCCAATCGTCCCAGACCGGGATATTCACTGAGTTCACGAGAACGACGATTCCGACGATAATGGCAGGAAGAAATACGATCAGAGTTTCAACTGCTGATTTGATCCAAGAAGTCTGGCTGGCCATCGAAAAATTGATCCGGTTTTTTTCCGACAAAGCCGTCTTAGCCTTTTGTGCTTTACGTTCACGGAGTCCGGTGAGCGGGAGAAACATTGAAAAAGGTGTGTGTGCGATGTGGGATTATCAAATTCTATCCAGAACAGAGACGTCCCGGAAAGAAGATTATTATATCCTGATTATTTTTTAATAATCAGGTGAATGAAGAGAGTGATGATTCTTATTATCGCAAATAACCAAGATCTTTCATTAAATTTATGAAAAATATTTAGATGTGTTTAAAAAATCTGGTGTTTTGTTGGCGCTCTACTATGAGATTGGAGAAATCTCAAGAGGGGCCGTCGGAATGAGGTGGAGAAAGTGGTTAGGTTGAATGAATGACTGCGTTAGCAAATGGATCGAATATCACTCGTTATGCCCCTGAGCAGCAGGGGAGTGGAACGTTTGATGATGGTAAGATCACCGAGATCAAGCCGATCTCGTTTCCGCAGGAGTATGGAGGAGCCAGATCAATAGGTCCACTTTTCTACTGGTCGTGGGCGACGGCTAACGGTGGAGGGGTGATTCCGTCACATCCACATCAGGGATTTGAAATTCTCAGTTACGCCCTTGAGGGGGAAATCGGGCATTCAGATTCGCTGGGAAGCGAGGGGCGTGTTGGAAAAGGTGGTGTGCAAGTGATGCGAACCGCTTCAGGAGTCACACACAGAGAGGAGATGTTTGGTGAACGAACCGAATTCTTTCAGATTTGGTTTGAGCCTGATTTAAGGAAGGCATTGTTGCAGCAGCCGACCTATGCAGACTATCCGGAGGAGGTTTTCCCAAGAAAGGAAGTGGATGGAGTCACCATTAAGACTTTGATAGGAGAAGGCTCGCCGGTCAGTTTGGAAGCTGAGGTGACGTTGCAGGATGTGTTCATTGAGCCTGAGAAGACATTCGGGATCAGTCTCCGCCATGGTCGAGTGATTGCAGCGATGACCGTTGAAGGGCAGGGAATGTGGTTGGGGATGCCTGCTGTTCCGGTAGGGGGGAGAGATTTTACTGTCCTTCAAAACGAAGAACGTTTTGAAGCCAGGGCCGGTGGAGGTGGTATGCGATTAATGATAGCCGAAGTTCCTCGTGAGGTGGATTACCCCGTTTACAGCGGTCGCTGAAGGGCTGAGAAAGGTTCAATTGGGGCATTTACTCCAGTTGCCATCAGCATCTTCTTTTGAGCATTGATTGTTAGCGAAAGGGGAATTTTGAGAAGGCTGTGAAAAGGGTTGACCGGATTTGATCCTATGCTGAAGTGTCGCGGTTCTTCTCTCTCATGTCTGATTCCGCAACTCAATCCTCCAAACCAGTATCCGTAGTCACAGGTGGCGCAGGCTTTCTTGGTTCGCACCTCACTGATCGTTTACTTAAAGAGGGGCACCGGGTGATTGCTGTGGATAATCTCATCACCGGGTCATTGGATAACGTTGCACACCTCAAAGATAATCCCGATCATGAGGTGATTGAGCATGATGTTTCAAAATTCATCGAAATTGAGGGGGATGTTGATTACGTTTTCCATCTGGCATCACCGGCCAGTCCGATCGATTATTTAGAACTTCCGATTCAGACATTGAAAGTGGGGTCGTTGGGGACTCACAACGCCCTGGGCCTGGCTAAATCTAAAGGTGCGACATTTTTGATTGCCTCGACTTCAGAAGTTTATGGGGATCCATTGATCCATCCGCAAACGGAAGATTACTGGGGAAATGTGAATCCCATTGGACCTCGTGGTGTGTATGATGAAGCCAAGCGTTTTGCAGAAGCGATTACGATGGCCTATCACCGGACGCATGGGGTGGACACTAAAATTGTCCGGATTTTCAACACGTATGGACCACGGATGCGACTGAAAGACGGGCGCGTGGTTCCGGCTTTTATTGGTCAGGCCCTCGAAGGGACCCCCATTACGGTGTTTGGTGACGGAAGTCAGACGCGGAGCTTTTGCTTTGTAAGGGATCTAATCGACGGAATCTATAAGTTGTCTCAAAGCGAATCGACCGGGCCGGTGAACATTGGCAACCCGACCGAGATGACGATTCTGGAGTTTGCCGAAAAAATTACCGGTATGATTGAAACCAGTTCTCCGATCGAATTTCGGGAATTGCCTGAAGACGATCCCAAGGTGCGGCAGCCGGATATCACGCTGGCTAAGAGCTTGTTAGGGTGGCAGCCGACGGTAAGTTTCGATGAAGGAATCCAGGAGACGATCGAATATTTCCGGGGGCGTGTTTGAAAAGAAAAATTCAATGTGAAATTTAGGTTGCCAAAGGGCTCCTCAAATTGGTAGAAACCTGCAGTCCAGTTTTAAAACTCTCTTATGAATATGATCAAAAGCATTTCCTCAGCTGCGTTAGCGGTGATTTTTGTTTCTCTTTCTCCTTCTACACAGGCTCAGCAGCAGATCCGGGTAAAGGCAGGGGATGGGATCGATGTGAAGAAAATTGAGATGCAGGCCCAGCCTACTCCGGTGTTTCAAGCGGCTGGTGTCAGAGATAAGAAGTTCAAGCCCCGTGATTGGCTCGAGGTCGAGGTTGAGTTTGATGCGAAAGCCGTGGATCCCAGAGACGGTGTGATTCCGGAAATTTTATTCCGTTACTATGTGGCGATGGTGGATAAGGAGGGCAATCCCGTGGTAATGACAGGTGACATCACCCATTTGAATGTAGTCGGTGGTGAAACCTATTTTTCAGCTATTTACGTGTCACCGGCAACTCTCGGGAAGATTACGGGAGATTATCGGACCTTTAATATTAACAGCGTGAAAGCGGTGGGTGTTGAGATTTTCTACAATGGCGTCCTTGTTGGCGGTGGCACTGAAGGTGTGAGTGGGAAATTCTGGGAAGGGAAAACCACCTCTCCGGGTGTTCTCTCACGGTCAGAAACTCCATTTGGCATTCTCTGGATTGACCGTTACGCGGATGAAAAGCCCAAAAGTTAATTGGGTTTAGTTGTTTTTTCTTTAAGGATGTGGTCTTAGGGACTTGTCACGAAATTGCGTGGCTGATTTCCGAACTGAATCGGACAATTTACTATGGCAGACGATCGAATTTATTCTGTAAACCTTGGCTCTCAGCACGTTTCCGGTGCTGCTTTTCGGCCTACCCCTGATGGTGGGTTGATGCTTGAGCGCTATGAGCGTTCAGACCTGGTTGGCGATCCTTCAGATGACGACCGTCGGGCGTCTCAAGTGGGGATGGCGTTGAAGCAGGTTTCCAAGAGTTTATCAGCGAAGGGGCAGACTGTTCCCTATGTAACATCTGCGTTTCCTGTCTTCATGCGATTCGTGAAGCTGCCGCAGTTGGATGGCGAGCAGGTCGATCAAATTGTCGAGTTCGAGGCACAGCAGCAGGTTCCTTACGATATTAATGATGTCGTTTGGGGCTATCAACTGATTGGAGAAGAGGATGATATTGAGGTTGAAGTGCTTCTCAGCGCCGTCAAGAAAGACGAAATCAACGAAATAGACAAAATTGTCGAAGGAGCAGGTTTCTCCTCCGGCGGAGTCGAAGTCGCGCCTATTGCACTTTATAATGCCTTTCGGTTCAATTATCCGGATCTCGACCAAACGACGCTTGTCATTGATATCGGGGCAAGAACCACCAACCTGATTTTTGCGGAAGGAAATAAAGCTTTTATCCGAACCATTAAGATTGGTGGGTCCGATATCACGAAAGCTATCTCAAAAGAGTTCTCGGTGACTTACGAAGAAGCTGACGCGCGGAAGGCCGCTGATGGCTTTGTCGCGTTGGGAGGTCCCTATGCGGATCACGAAGATCCTGTAATTGCTGGTGTTTCCAAGGTAATTCGCAATTCTCTAACTCGTCTTCACTCCGAGGTGATGCGGACGACGAATTTTTACCGCAGTCAACAGGGTGGTTCAGCACCTCAGTTGGCATTGCTAAGTGGAGCGACCGCCGCTTTGCCCTTCATACGGGAGTTCTTTGCGGAGAAACTGAATCTGCCGATCGATTATTTTAACGCATTGCGAAATGTAAAGCTTGGTGGTGGTGTTGATGCTGAACTGGTAACTACTCATGCTCATAACCTTGGTGAGCTTGTGGGATCAGCGATTCGTCAGGCTGGACCTGCACCGATGTCATTGGTGCTGAAACCTGATTCTGTCATTGCGGTTCAGGATCTGAAAAAGCGGAAGCCGGCGTTGATTGTAGCGATGCTTTCGCTTACGGCGCTTCTGGGGGCGCTCGGCCTTTTCTTTACAAAAGGGGGGGAAGTGGCTGCTGAGAAGGAGGCTGAAATTTCTAAAGAAGCCGAGCAGCTTCAGAAATACAGTGACTCGATCGATGGTTTACTTGGGGATTTGAAGGCAGCAAAAGCGAAGAAGGAGCCATTTCGCAACGTTGCTATGCACAGGGCCTACTGGACTTCGGTTTTTGATTACCTGAGCAATATGATGCAGAGCGATCTGATGTTTATCACCAGTTTCCAACCGACATCTGGCGGCGAAATTATTTTGGATCAGATAGATGATGTCGTTTCTTCCGGGGCAACCGAAGAGAAGATTATCGACGGTTTTCGCATTCAGGGACTGTGGAGAGAGAATCCCAAAGGCGCAGAGGTCGTCTATGACTACTTTAATGTGTTGAAGGCGGATGCCACGGAAAATGAGGTCAGTGCGTTCTTTGATCTGAAAGAAGCTGATGCACAGACCGTGATTGAGAAAGTGGATACCGGGAACGGCACTAAATACGCCTATGAATGGATAATGAATTTGCCGCTTCCCAAGAGCTATCAGGTGAAATTCTAGGATTGGAAATTGTTTTTATTTGTTTATGAAACCTAATGCTTGGTTGGCAACGTTTGGTGTGATTGCTCTTCTATTGATTGGCGGGGCGGCCTTTTTCTGTTTGAAAGCGAAAGGCAGTTACGATGAGGCCATGAATGGCTGGGGGGATAAATTGACGAAAATCGGGTCTTTGTCGAAACGGGTTCCTTATCCCTCCAAGGAAGCCGAAGAAAAGATAAAGAAGCAGCTGGACGACTATAATGCGGAGGTCAGTGATCTTTATCAAAATCTGAACAAGTTTCAGAAGCCACTCAATCTAACGATTAAAGACACAGAGTTTCAGCAATTGGTTCGCACAAAGGTCGAAGAGATTTTGGGAATCGCTTCTGGAGCAGGATTTGTGATAGAAGATAGTGAGGAATTCTATCTCGGATTTGATCTTTACAAAGGGAGGTTGCCTTCACCTGAGACTGTTCCGTTACTGGATTACGAACTTGGGGCAATCGATCATTTGGTAAGGAAAATAATTGAAAGCGGAGGGGATTCCCTCGTAGCGCTTGCCCGGGATCCGATTCCCGGCGAAGAAGGTGCGGAAAACAGAAAGCAGGAGGAAAGTGTTGTTCATAAGTACCCAGTGAGGTTGAAATTCACAGGGAGTCACGAGGCGTTTCAAAAATTCGTCAATCAGGCGGCGAACGATAAGGAGTATTTCTATATTTTCCGGGTGATGAAGGTTGAAAACCAAAACCCTGAACCACCTGCTAAACTTTCGACTGGTCTTGCTGGTGAATATCCGGTTTATAAAAATCCAAACACGCAAGAGGTTGCGACGCCGGATTTACTTGAAGATTGGGGGTGGCCTGGTGCTCCGGAAGGGGATGTGATATCTGCGGCTGCCAAGGCAGGATTTGAGCCTGCGAGTGAAGACGCCAGGATCTTAATGGGGCAGGAGAAGTTGGATGTCTATTTGATCGTAGACATCGTTAGGTTCCTTGATCCTGAAGAGGTCAAAACGGCAGAGAAGAAGGGCGCAGCCAAACCGCGCCGCTGAGATTTGAAGATACGGAACGAGATTAGGATAATTTTATATGAAGAATTCCTGGGATAAGTTTGTTTTGATAATTGTTGCTGTCGCAGTGCTTGCCGGTAGCGGAATTTTTGTCACCAAAGCGCTTTCATTTAAAGACCAGTTCGTGGTCGAGGAAGTTGCCAAGGACGGAACCGTTGAGGAAACAGATATTGTCGCGGTTAAAGCGGCTAACAATTTGGTGAAGACGGAGGTGACGTGGACGTTGCCGGACAAAGGGACTCCTCCCAAGCCCTTGCCACTTTTTAAATCGATCACTATTGTTGAGGCTGACGGAAAACTGATCGATATGATGAGTCCGGAGTCCGAAATGGTGCGCCCGCCTGTTTCAAACAAGTGGTTAATCGAGAATGAGTTAAACTTTCTAAATGCCGCTGTGCTTTCCAAGGATCCTGATGGAGACGGGTTTACCAATCTGGAGGAGTGGCACTCAAAAACTGGGCCGAAAGACCCCGATGCCCACCCGGCTTACACAGGTAAACTGTATGTTAAGGAAAGGAAATCGAAGGTCTACAAGATCAAATTTGTTGCGAAACCGGACGCTGAACGCTTCCAGATTATTCGGGAACCGACAGCGGCCTTTCAGAAGCGGGAAAACTTCATTATGCGAATCGGTGAGACTTCGGAGGATGGCCAGTTTCGAATCGACAGTTACGAAGAGAAGGAAGAGATGAGCGCTACGGGAATAAAGCAAGACGCATCAATAGTGTCGATCACTTACATGCCCACAGGCGAAAAGAAAGATCTGGTGAAAATGGTTTCGACCAGCATCCCTACCTATTTTGGAGAACTCACATTTGATTTGGGAACCGTGGAACCGCAATATATCAAAGAGGGTGAGACCTTTACTCTTTCAACTGACCCCAAAAATAAGTATCGACTTCTCAAAATTGAGGAGAAAAGTGCCAAGATTTCCGTTGAATCGGAAGCTGGTGAAGAAAATATCGTAGAAATCAGTACCAAAGGTTGACATTTGACCCATTTTCACCTTTTCAATAAGGTTTCGCTCGATTGAGACGATTCCTGAAAAAGACAATCGCTTGAGACATATCCCTGTATGAGAACAAAACTATTAACTGAAAAAGCCCGGACTGCTCTATTGAGTGCGTCAGCTTTCATTCTAGCTGGTGCTGCATGTCAGTCCGCTTTTGCAGAAGCCGGAGGTTCCGGTGGTGGTGCAGGAGCAGAAGGTGGGGTCCCGGGAGTTGCCAGTCGTTACGTAATCCGGTTGCAAGAGCGTGTTAAGAAAGCTGATGAGGCAGCCCTGCGTGGATCTCAGTTGATGGCTGATGAGGATTATCAGGGTGCCATCGAACAGTATCGTGCGGCCTTGGATTTGCTTCCAGATGCAAAAATTACTGAAGCACGTCGTGCTGCTTATACGAAGCAATACGCAAACGCCAGTGTTAGGCTTGCTGAACAGCGTGCAGAGGAAGGTGAATACGCCCAGGCTACGCAACTGGTTCAGAATGTTCTGCAACCAAACATTGATCCTGATAACTTGGAGGCAAAGCGCCTTCTTTCACGATTGCAGGATCCTGAATATTACTCACCCGCTTTAACACCTGCTCATCTTGAAAAAGTGCGACGGGTTGAATTTGCGTTGAAAGTTGCTCAGGGGCATCTCGACCTGGGAGATTATGATGGGGCTGAGCGTCGTTATAATGAAGCTCTGACTCAGGACCCTTATAACACCGCAGCTCGCCGTGGTCTTGAGGCGAATGAGCAGGAGCGACTTGAATATTTTGAGGTCGCCCGCAATCAGACCCGGGCAACATTCATGAGGAAAATCGCGGAAGGCTGGGAGATGCCTGTGCCTGTGGGGGCTGATCCTCTTTCAGTGATTCCCGGGGATACTGATACGGAAACAGACAGGATTTCGATCAATGAGCAAAAGCTCAAGAAGATCATTCTTCCGAGTGTTGAATTTGTAGATACGCCTCTTCGGGATGCTCTTGCTTTTTTGCAGCAACGAAGTGTTGAGCTGGACAGTGCTGAATCTGATCCCAGCCGGAAAGGTGTTAACTTTATTTTGGATGAGGGCCTTGGTGGTGGAGTTGGCGGAGGTCCTGCTGCTCCCGCCGGCGGTGGTGGAGGTTTTGAGGGGGGCTTCGAAGATGGTGGAGCTGCACCTGCTGGTGGTGGATTTGGTGTGGGTGGAGGAGTGGGGGACACTCGGATTACACTCAGATTGCAAAATGTCCCTCTGGTTGAAGCGTTGCGCTACACCACATCTCTGGCGCAGATGAAATACAAGGTTGAGCCTAACGCGGTGTTGATTATCCCGCTGTCCCGACCTGATGACCAGCTCTACACTAACACCTATACAGTTCCGCCAACCTTTATCACTTCTGCTGGTAGTGGTCCTGGCGGTGGCGGCGCGGCTGCTGCAGCTGATCCTTTTGCTGATCCAGTAGATACAGCTGGAGCGGGCCCTTCAGCCAGACCAACCGCCCGGCAGGTGTTGGAAGGTGCTGGTGTTGTGTTTCCTCCAGGTGGGAGTGCTTCATTCAATCCCAGAACATCGCAGTTGATTGTTCGCACAACTCAAGACCAAATGGAGTTGGTTGAAATCTTTTTGGATTCGATCACTACCGGTGTAGAAAAACAGATTTTCATTACCTCACGGTTCATCGAGATTTCTCAAGAGGATGGCAAGGAGCTGGGTTTTGACTGGCTCTTGGGGCCATTCAACATCGGAAGCGCGCCAAAAGCCTTTGGTGGTGGCGGTACTGCTGGTAATGGAACGGCGGTCACTTCAGGTGATTATACATTCAATCAGAACGGTGTTCCGGTTGGTGCTAATCCGGTCACTGCCGGACTGAGGAGTGGTGGGAACGCACTTGATGCTGACTCAATTGATGGTCTCATTTCTGAGGCATCAGGTAGCACTCAAGGTTTGTCTGCAATTGCTCCGGCTATCTTTGGAATCGCTGGTGTTTTTACCGACCCTCAGTTTCAGGTTATGATCCGTGCGCTACGGCAGCGTAAAGGGGTCGATCTTATGACAGCTCCATCGGTGATGGCGCGAAGTGGTCAACGGGCAAAAATTGAGGTGATTCGAGAGTTCATCTACCCAACTGAGTATGATCCGCCAGAGATTCCAAACCAGGTCGGAACCACAGGTATCACAGGTCCATTGGGAGGGTCCACCGGGACATTCCCAGTCACGCCAGCGACACCAACTGCATTTGAGACCCGAAACACCGGGGTTACACTGGAAGTCGATCCTGTTTTAGGGGCAGATAACTTCACAATCGATCTCAATCTCTCGCCAGAGGTTGTCGAATTTGAAGGGTTTATCAATTACGGAAGCCCAATTTCTTCCGCCGGATTCAACGCTGCGGGCCAGGCTCAGCAAGTTGTAATTACTGAGAACAGAATCGAAATGCCTGTGTTCAACACCCGGAAGGTGACGACTCAAGTTACGATTTGGGACCAACAGACGGTAGCTTTGGGTGGGCTTATCCGGGAAGATGTTCAGGAAGTTGAAGACAAAGTGCCATTTCTCGGAGATCTCCCGATTTTCGGGCGTCTTTTCCGAAACAATGTAGAGCTTCATCTTAAGCGGAATTTGACAATTTTTGTTACAGCTAAGATTCAGGACCCTGCTGGACTCGACATTAACAACCGGTTTGTTTCTGAGACTGAAGGTGAGCTTGATACTTCTTCTTCGGTTGCACCGGCTCCAGCTCCAGTTGGTGGCGGATTTGCTCCTTCCGGCTTCCAAAAGTAATTTGCCAAAGCGGCTGATTTACTATTAATAAAGGGCGCGGTTTACCGCGCCTTTTTCTTTTTGAGGATGATGGTTGTCGCAATAACGGGTGGAATCGGCACAGGGAAGTCAACCGCTGTAAGGTACTTGGTTGAAGCCTTAGGGGAGGGTAACTGCCATGTTTTTGACTGTGATTCAGAGGCTCACAAGCTGTTGACAACGCCTGAGATTATTGCGAGGGTTGCAGAGGAATTCGGAAACGAGGTCTTGAACCCGGATGGGAGCGTGAACCGTTCTACGCTAAGAACTTTAGTTTTTAATGACGATGAGCGCCGCTTGAAGCTTGAGGGACTGATTCATCCCAAGATTCTGGATTCCGCCTCTGATGAATTGTTGCAGTTTGCTGCACAATTTGAAGATCCATTTTATTTTATTCTTGAAATTCCTCTACTTTACGAGGTCGGGTTTCAGATTGATCGAAACTGGGACATACTAATTGCTGCAACTCAAAATACTCAAATTCGGCGTCTTTCGGAACAAAGAAATTTAGAAAAACAGACCATTGACGCCCTACTCGCATCTCAGTTGCCTATTGGCACAAAAATAAAATCTGCAGACTTTGTGGTTTGGAATGAGGGTTCGAATGAAGAGCTGAAACTTGAAATTGAATTACTGAGCCAAACACTCAAATTGACGAATTTAAAAACCTCATGACTACAGAGGAAAACGACACCGATAAAATTGAAACGAAAGAACAGATTCTTTCGGGATCAGAGAGCCAACAAGAAGGTCAAGGTCCGAGTGAAGATGAAAAGCCGTCTCCACCAGAGGTTCCTGAATTCATCAACCTTACAGACTTTCAACTGGTCCCATTGGCTGAATTGCATTCAATAGCACAGGAAATTGGATTAAGGGTCGCAGGAGTGCGATCGAAGCACACTTTGGTTTTCGAAATACTCCAGTTTTATGGAAAACATGGCACTCGCCTCGAGGCAGAGGGGTTTCTTGAACACGGTGGTGATAGTTTTGGGTTTTTGCGCTGGCCTAGGCTGAGTTTCGCGCCGAATGCTGATGATGTTTATATTGCCGCAAATTTCATAAGAAAGTTCGAGCTAAAACCCGGTCAGAAAGTCAAATGCTTAATTCGACCTCCGAAGGATCGTGAAAAATTCCTTTCCGTTGAAGAGGTGATTTCTGTTGAAGGTTTTCCTGTTGAAGAAAAGGGGCATGTGACGGCTTTTGACAATCTTACCCCGCTTTTTCCCGACAAGCGTTTGATATTGGAGCTTGCTGATTCACCCTCATCCAGAGTAATTGACCTGATTGCTCCTCTTGGAATGGGGCAACGGGGCCTGATTGTTGCCCCTCCTCGTGGAGGAAAGACAATACTGTTGAAGAATATCGCAGTTTCGATTCACAAAAATCATCCTGAGGTCGAACTTATTGTGCTTCTTCTTGATGAACGTCCTGAAGAGGTAACCGATTTCCATGAAACTGTAGAGGCTGAAGTTTTCAGCTCCACCTTTGATGAGCCGGCCAAACGTCATGTTCAAGTCGCCGATATGGTTTTAGACCGAGCAAAGCGCCTTGTCGAAGAAGGGAAGCATGTAGTTGTTCTACTCGACAGTCTTACTCGCTTAGCAAGGGCGCATAACTCAAATTTACAAGGGGGGAAAGGTGGTGGACGAGGTCCGATTGGTTCCGGGGGGATTTCTCCGAAAGCACTCGAACGTTCTAGGAAGTTCTTTGGGGCAGCTCGAAATGTCGATGAAGGGGGGAGTCTTACAATATTGGCAACTTGTCTTATTGAAACTGAGAGTCGAATGGATGACATTATTTTTGAAGAGTTCAAAGGTACTGGAAACATGGAGATTACCTTGGACCGTGAGATGGCCGAGTCCAGAATTTGGCCTGCAATTCACACGCTAAAGTCTGGCACCCGGAAGGATGAGCTGTTGTATCATCCCGATGAATATCAAAGGGTCACCACATTACGAAAGCAAATGGCGCAACGGCCTGCAGCAGAAGCAATGGAGGTTCTCCTTCGCAATGTAGCAGTTACTAATTCGAATGCAGAGCTTCTCCTAAGGGGATTACAGTGATCGAAGGTTTCGAAAGTATGAGTTCCCGGGAAACGAGGAGTGAAGAGCGGTTCTCTCAGCCTGAGCACTATATTGATACGGCTGACCAACTTGCCAATTACCTTGAAGGCATTGTGAGTGAGGAGGGTAGTGTTCCTAGTTGGTGCACGGTTGATACTGAGGCTGACTCAATGCATTCATATGAGACAAAGCTTTGCCTCATACAATTTGGAATCGATAGATCTTTGGCGATCATTGATCCGCTCGCGATTGATGCGGTCGGAATGCGGCCGTTGATCGAATTTCTTGATAAGGTTGATGTCGTTTGGATGCATGGAGCAGACTACGACATGTCGATGTTCAGGCGTACCTATAATTGGATTCCCGCAAATGTTTGGGATACGCAGACAGCAGCGCGCTTACTCGGAGTGCAAGCGTTTGGCCTCGCGAATCTTCTGGAGCAAGCATATGGAATCAAGCTGTCTAAGCAGTCCCAAAAAGCAGATTGGAGTAGGAGGCCATTGACTGAAAAGATGCAAACCTATGCCTACAACGACGTACGTTACCTTTTGCCTTTGGCGCAGTCGTTTGTCGATCAACTCAAGTCTGTTGGTCGTTTTGATTGGTTTGTGGAATCTTGCGACGCGGCTAGGATTCAGGCCGCTGAGCGCGAAGAAAAGTCAGAAGAAGATCTTTGGCGAGTAAACGGGTGGGGAAATCTAAGTCGTGCAGGGCTCGCTTATTTGCGTGAACTATGGAACTGGAGGGATGACGAATGCCGGCGTCTTGATCGGCCCGCATTCAAACTGATTAGTAATCAGGAACTCATTAATCTTGCTGAAAAACTTGAAAATGGAGAGCGCATTGTACCTCCCCGGTTTTTACGCCCACAAATAGCCAAGCGACTTCTTAATGTCATTTCAGAGGCGAGAAATATACCTGAATCTGAATATCCCAAAAAATTCCGAAGAACAGGTGGAATTCGCCTTCAAATCGATGAGGAATTGTTGGGTAGCTTAAAAAGGCGTCGAGATACTGTGGCAGAGCGTTTGGGAATTGATCCAACTTTGATTGCGCCCCGGGTTGTGTTGGAGAGGCTGGCGTCATCTAATTTCAGCGATGAAGAACGTAGGGGAATGCTTTTGAAATGGCAGCGGGACTTGATGGAAATGTAAAGGCGTATTGTTTTTTCAAGAAATCGAGGAAAATGTCCCTGATTAGCAAAGGATCCATGATCTCTCGATATTGCGCCCGAAAGTTACCGTTGACTCAAAACCGGTTCTTTGACTGATTTTCTCAACGCCAACTCTATTTCCTCAATCGTAGCGTCTGGATGTATCCGACACGACTCGTCGGATTAACGATTTTTTCTCAGCGTTGGGAGAATTTGAATTTTTATTGCTTCAAGCTCGTTTCCACAAACACGTCGATTTCATTTTCGCGAAGTTCGGCGTCGGGAACTTCGTGAAATTTTTCGAGTGAGTGAACATGCGGTTCGAAAGCCCAATGGCCTTCATACTCAGCGCCTTCGGCTACCCATCGTTTCAGTAGCTCTATTTGAGGTTGTGTCAGTTTCTTGTGGGAATCAGGTGTGGGCATCACTTCGTCAGGATCACTCGAAGTAATTCGCGTAACTAACTCGCTCGCACAAATGTCACCCGCAACAATCACGTTTGCTTTCGCCCCCTCTTCTGTGTCTAGCCGTAACTTTGCTTTGCGTCCTTCTTCGTCTGGTCCGTGACAGGAAAAGCAATTGTCTGATAAAATTGGACGGACGTGCTTGTTAAAAGACAGCTTTTCCCCTTTCGGCACAATCGAAGATTCTACTTCAGTGACGGCATTGATATTCACATTCGGTCGGGAAACTGAATCATTATCCAATGCTGAGGCTGTAGCCAATTGTTCCTGATATTCTTCGTCTGGAGCGTTTCCATCGACGGCAATGATTCCCGGTTTTGATTTCTCCGGAGCCAAAGTAAACTCTGGCGTAGGCGATACCGGGCCAGCAGATTGATTCGATGCTGTGGGGGACGGACCTTCCAGCTTCCAAACGCCGATAGCCAGAACCACTAACGCCGCAACTGTGGCACATTTCCAAAAGTCAAAAACGAACGCGCTTCGAGTTGCCTCTCCCCGAACGTCTTCGATTGCGGAAGCCAACCCCGTTCCTGCACCTGGCATGGTAAGGACATTATCCGGGTGATCTGCCAGGGCTGATAGAATATCACGATTCATCTCAAGAGATGATTCCATCTGCCAAAATGCGGTCCAAATCTCCCGGGCATATGAGGAGCTCGATAATATCTCTGCCAGTTCCTTTTCCTCCGTAGGAGTTAGCCCGCAACAACCACAGGCGCGATTTGCAAGGTCAAAAAGTCGGTCTTCACGATCAAACTGAGTTGGTTTCTTCATTCAATAGCAGTGTTCGTGAAGAATAATCAGTCGGAACCAGCATCAGACCTGGCTTGTTTGGATAAAGCGCCCATCACACATTTTGCCAAATTTGTACGGGCCCGGAAAAGTGTTTGAGATATCGCGTTGGGATTTGTTCCCATATTTTTCGCGATCCCGGCGACTGTCTCTGCCTCCAGGTAGCGAGCCACAATCACTTCCCGCTGTTTGTCTGGCAGTTTGCTGATGCATGACTTGAGAGCCTCCACCCGGTCGGTCTGATGATCGTCGGTTTTCTCAGCTGAAATCGCTAATTGTTCAACCAGGTCATCATCAAAGGTCATACGATCCCGGCCACGCTTTCGGCGAAATGTAAGCACCTCAAAGTAAGCGACTCGGAATGCCCAGGCTGTGAAATTAGTTCCCGGTTCAAAAGTCGATGCCTTTTTTAAAAGGGTCATGTTTGCTTCTTGAAGAATGTCTTTCGCTGAGTGGACATCGGGCACAAGAGAACGGATGTAGCCGAGTAACCGCCCTTGATGTTCCGCCATGAGATCAGCGAAATCCGGGGCATCAAAAGAAGAATCTGAGAGTGACACAATCGTAGCCATAGCGGCAGAATTTCGTCTATAAACGGCTCAAAGAGAAAAAATCTTACGCGTTAAATTTTCCACTTGCATTAGGTGGGGATGAAATGCAAATTCCGGCTCCCTGCTGGAAAGCAGGTGAAGATCAAATTCCTCTGTAGCTCAGCGGTAGAGCGGGTGGCTGTTAACCACTAGGTCGTTGGTTCGAATCCAACCGGAGGAGCTCTTTTAGAGCCGTCACCGTAAAATCTGCGGAATGACCATTTTTTGAAGTTACTTTACTTCGCGATCATCTGCTCTCGCCAATAACCTCGAGTCGATATTTCTTGAAACATCGGAAGCCCAACGATCGGCGTTGCGTGGCCCTGCGCTCTTTGGCAGAGGTCTACCTGTTTTGAGGGGCGAATTGAATTGGTTTCCACTGCACCTTCCCAAGGTCGGATGAAAGGCGGATTCGATGAAATCACAGCTAGGCCATTGTGACGTTCACATTGGTCGTTATGGAGGGGCCCCGCGAAATCCCTGCCCCGATGGATACCGTGGAATGATTGAGGTAACCCCATGGTCCCGTCCGAACAGCGGTCGTGGCATGAGAGTATGATCAAGGAGTAAGCGGCGCGAATGGAGCCATTCCATTCCCTGTCTTACAGGAATCATTTCATCTCATTACGTTTGACATCCCAAGGCGACTTCGATCTCATTCGTCTATGAGAACAGAACTTTTGATCTGCCTTTGTCTACTGCCGTGTGCCTTTTGCCAGGCAGCTCCTGAATGGCCACGATTCCGCGGACCGAACGGCGATGGAACTGTTAGCGAAAGTGAAGCCGCCGGTGCACCGGCAAATTGGTCCAGCAAGGAAAATCTCGCCTGGAAAACACCACTGCCCGGATCGGGCTCGTCGAGCCCTGTCGTTTCGGGGGGAAAGATATTTCTCACGTGCTATTCCGGTTATGGCATCACAGCTTCCGATGAAGCCAGTTCTACTGATTTGCGGCGACATGCCATGTGTGTCGATCTCGAATCAGGGAAGATTGCCTGGGATCACAAGGTCGAGCCAGTCGGGGAGCAAACGCCCTACAAGGGAAGATACATCACCACTCATGGATATGCTTCGAGCAGCCCGGTGACGGATGGAGAGATGATTTACTATTTCCTGGGTGACTCCGGTGTCTTCGCTTACACCGCAGATGGGGAGCGTGTCTGGGAAGCCAGTGTCGGCTCCGGATCGCACGACTGGGGAAGCGGCGCTTCACCTATTCTGGCAGGCGATCATCTTATCGTAAACGGCGCCTCAGAAAGTGACTCCGTCGTCGCGTTTAACAAAAAAACGGGGGCCAAAGTTTGGACCTACGAAGGCGTGCCACGTGCCTGGAATACCCCGGTGATCGTGGATTCCGGTAAGCAGCGCCAGCTTCTCCTGGCCACACAGCGCTCGATCGTTTCTCTCAATCCTGATGACGGAACCGAACGCTGGCAGGTGCCGGGCATCCGTGCGGCCGAGCTCTGCCCCAGTATCATTGTAAATGACGACGTCGCTTATCTCATCGGTTCTCCCAAAGGCCAGGGCATGGCTCTGCGACTTGGCGACAGCACACCCGATCAGTCCGACATACTGTGGCGAACCTCAAAAGGATCAAACGTCAGCTCGCCTGTTCTGCACGAAGGCAATCTGTATTTTGCGAACGACAGCCGCGGCATCCTCTATTGTGTCCGGGCCGAAGATGGCGAGATTCTCTATGAGGAAAGGCTGCCCGGTCGGGGCGAGCGCATCTATGCCTCGCCGTTGTTGGTTGGAGATAAAATCTTCTACCTGAGCCAATCCGGAGTCTGTTACATCGTCGCCGCGAAACCCGTGTTCGAACTCCTGCACACCAACTCCCTCGCTGACGAAGATGGTAGCGTCTTCAATGCAAGCCCTGCTCTGGTGAACGGGAATCTGATTATCCGCTCCAACGCCAATCTGTATTGCATCAGGAGTGGTCAATAGAAAAGGCCGCCACGCGAGGATTACCTCGCCATCACACACCGGGACAACTTCACGAACCGGGTTTGCCGGGCTCCACATGAACTGTGACATCCTGGATCGATAGCTCCGATGAAATCAGCGCATCCTTTACATCGTGTGCAATCCGGTGCCCGTGATTAACCGTCAGGTCCCCATCGACAACCACATGCAGGTCGACAAACATGACCAGCCCACTCCTTCTGACCCGGCATTTGTCGAGCATCAGAACTTCAGGCACCGCAGATGCGATCTCCAGGATTCTTGCCACCGACTCAGGGGGAGGGGAAACATCGAGCATCTCCCGCAAGGCCCCGCGCAACAGCCGGCTTCCGTTGAAAGCGATCACCCCCGCTGCGAACAGCGCGGCCCAGTCATCGGCGCTTTCATAGCCTTCCCCGGCGAAGAGTGCGATCGATATCCCGATCAAAGCCGCAATCGATGTCAGGGAATCAGACCGATGATGCCACGCATCCGTCTGCATGGCCTGACTTCCGATCTTCTTTCCCGCCGACAATAAAACCCGGAACATGATTTCCTTCGCCAGAATCACAAACACCAGGACACCCAGCGTAAAAGGTTCCGGAAGGTGATGCGGCGTCTGAATCTCCCGGATACTTTGAATCGCAATCGCCACCGCAGCTCCGAGCAGAGCAGTGGCCACCGCCAGCGCCGCCAGCGGTTCCGCCTTTCCGAACCCATAAGGATAATTGTCCGTCGCCGGTTGGGAGGCAATGCGAAGACTTCCCCAGACCACCACCGAACTTAAGATATCAAGCACCGACTCAATCCCGTCCGCCACCAGCGCGTAGGAATGCCCGACGATTCCGGCCAGCACCTTCACCACCGCAAGGACCGCGCTGGCGATGATCCCCAGAGCTGTCACCCGCATGCCCCGGTGCGCTGCTTTTTTCAGAAGACTTTCAGGGGTGGAGTCCTCCGGGGCTGGAGTGGATCGAGTCATTTCGGTGGGGCAAACCGGGGCATTGAAGAGCCGATCATAGCATGCCCGCCACATCCGTCATCCTAAAACCGGGCGTCATTCCGTGAAGAATCAGCCACCCAGCAAATGAGCCGTTGCCGCTTCGCCCAGTGGATGACAGGACCGGAACCCATCACCCTTGGAAGGCAGGCTGCCGGCAAATTCGTCCCGCATTTCCTCAGACTCAAAATCAATTCCAATCAGCGCCCGGCCAACGCGTTCGCCCGAGTAGTGATAGTTGAAATAGCAAAAGCTGCCCCTACCGCGGATCGTTTTCGTCAGGTAAGAATGCAGCGCACCGGGACGTTCGTAAAATTCCAGATCCAGAAAGAGCGGCGCAGTCAGCAAATCCGAGCGCAGAGGAATGAGCCGGTAGCTGATCTCGTCCGGCTCCTCCAACTCTTCGAACACATAACCGCTGCTCCGTAGCGCCTGCCTGATCCCCTCCATTTCCTGTTCTGACAATGTTAGACCAAAGAGTGGCCACGCCGTATCCGAATCGTTTTTCCCATATTGAAACGCACGGATCCCGACTCCGTCGAACGCATCGTCGAGAAGCTGAAGCATCGTGCCGGCCTTCTCATGAATCTTAATACGGAGATAATGACGAATACTGTCTCCCTCGCCAACGTCGGCGGCGATCGACGCGAGCCGGTTGAAGTCAATGTTCGCACCGCAGAGAACGACAAGAACCTTTTTACCGGCCAGCAGATTGCGCTGCTTCCATGCCCCGGCGAGCCCCATCGCCCCGGAGGGTTCAGCCAGACAACGCAGCCGGTCCCAGCAAAGCCGGATCGCTTCAGAGACCTCCGTGTTCGTCACCGTGACAAATTCATCGATCAGTTCGCGGCAGATAGAAAAGGGGAGGGCTCCCGCCTGTCTCACCGCCGTTCCATCACAGAAAATATCCAGTTCAGGAAGTCGCTCCGGCGCCCCGGTTTCGACAGCACTTTTCATCGAGGCCTGGCCGACACCTTCCACACCCACGATGTGTATATCCGGATAATACGTCTTCAACCACGCCGAAACACCAGCGGCCATCCCGCCACCGCCGATCTGCAGATAGGCAACATCGAACGGACCTTCTCCGGACATGACAACCTCATCCGCAAGCGTTCCCTGGCCTGCCATGACGTGTAGATCGTCGTAGGCATGAATGTAGACCATCCCGTCAGACTCCGCCCGGGCCAGAGCCGCGCTGCAGGCCTCGTCATACGAGTCGCCCGACAAAATCACCTCCACATTCCCGCCTCCATGCTTTCGCACCGCCCGTTGTTTCACCAGCGGCGTCGTCAGCGGCATATAAACCAGAGACTGAATATCGAGAGCAGCCGCGGCGAGGGCGACACCCTGTGCGTGATTCCCGGCGGATGCCGTTACGACACCCCGCGATTTCTCCTCATCCGAAAGAATGGCCATGCGATTATACGCACCGCGCCACTTGTAGGCTTTGATCGGAGACAAGTCTTCACGTTTGATGAAGACCTGTGCCTCACCAAAATCATCCACCCGCTCCAAAGGAGTCGGGCGGGCGATTTGGTAAACCCTTTCACGGGCAAACAGGATTTCGCGCCGCAGTTGGCGCAGCAATGGTAAATCTCCTTCGGTCTCGAGCATCGGTATGAGGCCAAAGGTATACCGACAGGGCGATTTGGAAACCCTCAGGGACAGCGAATCATTCGATATCCGATGCGGGAGCCGCTTCCCGGAGTAGGGAAGTTTGGAGACAACTTCCGGCAGAGCCGGAAAAGTCAGATCGACTTGTAGACGACCTTCTTACCCTTTTTATCCGTAGGTCGGTCGTCAATACGGGGAGCAGCCGCTTCCGTAATGTCAGTAGTTGCAGGACTGTTGGTGCGCATTGGCGGACGACGGTCGCGTTCTTCCGCTTCGTTGACACGCAATTGCCGGCCTGCAAATTTTTTCCCGTCCAGTTCTTCGAGCGCTTTCATTCCCGTTTCCGCATCAGCGAGAGTTACAAAAGCGAATCCACGGGGGCGCCCTGTTTCACGGTCGAGAGGACGATTGAATTCAAGAATCGGTGCATATGGCTCAAGGAGCTCTTGCACTTCAAGGTCAGTAGAGTCGTAGGAGAGATTGCCGATAAACAGCTTCATAGAGTCTTTTTTTCTTAGTGGGTTTGCGAAAGCCCGGTACTTCGAGCATTGCGCTTCGGCCAGTGAACTCCAGAGGGATTCTCCAAAAAAAATAGACAAAATGAACAACGCCCTCGTCCGGGCATTCTGATTACAAATAGAACCTCATACTAGCCCACCTTTGCGGAATGGCCAAATAATGAGCGGAAATAGATTCGCAAAATCGCAACGGCATCAATAATCGCAGGCCTTCACTGGAAAATCAGACCGTCTTCCCCGCCGGCATCTCACCGTATCCACGGCCTATTGAAAGCCCTCCAGCACATTCTTACCAATCACCTTGCCGCTTTCCTGCTGTTTGTGCGCCTCAATGAGAGTCGCTGCACTGATCGGTCCGAGGTGTTGTCACGGTCGAAATCAGAACACCTTCATCCATCAACTCCCCACTGCGTAGGTGCCTGCCGTGTCCGTACACAAAACGATCCAACAGGGTCTGTTCGTTGAGTGAACCCTGTTGGATCGAAAAAATCCTGTGTCAGCTGGACCGGTTAACGGCCGACGTCGTTGGCCGGGGTGCCGTCTTCGTTGATGTTCCCGGTCGCCCAGAGAAGACCCTGGGTAATCAAATCAAGATAACGATCATCTGCCACGGTGTCATTGGTGTGGCCGAGGCTGGTGCTGAAGATTTTGGTTTTCTTCGGGCCGTATTCGCTCGCCCAGACAACCACTGCTTCTGCTTTGGTCGGCTTTGCGTTGGGATCAGCGGGCTGACCTTTCTTCTTCTTCGGCTTTTGCATCTGATGACCGACCACCAGTGCTGTCGTGCCTTCAAAAATCTGGACGTTGTTGTAAAGCTCCTCGTCAACTGTGGTCCAGTCTTCCAGACCGGCGATGGCAGGGTGCTTCACAGATTCGAACTTCAAGTCGATCGGGGTCTTGGGACCGTGGCCGGTGGATTGCAGACCGATCATCTCATACCAGCCCGCGTTGTCGGCTCCCAGCTTTACTGGCTCCTTAAAGTTACCCCAACGGTAGCTGTGCATCGCGCAGTGCAGATTCACGGCCGGTGTGCCGTTTTTGTGAGCATCCAGAATACGGTTCACGTAGTCAGGCTCGGTAACGTTTGCTGAGCACTCGTCATGAATGATGACATCGTAGTTTTTGGCCCAGTCTTTATCGTCATAGACTTTGAATTTGGCGTTCACCGTGGTGTCAGGATTGTATTCAATCGTGACCTCGGCTTTCAAACGGGCTTCGATCCCGGCTTTGAGAAGTTTGGTCTGCACAGCATAGTCATGGCAGCAACCCCCGGCGATCAGCAGAACCTTGAGCGGGCCGGATGACTTTTTCGTTTGAGCAAATGAGAACCCGACAATGACGAGCAAGGCTGCGAACGGCAGGGCCGCTTTCCAAAAGTGACGTGATTTGAACATTCCTGATTGGACACTGTTTTGGAAAATGAATCAATTCCCGAATTCAGGCAGGAAAGTGGGAGTCAAACGCGATCCGTCCTTCCAACCCGTCATTTCTCCGGAAACTCCTGTTTTTTATGGTGATTCTATTCAGGCTCGCAAATCCAGTTGCGCGAGCCCGTTACCGGTCGGGGAATGCTTTCTGAATCGTTTCGAAAGCCATTATCTGGAGGGGAAAGCGTTCTGTAACGTTTCGAAAAACCCCATCTGGAGGGTAACGCATTTTGAAGAGGCTCGAGGGTCGTCGTCGGGAGGGAAACGGATTCTGAAACGATGCGAGGTTGGCCACCCTGCGGGAAACGCGTTCTGAAAGCCTTCGATGTCCATTTTTATATAGGTAATCGCTTTCGAGGTTACCACACATTTGCCCGGGATCGGAATTTTCGGGTCCGAATAGAAATCTGCGAAAAGGGCAAAAAAAAGTGAAAAAAAGTGCAATTTGGCGACATAAACGACCCAGTGACCTTTTTAATTTCGAAATTTGCCTACAGAGTTAATGCGTCAGGCACTCCGGTGAGCGTCTGCATTAACTAAGTAATAAGAACAAACAAAATAACAAACGATATGATCAGACTATTGATATACTATCTAATCAACCTGTTCAACAGCGCGCAGTTGAGCCTGGAAAATCTTGTCGCTTACACGACAGATCACGTCCAACGCTTGATTGCCCGCAACGGGACAGGTACATTCACAGAGCAAATCACCGCGACAGTCGCGGCGCTGTTAGCTCTGGAGGATTCCAGCCTGGATGACAACATCCAACTGGGTATCCGGCGGGGTGTGAAACTGGCAAAAGACAGTTTTCGCGCCGAACTATCTGAGGCAATCCGGCCGATCTACGGAGCTGTTCTGGCGGCGTTTAACGAGCCATCGGAAGAGATGAGAATGGTATTCCCCAAGGGGCGCTCGATTTTTTCGAGAACCCGGGATGACAGAATCCAGACTCACCTCAACACGATGGTCGCCGGCGTGACAGAACTGGCGGCGGATCTTGACCCGGCGATTGTAACCCGTGCCACCGAGCTTCGGGATCAATGGGTGTCGATCTACACGGCCAGTGAGGAAGCCACAGGTGTAAAAACCCTGACCGAGGAGGAACAGCGCAATGCCCGAAGTGCTTTGGCAAAGCAGCTGTATCTGAATCTGGCTCACATCATGACAGTGATCCCCGATCAACCGGAGTTGCTGGGGCGCTACATGCAGCAGCATTTGCTGGATGGTCGCCGCACGTCAACGCCTCCCGGTACGGTGGGATCGACCGGCAGCGGGTCATCGAGTTTGTCGTCATCCATGGCGACGAGTTCTTCGATCGGTTCGTCATCGGCGATCTCATCATCGGTGGGTTCATCCTCAAGCTTCGTCAGCAGTTCGAGCTCCAGCAGCTCGGTGTCGACGGCTCCATCCTCGTCATCGGCGAGCTAGGAACGGGATAACTGTTATTTAGTTAAAAACCATAGTTCAGCAGGTCGCCATCCCGGTGACCTGCTGAATTTGTTTTATTGTATGGTTTTGCGCCACGTCGTCAGTGTGATATGACACTTCGTAAACAAACCGGCATAGCAGGCGTGGCCCGAAGGTAGCCGGATGTGAAGCGAGGCATGTGCGCAAATTCTGTTTCGGTATATCACACGATTCCTGCGCTCTGGAGGTAGCTGGAAAGACATTTGTTGTTTTCGAACGGTTCCGGCCCATCCGCAGGCGCGTTTTTTTATAGATGTCGATCGTTTCCGACTTTTCCGTTCGTTCCCGGCTTCAAATCCGGAAATCTTCGAAACATGTCTCAGCCGCTAATCGAAGAGGAGTCGGGGCGTTGGCTCGAAGTATGAATTTCCTCGCCGGGGGCCGGGAATTTGGGGCGGCGTTAAAAACCGAATTTTTTCTGCAACCTTTTGACTGAAAAATGCCAGTATCGGATGAGGTGAGCGATCCTGTTCCAAATTCAAATTTCAACACCACGTGCTGGACGCAAGTCATGTCCGCGCGGGGGGATTCTGTCGAGTCACGGGAAGCCCTCCGCTTGCTGTGTGATAATTATTACGAACCGGTTCTCGCTTATCTGAAGCGGACGGGGCGGGACCGCGATGTGGCGCATGATTTTTTCTCTCATCTGCTGGAGGGAAACCGCTTTGAGCATCTGGAACGGGAGAAGGGTCGGTTCCGCTCGTATCTGCTGGGGGCGCTGAAACATTTTCTGTCTCATCAATGGGCGCGGAGTCAGGCGGGAAAGCGGGGAGGGGCGGTGGAATCGATCTCTCTTAATGAAACCGGCGTGGAAGTCGCCGGGGAGACATTGCCGCCGGATGTCTGGTTTGATCAACAATGGGCGCTGGCTCTTTTGGGGCGTGCCCTGGCGCGGGTGGAATCGGAATGCCGTGAGGCGGGCAATGAAACCCAGTTTACGCACTTGAGCCCGTGGTTGACGGGGGAGGCGGAATACGGGGATCAGGCTGAATTGGCCGGGAAGGTGGGGGTTCCGCCGAATACGCTGAAAAGCATCATTCACCGGCTGCGTCGAAGGTTTCGACAGGCGGTGAAGGCTGAAATCTCGGATACGCTGGTCGATTCTGAAGATGTGGACACGGAGATGGCCGCGCTTTTTTCGGCTTTGAAAAATAAGTGAGTTTTTTATGCAACCGTTGTCTGCCGATTGGTCAGGAAAGGGGTAATGAGCGAAGAATCTATCAACGAAAGTGAAAAAGATGCCTGCCCGCAATGTGGTGCAGCGATGCCTGACGATGCGACGGGTGGGTTGTGTCCCGTCTGTCTGATGGCGGCGGCGATGGAGCCCACGGCCCCGGTCGGGAACGGTCAGCCGGAGCCCCCGTCAATCGAAGAGGTGCAGGCTGAGTTTCCCCAGCTGGAGATCCTCGAAATCATCGGAGTCGGCGGGATGGGGGTGGTTTACAAGGCCAAACAGACGTCGCTGAATCGTGATGTGGCGTTGAAACTCCTGGCTCCGCACCGGGAGACTGAGGCGGGGTTTTCGGAACGGTTCACGAGGGAGGCGCAGGCTCTCGCGGCGATGAATCATCCCAATATTGTGACGGTCCACGACTTTGGGCAGGCGGGAGATTTCTTTTACCTGCTGATGGAATTTGTCGACGGGGTGAATCTCCGGCAGGGGATGAAGGCGGGAAAATTTACGCCGGAGGAAGCCCTCGCCATTGTGCCGCCGATCTGTGATGCCCTGCAATATGCGCACGACCAGGGGATTGTTCACCGGGACATCAAGCCGGAGAATTTGTTGCTCGATAAAGCGGGGAAAGTGAAGGTCGCGGACTTCGGGATTGCCCGGATTTTAAACCTGAAGGAACCGGAGGCTGACGAAACTGATTTTGAACCGGGCGCGGAGCTGACGGCGGGTGCCGCGCTGGGCACCCCGAATTATATGGCTCCGGAACAGGTGGATGCCCCGGGAAATGTGGATCATCGGGCGGATATCTATTCACTTGGGGTTGTCTTTTACGAAATGCTGACGGGGGAACGTCCGGCGGCAGGTGTGTTCCAGCCGCCTTCGTCGAGAGTGGCGGTGGATGTGCGGCTGGATGAGATTGTGCTGCGGGCACTGGCGGATTCGCCGGAGCTGCGCTGGCAGACGGCCACGGATCTGCGGACTCAGGTTCAGACCGTGGTGGACGGCCCGAAACCTCCTCCACTGGAGACGTCGGCTCCGACAAGGGCTGCCGTTCCGGCGGCGACACCGGCTGTGGTTTCAAAACCGGGTAATGTCTGGAAATGGGTGAGCCTGGGATTGGGGCTGCTGTCGATACCGGTGGTGATCCTCGGGGTGATTGCTCTCATCATGGTGGCGGATGATCCGGACTGGAATCCGAATCCGACCGAGGGCATCCTTACGTGGTCGCTGTGGCTTGGGGCGTTGGCACTGATCGCGGGAACGGCTTTCACCTTTATCAGGTCGCTGAGAGATGAATCGAAGGAGGCGCGGAAGCGTCGCATCCGGATGGTGTCGGGGGCGCTGTTGCTGGTCGCAGGTTTGCTGCTGCCGGTGATCATCTTCGTTTCGGCGATGCGGATCAGTTCAAGGGACGCCATGGCGAGTGCTGAGAGAGCCAGGGCGGAGCAGGCGCAATTTCATGCGGCGAACCAGGAGGCGTTTCGATTGCGGGTGGAATTGAACGAGATAGAAAACCGGATGAGTCGGGATGAAAATGCCGGAAAGGATGCCGCGCAGGTTGCCAGGATGGCGGAGGCCCGTGTTCGATTGGCCGACGCAGAGCAAGCAGTCCAGGAAGCCAGAGCGAAAATCAATAACAGCAGTTCTTCGTCCCGCACCCGATTGAGTGTCGGTCTCTTTATTCTGGGAGGTTTGTTTTCACTGGCTCTGATCGTCACCGGGACTGTTTTCCTGGCGAAGTCGCTGGGCGCGGTTGTGGTCGGATGTGGGATCGTGATGCTTTTCGTGTTCGTCCTGGGGATTGGACTTGTGATGTCCTACTTCACGGTCACCAAAGTGAGCGAATCCCGGATTGTTTATGACGAAGGCGGCTTTCCGCAGCGCGAAACGATTGCTGAAGCGAGAGTCATGCCTGATGCCGTGTCATTCGAAGCATCTGAGCAGGCCATCACGACCGGAGCGAATTCAACCGCAGTTTTTTCATTCCGGTTCACAACGGGAAACCTGCCGAAGGACTGGTTGATTTGGCAGCAGACCCGCTATTTCAGAAAAGGGGAGTCGGAGCCATATAAAACCACGAGCACGGAATTAGGAACCGGTGGTTCGACTTCGATTCCATTGCGAGATGTGAAGCTGGGCGCTGAGCAGATGAATGGGGCCAGATCGATGTTCGTGAAACACAGCCCGGGCACCGTAGTCGCTCCCGGGAAGCCACTCCGTATTTTTCACGTTGTAGGCGAGGACGGCACTAAGATTGAAATCGATGTGGAGCTTCGGCCATCATCTGAGAGGGGTAAGATGCTTTTCCTCCGCGCCTGCGAGCCTGATCTGGAAAACGGGAGGATCCGGGTGGTTTGGAATGAGACTGCGATACCGGCCAACTTCGATCTGGTTCTCGAAACCCGGGGGACTGTGGCTTTCAAAAGGGGAGAGGACGTAGATGATGCGGTGCGGCTGGATTTCTCCCGCCGAATTTTGAGGGGAGATCAGAACCTGACGTTCGTCTTTCCGGAAGTGTACAATCTTCCGCGGAATGACGCCCGCTTTCCGAAGCCCTGGCGGCTGATAGAACTCAGTGACACGGAATACGGTATCTCGCTCTTTGGTTTTAATGATCCGCAGACCGGTCACCGGGTCTCTGCGCGTTTGAAGTTGGTCGCCGCTGGTTCGGTGGAGGAAATTTTGCCGGAGAGCCTTTCGGCGGAAGCGGAAAGCGAGCACGCCGGTGCGCCGCTGCCCCTGCCGCCGGATGGAGCGAGTTTTGTTGCGGAAAGGCACATCGTTTTTCCCGGAGACGTTACGATGCGTGTCGCCACCGACGTCCGTGACCGGGATCAGCCGTCTACAGAGATGAAAGGGGAGTCCGTGATTTTCAAATCCCCTATCGATGATGCCCGGGGGATTTATCTGCGATGGCGGGCGTATCCGCCGGACCATGAGACTCATGCCAGCCACTACATTATCGATCTGGTGGCGGCACCGACCGGGGTGATCTTTCACCGCTTCGAAGGGGAATTCCCGAGGGGAGTGAAGATCTTCAGCCCTGATATTCCTCCGCTTCCGGAGACAATGCCGCATGCGCAGATCGACCGCGAGGGGACACGTCTTGAGCTTAATCTCATCCGCGCGGAGGAAACGGTGCCACCGGGAACGCCGGTGTCGCAATGGTGGAATGTCCGCGCGGAAATCGAATGGATCAGGAACGCAACGGGCGAGCGTGCTCCGGCCTACCAGCTTCCGGCTTCGGGCGATGTTTTGATGGAATAGGGTTGGTTCGTGAACTCAACCCTGTGCGTTCGTGACACGGGGCAGGCTTACTTTTTGATCACAGGTCGCAGGACGATATTGCGGTATCTGACAGAGGTGTGATCCCCCTGAAGATAGATGGGGCCGGGCTTTGACTCGTCTGAGAACAGGGCCCCGTTGGTGCAACCGATGATGGGTTGATTGTCGATGACCTTTTTCCCGTTGAGGATGACGGTGACATGGCGATCGACCAGGGTGATGTCGTAGGACTGCCATTCGCCGCCCGGTTTCCCGGCCATTTCGGTTGGAATGATGCGTCCGAAGATGGCTCCGACGCCCTGGATTCCCTGCATCCGGCTGTCACGGTCCACGACCTGTGCTTCGTAAAGGCCACGCAGGTAAATACCGCTGTTTCCCCCGGCCGGGACATTGAACTCGATCTTTAAATTGAAATCTGTGAACTCGCGGTCGGTCCGCAGGTTCCCGAAATGGGCGAAGGGATCGAAGGTTTTTTTGGGCGTTTCATTCACCAATTCTCCGCCGACTGCTTTCCAGCCGTTCTTTTGCTGTGGATTGGTCAGCCGCCAACCGGTCAGGTCTTTGCCGTTGAAAAGGGCAATCGGGTCGCCGAATTCCAGCGAATCCATGTCCGTCGCAGGCGGAAGCGGGGGAAGGCGTTTTCCTTTGAAGGTGACGGATTCCGTTTTGTCTCCCGCAGGCTGATCGAACACCAGAGTCATGGTGTCGCCATCGACAGTGGCGGTATGCTTCAGGGGGATCTTCGGGCCGGTGTGTGGTCCGCCAGCGTATTCCGGATCACCGACGGAACGCTTGTGAGTGAAGTGCAGTTTCCCTTTGGAAAATGAAATGTCCGTGAGCGGTTTGGGAGCGCCCACCATCCAGAGTTGCCCCGCGGGCTGTCCTTCGCTTTCGTGGATGGTCATCCATCCGGCCGCGCCATCCGGCATCACAAGCGCCCAGTTTGCGATAAAAGGATCGGCGTCGTCCCGGGTAAATGCCGTGGCCGCGAGCGAAGCGACCAGGAAAGCCAGGGTGATTGAGTTGAAGGACTTCATAGGCAGGAGTTCAGGGGAATGGAGGGAGCTTGGCAAGTATACAATGATGTGAGAGGGGGGAATTCAAGGGAGGCGGAGTTCATCGATGCACCGCCGGGAAAGATGACGGGCCGGAATGGGGAGGTGAGTTGTCGCGCCCGTATTTTGGACACTACGTTTTTGTGAACGGGTTCCTCTTGCAGGGAATTTCCAAACGTCTAGAGTTTCGGGATGAAATATTTTCGATTTTTAGCCGCAGGTCTTGCAGCTCTGGGACTGTCGGCCAAGGCCGCAGATGAGTACGATGTTGTCGTCTACGGCGGGACGTCAGCCGGGGTGATCGCGGCGGTTCAGGCAAAGAAGATGGGGAAAACGGCCGTGATCGTCGGGCCGGACAAGCACCTTGGCGGGCTCTCCAGCGGTGGCCTGGGCTGGACTGATACCGGGAACAAGAGTGTGATTGGCGGTCTCTCGCGTGATTTTTATCACCGGGTCTGGAAAGAATACCAGAAGGACGAGACGTGGAAATTTCAGAAGAAAGAAGAATATGGCGGCAAAGGGCAGGGGACTCCTGCGATGGATGGAGCCAACCGCACGATGTGGATTTTTGAGCCGAGTGTGGCTGAGAAAGTCTACGAGAGCTATGTGAAGGAATTCGACATCCCTGTCTTGCGGGATGAATGGCTGGATCGGGAAAAAGGTGTGAAAAAAGAAGGCGGCAAGATCGTTTCGATCACCATGCTGAGCGGGAAGACCTTTTCCGGAAAGATGTTCATCGACGCGACCTACGAAGGCGACTTGATGGCCACGGCCGGGGTTGACTACCACGTCGGGCGCGAAGGGCGTGACGTCTATGGTGAGGAATGGAACGGTGTTCAGACAGGAGTTCTGCATCACCGTCACCACTTCGGTGCAGTGGACAAGCCGATCAGTCCCTATGTTATTCCTGGAGATCCTGACAGCGGTGTTTTGCCACGGATCTCGACGGAAGATCCCGGCGAAAGGCATGAGGGCGACCATCGGGTGCAGGCCTACTGCTTCCGCATGTGTCTGACGAATGATCCGGATAACCGCATCCCGTTCTCCGAGCCGGAGGGCTATGATGCAAAGCAATATGAGTTGTTGGCCCGGATTTATGAGGCCGGTTGGAGGGACACGTTCGGGAAGTTCGATCCGATTCCGAATAACAAGACGGATACCAACAATCACGGCCCGATGAGCACGGATAATATCGGCTACAACTACGATTACCCTGATGCCAGCTATGAGCGTCGCAAAGAAATTATCGCCGAGCATGAACTGTATCAAAAGGGGTGGCTGTGGTTTCACTGCACAGATTCGCGCGTGCCGAAAGAAATTCAGGAGCGCATGAAGACCTGGGGACTGCCCAAGGATGAGTTCACAGACAACGGCAATTGGTCGCACCAGCTTTATATCCGGGAAGCGCGCCGCATGATCGGTGATTTCGTGATGACTGAGAACGAGCTTCTGCAGAAGAAAGAGACGCCTGATTCCGTGGGAATGGGCAGCTACACGATCGATTCGCACAACACTCAGCGTTACATCAAGCCCGATGGATTCGTCCAGAACGAAGGCGATATCGGGGTGAAGTGCCCGACTTATAAGATTGCCTATGGTTCGCTGGTACCGAAGAAAGAGCAGTGCACCAACCTCACCGTTCCGGTTTGTGTCAGCAGTTCTCACATTGCCTTCGGCTCGATCCGGATGGAACCGGTCTTCATGATCCTGGGACAGAGCGCCGCCACGGCTGCATCAATGGCGATCGATGAAGACATCGCGGTTCAGGATGTTTCCTACGAAAAGCTTCGTGAGAGGTTGCTGGCTGATGGGCAGGTCCTCGAATACACCAGCCCGGTCAAAAAGCCCACGGTTTGGGTTGATCCTGCGAAGCTCGAAGGCGTTGTGGTGGACAACAATGATGCCAAGCTGGTTGGGAATTGGGATTCCAGTATGGCAGCGTCGAAATATGTCGGGGCGGACTACCGTCATGATAAAAAGGTGATGGATGGCAGTGCCAGTGCGATCTTCGAAACCAAACTACCAAAGGGAGGCACATACGAAGTACGCTTCGCCTACCCGCCTAACGGAAACCGGGCCAGCAACGTCCAGGTGACGATCAGCCACTCAGGTGGAGATGAAGTAGTGACGGTGAATGAGAAGAAGGAGCCGTCAATCGATGGTATCTTTGAATCCCTCGGTGAGTTCGAGTTCAAAGACTCAGCCAAGGTCACGGTGAGCAATAAAGGCGTCGACGGTTATGTAGTCATCGATGCGGTTCAGTTCATCGCAAAGTGAAGGCCCTCCACGATCGAACAGGGTTGGGTCATTGATCAGACCCTGTTGGATCGAAAACCAGCTTGATGGCTTCCTGCTTATCCGGAGATAGCTGCTGCAGCTCGGACCGATAAGGTTTGAGGAACTCTGCTGCCGTGAGCTCAGGGTTCGCTGTAATTGCCAGCAGCAGTTTACCTCCAAAGGTTGAATTCAATTTGTCTCTCAGGCCGGGCGGGAAGAACCCGTTTATTTTGCGGAGATCATTGGCAAAGCTGTTGAACACGGTGGTTCCGGGTTTGCCGGCAGCGGTGGGAAGGGAGATAGGATTGAAGTCTTCAATCCCGCAAAAGAACGGCCAGTTGAGGAAGGTCGATTCATCCTCCCAGTCTATATTAGGTCGCAGGATCCGATCCATAGGGAGCCCCAGGTTTTTGAGCTGGGAATGCTCCAGATTTGCTCCGGCTACGGCCTCGAATGCGATGGGGAGGAGGACTCCGCTTTCGGTCCCATCGCCGAGGAGTCGACGACCGAAGTCAAAGCGAGTTTGGGTCTTAAAGGCGCTTTTTGAGAACTGTTTCAAAAGACCCGGATCAGCTGGAACGGAACCGAGAAGTGCGACCAAGCCATTGCGGTAGAGTCTTTTTGCCCGCTCCACTTCTCCAGCTTCGAGGAGCTTATCGACCCGGTCGCCGGTGAATGCATAGACTCCCGCGGCGGCGGATTCTGCCACAAAGCGGTTCTCAATGGTTTCAATCTCCTTATCAAACCCGCGGGATTCAGTGATGCGCAACATCTCCTGGGTTAGATCGTAAGTGGCGCCGTTTTCGTCGAACAAAGCGGAGGCGGCCTCATGGAACTCTTCCTGAGAGCCGAACCTCAGCTGAAACTGGGCTTTGATAGCCGGCGCCAGAGTGGGGGAGGCCTTAGCGAAGTCGCTGAGAAGCGGCGCGATCTGAGTTTTCCAGTTTTCGATGACATCAGTGGCAGCCGCGAGTCGGGCGATCTCCTGTCCGTAGCTCCATTCGATTTCCACGCTGTGTCGTTTTGCGTGAGCGGGAAACAGCGACTCGTCACTGCCCTGCTTCGCCGCGTATTCTGCCGCCTGAAGGAGCGCTGCCCATAGTTCTTTTGCCGAACATTTCTCTTTATCAAACAGAACGTGGCGATGGTTCTTAAGAAGCGAAACCACGCCGAGGCCACGTAATTCGTCCCACTCCAGACATTGCCGGGAGAGGTCAAAGTGAGTCTCGCAGAGTTCCTCGTCACCCATATCAATTTTCACAGGTGGTCCGAGGTAGGTGATCACACGCTCGATGATATTTGCCTTGAGGCCCGGTTGGTGGTCGGACTCGCTTATCCTGCGCAGTGATCCCGATAGCAGATTGCAATACTCCTTGCTGACAGGTGAAGTGGAAACAGGAATCTGGGGGATTGCGGCCGGGAACGAACCGGCGACGGAGTCTTCAAGGTTCAGTGCCTCGATGAAATCGTCCAGGTCACCGGTTCGTGAGATGATGGATGCCAGTTGAATTTTTACGGCACCCATTTCTTCGCCGCCCGGTTCGCTCAGGAGTGACCGGAAGTGATCCGCCGCTTTTTCCGGTTGATTCAGCAGGTCGAGGATCACCCCTTTACGGGCGCGTTTCCCGATCCCATTCCGGAGATTGATTTGATCAAAGATCTCATCCTCCGTGAAGTGGGTGAGAAGAAACTTCTGCAACCAATCCGGAACAGGTTTGTTGGTGTAGCCTTCCTTGAACCGCTCGTGAGCAAACCGGTTCAGGGTGTTGAGGGCTGCACTTTTAGCCAGCAATGGTGGTGCGTTGTTAATCCAATTGATTGTGATCGCCCCGCCATTCCATTTCGATTCAGTGACTCTCAGCGTCCCATCGGGTTGGAGGGGAATGTGCTCTTCATGAGCAGCGATCTGCCTTCTCAGCCCCATGAATCCGATAGCCCGGTTCAATTGAATGGAATCGATGTCGCCGATCGAAACCACGACATCTGACTCCACGACCGTCAGCACGACATCATCCCATTCTATCTTTCGTAAATTGCTGACGACTTCGGCCGACTCCTCGCGGCTGAGTGGCATGAATTGTATCCACCTCGCCAAATCGCGGCCCTGCTCTCCGATACTGTTCCTGAATACGGGCTTCTCAGCCAACAAGCGGATGATGATGAGACCTACGTATTTCTTGTGCTCATCCTGAGCTGTGGCTTGGAAGTCAGATAAACCAGCTGCCAGATCGTCGTATCTTCTTTCGTTGAGGGCATTGGCCAGATGGCAGGCCCGTGCAAAATCCGATCCGCTGGAGAAGTCGAACTCTTTGGTCAGTTTCCATTTTAAGAGGGAGCGCAAGTCCTTGAATTGATCAGACTTCCCGCTCTCTAAGACTTCGGCAATCACTCCGGCTCCAGACGAAAAGTCACTGCCGGCCAGCCACTCAAACAGCGACGTGGGGATGCCGAAGTCCGACGGGAAATGAAAGCTGAGTGGCCAGAATCCGCGTTTTGATGTGTCAAACCGGTGAACGAATTCTTCATCGCGGTTCTTCAGTTCATTCTCGATGAGGCGTTTCAATCGCCCTCCGTCGTTGGGGCGCTGCATTGCATTGGCCAGAGCAGACACCCGGGTGTTCCGAACCCGGCAATCAGAGGTTGCGGCGACCCATCGCATTCCGGATGTCAGAATGCTGTCACGAAAAGGACCGTCGGGCGCGGATTCAGCCACAGATACGAGCTTGCGGAAAGGGATCGCTCCATTCACCGCATCCAAAGCATCAGCCAGAGCAAGCAGTTCAGATTCTGCGGCTTTGGCATCAACGGCTGCCGAGAAGGCGATTTCAGGATAATCTTCCCGTGTGGCGGTGATCACTGACTCCAGAAAGGTGCGATCATGATCCCGACCCAAAACGTAGCGGCCGGCAGTGATGATGCTACCATTCTTCGAATTAGGCAGGGCATCGTCCGTGGTCGCGGAATTCATTTCAATCAGATGAATCAGGCCAAAGAGGGTGGCTTCTTTGGCGGAGACAGGTTCCATTTCCAGTTTAGTCACTCCGCGAAACTTTCGGACCGCCTGATAGAGGACTGGACCAGCGGGCATGTTTTTGCGGTAGCGATAGGCTGCTGCTTTCAATTCGTCGGGCGATAGGCTCAGGTAATCCCCTACCTCCTGGCTGACGATTTGCCGCAGGATGGAAGTTGCCGGAATGATTTGGCCGTTCTCTTCGAGCAGGACGCCCCGCATGTAACGCTCAATCTCCGGGGCTGGCGAAATAGATTCCAACTCCTCAAGCAATCGGATAGCGCACTCAAATTCCCCGAGCATAATCAAGCGGTGAACCAGCTGCTTTGCCGGCTCATAAGATTCCGAATCCGAATTAACAATGACTTGCCTGAGAAAAGTTTCAGCCTTTTCGATTTCGCCGAGCACCATTAGAGACTGGGCGCGGTGCAGAGCTGAAGCACCTTTGTCTTCCGCGACCTTTAAATAGGCTTCCAGATTGGGAACGGTCGTGTTGTGAAACTGGGCATAAATCGTCCCGACCTGAATGATCAGGAATATCCCAAAAACTGCCACCTTTTGAAACCGCCGCCTCATCGCCCCTTAGAATGCTCAAAGGCGTTCGCAAATTCAAGACATGATTGGAGGAGGAGCAGGTCTCGGCCTTCTCAGGCCTCGATCTGATCAAACTGATTGCAAGAGACCTGCAGCACAACTGTCGAAAGCTTCATCGGTCAGGTCTTCGAGATTGTGGGTGGTCTCCGGCACATTGTAGTGTCCTGAGCCATCAGGGTTGTAGTTGCGGTCGTAATGCTTTTCGAGCAAACCCGCGATCAATGGATCCCATTTTTTCTCAGCCACAAACAGCTTCCACTCAGCAATGGTTTCAGGACTGTGATACGACTTCAGCCGGTCGATTGTATTGAGTATCCGTTGGGGATCTTCGAGCCAGTCTTCGTAGTCGTCCCGGAGGTAACTGGTACGGTCTTCCAGTTTGGCGGAAAGCCGGATCACTGGAGCAATCCTCATTTTCTTCCAAAGAGGAATCGGCAGATTGAGTCGACCAATCTTGGGGCTTTCCGCTTCGACAAAGACGGGCTGTGTGATGTCGAATCGAATCAATTCATCGTAGACGAGGGATTCGAATCGCTTTTGAGCAGGTTGGGGATTGTCAGGGTCGCCCCCAAAAACTGACCCCTTGTGATTGGCCAGTCCTTCGAGGTCCACCATTTGGCCGCCCCGGTTCTTAATTGCGTGCAGGAGCCGCGTTTTGCCGCATCCTGTCAGGCTATTGACGATGCGAAACGTCAGCTTTGAGGAAAGGGCTTCTATTTCAGAAATTACATGGCGGCGATAGCTCTTGTAGCCTCCGTCGACCACGCACACCTGCCAGCCGATGGCCCGGAGCAGAGTGGAAAGACTCTCAGAGCGTTGCCCGCCCCGCCAGCAATAGACGAGCGGGTGGTAATCCTTGGGTTTATCGGCAAAGTGATTCTGGAGGTGATCTGCAATGTTGCGTGCGATGAGTGCCGCTCCGTTTTTGACTGCCGCAAACCTGGATTCCTGTTTGTATTGCGTTCCAATCACCACGCGCTCGTCATCATATAGCACAGGCAGATTGATGGCTCCTGTCATATGATCCTCCGCAAATTCTCCGGGGGCCCGGACGTCGATAATTTCGTCGAAGGGACGATCATCGGGCAGTGGAAACTTAAGTCTGGCAATTCCTGGAAGCATCGTGCTCAGAGTCGCAGGTTTTCAGAATTGTGACGAATAAATCTCAACGATTTCCCAACATACTCTGAATCATGTCACTATTGCTGATCACGCCTAAAAGTTCGTCATCTTCACCATACACTGCCGCAAGCTTATGGCCGGAGTTGCGAAGGCGTTTGATGACCGAGAAGGCCCCATCATTCGGACTGGTTCGGGTAATAGCGCTTCGGTATTGTTCCACTGTTCCGGAAGGAGCGGAGAGTTGTAAAAGCTTCGTGATACTGATGATGCCAATCAAGTCACCTGTAGTCGACATGACCGGAAATTCATCGAACCGGGTCTCGCTGGACAGTGCGAGGGCCGCAGACACGGGCATATCCGGAGGGACCGCTGTGGTTTTGGAAAGCGGAATCATGAGATCGTTCACCTTCACGTTCTGAAAATCGATCACTTGACGAATCAGGCGCGCCTCTTCGTGCTCCAGGGTGCCTTCCCTTCTGAATACGCTTGTCAGGGCCTTGAATTCCTCCCGGGTGGCCCCCCGCGGAGTTATTTCCTTTGCCTTCGTAAACAATCGAACCAGAAGGTTCGGGACCCAGGCGAGCAGAGCTAAAAGCGGACAGATGGTAAGCTGCACGGTCCTCAGAAATGGATTGAACAGAATGAGACTGCGCAGCGGGAATTGATTGAACAGATACTTAGGGGTGAGTTCCACCCATATGATGTAAAACGGAAGAGACACAACGAATGCGACAAGGTAACCAGCCGGGGTGCCGAGCCAGTCAACAAGGACCCGGGTCACCAATGCGAAGGCTCCGATATTGGTAATGGCATTGAGCAGAAGGATGGCAATGAGCAGACGCTCGGAGCCTTTGAGTGTGCGGTCGAGCATTGCTGCCCCGCGACGTTTCTTTTTAGCTGCATGGCGGAGGCGGACTTTGCTGACGGATAGAATCGCTGATTCCAATCCGGAAAGGAGGAAGGAAATCAGGAGGAAAAGGACGAGTAGTCCGATGGATTCGGTCGTGCTCATCTTTTGTGAGATTCAACGACAAGTTCGACCTCAGTGATGCGTGCGCCTTCCACTTTCTTTACCGTGGCGTGCACATTGTCGATCTTAATATGAGCGCCGGGTTTAGGAAGGTGTCCCATCTCCGTGAAAACCAGCCCGCCGATGGTGTCCAACCCTTCGAATTCCAGGTCGGTCCCAATGGCGTCATTAATTTCGTCCAGGCGGGTATCCCCGGCAACGGTGACGCTGCCGGAACGCGTTTGCACGATGGTTTCCTCGACATTTTCGCGACTGGGGGCGCCATCGACGAGAAGCTCTTCGATCAAATCCGAGTGCGTGAGCACTCCTTCAACTCCACCATATTCATCCAGCACAATAGCCAGGTTGCGCGGCTTACTGAGGTGTTTCTGAAATGCCTTCAGCGCATTCATCGTCTCGGCGACAAAAACAGGAGCCTCTGTATAGTCCTCTAAGGGGGCATCGGGATTCTGCAGCCAGTCTCTCACGTTCAGGATTCCCGTGATGTGATCAGGGTTTTCTTCGTAGACCGGCACTTGCCAATGCCATGAGTCCAAATCCCGTATTTGTGAAGCGGCTTCGGCAGGAGTGCAATCGGCCGACAGCATAAAAGCATCGGTCCGTGGAGTGAGACAATCTTTCGTCGTTTTGTTCCCCAGCCGGATCACATCCTGAATGATCTCGCTTTCACTCGCGAGAAGCGTGCCGTCGTCCCTTCTCAATTCGACGAGGGTCTCCACTTCCACATCGGAAAAGTTGGTGTGCGGCGTGGGACTGATGGGAAGCAGGTTGGAGGCGATCTTTTCCGCAACAACGGCCAGTGACGCCGCAATTTTCTCCAGAACCGGTGAAATAAAGACAAAGGGCCGAATCGTTACGCGGAAGACCAGTTCAGGGAGAACCAGGGCAAATAGTTTGGGTAGAAGATCCCCGAGCAGGACGATGATGCCCAGAACCGCAATAGCATTGAGCCATAAGTTGTCAGGAAACAGGGCAGGGCCCTCCCGGATTACGAAAAAGCCGAGAATCGCCAGGCTCATGTTCGAGATCGAACTGAGAACGAGGACTTCGTTGATACTCTTCCGGGTGTGTCTCGCAATGCGGGCGACCTGTCTGCGGAGATTTGGTCGATCCTCCGCTAACTTGGCGACGTGATGTTCCTTCAGACAAAACAACGCGGTTTCAAGAGCGGAAACCAGAGCGGAGAGGAAAGTAGCGAGACCGAGCCCCGAGAGGGTTGCGACAGCAGTTGGACTCATTCAGCCTGAGCTGGATTATCCGCATCACAATTCACCCGAAAGGGGATTTGGAGAACTGGAGCGATAGGTTGCAAAGAAAGCGAAGGCTGGCTTAATCAATCAAATAAAATACCGGCGACCGGAATCGAACCGGTACTCCCGAAGGAACGCGATTTTGAATCGCGCGCGTCTACCAATTCCGCCACGCCGGCAAGGTGTTTTGGAAGGCGGGACTCTAGATCACAGAAAATCGAATTTCAAGACGAATGAATGAGGATTTTTGAAAGAGTTCTTGAACTGGAGGGGAATTTAATCAAGAACTGAGGAATGGAGAGATTCAGACTTATTGTTGTTGCCGTATTTTGTTGCGGACTGGTTGGATGCATTGGGGGAGATGACCCGGAGGAAATTGCGCGGTTGGAGGCCGAGCTGGAAGAAATCAACAGCAATCTCAAAGCGGCCCTGGCTGAAAGTATAGAACTGTCAAAAGAGTATGATCGGAAGATGCGGGCCATTCGTGAGATGGACTACAACCGCAAGCGGGAGAGTAGTATGAAAGTCGATCATCAGCCCGTCGATGATTATGCGCAAACCCTGGAGGGAGCGATCAGCTACTTTGAGAAAGAACTCGTTATCTGGAAAGAGGCGACCCGGGATTCGCTTAAGGGGATGAAAGTTACCCGAATTGAGACAGCCACCGGTGTGGTTATTGAAAACGCGACCGTATCTGCTGTGACCGATGACAAGGTGACGTTTCAAACGGCAACGGGAACCGAAACCGTTGATTTCGAGACTCTGCCGGAGAGCCTTCGCATTTCTCTGGTTCATGAACCCACCATTCTTGCCCGATCTGCTCTCAAATAATCCTCAGTATCCTATTCTTATGAACCTGCAAAAACTGATAGTGTGCGTTGCTCTGGTCCCCTGGATTTCGGGCGTTTCTTTTGCCGGCGATTCAGCCGAAATGTCTCGTCTTAAAGGCAAGATCAAGTTCGCCCAGGATAAACTTGATGCCGCAAACCAGAAGATTGAATCAAGAAAGGCCGATTTGGAACGGATCGCCAAGGAAAGTGCTGATGCTCAAGACCTCATTGATGGCATAAACAGCCTGATTGTGGCTCAACGTGAAAATGAGGAAAAGATTGATGAGCGTGAGGCTGAATTCGAAAAGATTGCGGTACTTGTTTCCGGATACCGTGATCACTTCCGGAGCAAAGTGAATTTCAAAGTGGGTGAAGAGTTGGGAAGTGTCACTTTGGAAGAGGGGCGAAAGCTGGAGGGGGTCGTGATCAAAGAAATCACCGACACCACCCTTAAGGTTTCCCATTCAGGTGGATTTGGACAGATAGAGTTGGATAACCTCCCTGTATCATTGCAAAACCGGGTGGTCGCTCCACCTTCTACCGAAGCGATCGCAATTGATCCTGACAGCATCCTTGAAAAACGCCCGTTGGCCCTGATGTCTGATGATCAGAAGCGGCTTAGGTCAGAGCAAAAATTCAGTGATCGCCGGGTAGCTGATCAGAAGAGAATGGAGGAACAAAGGGCCGCGAGAGATGCTGAGTATGCGGCTCGTGCGGAAGAGAGGAAGGCCCAGATGGCTGCTGAGGATGCAAAACGTCTTCAGGCTCAAAATGAACGTCGGGCTAAACTCGAGAGACGGGACGAGATTCGTAGTAAAATAGACGCCTTACGCCGTGAGATATACAAGTACAACGATGCGATCACCACACAGACCAATGCGAAGAACTACCGGATATCACAATTAACAAGCGGGAGCATTCGTCCCTCAGCGGCGAAATTGAGAGATGTCGGGAAGCCCTACGACGATAAGATTGCTCAGATAAAAGCGTTGATCTCTGAAAAGGAAAAGGAAATCGAAACCTTGGACGCCGAATACAGAACGGTTCGGTAATCACGGCGTTGTCGTGGTCGTTGTGCCCGTGCCGGTATCGTCTGTGGTGGTTGCTAATTCGAACTCTGAGTAACCCCGGCGCTCAACCAGGGTTGTCACATCAGCAAAAGCCTCGGCTACGGTTTGGTTATCATCGTTAGCGTCACGGGTCAGTGATACTTGAAGGGATCCCTTCATAGTACTGATTCCTGCAAACCCGACATTTCCTTCACGGGAGTCGAAAGGCAGTTCGCTCTCATCGTCGGCAGATAAAGCCTGACCGTTCATCGTTTTTGGGACCTTGATGGTGATATTGTTAGAGCGAACGGTTTCCTTGAGCTCTCCAATGGCGAGAAATGTCGTCTGAGGAGTTCCATCTGCCGCTGCTGCTGAAATCACGCCTTTGACCTGGCTGCCTTTGTTGGCAAAGAAGAAGCTGCCGAAGTCTGTGATCGAGATGTAGCGACGCTGAGCCCCGTTGCGGAATGTCAGAATCCATGAAGCTGAACCGCCTGTCGCATCAGCAACAACCCAGGCTTCGTCATAGAACCCGTAGTTGATCGAAGGTCCGTCCTTTGCAAAATCAAACTTGTAGATGACGACCTGTGCATCGGCTTCAGTTGCCGTGCCAAACAGCATGGCGGTACCGATCGCTAGAGAGAGAAGAAAGCATTTCATAGTTCGATAATCAAAGTCTCGAAGTTCAACCACACTTTGAGCCGAAAGTTGCGGGTCTGTCACTCGTTAAATATTCCTCCTCCACACCGGGTTTCCGGTTCACCATCAATTTCCTCCGAAATCTTCGAGGTATTGCCCGACAATCGTGCTCAGACTGGGAGGTTCAGGCATTCCAAGTTTCACCCCGCGTGAGCCGTCAATTGCGGTCGGCCAATTATCCACGATGGCCTGAATGGTAGGATTAAAGTCATCAACTAAAAGTCCCGGCGTGAAGCCCCTGGCCTCGGCTTCGCGGCGTACCACAAATTCAGCCTCGTTTGGCGTCACTCGATGTGCCGGCAGCCCGACAGCTCGATCATTGCCGAATACACCGGCCGGCAATTCATGCAAGGCGACCAGAGATTCGATCACAGTCCGATAGCCGGTCATCGGATGGCATTGTTCCCGGTGAACCGGCAGATAGCAGGGCTCTCCGCTGAGTGGTTCACGGAACATCCCGCTTGCCCAACTTGAGGCTGCGGCATTGGGTTTTCCGGGACGGATTATGACAGTCGGCAGGCGTGCCGATCTTCCATCAAAATGTCCCTTTCGAGAGTGATCATTGACCAACATTTCACTCATGGCCTTGGTCATTCCGTAAGTTGTCTGGGGCCACTGCTTGGTTGAATCAGATAACTCTTCAGGCATCTCATCGCCTCCAAAACAGGCGATCGAACTCGCAAAGACAACTCGCGATTTGGCACCACGTGCCCTGGCTGCGTCAAATACGTGTCTGCCGCCATCCAGGTTGACACTCAACGCCTTGTCATACTCAAGTTCGCATTCGCCGGAGACCATGGACGCCAGGTGAAACACCGACACAGATTCCCCGTCGATCGCTTCAAACACCGCATCCCGTTCCGTGATATTTCGAGTCAACAGGGTTGGTTCGATGATCGTACCCTGTTGGATCGTGACGTCATCCTTTGGTTGGCTGAGCAGCCCCTCTTTTACCGTGTCTGAGAAAAATGCATCGAACAATACAATCTCATCGATTGGTTCGAGTTCCCCGGAAGGGCCGGTCAGTTTGCCGAGTTCCTGAAGTTTTTTGCAAAGCTGGAATCCGAGAAATCCGCCGCCGCCGGTGATGATAACTTTCATTTTTTGAGTGTCGGCATTTAAGATACAAACATGACAGGACACAAGATCGGATTCGCAGGACTTGGAAACATGGGGGCTCCGATGGCCCGGCATCTTCAAGCTGCCGGTGCCGACGTGACCGTTTGGAATCGAAGCCCCGGTCCCGCCGAAGCGGCGGAGCGCGATGGTTTGACGCGAGCGGCGTCACTTCCTGAATTGGCTTCGATGATTGGTCCGGGCATAATCTGTATCAACCTGACGCACACAGAAGTCGTTGAGAGTGTGGTGTTCGGCGAAGGTGGTCTGGTTAAGAACCTTTCCCCGGATGCGTTGATAATTGATTTCGGCACTACGGGGGTTCCTGCGACCAAAGACTGGGCCGGGCGGGTGAACTGGGTGGATGCTCCGGTTTCGGGCGGTCAGGTTGGGGCGGAAGCGGCCAACCTGACGATCATGGCAGGTGGTTCGGATGAAAATTTTGCCCGTGCCAGGCCGGTTCTTGAGGTCGTTGGCGGGAAAGTTACCCACATGGGAGCTTCGGGAGCAGGGCAGGTGACCAAACTGGCGAATCAGTTAATCGTTGCCCAATCCATTGACGCCGTGGCTCAAGCCCTGCGGATGGCGGAACTTGCCGGGGTGGATTCAGCATTGGTGCGTGAAGCTTTACTTGGGGGATTTGCTGAAAGCAGGATTCTGGATCTGCATGGTGATCGTATGGCCCGGCGAGACTTTGCTCCAGGAGGGCGATCGGAGTTGCAGTTGAAAGATGTGCGATTGATGTGCGAGCTGGCCGAAGCGGTCGGACTGAAGTCCTCCACGTTAGAGAATTCCCGGATCCTTTGGGAGAAGTTCATTGCTGACGGCAACGGTGATTTGGATCACTCGGGACTCTTTAAGATCTACGAATCCAATGATGGAAAAACGGAGTGAAGGGGCGGGAAAAAGTGACCTGCGTAACTGAACGGTATCGGTTACCATTCGGAAGATTTGTATGCCTTTAACGCTCGATGATCTTGGCTGGAATGCAGCCTTCGAAAAAGAATTTCAGCCATTTTACAAAAAACGCTGGAAACCCGCCCGTCTGATCCGGGATAACAAGATCACCTACGGCGCTTTGTTGGATGGCGGAGACGAGCTGGAGGTTGTAATGAGCGGCAACGTTTATCACGCGGCAGAATCTGATGCAGAACTGCCGGCTGTGGGAGACTGGGTGGCCGTTGATGTGGGGGGAGAACAGGAAGAGCCTGTGATTCGAGCCCGCCTTTCCCGGCAAACTTGTTTCTCCAGAAAAGCGCCGGGCAAGAGTACCGAGGAGCAGGTTATCGCTGCCAATGTGAATGTGGTCGTAGTCGTGACCGATTCAGGCTCCGATTTTAATCCGCGTCGTATGGAACGATATTTTGCGATTATCGCCCGAAGTGGTGCGAAGCCTGTCGTGTTGGTGAATAAGTCCGACTTGTTTCCGGGAGAACAAAATGAGGCGGCTGCGGCGGCCATTCGCGAGTTGAACCCCGAGGCGGAGGTCTACATCACTTCAGCGATCAATCAGGAGGGGGTTGAAGTTGTCCGGAGATATTTGAAGAGAGGCGTGGCGGCTACTTTGGTTGGATCAAGCGGAGTTGGTAAATCGAGTTTGGTGAATCAACTGCTGGGAGGCGAAGAGTGGCAGATTATCGGGGAGGTCAACGAAGTCTCCGGAAAGGGTCGTCATACAACAACCGCCCGTGAAGTGATTATTTTACCGGAGGGCGGGATACTGGTCGACAATCCGGGAATTCGCGAAGTCCAGATGTGGACGGATGAGAAGACTCTACGTGACCAGTTCGTTGATATCGCAGAGCTGGCGATGCAGTGTAAGTTCCATGACTGCAAGCATGGAACTGACAAAGGGTGCGCTATTCGTGAAGCTGTAGAAAACGAAGATCTGGATCCCAACCGCTATGAGGGATTTCTGCGTTTGGAAGATGAAATCGAGAAATTGAAGGCTCGGCGTAAACGCCGGCAGATGAATGTTGAGCGTCGGGCGAAGCGTGATCACAAGGTTAAAGCCCGAAATCTGGCGGACCGAAAAGAATTAGCGAAGGAACTCCGGCCGAATCAGTAGCGGCTTGATTGGAGTTCTTTTGCCCGTTTACCAACGGTAAATGACTGCGGGAACGTTCTTTTGCCCGTTTACGAATGGGAAACGACTGCGGGAACGTTCTTTTGTTCGTTTACGAACGGTAAACGACTGCGGGAACGTTCTTTTGTCCGTTTACGAATGGTTAACGACCGCGGGAACGTTCTTTTGGCCGTTTACGAACGGTAAACGACCGCGGGAACGTTCTTTTGGCCGTTTACGAATGGTAAATGACCGCGGGAACGTTCTTTTGCCTGTTTACGAATGGTAAATGACCATCGGAACGTTCACAGGGCGGTCACCGGAGGTGAAATTCCATTCCACCAATTGGTCGCTCAATCAATGTCGGGACGGACTGGACGTAAGTCAGTCTTTTGGCTTGTGGTCGTTGTGGCAGCCTTTGCAGTTTTGAGCTTCTTTGAGACGGGCGATGGGCTCAGCACCGGTCTTACCTGCTGCAACTTCGTCGAGTGCCGCGATCAGCTCATTTACCTTTTTTTCATAGGCTTCCTGTTCGCCGACGGGGGCCTTGGTGTCTTTCATGGTTTGAACAAGTTCGGCGAGCGATTTCGTGCCTTCAGCATCGAGATTGCCTTCAAGGAGTTTAGCCATGGGGCTCTCTTTGCCTTTGAGGCCATCTTTCATTACCTTTTCGATGGTCTCATGGTTTTCATCGGCAACAGCTACGGTGGCGATAGATGCGATTGCGAAAACAGCGGTAGTAATTTTGGATATAAAATTCATGTAGTGTTAGTGAAATAGTAAATGTCCATCGCTTTGGCAAGATGGAAAGTGAGCCTTTTTCACGTATTTCAGGCTTCTCCCCACGTGGACCAATATCCCCGGGTATCAATATGGATAAACGAATCGTAAAGCCCGATTCCGCCTTTGAACATTCCCTCGCTGCGAAGCTTCTTAGCCATGGCAAAGGCGGCTTCCGATCCGGCATCGAACATCAGATCCAATGCACAATTTTGCATGTGATAGGAGCGGGAAGCCGCTCCCGGGCACTTGGCGTTGTAGGCAGGTGACCGGTATGCGGAATTGATGTAATTGAGTCGCGAGACAAGCCGGGCGCGAATGGCGTCGGCAACGCGCAGGGTAGGGGCCATGCGGTTCCAGAGATACTTCGGTGGCAGCTCGTTGGCCACTCCGCCACGGACATTGCGATGGGGGCGTAGAACCTCGTGGGGCTTGATGTGGTTCAGGTTCAGTTTCGAGAGGTATCCGGCGTAGTCTTTTTCATCGGTCAGGATGACCGGTTTTCGGATCGGCTTAGAGTCTGGTTTCGAATACTCTCCGGATTGGAGCGTTTGTTTGGATCGGGGATCAGAGTTTTCGGCCCTCCACAAGTCATATTCGATTTTGGCATTGGAAAGCAGCTCCCGCCCTGAGTCGCCGATTTGTTCCAGCCATTGGCCGAATGTTTGTCCTGCCCACGGCTCCCGCGAGCATCCCCCTATGATTGCAACGGTTGACGCGGCCAGCCCACCGATGAAGCGCCGACGCTGGCTCGGGGGCGGAAGGGAATCGCCGGTTTTGTCAGGTTGCTCTACGGCAACCAGTTTTTCATGTTCGTTTGAGGGTTGGGGTAAAGTGGAGGGGGAATTTGAACTCATTAACAGGGTGAGAAGAAAAACTTCGGGAAGGCTGGAAGAGGCGTCTGCCGCCCAGTCAGCGACATCAGCCGATGTTTTTATCTACGCCTGCCAAAAACTTTTCTTTCACTGCTGCCCCTTCAATTCCACTGCGACCATTTGTCCCTCAGCATTTCGGACAAAAATCCGCCCTTCGGACAACACAGGAGGCGTCCAGCACCGGCCGCCGATAATTTGGGCCCGGTCTTCAAGCGTGAATGACGAATCTGTTACGTTTGCGGTCGCCAATTCACCGCGTTCGGTCAAAATGATGAGTTTCCCCCCGGCGTCGGCAATGACAGAGCCGCATCCGAGCCCTTCGGATTTCGAAACACGAAAGACCTCCCGACCCGACGCCCAGTCGATCCCTACAAACTCGGTGGGTTTTCCCATATGGGCGTTACCATCAAATCCGCAGATCACACCGTTTACCAAAACTGAATTATTCATGTGGTTGCTCATGTGTTTATTCTCATAAACCTTGTTGAGCGTCCCGTTTTCCCAGGCAAACAGAGCGCATCCTCTTTTGTATCCCGTTGATATAAAAATTTGATTTCCCACCACGATCGGAGTTGTGGCGTTGGTGGCAAAACTCGTCTCCCATTTTTCAAAGCCGAGGGTTTTTCCGGATGATGCATCGAGGATGGCAAGGCCGTCGGTTTTCAATACGGCGAGCAGAGATTTTCCGTCAGCCTCAAAGAGAGTCGGGGAACCATAGGATGGTCGAAAGTCCTGACTCTGCCAGACGATTTCGCCCGTTGCTTTGTTGAGTGCAAATGTCCTGCCGCTTTCCGCTATGACATTGTCACCGACAATAAGGGATGACCCTGCGTATCCCCACTCGGCCGGTTCATCGATACCGCCGGCTTTTTTTAGATCCAATTGCCAGACCACGGATCCGTCGGCTAACGACAGACAGTGCATCAGGCCATCCTTGCTGATGGCGTAAACCTGGTCCCCATCAATGACGGGGGAGCTGGAAGGACCTCCTTTGTGGAGTCGCGCGAGTTTTTTGGCCGGGTAATTATGTGTCCAGTTCACTTTGCCGGTGGCGACATTCAGACAATAGACGGTCTCTGTTCCCCCATTGTGACCACTGGTGAGAACTCGATCTCCTGCAACCGCAAATGAGGAATAGCCGACGCCGATGTCGAGTTTCCAAATGAGATTATCGAGAACTGGAGCCTCCGGGAGTGTCTCGTTGGCAATGTTATTTCCGTTTGGCCCGAGCCACTTTGGCCAATCTGCAGCGAGACTGAGTGATCCGGAAATCAAGAGGCAATACGTGAGGGTACGTCGAAGGATCATCATTCACCATCCGCAAGTCCGAAGAAAAACCAATTGAAAAAGCGCCTGTTTACTGGCTAGGTTTCGGGAAACCCCAACACAAAGGAAAAGAGATGGCGGATAAAAAGCAGGTTTTAGGAGTTTGTGCAGCGATTGGTTTTGGCCTTGTCGCGTGCAATACATCGGTCGCAGATGACAAGAAGCGAGCGGAGGGGGATGACTTCACTGAGAAACTTGAGAAACGCTTTCCAGAAGAAGCGAAGCGAGGGGAGAACAGTATTTTTAGAAAGATTAAAGGCCCCGACAAACCTCAAGTCGTAAATAAGAAGGCTGATGAGAGTGCTGATGCTCCGGAGAGAGCTGAGTCTGCTGGTGGTGAGGAGAGAGTGATGGATACGAAACCGAAGTCCGGAGGACTCGGAGGTTTGTTCAAAAAACTGAAGGGGGGAGATGAGTCTGAGACTGTGGTTGCGACAGAGATTGATGATGAGGATAAGAAGTCATCGAACAAGTCTGAACTACCACCGGTTACCAAACTCCCTGCCGCGACGGTGACGAAAGACGGTGTTAAGCAGTTTGCATCCTGGGATGATGTTCCTTACAAGCGGCAGGACACAGTCGATAAGATGTTGGATCGGTTGCAGGTTAAAACACCAGCGAAGCCGAAAACAGTTCCGCGCCTTCCGCTTCCCGGGCCGCGTCCTGTTTCTCCACCGACAGCTGCTGAGCCTAAGCCCGCCAAAGAAGCTAAGAAGGCGCCCGTCATTTCTGACAACTGATCGATTTGTTTGTCGATTGCGGAAGGCGGTGAAGTCGCTTATGTGGCATCCTTTTTTTGAAAATGGGTGTTGCTGACATAACCAAGCCTCAGGTGAAAAACCCGGTTAGATTTGCCTGGTGGCTCCTGATTGGTGCTGCGCTGTTCAGGCTGATCTATGCGTTTGTCTACCCGGTTCAGCCGGCGGGTGACGAAGCTTATTACTGGGATTGGGGACGCCGGCCGGACATCGGGTATTACTCGAAGCCGCCGATGATTGCGTGGATCTATGCGGCTGCGGACTGGATTGGAGGCGGCACCGTATTTGGGATTCGGCTTTTTCCGATCCTGTTTGGCACAATCTCCGCCTTCTTACTCCACCGACTGGCGCTATCACTCTTTGGAGCCCGGGTGGCTTTGCTTGCCCTGCTTCTAGCCCTCGCGATGCCTGCATTTGCGGTGCTGAATATGTATTTAACGATCGATGCGCCGCTCGTGATGTTTTGGACTGCGGCGTTGCTTGTTTTCTGGCTGTGGACGGAAACCCGGTCGGTGAAATGGCTGGTGTTGCTCTGCTTCTGCCTCGGACTGGGCCATTTGACCAAGCAAATGATGCTCGTCTTCCCGATTCTCGCCGTGATTTACCTGGCGACGTGCAGAGAAAAGCGAGGTCTCCTCAAATCGGTGGGCTTGTGGGTATGTTTTCTCCTGTCGCTGGCGTTTCTGACACCGCCTTTGGTATGGAATTCCCAAAATGAATGGATCACTTTCACCCATACCAGTCATCATTTCGAAAGTAACGCCGACGAGATTCCAGTTCCGTTCTGGAAGCGATATCCGATTAATTTCGGCACTTTCCTCGCAACCCAACTGGGAGTGTTGTCACCCATTGTGGCTGTTCTGCTCTTTGCAGCGATCTTCGTTCACTTACGGCAGTTTAAGGCTCTCGATTCAAAGGTTCGGTTTCTCGCTGTCTTTGGCGGTCTGCCAATTGTGGTGATGTTTTGCATGTCTTTTCGGCAGGTGGTCCAACCTAACTGGGCAGCGGTTTATTACATTTCCGCTTTGATACTGACCGCAGCCTGGATCTCGAAAATTCAGATCCGTCCGGGGCATAGGAAAGCGGCTCTGGTTCTGGGGTTTTCCATGGTTGGTCTGCTATATGTTTTGCCGCCCGTGCTTCAGCTCGCCGGCAGGGCAGGGCACAAGGCGCTGGACCCAACCCGCCGGACACTTGGGTTCGCAGAACTTGGACGGGAAGTGGACAGGGTACGAACTCAAAAAGGGTTTCCGGATAATGCGTTTGTCATTGCGCTGGGCCATCGTGATGTGGCCAGCGAATTGGCCTTTCATCTTCCTGAGCAACCGCGTGTTTATCGCTGGGAAACGATTGATCAGATCGCGTCTCAATATGAAATGTGGCCGAACCCTGAAGAAGACGGGCTGGTCGGGAAAGACGCCATTATCGTAAGGCCCGACGTTCCCCGGTTGTTGAAGCGGTTTATGAGTGGCTTCGAATCAGTTGAAATGGTGGATGAAATCAAGATCACGCTGAGCAGGGAATTCGAGCGAACGTATTACGTGTTCCACGCCAGAAGATTGAAGAACTGGCCTGCAGGAAAGCCCGTCGAGTGAACCGTATCAGATCGTTGACCCGATACGGTTGGATCGTGAGCCGCAAATCTTATTCGAAAAGGCCTTCAGCCCACGAATCCCCCTGGTCGTTCTCTGTAGAAACCGCCAATATCAGGCTGTCCTTTTTGCTCTCATAGACCTTGTAGTGATATTCATTCAATATCGCCACGCATTCCCGATGAACACTGCCGCCGTGTGTCGCGACGATTAGCATCGGGTGAGTTGTAGTCAAAAGAGATTCAGCGCCACGCAGGACATTGGCCTCTTCGCCTTCGACGTCGATTTTTAAGATCGTGGGTGTCCTGCAATCGCCCTTGGCAAGCAGTGAATCGGCTGATCGAACAGTGATCGTGTCGCCAGTTCCACCAATGTGCCCGGAGCCAGTCCCGTCCCCTCCGAAGGAGCAGGTGCCATCTTCGGCTCCGACGGCGAGCGGCATGATGGTAACGTTCTGCAATCGATTCCATCCTATGTGCTTGCTCAGATACCAGCGATTCTCGACGGACGGTTCACAGGAGAAAACCTCTCCATCGGTGAGCGTCCGGGAAGCGATCAGTGAATAATAGCCAAAGTGTGCGCCCACATCCCAAAAGGTGTCGTTGTCCTTCAAGTTTTCATGGAAAAACTTCGCCATTCCCGGTTCGTAAGTGCCTTTCAGGAAACGGCTCCGGGTAGGTAAACTCCAGAACAACCCCTCAGCCGGACCTCCTGTGATTCGTTTGCGGATTCCCCGCGTGAACTTTCGGATGACCTGCTTGTAAAGTGGAGACATAGATTCGTATGGAGGAGGAAGGTTGGGCGAATTGCCTGGAACAGTGAGCGAAACTAAGCATCGCACAGATTCCTCCGGATGACGTCAGCTTATTCGACGCACGGGTCTGGAACAATCCAGTCAGAGATTGTGGCGGGATTTCATCCCAAGATAAACGATGTTGGAAACTTCCCGAATCACATCCGAACGGCTTGAGATCCAGGGGCCGTAGGAGGTATTTCTTCTGCCGCTGTCGATGATTCCAACGAGAATATAAGGATACAGTTTTCCATTCTTTCCCCTGGCGACAAGGATTCCCATATCGCCGCAACACATGGCAGTGCTTCCGGTTTTGTTGAATACTTTGGTGCCTGTCGGGACGCGCTTTGCTTCGGTGTAGAGGCGGTCGCGTCCGGGGAGTGCCATGATACGAAGTATCTCTTTCGATTCAGGAAGCTGTCCGCGCCATACGGCTTTTAGAAATTCAGTGTAGTCTGAAGCTGAGCCCTTGTTACGGTAGGTGCGGCCGTCTTTGGGAATGTATTCAACAAGTTTAAGCTGCCGGCACATGCCGCCATAGTGTCGCTTCAAAAGTGCCTGGGTCGCCGCCGGTCCACCCGTTTGACGCATCACCCAGTTCGTCGCTTCGTTGTTACTCTTCTGGATCATTAGCTCCATGTTCTTGCGGCTTTGCGGGCCATAAACCAACTTCCCCGCTTTTACCTGATGGAAAAATGCCAGTGCGAGGAAGGGTTTCACCATGCTAGCCGCCTGGAGCGATGCATTGCTGTTGATCGTCGCCAAATTCTGGCCCGAAGTGAAATCATAAACCATCCAGGCAGTGCGCTCATCGCTCCGGATACTTCCACGGCTTCGGAGTGATTTGATGTAGCGCTCGATTTGTCCTTCGAGGTCGGATTGAGCTTTGACCGTTTGATTGGGACCAATCAGAAAACCAAAGGTAAAAAGGAGAGAACAGAGGATCGAAGAAATGCGAAGGGACATCGAAAGCAAGTTAGACGATCTTAACAAAATTTCAAAATACTGGTAAGCGCGAGTGAGTCACAAATGCGCCGTTGTCAGGAACAGACAGACTGTGGTTGCATTCTTCGTTGTTAGTTTTCCACATTATGAAATTTCGGAACACCCATTGTCTCTTTCTTCTCTTTGCAACGACGACCATCATTGCAGGTCCGGAAGTCAAAACGACTCCGTTTTCCGGAACGCCTGCCGCAATCCCCGGGCTGATTGAAGCAGAGCATTGGGATAAGGGGGAGGCGGGACTCGCCTACGCTGATACGGACGAGAAAAATGCAGGCGAGAATTACCGGGAGAAAACTTAGGTCGATATAGAAAAGCGCTCCGATGCCTCGAATGGCCATGGAATCGGATGGACACGAGCTGATGAATGGCTCATCTACACAGTGGAGGTGAAAGAAAGCGGGATTTACTCCATCGAAATGCCCGTCGCATCAAATGGCAAAGGCGGGACTTTTCGAATCGAAATTGACGGCAAGGACGTGACCGGCCCGATCTCCATCCCCGACACAGGTGGCTGGCAAACGCTGAAGGTTATCACTCACAAGAATGTGAAGCTTGAGAAGGGCATCCGCCAAATGAAGGTCGTAATGCTGAAGAACGGCGAAAGCAAAGGCATCGGCGATATCGACTGCTTCAAGTTTGTAAAGACGCAGTGATCAATTGACAGAAAATTAATAAGCCTTCTTATTCAATCGACCAACTGGAGCCATAAATGATAACTCGACTCACATTGTTGTGATGTCGGATACATTCATTCGAATTCACGCCTTTTTGAATTCACGTATCTTTTTGGTCTTGCTTCCTGGAGCGTCCGTTTTAAAAAGTCGTATATATGAGGAACCTCTCAATTTTGTTGATTCTATTCTTTGCTACCCGTGTTTCGGGACAGATAATTGTAACTGGATCCGAAAGCGGTGACTACTATAAGGTCGGGAGCGCCATTTCAAATATCCTGGCCGACTTTCAAGAACAATACCAGGTTGAATCGTCTGAAGGCTCTCTTGAAAATGTCATTCGGCTATTTCGTGCCATCCCGGTCGAAGAAGGAAAGCCTAAATTGAGAGCGCAGTTGGCGATCCTCCAAAGTGACGTAATTCATCGGTCCAAAAGAGGAAAATTGCCGGAGAGTTTGAAGCCTTTTCAGGATGATATTAATTCTGATGTAAGAACCCTGCTGGCGCTATATCCTGAATATGTCCAGATTCTCATCGGCGAAAATTCTGAAATAGATCGGGCATACCAGTTAGCGGGAAAGAATCTGTTTACAGGGGCGAAAGCAAGTGGCTCCCGATTGAATTCTGAAGATTTGCTGAACTTTCTAAAGTTTCACGGCAATGCTGAAGACGGGAAGAAATATAACGACATACTTACAGTAGGGGATTTGCGCGAAGCTCATGTCGCCAATGCCGATTTTGAAGCTCTCCTGAAGACTGCGCTCGAAGAAAACGCAATTTCGCGTGAAGAGTCGCAACCTGACTGGCATGCCATGGCAAAGGAGCGCGGCGATGACCTTGAGCTTGATTTTCTGTTCGCAACACAACTGATCAAATCGGGATTGCTGGATGCTGCTTTCGTGACACAGGGGTCGATTGTGAAGATTGATGGTCTAAAGCACTTTTCAATTTCGGACGCCTTGATTTCTGAGTTTAGAAGTCAGCACGATTGGTATGGGGTTCGGCAGGTGGATGTCGGAATGGCCGAAAAGAAACCAACGTTATTCACTCGGGCAAATTTAGTCGCGCTTTCCCATCAGGCCAGTTTCGGGTTGCCTCGTGAATCGGCAGAAAAAATTACCAAGCTGATTTATGAGGGGCGATTTGAACTGGCGACTCAAGTGACTTCCAATTTGGATTTCTTCGTAAAGGACCAGATGGTAAGACGTGTAACCGATCAGCTCCACAGCGGGGCAAGAGATTATTTCCTGGCAGAGAACATAATTCCCCGGATGACCTTTTCTGAGTGGCTGTTGTTGATCCCTCTCGCTGTGATTTTCGCTACCATATTCCTGAATTTCCTACACAGCCGGGGCTTACTCGGAAATATTCTGAGATCTGAGTGGGTTGCGAGAATTTATTCCCCCGGCAGTTTGGTTCAAAGAGGTTGGGATTGGTTTTACGGAGTAGTTTGCGGATCGTGGCTGAACAGCCTGGCTTGGATGGCAGCCATTGTTTTTGCTGTGGTTGTCTATCTCATTCGAATTACGGAAAAAGAGTATGCCGTGAGGATGGATATCGAGGACCCATTTGTTGGCGCGTCCTTTTGGGACGCAGCATACTGGATGCTGACTTTCGCGACGACAGGATTCAATCAGGATATATATCCAAACACATTTTGGGCAAAAATGTTGGCGGTAGTGGTCCCGCTGAGCGGTTTGGGGCTGACCGTTTTCGTGTTGATGAAACATACGTTCAAGAACGATCGGCGTGATGAACAGAGAGCCCAAGGGCTGTGGATTCCTAAAGAATTAAAAAACCACATCGTAGTATGCGGATGGAATGATCGGGTGCCGAATCTTTTACGGGATTTGACTTCTGCATCCTCCCCTCTGAAACCCGGAGCAAGGGTCGTTGTGATTGCTGAGACCGATGAAGAAAAGCCTTTGGAAGCTGCTGGAATTGACAAAAAGAAAGTCAGCTTTTTGAGAGGACGGAGTTCTGACTATGACAAATTGTCGAAGGCCAATATAACTGCCGCAATCGGAGCCATAGTGGTTGCCGGAAACCGCAAGGTCGGAGACAACAATTACCGGAGCATTTTAACCTGCACAGCAATTCGGCATACCCTTCGAAAATCCGGAGTTAAAGATGAGGATTTCCCGATTATTGCCGAACTCTACTATGAAAAAAACAAAGCTTACTTCGAGCAAAGTGGAGTAAAGAAACTGGTCTGTATTAAAACCCTGGCGATGCGGATGATTTCCCATGCCGCACTGAATCCCGGTGTAAGTGGACTTTTGCTGTCCCTCCTGCGCTTCTCGACAGAGCAGTGTGGCAGGGCTCTTCCCGTTGACGAAGTTCGGCTAAAGGAGGGGACAACTGTTGAAGGTATGGGGTTTTGGGAGGCGTTGATTAAGCTGAGGGCTTCCGGTTTTCTTCTTCTGGCGGTCTGGCGAACAGACCGGGATACAAACTACCCATCTCTGGAGGTGGAATTCAGAGCCGAGAGTCCGTACCATTTTTGTCCCTCCGGAGAAGACGCCGAATATCGGATCAAGAAAGAAGACAAGCTTTTGATCGTAACTCATAACCGAAAGCCGGAAGAAAAAGATATCCGGTTTTTGAGAGGAGGCGCGGCTCAGAGGTTTGAATTCCAGAAAGAAAGAGTGCTGATCATTGGCAATGGATGGGTAGGGGATGAGATTTCTGAAGTATTGGCGTTGCGTTCAAAAGAGGTCATTCAATTGGTCGTTTCCTCTCAGCACAGTGGGGACTCCGACGACTTTGGGTGGGAAGAAGAAAAATTTGGAAACGTAACCGTCGTAAAAACCCGTGGCCGACTTGATGAAGATTTTTACCGCCAGTTTGCTGACCGGTTATCCCAAATCAACCGGGCCGTTATCCTGGGGCCCGATAGAAAAGGTCGTGAAAAACAATCTGAAATATTTCATGACGACGAAACGATCATGCACGCGAAGGCCCTGCGAAGGGTTGCAAACGAAGTTTTTGAGAGTGGCAGACACTTTCATATTCTTGCTGAAATGCGTTGTATCGACAATCTTGAGCTGTTTCACGATTCAGGCATCGATCAACCAGTTCCGACGACCTCTCTGGTCGAAGAGTGTCTTGTTCAGATGATATTTCATCGCGGAGTTGTTTCTGAATTTTTCCTCAAAGCGATGAGTTATTCGCCAAAAAACAACAAGGGGCGTCTAAAGCGAGTTGCGTTGAATACACTTGAAGAAGATCACAAGATTGAAGTCATCGGAAAGAATTTCGATCAATTGCTCGAAGAATGCGCAAAAGAAGGAATTCAATTGCTGGCTATTCAGAAAAGTGGTGGAGAGGGGGCACATGACTTTCCTCTTGTTTTCAATCCAAAATCCAAAACCGCGTATCTCACCTGTAAGGGAGACTACGCGTTTATTCTGGGTCAGTCATCAGGTGAGACCGAAGCCGAAGGGAAGAGTATTGAAAGCGAATGTCATGAGGAGTATCTCAGTGAGCTGAATAAGCTGAAGTTCAGCCTCCAATTTCAGTTCAAAGACTGTAACATTAATTCGGTCGAAGCAGGAGGGGCTCATGTTTTTGTTCCGCCAACCGAGTATTCGGATTTTGCTGAAATCATCTGCTCCCCGGCTAAGGAAAAACAGGCGCTTTTAAATGTATGTAACGTAATACATTCAGTGTTTAAAAGCAGTCAAAATCATGTTCTCAAAGAGGTTGTCGAAATAGTTGTCGGAGAATTGGAGAAGGGGGTGAGTCTGGATAAGGCTATCGAAGATGTAAGTGAGAATGAGGATTTCAGTCCGCCACTAATCAAGGCCGCGAGAGCTGTGTTAGCGGGGGGCTTTGAGAAATTATTTGGACTTCGGGATCTCCTGCGAGTGGATGAACCCAAAAAATGGATGGACGTCCCAATACCGGACGCTGAGCACGGTGATCCTGAACAATGGGCAAAAGTTCATGTAACTGTCCTGGGCAAACTTCTGAGAAGTCTTGAGGATCTGAATGCGAATCTTGAAGCCCTGCCGAAGCTGGTTAAACTTGGAGTTGGGAAAGTATTTGTCAGCTGCTCCTCTCAGGACAAGCCGTTCGTTGAAGGAGACCTCCTTCCAATCTTGACGGACTTGGGTGCCGATCCATGGTATTACAAGGGCGAAATCTCTACAGGTGACTACTGGCAGGAGGAGCTGAAAGAAGCTCTCTCTTCGTGCGACTGGTTTCTTGTGGTCATTTCTGAAAACTCAGCAGCCAGCGAGCATGTAAAAGATGAGATTGAGTGGGCAATTAGAGAACGATCCGGAAGAATTATTCCGATTGTGATTGATGGATGCGAACCGGGAACAATCAGCCTTCGGCTCGGGCGAATTCAACGTGCCAGTTTCCGTGATGACTTTGAAGTCGGGAAAGAACAACTTGAGAAATTCTTTAATAAGAAAGAAAAGCCTCAAAATTGATGTGATTTGACTTAAATGCCTTCCATCAAATCGACTTGATAGAGTAGACGGGAGTCCATCATCACTCCACAGCACGGATGATCCGCTGCGTCGTGTGAACCCGCCCGTAGGCATCCGTCCCTTCCACCATCAGCAGGTGCGATCCCACCTTGAGACCCGCAGGCAAATTGGCTTTCCACAAATGTGCTGACGGCACCGGCTCATTCAGCTTCGCATTCGGATCCGCCGCCATCTCACGCTGACGCATCGCTACATAATACGGGTCTTTCTCCGCCACCTTCTCCATTTCCACCCAGTCACCGCGATCTTTCACCTTCAGCTTCACGACCGACTTCTCCGAGCCGTTGAACAAATTCACATACACCGGCGTGACGGCTGAATTGGCCGATTGGATCTCATCCGGCGCGTTGACCGTCATCTGATACTCCGCCGGGTGACCCGCCGCCTTGAAATCCAGCGTGTGCGTCGCCCCGTCAAACGTAATGATCGAATATCCGTTCGGCGCGCCGTCCCGCATCGTCGCATGCGGCACCCCGACCTCGTTTTTCTGTCCCTTCCACCACGACCCCGAAACCGTCACATTCACAATGTGATGGTGTGGCTCGTCCCCCTTCCAGCCGTCGCGTTCATCGATGTAGAAATGCGCATGCCAGTGCGTGTGACCCGAGATCGACATCGTATACGGCCGCTTTTCGATCAGCCGGTAGAGCTCCGCCCGGTTTCCCACATCCATCAGCGGGATGTGCATCATGAGGCACACCAGCTTCTCCTCCGGCACCAGCGCCAGATCATTCTTCACAAACTCAATCTGATCCGCATCCAGCCCCCCTTTGTAAGTCTTGCGCTTCACATCCTCATGAAACGCCCAGTCCACATCATCCAGCACGATGAAATGCACCGCGCCGTAATCAAAACTGTAATACTGCGGCCCGAAAACCCGGTGAAACGTCTCGTCCGAGTCTGAATCTTTCGTCGCCTCGAAATTCAGATCATGATTGCCGATCACGTTGTACCAGGGGATCCCGATCAGCGCGATATTCGCGTTCGAAGGCTCAAACAGACTCAGATTATCGAACATGATATCCCCCAGCGTCACCCCGAACTTCGCATCCGTTCCCACCAGCTCCGTCAGCACATCATGCGCGATATAGTCCACCTGATCCTGATTCCTCGGCTGCGGATCCCCGAAAAAGATCGCCTGAAACTTCTCCGGTTCATCCGCCACCTTTATTAAAGGGAAATCGATCGATTCCGGAAGCGGCCCCGTTGGTTCCAGCCCCGCATACCGCGTGCCCTTCGGCGATCCCGCCGGTTTATGAATGTAATAAAACTGCGGCAGCTGCACCTCATTCACCGGCGTCGCATAGCCCTGCGGTTTGATGACGAAGAAGATCGTGTCCTCATCATGCGGCAGCGTCCAGCGCCCATCGGCATCCGTCTGCACCACCTCCTTCTGGTTCGACACCGCCACTCCCGACAGCCCCGGTTCCCCCGCATCG
>JBLWYI010000028.1:0-93975 GCA_048267005.1 Verrucomicrobiales bacterium | reverse complement strand
TGTTCTCTTCGACATATCGTTCTCTCGTTAGTTAACTTTATTTGATATGCCGTTTACACAAAATTCCTGACAGGCTCCTTGAAAACCGGGTTGTCAGCACTGCTGAATCAGATCACGGTATTGGTCTATGAATCGTCGCAATTTTCTGAGAACCACTTCACTTTCTCTCCTTGCCGCTGGATCGGGCAGATCTCTCCTGGCGCTTGAGGCTGACAATGCCTATCGCAATGCGATCGGGCTCCAGCTCTACACGCTTCGGAATCAACTGAAAGAGGATACTGTAGGCACCATTCAAGCGGTGGCGAAGCTTGGGTATAAGCAAGTTGAACCCTACGGTTTTCCTGATGCCGGGCCGATGATTGACGCGGCCAAAGATGCCGGGTTGGCGATCCATTCAAGCCATTTTGGCTGGCAGTCGGTGTTGGACGCCGGGAAAGCCGGTGCCAAGATCAAGCCGTTTGACGATATCCTTCAGGAAGCAAAGGATGCCGGGTTGTCTCATCTTGTGATTCCTTATTTGGAGGATTTCCGTCGCAAAGATCTGGATGGATATAAGGAGGTCGCCGAAAAGTGCAATGCGGCGGCCGAAAAGGCAAAGAGCGCGGGCATTCAACTGGCTTATCACAATCATGCTTTTGAATTTCAACCCATGGCAGGTGGCCGGACAGGGTACGATGTCTTAATCGATGAATTCTCGGAAGACATGATGTTTGAAATCGATGTGTTTTGGATTGCGGTGGGAGGGCATGATCCGGTTGAACTTATCAAAAAGCTGAAAGGGCGCGTTTCCCAACTCCACCTCAAGGATTTGAAAAAAGGAGTCACAGTTCCGAATTACGGGAAGCTGGAAAACGATGCCTTTCAGGAACTGGGAGACGGATCGATAGCGATGGAACCGATTATTGTTGCCGCGAGAGAAGCGGGTGTCAGTCATTGTCATGTGGAGCAGGATCAGTCGTCTGATCCGCTGGCGAGCCTGAAGCAAAGCATGGCCCACCTGAAATCTCTCTAAAAATGAATCGATATCGACTTGAAGAACAGGATGACGGCCAGTTGGCTCCTGTAAAAAAGGCGGCTGAAATGCCGGATGATCCAACGGGAAGCCTCGTTTTGGTGAAGATGAGGGCCTGCTCTCTGAATTACCGGGACTTGTTGATGAAGTCCGGCAAATCAGCCTCGGGAGGAGATCAGCCGGTGGTGCCATTGTCCGACGGGGCCGGGGAAGTGGTCGCTGTTGGCGGGAAGGTGACTGATTTTGCAGTCGGGGATCGAGTGGCTCTGACCTTCTTTGAGGAATGGGAGGATGGACCTTTTGACATGCGCTATCACAAAGCGGCCCGCGGAGGATCCTCCGACGGAGCTTTGTCTGAGTATGTGATCGCGCCGGCTCATTCGATGGTGAAAATTCCGGCGCACATGAGTTTCGCTGAAGCTGCTTGTCTGCCATGTGCGGCAGTGACGGCCTGGCATGGATTGTTTGAACGGGGAAAGCCACTCAGTGAAGGGGAGACGGTCTTGTGTTTGGGAACCGGCGGAGTTTCGATCATTGCTATGCAAATTGCCAAAGCAGCCGGAGCCAGGGTGATCATCACATCCAGTTCTGATGATAAATTGGCACGGGCCAAATCAGAATTCGGGGCGGACGAAACGATCAATTACAAGGAATCTCCTGATTGGGATAAAGAAGTCTATCGCCTCAGTGAAAAGCGCGGGGTCGATCATGTGATCGAAGTCGGCGGGCCGGGAACGCTTGAGAAGTCGATGAATTCGATTGCCGCAGGCGGTCGGATCTCAATGATCGGGGTGCTGACCGGATTTGATGCACCGCAGGCAAGTCTATTCCCACTGGTCGCCCGCGCGGTGGATCTTTGCGGCATTTATGTGGGGAGCCGGGGAATGTTTAACCGAATGAATGCGTTCCTCTCGGAACATCAGATTAAGCCGGTGATTGACCGCGAGTTTGCGTTTGATGAAGTAACCGAAGCCTATGACTACCTGGAAAGTGGGGCTCACTTTGGCAAGGTTGTCGTGATGATCGATTGAAGTTCGACCGCTGGAAGCTGCGGTTTTGAATTGAGAGGGGGATCTGCCCGGGCGGGCCCCCGATCACCAGCCAAGGATGTAGGCAAACATCAGCGGGGCAACGATAGTGGCATCGGATTCGATCACGAAACGTGGAGTGTCTTTGGTGAGCTTGTTCCAGGTGATCTTTTCATTGGGAACTGCGCCGGAATAGGAGCCATAGCTTGTGGTGGAATCGCTAATCTGGCAAAAGTAGGACCACACAGGAATGTCCTTTTCGCCGAGATCGATGTAGATCGTCGGCACGACACAAATGGGAAAATCTCCGGCGATTCCACCGCCGATCTGATAGAACCCGATCTTTGAATGAGCTGAGGTTTCACGATACCATTTGATCAATTCACACATGGTATCGATCCCGCCTCGAACCGTGCTGGTGCTCTTGATTTCCCCGGTAAAACAAAGTGAGGCAAAGAGGTTGCCGGTGGTGCTGTCCTCCCAACCGGGAACATAGATCGGCAGGTTTTTGGCCTTGGCTGCAATCAACCACGAATCTTCCTCGGGAATTTGAAAGTCGAGCCCGGGTGTTTCAAGGAAATCGTAGATAAATTCATAAGGAAGCCTGGGCTCCTCGGCTTCGTCTGCGGCCTTCCACAGGGCGATGAGAGGTTCTTCGATGTGACGCATCGCTTCCTCTTCCGGAATGCAGGTGTCAGTGACACGGCAGAGGTTTCGGGCTTTGATATCGGCTTCATCCTCGGGCGTCAGTTGGCGGTATTCCGGAACTCGAACGTAGTGGTCGTGGGCCACCAGATTGTAGACGTCTTCTTCCAGATTGGCTCCCGTGCAGCAAATCGCATGAATTTTGTCCTGCCGAATCATCTCCGCGAGCGATTTACCAAGCTCGGCTGTACTCATGGCACCGGCAAGAGTGACAAACATCTTCCCTCCTTCATCCAGCAAATCGCGGTAGGCGACGGACGCATCCTTCAAAGTGGCTGCGTTGAAGTGTTGGTAATGACGATCAATAAATTCTGAAATGGTGCTCATAGGCTCTTTTCGAGGTGAGACAGAATAACGACTTCAGCATTTCAAGCCAGTGGATTGTTCGAAAACCCTCAAAGGTTGTTCAGAGATGAAAAATGCCGACGCGATCAAGGAATGTCTCCATGTTGTTATGCTGTTAAGTGCCTCTTTATAAGGATGTGGAGGGAGTTATTATTCCGTTAAGAAATGTAATAAAATACGGTCGTAAACCATTGACGAATGCGGTGCAGGTTGTAATTTCCATAACAACCGTGAAAACAATGATTATAAACTTGGAGAAATTACAATTTAAACGACGGGGAAGAGTAAGCTTTGAAGCTGTTCTTGTCGTCGCTGTTATTGCAGGTCTGGTCGGAACCCTGACCGCCGGGGTGGTCTCATACCGGAACGGGGCGGCGCGGCATGAGTGCGTCAAAAATATCGCATCTGTGCAACGGGCCGTGAGAGTCTATCAGGCACAACATCATTTGTCGGCTGGTTCGGATCTTCAAAAAGCAGATCTTATTGGGGCCGGTAAAGTGTTTGCGACCGAGCCATGCTGCCCGCAAACAGGAGACACCTACGTGTGGCAGAACCGGATCCCGCTTCCCGGTTTGCCATTGATCTATTGCCAGCATGCGAAGGTTCAGGGGCATGCTCCATCGACGACGGCGGATTGGTAATTTGGAGATCTAAAAGGTTTACACTGGGAAAAATCCACTCAGGTTAGGATTGTGAAATCCGGTTTTCCTTCCCCATTTTATCGTTGGCGTCCTCATCCCTGGCATGGGCTTGATTTAGGTCCCAATCCCCCGGTTGAGGTCAATGCCTACATTGAGTTGACTCCTTTTGATCTCGTGAAATATGAGATCGATAAAGAGACAGGTTATACCATCGTGGATCGTCCGCAGCGAACGTCATCACAACCTCCATCGCTCTATGGGTTTATCCCCCGGACTTATTGCGGGGAGCGGGTGGGTAACTTGATGGAAGGTGCCGAAGGTGGAGGTGACGGTGATCCGTTGGACATTTGCGTGCTTTCCGAGCGCCCGATCTCCCGCGGGGAGATCATTGTTCGGGCCAGAGTGGTGGGCGGCTTGCCGATGCTGGATAACGGCGAAGCGGATGATAAAATCATTGCGGTTCTCATCAACGACACGATTTGGCGTGATACGCAGGATATAACAGACCTGCCACCGATCCTGGTGGAACGCCTCAGGCACTACTTTCTGACCTACAAACTGGTCCCCGGGAAGGAGGCTATGACCTCCATTGGCGAATCTTACGGCCGGGAGCAGGCACTCAAAGTGATCGAGGCCTCAATCGCCGACTATGAAGAGGCGTTTGGCGGGGATTGAGTTATTGCTTCGCGATCCGGAACAGGTTTGACTCGGTGCGGATGAGAAACCCATCTTCGGCAACGCCGAAAGAAGAGAGCCCATACTCATCGATTTTGTTTTCGGCGACTTTCTCAAATTTCTCTGACGGCTTCACCACTGTGGTGACACCTTCGCCGTTGTGGAAGAAGAGGTGACCGCTTGCGTAGACGGGAGAAGCGGAGAACCCGCCTTTTCCATCGATTCGCTCCTGATACTTCACTTCGCCGTCATTCACATTCAGGCAGGTGAGAATCCCTTTGTCATCATTCACAAACAGGAGGTCACCCACAACAATGGGCGAGCTTTCTTTTGGAATCTGCTTGGAGTATTCCCATTTGACGTGGCTGTCCGTCACATCTCCTGAACCTGTGGGGTCGATCGCCAACATGTTCGCCCGATTGAATCCTGAGCAGACAATGACCAGACCATTGGCGTAGAGCGGGCGGGGCACAACTGAATAGCCTTCACCGTACAGGCAACGCCAGATTTCTTTTCCGTCGGCGGGATCGTAGGCTACCACAGCACCTGAGCCGGGACTGACAACCTGGGTTTTGCCATTGACCTCGATGGCGAGTGGGGTGCTGAAAGAAAATGGCCGGGCGGTGTCTACCTCGCGCTTCGTTTTCCAGGCGAGAGATCCATTTGATTTGTTGAGGGCTATCACTACGGGATCTTTCCCGGCGTCTGCAGAATAGATCAAATGATCGTCGACGAGAATTGGCGAGCCGCCGGTGCCATGCACAGGAGGGTAGGAAAGCGATTCCTGTTTCCAGAGGACCTTACCGGAAGTGGCATCCAGGCAGGACGTTCCATGGTGCCCGAAATGAGCGTAAATCTTTCCGTCTTCATAGACCGGGGTAGGGGAGGCGTGGCTGTTTTTCTTGTGCTGTTTTCCAGCTCCCGGTTTTGTGAAGATCTCTGTGTCCCAGATGATTTTTCCAGAGCGCAGGTCGACCGCTAAAGCTCTGAGAACCACGGTGGCCGAGGGCTTGTCTGAATCAGATACGGCTGTCGTTACAAAAACCCGATCACCAACCACAATGGGGGAAGACCACGCTTTTCCCGGAATGGGAGTGGACCAGGCAACATTCTGAGAAGGCCCCCACCTGAGCGGAACTTCGGCGTTCACCGCGTGCCCCTGTTTCCCGTCGCCTCGAAACTCAGTCCAATTGTTCTCTGCTGAGGCAGTTGAGGTGAATGTCGCGGCCAAATAAAGTGCGATCGTGGAAATGGAAAGGGCGTTCGTTTTCACAGAGATAGAACAACCGGAAGACGCTGGAACTGCAAGAAACAAATCAGCACGCAAACGAGTCTGGATCAGTTTCGTCACAGCTTGCCGTTTAGATTCGACATTCTAGAAATCTTATAAAAGTTAAAGTTAATTATAAGGAACCATTGATTTTTAGTGACTAAAGCGGATATTGTTTCGTCTACTGATCATCATGACTGAAATTTCCATTCCCCAGTTTATTGTCGCCACCATTGGCTTGTCAGTAGTTGCCTTTTGCATTTTGGCCTGGATTCTCTGGCTGCAACTGCCTTCTCTGGGAGCGATCATCAAGAAATATGCCCGGCTCACCTGGGCCCGGATCAGAATGAATAAGCAGACCCCGATTGTGGATCCGGCGCGTCAGGAGCGGACGGCCCGGAATCTGGATGGTGATATTCTTCGTTTTGATTGATTGATTTTCCTGCCGTCGTCTCTACCAATGAGACATGGCATCGTCACCCACATCCATTGGAACTCCCTTCTCTGATACCGCGACCCGGGTAATGCTGTGCGGTTCAGGTGAGCTGGGTAAGGAAGTTGTTATCGAACTTCAGCGTTACGGCGTGGAAGTCATTGCCGTAGATGCCTATGAAAATGCTCCCGCCATGCAGGTGGCGGATCACTCCAGGGTGGTTTCGATGCTCGACGGAGCAGCGCTGAGAGAGGTCATCGCCGAGTTGAAACCGCATTATGTGGTTCCCGAAGTTGAGGCCATTGCCACAGATACTCTTGCCGAGATCGAGGCGGAGGGAGAGGTCACGATCATACCCACAGCGCGTGCCACTCAATTGACGATGAACCGGGAAGGCATTCGACGTCTTGCGGCTGAGGAACTTGGTCTGAGAACTTCGCCATTTCGGTTTGCGGAAACAGAAGAGGAGTTTCGCAATGCGGTGGAGGAAGTTGGCCTGCCGCTGGTGGTCAAGCCGATCATGAGTTCATCCGGTAAAGGACAGTCCACCGTTCGGGATGCTTCAGAGATTGATGCTGCGTGGTCATATGCGCAGGAAGGCGGGCGCGCCGGCAAGGGCAAGGTTATCGTCGAGGGATTCGTCGATTTTGAATATGAGATCACTCTGTTAACGGTGCGCCATGCCGGAGGCACGTCTTTTTGCGAACCGATCGGGCACATCCAGGTGGACGGCGATTACCGCGAGAGCTGGCAGCCGCAGGCGATGTCGGATGCCGCGAAAGCCGAGGCTCAGGACTACGCCAAAGCGGTAACGGATAATCTCGGCGGGTATGGGATTTTCGGAGTCGAGTTGTTCGTTAAAGGCGACGAGGTGATCTTCAGTGAGGTCTCGCCACGCCCGCACGACACTGGGATGGTCACGATGATTTCGCAGGACCTTCCTCAGTTTGCGTTGCACGCACGGGCCATCCTTGGCCTGCCGATTCCGAATATCACCCAGCACGGACCATCAGCCAGTTGTGTGATCTTGGTGGAGGGGGAATCGAAAAAGGTTTCGTTCGGTAATGTTGATGCCGCCCTGGCTGAGCCCGATACTCAAGTACGATTCTTCGGAAAGCCGGAAGTGAAAGGCAAGCGTCGCATGGGAGTGGCGGTCGCTCGCGGCGAGACGATCGAAGACGCGCGGGACAAAGCCCGGCGCGCCAGCGAGGCCGTCACGGTTTCGCTTTGATACGGTCTCAACGCAATGGGAACAGGGTTGCTCCAAGGAGCACGACGGCGAGTCCACTCAGGGCCATGAGGATCATCATAATGCTCACTGTCTTGAAGGTCTCGACTGGAGTCATCCCTGACATCCGGCCGATGATCCAGAACCCGCTGTCGTTGGCCCACATGATAGGTTTGGATCCACACCCAATGGCGAGTGCCAGATAAACCGGGTGAAACGCGAGGTCAACGGAACCCACGATCGGGGCAACGATTCCGCCGGCGGTGATCATCGCCACAGTGGCGGATCCCTGAGCGGTCCGGACTGCTGTTGTGATTAGAAATGCGATCGGAATGAGCAGGAGAGACTGTTTTTCCGGAACCAGCGCGGCCACCGAATCGGCAATGCCGGTGTCTTTCAAGACACCGCCGAAAGCACTCCCGGCGGCCGTGATAAGAATGATCACCCCTCCGCTTGAAAGGGCTGACTGAACCGACGACGTCAGATCGTTGAGTGATTTTCGCTTTGCCACTGCCAACATGGCGAGCGCTGCGAGGGCCGAGATGATCAGTGCCATGTTTTTATCGCCAATGACCTCGAGCCATTGAGGGGCCTCGCCGAATCCCTGAACCGCAGTGAGTGCCCCGATGAGGAGAATAGGGAGTAAAATCGGAATCAGAGAGAAGGTGAGGGAAGGCAATTCCTCCGGCTTGCGTTCGGCCATGGCCTGCAATTCTTCTTCAGAAAGCTCAGCCGAGGGGCGAAGCGGAATCTCCCAGCGTTTGTTGGCCCAAATGGCAAAGAGATATCCTACGGTGACAGTCACGATTCCAACGATCAGACCACCGATGATCATTTCACCGATTTTGACTTCGCCTTCGAAAAACCCGACCACGGTGAGTGGCCCCGGCGTAGGCGGGACCAGCGAGTGCGCCATGGTCGCTCCGGCGACTATCGTCAAGATATAAAGCAGGTAGTTCTTTCCAGTTTGCATTCGCATTGCTTTGCCCAGCGGCATCAGCAGATAGAAAACCGTATCGAAGAACACAGGAATTCCGAGGGTGAAAGCGGACGCTGAAAAGGCGATCGGGGTTCGCTTTTCACCAAAGAGAGCACGCAATGCGATAACAACCCGCTCAGCTGCCCCGGAATCCAGCAGGCATTTACCGATGATCGCCGCCATGGCGATAATGATGGCGATTTTTCCGCACCCGCCACCGAACGCAGACGTCACTCTGGAGATGAAACCCGATTCAGATTTCGCTTTGGCGGCGAGATGTTTCGCGACCAGCTCCGGGTCGAGCGTCGCCAGGTTCGGATTCTCCCCGATCTCGATCCGCTCGGACGGCTTGAGTTGTGAAAGGTAGACAGCCTCCGGGCTCGCCAGCCACGACACAACCAGGGCAGCAAGAATCAGCGCGATAAACGCATGAAGGCGGAGGCCGACGATACCGCCGACAACCACGACCATACCAATGAAGAGAATCAGAAAGGGGCTCATAAAATTGCGAGCCCAAGGCAGTAGCGGAAATCAGCCAGTGAGGCAATGAAGAATAGATGATCTGATCCTATCGCGGTGCCCGGCTTCGCTTTCGTTTCCAACTCAGGACAATCCAGCCAGTGATCGCAGCAATCAAAATAAGAAGCAGTGGAAGTAGTTTCATCAACTTGAAACCTCCAGACACCCCATCAGGTTCGAACGCCTTGTAGTGCCAGAAATATTCGAATTGAACCCCGTTGGCGCCTCCCAATTTAGCGGGATCGTAACCGGGAAGGCCTACGAAAAATGAGTCGTACTCAGTGATGCGAAATCCGTATTCTCTTCCTCCGATCGATGGTGTGAAGTCGAAATGGACGGTGTCTCTGTATCCACGGTTCATTTCCGTCGTCGTTACACCACCTTTCGGATTCGCCCGAACGGTGGCGGAAACGCACAAGGCTGCGACAAGTCCAAAGGCAAAAGTCCACCTTCGGATGCGTCGCGTCGCTGACATCACTTACTCCCGGACTCGATCAATCCGTGCCCCGATGCTCCTGAACTTCTCATCGATCCCCTCATAGCCACGATCAATGTGATAGACCCGATGAATGTCGGTGCTGCCCTTGGCATTCAAGCCTGCGAGAACCAATGCCGCTGACGCCCGCAAATCGGACGCCATCACAGGAGCTGCGCTGAGCTGCTTGACGCCTTTGATGATGGCCGTGCCGTCATCAACCTCGACATCAGCGCCCATCCGTTTCATTTCGGAACAATGCATGAAACGCTGGGGGAAAATGGTGTCTTTTACGATCGACAGACCTTCAGTAGTCGCGAAAAGGGCACACATCTGGGCCTGCATATCAGTCGGAAAGCCGGGATAAGGCTCTGTCGTGATATTGGCACCGGTTCCCGAGTTACTTCGGTAAACTGTGACTGAATCTTCATCTTCATCGACCTGATAGCCGCTGCTTCGAAGCACTTCTGTCACGGATGCCAGATGTTGAGGGACCACCCGGTTGACCTTCAGGTTGGTCTCAGAAGCAAGCGCTCCGGCGACCATAAACGTTCCCGCTTCGATACGGTCGGCGATGACGGTATGTTCGGTGCCGCCGAGAGCGGTGACGCCTTCGATCGTAATCGTCGTCGTGCCGGCCCCGGAGATCTTCGCTCCCATCGAATTGAGGAAGTCACACAAATCAACGACCTCCGGCTCGCAGGCTGCTCCGCTGATAACTGTTGTCCCTTTAGCTAGCACCGCGGCCATAATCACATTGTCAGTTCCCAGCACCGTGGTGCCATGTTTCCCGGACATGTTGACTTCTCCACCCTGCAAGCCATAGCGGGCTTCGAGATGAATGTTTCCTCCTTCGACCACGGCATCGGCTCCGAGCCCTTCGAATCCTCTGAGGTGAAGATCGATCGGGCGATCTCCAATGACGCAGCCTCCCGGCAGTGAAACGTCACAACGATTGTGGCGGGCCAAAAGGGGGCCCATCACACAGACCGAAGCCCGCATCTTCCTAACCAGTTCATAGGGGGCTTCATGCGACCGCAGTTTCCCGCACTTTACGATCACTGTTCCGCTGGCCCGTTCCACCTCGGCACCAAGGTTCTGCAGAATTTGCAGCATGTAGTTGGTGTCGCTCACATCCGGCACCCGGCGAATAATACACTCCTCCTGAGTGAGCAAGGTGGCCGCGAGGATCGGGAGCGAGGCATTTTTAGACCCGCTGATATTGACTGTGCCGGACAGCGGATTGCCGCCGTGAACGATGAGTTTCTCCATTGGAATTGGTACTGGGCTGAAGGAAGCGCAGAGCCTACTTTGCTTCGTTGATTTTTACAGCGAAAAGAAACCGTTCAATTCCGCCGAAATCCCGGATCACTTTGACCTTCTCAAATCCCGCTGCCTCGGCTGATTTGGAGAGCGCTTCAGCTTGATTGATCCCGAATTCCAGCGCAATGCGTCCTTCTTCGGCCAGATAGTTCGGGGCTTCAGCAATCAGTCGGTCCATAATTTCGGTGCCGATTTCCCCTCCGGCGAGGGCCGTTTCCGGATCCCGCTGCACTTCACGGCTTAGGTCGGTTATTTCTGAGTCAGGAATATATGGGAGGTTTGCGACAATCAGATCGAATGGTCCGCTTTCCGGTGGAATGTTTGAAAACAGGTCTGATTCCACAAACTCGGCCTCAATCGAGAGTGCTTCAGCATTTTCCCGTGCGAGGTTCAGGGCGTCTGGAGAAATATCGGCCAACAAGCCCCTGGCATCCTTGATTTTTCCTGCCAGCGTCAAACCGAGGACGCCGGAACCGCATCCCATATCGAGAATTCGGGGGGAATCAGGCCAGGTTGTCACCTTGAGCAATTTGTCCGCCAATTCTTCAGTCTCCGGACGGGGGATTAAAGCGCGGTCATCGGTTTTGAAAACCAGATCGCAGAATTCGACATTGCCGAGTAAATGCTGCAACGGTTCGCCTTCACCCCGGCGTTTGGTCAAATCCCGCAAAGTCACCAGTGCGGCTTCATCCATCGGGCGGTCAAAGTCGACATAGAGTTGCATCCGGTCACATTTCAAAGTGTGAGCGATCAGATGTTGCATATTGAGACGAGCCTCCTCGACGCCGTGTTTTTCGAGGTAGGCCGTCCCTTTCTGCAGCGTGTCGAGAAGGGTTGGCATGGTGGGGTGAGAAATAACGTTTAGAATATCAAAACGCAACCATTGGACCCGTAACAGCGGGGAACGCCCCTTCAACCCGTGTTATTCCGGAAATTTCATAATGGTTCGACAATGGGGTAAAAATCTGGCACCTTTCCCGCCACGTAACGCATGAGCGAAAACGAAGAAAACACATCTGCTGATTCCGATTCAGCAACGGCACCCGGCACCCCTTCCCAACCCAATCCGGTACTGCGTGAAGCATTGGAAAAGGGGCGTCCCCGCTATTTTCGAGCCAGTCGGGGGGCAGCCAGGGGGAAAAGTGGGCGCGACGACACCGAAGCTTTTGCGGATGACCTTATGATTTTGCAGGAATGCGCGCTGCTTGTCGGCGAGCGACTTGAAATGAATGCCGTTGCGCACGCTATTGTCTATGACGGAGACAATTCCTGTGCGTTCCAGTTCGATCAGAACTCAAACCCCAAGAACCCGGAATTGGTCGGCGCGCTGGTAAATCGCCGCGTGCCCATGCGTGAAATCCTCAACGGCCTCCGCGACTACATCAATCAGAAATGAGCGAACTTCCACTCAACCGCGAAGCCATCGATCGACCACTTTCGGCACTTCGGGGCTCAGGAACAGTCTTTGGCGTCATGTTTTATCAGGGAACCTCTCCGGTTTTCAATGAAACGTCGTTCTCAGCGAACCGAATCGAAGATTTGGGAAAAACTCTCGATGACATCTTCTTTTATTTTGTGAACGAGGGCCGCGATATCGATCAACTTTCGTTCGGGTTCGATGGCGGAAACCTCCTTATCGTGGCTGATCAGGACTACCGTCTAGTGGTGCTCCACTCTTTGAATGATGAAGTCGATTTCATCGCCAAAGCAGCTCGCGCTTTCCTGATCGATTACCAGATGGGGATTTTTGCAGCCGAGCTGAACGATAAAGGGGCCGAAGTCGCCGCTGCGATCGCTTCTGGCGAAGATCCCCGGGAGGAAATCAAGACAGAAGAGGTCGCTACGATCGATATTGCTGAAGTGGAATCGGCTGCAAAGGCAGCGGAAGATTCTGCGGCAACCGGACCGATCCGTCCGATTCTTGACCGCCCTCAATCAGAGCCCTTGCCTGAAGAGGACGAGGAACCTTCGAATCCGATCACAGTGGTGCCACCAGCTGAGAAGGGAAGCGCTCAGATCACTGAGGAAGAGCTGGAAGATAAGACCCATCGGGCTGTTCTCGCGGCCGACCAGCCGGAATCTACCCTGCCTCCTCCACGCAAGCCGAAGATTCGGCGGTGAATATCACCTCCAACGATCAAACAGGGTCTGATCGATGAACCAACCCTGTTGGATCGTGACGCCTTGAAATTGCGTTTGGCGAAGGGGCAACCCTATCAATTTGCTGCCGATTCGGCAGGAAAATCGGATCTCTATGACAAAATGGGGCACTTTCACAGGTGTGATTGTGATACTTATGGCAATACGAAAAGTGTGGTCGCGTAGGAACGACCTTCTGAACGTTCAGAAGGTCGTGCCTGAGGGAGGAATGGGCATCTGAACGTTCAGCGGGTCGTACCTGAGGGAGGAATGGGCATCTGAAGGTTCAGTGGGTCGTACCTGAGGGAGGAATGGGCATCTGAAGGTTCAGCGGGTCGTACCTGAGGGAGGAATGGGCATCTGAAGGTTCAGTGGGTCGTACCTGAGGGAGGAATGAGCATCTGAACGTTCAGCGGGTCGTACCTGAGCTGGGAACGGGCATTTGAACCGTTTCTGAGGAACGGGTTTCCGAAGGGCCAAATTGTTCGATTTTTTGAGGAAGTCGCTGCCGGGCGAATTCGGTGAATTGCGATTGCTGTTAAATCGACATGTGGATTTCAGCTATTGGATTTGTTGGATCGTATCTCATGATATTGAGATGGTGAAAATTCCCTGCAATGACCGTTGCCTCCTTCTGTTCAGCCTCTTGCTGGCTCTCTTGCAAAGTTCGGCAGTTTCTCAGGAAGTGGTTTCTCTTTTCGACGGCAAAACTCTCGATGGCTGGGAGTCAACCAAGGGAATCTGGCGGGTGGAGGAAGGTGCAATCACTGCCGGGTCACATGAGAAGAGTTTCCCGCGAAACGAGTTTATCTGCACGGAGAAGAGCTACGCCAATTTCGAACTGACGTTGAAGATCAAATGTTCGGGGGATCTGGCAACAGGACAGGTCAACAGCGGAATCCAGATTCGCAGCGCCCGTTTGGAGAATGGTGGTGTAGCCGGTTACCAGATCGATTGTGGAAAGGGGTGGTTCGGCAAGATTTACGATGAGCACCGGCGTCGGTTGATATATCCGGAGCCGGTTGATGAAGCCGCTCTCTTGAAGGGCGTTGATACCTTTGGTTGGAACGAATATCGCATCCTTGCTGACGGTCCGCGGATTCAGGTGTGGATCAACGGAATCAAAGCGACGGATTACACAGAGGAAAATCCGGAGATCCCGCTGAATGGAATCATTGCGCCGCAGATTCATAAAGGCGGGCACGTTATGGTTCAGTTCAAGGATGTGATGATTCGCGAGCTCCCTCCGACTCCGGGAGCACCGACCTGGGAATCGCTTGGGGGAGTGGAAGAGGCTTTAAAAAAAGCCACGCCCCGGAAGGCACCCCGCAAAGGGAAAGGGAACCCGAAAGGTAAAGGCAAGGCGGCACCTGCGGCGGGTATGCCAAAGCCGGGCGGGGGCGGGGGCGGGACACCGTTTGTCTATGATGGGAAAGGACGGAAGGACACAAGTTACAACAACGTTGAGGGCGACCCGCGACCTGCGAGCGAGCAGCTCAAACTTTTTCACGTTCGTGAAGGTTATGAAATCGAGCTGGTGGCACAGGAAAGCGAAGGCATTGGTAAATTTATCTCGGTTTATTTTGATCAGCGGGGGCGGCTCTGGACACAGACAGCGTTGGAGTACCCGGTCGACTCGAATGAAAATGAAGCCGTCGCCGAGGCTCTCTACAAACGACACGCCCGCGACAAGGTTCTCGTCTATCCGCGGGAATCCCTCGCTGACCTTCCTGAAGGAGGTCTGACCAACCCAACGGTATTCGCCGACGGTTTGGCAATGCCGCTTGGTATTCTTCCGTGGGGGAACGGGGATGCTGCTTACGTGCTCCATGGCCACGATTTGCTTCTTCTCACCGATACCAACGGGGATGGCAAAGCTGATGACCGGAAAGTGGTCCTTACCGGCATGGGCATTCAAGACAGTCACCTCTTTCCCCATCAGTTCACACGTGCCCCCGGGGGCTGGATCTGGATGGCGCAGGGATTGTTTAACAACAGCGAGGTGCAGCGTCCCGGCGAGAAAAAGACGGTTGCCTGGCGGAAGTGTTCGATGGCCCGGATGCGTCCTGACGGAAGCGGGTTCGAAGTGACAACCTACGGCCCCAACAATATATGGGGACTGGCACTGACTGGCGAAGGGGAGTCATTCATCCAGGAAGCTAACGACTTTGGCTACCCGGCCATGCCTTTTCACGAATTCGCTTACTACCCTGGAGGGATGAAGGCACTCAAGAAGAGCTATCAACCGTCCATGCCTCCCAGCGCAGAATTTCGCATGGGCGGCACCAGTTTGAGCGGCCTTTCCCTTCTGGACAATGGGCCTGCGGTTGATGACAAGGCGGATCTTACGATGCTGGTTGCCAACCCGATTATTTCAAAGGTGCAGACTCTCGGCATGCATCGGGACGGGCCGCGCTGGGATCTTGAGAAGATCCCAGATCTCGTTTCGTGTGACGATCCATTCTTTCGTCCGGTCGCGCTTACCCAGGGGCCGGATGGTTGTATCTACATCATCGATTGGTACAATAAGATTATCTCCCACAACGAAGTTCCGCGCAAACACCCGGACCGCGACAAGACGCGGGGACGCATCTGGCGCTTAAAACCCACCTCGGGTGATGGACCGCTGCCGATTCCTGACTTTACCGCGCTGAAAAACGAAAAACTCCTGGCGATGCTGGGTGAAGAGCCTACTGCCCGCGCCCACATTGCCTGGCAAACGCTCGCGGACCGGAATGATCCCGCTGTCGCGAAAACGCTCGAGGCAGAGTTGAAATCCGGGGAAGAGTCCGATGCTCGACTCATTCAGGCGTTGTGGGTTCTCGGAGAGAAGGGAGCAGTAGCCGGGGAGGGGTTGCTCTCCTCCGACAACCGGAATGTGCGGCGTGAACTGACCCGTTATCCTGCGCATGCAACCGGCTTGCTGGAAGATCCGGATCCGGAAGTGCGTTTTGCGGCATTGACCACTCTGGGCCGACAGCTCTCCGATGAGACTGACAATTATCTGCCGAAACTGATCTCTTCGGTAAAGGCATCGATTCCAGATCCGGAAACAGTTAAGTGTACCCGCACCAATCAACCGATCCCCATCGGGGCTGCCTACGACCGTGAGTTCGAGCGGTTTCTGGTTCGATTCTTTTTGGAGCAACATCCAGCCAAGGTCGGGGCATTTCTCGATTCGAATGCCGCCGAAAATGTTCCTAACGAGGGCCGCATTCTCGCTGCTCTTGCCCTGCCTCCCAAAGATAGCGCTTCTCGTGTCGCGGCTCTGCTTCCGCAACTTGATCGGGCACCGAACACCGAAGAACTTCTCCGGCTTGCTGAATTTCCCGATGCATCCGGGTGTGGAGAAGCTCTCGCGGCTCTTCTTGCGAATCCTGACTCCCGTGCGGAGGTGGCCCGTCAGCTGCTTGATCAGAAGACCCGGATCAACCCGAAGAAAATAGCCACGCTTCTCACTGATGCGGCCCGAACTCTTCTGGATGGAGATGGCGACGGTGTTGGTACTGCGCTGGACCTTGCCGGTTCCTTTTCGTTGACTGACCTTGAACCGGACATTGTGGCGTTTGCGAAGAAGGATGGAGCCGCCACAGAAGCCCGCCTCGATGCCCTTCAGGCTTTGCGCGAGCTGCGCAGTGGTGAGGTTGATCTGTTCGCCTCCTTGGCTGGTTCTTCCACGGAGGACACGGCGATCCGCGAAGCGGCCCTGGAAACGCTGGCTGCATCTTCCGGGGCTGACGCTGCCACCAAGCTCGTCAGTTTGTATCCGGATTTGAATCTGTCGCAGCGTCGAGTTGCTCTCATCGGTCTTTCATCGTCAAAGCCGGGCGCCCGTGCGCTTGTCGCCGCAATCGAGCAGAAGAAGATTCCCGCATCTGATCTCGACAGTGCCACGGGCGAACGTCTCGCCACGGTCCTTGCAGGAGATCCCGCGCTGGATACGCTCATGGAATCGCTTGACCATGTGTTCGGCGAGGTCCTGGCTCTGGACGGTAAGCCGACCGCTTTCCGTGAAGACACGCTGGACCTGAAAGGGCCGTTTACTGTCGAAACCTGGGTTCGACTCGCGCCCGGTATCAGCAATGTCGACAGTATCCTCGGTGGGGCAAAAGTCTTTGATCTCAATTTTAGCGCTTCAACCTTTCGTGTCTGGGCCGGTCCAACGCTCAAGGATGTCGCTGTTTCCAAACAACCCGTTGCTCCTGAGCTTTGGACACATGTTGCAGTCACCCGCAATGCCAAGGGAGTTTTCAAGATTTACACAGACGGCGAGCTCGATGTGGTCGGGGAAAAGAAGGTCTCTGCTGACTTTACCGATCTTAGGGTGGGGTGGTCTAATCCCCGAAAAGGTGGTACTGAGGGAGCGCTTGCCGAATTTCGTATTTGGGACCGGGAACGCACGGCTCAGGAGATCCGGCGGAATTTCGATCGCAGTATTGATGAGTCGACATTTCCGGGGGATTTGGTGTTTTACAATTCCGGCGGCGGAAGCAGTTGGGGCAAGCTCGGTGAAGGAGCCAGTATCACCCGGACCACTGACCTTCCGCCACTGATGACTCACGAAGAAGCGGCCGCGCTCGACGCGAAGTTCACTAAATATATGGAGATCGGGCGCAAGGGCGGAAACATCGAGAAGGGTAAGATGCTTGCAGCAATCTGCACCTCCTGCCACGTGATTGATGGAGTTGGTGGTCAGATCGGACCTGATTTGAGCGGCGCGGCAGAGATGGGGCTGGAAGCTGTCCTGCGTAACATTCTCACTCCCAATGCCGCAATGGAATCGGGCTATCGTATTTTCCGCGTTGAAATGAAGAGCGGTGAAATCATTGATGCCTACTTCGTCAGTGAAGACAAGGATGCCGTCATCATTCGCCAGGTTGGTCTCACTGACCGCCGAATTTCCCGGAGTGATATTGCGTCCACCCGATTCATTCGCCGGAGCCTGATGCCGGAGGGCTTGCTCGACGCGCTTTCTGACGAGCAGGCGGGTGATCTTCTTGCCTACCTGATGAAAGGCCGTGCTGAGGAAAAGGCGGCACCCGCTACGGAGAGCAAGGGGCAGGCGTCGCAATCCTCATTCGGACAACAGAAGTCTGCTTCCGGCATCAAACACTCCTTTCTCATTGCCGGAACACCCACTGTGATTGTTGGCGAAGATGGTGAAGTAAAGTGGCAGACAAAAGGGAAAGCCCGCGATGCTTTTGTGCTGGAAAGCGGCAACGTCCTTGCGTCGATCAGTAACAAGGCTCAGGAGATCACGCCTGACGGAAAGGTTGTATGGAGCTATCAACTTGCTTCTGAAAACAAAGAACTGGGCACGGCGGTGCGTCTGGACAATGGAAACACTCTGGTCGTGGAACGAGGGGTGAAGCCACGGCTTCTAGAGGTGACCCCTGAGGGCGAGATCGCAATCGAAGTGCCGCTGAAACCGGAGACCAACAATGCCCATATGCAGACCCGAATGGCGAGGAAGCTTCCCAACGGAAACTATCTGGTGCCGCATCTGTTGGCGTTTGCGGTCAAGGAATATCAACCGGATGGAAAAGTGGTGAATACGATTCGAACCGACTTGGATGAACTGGGTGGTAAAGAGGCGGAGAACTGGCCGTTCACGGCGATTCGCCTCAGCAACGGGAACACTCTGGTGAACCTGACTCACGGCAATAAGTCAGTGGAATTTGACGCGGAAGGAAAGGTCGTCTGGAAAGTCACCAATGAAGATGTCGGTGGTCGCTTTGCCGATCCCTGCGGCGGACAGCGTCTCGCCAACGGGAACACGGTTATTTGCAGCTACGGACAAAAGAATCCCGGTAAACCAAAACTGTTCGAGATTACCCCGGACAAGAAAGTGGTGTGGGAATTCTTCCACCCCAAAGCCAAAGCGCACGAGGTGCATGTGTTGACCACCAACGGAAAACCGGAAGGCGCGTTGAAGTAAGGGGGGCGTGCCGGAGGTTTTGGGAAGTAGAACACTTCAGAGCTGTTTCTCTGCAAGAAGGCTTCTCAACTCTTCCACCCGCTTGCGGTTGACGCCGAAATCAGAATTCCCCGCTCGAGAACCGGAGCGGATTTGAATCACTCCGTTGGCATCGTCTCGTCTGAGTTCGACATCATCGGTGAACTTAAACAGTTGGCTTTTGAAAGTGGCCCAGATGTATTCAGCATCCTGATGCTGAACAGTTCCGCCCATTTGAGTCAGAGTCTCGATCGCCTTTTGCCACTGCTCATTGAGGTCACTGTTTTCGTTGGGGTGCAGTGGATTGATAAAATGTTCACCCGTGGCTTCACTGCTCACACAATTGGGAGTGGAAGGGCAGGGGCGCAACGTCCCATCGACCAGACCGGTTTTTGGCGTCTTTTCGTTTATCGAAAGGTAGGTGAAGTAGACACAAACGATCACAACGAGAACGACTAGAATCAAAAGGATGGTTATGGCGACTTTCATCAGGGGGTTCCTTGAGGGTGATTTGTACTATCCAGGGATGATGGTGGGATTTGACTGATCACAAGTTGGCTCTTAATAATCATGCACTGATGATTTCTGCTACTGACGCCTACAAACGCCTGAAAGATGGAAATGACCGCTTTGCTGCCGACTTACGTTCGAGCGAAGCGATCGCAAGTCAATTACAACGACAGACTCTTGCGACGGGGCAGACCCCCCATGCGATCATATTGGGATGTTCCGATTCCCGTGTGCCGGTTGAGATGATCTTTGATCAGGGGCTGGGGGATCTGTTTGTGATTCGGGTTGCCGGGAATATTGTCGCACCGTCGCAAGTCGGCAGTGTGGAGTTTGCGGCTTCTCAATTCGGAACCCGACTGGTGGTGGTTCTGGGGCACTCACAATGCGGGGCCATAACGGCAACCATCAATGAGCTGCAAAGACCGACCGGCAATCAGTCTAAGAACTTGAGCTCGATTGTGGATCGGATTCGGCCTGCGGTGGAGCCTCTGCTCATTGATGATCTCAAATCTCAACAGGATCTACTGGTGAAGAGAGCGGTTCGGGCAAATATCCGGGCGTCCGCAAACCATTTGCGGCACGGTTCAGAGATTCTTGAAGAATTGGTCTCCAAAGAGGGGCTCCTGGTGGTGGGGGCTGAATACTGCCTCGAGACAGGAGTCGTCGACTTCTTCGACGGTGTTCCCGAACTCGACTGAGTATCGCCGTGTCACTGCTCTGTGGAGGGCGGCTGATCAGGAGAAGGAGCAGGCACCGGAAGGTTGTTCGATGGCGCGGGCGGTAGTTCCGGAGTCGCCGTTGAAGGTGTATCCGTGCCTGCCGGAACTTCTGTTGGGGGAGTTGTCGGCGAATCTTCCCCAAGTAGGTTGGTGATTGCATCCAGTCCTTCTTGAACTGTGTCAGACAACCCTTTAGGAACGTTTTTCAATTCAATTTGAGGATCGGTGACGGGGCCCTTTCCTGAAACAGTGAGCATGTCTGATGAAAGCTCAGCAGCGAGGCCGAGTGGCCCCTCCAGACTGGCTGTGGCATCGAAGTCCGTAGTCAGGTTGGACAAATCAATCCCGCCCTTCACTTTGACTCTTGTGCCCTCACTCCGGATATCGAGGTCGCTTGTTCTCAGGTTCCCGGCTTCAATCACGTAGGAGGCCTGGAGGGTGGAGCGCACCCGGTTGCCAAACACCGGGCTTACCGTGGCGAGGAGGTTCTGGATAGGCCCGATTACGGGGACGGAATAGAGCTTTCCGCTTTCGATCTGAATATTCCCCGTCCCGGTCAACGCTGCCAGATTGGTAGCCTGGCCTCTGCCCCGGAACTGACCGGACAACAGTCCTTTTAGCTCTTTGTTGGCACTCAGGTTTTCAATCGGCAATCGATCAAGTTCGATGATCGCTGAAAAGGGAACATCATCACCATTTGGGTTCAACTGCCCCTTAACGGTGGTGGCACCACCAGTGAAACTTGCTTTGAAAGACTCGGTTCTAACTGTTCCTTCTTTCAGAATAAATTGGCCATTCAAGGCACTGACCGGGAGAGAGTTTTCACCGATCGCTATCGTGAAGCCATCCCATTGATGATAGTCAATCACCAGCAGGCTGGACCAGAAGTCAGTCAGATTCAGCTTGCCGGTTACACCGATCGTTGGGTTGTCGATCAACTTGATTCCCGCCAGTGCTTCTTCCAGGTCGGAGGTAAAATGCGAGGCCAGGCTCACCGGGTTCACCGTGGATGTGAGATTGTCGATATTGACGACGTCCTGTCCGGGAAAAATCTGCATTTTCCCTGAAACTGAGCCTCCTTCGTATCCCAATTGAAGGTCCATCAAATCGATGGCATCCAGTTTCTGGCTGTAATCAAAACCAACTGAAGCAAAGTCGAACGGAACTTCCTGCCAGGTGAATCCGCGTCCCGAGAACCGGCCGTTGGCATGGAGCGAACCGTCAGGCCCCAATTCGATATTCATCCTCAACAGTGGATTGGATTCGCCCTCATTCGGGGTAAACGCAATTGACTTTGCCAGATCTGAGAGCGGCGAAAAGTCGAGAATGGGGCCCGTTGATTCGTTGTCAGCCGTTAGTTCCTCCGGCGTCGCATCCGCTGTTTCTGCCACAGGCTCCGGTAGGTTGACAGTTCCTTCGATGTCAAAGTCGAGCCCGTTCAGGGTTCCTCTCAATCGGTTCATATTCAGCAGCTTCTGAGTCGCCAAAAGATCAGCCGACAAACCGGTGACATCACAGACCTTCCCGCCATTATTGAACAGCTCCGCCTGAGCGTTCTCAATGGTGACCACTGCTTTCAAACCATCAGCAGAGCGGATGGAAAGGAGGTGCCAGAGATCAGTATCCACCCCGAAGTTTCCAACTTTTAGCAAGTGCTTCTCTTTCTCTGCCGTTTCAAACAGTTCAACATCGGTCAAAACAAGCCCGCGGGGAAATTCAAAAGTCCGTCCGCTGTATTTGAGGAAGACCCCTTCAGCCTCAAGCTTTTGAATCGCCAAATTCTCAACCCGATTCACCAGATAATCGCGGGCAAACCAGGCCGCGATTCCAACTGCGACGAATAACAGCGCAAAAACGAAGAAGATCATCGAGACGACGCCTAGAAATCCCCGTTTGCGTTTGCTCCGGGCATTGGCGGTGCGCTTTTTCGTCGGGGTCACTTTCCCCGGCTTTGGTTCCGCAGAATCTTCTGCAATCCAGCCATCAGATGCCCGGTCCACTAAAAAGATCGATTCTCCGGCAATCACCTCACTTACAAGAACACCGGGTTTGACTTTGCTCCGGGGAGATGGGTCTGCTTTTTTTGAAGCTGCGTCCCTCACTGACGCGGATATGGGGTTTTCGGTTTCATTTTCCTCATCGGAATCTGATTCGCTTCGATCATCACTGGCAGACGGCTCCTTTTTGTTGGAGTCCCGCTCAACCGGATCCTGTTCTTCAGCGCGCTTTTTCCCTGAGATGGCTTCAGCGATCGGATTGGCGGATTCTTCCTCTTCGTCGTCCGATTCCGAACTGACCTTCACATCTTCGGCGATCTGATTGGAAGCTTCTTCCTCTTCGTCGTCCGATTCTGAACTGACCTTCACATCTTCGACGATCGGATTGGAAGTCTCTTCCTCTTCATCCTCCGATTCCGAACTGTCCTCCACATCTTCGGCGACCGCATTGGGAGACTCTTCCTCTTCATCGTCCGATTCTGAACTGACCTCCACATCTTCGGAAGCGTCATCTAAAATTGGCTCCAATTCCCCGGGGGCATCATCGGAATCAAACGAATCTTCGGAACTAAATTCCTCAGCTTGATCACTTTCCGTTGAGATACCATCCTCCTCCCCGGTCTCCATTGACTCCTCGTCTGACTCAACCTCAGATTCAACTGGATCATTGATTTGCCCGTCGGAATCGCTCAACTCAATGCTGTCAAGGTCTTCAGTCGATTCGTCATCAATAGAGGAAAACTCTCCGGTCACATCTGTTGCTTTGTTTGTATCGGCTTCAGCATCAAAGTCGTCTTCCTCACTGGAACTTACGGCTTCCACTTCGATTGAATCGAGGTCGTCCGTATCGTCCAGATCAGCGGGAACCGATTTCTCATCAGAATCCAACGGTGACGGTTCTTCGGGCTCTCTTTGAATGCCTTCCCGACTTTTGCTGATGACTCCCGAGTCTTTAGCCCGGTCAACCAGACCGGTTACCAGATTTGGAATAGGGACGGGGGCTGAAGCCTCCTCGTGAAGTGGATCGTCTGCATGATCATCGCCGCCGATGGCAATCAGTGGTGGAATTGGGACGGCATGGTCACGATCCGACGAATCATCGGCTGGTGATTTCTCTTCCTCAGTTTCGTCATTCGTAAGGTCAGTGGCATCTACCACTTCTCCGTCCGCATTTGCGGCGATTGCGATCGGATCCACCAACATTGGAGGCAGTGGTGTCGTGTCATCGTCCGATGGCCCCGGTTCATCCTCTTCCTCCACCTCGAGATCGTCAAGATCCATGGTGGGCTCAAAATGAGACTCCACAATGGGAGTCGTTTCGTCCTGCTCGTTGTCACTGTTTTCCCGGGGCTTGTCTTCAAGCCAGCCGAAGTCGTTGTCTTGTGAAGACTTGGATTTTGCCATTATGCGTTCTTGATTTGTGAGAGCAGGTTTGGTCAAATATCGCCTCGAACTCCCAATTTCCAAGTCATCAGGTTATGCGACCCTTTCTCACAGCAATTATCATCTCAGCCGCCGGACTTATCTCGGCACAGGATTCCACCAATTTCCCCACCATCGGCGAAGTGATCCGACTGGATCCGCGCATGGATAATCTCGTTCCCAAAGAAGAGAAAATCGAGGTGCTGACCTCCGGGTTTATCTGGGCCGAAGGACCCGTGTGGGTTCCTGAAAAGGATCACGAATTTGGAGGATACGTTCTTTTCTCAGACATCCCGAACAACCGTATCGTCCGTTGGGACGAAGGAAAAGGTTCCATGACCTGGTTAAAGCCATCCGGCTATACCGGCCCCGGAGAATACGGTGGCGAACCGGGATGCAACGGCCTTCTGCTCGATTCCGAGGGGCGACTGGTTGCCTGTGAACACGGCGATCGCCGGATGTCAGTCATCACCAAAGATGGCGGCAAACGCACGTTGGTGGACAACTACGAGGGCAAGCGACTGAATTCCCCCAACGACGCGTGTTATCACAGGAACGGAGACCTTTATTTTACCGATCCACCTTACGGCCTGCCAAACCGGTGGGATGATCCACGCCGTGAACTGGACTTCTGCGGAGTCTATCGTCTGGGGAAAGACGGCACATTGACTCTTCTGACCAAAGAAATGACGCGTCCCAATGGACTGGCGTTCTCACCTGACTTCAAAACACTCTACGTTGCGCAATCCGATCCCGAAGCTGCGCTATGGAAGTCGTTTCCCGTAAAAGAAGACGGCACCCTTGGTGAGGGAAAGCTTTTTTATGATGCGACAGCAAACTACAAAGACGGCCTGCCGGGATTGCCGGATGGTTTGAAAGTGGACAGCGAAGGCAACATCTGGGCTACAGGTCCTGGCGGCGTCTACGTTTTTGCTCCCGACGCCACTTTGCTCGGAAGAATCTCCACCGGAGAAAAGACTGCCAATTGTGGGTGGGGTAACGATGGTAGCACCCTCTATCTCACGGCAGATATGTATCTTTGCCGGATCAAGACCAGCGCCAAAGGGGCGGGTTGGTGATTTAAGAAAATATGAAGGTACCGTCGCCGGTCAACGACGCTGCGGGTTGAACCTGAAAAAACTGCATTTCTTTTAGGTGCAGTGAATTACAAAACTAATCATGATCAAGACCGCTTCTGAGATAGAGCGAACCATCAATAAGGTTGGCGTCGATGAATTCCACAAGGACCCGATGGGTGCTTTATCCGCTGATGGATTTTCCCTGGATGACTGGGCTCAAGCACTCAATGAGGTTGATTCAAAGGTGCCGGAACTTGCAGAAGTTACAGAAGCCTCGTCGTCCGTAAATATCCCAATCGCACACGGGTATGTGACTGCTAAAATCAAAATCCTTGGTCTGGAAATCAGATTGAGCGAGCAAGCATCCAGAGATGTAGAAGCAGGGAATACTGAGGGGGTGTTTACTTACCTTTCAGGAGATAAGCATGTAGGGCACTTTCTTGCTTCCCTTATCGCTCCCGCGCTCAAGCTTTGCGGTAAAAGAATCAAGGCTGTTGATAAGGGCGAGGGGGTTCACATTGTGATCTATTGGCCGGTAGTGGGAACTTTTGCTTCGGTATTCGTAGTCGCTGCTTATTTCGCCGGGGGATTAAAAGCAAATTAGAAGGACCCCCAATCCTCCCGAATAGGCAGCAATCACGCCAAATGTGATCGATTGATTTATGAAAAGACTTTTGAGAAATGGCCTTAAGGGACCCATTGCGTGAATGTGGCCCACTCCTTACCTGCTTGCCACACGATATCATATACCGGGTCTTTGATGTCGTAGTATGCGTCCCAATCGTTTGGATGATAGCGGGCCAGTTCTCTTTTGATATGGTCGATGGTGGCGGCCGAGTTGGGATGCGCGCGCAAATAATCCTTAAAAAGCAGAGCGTAACGCTGATTAAGATTGCCCGATTTACGAACATGAATGTTGGCCGCTCGCTCACCCGGCCGTTCACAACACATTCGTTTTTCCCACAAATGAGGTGAGGGATCTTCTCCCGGCGGAATGTGATCGCTCAGGTGAGGTTTAAGCACATATCCAGTCGCCGTAAGCTTATCAACAATTTCATCCGCAAATTCTGCGACCGTAACCTGGACATCGATAACGTCTTTAGCTCCCATCCCCGGCACGCTGGTCGAACCGATATGGTCGACGCGCAGCGTGAGCGAACCCAGCACGGTCTCAAGGTCAGCCTGAATTAGGGCAAACTGGTTGGGCCAATCTGGATTGTAATCGCAGAGAGTGATCGTCTTCATGATTGTGATGGCGGCAAAACGAAGCAGTACAGAGCCAACCTGTTAAGGGCCGGATCACTTGAGACTTACGCAGCTTCTCCGAAGTAGATCAGCAAGCCGTCTTCGTCGATGACATGAAACTCGCGCTGTCCGTAGGGCTGATCAAAGGGCGGTCTAACCCTGCCGTCTGCGAGGAGATCCAATTGCGGTTTCAGCTCCGCATAGAGCTCGTCGATGTTCTCCACGCAGATGTAACACGACTGCTCGCCACTGCTGGAACCATCACTGGATGCAATCAGCCGAACCGCCACGTCTTCACGAATGATATAGGCGTATCCCTCCATGCTCGCGCCGACTTGAAAACCGAGGGTGTGCAGGTAGAAATCGATCGCACGCTCCAGGTCGCTGACGTAAACAATGGGCGAAATCGCGGTGCACTTTCCCTGCTTCATCTTATTTGTGTAAGTCCAGAATGGTCTGAAACCGAAAAAGGTTCAAGTTTCCTGTTTCATAGAATGAACATCAGAGAGATGAAGGCGTACTGGAAGCTCGCTTCTATAAGGTGATGTTTATAGGGAGGCAGGCATCTCCCTCCAACGGGCGACATAAATACCCGACAGGCTACCGCGAAGCCGCAAGGCCGCATGCCGAGTGGCGTGAGGGAGTGGGGGCAATCCCCGTTCTACCCGATTAGTCCTCGTGTCACGAATGATAAGGGCGGAAGATTCCTTTTTCGATTGCCAGTTCTCGTTCCAATGCCGAATACGAACCTTCCTCTCCATAACGTGGAGAATAACCCCCCCAAACGACTCGACTTGAATTGATAATCGACTGGATTCGCAAATCCAATGTCTGTGGATCAATCTTACCTTTTCGTTCAGCAAGGCGACGGGGAAGAGACCAGCGATCCCAAAACACAACCCTCTTTTCTTTGAGCAGCGATTCAACGAGTTGATACGCAGGCTTCGTTCCATCAGCAATTCTGTAACTGATGAAATCTGACTCAGATTGGATCAGGAACGTAGAGTGGCGAATCAACGATTCTCCGTCTGAAAGTTCCCTCAAAAAGTGCACCGCTTGGCCTATCGCAGTATTGGATTTCGCCAAGAGCGGGCTCACTTCACCGCGTACATTCAGGGCGGTAAGACCACTGATAATCTCGGTAGCGTCACACAATGGATACCACTTCGATGTTTGCGCCGCTTCATACCGGTATCGGCCGGAAATTTGTCCGTCTCTGTCGATTCGAGAAACGTCAATTCTTGCATCAAGCGATGGCGGCAACCTACCCCAGGGACTGGTCAGCTGAGAGAATAGCCAAATGGTGTCCCCAACCTCTACCCTGGCCGCAACACCGGAATTCAACGAAACCGAATGGTAAACGGGTGCCGCAAGCCCCTGTTCTGGAGGTTGCTTCTCCACATATTGAAGACCATTCGAATTGACTGCGAAATCTGGATTCACAACCTGGCGTTTCACATAGTGCGCGTAGTGCCTCATCGATATTCACTTCCAGAAGTATTTGCACTAACCCCGGCGAATTGTTCTGCTTGAGAGTTTGTCAGTATTTCGTTCTTCTCTCCGGCAAACCGATCAAAAACCCGCCGATGGGCCGTGTATGAAAGTTCATCATCGCGCTCGGAGTAATTGGAAATCCAATCCATCAGCATAGGCAAGTTTTCATCCTGTTCTTCCTTGCTGGGATACTTGTGGGGCTCCCAAGGTCTTTTCCGACAATTCTCAATGCTATCCCGGGTAGAAAGATTCATGAAAACCAGCAAATCTGCCATCTTTGAGGCGTGCTCAATCAAGGTCGAATAGCACCCTTCGATCACCCAATCCGCGTGAAGCTCCGTGAACTCATCTATCAACGAACAGCTTCGATCATAGCTCAAGCGAATGGTTGGGGTGTTCTTCTTCCAGGCGATAGTATCGAGATCAAGATGTGCGAGATTCTCTTCAGAGGCCAGTCGCTTCGCGATGGTAGACTTCCCTGACCCCGAGTTTCCGATAATAAGAACTCGCATATATTTAGGAGAACGGTTTTTAGGAGAACGGTTTTAGCTGAACAGCATTGAATGACGAGCTGAGTCCCTCACTCAGTTCTGTCCATCCCCTCTATCTTCCTCCATTGTATGGGGAATTTCCAGAGTAAGCGTTGGCTACAGGTCAATAAAATACGGTAGATGAAGGGAATTTCCGTTTCATTTTGCCCCAAAAGGAGGGGGCACCCCAACGTTATGGCCGCTTGCGGCATTCGATTCGGCTTTGGGCTGAGTGCCTTCGTATCATTACAATGGTCGACCAGAGGACTCCGGTCCGGCTCTGCATCATTACAATGGTCGACATGAGGACTCTGGTCTGGCTCTGCATCGTTACAATGGTAGACCAGAGGACTCAGGTCTGGCTCTGCATCGTTACAATGGTAGACAAGAGGACTCCGGTCTGGCTCTGCATCGTTACAATGGTAGACAAGAGGACTCTGGTCTGGCTCTGCATCATTACAATGGTAGACCAGAGGACTCCGGTCTGGCTCTGCATCGTTACAATGGTCGACCAGAGGACTCCGGTCCGGCTCCGCACCATTACAATGGTAGACCAGAGGGCTTTGGTCTGGCTCTGTTGTGTTACGAAGGTCGCCCTGAAAAGTTGGGTGTTGCTCCGTGCCGTTACAATGGTCGACCTGAAAAGTTGGGGAGCCTCGTCACATGAAATTCTGACCCGGCTGATTTATGAAAGGACTTTCGACAAGGAATCTAGTCGTTGAGAACCACTTTCAGCTCTTTAATGCAACGTGCATTTTCTTTGGCTGTGCCCACGGAGATCCTTACGTATTCAGGGAGTTTATAACCGCTCATCGCCCGAATAATGACGCCGCGCTGCAACATTTTGCGGAAAACACTGTCCCCATCGCCCACTTTAACGAGAATGAAATTCGCAACGCTGGGAACGTATTCCAGCCCCATTTCCTCAAACGCAGCTTCGTAGAACTTCAAACCATCCCGGTTCATTTGCCGGGTGTTTTCCTGATGTTCATCATCGAGTAATCCCGCCAGTGCGCCGGCCTGGGCAATGGCATTGGCATTGAAGGGCTGTCGGCATTTCTGCAGAACATTGGCCACTTCAGCATTTGCCAATCCGTAACCGATTCTCAACCCAGCAAGCCCCTGGATCTTTGAGAATGTTCTCATAATAACAACGTTACGGTCTTCTTTTACGTATTTTAGAGTATCGGGAGGGGTGTCGAGGAATTCGTAGTAGGCTTCGTCAAACACGACCGTGACATGCTCTGGAACCCGATCCATAAAGCGATCGATGGCTTCCTGATCGACCATGGTGCCGGTAGGGTTGTTCGGGTTGGCAATGAAGACCTTTTTTGTCTGCGGTGTGATGGCATCAGCCATGGCTTCGAGATCGTGGACGAAACCGGGGTCCGGGACTTCAATCGTATCGGCACCGAAAAGGGTGGCCATGAGTTTGTAGACGACAAAAGCGTGTTCGGCTGCGATGACATTGTCTCCGGGATTTAGGAATCCGTGACCGATAAGCTCGATGATTTCATTGGAACCGTTCCCGAGGATCACGTTCTCTCGCTCGAGCCCAAACTTCTCTGCAATGGCGTTGCGCAGTTTGTATCCGCCACCATCCGGGTAGATGTGAGCCGTTTCGCAGGCTTCCTTCATGGCTGCGACTGCTTTAGGGGAAGGGCCGAGCGAGTTTTCGTTCGATGCCAGCTTGACGATGGTTTCGGGGTCGAGTCCAAGTTCGCGCGCCGTCTCTTCGATCGGTTTTCCCGGGTCGTAAGCGACGAGTGATTCAAGCCAGGGGTGTGCCTGTTCCCAAATTTTTGACATGCGGGGAGTGAACCACCAAATATCTGGGTTTCACGACCTTTTTTAATGGATTGTCACTTTACCGATCAAAATGGACGGTCAAGGCGGGGCGGATGTCTGATTCTTTGTCGAGATCTTTATTTGCCGGAAGAGGTTCCAAATCTATTTTGTTAAGCACTAATGGAATCAAAAGAGTCATCAAACCCGGTTCATGATGCCGCTGATGGATATTTCAGCCTTGGAATGATTGAGGAAGGCTGGGCTGTCCTTGATGAGGCGGGGGTGACCGATCAGGAGGGATTCGAATTGATCCGCGATATCCTGAAACGATTGATCGGCAGTGCCTCCAGGGAACTGGCTGTGGTCATCGTCCGGAGTGCGGTTTCGCGTCTTTCCAACTATTCCCAACTCTACCTTATCGGTGCGCCAACCATCCGGGTGCTTGAAGGGGTGGAGTCTGCTTTTGAATTTCTCGAAAGTGGTCACCACTGTCTTTATATGACCCCGCGCTATTGGTATTTGCTGGGGTGTTATCACTGTCTGCTCGGCCGGCTCGAGGAAGCGGAGCATAGTGTTTATATGGCTGTCGGCTCCGGACAGGAGGAGTATCAACGGCTTGCTAAAGAGGATGAAGACCTGAAGCCGCTGTGGGACGTTTGGAGTTTCTAGCGTGTGGCTGCGCCTGAGAGCTCTACCTCGAATCCGTTGATTGTATTAGGAGATGCTTGTGTCGATTCTTGGTTGGGAATCGATCCGCAACGGATCTCGCTACACAAAAGTGAAAGCTCCATGTGGATTTCAACTATGGAAGGTGACCCGGTTTCCCATAGGATTAGATTCAGGAAAGATCATTGACGGAAATCCCCCCACTTGAGATGCATTCAAAACCTCCCCGCTCTGCCGCCCGAATGATGCTTTGCTTTACCATCACTCTTTCCCTGCTGACGGGGGGGAGTTCTTTGTTTGGTGAGGATCAAAAGCCCAACTTCGTGGTCATTTTTGTAGATGACCTTGGATATGCCGATCTGGGATGTTTTGGTGCTCCGGTTATCAAAACCCCACGGCTTGACGAGCTGGCCGGTGAGGGGATGCGGTTTACCCATTTCTACGCGCAGCATATCTGCGGCCCGTCCCGGGCTGCGTTGATGACGGGGTGTCATCCCTTGCGGCTGGCTGAAGAGGGAAATGTGAAAGAGATTCACCCGGTTTTGCATACGAAAGAGATCACCATCGCGGAGATCCTGAAAGAGGCAGGTTACGCAACGGGGTGTTTCGGCAAGTGGGATCTGGCAGGGCATACGCAAACTCAATTCAGACCGAAGCTGATGCCGAATTTTCAGGGGTTTGATACGTTCTTCGGGACTCCGACCAGCAATGACCGGTTCGTCAATCTTTATCGGAACGAGGAGCTGTTGGAAAAAAGTGCCGACATGGCAACTTTAACCAAACGTTACACTGACGAAGCGATCCAGTTCATCCGTGATCATCACGACCAACCTTTTTTCGCCTATGTTCCTTACACTATGGTCCACACCCGGCTCGATGCGTCGGAGGATTTTAAGGGTAAGTCTCCGCGAGGACTTTACGGCGACACAGTGGAAGAGATCGATTTCAGCTGCGGACGGATCATCGACACACTGAAGGAACTCGATCTCACGGGGAATACCTACTTCCTGTTTACCAGTGACAATGGGCCGTGGCTGGTAAAGAACAAAAATCGTGCGGACGGTTTGTTGCCCTCTGATCATGGAGGGTCAGCGGGACCGCTTCGAAGTGGCAAGGTATCGACCTGGGAAGGCGGGGTTCGGGTGCCTACTATTCTATGGGCTCCTGACCGGGTGCCGGCCGGAACGGTTTGCAGCGAGATCGCAGCCACGATTGATGTCCTGCCAACTTTTGCCAAAATGGCGGGGAGCGAAGCTCCTCAGGATCGGGTCATCGACGGCGTGAATATTGAGCATTTGTTTGCCGGTAACTTTGATGAAGCAGACAAGGATCGGGTGTTTCGATATTATTTTATCAATACCTTGCAGGCGGTGAGGCAGGGGAAATGGAAGATGCATTTGCCCCGGCCTGCACAACCGGAGTGGCTTGGTAGATTTCGAAGAAACGGACATATAGCGCCGGCTGACTGGATTGAGTTTAAAGAACCGTTCCTGGTTGATTTGGAGGCTGATCCCGGTGAATCGCGCAGCGTAGCGGCAGATCATCCGGAAGTCGTGTCCCGCATGCTGGAGTTGGCGGAAGAGGCGAGGGCCGATATAGGCGACTACAATCGAGTCGGGGAAAATATGCGTTTCTTTGAGCCAATGGATGAGCGTCCGACAGAGCCTTCGTTTCCGACTTTAGCGGCGAAACCCGCGAGCAAAGCAAAAGCAAAAGGGAAGGCTAAACCCAAACAGTAAATTGCCCCTAGAGTCATGAAAATCTGTCGAATGAGAGTCTCTGTTGCACTCTGCTTTCTGGTGCATTTGTTAGCGGCGCACCCGGGCCAAGCGGAGACAACACTTCCGGCGATCTTCGGTAACGATATGGTCTTACAACGCGGTGAGGCCACTCCGGTTTGGGGAAAAGCACCTCCCGGGCAAAGCATTTCGGTGGAGTTTGCGGGACAGATTGAGACGACTCAGGCTGATGCTGCGGGTCGCTGGAAAGTAGAGTTGAAGGATCTTGTCGCTAATTCGAAAGGGGAGTCCCTGACCGTCACAGGTGACCGCACCGTTACCTTCTCCAATGTTTTAGTCGGAGATGTTTGGCTGGCCTCCGGCCAATCGAATATGGCGATGACTGTGGGGAAATGCGAAGGTCGGGAAGAGGCCATAGAGAAATCAGATGACCCATTGCTCAGAATGTTTGTTGTGCGTCCGGCGGGAGTTTCGCCTTTGAAACCACTGGATGACTGTAACGGGGAATGGAAGACTGCTGGACCGGATACCGTCAGCGGCGTGTCGGCTGCGGGCTATTACTTTGCCCGACGGGTTCGGAAAGATGTTGGGGAGCTGCCGATTGGCCTGATTCAGAGTTCCTGGGGAGGAACGCTAGCTGAACACTGGACCAGTCGTGAAGCCCTGAAATCAAATCCGGAAACGAAACCGTTGTGGAACGAATTCAAACAGCGAGTCGACGCATTTGATCCTGCCACGGCTACGCCTCCGGAGGAGGTGAAGAAGTTGATGGCGGAGTGGCGTGCGAAAAATGTTGAGGCGCGGCGCAACAAAACCCGGATTCCCAAGCTGCCGAATGTGGTCGGTAATCCTGCGGGCAGACGGTATTCGCCGTGCAATCAATTCAATACCATGATTAACCCGATCATCCCTTTCGGGTTGTATGGAGTGGTCTGGTATCAAGGTGAGGGGAATCGGGAAAGGGCGGAACAATATGAAACTCTGTTGCCGGTGATGATTGAAGACTGGCGGAAACGTTGGATGCGTCCCGATGCGCCGTTTTATATTGTGCAACTGGCGAACACTGGCAAGTCCGGGGATACCACAGCGGAACCGGTCGAGAGTGTGTGGGCCGAATTACAATGGGCACAATTTCAGGTGGCACGAACGGTCCCCAATTCCGGATTGGCAGTGATCAATGATGGTGAAGACACCACCTTGCATCCCCGTGAAAAACGTAAAGTTGGTGAGCGGCTTGCCCTGTGGGCATTGGCGCGTGACTATGAAAAGGACGACCGGGCTTTTTCAGGGCCGCTCTACCGCGAGGCAAAGATCGAAGGCGGGAAGGTTCGAGTTTATTTTGATCACGCGGACGGTCTCAAGAGTCGAGATGGACAGCCTCTCAAGCATTTCCAAATCGCGGGTGAGGACAAGGTATGGGTCACTGCTGAGGCTGTTATTGATGATGAAACGGTTGTGGTTTCAAGTCCCGGGGTAAAAGAGCCCGTTGCCGTTCGCTACGCATGGAGGCCGGTGCCGGTTGGTGCCAATTTAACAAATGCTTCGGATCTACCCACATCGCTATTTAAGACCGATGACTGGCCCGGGCTTTCAGCAGGCAAACAGGTCCCGTAGGAGATTGTCACTTTACGGATATCAGACTTCCCCCGTAGAGTCGTCTCAGAAAAATGAAGAAGATCCTGAATGGAACGTTCGTCTCTGCCGTAGTGGCAATGGCCCTGCTGGGCAGTTGTATGAAAACCACTCAGCGAGGTGATGCCAGACAAACCGGGCCGGCCAGCAAATTCGGGTTGCTGCTTTTGCCTGAGTTTCCGATTGGCCACACTGGCGTGCATACGTTCGAAGTTAGAGATCTGGAGCGTCCTGCTTTCCCTTCGAAAGTTCGAATTCTTACGAAGCGGAGTCAGCCAACCGGGTTGCCTGATTACCGGGACTGGGAAGATACGCTCTTTAAAGTTGAAGTTGTAAGTAACGGGAAGGTGATCAGATCCCACCAGTTCCGTCCTAAACGATGGAGGCAGCTTGAGTTGGGGGAGTTTGAGCACATCTTTGCTCCGGAAACAAAATCCACGGTCGGGCCTTTGAGTTACTCAGTTCGAGTGACGGTGCTGGATCCTTCCGACCGGGAGTGGGACGATGCGCGTCTGGTGTTGAGATAGTAGATTTGTCAGCCCCTCTCAAGACTGCTGCCCTGTTGTCGGATTCTACGAGGCAAAGATGAAGGGTTTTGCCGATTTATTGTATAGATTACGGTGGTCACACGTCTACCTAACATGACAACAGTTTGTGAAATGGTTGACGAATTTTCACAAAATCTTTGAACAAACTGTTTTATGAAGAGTCTATAATATTAGAGTGGTTCAACAGAGCCGCTCGGAAGTTTGAAGACAACTGACATCGTAAATTTAACCCAAATGCAGAAGTAAAAATCATTGCTCGGTGGCAAGCCGCCCCAATCGTTTGACGACCGAGACCCGCAGAAAAAAGATCGAAGAGACCCATTTACTGAGCCTATTCTCTCCCAACCTGAGGATCCACGAGCCAATCTAATTTCGAGGCAGCCTGTCGCAGGGCATCAAGCAAAGCGACACAATGGCTGCCTCATTACATTTTCTCGATCCGCGCCGAATCTCTGATTCACGAATCCGCAGGTGGTTCCCGTGGAAGACAGAAGTCGAACGCGGATCGAATGAAGTTTCGAAAACGATGCCGAAACGGCGCCCCAGGGTGGGGATCGCGTTTTCATCCGGTGGTGCCAAAGGTCTGGCTCACATCGGAGTGATTCAGGTTCTGGAGGAGAATGGATTTGAAGTCGCTGCGGTGGCCGGGACGAGCATGGGAGCGTATGTCGGAGCTCTCTGGGCATCGGGCCTGAATGGCAAAGAGCTGGAAGAACTCGCTGCACACATGGGAGCCAGTAGAGATCGCTGGAAGCTGGTGGATCCGATTCTACCGCCGCGTCGCGGATTTATCGGAGGGCGTAAGATCGAAGAGCGTCTGCGTGATTCTCTGGGGAACAAGACTTTTGCAGATCTTAAGGTTCCGACTTTTGTCGTCGCGACCGAGCTCGACGGGTTTCACCGCCATGTTTTCATGAAGGGAGATGTGGCCTCGGCTATTCTTGCCAGTATCGCGGTGCCGGGGATTGTTTCGCCGGTATGCCGCGACGGAATGGAATTTGTCGACGGTGGAATTGCTTCGCCTCTTCCCACCAGTGCACTTCATGATTTTGCTGATGTAGACAAAGTCATTGCTGTGTCGGTGATGCCCCGGGTAAATGAGCTGTTTGATGGCCCCACAGATGAGACAAAGAAGAAGTCCCGCTGTTCCTGGTTAAAGAGGCCGTTCCGCTGGTTGAACAACAGGCTCAATATTTTCGCCAAGGGCAACATGATCGACATCCTTCGTGGTGCCGCAATGGGCTCGCAGATCCGACTCGTGGAACGGGCCGCTGATCAGGCAGACCTTCACATCCGGGCAATCAATCCAACGGCCTCATGGCATGATTACCACCACTACGAAACCTACATTTCGCTGGGGCGGAAAGCCGCGAAGAAGGCTTTGCCTGAGCTGAGACAAATTTTTGAAACTGAAATCGAAGCTAAAACCTCAAGAAGAAAGGAGAAGGCGCACGGATGAAAAGAAATAATGAAAACTGGGATAAAATGGATGCCTATGAACTGAGGAAGCTTCAGCTCCGGCAACTGCGAACCTATCTCCGTGACCAGGTGGTGCCGTTTTCAAAACACTACGGGCGGATGTTTGCTGAATTTGAAATCGATCCAAACGACATCCGGACGTTTGATGATTTTGCTCAAGTCCCGTTCACTTCCAAGAAAGATCTAATTGCCGGAAAAGGCGAAGCTGCGAGGACGCGTGACTTTGTAATCATCCCTGACGAGGCGGTTTTGAGACGTCGTTTCTCCACGATAGCCAGAGTCGTGACTCGAGGCAAGAAGGCTGTGAAGCGTGGATTCGAACATGAATACCGGCCGGTCTTTATGACGTCGACCACCGGACGATCCAGTGAGCCGGTCCCGTTCCTGTATTCAAAATACGATTTGGATAATCTCGAGATAACCGGCCGACGGCTGATGGAAGTCTGCGATTCAAAACCTGATTTCAGGCATATGAACCTGTTTCCCTTCGCGCCGCATCTTGCCTTCTGGCAAATGCACTACGCGGGAATCGGCTACAACACCTTCACGCTTTCCACAGGTGGAGGCAAAGTGATGGGAACTGAAGGAAACGTTCGCCTGCTCGATAAAATCAAGCCCGACGCATTGATCGGAATGCCGACTTTCATCTATCACGTGCTGCAGATTGCAACGGAGGAAGGTGTTACGGCTCCGAACATCCGGAAAATTGTGCTGGGTGGTGAGAAGGTGCCCGATGGCATGCGCCGTAAACTCCGTGCACTCTGCGCAGAGCTCGGATCTCCTGAGGTCGATATTATGCCGACTTACGGATTTACCGAGGCAAAGATGGCTTTTCCTGAATGTCCGACTGGTCCGGGTGAGGAGCCTTCGGGCTATCATCTTTTCCCGGATCTTGGACTGGTGGAAATCATCGATCCTGAAACGGGTGAACTGGTGGATGAAGGTGAGTCCGGTGAGATTGTTTATACACCGCTGGACAGCCGGGGAAGTGTCGTGGTGCGCTATCGCACGGGCGATCATATTTCCGGCGGTCTGATTCATGAACCGTGTCCGTATTGCGGAAGAGTTCTTCCCCGATTGATGGGCAGAATTTCGCGAGTCAGTGATGTGAAGCGAATGAGCATCGACAAGCTGAAGGGAACGCTGGTGAACTTTAATGATCTTGAAGTGATCCTTGACGATCTTGAAGGTGTTGGCACCTGGCAGATTGAATTGCGGAAGCGAAACGATGATCCACTCGATACGGACGAAATCATTGTGCATGTCGCCCCCCTGAACTGGGATGACCGGGAACGACTTGGAAAGGCGATTCAGAACAAGTTTGTATTAGCCACTGAAATCAGTCCTAACCGGATAGAGTTTCACAATGCAGAAACCCTCCGCGACAAGCAGGGCGTTGGTGAGGAACTGAAGGAGAAAAAAGTGCTCGATAGTCGCCCGGCGGCCGGTTCAGAGAATTCCTCATCTTCTAAAAACAATTCAACCCACAGCTCCCCAATCTCATGAAAAAATCACTCGTTATCGTTGATGGTATTCGAACGCCATTCCTCAAAATGGGAAGCGATTTCCTCAAGGTCGGCGCGGTCGAACAGGGTAGGGCTGTCGTTCAGACCCTGTTGACTCGAAGTGGCCTTGACCCGGCGGAGGTGGATGAGCTGATCTTTGGCTGCGTTTCGCAACCGGCTGACTCAGCAAACATAGCGAGGGTGATCGGGTTGAGGGCCGGGCTTCCCAAAACCGTGCCGGCGATGACCGTTCATCGGAATTGCGGTTCGGGTCTGGAGGCCCTGACTGTGGCTGCTGAGCGAATCAATTCAGATCGCGGTGAGATCTTTGTTGTGGGGGGAACCGAAAACATGTCGAGAATTCCACTTTTGTATTCTGGTGCTGCGACTGCCAAATTCAACGCGCTTGCGCGTGCCAAAAACTGGGGCGGCAAGGCAGCCGCAGCACTCAGCTTTCGTCCTTCCGATTTTGCCCCGGTGATCGGACTAAAACTGGGACTGACAGATCCGGTCTCGGCTCTGAATATGGGTGAGACGGCCGAGGTTCTGGCCAGGGAGTTTTCCGTCACTCGAGATGAGCAGGATGCTTTCTCGGTTGCTTCTCACTTGAAAGCAGTCGCCGGGCGGGAGCGACTGAGCCAGGAGATCGAGCCATTTTACATCCCGGGTAAAAATCCGCCTTTTGTTGCAGCGGACAACGGGCCGCGTGAAAAGCAGTCCATGGAAGCGCTTGCCAAACTGCGACCGGTTTTTGAACGAAATACCGGGACGGTAACAGCGGGAAACAGCTCCCAGATTACAGATGGTGCGGTGGCGCTGCTGGTCATGACGGAGAGTCGCGCTGAGGCTCTCGGAATGGAACCACTGGGGCGACTGGTGGATTATGCCTATACCGGTTGTGATCCCAGTCGTATGGGGCTGGGGCCTGCTTTTTCGATCAAAGAATTGGTGGAGCGGACGGGGCTGAAACCGGAAGATGCTGATACGGTAGAGATCAACGAAGCATTCGCGGCTCAGGTAATTGCGGTGCTGCGGGTGCTTGAAAACGACGGACTGATTTTTGACTACAACAAGCTGAACCCCAATGGAGGCTCTATCGCCCTTGGACACCCGGTCGGAGCTACCGGTGCCAGATTGGTTCTAACAGCTTTGCATGAACTGAAGCGAAATGGCGGGAAACGCGCCCTGATCAGCATGTGTATCGGAGGAGGGCAGGGGGGAGCGGCCTGGTTGGAAACCCTGTGATAACCAAAAGAATTTAATAAAAAGACACGAAAATGACTAAAACAACAACACGACCCCTTCCAAAAAGCGAGACACTGAAAGCTCTCGCAGAAAAACCGCTCACCAACATTCGGCGAGAGCTTCGTGATGATGGAGTGCTTCTTCTGATTTTTGATCATCCCGATTCATCGGCCAATATTTTTGACGAGGCGACGATGGATGAACTCGAAGGTCACATAGACGCCATTGCCAATGACAAATCCATTAATGCCCTGATTTTCACTTCTGCGAAGGACACCATCTTTCTCGCTGGCGCTGACTTGAAAGCCCTGGAGAACGCCCGGGGTGGGGTGTTGCTTGAATTGATCGAAAAAGGACAGCGAGTCTTTGAAAAGGTCGCGGGATTAAACATTCCGACTGTAGCTGCCATTCATGGCGCCTGCCTCGGTGGGGGACTTGAGTTGGCTCTTGCCTGTGATATTCGGATAGCCAGCCCTGACAAGGTAACAAAAATTGGATTGCCTGAGACGATGCTGGGAATTATCCCTGCCTGGGGCGGTTCCACACGGTTGCCCAAACTGGTAGGAATCCCTACCGCTCTGAATCTCATTTTGACGGGCAAGCAAATGTCCTCCGGACTTGCATTGAAACTGGGTGTCATTGACGGAAAGGCCCCCAAAGAAAGATTGGTGGATCGCGCTTCGGTTCTCGTAAAAATGGATCTGCCCAACAGGAAGTCCCATGCTTTAACGAACAACCGAATTGCTGCATCTGTTATTCGGCGCAGTGTCAAGCGGGACGTATTGAAGAAAACGCGCGGAAATTATCCTGCTCAGCTCGCCGCGATTGAAGTCGTGACCAGCGCCCCCGGTTGTAGCGTCCACGATTCGCTTCGAAATGAACGGGATGCTGTGGTGAAACTGGCTGAAACCAAGGCAGCCAAAAACCTGATGCGGATCTTTCACTTAAGTGAGCACGCAAAGAAATTCAGGTATGCCAGCGATCTTGACCTCTCCGGGATGAAGGAAATAGAGCGGACTGCTGTTATCGGCGCAGGAGTGATGGGTTCAGGGATCGCGCAATGGCTTAGCGCCAGGGATTATCCTGTGATCCTTTCAGATATCAATTTTGATGCGATTGCCAACGGCATTTCCAATATCGACAGTATCTATTCCAGTGCGGTTAAGCGGCGGATATTCACAGAACACGAAGCTCAGTTGAAGAGGGACAATGTTTCGCCGATAGCCTATCGGGTTCCATTAACTTCTACCGATCTGGTGATTGAGGCGGCCGTCGAGAATCTTGACGTGAAAAAGAAGATCTTTGCAGATCTCTGTTCACGGTCACGCCCGGATACGATTCTAGCGACAAACACGTCAGCATTGCCGATCACTGAGTTGGCGAAAGGAGAGGGGATCACCCATCCTGAGCGAATTATTGGAATTCATTTCTTCAATCCGGTTCACAGAATGAAACTGGTGGAGGTCGTGGTGACTGAGTTCACTGATCCGGCGGTGGTTGAAGCGACGCTTCGGTTCGTCCGAAAACTCGGGAAGGCACCCGTAGTTGTGAATGACTCTCCTGGTTTTGTCGTGAACCGCATTCTGATGCCTTACCTGATCGAAGCTGCCAAGCTTTTCGATGAAGGTGTAGATGCGGGGAAAATTGATGAAGCAATGCTCAATTTTGGAATGCCTATGGGACCATTGCGCCTGTTGGATGAGGTTGGCCTTGATGTCGCCTTGCATGTTGCCGGAACAATGAGCGAAGCCTTTGGAGACAGATTTGTAGTTCCGGCTGTGGTTGGCCGGTTGGTTGACAGTGGTCACCTCGGGCGCAAAAGCGGCACCGGTTTCTTCAGCTATGAGGCGTCGAAGGAATCGGTGAATCCTTTTGCGCTCGAAAACCGCTCTTTCAAAAATAAGGAAATGGCTGGCGAAGAAATTGCCAACAAGCTGGCTGACCTGATGTCCCAAGAAGCAAAATTGGTATTGGGCGAAGGTGTAGCTGATCACTCTGATGATATTGATTTCGCTATGATTCTTGGCACGGGATATGCACCTTTCCGGGGCGGTCCTCTTTCACACGCGAAGGAGGTAAACTCTGCAAAATAGCGAAACCTACTCGTCCCACCCTTATGAAAAAGAACGATTACAAAATTCCGAAAGAGATTCGATCCAACCGGGTTGAAGACTTGTTCGAACCCTGCTGGATCGTAAAGACTCAACGATCAGACCGTATTGAATCGAATGACGATGAGGGGTGGATTTCTTTGGTCGTTTTTGAAGATTCCCGCGAAATGCTTGAATTGATTGGCGACTGGGGAAGGTCGCCGGTTCAACGAGGCCGGTATTCTGAAGTGAGACAAGACGCGGTTAACGCGACGTGAAGACTGTTACATTTATCAATCCCGTTTGTAACTAACATTGAACCCTGAAACCTGACTAACACTTAGAACAACTAATCAAAAAACAGAAAGGCCCCCTGATATGAAAGTCCCTGTAGACTCAAAACAGAACGTGACAGACAAGACATCCCTGAATGAATCAGCGGACAGCGGAGTGATTGACACTTCAAAAATGTCGGTCGAAGAGCGAGCTGCGTTGGAACTGGCAGAGGCTTCGCGAGTTAAAGCAGGCCCAAGTGGTTCCTTTGGTGGATCGCTATTTATGGGAGCACCTGATTTGGCTCCGATTTTTCCATTTCCAGCTCAATCTGTGGAGGACGAAGATCAAGGTGATGCATTTCTCGCTAAGTTGGAGAAGTTTCTCAAGGATAAGGTTGATGCGGATGAAATCGATCGCACGGGAGAGATACCGGATGAAGTGATTGATGGTCTTGCTGAGTTGGGGGCGTTCGGAATCAAGACGCCGACAAAGTATGGGGGGCTTGGGCTCTCACAGACAAATTACTCGAGAGCGGCAATGGTCCTCGGTGGATATTGCGCTAATTTAACCGCCCTCGTTTCAGCTCATCAGTCGATTGGCGTGCCCCAGCCTCTCCTGGTTTTTGGAACAGAAGCTCAAAAGAAAAAATTTCTGACCCGGACGGCCAAAGGTGAAATCTCCGCTTTTGCCCTGACCGAGGCTAATGTGGGGTCGGATCCTGCGAAAATGACCACGACAGCGGAGTTTGACTCTGCTTCGGGAGAATATGTCATCAATGGTGAGAAGCTGTGGTGTACCAACGGAGTTAAAGCCGGTGTGATTGTGGTGATGGCCCGAATGCCCGACTCCACACCCGGGCGCCCCAAAATTTCAGCCTTTCTCGTCGAGATGGATACGCCCGGTGTTGAGATAACCCATCGCTGCCGGTTTATGGGATTGAAGGCACTTTACAACGGAGTTGTGAAATTTGAAAATGCGCGGATCCCGAAAGAGAATCTAATCCTCGAGGAAGGTCGCGGGTTAAAGGTTGCTTTGACGACTTTGAACACAGGTCGAATTACATTGCCGGCTGCATGCGTTGGCATGGCAAAGAAATGCATAGAGTGGGCTGATGAATGGGCCTTTGACCGGGTGCAGTGGGGACAGGCGATTGGCAAACACGATGCGATTGCACAAAAGTTGGCCAAAATGAAGGCCGATACATTTGCGATGGAGGCGATGGTTCGTTATGTCTCGGCCCTGGTTGATCGCGATAAAAAGTCTGATATTCGAATCGAAGCGGCTTTTGCCAAAATGTGGGGAACGGAACGAGGTTGGGAGATCGTTGATGATACGATGCAGATCCGGGGTGGTCGTGGTTATGAGACAGCTCAATCATTGAAAAACCGTGGAGAGAAACCCGTTCCGGTAGAGAGGTTTTTCAGGGATGCCCGAATCAATACGTTGTTCGAAGGCTCCAGTGAGATCATGCGTCTCATGATTGCCCGCGAAGCGCTCGATCCACATTTAAACATGGGCGGTCCGGTACTGAATTCTACGTTACCTTGGAAAGTCCGCTTGAAAGCAGCGTTCAGGTCTGCCTTGTTTTATGCTCCCTGGTATCCGGTAAAATGGCTTCCCGCTGTCAGTGCAGGTAAAGGAGTCTCGTCAGAGTTCCGAAGCGAGATGCGTAGGGTGAAAGGGTTGAGTCGCAAGTTATCGCGAAGATTGTTTCATGCGATGCTTCGTTACGGTCCCAAGCTGGACAAGAAACAGGTCTTACTTGGGCGCTTTGTGGAAATCGGGGCGGAGTTATTTGCGATGACTGCAAGCATCTCTTATGCCCAGCACCTGTTGACACGGGAAAAAACGGAATCGGTTGAAGAGCTAACAAATTTGGCGCGATACTTCTGCAAATCCAGCCGGGTAAAAGTAGACCGGCTGTTTAGAGAGGCGGGAAAGAATGCCGACTCAGAGGGATATCGAGTTTCCAAAATAGATTTTTCATCGATCTGATGACTCATTTTTTGTTTTACGAATTTCGTAGAAAAGCCGTGCTAAAGCGAGTCCAAGCAACAGCCCGGTCCAGTGCCAATACCCTGAGGTAAGCTCAACGATATTGGGCTGGGGAATGCGAAACGTCGGGGTGAGCGGTCTCAGGATGAATTTTCCGCGTTTGTTGGGTTGGCGGTAGTTTGTTTTTACTCCCCACAACAAGGTTGGGTTCTTTACCAAGCTGACCCGCAAAAGCGAACTCGCTGAAAAAGTGTCGATTGATACAGGGCCAGCGTGTATCAAGTGTCGTTCCGAAAATCGGGAACTTTCCCACCAGCCAAAGAGGGCCAAAAGCATAAAGATAAAAAAACTGAAGCTCAAACTGTGGCGTTTGAGTCGTTTCCAGCGATGCTTTGATTTGAATTGCGACATCTTGTCCGTAAGGATGTTTTCGGCCTCGCGACACAACGATTGACCCTACCGCATATCCACCACTTCGCTTCATGACTTCAGAAACCGAATCTCTTGGCCCCCTTTTTCCAAAAGACGAACACAATCTCAAGCTGGAATCGAACGTTCATCCGGTTGATTGGAAAAACCCGATTGCTGACGGGACATACAATATGGTGGTGATAGGAGCAGGTACAGCAGGCCTGGTTGCCTCATCGATTGCAGCAGGACTGGGTGGTAAAGTCGCCTTGATCGAGCGGCATCTTCTGGGGGGCGATTGCCTGAACGTCGGTTGTGTCCCTTCGAAAGCGATCATTGCCTCGGCTCATGCAGCCGCGGCTGTGCGCGATGCCGGTGATTTCGGTGTGAACGTTCCCGAGGGAACAAGCGCTGACTTTGCCTTTGCAATGGAGCGCATGCGTAAACTAAGAGCAGGGATATCGCCGCATGATTCGGCTGCTCGATTTCGCGATATGGGGATGAATGTTTTCCTGGGGCAGGCAAAATTCACCGGGAGCAATACAGTAGAGGTGGATGGGCAAACGTTGAATTTTAAAAAAGCAGTTATCGCTACCGGTGCACGTGCGTCAGCGCCGCCGATCGACGGGCTTGATGAAGTGGAATATCTCACTAATGAAACGTTGTTTTCTCTGACTGAACTTCCCAAACGGTTTGGGATCGTCGGTGCAGGGCCAATCGGATGTGAGATGGCGCAAACCTTTGCCCGCCTGGGCGCTCAAGTAACTTTGTTTGAAGCTGAACACGGGGTGTTAACCAAGGAAGACAAAGAAGCCGGAGAAGTGGTCTATGAGTCCCTGAAAAAGGACGGAGTGAATATTCTCTGTTGTGGAAAGGATCTCAAGCTCAGCAAAACGGCGGGGACTGGCGTGCGTTGTGAAGTCTCCTCTCATGGCGAAAATCATGATGTCGAAGTCGACAGACTCTTAATTGCAGTGGGGCGGGCACCCAACGTTGAGGGGCTTGATTTGGAGAAAGCCGGGGTCGAATATCACAAGCGAGGTGTGACGGTGAATGACAAACTCCAAACGACTAACAAGAACGTTTACGCGGCCGGTGACATTTGTTCGCCTTACCAGTTTACGCATGCAGCAGACTTTATGGCTCGAAATGTCGTTCGGAATGCACTCTTCGGTGGGCGGTCCAAAACAAGTAACCTGGTTATTCCCTGGGCGACATACACCGATCCCGAAGTGGCACACGTCGGACTCCCGGCGTCCGAAATTAATGAGAATGACCACGACACCTATCGTGTCGATATGAAGAATGTGGATCGTGCCATCCTCGAAGGGGCCACCAGTGGTTTCGTTAAAATTCACACAGTGAAGGGAAAAGACAAAATTGTCGCGGCAACAGTGGTCGCCAAAAATGCCGGGGATATCATCAGCCAAGTCAGTCAGGCAATGACCACCGGTATTGGCCTTGGCCGGATTGCGGGAACGATCAGTCCTTATCCAACACAAGGCGAGGCGATTCGCAAAGCCGGTGACTTGTATTCCCGCACCCGCTTAACACCCTTCATCGCTAAGATGATGAAGAAATGGCTCGAGTGGCGACGGAAGTGAGAACCTTCACCGCAGTTCAGGCCAGTGTTCGTGGACAATAAAGGCGGGCTCGATGGCTAAAGAAGAAGGCGTTGAGATAGCGACCAATACCGGGTGATTTGACGTCTCGAAGTGATTCCTTAAGAATTCTTTGATCGATTCGAAAGAATGATCGAATTTTGTGAGATCCACAGGCATGGCGAGCCAATATGGCTTCATCAGGACCGCAAAGCGTGCCTCATGATTCAATAACTCAGTCTCTGAACTGCGATACCAGCTACCTCGCAAATGATTGGATGAAAGGAGAGGCGAGGGAATCCGTTCCGTCTCGTTGGGGTGATAGAAAATCCTTCCCCTGGTAAAAATAGATTGTTGCTCAATCTCCGGGAGATGATGCAGGCCGAGAGGAAGTTGGTGCTCAATGAATCGTTTGTACTTTCTTTCCAGTGTGTCGCCGGCATTGGGACCTATGTAGTAACTGCCAGTGTGGTTTTCGTGTGGAAAATGCAGGTAAAACTTCACGGCCACTTCCCAGTGCGTCAAAATATCGTCCTCGTCGCGGAACACCAAATCCAGCTCCCCAAGAGTGCGTTTGCCATCCTGTATTTGAAGCCCGCTGGCTTCGATCTTTACTTTTCGAATCTCCCGAAGCCAAAAATCTACCAGTGATTCGAAGTGATAGCCGACCCGATGCGACTTCGGTGGAGCGGGGGGTGTCTCCCAATTGATTTCTCCGGAAAACGCGGGGGATTCGTTCAGCAGTGGCTCGCTACATATGGCCCATTCAAGGTCGGCTTTGCGTTGCTGATCAGCTTCGGTCATGCCGCTTCGATTTTCCCTTCAGCGTGATACCACGTCAGGTAATCAGCTGCGATGTCTTCCAATTCAGCAATGGTTTCAACTGTGGAGAAACGAACGCGTAGCTGTTTCCCGGCTCGAAGTCCCCGGGAATAAGCCATCAGGCGGGAGCGCATGGCCTGCATGGTGAACTTTTCTGTGGGAAGTTTTCCCCAGTCCAAAAGCATTTGAGAGTGTCTTATGATTAACGCCCAACGCTCCTCCGGCGTCACTGGATCCAGATGGTTGCCCGTTCTCAGATAGTGTTTTGCTTCTTTGAAAACCCACGGGTATTGCATGGCGGCCCGGCCAATCATCACGCCGCTGACTCCGGTATTTCGACGCCGATTTTCGACATCTTCTCCTGAAGTAATATCACCATTGCCTATCACCGGTATGGAAACGGCCTGCGAACATTCATCAATCACTTCCCAGTCAGCTTCCCCGGAGTATCCCTGGGCGCGGGTTCTGCCATGAATGGCGATTGCCTGAATTCCGCATTCTTCCAACAGTTTGCAGACATAGGGTGCGTTGATTGATGTCGCGTCCCAGCCGATCCGGATCTTGGCTGTCACAGGAATCTGCTCGCCAACTCCCTTGACAATATTTTCCGCGACTTCAGCCAACACCGGGCAGTCTTTCAACAGAGCAGAGCCCCCGTTTCTGGAGACGACCTTGTTGACGGGACATCCAAAATTGATGTCGATAAACTCGGGAGCTTTCCAGTCGATGATCTTTCGCGCAGCTTCAGCCATACGAACTCCGTCGGCTCCAAAGAGTTGAACACCGACGGGACGCTGTTCATCATCAAATTCTGTATAGCGACGGGTTCGGTGATCGGCCTGAATGATACCTTCGGCCGAAACGAATTCCGTGACCATGACATCCGCCCCGAGTTCTTTGCAAAGACGACGGAAAACGAGGTCAGTAACTCCCGCCATTGGCGCGAGATAGAGGGGAAATTGATCGTTTTCAAACCAGGAAAGCATTCTTCGAAAAATTGAGTGCTGAAGGTAGGCCTGACGGAGAAAGATTCAAACCTGGATGGCATTCCTGTCCTGAGAATCGAGCGATACCAGATGTTGAGGGGAACATTGAGAATCGGAATAGCGTAACGGCGGTTAATGAAAATTCACAAATTTATGGAAATTATAAGAAAATGAGATAAGGTTGTTTAGGAGATGTCGAATTCTTATCCGAATGAGAACTAATCGAGGAACATCAATTTCAGAGATACTGCTGGTCGTGGGGGCCATAGGAATTATCGCTTCGATAGCCTATTCAGCGGTTTCCATGATTTCCAGCAACACTCAGGAAACTAAGCTTAAGTCTGATGTGTTGACTCTCAACGCATCAGTAATGTGCTTTCTGGGGATGGGAGGGAGTCTTGATGGTGTTGAGGAGCCTGAACGAGTATTTAAGCGGCTCCGCTCTGTTACGCCGGCAGTGATTACGAAGCGAATGCCGGGTGTCGTGGGAGCAAGCATCGATCCTCAGCTGTCGTTTCGCCGACAAAATTCAGCCGAGGCAGCAACATCAGATCCGAGGGTTTATTGGAACTCTTCAAGCCAGCGATTCGAATTGAAAGAGTCAGGTCCCCTGGGAGGAATCGCTGAATTTTTCGTCGATCATTCGATGGAAATTGCTGACGCCGAATATGTGGAACGCTCTTTCTCTCACTTGTATGCGAGTGAGTCGACCTGGGTGTGGGACTATCAGGACGAAGCCACCCCGATAGCGATTTTTCCCACCCAAATTCCTACGGCTGGAAACGGAATCACACCGGTTGATGACTCTCCTGTTCCTCCATACGAACCTGATGAGCCCGAAGTCGAAGTGACCGAGGCTCTTTTGCCTCCTCTTTTCTCCGTCCCCAGCGGAACCTATACGATTCGGGATTACGACATTGAAGTCTACCTTTCGAACCCGAACGATGAAACGGTTTCGGACATCTATTATCAGGGGAATTTCGGTAATTGGGAGAAATACTTACCCGGCACTCCCATCCAGGTCGGACCTGACACCACCATAGCTGCTCAGGCGGTTGCCCGTTTTCCCGAATACGAAGACAGCAATAGCGTCGCAGAACAATATTATGCATCTCCGGTTCAGCTGGTAAACCCCAACATTATTGTGTCCACCGGCCGTTTTGGCCTCATCTGGCGCGATCAATCTATCTCGGTTGAACTGGAAAATACAAACGGAAACGACCCAGCCGAAATGGTTTACCGCCTGAACGATGGAGATTGGACCCCCTACGAAGATCTGTTCTTCGTACATCGGGACGATTATCCCGAAGGAGTGCTGATCGAGGCCAGGGCCGTTTCCACAGCTCCGTATTATCTCGACAGCGAAATCGAAAGCGAACAAATTTACCCACCGGTTTTGACCCTTACCATCAATGCCGATATCGATACATCAGTTGGGGACACCGACCTCTACACCCATGTCGATTTTCTGAATCACAGCAACGACGCGCTCAACTGGTCGGGAATCAATGCTTCGGGGAGCGACGGTTCCGGATCCTGGCTCTCGCTGGAAAGCGGAACCGTTTCGCTTTCACTTTCGATTCAGGATGTCTTAACCGACACTCTTTCTGCGCTCGAATTACTTCTCTACGGTGCTCCCGGCCTTCATGTCGGAGTCGATCTGGATATCGATCTTGATGTGAATGGCTATGTATACAACACCGGATTGGATTTCGAAATCGACCTCTTCAATGGCGATAGCATCCTGGATATCCCACTGGCTGAAGTCACCATGCTCAACTACATCATCGCCAGTTCAGCCCTGACACTCGATGAAGACAAGCTGGAATTCTCTGCGGGGCTTCTGGAAATGGCTGACAACTCCTTCCTGGATGACGCGATCGAAGCAAGTGAACACAGCGACGAAGTAGGGGATGCGATCTATAACTCCTTCGACTTCTCTATTTTCTAACCGTCCCGAACGCAAAGCCGGCGGTCGCATCCCGAATTTGCCGAAATCGTTTGTGCTTCCAATCCGCCGGGATTCAAGAGATGCTGAGCGGGTGAAGAATTCAGTCCGGATGTTTCTTGTTTGGGTAGCAGCTGCGTTGGTTTGCGGAGCTCAGGAAAAACAATCGTCCTCCCAAATTTCCAACTATATCCGCTACTTGGACAAAGGGACGGGTGATGCACGGGTGGAACGATTGCAGACCGGTCTTACCCGTTTCACTCATGCGGAGAAAAGTATCAGCGTCGATTTGGTGGCTGTGATTCATGTTGGAGACCTTGCCTACTATGAAGGAATCAACAATCTCCTCAGAAATTACCAGACCGTTTATTTCGAAATGGTTGGCGGCGATTCCCGGGAGTTGGACAAGCCGGGCGAAGAGGCTCAAAGGAAAAAGCCACAGTTTGCCCAGACCCCGATGCAGCAGGTCGTCCAGTTCCTCGGCCTGCAACAACAGCGTAAAGTCATCAACTACCATGCGCCAAATTTCGTCCGGGCCGATCTTGACTGGAAAGAGTTCTACGAACTCATGGAAATGCGGAATCAAAGTCTGGCATCCATCTTTGAGCAGATGGGAAAGCGCCGCAAGACCAACATGAACCAGCTCAGCTTGATGAAATCCGCCTACCTCGGATCTCTCACCGGTGGCGACCGGCTTCAAATGAAGCGGGACCTCGCCCGACACATCAGTGATGCCGAAGCACTCATCGCAGCTTTGGAAGGGCAGGGGGGAACCGTGCTGGTGGCAGAACGAAACAAAGCCGTGACTCAAAAACTGTCAGAGGCCATCAGTGGAAACGCCGCGGCGGGAACCAGGTTTGCGATTCTCTACGGAGCCGCTCATATGCCCGATTTTGAAAGCCGACTTCTGAACATGGGCTTTGATAAAACCGCTTCCAAATGGCTCGATGCCTGGAGTATTTCCGGTTCCAGAGAGACCGAAAATCAGAACACCCCGCTGAACCGCTATCTACAAAGCCTCAGCAGTGGAGATCCCGCGAAAATAAAAGAGGCCAAGCGCCTCTATCAGAAATCGCTTGGCGAAGCGAATGCCGCTCCCGGGGAGAATCCGTAATTCTTTTCACATACCCCCGTCAAAACGAACATGAGTATCCGAGCCTACGCAGCAGAATCCGCCGCATCCAAATTTGAAGTCATTGAATACGATCCGGGCGAGCTGAAGCCCGACGAAGTCGAGATCGCCGTTGATTACTGCGGGCTTTGCCACAGTGATCTCAGCATGTGGCAAAACGATTGGGGAATCAGCCAATATCCTTTCGTCCCCGGCCACGAAATCGCCGGCACCATCCTGCAAGTCGGCGAAACCGTTACCCATCTCAAAGAGGGGCAGAAAGTCGGGCTCGGTTGGATGGCCCGGTCCTGCGGCCATTGCGAACAGTGCCTTGGCGGAAACCAAAACCGTTGCCCCAAGCAGGTAGGGACCATTGTCGGCCGTCACGGTGGCTTTGCTGAGAGGGTGCGCGCTCAATCCGCCTGGGCAACCTTGCTGCCCGACTCCCTCGACTTGGAAAACGTCGGCCCACTGTCCTGCGGCGGCATCACCGTCTTCAATCCCATCGTCCAAAACCACATCTCTCCGACCCATCGCGTCGCAGTCGTCGGGATCGGAGGGCTGGGCCACATGGCCGTACAGTTCCTGAACAAATGGGGCTGCGACGTCACCGCCATCTCCACCAGCCCCGACAAAGAAGAAGCGGCTCGCAGCTATGGAGCCCACCACTTCATCAACGCCAAAGCAGACGGCGCCCTCGAAGCCGCCAAATGGAAATTCGATTTCATCCTCGTGACAGCGAACGCCGATCTTCCGTGGGACAAGTATGTCGCCGCGTTAAGGCCGGGCGGAAAACTCCATCTCGTCGGAGCCGCCCCGAAAGTCGAGGCCACCGTGGCCCCATTGCTGTCCGGCGAGAAATCAATCGGGGCATCTCCCATCGGCAGCCCAGGGACCATTCACACCATGCTCGACTTCGCCGCCCGACACAACATCGCTCCCAAAACCGAGGTCATGCCGATGTCAGAAGTGAACGAAGCACTCAAAAAGCTGCACGACGAAAGCCCGTCTCATCGCATTGTTCTGAAAAACGATTTCTCATAGGCGTCAGAACGGCAAACCCGTGGTGAGGGAAATGAGAACCGGAGGGGCAAAGAAACAAGTGTCGCTTCGGTTGCGCTTCATAAAGAATCGGAGGTTTGCTCATCAGACTCACTTCTTAAAAATGCCCTTCAAGGCATTGCTGATTCGCTCTCCCCAAATCGCAAATGTGAAGAAAGAAATCATTCCGGTGAGACCCGAGATAAAAGCAATGAAACCGCCGGCCCTCTGGTTATTCATGTCGAATCCCAACATGGTAAGAAATCCCCACGCGGTAAGAGAGACCGCAAGCATCATTCCTATCATACCAAGACAACCGCCTCGAACGTTGAAGTTTTGTTGCGAGTTCGGCGATGGTTGTTGGTCCATTTGATGTGGGGGAGGGAAGTTAGGTGAGAAGGCGAGTTTGTCGGGATCGTGATTGGAAATGCGTTGGATCAATCTCGTGGGAAAAGCCCGGGTGCGGGGCAAACCAGACTCTCTGTTGGGCTCGGTATTCGTTCCAGGTAAGCGGGTAATGACTGTTTTTATGCTACAGTAAATGATGCGCTGTTGAAAAGCACCGAATTCAATCCGATCGCTTCCTCTGCGTCCCCATATCCGGCTTGATCAAATCTCGTTTTGGACGATCCACCGCATCGCATCACCCAGTTCATCACGCCAGAACCGGGAGGAATGTCCGCCATGGTATTGGTGATAGTGAACCACCCCGCCGATTTCTTTGAGAACCCGGGCCGCCGTTTCCACACCCTCAATCTGCGAGATCTCCTGCAGCAAACCAGTCGGTGGATGTTCGACGTTCACCTCAGATTCCTGATCACCCACACTCAGCCAGAAGCGGGCGTCTACCGGTGATTTGGACCGGGCCATTGCCCCGAACCACTCGTGCTTCCACCAGTGAGAGCCGGACTGCGAGATACAACCGGAGAAATGTTGTGGATACTGCAACGCCAGGTAAACAGACATCAGGCCGCTCAGGCTCAAGCCGCAGATGAAGTGCCTGCGATCATCAAGCCCCGAAACCTCCGCCTTCAACCATGGCATCACCCTGTCCCCGATAAAACGGGCGTAGGATTCATTGCAGGTATAATCCTCATGGCGCGCTGCACTACTGACATGACCGACGAGGGCGATAGTCATCGGAGGCAGCTTCGCCTCCTCAAAGAATTCATTCAGCAAGGGGATGGCGTCCATTTCACGCCAATAAGATTCGCCGTCCCAAAACAGGCAAAGAGAATGAGGCTTGTCAGCCGGGCCACGTTGCAACCGGACTAAGCGGCCGTAGCCGGTGTCAGGATCATCAATGAAGTGTTCCTCCAGTTTGATCAAAGTTCGTGGATTCGCCTTCTTCAGCCGGAGACCGTCTCCCTCCGCTTGCGCATCGTTCCATCCAAGATGCAGAAAGAATCCGGCGACATCTTCATGAACCTTGGCTGGCACAGCCAGGTCGATCTCCTTCCAGCCGTGAGAAAAAAGGATCCACTGTATTCAGGTTGAATTGCGCGTCGCGAGCATTAACGAATAGCGGAGGTCACAGGGAGGTTTTCATCGTTAATTCGATCGTAATTGCAATCAATCTGCTTCTCTTGCGACTCTTAACTCCAATGGTTTTGTATCAGTTTGATAAAGGTTTGGTTCGACAGATTTATATGACTTTCCGGCACAGGTTTTCAATACTGCCGAAAAAATTGCTTTTGCACCTATCGGTGGAACTGCCATTCCAATTTGTTTACGGACAGATTCTTTGCTGCCAATGAATTCAAAATTGTCAGGAAAGGTCTGAATTCTAGCTCTTTCGCGATTTGTGAGCGCACGGGGTTCTTCCCAATGATAAACATGAGTTCCACCTCCACCACTACCAGTCACTGTATATGATGGGCGATTTGGGTCTAATCGCTTATAAATATGGCTCATGCGAGCTGAATTCACATTCAGCTTTACCTTTTCAATTACGTCCCTAATTTCTCGTGCTGTTTTTGAATTTGGAAAAGCCTGCTTAAATGTTGGGATTTGACTGACTTCAGCCTTTAGTTCTTGGTCAGACATATTAACTAATTTGTCCAAATACCATGCGTTTTCGCCCGGTGGAATGCACATTAAGCGATCAATCACACGCTGAGATTGTTTTGTAAGAACGTGGTTTGCCGTTGAGTCCTTTATCGGAGGCGTAGTAATCGCAAGTTTTGCTGTGACGTATTTTGACGGAGTTTCGTGGGTTGGAGCTGGGACTGAAAACTTTAGATTTAAATCATTCCGGTATCCTACAATTATTATTCTGTGTCGTGCTTGAGGTACTCCGTATTGTTCAAATTTGAATAGGTGAGCAGTAAGGTGATATCCGTTTTCTCCACTGTTTTCCAAATCATGAATGATTTTCTTGAATGCGCTTCCTTCGTTGGCCCCTCTTAGCCCGCCCACATTTTCAGCAAGGAACCATTCAGGTTTACCCGCATTAATTGCACGAACTCCATAAGTGTAAAGTGGCCCAAAACTCCCTTCAAAACCTTTGGTTTCACCTACATTACTAAAATCATTGCATGGAAAACCAAAAGCCAATGCATTGAAATGGATATCCTTAAAAGTGCTAACATAATCACTTACATTCCCAGGGTTTACACAACCTACATTCATTGCAAGTGGAGCACCGTGGATATTTAATGAATACGTTTCGCATGTCTCTAAATCTAAATCGTTAGCCCACACTGGTTCGATCTCATACTTTTCTCCATTTGATTGGATGCTTGATTCTTTAGCTCCAACTGCAAGTCCCCCTGGGCCGCAAAATAACTCCATCAACTTGAATTTTTTTATTCTTTTCATAGCCCTAAATTCACCCCTTTAATTACTGCTGAATTAGATAACTGGTCGGATAACCTTTTTTGAGATATCATCCCAGATTGAGCAGTTCGAAGAAGAGTAAATGCAGAAATTCCGGAAACTGGAATCCCTGCCTCCTTGTGAACATTAGCCAGTTTATTTTCAGGGTTAATTCCAAACCCACCCACCACAAATGACCCGAACTCAAGGTTTAAATTCATTCCTTCTGGAACTAATTCTTTGTAAGATTTCAGATAACTAACCATTTTTCGCTGATCGTCGGCAGGAAGGTCGTAGGATGGAGATGCCTTTGTATCGATAATTCCACAGCTGGTTTCCCCCGTTGAAATTAGGAATAGATCACCATAATTTCCAATACCGGTTGTTCTTTGAGTTTGCCCAGTGTGTCTTACGGAAAAACTAAACGAATTCTTCAGAATTTTTCCTGTAGCATTTTCAAACCTGATTGCAGTACGTCTTCCGCCTTTCGAAAGGTTTAAATAATTTGTTTCAAAATAAGATAAAGAATGTTGTAATAGCGATTCGATTGTATTCTCAACTTCGACTTCATCAAACCCATGGTCTTTAACTAATCTTTCAGCGAAGTCTGTTGGAAATGTGGTCACGGGATTATTACCTGCGAACTCATAAAAGCGCGCAGTTATTATTTGGTGAGTAATTGAATCGCGGCTTGGGTGAGTTTCTAAATTTCTGGTATCTTTTGAACCTTCCCGCAAACCAAGGCGCCTTTGGAATTGTTCACCTTCGCCTGTAATAAAAGGTAACTCAGCCGCCGAAGATATTGCAGCAGTAACTGATTCATAATAATCTGCAGAAATAACAAAATGGGTAGCGCCAGTTTCATTGGTTTGTTCAATCAATTTCGAGCCAACTAAATAATTTTTACAGGTATTTCCAATTTCGGCAATATCGGTGATTGAATCTTCATATTTCCGTTTCGAAGAACGGGAAGAATGTAAATCATTGGGGTGATCAATCACTTCGGCTAAAGAAGAACCGTTTCTTAACTTTAAAATTTTAGATACGCAAAGATCAAAGCATTCATCGTTGTGCCCGTAAACTACAGGGACCGCAAATTCCTGATTTGTCAGATAACCAAGAGACACAATCAGCCGTAAAACGAAAATAAATGGTCTTATTTTCAAATTAGGATCAATTTTAACGTTTGGGCTCCTTCCATATTCTGAAGGATATTGGTGTCTAAAGAGCAAATCGTGAATTATTGGAACTGGCGGCTCACCGTTCAACAAAGCCTCACCTGCACTCGTAAACATTACTTTTTGATTGCGTTTAAACGTAAGGCCTAGACACCCCAACTGTGCAAGATAGGTTCGTGGGCCACCTGAATTCGGATCATATTGTACTCCAGGTCTTTTCAAACCTGCGATTTCAAGAGCTTTCGCAAACTGATTTTGAAGACCTTGATTTCCATCCCAGGTTGCGGCAGTGACCTTTGGCTGAACTAAACCTAGAATGTGAGCGACTTTCCACGGATAAAGTTTCCGAATGTTGCGTGGAAACATCCATGTTCTCCGAAAGTTGGGGTTGAAAGGAACCAAGGGGGAAGGCATTCAAATGAGTAACTGAAGGAAATTGAGGCTCAAGGACAAAGTTTTTAAGTTTTGGGCCATAAATCCGAAGTGCCATTTATGAATGGGAAATTCCTTACTTGAATTGAACTGCGATTTTTTCGGTGATCATCTGCTCGTTTAGATTGCGACCATCACAGAATAAAACTGCGAGATAACGCCCGAAACTTCCAGTCTTGTCTTTTATCGTCTGAATTGTAACTTCGTCGGCGTTTTTGAGCTCATTTTCGAGCCAATCTTTAGCTATTTTCCCTTTTTCTTTTTCTTTTCCTCGAATCTCTGGAGTATCAATCCCAAACAATCTTAATGTTTCAATTCTTTGGGTATCAAATCCAAGATCAATTCGAGCTTCAACTGTGTCACCGTCGATGATCCGAATGACTTCGCAATTGTAATAATATCTATTTCCAGGATTGATTTCTGCCGGGTTACCAATTTCAGGCGTTGAATCGGTAAAGGAATTCAAGACAAAAATGATTAAGATAAGGTTGGATGTAGCAAGGAGTGTAATTGCAACTTTCATAGAAAGGTTCCTGTCTGAAATTTAATTTAGACAATACGAGGAATGGGTAATTTGAGAAAGGGGAATCCAACGTTTTCACCTAGGAGAAATTGATAATTCCTGAAAAGGTAAAAGTTGGAGGGATGTGGGTAGCGTGTTAACGGTTAACAGTTTCGCGAGATTGGGTGAGGGACCGGTGTTCTAGGGGCCTTTTTTCTACTGAAGAGCAAATCGTTTTGGCGGCAACAGGCATTCGCTGTCGAAAAAGCCATTGTTGCCACGACAACAGACATTTCGCTTTCGAAGAGGTCGTTGTTGCCACGACAACGGGCATTTCGCTGTCGAAAAGGGCATTGTTGCCACGACAACGGGCATTTCGCTGTCGAAAAGGGCATTGTTGCCACGACAACGGGCATTTCGCTATCGAAGAGGGCGTTGTTGCCACGACAACGGGCATTTCGCGGTCGAAAAGGGCATTGTTGCCACGACAACGGGCATTTCGCTGTCGATGAGCGAATCTTCGGTAAGGTTGGTTCCCGGATTCCCGTTTTAGACATCAGAGCGACGGCTTCCTTAAAAAATGACACCTTCGATGATCCCTATGGCGGTGGGCTCCAATCTACTGATTTCTCATCTTTGATAATTTTTACTTGCACAACCCGATTGGCTTTGCATAGTAGACAACACAAGGCTCGCTACATTCCCGGAGGAACGAAGCGGGCGGAACCAACCATAAGGGACCGTTTTGAACCGGCGTTTCCCGAACCTGTAAAAATTAGTGGGGGTGAAGTGTGCCCTTAGAGTGGTTTGCAGGACGGGGTGAGTCGCGGAATACGATTCCGGCAATCACCAACGTATTATACGGAAAGGAGGGGCGTCTATGAGAGACACCCGGTATTATATAGTCAACCCGTTCAACGCACCCGACATCAGTATTGATGAGCTGGTCGCGGTGACAACGGATCACCTCGAACGACTCGGGGCCCACAACGGATCCGGCGAATGGACGTCGCGAATCGCCCCGACCTCGACTGCGATGGCGAATTTCGAAGATTCGATCAATGATGACCTCGTTAAAGCCGCGCTGAGAAAGGCCCGTAAGGAATCGAAAGATAACTTCCGCAAAATCACCGTTCGCACTGAAGTGGAAAAAATCGTCGCAGTGGCCATTGCCTTTTACGGCAGCGAAGCGCCCGAAATCACCCAAATCATCCCCAACGGCCGCTCCATTTTTCGTACTTGCAAAGATGACAAACTGCAAAATCACCTGAACCAACTGAAAGAAGGTGTCACTGCATTCCAAGCAGACCTGGGCGCAGGTGTGGTCACAGACGCGACCACTCTGCTGGATGAATGGATGGCGATCTACAACGCGAGTGAATCCTCCACTGCGGCAAAAGCGATGACTGAGGAGGAGCAACGCGCGGCCCGTGCCGCCCTGCAACTGGAGCTTTTTTATAATCTGCTGGAGATCGCGCGTCGTTATCCTGATCAACCGGAAGTTCTCGGAACATTCCTGCAACCTTCACTGGCCGGTGGTCCACCGCTAGGCACTTCAGGCCCCGGAACCGGCGGCGGTGGTGGTGGCGGCGATACCAGTTCCGACAGCAGCGATTCCAGCCTTTCCAGCGGATCTTCTGATTCTTCTGACTCCAGCGACAGTTCTGATTCCAGCGGCAGCAGTGACTCCAGCGATAGTTCTGATTCCAGCGGCAGCAGTGACTCCAGCGTCAGTAGCAGTTCGAGCAGTAGCAGTTCCTCCAGCTCAAGCGGTTCATCGGGACCGTGAGGGGGGGGGCGGAGGAAGGTTTCGGGTTTCAGGTTTCAGGGATCAGGGATCAGAATTTGGAACGCTGAACGGTCGATGTTTGAAAGATTGAGCGTTTACGAACGAACAGGGTTGGTTCGGCGAAGTAACCCTGTTGGATCGTGGAGGGGCGTTTGCCGTGGTGGAGCCTCTCCCTGATCCCCGACCCCTGAGACCTGAAATCTTCCTCCCTCTCTCTCTCCCAACCTCCCGCCCCTGAATCCCGAATCCCGCCCTCTGAATCCTTCTCCAAATGAAGCCGAAAAAGCTGATCCTTCACAACCGGCTCTCACCCGGGGACGTGGTCATGCTAACGGCGGCGGTTCGGGATTTGCACGTTCATTATCCGGGTCAATTTCTCACCGATGTGCGAACGCCTTGCCCGGCGTTGTGGGAGAATAACCCTTACATCACACCGCTGAAGGAGGATGATCCGGAGGTGGAAGAGATCGTCTGTGAATACCCGCTGATCCATCGCAGCAATGAGGAGCCGTGGCATTTCATCCATGCGTATGGTCAGTTCCTCGCAGACAAGCTGGGGCTTCCGCATATCAAGCCGACGGCTTTTAAGGGGGACATTCATCTCACGGAGAGGGAGCGCGGCTGGATGTCGCAGGTGGCGGAGATCACGGGGAAGGATGAGCCGTTCTGGATTGTGGTCTCGGGCGGCAAGCTGGATTTCACGGCGAAATGGTGGTCGCGCCGCAGGATGCAGGAGGTGGTGGAGATTCTAAGTGAAGGCGGGATGCAGCTGGTGCAGGTCGGGGAAGCGGGGCATCATCATCCGCCGCTGCGCGGGGTGATCGATCTGCGGGGGAAGACGGACCTGAGGCAGCTGGTGCGGCTGGTGTATCACAGTGCGGGGGTGATTTGTCCGGTGACGCTGATGATGCATCTGGCGGCTGCGGTGCCGACGCGACCGGACCGGAGGCCGCCGAGGCTGCGTCCGGCGGTGGTGATTGCGGGTGGTCGTGAGCCGCCGCACTGGGAGGCGTATCCGGCGCATCAATATCTGCATTCGGTTGGCACGTTGCCGTGTTGTGATCATGGTGGGTGCTGGAAGGCACGGGTCATGCCGCAGGGGGACGGCAAGCCGGCGGATCGAAGTCTGTGTGTTGATCCGGTCGCGGAATCGGAGCTGCCGCGTTGTTTGCACGAGATCACGGTGGCTGATGTGGTTCGGGCGGTTTCGCGCTTCGCGCGAGGAGCTGGAGGTTAGGAGCTGGAAGCTGGAATTTTTTAGGAAGGAGTAGGAAGTAAGGAGCAGGAAGTATGAATTTTTTGATGAGGAGGAGTTTATGAGGAAAAAGGCGCTGTTAGGTTATCGGACGGGAAACATCGGGGACGATGTGCAGTCTCTTTCTCTCTCGCAGGACCATTTAGTAGGAAAACCGGATCTCTACGTCAACCGGGATGAGTTTCCGGATTACAAAGACGCGGGCGGGATTGATCTGGTGGCCAATGGGTTTTTTATCTGCCCGGACCGAACGGGGAAGCTGGCTTTTCCGCCGCCGCCGAACTTCCGGGTGAAATATGTGGCGTTGTGCGCCTCGAATCTGCCGGACACGCAGGCAACGCGCGATCATCTCGCGGCGAGTGGGCCGATTGGGTGTCGGGACCGGCATACGGTGAAGTTTTGTGAGAACCGGGGCCTCGATTGCTATTTCGCGTCGTGTCCATCGATTCTGTTGGAGCGGGATTTCGACGGGGAGGGCGCAGGTTATGATCCGGGCGGGCCGATTGTGCTCGTGGATGTGAATCCGAAGCGTTTGCCGCCGTTTGGCGTGTCGTCGCGGCCGTTTATATGTCTGACGAACCGGGTGAGAGTAGGGGATTATGCGGATCAGGAAGCGCGGTTTGTAGCGTTGCGCCGTCGGCTACGGGTGTTGCGAAGCGCGTCATTGGTCATCACGAACCGGTTGCATGTGGCGATGCCGTGTATGGGGATGGGTGTGCCGGTCATCATGGTAGAGGCGGATGAGATTTCCTTTCGTCTCACGGCATTACCGCCCTGGCTGAAGGTGCACCACAAGGCGGAGCTGAGGGGCATCACGCTCGATCCGGCGCGACATTACACGGCGGAGTTTCTAGAGCAGCGCAAGGCGTGGCGGGCGATGGTGCGGGAGCGATTGGAGCCGCGGCTGAGGGAGTCGAAATTGACGGCTTAAAAGAATTCGAAGCGCTTTCAATGACATCCCTAATCACCGGGTGGTGCCTGAATCCCCATTTCTCTGCATTTCTAAAACCTGCCGAGTCCGTTCACTCCAATCGTGGACGACTTCGAACAGACTGTTGAACTTGAATACGGCTTCATAGTTCGATTTATCGAGGACCTCGTACCTTTTTTCGGTTCCGTTGTAGATCAGAAGCAGGTTTCCGGTCAAATGACCCAGCGCGACATTACTATCTCCGAATGAGTCCCAACTTCGTGCATCCATGGTTGTGGAGATTATGTCCGGCTCGACCTGTCCCCCCGCGAGAGTCTGGGGGACTGTTCCGAGGAGAAGTAAACCCGGCGCCTGCGCGCCATTAGCGAGGGCCAGGAACTCTTTGTAGTCCTCCGGAATTTCATCATAGAGGACACTATTTAGCTCATCCCGATCAGCAGGAGGCATGAGGAACCCCTTGATCCCGAATTCCTCAAGGCTCCAAAGCTCTTCGATCACGTTTTCAGATTCCGTCATGCTTAGAAGTAGATCGCTCCAACCTGGCGAACGTCAAGTGGGACCCTCTGCTTCCGAAACTGTCAGCAATCATCTGCCTCAAGTCTCTGTGTGCTCTGCGTCTCTGCGCGATTTCTTTCGATGCCGCGCGCGGCGGTTCGACAGAGAGCAGTCACGCCCCGCTGGTGAGCTAAAAAGTCAATCTTTCCCGGTTTAGCTCCGGGGAATGAGCTAACTGACGTCAGTTAGCTCATATCCCTGTGGGCAAAGGGCAATCTGACGACCGGGAAGCCATTCAGCAATGGGGAACGGGCAAACTGACGCCAGGAAAGCCGTTCAGCTATGGGGAACGGGCAAACTGACGCCAGTTAGCTCATATCCCAGTGGGCAAAGGGCAAACTGACGACAGAGAGGCCGTTTAGCTATGGGGAATGGGCAAACTGACGACCGGGAGGCCGTTCAGCATTCGGGAACGGGCAATCTGGCGACCGGAAGGCCGTTCAGCTTTCGGAAACGCTGTTTGGGTGATGACGGTCGAATGGAGTGTGTCCTTTGATCGTTGGCTGCCGGTCAGCCTGTTGAAATCCGCACCGCTGAATAACAGCCAGGGAGCGTCGATTATCAAGATGGATGTCCGCAAACAGGACTCGAAATCCTGCGTCGTCCGCCAGTTGAATCACAGCTCGAACCGCGTTTGTCATGACTCCCCGGTGGTCTGCGCTCGACCAATAACCAACTTCGGCTCTCTCCAAATCTGCGCTCTTGATGTCGCAGGCAGCCGCCACTGCTCCATCGGCGTCGATCACGACATAGACAAAATGAGTTTCGCGCTCCCATCCTTCGGTTCCCCAGCTCATCCAATCCGAAGCCATTTTCGCGGGATACGGCTCCCCATCACAAAGAGTTCGAAAACACCACTCGTACACGAGTTCTCCAATGCATATTGCGGTGATATCCCCAAGATTTTTGGGAGAAGCGTCCAGTTTCCAAATAGGCTGCACTTTGTATTGCGCTCCTGTGATTGCGTTTTTAATGGAAACTTCTCTATCGAGGTAATGCTTCATATCTTCAGCGAACGTTGCTATCCGGTTCGGTTCGATTTGATTGGCGGGTCAGCAAATTGGTTCCGACTAAAATGATCAAGGTGATTGCTCGATACGGCAGCACTGAAATTTGTAATCTCCCATATTTTTTTATTATCCATCTCCCTCCCGGACTCTTTGGTATTGAGCGATTCAGGTTGCGTTGAGCTTCACTTCCAGCACCTAGAGACTGCGCTTGATTCCGCCCTCGACGTAGAACACTTCGCACGCGCTGGCTCCGGTGTCCGTTCGGGTCAGGGAACTCTCCCAATGCCAGCCGTCGGCGGATTCGACGCGCACCAATTTACCGCGAAGGGTTACGATCTCGCCTTTCTTCATCTGATCGAGCATCATTTCTGTGCGATCATTGGCGGGGATGATATGGACGTTGGCACAGCTGCGCTTGATCTCGTTCATCGGCACGGGAGGAGCGCCGGGAGAAGTCCAATCAAACCAGCGACCTGACTGGCCGATTTGGAGCTGATCGACCACGGCCTGGTCGGACATGTTTCCCCAGCCAAGCGCGAAATCGAACGGGGAGATTTCTGATTCGCGACCGGAGCGGTAGTTCTTCCGGGAAAGGATCTTGGCGGTGAGGGTGTAGTCGGCCAGCGGAATAATGGTGAGGCCTTTGTGGGAAATCGGCACGGGCGATGAGATGTTCCGCTGCACTGGATCATCCGGGGCTTTGACTCCCGGACCAAGGGTGACGCTGCCTTTACCTCCACCGAAAATGAGGCTGGTAACCACGCAAATCACGGCGGAGTAGATGATGAATTTCTGCATTCACTGTAATTTCCCACAAATCAGCCGATTCACAATTCCGAACCCGGGATGTGCGCAGTTCCGATGTCTCTTGTCCTAACGACTTAAGGATGGTAAAGAGGGGATCATGAAACACTGGAAACTTCTCCTGCCCGTATTGGCCCTGCTCGCTTTCGGAGTGGTGAATGCGGATGAAAAGAAAGCTTCGCTTTCCTATTATTACATCGATGGATGACCCCTTTGTGCCAAAATAAAGGTCATAGTTGATGGCCAAAAGAGCAAGCACACCGACATCACGTTCAAAACAATCAAGATGGACAAGGATGATGGTGAAGTCACCAAACAGATTGAAGCCGCAGGTCTGAAATCTCACGGTCTTGTTGGGAAAGACAGCAACGGCAAGGTGGTTTCTGCAACGGAGGGACACCTCTACGGCAAAAAGAAGGTCGAGAAGGTGATTGCCATTCTGAAGGGTGGTTGACGTCCCGGCAGGAAGTCGGGTGATTGTTGGGGGTGAAACGATCGAACAGTATTCGATCGACGATTGCACCCTGTTGATTCGTTGCTACACTGCGGCGCTTTGAGCTTCACTACTCCATTCCCCCTGAGCCAAGGGCTTCGCGCCGACACCGATTCTTCAGGAAACGGTGTCACTGTTGTGGTTCCGTTTTTCAACGAAGAGGAATGTGTCGAGTTTGTTCTGGAAGAGATCAGGGCCTGCCAGCCGGACTCCGAATTGATCGCGGTGGATGACGGCAGCTCGGACAGCACATGGGAAAAGATGTGTGGCGTGGAAGGGGTTACCCCGATCCGGTTCACGGAGAACCGGGGCCAAAGCGCGGCGATCTTTGCCGGGATACGTGCCGCCAAAGGCGAAATCTGCGTCCTGCTGGATGGCGATGGCCAGAATGATCCGGCTGACATTCAGAAACTCGTCGATGCGGTGAAGGCGGGCGATTGCGATGTCGCCTGTGGCCGTCGGGCAAAGCGAAAAGACACCTGGAGCCGTCGCGCAGCGTCACGGATCGCGAATAAGGTGCGGCGGACTTTTATCCACGATGGAATCAGTGATACCGGGTGTTCGCTCAAGGTTTTTCGAAAGGACTGCATTGATCTTTTTGTGCCGTTCAACGGGTTGCATCGCTTTTTACCCGCGATCTTTACCCATGCGGGCCTGAAGCTGGCAGAGATGGATGTGAATCATCGGGAGCGGAAGGCGGGAGATTCGAAGTACACCAACTTCGACCGGGCTCTGCGCGGGATTTATGATCTGATCGGCGTGTGCTGGCTTCTGAAGCGGAAGGTTATTTTTCCGCCGCTGGAGTCGCCTGCCCGTAAATGAACCAGAGGTTCCGGACGTAGATAAACCAACCGGTGCACTGGCCAAGAAATCCGACGGGTTCTTTGCGCCAGATAAAATAGATCAGCAGCATGGAGGACCCAACGAGGCTGAACCACCAGAATAGCGGTGGTACCACGGATGATCTGGCTTTCTCACTGGCGCGCCATTGAATGATGAGTCGCCCCATAAAGACGGCCTGGCCCAGCAAGCCGAAGATGACCCACAGTAAACCGGCCCAACCGGTGACATCGAGCCAGCGGAACAGGGGGGGAAGCCCGCTTTTGCGCAGCTGAATCTCGCGTGCAAATTCCTCCGGTGTCATGCGCCCCTCGGATCCCCCGAAGAAGTCGCTGAACACAAAATCTCCGGACTCGGCATCGATTTCGAGTGTCGCGATCCGGTCGGACATATTAAATGAGCCCTGTTGCGGATCTCCGGGGGCGGGAATCTTCCCGAACAGGTAGAGACTGATCCAAAGCCCTGCAGGAATCAGCAGGACGAGTAGGATCACAGCGATCAAAGTGCGTTTACTCAGAATCGGGGGCATGGGGCGGGAATGTGGAAGCAGGCTGAAGGAATGGCAATGCAATAAATTATCCTTGCGCAACAGATCGAAACCGGGGTTTCCTGCCTACGTGTGTCCCGCTTTTGATCTTTTATTTCAAACCGGAATGCAAACTCTACTACGGGAAGACCGCGTGATCCCGCGTTAGTTGTCGCCTTTGGATTTACCTGCCGCGGCGGGTGACTTTTCGACGGTGACCGGGGGATCTGGAAGCTCGCCACTTCCGACAAACAAGCCGATAATTTTGTCCCACATGGAACGGGTGTTTCCCGGCTCTGCATTGCCCGGATTGGTTTGTTCGACCACGACCTTTTCTACAACGGGAGGGGCATCCGGTCCGCTCTTCGCCTGCAAAGCCAGGCTGGGGACTTCAAGCTTTGTCACCGTCATCAGGTTCGGGTTGCTCTTCATGAAGGTGTTGAGCGGCACCTTGACCTTACGGGGCTCGAATCGCAAATCGCGATGATCTCGAATGAAGTGCCGCGGCGAATAATACACCGAGTAATCCCTTGGGTATTTGCTGCGGGCCATTCCCACCCTCAGATCTTTGCGAATCTCAAAATGCAGGTGGGCGGTGTACATGTTTCGTGGACCACGACCGATGGTGCCCAGCTCATCGCCCCGTTTTACATGGTCTCCCACCTTTTTGTAGCGCTTCTGAAAGTGACCGTAGAGGGAATCGATATAGCTGATCTGGCCATCCTTTCCCCGATAGGCGTGACGGACAATGATCACGTTGCCCCACCCATGCTCATAATCTTCTGAGAAGATGACGAGACCGTTTGCTATCGAATAGATGGGATCCCCCAAGTCGGTGTTTCCCATTCCATTCCCATTCCAATCTTCACCGAGGTGACCGTTCCGGGTGAATCCCCGGTAAACGTAGTAGCCGTCAGCATCCGGTTTTCCTACCGGGAAATCAAAGCCATCAGCCAATTGAACAATACCGTAGGTCTGTGCCTCCAGTGAAACGGAGGCACACGAAAACAAGATAAAGAGGCAGAAAACAGAGCGGGAAAACAGCATCTCAGCACTAAAAACGGGACTTGGCGGTGTTCATTAGGCCTTAAATTTGAATACGTGCGAAACAAATGCGAGCAAATACTTCACTGAGCAAAGAGGGTGTATCCGATGGCGATGGCTCCCACGATGAAACAGTAGATCGAAAACGTCCAGAGTTTGCAGGCGCGGACAAGGGCGATCATCCACTTGCAAGCCAGTAATCCGGTGAAGAAAGCGGCCACAAACCCGAGAACCAGAGGCATGATGGATACATTCTCCTGAACGAATTCCCCGCCGAGAAGGTCTTTGGCCATCTTTCCCAAAATCAGGGGAACCACCATTAAGAACGAGAACCGTGCCGCCCGGGTGCGGTCGATTCCCAGCAGAACCGAGGTGGAAATGGTAGCTCCTGACCGTGATATCCCGGGCAAAATAGCGATCGCCTGCGAGATCCCGATAATCAGCGCGGTTGGAAAGGTGACTGACTTCTCGGTCTTCTTTGCCCGATCGGCCAGCAGGAGTAGGATTCCTGTGACCAGTAGCATTGCCCCGACCAGTAGGAGGTTTTGATTGAAGAGGGCTTCAAGTTGCTCTTCCAGAAAGATGCCTGCAAGTGCAGCGGGAATCATGGACAAGACGATCATGGCCGCAAACTTGGTCTCGGTGTTCCATTTGAATTTGAGAACGCCTTTGATCAACTCAACGATGTCTTTCCAGAATACAACCACGGTGCTGAGAGCAGTGGCGGCATGCAGCGCCACGGTCATCAACATGCTTTGCCCGCCATCGCCATGCCAACCGAGGATGACTTTTCCTAACTCGAGGTGCCCGCTGCTGCTGACGGGCAGGAACTCGGTGAGGCCCTGAACGATTCCAAGGATGATGGCTTGAACAAATTCGTTGGTCATAAGGCTGGTGAAAAGTCGGACAAAAATGCCTTCAAAGGAATAATTTGCGAGTGTTTTGTAGTTAACGATTATAATCAGGAGATCCAAACCACTTTTAGAAACAGAAACGTCTCGAACAGCTTCGATATGGAAATCAATCCAAACTCACTTGAAGGCCGGCTCACGATCCGGCTTGAAGTCGTTCCCGGGGACTCTGTTGCGGAACGAGTTGCCCTCGCTTCTGACTGTGGGTTCAACGGAATTGCGTTTCCGGGGCGTTTTCGTGATCAGTTCGGCCCTGAGACCGTTGCCGTTCTCGCTGATCTCCCCATTCCGATCAAAACGGTATCGTTGGGCTTCGAGGGCTCACTTTGCAGCCCCTCGGCAAGCAACCGGCAACGCTGTCGCGATTCGCTTTTGGATTTGTTTGATTTCACGGCCAGCCTCGGAGCCATCAGCGTCAACATGCCACCCGTGCTGATCATGGACAATCCAGAGCGCTTCCCCCCTGAGGCGGTGAAGGAGCAGGATCGACTGCTTGTTGAGCAATTGCCTGGACTTGGTGATGAAGCTGCGGCCAGAAATATTGAACTGTTGATTGAGCCGGTGAATTCATTCGAGACTGACTACATGACCACTGTTTCGCACGCGGCTGCTATCTGCGTAGCTGTCAATCACCCGGCGATCGGTCTGACTCCGGATTTCTACCACATGCAGATGGCTGAGCTCGACACTGCGGCTGCTCTTGCCGAAAACATAAAGTGGATACGCCATATCCACACGGCTGAAAACACCCGGGTCGAACCCGGTCCCGGGCAACTTGATTTCAAACCCGGTTTTCGAGCTTTAAAAGAGGCGAATTATACGGGGCTGGTGGAAGTGGAATGCCGGACGCTTTCCGGTCCTGCGGAGGATGTACTGAATAAGTCGGTAGAATATCTCCGCGGTGAGTGGAGTGCTGCGTGAGCCGTGAATCGACTCCTCCTCACGCAATCAAACGAGGGAACGCATCTCGTTTTTCCCCTGAAGCGTTCTATGTTGCAACAGATATGAAGCTTCAAGATCCGACTGAAACTGACTCCCCATACGACGTTATCGTTATTGGAGCGGGCCCTGCTGGCTCTACCACCGCAGCGCTTCTGGCCGAAAAAGGTCGAAACGTGTTGGTTTTGGAAAAGGAAAAGTTTCCGCGTTACCATGTGGGGGAGTCGATGATGCCGTTTTGCTGGTACACTCTCAATCGTCTTGGGCTGGCTGAGAAGATGGACGAAATCGGCTTCCAGCAGAAGCACAGTGTCCAGTTTGTGACCACAAGCGGCAAGATTTCAAAGCCCTTCTACTTCTTCCAACATAGAGACCACCCGTCTTCCACAACGTGGCAGGTCGAGCGGAAGGTGTTTGATCAAATGCTCGTCGACAAAGCCCGGGAGAACGGAGCCACGGTTGTGGAAGAGCGAAAAGTCAGGGAGTTCATTCGTGATGAAAACGGGCAGGTCATCGGTGTCAAAGTGGTTGATCCCGATGGCAATGAGTCTTCTCACTTTGCCGCCATGGTTGTGGATGCAACGGGGAGGGATGCGCTTTCAGCCAGCAAGCACAAATGGCGCAACCGTGACCCTGACCTCAACAAGATCTCAATCTGGACGTATTACGAAGGGGCGAAGCGCGATCCGGGCCTCGACGGGGGAGCGACGACCGTTGCCTATCTGCCTGAGAAGGGCTGGTTCTGGTATATTCCCATGAGGGATAACCGCGTCAGCGTCGGGGTTGTAGCCGAGAGCAGCTATCTGTATCGGAAGGGCGAAACGAGGGATCCCGCTGAAATTATGGCCCGTGAATCGAAGGAGAACCAGTGGCTCATGGATCATCTCGAGGGCAGTCAGCAGACGGGCGAATATTGGGTGACGGGTGAATACAGTTACCGTTCTCAGTTCTGCGCCGACGACGGGCTCCTCCTCGTGGGGGATGCTTTCGCCTTTCTTGACCCTGTTTTTTCATCCGGCGTGTTTCTCGCATTGAAGTCGGGTGAGATGGCAGCAGACACGATCGATGTCGCGCTCAGTAAGAATGATGTTTCCGCCGCTCAGTTTGAGGACTACGGGGCCCATCTTTGCAGTCATATCGAAGCCATGCGCAAGATCGTCTATGCATTCTACGATGATGACTTCAGCTTCGGAAAACTCATCAAGATGCGCCCGGAACTGCGTCCCCGCCTGACAGATCTCCTCATCGGGAATATTGAAGGGGTGGACTTCACTGAACTTTTCGCGGCAATCGATGAGATCTGCGACCTGCCGGAGGAGCTCGACTACGGTTTTAAGACGCCGGATAAAGAAGTAGCCGCTTCGGCCTGATCACTTCAAAAACTTCCTCAGTTTCTCCAACAGCCCGTCGTAAGGCGGGTGCACTGCAAAAACATCTTTCAGGAAATAACGTTTAGTGACGGCACGGGCGTAGGTGAACGTATCGAACCCGAACCGCCCCCGGTAGCGTCCCATGCCGCTGCTTCCCACCCCGCCGAACGGCAGATTTAAATTGGTCGCCTGCCTCATCACATCATTGATCCCTATCGATCCTGACTGAATCGCGTCCGCGACTTGATCGAGGAAAGCTGAATCCCGGGAAAACAGGTAGAGTGCCAGCGGGGAGGGGAGTTTTTTCAGTTCCTCCAGCAGTTCTGACTGGCTGGCGTAACCCAATATGGGAAGGACCGGCCCGAATATTTCGTCCTTCATCGCAGGACTGTTCCAGGTAGCCCCGGGCAGGATACGTGGAGCCAGCCGGCGGGTTTCGCGATTGTCTTCCCCGATCCGTATGACTGTTTCCGAATCTTCAGTCAGCTCAGACACTCTCTGGAAATGATCATCGCTAACGATGTTGGCGAGATCCCCCCGGGGATCATTCGAGTAGAATTCGGTTACTTTTGCACAGATTTTCTCAGTCAATTCCTCCTGTATCTCCACAGGAGCAATGACAAAATCAGGAGCGATGCAGGTTTGCCCGGCATTGAAGAACTTACCGGCCACGATTCGTGAGGCGGTCATTTCAATATCAACATTCGGCCCTATCACACAGGGGCATTTCCCTCCCAGCTCGAGGACCATTGGAGTGAGATTCTTTGCGGCGGCTTCCGCGACAATCTTTCCGACCCGTTCGCTCCCTGTGTAAAAAATAAAGTCAAAGTCCTGACTGAGAAGGGACTGCGATTCCTCTTTTCCTCCCAGAACGACTGACACGTGATTCTTATCAAAGGATTCGCGAATGATTTCGAACAACAACTGAGAAGTCGCGGGTGCCAATTCTGAAGGCTTCAGAATCACACAGTTTCCTGCGGCAACAGCGGCGATGAGCGGGCTGAGCGCCAGCTGAACCGGGTAGTTCCACGGAGAAATAATGAGCGAACAGCCAAAAGGTTCCTGTCGGATTTCACTGCGCGCCGGGAAAAAATAGAAAGGATTACCTGCCCGCTTCGGCTTTGCCCAACGTTTGAGCTTGCGGCAGAACAACCGTATTTCACTGAGCACGAAGAAAACTTCAGCCACATAAGCTTCAAGGCCCGGCTTGCCCAAATCAGCATCGAGAGCAGCCAGTAAATCAGATTCCCGCTTCATGATCTCAGCCTCCATTCTCCGCAATGAAGCAATCCGGAAATCAATATCTCTGGTTTTCCCCTGAGAAAAATACTCCCTGTGAGCGGCGTGAAGATCTGGGATTTCTGAAGACATTCTCTAAAAAACTGACTCCTCAAACAACGGGCGTAGATCAGCGATTCAACAGGCTTTTGACGCTTTGTTTTGAAAAAGTGCACCAAATTCTGACTTTATTCGTAAACTCGACGTCGTATTCAAATTGGAAGCAGGTTTTTTCTGGTCGACTTCCATCACATTCAAAACGAACCATTACCGGTTTCTAAATGCCCCCTGCTTTCTCAAACTCGTCGAATGGTCATTCGAAGAATGGCTCCTCCAACGGTAAAAAAATCATTATCGTAGGCGGAGGCCCCGGCGGTGTGGCCAGCGCTCTGTTGCTGGCCTCCCGTGGATTCGATGTTCAGCTTCTAGAAAAGCACAACCGGCTCGGTGGGCGCACGGGCGCGTTGGAAATGGAGGGATACAAATTCGACATCGGGCCGACGTTCCTCATGATGAAGTCGCTCCTTGACCGGATTTTCTCGGAATCCGGCAAGGATTCAGCGGACTATCTTGAGTTTGTAAGGCTCGACCCGATGTATGAATTGCGTTTTGCCGACGAGAAGTTCAAGGCGCGCGACAACGTTGAGGACACCAAGGCGGAGATCGAGCGTCTCTTCCCCGGACAATCGGCCGGGATGGATGAGTTCCTGAAAAAGGAAGGCGCCCGCCTTAAAAGCCTGCTTCCGGCGTTGGAAAGAAACTACTCGGCACCAACGCGGGGCCTGTCTCCGTCACTCATTCCGACACTGCCTCATTTGTCGCTCGGAAGTTCGGTCTTCAAGATCCTCAGCAAGTATTTTTCGAATCCTGATCTGGCGTTGCTGTTTTCGTTTCAGAGCAAATATCTTGGCATGTCGGCCTGGAAGTGCCCCGGTGCGTTTTCCATGCTGGCCTACATGGAGCACGAGCACGGCATCTATCACACGATGGGCGGGCTTGCGGAAATCCCAGCGGCCCTCGGAAAAGCGGCCGAAGACTGCGGCGCGAAGATCGAGCTCGGTCGCGGCGTTAAACAGCTCATCCTTAACGGACGGAAGGTCATTGGGGTCGAGACGGAGGATGGTGAAAAACTCATGGCCGATGAAGTCATCGTGAATGCCGATTTCGGCCACGCCATGACGAAACTCATGCCCGAGGGCGCGCTGAAGAAATACACGCCTGAGAAGGTGGAGAACATGAAATACAGTTGCTCCACGTTTATGATGCACCTCGGTGTCAGCAAGAAATACGACCTGCAGCACCACACCATCGTTTTCGCGCGGGATTACAAAAAGAACGTCGAGGAGGTCTTCGAGGACCTTTCAGAGTCCGACGACATCTCGTTTTACGTGCGCAATGCGAGCCGGACCGATCCAACGCTCGCGCCTGAAGGGAAATCCAGCCTCTACATTCTCGTTCCCACGCCTAACCTGGAAGGCGATATCGACTGGGATCAGGCCCAGCAAAAGTATCGCGACCGCGTCATCAAAGCGTTTGGGGATCGCCTCGGTATTCACGATCTTGAGGAACACATCGAGGTGGAGAAAATCTTCACGCCAAAAACCTGGGAAGCCGATCTCGATATCTTCAAAGGCGCCACGTTTAACCTTTCACACTGCCTCAGTCAGATGGCGTTTCTGCGACCGCAAAACCGGTTTGAAGAATTCAAGAACTGCTATTTGGTGGGCGGCGGAACACATCCCGGTAGCGGATTGCCGACAATCTTCGAGTCCGCTCGAATTTCCTCCAATCTTATCTCAGACTCGCACGGCGTGAAGTATACCCGCACGAAAATCGATCTATGACCGCCCCGAAGCGCAATAAATCCGTCACCGTTGTGGGTGCCGGGCTTGGCGGACTTTCCGCCGCCATTTCACTCCGTGCCGAAGGCTTCGATGTCCGCATCGTCGAGAAAAATGCCCAGATCGGCGGGAAACTCAACTTTCTAGAGAAGGACGGCTTCGGGTTTGATCTCGGTCCCTCGATTTTTACCCTGCCTCAGATGTTTCGCGATCTCTTCGACCGAGCGGGGAAGAAGATGGAAGACTACGTCGAGATCGAGAAAGTCGCCCCGCACTGGCGGAATTTCTTCGAGGACGGCCTCACCATCGATCTCTATGAAGAGGACGATCTGATGAAGCAGGAGCTCGGCAAGCTCGACGGCGACATCGAGAAACACTGGAAGCAGCTTCAGGATTTCCTCGAATACGCCCGCCGCCAATACAAAGTCGTCGATGACGGTTACTTCGCTGAAGGCCTCGATAACCTTTGGGAATTCATCCGCTTTTACGGATTCAAGCGTCTCGGTAACGAGATCGACTACAAAAACACCATGGCCGAGTCGGTCGCGGAACGTTTCGACAGCAAACCGCTCCGCGATATCTTCGAATACTTCATCAAATACGTGGGCTCTTCCGCTCACGCCGCCCCGGGTTACATGAATCTCATGCCCATCATCCAGTTCGACTACGGTCTCTGGTATGTCAAAGGCGGCATGTACAACCTCGCGAAGGGACTCGGCAAGCTGTGTGACGACCTCGGGATCGACATCGAGCTCAATGCCCCCGTCGCATCGATCAATCCGAAAGGCGGCAAGCACGTCAGCGGAGTCACCCTCGAAAACGGCGAGACCATCGCTTCCGATTACGTCGTTTGTAACATGGAAGTCATTCCGGCCTACCAGCGCCTGCTCGATACCCCGGCCCGTTTTGTGAAAAAGCTGGAGAAGAAATTCATCCCCGCCTGCTCCGGTTTGGTTATCCATCTCGGGACCGATCGCGAGTATCCCCAGCTCGCGCACCACAACTTTTTCTACTCGAAAGACCAGAGCAAACACTTCGCGACCGTCTTCGAAAAAGGCGAGCTCCCCGAAGACCCGACCATTTATCTCGTCGCGCCGACCCGGACCGATCCGACCAAAGCGCCGTCCGGCTGCGATAACATCAAGATCCTGCCGCACATTCCACCGATCGATCCCGAAAACCCGCTGACGCACGACGATTACATGGCCATGCGCGAGCGCGTTCTCGTCAAACTCGAGCGGATGGGACTCACTGACCTGCGGAAGCATACCGTTGTTGAAGATACCCTCACCCCCGTGAACATCGGCGAGATGTACAACTCCAATCGCGGCTCCATCTACGGCGTCGCGACCGATTGGAAGAAAAACTACGGCTTCAAAGCCCCCAAACAGTCTTCCCGCTTCAAAAACCTCTTTTTCACCGGCGGCTCCGTCAATCCCGGCGGCGGAATGCCCATGGCGATTCTCTGCGGGCAGAAAGTGTCCGATCGACTCGTTAAGGCGGAGGCCAAACGCGGCTGATGACCACGTTCCTGTGGATTTTTATCGGTATCGCCATCGCGGCGTGGTTCATCTCGTGGTGCCTCTTCGCGAAGTTCCGCAAAGTCCCTGACGCTCCGGTCCCCCGACCGAATCCCGCGCCCCGGATCTCAATCATCATCCCGTGCCGCGACGAAGAAGACAATCTCACCCGATTGCTGCCCTCCATCACCTCACAGGCTTTCCCCATCCACGAGATCATCGTGATGGATGATCACTCCACCGACCGGACCTCCCGGGTGGCACGCGAGCACGGCGCCATCGTCATCACCGGAAAACCGCTCCCCAACGGCTGGAAAGGCAAACCCTGGGCCTGCCTTCAGGGAGCCGCCGCAGCCACCGGCGACTGGTTGCTCTTTCTCGATGCCGACGTCTGGCTCGAGCCCGGAGCCTTCGAAAAACTCGCCGCCCTCACCACCACGCCGCGCTCCGTCTTTTCCCTCTGCCCCTTTCACCGGATCGAGAAGCCCTACGAGGAACTCTCCTCCTTTTTCAATTCCATCATGGTCCTCGGGATCAATGCCTTCACCCTGCGCGGCGAAAAAGGCGACGGCATCGGGCTGTTCGGCCAGGTCATGCTCGTTGCAAAAACCGACTACGACGCCGTCGGCGGACACGAGCCCGTGAAACACGAAGTCCTCGAAAACTTCCACCTCGCCCGTCACTTTGCCGCTGCCGGACTCACCAACCGCTGTTACCTCGGGAAAGGCACCGCCTCCATGCGCATGTTTCCCTCCGGCTACGAAGAGCTCGCCGCCAGTTGGGGCAAAGGCGCCGCCTCCGGATCACGAAACACGCCCCGCACAGCCCTCATCGGCATTTCCATCTGGCTCACCGGTCTCATGACCGCGATGATCTCCCTCCTGTTTCTCCCCCTCGCACCCGCCGCCCCGGCCATCGCCATTGGGATCGTCTACGCCGCCTTCGCCCTGCAGAGCCTCTTTGTTTTTCGGAAAATCGGCACCTTCTCCCTGTGGAACGCCCTGCTTTTCCCCATCGCCCTGTGCTACTATCAGGTCCACTTTTTCAACTCCCTGCGCCGCACCAAAGCCGGCGGGACCGTAAAATGGAAAGGCCGTGATGTCTCCGCTCCTTGACCTGCCCGACCTCGCGATCGTTGCCCTCAACGTCGTGCTGATCCCCGTCATCCACCTCGGCCTCTCTCTGCTTTTCACCCGCATGCCCCGCACGTGGTTCGATCCGCAGCATCCCCTCTACACCGAAAAGCCCGGCGAAAACGGCGGTCGCCTCTACGAAACCGCATTCCACATCCGCCGCTGGAAAAACGCCATCCCCGACGGCGCGACCTGGTTCACCGGAGGCTTCGCCAAAAAACTCACCTCCACCGACCCCGCCTTCGTGCGCGATTTCATCGCCGAGACCTGTCGCGGAGAAGCCGCGCACCTAGCTCAGCTCATCGCTCTGCTCGGCCTTCTCGCGTGGAATCCGTGGCCCGCCAATCTCGTGATCATTGTCTACGCCTTCCTGTCGAACTTCCCCTGCATCATTCTGCAACGCCACACCCGGTTTCGGCTTCAGCGTTTTTTGGGAGAAGCCTGAAGGTTGAAAGGGCAGAAGGTTTCAGGTGTCAGTGATCAGGTTTCAGCAGGTGGCGGAACGGCGTTTTGATGGAGGGTTGACGGGACTTCTCACGGCCAATATCTGTCGTGATGGTCTTACAAGAATTTGATGCTTAATTTTTCCTTACAGGGTTGTGAGTTTTATCTGCGGGATCTTTGTAAAAAAGATGCGGATAAGTATCTGAGGTTCTTCAACGGGCTCAGTGTTGATGACATGCGGTGCCGGTTTGGGCATCAGCTGGCGAAGTTGACGATGGCATCTGCCGAGCAACGGGTCGGTGCGACCAGAGATTGTGAGCGGGCTCTGGCTGTCTTTGACCAGCGGGATGATGAGATTGTTGCTATTGGGCGGTGCTTCTTCGATACCGAAGATTCAGAAGTGGCTGTTGTGGTGGCTGATTCTGCGCGACGTCTCGGGCTGGGAAGGTTTGTGCTTGATCAACTGATCGAGATTGCCAGAGACAATGGCTGCAGGACGGTGAATGCGTTTATCGGCACCGAAAACGCACCGGTCATCAAGCTTTTACAACTGATGGGTTTTGTTGAGCAACCAAGAGAGAGCGGGGAAGACTTGCAACTGACGCTCTCGCTGTCATCCTGACGAAGGAAGGAGCTGGCCCTGGCTCTCCAATTGGAAATGAAGGGCAGGGGAGGAACGAAATCTCACGCTTCCGCCCCTGCGAAGCCCTTGATGCTCAATTGAGTGATTGCTCCTGTTGCCACCTTTCGGCTTCGGGTCAGGCCCTTCCTGCGTCAGGATGAAGGGGATGAGCGAATCGAATCAACAGGGTATGCTCAGCGAATCAACAGGGTCTGTTCGGGAACGGGCTGGGCGATTCGTCGGGGCGCGGTTGTGATGCGATTTCGTTTCCGATACTAAATTCTGAGGTGGATTTGGGATATGGCATTTACCCTTTAATCCAGCACACTAGAATGGTGGTGTTGAAGTTGAGGCCTAACCCGGGTTCGGCGCGCTTAATTCCTGAAATGATATGATGAGATCTGTTTACAAAGCTTCCCTGGCTGTCGCATGGGTGATGGTATTGACCTTCTCCACTGCCGCAGCTGATTGGATTCATCTCCCGGCGAAAGAAGGAACGGCAAACGGGAAGCGAATCGTCTTCGTCACGGGCGACGATGAGTATAAGTCGGAAACTTCGATGCCAATGATGGCTCACATCCTTGCCGAGCGTCACGGTTTCGATTGTACGGTCCTTTTTGCGATCAACCGGAAGACGGGCGTGATCGACACCAATCAGCGCGATCACATTCCGGGGCTGGAGGCTTTGGCGGACGCCGACTTGATGGTGATCTATACCCGTTTCCGGTCATTGGTGGATAGCGAGATGCAGATGATCGAGGATTATCTCGATTCGGGAAGACCGGTGATCGGTATCCGGACCTCGACTCACGCTTTTGATTTCAGTAAGAACCCCGAGAGCCCCTTCGCTCATTACAGTTATTCAAATACCAGTGAGAAGTTTACGGGGGGCTTTGGTCGACAAGTGCTCGGTCAGAACTGGATCAGGCATTGGGGTGGTCACGGGCGGCAGGCGAGTCGTGGACGCTTTGCGCCGGGCAAGGCCAATCATCCCATTCTTCAGGGAATCTCCGACGGTGAGATTTGGGGACCGACTGATGTCTACGAAGCATCTCAGCCACAGCCGGAAGGTTGCGAGGCCATTCTGCTGGGGGAAGTCTCTGAAAGCATGGATCCTGATGCTGGCCCGGCAACTGAGAAGAATGATCCGATGATGCCGATTGCCTGGACTTATCGTCGTCCGGTGGGGGTGAAGGGCAGAGTGTTTGCAAGCACGATTGGCGGGGCGATGGCCGGTAAAGATGACTGGGCCAATGAGGGGATGCGCCGGATGTTTGTGAATGCTTGCTACTGGGCTTTGGAAATGGAGGGGCAAATCCCGGAAAAGGCAGATGTGACTCCAGTGCTTCAGCCCAACCCGTTCAAACGGGGAGTGAAGCCTGAGGCGGCTCTCAAGGAAGGACTCGAAAACCTCGCGAAACGGGACAGGACCATTCTCTTCTATGGCAACTCGATGCTCGAACGTCTGCTGGAACACGGGGAGTTGGAGGCCCGGCTGCAAATTGCTCAACCGGATGCCGGCCTGATGGTGCGCAGTCTGGCATGGACGGGAGATGAGGTGGGCAATCGGCTGCGGCTTGAGGGGTATGCCAAGCACATGAAAAACCTGCTCACTGAATGGCCCGCGAACACCATTGTCCTCGGCTACGGTTTGAACGAATCATTTGCGGGCGAAGAGGGGCTCGCAGAATTTCGCCAACATTACGCTGACCACTTCAATCAACTCACCGGCATTCACCCCGGCGCTCGCTTTGTGCTGCTGTCACCAATTGCAGTTGAGGGCGCTACTGAAGAACGTCGGGCAGAGGTGAAACTTTACAGCAAGGCAATTGCTGAGCTCGCCGCGGAGAATGAAGCCGTCATTGTCGATCTCACGACTCTGACGAAAAATGCCTACCGAAACTCGGAAGGACCGCTGACGACCAATGGCATCCATTTGAACGGGAAAGGCAACCAGCTCGTGGCAAAAGCTCTCGCGGAGGAAATTGCAGTGGCTCTTGGAAACAGTGCTGCCACGCCTGAGCCTGAGCCGGATCATCTCCGCCAGGTTGCTTTGGCTGCATCGGCCAAACATCGCCGGGTGGCTGAGGTGGTTCGCCCAAAGAATGCGGTTGTCTATTTCGGCGTTCGGGCCCGCCCCAGTGAATACAATGAAGAGATGCCACGGTATCATGAAATGATTCGGCAGACAGAGGCTGTGGTCCATCAATTGGCGGCGGATCCCAAGCTCGCTTTCGCTGATCAAGAGGTGCCGGCGTTGCCTCCGCTGGAGGAGCGAACCGGGCGTGATGACGGTGATCGAACGGGAATCATCAAGTCGGTTGCTGAAAATCAGGCTGAGTTTGAAGTTGCGGAGGGGTATCAGGTCAATCTGTTCGCCTCTGAAGAGCAATTCCCGGAGCTGCGGAATCCTGTGCAGATTGCGTTTGATGCGCGGGGAAGGCTTTGGGTGGTGACCATGCCTTCGTTTCCGCACACCGTGCCGGGGCTCACGCCTCCGGATAAGATTTTGATCTTCGAGGACACGGACAAGGATGGAGCGGCCGATAAAGTAACGACTTTTGCTGAAGGTCTCGATGCTCTTGATGGCATCGCCTTTCATCATGATGGAGTCATCATCTCTGAACAGCCGAGACTCTGGATGATGCAGGATACCGATGGTGATGATGTGGCAGATACCCGCCGCGAGTTGCTGCGTGGGATTGATGTGACGGACTCACATCATGGTGGAATGATTGCCGCTGACCCTTATGGCGATGTGATTTTCAGTGATGGTGTGTTTCATCGTTCCCAGCTGGAAACTCCCTTTGGAGTGCATCGCGGGATCGACGCAACAACCTACCGGCTGAATCCAATCAGTGGCGAAATCGATACCGAGTGGCAGCACACCACGCCGAATCCCTGGAACGTCACATTCAATAAGTGGGGCGGTATTTTCCAAATGTATGGTGATGGCGATGTTTACGACGGGAGTTCGTTGATCTGGACTCCGCTGGGCGCTTACCAACCCTACGCCTATGGCCGAATCACGAGCTACGGGAAAGGTTCAGGGTGCGCCGTGATTTCCAGCCCCAACTTTCCTGATGACTACCAGCAAGGGTTGGTGTCGGCCTCGCTGCTGGGGCGATATGCCGTGAATCTCACAAAGTTTCACTATGATGAAGGAATGGTGAAACAGGAAAGCTATGAAAGTATCCTGAGCTCACCGAATGCAGCGTTCCGTCCCGCTGATGTCGAGTTCGGGATGGATGGCGCCCTCTATGTCTCCGATTTCTGCAGTCCAATTATCGGGCATGCTCAGCATCCGATGCGCAGCCCCTACTGGGATCACGACTTTGGTCGGATCTGGCGGGTCACCCACACCGAAAAGCCAGTTGTCCGGGAGTGGCCCTCAATTGAAGGGGCTACAGCTGAACAACTTTGTCAGTTGTTGTTGCATGAGCAGGATTTAGTGCGGCATCACACAAGGATTGAGTTGAGAAAGAAAGGTTCAACTGTGCTCACTGCGTTGGATTCCTGGCTAGGCCAACTCGACCGGAGTTCGCCGCAATATTTGCAGGCCGCCCTCGAGGTGGTCTTTGTCTGTGAAGGCTTTGGTGAGACACGGCCGGAGCTCCTCAAAGCTTTGTTACAATCCGAGGATTTCATGTATCGCGGAGCGGGAGTGCAAACGCTGCGGCTTCAGGCGGATCGTTTGCAAGGTGTTGCCGATCTGTTGACGCCATTGGTCAATGATTCACATCCACGGGTGCAAATCGAAGTGATTGATGCGGTCGCGCATCTGCGGGCGAAACAACCGGAGGTGGAGAAAGTTTTGGAGAGCCTTCAGCCAATCAACAAGCAGGTGTCAAATTCACTGGCTTACCTCGACTATGGCACTGAGCCTGTAAAAGGAAGGAGTGTTCCGGTTTTAGATATCGATCCCCGGGCTCAGCTGACCCACTGGAATTACCTCGGTGAAAAGGGGGAGACCGCTCCGGTGGAACTGGTTGTCGGGCGGGGTAAGTTGCCGGGTGAGGGGCTGTTTCGGACATTCGTCCAGGCGGAGCGTTCCATGCCTGCGATCATCGGTATCAATCACAAGAATTTGGAAGTCAGGCTGAATGGCATCGTCGAGTTTGAACAGAACTCCTTTTGGAGCGGAGACCAGCAGATCAACGTTGAATTGAAACCCGGTCTCAATGTGATCGAAGTTTTCTTGCGCAAAGCGAGACGGGCAGGACCGATGCCGCCGGTGTATGTTTATGATCCGGTGGGCCGGGCTTTGACCGGTGCCACATACAGTTCCAGTCCTGAAAGCCTTCGGAACAATGTGACACTCTACGACGCAATGATTGCTGAGCGCGGAAACCTGATCAGCGTCCAGGCTGCTGCTGGATTGCAGTTTTCGCCGAAGCAGCTGAAGGTTTTGCCCGGCAGCAAAGTCAGACTGTCGTTCACCAATCCTGACATCATGATGCACAACTGGGTTTTGATTGAACCCGGCAGCACGGACGAAATCGGGCAGCTGGCCGATCAATTGGCTGTCAGCGGAGAAGGGGTGGAGAAAGAATACCTCCCTGACAGTGATAAGATTCTCGTAGCGTCGAAGTTGCTCGGCCCGAAAGGCGCACAGGAGCTGGTCTTCCAGGCGCCGAAGGAGCCGGGGGAATACCCTTACATTTGCACATTTCCCGGACACTGGAGGATCATGCAGGGGGTATTGATTGTGGCGGATCGCAAAGCGCCGCCGTCCCAATCAGCGCCCTCCGGTAAGAGCGTCACCAGAGCCATCGGTGAAGGAGTCACCTTTGAGACGGTGTCGTCACCGGAAGCCTTTCAGACTCTGGTTCCGCCCGCCAAATCGACAGGAAAAGTTGTGGCGAACAGGAAAACAAACAACAATCCAATCGGGACCCTAACCGATGGAAAACTAGAGGCCGGGTTCGGTCCGATCTTTGCCAATGGAATCAAAGACGGTGCTTACAAAATGGATCTCGGGAAGTTGCAATCCGTTACCGCAATCACCAGTTGGTCGCACGCGAAGGGTGGAAAGCGGGGAGCACAGGAGGTGAGGATCTACGGAAGCGCCCGGTCGGACGATCCCGGTTGGAATGTCGCAGACACTTCCCGGTTCATCTCTCTGGGAACGATCAGCACCAAGGGCCAGAAACTCGATGCCTTCACCGCTCTCTCGCTGCACTCCACTAAGGAGAAGCCGCTCGGAAAGTTTCAGTGGATCGTGTGGCAGGTCCAACCGGTAACGGGATTGGGCGAAAACACGGCCATTCAGGAACTGGCGGTCGAGACCGGGCAGGCAAAAGTTCCTCCACCGGAGAAGAAGGTGAAATAACGGTGAATGATCAATCCCTCTCGAAATAGCCGAATGAGATTCTTCATTATCCTCGTCACAACTTTATCTGTTGCGTTAGGCAGCAGACCTTCCAGGGCGGCGGACTTTTATGTCTCAACAGAGGGGGATGACTCCTGGACCGGTGTTTTTGACGAGCCTAATGACCTGGGGGATGACGGTCCGTTTGCGACTCTGGAACGTGCCCGTGACGCCGTTCGCGCGCTGAAATCCAAGGGTGACCTTGAGAAAGATATCGTCGTGCAAGTTCGAGGCGGGGAGTATCGGCTGAGCGAAACGGTGGTCTTTGAGGTGGAAGACTCGGGGAGTGACAAGTTCACCATCACTTATGAGGCTTATCCGGGCGAGACTCCGGTTTTCAGTTCCGACGTGGTAATCAAAGGTTGGCAAAAACCGGGGCAGGCGGTTCCATCCCTCCCCAAGTCAGCTCACGGAAAAGTATGGGTGGTGGATCTGGCACAAAACGAGGGAGTTCCTCAGCGATTCTTTACCCTGTATGATGGAGCGGGCCGACTTCCCAGAGCACGCTCTGAAGGATTCATACCTGTGATGCCTGCCTCCAAAACGGAAGCTTCAAAGTCAACGCGCACTGCATTGCACTTTCCGGAAGGTCAACTGAGGAACTGGTCCAATTCCGAAGATGTGGAGATTGTTGTCCGGCCACTCCATGCCTGGATCGTCAATATCCTGCCCCTCAAATCGGTCAATGTAGAGACTCAAATCGCGACTACAGCGATTCCGGCGACCTATGCGATGAATGAACTGCACTATTTGAAGGGAACAGATTCCGTTTGGGTTGAGAATGTGCTGGATGCCCTGGATGAGCCGGGTGAGTGGGTTCTCGATACCGGGGAAGGTAAGCTCTACCTTTGGCCGCGAGGTAATGGTCCGCCCGAAAAGATCGCAGTGCCGTTGCTTCAGGAATACGTTCGCGTGGAGGGCCGCATTGATGAAGATGGCCCGACCGATATCCCCGTGAAAAACCTGACCTTTCGCGGGCTCACCTTCACTCGTGGGGAAACCTACCGGGTGGAAAAGGATGACAAAGGGCTGCAGCACGATTGGGAAATGCATGACAAGCCGAACGCTCTGCTACGACTGCGGGGTGCCGAGAACTGTGTCATCGAAGAATGTAACTTCGTCCAAAGCGGCGGGACCGCCATCCGGATGGATCTTTACAGCAAGAAGAACCGGATCCAGTCCAACCATATCCAACATGTGGGCGCCACCGGGGTGCTGGTCTGTGGCTACGGTCCTGGAAGCAAGGATGTCAGCCATCACAATCTCATCTTCAACAACCACATTCATCATGTCGGCGAAATTTACCCGCATGCTCCGGGGATCTTTCTCTGGCAGAGTGGTGAGAATCGTGTTGCCAACAATCTGGTTCACCACACGCGATACTCAGGCATCATTGTATCCGGGGTGATGACCGACTTCTTTTCCAAGAGAGGAAGCGGCAGGGAGCTGGCCCGGACCACACGCTGGCACGAGATAGGCGCGAAAAAGGGAAACCGGACTTTGGAGGAGGTCAGACCCTTTCTCCATACTCATGACAACCTGATTGAGAACAACGAGATTCACCATGCCATGGAGCAACTCGGAGACGGGAACGGGATTTACATTCGTGGTGCCGGGGCAGGGAATATCATCCGGCGGAATTACATTCATCATCTCCTGTCGCCGGTTGCTCTCCAGTCGGCGATTCGCACCGACGGCGGGCAGCGCGATACCCTTATCGCCGAAAACCTGATCTATCGATGCACTTCTCAGGGCATTCAGTTGAAGCTGAACAACCGGGCCGAGAACAACATCATTGCAGACCTGATTGAACCCGTTCACAAAGGAAAGTTACTCCCGCCTGCCTACATCAAACTTCGCGAAGGACCGATGACCGGAGCCGTGATTTGTCGAAACATTCTCTATCATCCGGGCAGGGACGCTGTCTTCTTCGACGAAGGAAGGAACCCGAGGCTTCCAGCGGCCTGGGCCAGGGAAGCGGATACCAATCACAATCTGTATTACTGTGCAGGCGATCCGGACCTCAGCAGGGCAGTGCTGAAAGAGGCAAAGCGGGATGGAATAGATATCGACAGCCGGGCGGCTGATCCGATGTTTATGGATCCAGCGAAAGGTGACTTCCGCCTGAAACCCGATTCGCCTGCTTTGGATCTGGGTATTGTCCCGATCGATCTGTCAGAGGTCGGGCTGCGGGAATGAAATGGTAACGAGGGTGACTATTCGCTATTTGCCGAAGCTCAGGATCACTTTGCGGTAAAACTCTGCGGCCTCCCGCACTTGCTCGACCTCCACATACTCATCTGCCGTGTGAGCCTGATCGATTGAACCCGGCCCGAAAATAATCGACGGTATCCCCGCCCGCGACAGTTTGGTTGCGTCGCACCCAAAGGGAACCCCCACCGGTTCGGAACCGCCGAGTGCTTCCAATGCAACGCGGACAATCTCAGAATCGATCGGCGTTTCCATCGCTTCATCGACGAGGTCGGGAGGCAGGATTTCAAATGCGATTGCCGGCTCCTGCTGTTCGAGAACCGAGCGGATGTCTGCGACAACGGTATCAGCCACTTCGCCCGGCAGCAGCCTCCGGTCGATCGCGATGGCACAGCGATCCGGCACGATGTTGACCTGGGAACCTCCCGAAATAGTAGTGATAGTGCAAGTGGGTGATCCAACCAGCGGGTGTGACAGCTTTGAGAGGCGGCCGGCGCTGTCGTTTTCTATTGCCACAATGACCCGTGCCATGGCTGAAATCGCATTGGAGCCGAGATGAGGTTTCGCGCTGTGAGCGGCGATTCCCCGGGTCTCAATCCGAAACCGAAGCACCCCCTTGTTGGCGCTCACCACCCGGTTTTCGGTTGGTTCCGCGACGATCGCCGCACAGGTCCTGCCCTCTTCCGGCAGGGCAGCGATCAGGCCCAATACTCCGCGATAGGCGTGTTCTTCATCGATCACCGCAGCGAGCCAGACATCACACTCCGGAACCTCACCGGCTTTGCGGATGTCCACCAGGGCCTGGATCATCGCGGCAAGCCCGGCCTTCACATCAACAGAGCCCCGCCCATACAGTTTGCCGTCTTTAAGAGTAGGCTCAAACGGGGGGATGGCCATATCCGCGACCGACACCGTATCCATGTGGGCCTCGAGAACGATGCGGCGTGATGAATCGCGTCCCGCGAGTTTTGCGTAAAGATTGTAGCGTCCCGGCAGGACTTCCGCTTCCTGCACTTCGATGCCGGCATCCTGAAGATAAGTCTTGATCCACTTTGCGACGTCACCTTCCCCGGGGCCACCCCATTCAGGATTGACGCTGTTGATGCGGACCAGCTCGGCCAGGAAATCGATGCAATCCATAAGTCACTCTTGTTCCGCGTCCGTTCCTTTTATGTTCTGCCACTGGCGGAGGAATACCAGGCCTCCCCAGATCAGAGCAGCCGATATAAAGATCCAGTGGGGAATTCCGATCACCACACCCTGACTGTAAGTTCCCCGTCCGTCGAATGTCGGCTTTCCGAAGGGCCGGCGTTTCAAGGTGTCATTGTAATTTGTCTTGTTGTGGAACGGGGCCACTCCCGTGCCTGCCTGATTGGATGAAGAAGGCAGGTCGACCCAGGTTACCAAGTTTCCGTTGAAGTTGGAAAAGCCAAGGGTCGTGGCTTTGATCGTGAAAGTGATGCCGTCTGCGAATAACAGACTGCGATACCACGCAGCTCCGAGTAGTAGTGAAACCACCACGGCGACTGACATGGCAGTGGTTCCACGTTCCTTCATCAGTCTTTGCGCCACAGCCAGCGCATTGAATCGGGGAGAATGGCCCCGCCGTGATTCCCGTTGTGGCCGCCCTCGCCAAACACAAACTTGAGATCGTATTTGCTAAAGGTCAGCGCCTTGTCCATTTGCAGATTGCCCAGCGGCCAGTTCCCGTGGGCATTGTCCAGATCGTTGGAGCCGTCCTGCAGGAAAACCCTCAACGGCTTCCGCTCCGTTTTCCGGATCAGAGCCGGATACACATGCCCGCCTTTGATGTTGGTGAAGCTCCCCACGTGGCTTAGAACCTTTCGAAACAGATCCGGACGCTCCCATGCGACGGTGAAGGCACAGATTCCTCCCGAGCTGATCCCGCAAATGGCTCGCTGTTCGGGATCATCCGTGAGACGAAGCGTTTTCCCCACTTCAGGCAGAATTTCTTTCTCCAGAAAAGTCGCGTATTCAGGTAACAGCGAGTCATATTCCACACTGCGGTTGCTCCCGATGCCTTTCGGCGCTTTCCAGCCCTGCGGCTTCTCCAGAGATTCCGCAAACCAACCCGGATTGATAAAGATTCCGATGGTGACAGGCATTTCACCGGTGTGGATCAAGTTATCCATCACAATCGGAGCGCGGAATTGCCCCTTTTCGCCAACGTAGGCGTGCCCATCCTGGAAAACCATCACGGCTGCTTTTTCCGTGCCTTGGGGATCATATTGAGCGGGCACGTAGACATAATATTCACGGATGGTTTTGGGAAAGACAGTGCTTTTCCAGACGTGTTTCGTTACCTCACCTTTGGGGACGTCCTCTTTCCGTTCAGAATCCGGCCCCAGGGGATACTCCTTTGGTTTTGGTTTGTCGTCGTCCTGGGAAAAAGCGGAGACGGCGAACAGTGCGAGGCAAAAGAAGGGAAGGCGATTCATAAAACGCCCGATCCTAGCGAATTCAGAAAATCGTTCAAGTCGCATCAATCGTGGTGACCGGAGTTCCCGACTTCCTGCCGGATAAATAGAGGAACCATCCGGACAGCCGGGAAGGCATCTCCGAGTTGGAAGACGACCATCCGGACAGCTGGGAAGTCATCTCCGAGTTGGAAGACGACCATCCGGCCAGCCGGGAAGGCATCTCCGAATTGGAAGACGACCATCCGGACATCCGGATTGTTTTCAGGCTAATGGTATTTGTCGCGTAGCGACTGCTCACTCATAGCCGTGGGTTTTCAACCCACGGAGGAAAATACGGAAGCCCGGACGTCGCATCGCGACCGTTCACAAAGGGACGACGTCGAAGTCTATTCGGTCTTAGCGCTCGTCAAACGACAATGACATTGCGAATATAGGGAGACTACCTTTCGATCATCCGGCAAAAAACGATTCTTCACGATCAAACCCTATCTGATCGTTGACTCAACCCTGTTCGATCGGTAGCCTCGTGGCCATGAAAATGAAGCCGTGGGTTTGGATCCTGATTGCCCTTGTTCTTGCCGCCATTGTTGGAGGACTCGTCAACGCATTTCTCGTCTCGAAACGTGAGCCGGAAATGGTTTTCACTCCAACCGGGGCGACCCTGGTTGCCCTGTTTGATTACATCGGTGTCATGTTTCTCAACTTGTTGAAAATGATCATCGTGCCGTTGGTTTTTTCCTCAATTGTAGTCGGGATCGCCGGTCTTGGGAAAACCGAGGGATTTGGCCGCTTGGGCCTGAAGACCATCTGTTATTACGCATTCACAAGTCTGTTGGCTATTATCATTGGCCTCACCATGGTGAATTTGTTCAAGCCGGGACTCGATGCCAATGGCCAGCCGAACGAAGCGATCAAAAAGCAGATCGAGTCCAACCGGGAAAATTATGAGGGCAAAGTGTCCGGAGAAGTCGGGGAGGGGGTGATGGAGAAAGACGGAACCGGGCTCGGACCTGTGGCTGAATTGTTCAAACGGATGGTTCCGACCAATGTCTTTGAGGCCTTTGGCTCAAACGGAAAGATGTTGGCGCTCATATTTGTCGCGATTCTCACGGCAATGGGGATCCTGTTTATCGGCACGGATGCCCGAACCAGCCTGATGGGTTTTTTCAACGGCCTGAATGAACTGTCGCTGTTGATCACCAACTGGATCATGGTGTTGGCTCCCATCGGCGTATTCGGACTGGTCGCCAAGACCATCTCCGAAGCCGGCTTCCCGGTTTTCCTGCTCCTTGGGAAGTATTTCATGGTCGTGCTCGCCGCGCTGGCGATCCACATGTTCGTGGTGATGCCCCTGGTGCTGGCATTTCTTGCCAAGACCAATCCGCTTTATCACTTCCGTGCGATGCGGAATGCGGTGCTGACTGCGTTTTCGACTGCCTCCAGCTCAGCTACGCTCCCTGTGACGATGCGCGGGATCAGTAAAAATGCGGGAGTCTCCAACCGGGTCACCAGCTTTGTGCTTCCGCTCGGCGCCACGGTGAATATGGACGGAACCGCTCTTTACGAATGCGTTGCGGTGATGTTTGTGGCGCAGGTCCTCGGTGTCGAAATGGGCGTGGCAGAGCAATTCGCGGTGGTGGCGCTCGCATTGCTGACCAGTATCGGAGTGGCCGGGGTGCCGTCGGCGAGTCTCGTGGCCATCACGATTATTATCACCAACGTGGACGTGATTCCCTCGGGAACAGCGACGGCTGTGATCGGATTGTTGTTGGCGGTGGATCGATTGCTCGACATGTCACGGACCGCGGTGAACATCTTTTCCGATTCCTGCGGCACGGTCGTGATCGCGAAGTCCGAAGGCGAGACCGGGCTTTATCCTGAAAAAGGCTGGTGATTGTAGACGCCGCGGGAACGGATGAAATGGTTGAAACATTTGCGGGTCACGCTGTTCGTTCTCAGCGGTCTGGCGATGGTGCCGTTCCTTATGAATTGTGTTGGTTGGGCCAGCTATTTGCTTATAAAGTCACCGGATGAGCAATTGGTCATTGGTACCGCCGTGGGGGTTGTTCATCTGGCGAAGGATAGAATCAATCATGACTTGGATGAGGGATTTCTCTTTCCCTCTTTGATGCCCCCAACCGTTCAAATTGTAGAGAATGAGAGATTTGAATGGTTAATCGAGGGCGGTCATGGTCTTCCCATAAGATCTTTTGCATTTCACAGGACAATTGAGCCGGATTACTCAGCGGTTGAGTTTCCCTACCTGCTCGTTCCGCTTGTGTTTCTCGTTGCGGGGTTTTCGGTTCCCAAAAGTCAGCGGGTAGGATTGGTAGAATGATGGAGGGGGGGGCTGACTTTTGCAGGCACTCTGTCATCCTGAGGAGGAACGACGAAGGACCTGCCCTGAAGGCCTTACAGTGTAGCGTCGAAACGTTTCCCTTGATCAATATCGACCCCGTTATGAATGGTAATGGGTCTCTCGGTCTCCCACTTTTTCACGGTTTCTGCTCAAGTCAGGTATCCGGCTTTTGCCCCTGTAGGTTTCGGGACAGGTCCTTCGTCGTTCCTCCTCAGGATGACAATGGTGCCAGGATCAAGAGCAATTGATGAACAATCTTCTCCGTTTAGCCTCTTTCTGAGCGACTTCAGGATCCGTTCACCCAAAATTAGCAGGACCGGCAATTTCCTGAAAAAACCGCTGTCATTCCCCTGATTCCTGCCTAAAAATCACTGCAATGAGCACCATCAATGTAGCAGTAACCGGCGCGGCCGGTCAGATCGGATATTCTCTTCTCTTTCGTATCGCCAGCGGTTCGATGTTCGGACCGGATCAGAAGGTGAAACTTCACCTCATCGAGATCGAGCCCGCCATGAAAGCCCTCGAAGGCGTGGTCATGGAACTCGACGACTGTGCTTTCCCGCTCCTCGACGGGATCGAAGCGACATCAGATCTCAATGCGGGTTTCAACGGCGTAAACTGGGCCTTACTCGTCGGGTCCGTGCCTCGCAAGGCGGGTATGGAGCGCAAAGACTTGCTGAACATCAACGGCGGTATCTTCACCGGTCAGGGACAGGCGATCGCCGGCAACGCCGCATCGGATGTCCGCACGCTGGTTGTCGGGAATCCCTGCAACACCAACTGTCTCATCGCCATGAATGCGGCGAAGGATGTGCCGAACGACCAGTTCTTCGCCATGACTCGTCTCGATGAGAACCGCGCCAAGACGCAGCTCGCCCAGAAAGCCGGCGTGCACGTCAGCCAGGTATCAAACACAACAATTTGGGGCAACCACTCTGCCACTCAGTATCCGGATGCCTACAATGCCCTGATCGACGGGAAGTCCGCTGCCGAAGTGATCGGTGACGACGCCTGGGTTGCTGACACGTTTATCCCAACAGTTCAGAAGCGTGGTGCAGCGATTATCGAAGCCCGTGGATCTTCTTCTGCAGCATCTGCGGCGAATGCGATCGTTGATTCCGTGCGCAGCCTCACGACTCCCACAGCAGCCGGCGACTACAACAGTGTTTGTGTCTGCTCCGACGGCAGCTACGGCATTGACGAAGGTCTCATCGCCGGATTCCCGATTCAGTCCGATGGTTCGAAGTGGAACATCGCAGAAGGTGTTGAGCTGAACGATTTCGCCAAAGCGAAGATCGAAGCCAGCGTTCAGGAATTGCGTGAGGAGAAGGAAGCGGTTGCTGACTTGCTCAAGTAATTCCCTCCAGTCACATAGACTTTAGAAACAACGGGCGTTTCCTTTCGGGAGCGCCCGTTTTTTGTTCCTCGTGGTCAACCTTCAGTGGCGACGCTCACTTCACCTCGGGTTGTTTCAGAAACCAGATGGCGTTCTCCAGCGGAACATTGTTGTCCTCCGCCGGATTCTGAATCTCGACCAGACTGCCGCCTGTGATGGCGGTCGCGGCGGGTTCTCCGGTGAGTGAAGCCATGCGGAGGAACTGCCCTTTGACATCTGTCAGATCAAGAGTCACCGCGCTGGTTCCCTGCGGGAAAAAGATGAGGTAACCGTGATCCGGATTACCGAGACACCAGGGCTTTTTGTTTTCGCCTTTCGGGTTCCCCACAAGTCGGTCGGCACTGCTGAGTTTCCAGAAGGGAATCCCGTTGTTGTGAAAGAACTCGAGCGCTTCGCGACAGAAATCCCATGAACGATCGCGGCTGCGGAAGTCTTCGCATATCAAGTCGCTCTCGGGAATCTTGTACCCAAAGTAGTATTCCACGCCCGCACCGCCGGCCATCAGATTGCCCCACAGAGTGTCGCGGCGGATATCAAGAAGGGTGTATTCCTTGCCTTTCTCCCCGGCTTTACCGGAAAAGCCCTTGTATCCGGGATCGGGCGGCACTCCCAGATTGGCGGGGCCTTGCTCGTCATTGGCGACCACCCATTTCTTCCCGGCGATCTCGGACTCAAGCACCCATTTAAGTGTCCGCTCGTGCACCTGATTCCATCCGTTCTGGAGCGAGGCACCGGTCAATGCAGAGGCTTCGCCGAGCAGTGGAGGATAGACTTTATCCTGCTGATTCGGGAAGGTGTGAATGACAATGTTATGATCATAGGGATCGATCTCGTGAATGAAGTCAGCCATGGCGATGATTTCCTCCGTCGATTGAGTATTCTCTTCACCGATATTCCAGTTCAGAGCCAGGTTGTGACCAAAGCGGGCGATGAGTTCCTTCAAATACAGCTTCCGCTCGCGTCCCAGTTTCCCGCCATCGAGCGAAGTCGGAACCTCGGAGTTGGTTTGCTCCTTGTGACCGCGGCGGTTGTCGTCCATCTCCGTTTCCTGCAATTTGAAGTGGAGATGAAGACCGAGGCTGGTGCCATGATCAAAGACGATGCCCCACTGGTCGAGCTTCGAGCAATCGTAGTGAAACTTCTCGTCCCGCTCAACAAATGGCCAGACGTTGTCGCCGTCGCCACCTGCATTGTAGGTGAGAAAAGAGAAGGTGTTGAGCCCCTTTTCCGAAAGATAGTTCAGCGCCCCGATCATTCCCTTGCCCTTGGTCTTCTGCCACAGGGGATCTCCCGCTTTCCAGTCGGGAACATGCGGCGCCCACAGCTTGAGCGGCCCTTTCTTCGGGTTGTTTGCTCTTGTGCCATCGAAGTCGACGTAGGCGAGAAACGTTTCCGGTGCATCGGGACCGGCTTTCAGGAAATACGAATGGTCGCCTTCAAATTGCAGATAGCGTTCGCCGACATAACTGAGGCGGCCCCGTGCGCGGAAATCGGGAGCGACTTTATCGGACGCCACGATCTGAAATGATCCGGTTTTTCCATGGCCGGGAAGGGGAGCTGTCTTGTCCGCTCCACCGCTGATAGCCAGGTCTTTGGCTTTGAGAAACGAGATCTCGTAGTTCCAATTCCCTGCGGCATGAGGGGCGAAGTGGACTCTCCATTTCGTGCCCGACTCCGCGGACGTCTCGCTGGAATTGCCATCTGCGGCAAAGTATCCCGGGACAGTGAAACCGGACTCACCTGACTCATGAGTGAACCTCACTTGCAGGTCACAATCGGTAAACGGATTGGGGGTGGTCTCCATCTCGTGCGCCCAGGGGCCGTCGATGGTCAGGGTTACTTTGTGCCAGGTCTTCAGCTCTCCGGAAACCTCGATCTCGCCGTTGCCATCGGCCTGTCGAGTGATTTTCACGGGGGGCTTCGCTTTCTTCGGTTCCGCGTTCGGAGATTCTTCCACTCCCGGAGGGCGATAGCTCTTGTCCATCACCATGAGGATTTTATCCAGCTCAGCTCCGTCTTCCCGCATCGAAATGGCGATATCATGTTCGCCTGCTGAGGGGATATCGAGAAAGAGCTGCATCCGCACTCCAGTGTGGACCTTGTCTGTGCGTTGTTTGCATTCCCAGTGCCACGCATTCTTCTCCACAGTCTGCCAGCGCTGACCGCTCTCAGGCCATTCGCCGTTCAATCCGATGTGAAATCCGTTGTCCTCAGTGCCGGTCGAATAGGCTCTCGCCCAAACATAATATTTTCCGGCCTTGGGGAATTTCACCCTGTAGTGCAGGACCGCCATCTTCCCCGGCTCCGGTGCGAAGTTTTCGCCCCGGATCAATTTGTCGTCATGATTGGTCCGGGTGTCCGGCAGGGCCTCGATATAAGCGTCAGCCCCGTCCAGGTGTGGAGGGTCAGGATCGGGCGTGACGTCCGGGGTGTATTTCTTCGAAACGATATGCCATTCACGGGTTCCGGTTTTGGATTGCAGCACGAAATCCTCGGCCTCAAAAAGCACGTGGGCTCCTTCGATTGGGAGCAACTCCAGAGGTGTTTCCGGCGCCTTTGTCTGGGCGGTGATGGAACCGGCGATGGCGGCAAAAAGAAGGACAGAGTAGAACCCTTTAATCATGTCCTGATGATTGCGATTTTTTACCTGATTGTAAATCGAAACCCGTGACGATTGATCGGCTTATTATCCATTCAAGACGAACTGCCCGGCATTCAGATAAGTCGCGTAGCTGACCCAGAGCAGATAGGGAACGAGTAGCCAGCCTGCCACTGGGTTCAGTTTTCTAAAGGCAATGATGGTGAAGACAATTGTGAGCCAAAGCGCGATGATGACCACCAGGGCGGCACCAATCCTGTGCATGCCGAAGAACACCGGCGTCCATAACAGGTTCAGGACCATCTGAACCGTGAACCATCCCAACGCCCGCTTCTTCTGTGGCCCCGGTTCCACTTTGTGCCAGACGAGAGCGACGGCCACGCCGATCAATGCGTAGAGAGTTGTCCATGCCGGGCCGAAGAGCCAGTTCGGCGGGGTTCCCGGAGGCTTCTCCAGGTCTGCATACCAGGTCTTAATCGATGAGAAAGTCGAAAACCCACTCGCAAAGCCCAGCAGTTCGATGACCACCACGCAAATGAGAATTCTGGCAAACAGCGGCATCAGTGCTTTCCTTTTTTCCAAATCTCAATGGCCTCGAGATAGATCGATTCGAGGTTCTCGATGCCTTTCCGGGAATCAAAAGTCTCGCGGATGCTTGCCGCAGCATCGGAGCTCATCTGACGCCAGATTTCCTGGCGGTTCAGGATCTTTCGCAGATTATTCAGCAGGGCGCTTTCATCATTCTCAGCGCAGAGCAATCCCGTCTTGCCATCAATCACCGCTTCAGGAATCCCGCCGTGAAAGGTGGATACAACCGGCAGCCCCGTCGACATGGCTTCAAGCATGGAATTGGGGACGCCTTCCTGATTCTGATCTCCCGTGATTCGGCTGGGATGAATGAAGACGTGGGACTCGGCGTAAAGAGCCTTCAGCTCTTTTGTATTGAGAAAACCGGCGAGGTGTACTTTGTCCTCAATGCCGAGCTCCACCGCGTGAGCCCGGACGGAATCCTCCAGCGGACCGGTGCCGGCGATGGTCAGCTTTGCCGTCGGACAATCATCGAGGAATTTCTTGAATACGTTCAGTGTATTATCGAGCCCTTTCTTTTCGATCAGACGACACGCCTGCACGAGGTGCCAGGCCATTCCATCTTCCGGGGCGTCTCGCTGAACAAAAGGGAAATCCTCGGTCGGGATCGAAGTCCGGTTCATGCGAATCTTGTCCTCCGGACAACCCAGCTCCCGCAGCCGTTCGAGAAGTGAGTCCGACCGCGCCATTACCAGGGTGGCGGATTTCAACAACTCCCGGAGTCTCGGCTCATAGTCGGGCTGATGTTCGCGTGTCTGAACATCCATCCCGTGAAAAGAAACCACCGTCGGGTTTCCCCATCGCTGGATGAACGGCAGCAAATGCACACCGGTGTGGCCGAAGTAGACGTGCATCAAACTTGTCTTGCGCCGCTTGTCGAGAATCTTCGCCAGCACCCCGTATTCCCCGCGGTAAACAATGGGTGGCTCCTTTTTGATGTATTTCAGCCAGAACCGCCGGATGAAGTTCGACTTGTGGTTCCGGTGCATCTCAATATCCGCGAACGGAAACTGATCCTCATTCTGGCGTTCCTTGGTCACCACGAACGTATCGAAACGTCGCAGGTTGGCGACCTGGCGGTAGATGTGACGCATCTCCGGTTTCAGGAAGGTGGTGCAGTAGCTGGCGACGACGGGTTTCTTGGACACGATTTGTCGAATGAACAGGGTTTGATCGTTGAGTCAACAGGGTTGGATCGTTCGCCTGAAGTATTTTGGCCGGAAGGTGAGGGGAGTAGCGCCCTGCAACGGGGCTGAGTATCGCAGATGCGCTATAGCCGTTTCCCGCAATTGCGGCACCGAATAGCCTTTTCGATTATCAGTAAAGAGTTGATTATCATGGCATGTTGTCGGTTACCAAACTCGGTCAGAATCGGCGAACCGTTCTCAAGGCGGGGGCTCTCGGCGCACTGGGATTTTCCACTGCGGATTTATTCAAACTCAAGGCCGAAGGCAAGATCAAGCCGAACACGAGCGACAAGTCAGTAATTCTGATCTGGCTGGATGGCGGCCCCAGCCAGTTTGAAACCTACGATCCCAAACCGGACGCCCCCAGTGAATATCGCGGACCCTGGGGCGACATGAAGACCAATGTGCCGGGGATTAACATTTCGGAGATGTTGCCGGAGCATGCCAAGCACGCCGACAAGATGGCTTTTATCCGTTCGGTGCATCACGAAACGGGCGATCACTTTGCGGCAGCACACTGGATGTTAACGGGGCGATTCGGCAGCACCTCTGCGGACAAAGCGCAGAAATCACCGTCGATCGGATCCTGTGTCGCCAAGCTTGCGGGGCCCAGGGTCAAGGGGCTGCCTCCCTACATTGGTTTGCCGGCGGCCGAGAGTGTCTATTTGTATCCCGGATACCAGGGCGCTGCCTACCTCGGCGGAGCCTATGATCCTTTTCAGGTAAATATGAAGCAGAAGTATCTCGCTTCGACCTACAAGACCGAGATCAAATCGCCGCCGTTTCTCGATGGAATGGAAGGGCAGGCCGAGCGTATCAATGGCCGGGCCGACTTGCTTCAACAACTGGACAGCTTGAACCGGAAGATCGATCAAACCGGGGCGATGGATGCAATGGACTCGCATCAGCAGAGCGCCATTGAAATGATCATGGGCAGCAACACCCGTGAAGCCTTCGACATGGAGAAGGAGGATCCCAAAGTGCG
>JBLWYI010000027.1:0-94759 GCA_048267005.1 Verrucomicrobiales bacterium | reverse complement strand
TTCCTCGCGCCCGGAAGGTCGTCTTTCTCTGGCAGCCGAGGTTCCTCGCGGCAGGAAGGTCGTCATTCTCTCACGGACGAGGTTCCTCGCGACAGGAAGGTCATCATTCTCTCACGGACGACCTTCGACTCGATGCAATGGTCATCTTTCACTCGCGAATGAGAATTTCCACTGGGCGAAGGCCATCGCGCGACTCGCGCAGGGCCATTTACGAGTCAATAGGGTTGGTTCGCCAAATCAACCCTGTTCGATCGTTTCGCCCATCATTTCCTGCTTTTCAACGGCCTGAAAGGCCGACCGCACAAAGCCTGGGCCTTCAGGCCCAGGTGTCGGGTCGACGATTCAACGCGGCCTGAAAGGTCGCCCGCGAGCTTTCTTTTAAAAGGATTGGAGCTCGTCGGCACCTCATCATAATGGAGTCTGCGAGCGGCCCTTCAGGCCGCGACGTGATGTGCACATGCTCCAGGGGCTGAAGGCCCCGGCACTGTGCGGTCGGGCTTTCAGCCCGGGGTGGCTTATGAAAACAGAGAGGGAATTCATGTGCCAAATACTCGCCCGAGCATCACGACTCAACGCGGGCTTACGCCGAGGAAATTCCGGACGCGCTTGATGGGACTGACGTAGACGTCGGAATTTCCTGCTCCGGTGTCAAAATAGATGCCGGATGATGTCCCGCCATCCAGATTCAAAGCCCGATGGACCTTGATCCCCGGAACGAAACCGGGCATTGAAAGCACTTCTGACAACTCACTCAAAGTCATCGAATCGCACAGGCCGAGAGCCCACTTCGATTTCCCGTCTGTGAGGATGAAGGTGCGCCGGCGCGGATTTTCTTTGGAAAGTCCGGCAACGGGATTTCCCCGATCAACGAGAAACGGCCCGGCCTGTATCAAGTCGGTGATTCCCGCCTGATCTTTGAATTCTGCGCGCCGCTGCAGGTGGATATTGCCTTTTCCATCGGTGTAAACCACACCGCTGAGCAGTTTAGCCGTGCCGAATTGCCCGACCCGTTGTCCTTCAGCGATTTGAAGGCCTGACGGACGGTAGTCTTTCAGGAAAAATCCACCGTTGACCCCTGCGGGACACAATTTGGCCTGCATGGCGGCGGGCACACCGGAAAAAAGCGGAGATTTGCCCGCCCCGTTGTCGATAACCTTCAAATTGAACGCTTTTGCGTCAAAAAGAGTGAGGAAAACAGCCTTATTGGCGAAAAAAGAGGCCGTATCGCTCTTCTTCTTTACGATTTTTTTGACGTATTGCAGGGATTCACCGGAGAGAGCTTCGCCTGTATCAACCACAGTCCATTCGCCGGCCTGATTGTATCCGGCTGAAAAGGCTATGGTTGTTGCCATAATGAAGGATGAGAGGAATCGCATTCCGGCAATTATCGGGCCGAAATGGTGTCCCTGCAATTCAAGCCATTTTCCGTTTGTGTTTCACCTTGGAAAATGAGAAGACGGGGGCACTTGTGACAAATACGTCACACTCCGAAACACGTGAAACATGTCCACCATACTCGAAATCTTAGGTAGCCTGGGTGTATTCCTCTACGGAATGAAAGTCCTCAGCGAGGGCATTCATAAGATTGCAGGGCATCGAATGCGGAATGTCATGCAATCCATGACGCGGAACCGGGGAGCTGGAGTGGTGACAGGATTCTTCACGACATGTCTTTTGCAGTCGTCGTCTGCGACCACAGTTATCGTGGTCAGCTTCGTCAATGCCGGTTTGCTGACCCTGGTCGAATCGATCGGAGTGATCATGGGGGCCAACCTCGGGACGACTCTGACCGCATGGATTATCGCTTTCATCGGGAAGTTCAGTCTCTCAAAGATTGCCCTTCCTATTATCGGTATCGGTCTTCCGATCTTCTTCATCGGAAAGAACCGGGCCAAGAGTGTTGGTGAAGTTATGATCGGGTTCGGTCTGCTTTTCTTCGGCCTCGGGTTGCTGAAGAACTCGGTCCCGGACGTGAAATCAATGTTGGCGAGCACAGATCCCGACGTAAAAGCCCAGGCTGACGCGGTTCTTGGCTGGGTGAAAAGTGTGAGCGGCTACGGCTACGGGTCGCTTTTGATTTTCCTGTCGCTTGGTGTCGTGCTGACTTTGATCGTGCAGTCATCTTCAGCCGCGATGGCGATTACGGTGACGTTGGCGGTGAACGGGTGGATTGGATTTGAAGAATCGGCCGCCATTGTTCTGGGGGAAAACATCGGGACCACTGTGACCGCATGGCTGGCCTCGCTGGGGGCGAATGTGCACGCGAGGCGGGCGGCCCGGGCTCATTTTATGTTCAATATGTTGGGGGTTCTCTGGATGTTGGCGGTTTTCTACGCCTTCACGCCCCTGGTGATGTCGCTGGGGGACATGCTGCCGGACTCTCTGCGTACGGAGAAAATCACCACAGACATGGGGTTTGATCTGGCGATTTTCCACACGCTGTTCAACTTCCTCAACATTTGTATCTTGATCGGATTCGTCCCCTTCATCGCAAAAATCGTGACCAAGTGGGTGAAGGAGAGACCCGCAGGCGATTCTCATGGCGGTCCGCGATTGAAATATATCTCTCAAAGCATGTTGAATGTGGGTGAGTTAAACCTCCCGGCCGCCGAGGAAGCGACCCGGAAACTGGCCGAGCACACCAAGCAAATGTTCGAAGGGTTTTCCGAGGTATTCTCAAAACCGGATGTGGATTTGTCAGCCCAGGTCACCCGTTTGAAAGAGATGGAAGACGAGGCGGATGTGCTGACTCAGGACATCACCGAGTATCTGGTTCGTTGTTCTGCCGCCGAGATCGGCCAGCAGAATGCAGGGTCGGTGGCTTCGATGCTTCGAATCGTGGCGGAGTTGGAGGAGGTTTCGGATGCGGTCTACCGCCTCATCATTTTCACCCAGCGGAAATACCGCAAGAAACGGGAGTTTTCTGAAGAGTCAGCCGAAGAGCTTCGGGCCATGGCTGCCAAGGTGGGGGAGATGATTGATTCGTATCAGGATCACCTTTTCACGAACTTCAAGGAGGCCCAATTGGAGGCCACGGATGCGGAACGCCATGAGGTCAGTGCAATGCTGAAGGCGCTGAACAAGTCGGCGATTCGCCGCATGAAGGCAGACGGTTCCCACATCAAGACCGAGCTGCTGAATATCGAGATCAATAACCATCTCGATAAGGTGAGCGATCACGCTTTGAATGTCGCCCGGTCGACCTATTACATGGCGAATCCGGAGGATGTTCCGGAGAAATACTGGATGGATGACATCGTCATCAATGAGGAAGACGAGGACGAAGGTGATTCGCCGAAGTGACGCGGGACCAAAAAGCCGTTGAATCCGGTTCGATCACCTGCAAGATGGGGCTATGATTCACGAAGTAGGCAATCGTCTCCTGGCAGACGCGGAGCGGAAATTCGGCAAACTGGCTATTCCCGGTTTGCTGAAATGGATTGCCGGCTTGCAAGTGCTGACGTTTTTGCTGTCGAAGACATCACCGGCCTACATCGATCTATTGACGTTTGATGCCGACAAGATTTTTGCCGGTGAAGTCTGGCGGGTCATCAGCTGGGTGTTCACTCCGCGAGTGGACAACTTCCTCTTCATCATCATTGCGACGCTGTTCATGTTCTTCATCAGCGACAGCATAGAAAACGCCTGGGAACCTTTCCGGCTCAATGTTTTTGTTCTGGCAACTTGTGTCCTGCTTGTTCTGGCCGGTCTGCTGATCCCGGTGCTATTCTCTCTGACTACTCCGCTATCGGAGATGTATAAACAGGGGCTTTATGGATTCATGGCCGTCCTCTTCTACAGCTCGGTCTTTTTGGCGTTCGCCTCCATTTACCCGAATCAGATCATCCACTTGATGATGATCATCCCGATCAAAGCCAAGTGGCTGGGATTCGTTAATGCCGCGATGCTCCTGGCTGCAGTGATCCTCAACTGGGTTTTTGCTTTTGTGGTGATCATCGGGATGATCCCGTATCTGCTCGTCTTTGGCCCGACTTTCTTCATCAACGCTAAACTGCGCAGCGACAACGCCACGCGGCGGGTGGCCTTTAAAGAGAATACCAGGGAGAGCGGGGCCTTTCACACCTGCGAGACCTGCGGAAAGACTGATCTCGATGATCCCGAGCTGGAGTTTCGTGTCGCTGCTGACGGCGAGGAGTATTGTGTGGGGTGCCTGCCTCAGAAAGCGGAGTAAGCCTTCTTCCTGTCAAGGTTGATTGAACTTCTTCGCGCCCGGATACATCGGGTTAGAGGATCTTCTCTCTCAGGGCCTTGGCGACCGCGCCGCCTACGGTGTTGACGTGCAGCTTGGCATAGATGCGTCGAATGTAAGTGTCGATCGTGTGGCCACTCAGATCGAGTTCTGCGGCGGCTTCCTTACGGGTCAGGCCATCGGCCAGCAGGCGGATGACATTGAGTTCCTGCCCGGAGAGGGTTTCATTTTCGGGGGATACGGCCGGGGGATCGCTCGCAAAGTGGTCGAGCACCATCCGGGCGATCTCGGGGCTCATGGGAGCGCCGCCACGTTGAACTTCTTCCACGGCGGCAACGATACGACTCAGTTTTTCCGATTTCAGAAGATAGCCGGAGGCACCTGCGCGGATGGCTTCAAAGATCCGCCCGGGATCGTCAAAGACTGTGAACATGATAATCTCCGCCCGGGGAACGAGCGCTTTCATCCGGCCGATCCCCTCCAATCCGGACATGCCCGGCAGACCGATGTCCAGGATGATGACGTCAGGCTTCATTTCGCGCATTGCTTTGAGAGCGGACTCGCAATCCGGAAAATCCGTGACGGGACCGATGTGAGCAAGTTCGAGGGCTTCGCCCAGAGTGGCACGGAGCGGGGCGTGATCTTCGACAATGGCAATCATGATTCGGGGTAGCCGACGGTCAGGCAGATTTGAGTTCCCCGGCCGGGTTTGGTGTTGAGTCTGTATTCGGAATTGAGCGCGGTGGCTCGCTCCTGCAGATTGGTGAGTCCACGACCGCCGCTGGTTACGGAAGCCGTTTCCACGTCGAAGCCGCATCCGTCGTCGTCGATGCGAATTGTCAACTGATCGGCCCAGGTGATTTCAACCTGGATGCATTTAGCCCCGCTGTGACGCCGGGCGTTGGTCAGTGCTTCCTTGAAAAAGGCAACCAGTTCCCGCGCCCAGGCGAGCGGCGGCGATCCTTCGGGCGGTTTACCACTGATGGACACCTCACCGTTCACTCCATCGAGCAGGCGATGGGCGATGGATTCGATCCGTTGCGAGAGATTTTGCCAGTTCCCGGGCGCCGGCGCGAGCAGCCAAATGACGTCGCGCATGTGATCGAGGGTTTCGCGGGCCGTGGCCGCGATAGTGTCGAGCCGGTCCGCTTTCAGGCGGTTGTGCCGCAGATGTTCGCCTGCGAGCTCGCTCTGCAGTGCCAGATGGCTGAGGCTGGCGCCGATTTCATCGTGCAAATCCCGGGCGAGACGTTGGCGCATGGCTTCGAGGGAGCGGGCCGCGTTGGAGCGTATAATGAGAACGGCGATGACCGAAGCCAGGGCGATGAGCAATACGGTGGCGATGGCGGCGTTCATCATATGACGTCGTCGCACTTCGCGCTGCTCTGTCATTCGACTGCGGATTGAAGCTGCCTCGGCCGCCAGTTGACGGGCTTTTTCGATCCCGTCCAGCCACGTCGGCCAGTCGAGCAGTTCAAAGCGCCTGTCGTGTCCGTCGACGAGCGCCCCGGGCGACCAACCTTCTTCGGAGGCAACGTCGGCACAGCTTACCGCTTTTCCCAAAGCGATGTTTTGATCGCCCTGCCAGACCTGGAGTTCGCCGAGCGCCAGGAAGTGATTTTCGATCAGGCCGCTGCTTCCGATACCATTGAGCCGGGCAACGGACACTCGAATTCGCCGGGCACGTAACTCCGGCGTGGCCAGCATGACCTGAGCAGCGCCCGGATTCGGCAGGGCGGCTGCACTGGAACGGGGATTTTCGATTTCGTCGAGGACCACGGTTTCGTTCGGAGTGCCGGGATCGGAAACGATCTCGAATTGTAACGGGAATCCGAAGCCTTCAGCATCGGGGCGATTCCGCGGGTGAGCCGGTGTGAGGTGAATCTCGTCGATTGCCATTTCCCTGCCGAGGTCGACTTCCACCCAGACCGGTGTCGCGGGAATCGATCGCGAATGCGAATCGCTGCGGTAACCGAAGCCCAGCGAGTGCTCTCTTCCGCGTAGAGGGAGGCACCAGAAGTAACCATCGGTCAGGTTTGAGCGTTCCCACCGGCGCGATTGCTCGGTCGAAGCTGTGCTGGTCACCGGCCGGCGCAGGGCCACGTTCAGCCCGCCCTCAAGCACCACAATTTCACCAAGGCGGAAGTGGCGTCCCTCTTCCTCTCCATCTTTCCCGCGAAATCCCTGCGCGGGGATCAGCACCCTGAGATATCTGCCCGAGGCTCCGTTTCCCGGAATGCTGACAAAGGGAATGTGCTCGCCTTCACCGGGCGTTGTCTCGGACCACCGGGCAATGCGGATGGGGGAATCGAATTCGGCACTGTCGTCGATTTCCACTTCGAAGGCAGCGGGAAAGCCGGATGAGGGCGGTTTCTTTTCCAGCTCGACCGGGAGTCGGGCCGGGAAGATTACAATTTGCCCGGGTGTCGCGATTTTCCCCAGATCGATTGTTACCCGGGCCGGCTCGGCAAAGTGGCCGTGAAACCCGACGCGACGGCTGGACTGTTGCGAGGGGATGAGTTGTGGAAGTCCGGCCAATTCGTCTTCGATTTCACTCAGTCGATCCAGTTCCTCCGCCTGAGTGAGCGGAAGAACGGCAAACGCGCAGAGGCAGGCGAGCTTGATTTTCATAGGGGCTCCACAGCATAGCCGGATCAAAGTCGTGTGCGAGTTCTTGGTGTGTCCCTGAATCTCGTGACATGACAGAAATGTGGTTTTCGGGGAATGATCACCTATTCCCGAGATGAAACCTGTGTTTGCCATTCTTTTGAGCGTATCTGCCGCGGTTCACGCTGCTCCGTCCTCCGCTGTCATGCCGTTCCTGAACGATCATTGTGTTCGCTGTCACGGTGAGGAAAAACAGAAAGGTGACTTTCGCATCGACACGTTGTCCGGGGATTTTACCGTGAGCGCGAATGCTGAACTCTGGGCCGAAGTCATGGGGCGGCTCAATGCGGCGGAAATGCCGCCGGAGGACGAACCGCAGCCGACGGCGGCTGAGTTGGAGCCTGCAATTGATTGGATCACGACCCGGCTCGCAGAGGGCGAAGAGGCGCGAATGGCAAAGCGCGGTGAGGTGGCGCACTACCGGTTAAGTCGCGATGAATATGCTGCCACTATTTACGACCTGCTCGGCGTTCGATTCGATGTCTACCAGCCCGGGGCGATGAATGAAGACCCGCGTTGGCACGGCTTCGAACGGGTTGGATCGATGCTTTCGCTTTCACCGTCCCATGTTGATCGTTATTATGAAGCCGGCGAGGAGATTTTGCTGCGGGCGTTTCCAAAAGGGAAAACCAGAAGCAAGGTTGTTCGAAGCGACGCAATTTCTCTGCGTCACCACAACCAGCGCGAAGAATTGGAAGCCCGGGGAATCGCTGACCGGGTTCGAGCCCTGCTCTGGCCGGGACAGAAGGTGTCAGCCAGAAATGGTGTTCCCAGAAATGTGCCGGGGCAGTATCGCGCACGAATTCAATTGAGCGGTCTGACATCAGTGGACGGTATCGCGCCGCATCTCACTGTATGGGATCCGAAACTGGGGCGGTCTGTTTTTGAACGCGACGTCGTCGCTGCGGAGGGTGAGCCGATCATCATTGAGTTTGAAGCCTTCCTCACAGCCAGCACAAATTTAGTCCTGGAGAACGAAGTGGCCGGCAAGATTCCCGATGGACACTACAAGAATGTATTGAGAGGGGGAGGGAGTGTTTTCACTGATTCGAAGGAGGTCAAAGAACAGCTCAATCCGACGGGACTCATGCTTACAACCGATGATGGAAGGGGAGTTTACCCGCTCATGATCGTCGATTGGATCGAATGGGAGGGGCCGATTACGACGGATGCTGACTTGGCGAAACGCGAAGGCCTGATGCCGGAATTCCCGAAGAACAGCGAGGCAAAAGAACAAATTGAATCCTCCCGTGCGGCATTGCGGCGGTTTGCGGCCAGGGCGTGGCGTCGCCCCGTTTCCGAAGAAGAAGTTGAGCGTTACGTGGGTGTGTTCCGCAGTGAACTGGAGGCTGGAAGTGAGCCGCGTTCCGCGCAGTTGGCTGCGATGCTTGGCATCCTGACGTCAAAGAATTTCTATTACATCGTCGAAGGCGGTGACGGCCGTGGTCCTGAATTGAATGATCACGAACTGGCAACGCGGTTGTCATATTTTCTCTGGGGCTCCATGCCGGATGACACCTTGCTCGCGGCAGCTGAAGCCGGAACTCTGCGGGATCGTGATCAATTGCATCAGCAATTGAAACGGCTGCTCGCGGATCCGAAGATCGAGCGGTTTGCCGAATCGTTTCCCCAGCAGTGGATGCAATTGCACCGCGTCGGGATGTTCGCGCCGGACTCAAAACTCTATCCCGATTACGATCTCTGGCTGGAGAAGAGTATGATTCTCGAATCGACGAAATTCTTTGCTGAAGTGTTCGGGAAAGACCTGCCGGTGACCACATTTCTGGATTCGGACTGGACCATGTTGAATCCCCGACTCGCTCGTCATTACGAGATCCCGTTTCATGAAAAGTCCGGCTTTCATCGGGTAAGTCTGCGACCGGAAGACCGGCGCGGAGGATTGCTGACTCACAGCTCGGTACTTTCGCTGACTTCGGACGGCACTCGACACCGCCCGATTCACCGCGGCGTCTGGGTGAGCGAAGTGATCTATGGCATCACACCGACACCTCCGCCGCCCAACGTGGAACCGCTTGAGCCTACTGCGAAAAATCAGCTGAAGACGACGATCCGAAGACAGATCGAAGCTCACGCGACCGACCGGAACTGCGCCAGTTGCCACAAGAAGCTTGACCCGCTCGGCTTCGCCTTTGAAAACTACGACGCCATAGGCCGCTGGCGGACGGAGGAGACTGTGGCAGAAGGCAAAGGGGACAATCCCCCGGTGGACGCCGCAGGCACCTTGCCGGATGGCCGGAAGTTCTCCGGGGCTGAGGAATTTCAGGAGCTGCTGGCGGCTGAACCGGAACCGTTCGTCGAGGCCTTTGTGGCAAACCTGGCCACGTTCGCCCTGCGGCGTACCCTGACGATCGATGATCGAAAAGAAATCAAAGCAATTGCGGAGCGCTCTTCCGGTTCCGGCTACCGCATCGGCGACCTGATCAGAAATCTGGTGCTTTCCGACTTGTTCCTTACCCGCTGAATCATCATGCATACCGCACTTTCAAAACTGATTTACCTCTCTCTTTCGTTGGCGATTGCATCGCTTAACGCGGAAGACAAATCCGCTCCCGAATGGGTGCCGACCCCCGGCAAATTCGCTCCGCTTGAACGTGGTCACTTTTTAATGGGAGAGCTCGTCTTTGTTGATCATGTGAACCGGCTCGGCGCAATTCGCCTCTGCGGCAATGGCGAAAGTGACCCTTATCACCGGGCCGAGCCGCATCGTTTTGCGATGCTGCCCTATGGCACGATTCGCTATCAGGGAGCACCGGCGGACTTGCGGGACATCCCCATCGGCACGGTGCTTCATGGCTGGTTTTTTCTTCCTCCGGAAGGCGACGAAACCGTCCCCGAACCGCCCGAAGGGAAGAACAAATATTTTCGCCCCTACACCCATTGCGCAGCTTTGGAAGATCATTCCAGTTACTGTCAAAGTCGGGAACTGAAATGGAAGATCCAAGCTGTGGAATTGATGTGGGAAGATCCTGCTGAGAAGAGTCCTCATTTCCCGCCAAATGCCCAAGAAGGAAAAGGAGACTGGCGCAAAATTCATTTTCCACGGGGGAAATTGAGGGCGGTTCGTTCCGGTAATGAAACCGAGGACAAACTGGAAGGAGATCAGGTCTTCACGATCGATCGTTCCACCCGGCTCTGGCGTGGGCGTCAGAATATAGACTGGGAAGATCTTGCCCCGAACACGGCATGGACTCCTGACATGAAAGGACAGCAGCTGGTTTTGAATCTTGAAGACGGCCCTGAAGTCCAGATGAATCTCACTTGGAGTGAATACTCAGAATTCGGCCGTTTTCACATCTCCGATATCTGGCTCGACGGGGAAAGCCGGGCCAACGCGGCGGAACTCCAGCGTCGCCGTCATGTGCATCATATGGAATTCCGCTGGCTGCCCGCTCGCGTCGACGAAGTTGAGCATCTCGGGCAGGGACGTGGACGGGTCACTGCCACACTTTTCGGGGGAATGGACTCTTCGCTGTATGATCCGTTTCTCGATGGCAACCGGCAGACGTCGAGAATCAAGGCCGCTTCCGCGGAGAATACCTTGCGATCCTGGTGGCAGGAACACGATGGGATGAGTGGAACGCTCGAGTCGGTGAGTGAGGATAAGAATCCTCCTCATGGTAGCAGTGGGATTCAGCTTGAATTCGAAGTCCATCGGGTTCTGGAAGGCTTTCGCCCCGGTCGGATCATTCGAATTCGACCGCATCACTGGCCAAATGTGAAGCTACCACCCGAAGAACGAGTGAAAGATTTGTCTGAGCGCTTTCCTGACACCTTCCACCCCCGCCAGAGTCCTTAAAAAATTTACTATCCATCCACCAATGAATATCCAATCCCGAAAATGGCTCATCAGCCGCCGTCATGCTCTGCGCAGCCTGGGTGCAACCATTTCTCTGCCCTTTCTTGACTGTATGCGTGCCGCAGAAACGCTCGCGGCCCGACCGAAGCGGAGCGTTTTTATCTACCTGCCTAACGGCGTAAATACTCGCGACTTCCAAATCAGAGAAGCCGGAACTGATTATGAATTGACCGAGCCTCTCAAGTCTCTGGAACCCCACCGCGCTCATATAACGCCGATCAGCGGTCTCTATCATCCGAACGGCCTTGGTCATCATCACAATTGCCGCAAGATTTGGCTTTCCGGCGGCAAGCTTGGAGCCACCGAAAAGAACACCATTTCTATTGATCAACTCATGGCCGGGGTAACGGCACCACACACCCGGTTTTCCTCGCTGGAACTGGCCAACAAAGGCAGCTCACTGGCTGTCAATAAAGACGGGATTGCCCTTCCGGCCATCAACCGGCCGGGCGTCGCTTTCCAGCATCTTTTCGAAGAACCGAAAGGCGGTATCGAGCAGCAGCGCCTTGGTCTCAATCGCAAGGGCAGTATCCTCGACGCCAATCTCGATGAGGCGCGGGCTCTGCGGAAAAAAGTTGGAAGCGAGGACCGCGACCGGCTCGACCAGTATCTTACCGCCGTACGCGAGACCGAAATTCGTACTGAACGTGCCGATGCGTGGCTCGACATTCCCCGCCCGTTGATTGATTCAAATGCCAAATCGCGCATAAACCGTGATATTTCGCAGGATGATCCCGGGGAGTACTTTCGCGTCATGTATGATCTCATCGTACTCGCACTGCAAACAGATCTGACGCGTGTTGCGACTTTCAGCACCGGGGAAGAAGGGCAGGGACTGCCTATTCCGGAGATTGGGATCAACCAGACCCGCCACGCCTTGTCACACCACAACGGCAATCCGGAATTGCTCCGCCAGCTAACTCAGAGTGACGCATTCAACATGACGCAGTTCTCCTATTTCCTGACTCGACTTCAGGAAACCAAAGATGGAGACGGGACGCTGCTCGACACGACGATGGCACTCTACGGTAGCGGTATGGCTTACGGTCACAGCCACGGCAACGCCAACTTACCCTTGGTGCTGGCTGGAGGCTCGGGGCTTGGTCTCAAACACGGCCAGCACATCGACTTCAATCGCGAGTCCGACGATTTCGCCGGCTACGACCAACATAAGGGCATCCATCATCGCCCTGTCAATGAGAAGGCCCACCTTAGCAACCTGCTCCTAACTCTGGCGCAGAAGATGGATGTAAAGTCGGAGTCCTTCGCTGACAGCACCGGAATTGTCTCTGAAATCACCGTCTGAATTTGGCAAGGTTAGGGCTTTCTCTTAACCGCTGGCTTCTTTCTGGCGAATGGCTCCGTGAATGGCGGCTTTTCATAAGGCACTTCGCCGTCATCACTGGTCACGCGTGGGTCCCCGGCTTTGACCAACTCGGCCATCAATTGCGGGTGAAGGGTTTTCTCAATCAACTCCGCGTACTCCGGGTCGGCTGCTACATTTTTGATCTGATCTGGATCGTCAGCCAGGACATACAACTCCCGTTCCGGACGTTTCCCGAATCCCAGCGCATACTGCTCAGCATATTTCGGGTCTTCGCGGTTTTCGATCATCCATGCTTTCGTGGGGCCGGCATCCATATCCCCGAAGCAAATCACGGTGTCGTTGGTCAGGACGTTGGTGGGAGGAAGTTTTCCCTCCGCCACCGGTCCGGGAATCCCCATGGGCCAGCGATCCGGCTCGAAGTTGACGATGTAAAGGTAATCGGTGGTCCGCAAGGCACGTTGCGGGTAGGGCAGAAAGTCTGTCCGTGCTTTGGCGACATGTCGCTCGCGCCCGGTCACCACCCAGTTGCGGGAATCGTCGACCAGACCTGATTGATCCGATACGAGTGTGGGCATGACACTGCGACCGGTCATGACTTCCGGCACATCAACCTCTCCTGCCTCGAGAAAAGTGGGAGCCAGGTCCATCAGGTTCACAAAATCCTCGACCACCCGGCCGGCCGGGATTTTTTTCCCGTCGCCCCAGCTGGCGACGAGCGGGACGGCTGTCCCGAAATCATAGAGATTGCATTTTCCACGCGGAAACCCGGGCGCTCCGTGATCTCCGCTCACAACGATGAGAGTGTTGTCCAACTGACCGGATTTCTCCAACCGGTCGAGCAGCACGCCGAGCGCCGCATCAAAAGCCATCGCTTCGCCGAAGTAATCCGCCAAGTCCTCCCGCACGGCGTGGACATCAGGGAGAAATGGAGGCATTTTCCCTTTCAGTTCGTCGGGATCGAGCCCCCACAGCTTTTTGCCCGATCCCTGAACCCATTTCCGGTGCACATTGGTCGGCCCGAACCAGAAACAGAACGGTTTCCCGTCCGGTTGAGCCTCGAGAAAGCCGTCGAACTCACGCCCCACCTTGTCGAGCATAACTTTTTTCGCTGTATCGAGGGTTTTGCCCTCCTTTTCCACCATCGCAGTCACCAAAAACGAGAAGGCATTCACGTTCGGCCCTTTGAGTTCAAAGCCGAATTCCTGTTTTCCATATGGCGCATCACTTGGTTCTCCCGGGCTCCATACTTTGTAGACTTTGCCGATGTGATAGCCGTTGTCCTTCAACATAAGCGGCCATGAAGGGATTTTCGGATCCCATTTTGCCCCTTGAAGGATCGCGCCCTGCCCGGTCCGGAAGAAATACTGCCCCGATAGCAGAGAACTGCGGCACGGGGTGCAGGAAGGGGCCGTCACGAACGCATTCTTAAAAAGCACTCCGGATTTCGCCAACCGATCAAAATTCGGGGTCTGGATCAGGTCGTTAACCGTCCCCGGCCCATCCGTTTTGGCATAGGCGCTGGCATATCGCCCCCAGTCATCGGCAAAAGCGAAGAGTATGTTCGGTCGATCATCAGCCCGGGCTGATAAACCGGTCATCAGCACTAAAAGGCCTGCAAAAATGCGTTTCATACCCCGTTCTTACAGGAAACAGCCCCCCGTCACAACTCGCACGATCCAATAGTGTTGCCGTTCTGATCAAACCCTGTCCGGTCGTGCGGGTCCGAATCTTCGCTTGCACCTGAGACTCTGCCCCTTAAGTTGGGTGATCGGATAAAATGATCCCTCTTGGTACATTTCTGTTTCTTTTCAGCAGATTTCCCCTTCTCCAAAACTTGATTGGAAAAGCGGTTACCAACAGTCGCTTAGAGACTGTGGAGAGGGTTGATTCTGATACTCCGAGCCCCCACGACGACCGATACGTCCTGGAATTTGCATATGGCTCGAACCCTAATCAAAACGGGAATCCTGATGTTTTCGAGATGGATTCCCACAACAAATCTCCAATAAATGGACAACAAAAATCAATCTGGTGGCAATCAAAGCCGCCAGGACCGCCCCCGTTCAGGGAACGGTGGTCGCAACCGACAGAATAATCAAAATCGCAGCCGTAACCGGAGCCGAAATCGCAACAGAAACCGGAACCACAGCGGCGGAAACCAATCCAACAACAGAAACAATCAAAACAGAAACCGCAGAGGCGGCCGTGGACGTAAGCCCGCAGCCCCGCCGAAGCGCACTCTGGGTCAAAAGATTCTTGCTGTGTTGACGTTCGGACTTCTCGGGAAGCCAACGACCAAAAGGAAATCAACGCGCCCCAAGGCAAAACCTGCTGCCAAGCGCACACCAAAGCCGGCACCGCAGAAGCGCACCCCGATTCAAACGCCCGTAACGAGTGGCCGCCTCTATGTGGGGAACCTCGATTACAACGCGACCGAAGATGACCTTGAGGGGCTCTTCAGTGGAGTTGGAACGGTTTTGAGCGCTGAAGTGGTTATTAACTCACGCACAGAGCAGTCAAAGGGCTTTGCATTCGTCGAAATGAACAACATCGATGAAGCCAAGCGGGCTGTGGACATTCTTCACGACCAGGACTTCATGGGGCGCAAACTCCTCCTTTCCGGAGCGAAAAGCGAAGGCCCACGTGACGGCAGCAACGAAGAAGAAGCTGCCGCGTAAAGTAAGGTTTATCGGACGGATTTAAGATTCCGGTGTCGGAACGGGCTTTTTCTTGAAGCTCACCGACACCGAATCACTTCCCTTACCGTTCACCTCTGAGACCTTAATTCGGCTCCCGTCGATGCCGAATTCTGCCAGCTTGGCTTTCACAGCGCTGGCCCGACCATTTGCCAAACCTGCGGCAAATCCGGTGGTGGAACCGTTGAGATTCACCACGAACTGATCGTGTTCCTTCAGTTTATCAGCGACTTTCTCCAGATCATCGCTGGCTCCCTGTGAGAAGTTCATCGAGCCCACAGCAAAGGGAATCGACACCGTTCGCGGTGTAGGAACCGGTTCCGGAGCAGGTGGCGTTGGATCAGCCTCCGGTTCTTTGATCATCTTTTCTGCCGGCTCCACCTTCTCCTCTTCACTGGCTGGAGTGCCTTCCTCCGGTGTTTCCTCGCCCGTGGTGTTCCCCGGTTCAATCACAGGAGGAACGGGCCGGGCTTCAAGTTCTTCGATACGTGAATTAAAGCGGTCGAATTGCACCGTAGCTTCAGTCACGCTTTCGCCGAAAGTATCGATTGAGTCTTTCAGTTTGGTGAGTTCGGCCGCATTGGACAACCGGGTGGCTGAGAGCTTATCACCCATCTCAGTCAGCAACTCGTGCGTTTTCTTTGATTGCTGTGTCGCTTCTGTGGCTCCTTCAGTTGCCATGGAAAGCGACGCTGCGAAAATGGCGTGGGATTCCGGCGATATTGCGCCGCTGGCAGAAAGCCCCGCGAGCTCAACTTTGGCCGCGTCCCAGTCGGATTTGGCTACAAAACTGTTAAATCCCGCCAACAATTCTGCGGGAGTTGGTTTAGTCTCCTGCTCCACGACCACGGGCTCCGGACGCACCACCGGGGTTTGGTGAGCGACGGCCAATATTCCGGCGAAAACCAATAAATAAAAAAATCCTGCCAATATCTTCATTCCTTCGATACGATTCGGGGGAGAACATTCTCTGACAAACAACAGCCCAATGAAAGGCATTTCCAAAGATAATCTAACCCTCTCACAATTTGAGATTTCAGTCGAGTCCGTCACCGGTGGCATCAACGATGATCACAACACCCGTTTCGGTGAACGCATTGCCATTCTCGAAGACGCCGCAAAGAAGATTTCCAAGGCAATCGGGGAGGGGCCCCTGCATGTCGCTATGGCCCAGGTCGGGATCGAAATGATCGGTGTCCGCAGTTGGGATGCTTCAGGGGTGCGCGAACCCAAAAAGGGAGTCGAAGTGACCGATCGGATCGCGTTTCACAAAATGCTGAGACGTCTCAGCTGAGGTTCAGGCCGCCTAAACCCTCGACTTTTTGATTGTCTGATTGAATGGATTCCGAAAACAAACTAAACGACGCAGTCATCAATGCGCTTAGCATGCTGCAGCGAGTCCACCGCCTCAGTGGCACCATTGCGATATTGGACGGAGAATTGATCCACGCCAACATCTCGCAGATGAAAGCATTCTCGAGCGGTCTCTTCACCGAGGCGGTTCAATCCATTTTTGACGGATTTGCCCAACGCAGAAGGCGAGCCGAGCGCGTGACCTTCATTTTTGGCGGGCAAAACGTTTTGCTCGTCAGCGGTGGTCCCATGATCATCGGTTTCTTTTTCGACAAACTCTCCGACCTGGAATCAGTCGAGGCAGGGATCGACAATTTCATCAAACAGTTTGGCAGCGCGCTTCACATGGACAAGCCGGCCCCGGAAGTCGCCGAAGTGCCTCTGGATCAGCCCAAAAAGATTGTGCAGCCCAAGCCACCCACCACCGTGGTGAAAACCAGCATGTTACCGAAGATCGATGCTGCCGAACCTGAAGCTGAGGAAATCACGGAAGTTGCTCCCGATGTGAGGAATCCCGTCAGTGAGCCGACGACTGAGCAAACACCTGAGTATTTCACCGATCCGCTTTCCCGATTTCTACTCTCTGGACTTTTCGCTGCGGGAGGTTTCCTGGGCTTTGGAACATTCTTTCTCTTCCCTGATGCCGGGTTCTGGAGCGGAGAAGCAACCGGGGAGACCGTAGGGGTGATTTCCTGGTGGGCCGGGCTCGCTGCACTGCTGACGATTATTCCTATCGGGGGAGCGAGTCGGCTCAAGTGGGGAGGAATTGCTATGTTCTCTGTTTTGAACGGCGCACTGATCCTGCCAATTCTGGCCCGATGGCTGATTGAAGGGGGCTGGCTGAATCTGATGGGCCACGTCTCCCCCATTGGCGCTACCCTTATCACTGCCGGAGCAGGTGCCGTGGCATTGGCTCTTGGAATCGCTGCAAGATCAGCCGAAACGTCGACGCCCACCTTTTCCCCTCCCATCTACTCAGCGCTTTGCATTGCGAGTTTGGGTGTTCTGTATTTCGGCGGAGGAGAAGTTCCCGTCGTTCCACCTATTCAAATTGCGATCTCAGCTCTCACCGCCGGGATCGTCAGTTTCATTGTATTTAGAACCTCGACGCGATCTCTTTCGATCGAATTCGTTCTAGGAGGTGCCGTTGCTGCCATCGCCGGAGGAGGGGAACTCACCCCTCTTCATTGCGTCATCACCGGCGGCGTTGCTGGACTGATCGGGGCCGTGTGCTCTATCCTGTTACGCCGCACATCCATTGCGGATGAAGCCGGATTCATCCCTGCTTTTCTTATCTGTGGATTGTCGGGAACTGTTTTCGCCGCAATTGTCGGCGTCGTCTCCTGGAAATCCCAATTGGCCGGATTCGGCGCAATCGCACTGGCTGCCGGAGCCGCTGCGTTCTGCATCTTCCAGTTTCTCAAGCTCTGCGGCCTGTTGACCGAGCCGGAATCATAGCCCGGGCAGGATTCCTAATCAGTTTCCTGACGGCGGGATTGGTGGAGGTGGAATGCGTGTGTCGACCCCGCCTTTGGAAGTGGGTTTCTTAAAAATCGGGTTCTCAGGTTCCCCTTGCGGGGCTGTTTTCCGCATATCACGCACCCGTGCCGCAGGATCATCGACCGGTGCCGGCTCAATTGGGGCGGGCGGAGGCCCTTGTTCGACCATTCTCCGTGCAGGTTGCAGGTCATCCGTTGGAATCGGGATCTGATCCAACTGTGGTTCGACCGGGCGACGGGCTCCTTCCAACTCTCCATTGCTGCCTGACATATTCCGGTTCGATGTGATGCGGGTCTGCATTCCTTCACGTGGCGCTGCGGAATCAATGATCAGCGGCAGCCCGTCGGGCCGGGCCCTCTCATCGCGAAAAATCCAGATCGTTCGAAGCACTTCACCGTTTTCCGCTGAAATATAGACCTGCCCGACCAACATCCGGTCTGCATCAATCAATTCCACCCGCCAAATCGGTTCCCGTGAGAACTCACGAATCCGCAGGAGATAGTTCAGCGAATCGAATCCCATCTGGGCCTTGCTCGCTTCCGCCTCTGCAATGGTGAACGCCGCTTTACTGTCGACCCGCACATCATTAATACTCACATACCCCAGCGGAGGTCTCTTGGGATAATATTCTTCATCTTCCCCCTCATCCTTCACCCGGCGGTCATTGACCGAAAACCAATGCAACAAACGGGGTGCTCTCTTATTAAAAGCCATCAATTCCCACTCTTCCGGTTGGGGAACCCCTTTTTCTCCCCTCAACTCGACGATCCACTCGACGCTCTCAGGACCAAAGCGTTGCGCGATCATGTCCAGCGCACCACGACTGGTAAGGGCGCCTTCCTGACCAAACAAAGTGCCGCTTACAAAAACGGCACTGGCCAACAATGGAAAAATACGATTCATTTTCATAGTAAAGTGGGAGGGCAAAACTTGCCTTGGAAATATACGCAGACTTAACCGAAGTTCTATCAGGAGATATTAGACGTCCCGAATGGGCGTAATATTTGGAAAAACAAAAAAACTTATGAAGACCTGGCACTACGCAGACGCACAGAAAAACCAATTTCAAGCTGACGAAACTCAGCTCCCAACCCTTGCACAGCAGGGAGTCATCACTCCAACGACCAAAGTCTGGTCCGATGGTATGGCTAACTGGGCAGACGCCGGTCAAGTCCTTCCCCAACTGTTCGGCAATCAGCCGGCAGCCTCAGCCGGCCCACCAGCCATCGCTGCCGGTGGCGCTCCATCCATGCAAAAGTCTCATGAGATCGACTTCGAGATCTTCGGCGATGATATGCAAATCGTTGAAGTTGAGCTGGATCCGGGTGAAACCGTTATCGCAGAAGCCGGGGCCATGAACTACCTGGAACAGGACATCACCTTCGAGGCCAAGATGGGCGACGGCTCCACCACCAACGAAGGTGTCATGGGCAAACTGCTGGCTGTCGGAAAACGTGCTCTCACTGGCGAGTCCATCTTCATGACTCACTTCACCCATGCGGGTTCCAGCTCAAAACGCCGCGTTGCTTTTGCAGCTCCTTTCCCCGGTAAAATCATCCCGGTGGATCTCGCCCAGATCGGTGGGGAGATCACCTGTCAGAAAGACTCTTTTCTCTGTGCAGCTCACGGCACCAAGGTCACCATCGCTTTCAACCGCAAGCTCGGCGCAGGTTTCTTCGGTGGTGAGGGATTTATTCTGCAGAAGCTGTGCGGCGACGGAAAAGCCTTCATTCATGCCGGCGGCACCGTCGTTGAGCGCGAGTTAAACGGCGAGACTCTCCGCGTCGATACGGGTTGTATTGTCGCGTTTAGCAGCGGGATCAGCTACGACATCCAGCGGGCCGGAAACCTCAAGTCCATGTTCTTCGGGGGAGAAGGCATGTTCCTCGCCACACTCACCGGACACGGCAAAGTCTGGCTGCAAAGTCTCCCATTCTCACGGATGGCTGACCGGATTATCCAACACGCACCGAGAGCCGGTGGCAGTGCCAAAGGCGAAGGCTCCGTTCTTGGCGGCATTGGTCGTCTCCTCGACGGAGATTGATCCGGGTGGGCGTAAGTTTTCGACATCACCTTCCACAACGATGGAAGGTGATCGCGCCTTTTCTGCATGACCTTCTACGGCGATGGAAGGTGCCCCTGAGTTTTCAGCATGATCTTCCATGTCGATGGAAGGTAGTCGTGAGTTTTCATGATGACCTTCCACCATGATTGAAATAAGGACTGAATTTTAAGTATAGTCTCACATCAAGATCGAGATCAGTCATGAGTCTTCATGGTGATATTTCATCGCAATGGATAAAAATCATGAGTTTTCAATATAGCTTTCCACTTCGATGAAGTGTGGTCATGAATGTTAATGACTGATTTCCATCATGTTTAAGGGCAGCGGTGAGTTTTCAGGATTATCATCCATCTCAATACAAGGTAGTCATATGTTTTCAGGATTCCCTTCCATCGCGACAGATGGTTGATGTGCATCTCGATTCCAATCAGCTTCGGTGAAAGATGGGCGCTGGCTGTTTCCGGGATCCCCCAATCGATCCAACCCTGTTGACTCATCGAACACACCCTATTCGATCGTTGACAATCACCCTGCCTCGCCGACCTGAGGTTTTGCCCATACATGGATCTTCCTTTTGACGCCACCTGGTCCACCATCGCCATCGCGCTGGCGGGGGCATTCTGTCTTGGGATCGCCAAAACCGGCTTCCCCGGCTTTGCCATCGTCAATGTCCTGATCGTCGCGGAGCTGTTCGGGGCCAAGAACAGCGTCGGCATTATCCTGCCGCTCCTCATTATCTGCGACCTGATCGTTTACCCGCTCTTCCGAAAATATGCGAGCTGGCGGCAAGTCTGGCCACTGATCCCCGCCATCATGATCGGTGTGGTGATCGGGTATTTTCTCCTGAAAAGCATCGATGACCTCACTGCCCGACGCTTGATCGGGATCATTATCCTTTTGATGCTCGCGCTGCAACTCTTGCGGGAACACAAAAAGACCTTTCTCGAGAACCTGCCTGCTTCGAAGACCTTTTTCGTAGGGAGCGGGCTAATGATGGGGATCTCCACGACCCTCGCCAACGCCGCCGGGTCGGTCTATTCCATCTACGCATTGGTCAAAAAAATGTCGAAAGAGGATTTCCTCGGCATTGGTGCCCGTCTCTTTTTGCTCGTGAATGTTCTCAAGGTTCCCTTTCTGGCAGATCTCGACCTGATCAACCCGGACTCATTGAAACTCAATTTGCTTCTTCTACCCGGAATCGTAATCGGAATCCTGCTTGGGAAATCCCTCATCAAGATCGTTCCCCAGCGAATGTTCGAGATCCTGCTTTACGTGTTTTCGCTGATCGCCGGGGTGCGGTTGTTGTTTTGGTGATCGGATATCAGCCGATCGGTGCAATGTAATACTGCCCGGAGACACCTTCGATATCGTGATAATAGTAAAAGCAATCGGAGTCGGCTTCCTGAATAGCTCCAATCATTTGTGGAAGCTCTTCGTGGGTAATAATCGTTCTCACGATGAAAAACGTTTCCCCGCTATGACCGCCGGTTCCCAGTTGGACGGTGTAGGTCCGGTGCCCGGACGTGGTGGTAATCGCTTCGCGCACCTCCTTTTGTCGGCGCGTGGTAATGGCAAGCATCGTGATTTTGAACTTACGGTAAAGGTTGTTGAGGGTTTCAGAAGACGCGAAGATGTAGATACACGTGTACATCAGAGTGTTCACCACGGACTCGAACTCCCCGTTCTTTAACAGGTCCATGGTGAGGCCGAAGACCGTTGATATGATGGCGGCAACGATGGCGATGGAACCGACGGGCTTCAGGTATTTGGTCGCGAAGTAGGCTCCCAGAATGTCTTCATCCCCCGTGGATCCGCGGTTTCTAAACGCCAGTGCTTTGGCAACACCGGCGAGGATTCCACCGAAAAGAACGAGGATGATGCGTTCATTCTGCGGTTCGGGCTGGGCAAAACTGAGTTCAGGTAGAAATACCAGGGCCAATACCACTGTGGTGACCACAACGAAAGACCGCACTGCGAAAACCCGGCTGACCCTGGCAAAAGCGAAAATCAACAGGATCGCCTGAAAAACAACGTAGAGCCCGATGAACACCCAATAACTGTCGAAATAATATGACAGGGAAGTCGCTATCCCTTCAGTGCCGGTTAAAATCACCTTCGATGGCAGCACAAAATATTTCAGGGCCACCGCATAGAGTAACCCTGCCAGTATAATCTGGACGTATTCTATCAGCGGTCGGTTCGGTTTCATGGCAGGTTGGGTGACGCGGTCATCATTGGATACTTTCAAATCTATAGAAATCCAATGCGATCGACCATCGGCGGCCAAAACTGTCGGGATTGGCAAGAGCCTTTCAGTTGACTCTCAGCGCGGAGACCGGAATCACCGCCAATTCGGCACTGTTGTTGTTCCATAGCTCGCGGCCTTTGCCTACCCTGCCGACACCGCCGCCGCTGTTCGAATAGCCGACGTACAGTTCTCCTTCAATTTCAATGGCGTGCGGATAAGACAGCGCCACCCTTGGATGAGATTCGCCGGGACCTTTGGGAAACTCCGCGTGTCGAATGACAAAGAGTTTGCTGAATAAAACTTCGCCGGGACGCGTGACTGCAATCGTAAGCGGGGAACGCCGCTTTCCTCCGTCCGCGCTCGATGAACAAACCAGATAATGCTGACCGGTGCTCAGCGTTCCCGTGAATGGTTTGCTCGTGGCCATGGGTAAATTCGAGGAAGCCAGCGTAGACCAGGTGCGTCCATGATCTTTGCTGACAGAAATCAGCGCCTTCGCCTGGTCTCCCCAACGTGAAATCAGCACGATTTCTTTATCGTTGAGATACACCGTGGCCTCGCCCCACATCTTTTTGACAGCTTTCGGTTTTTCGATCACAACGAGATCCCACTTCTTGAAATCATCGCCATGGCTGATCGCCACCGCGGCAGGATTTCCGCCACCCGCGCGGAGACCTCCCATAATCCAGTTACCATCTTCCATCTTTTGCGGTTCCTGCATGGGCCAAAAGCCGCCCCCAATAATCGTGCCCTGCGGTTCCCATTTCCCGCTGTCCTCGTTCAGAAGGTAGGCCCTTGTGTGGACATCCTTCATGGTTCCCCGATAGGCTCCGTGGAATGACCACAACTCCTTGTCGAGAACATGAAACACCCCGTGACTCACGCCTATCCCCGGTTCATCTCCCGAATCGATTGTGCTGACCTCACTCCAGGTCTTTCCAAAATCAGCGCTGTGACAGACGCGGGCTTCTTCCGTGTCAGTATTCTCGCCGCCCTTATTATGTCCGAATGAGGCGTAGAGTTTTCCTTTGAAGAAACCCAGCCCGACTCCATGAAGGAACCGGTACCCGCCCTTTTTGAATTCGTAGGGTTTAATGACATTGAACCTTACATTCTCGAGGACCGGGAGATCAGCCGTTTTTTCCAGCGGAACAGCAGGGTTCCAGATGACTTCCTGAGCCAGGATTGAAAACTGAGCGACAGCAAAAAGAACGGGAATCGTAAACAGGTATTTCACAGCCTGACTCTCACCAATACCCGGCGCAACGGGAAGAACATATACACGTCAAATTTGGAGGGGTGAACATCAGGCTCCTTTCGGGCGCTCTTCTGGAACGGCATTGCATGACGCCAAATTGAGACTGAGCAAAACCGCATGCTCGCTTTATTGGTCCTTTAAAACATCAATTCTCAGGAAGCAGAACCCGGGGATCCATCAACCTCCGCAAAAAATCTTCAAAAAAAGCGTTAAATCATTCCGATTTTGGGAGATACCCAGGGAGAACCCCTCACATGGCCCCCGACGAACAACCTCTGCATCGACAGTTTCTGCGTCAATTCACGACGCACGAGTCTGCGATTCGCGCCTTTGTGCGGCGGCTTGTTCCATCGCGTGCTGATGCCGACGACATCATGCAGGAGGCGTCGATTGTTCTGTGGGAAAAGTTTGGCGACTTCCGCCCGGAAGGAGATTTTCGGGCGTGGGCTTTCGGGGTGGCCCGCTTTGAAGTGCTCGCCTGGCGGCGGGACAAGGCCCGTGACCGGATCTTGCTTGATGAAAACGTGGTTGAGAAACTCGCGGCAGAATCTGCGGACGACGAGTCTCATCTATCAAGGCACCGGGAAGCTCTGCAACAGTGCATGGAGCAGGTGAAGCCGGATCAGCGGGGGCTATTGATGGAGGCTTACGATTCCGACAAGCGAATTCATGAAGTGGCAACACGCAGCGGCCGCTCTGAAGCGGGGTTTTATCAGTGGCTTCACCGGATGCGTTCCAAGCTGCTCGACTGTATTCGTAGAAACCTCAACACCGGGGGGGTCGCGAAATGAACGATCGGGATTTCCAGAAACACATTCAGGCTTACCTCGACGGGACGATCTCCGCCGATGCCATGGAGGAGTTGAACCGGCATTTGGACGAAAGCCCCGAAGCCCGGCGGGAATTCTCAGTGTGGCTCGATCTGGATACGGTCCTCGGGGAGAATGCCAAGGCTCATCTTGCACTCGCCGGGGCAGTCACTCCTCTTCCGGTGTCGGAGATTGCGTTTGCGAGTCCGGCCAAATCTGCTCGCGGTTCACTGCGTCCCGTTATTTTACTTGCCGCGGCTGCGGTCATTGTTGGCCTGGTGTCAGTCGCCACGTTATGGTCGGGGGCGTTTCCCGGTTTCAATAGCGATCCATCTTTTGCCCGCGTGACTAAAGGCGCCGGAGTGCCTGAACTATCAGACGGGACGAAACTGGGGAGTGAGAGACAAATCATCAGCGCCGGTTCTGCAGAAATGAAGACGGCGCCCGGTGCGATCGTTGTGATCGAAGCGCCTGCGGAATTCTATTTTGAATCATCGGACAAGTTGCATCTTTTGAGCGGTCGGCTTTCGGCTGACGTTCCACCCGCCGCTAAGGGGTTTACCGTCGTGACCCGGTCAGGGGAAGCGATTGATCTGGGGACACGTTTTGGAGTGGATGTCCCGGAGTCGGGCGCCCCGGAAATCCATGTGTTCGAAGGTGAAGTGATTGCACGCCAAAATCAGAGCGACGGACAACCGGATGAAAACCATCGACAAAGTCTTATCGGAGGGGAGGCCCTGTCTTTTCAAAACGCAGGGAAGGGAACGAATCCGGATATTGCCAGCGAAACTCGTGAATTGCGAACCGGTGCCTTCATTCACTCCGAGGAAATCCCTTCGTTGTCGGCAGGGTTGATCGCCGGGCAGCAAAGCCGGTCCGAAGCGGCCCTTGAAAAACTCAGCCGCGATCCGGCTCTGATCCGTCTTTTGGACTTTGAAGCAATAGATCTGCCTGAAGGCACTTTCCGAATTGTGCAGGGACGTTGGCCGGGATCACGTGCACCGGAATTTATTTATGCCGGTGATCACATGAAATTACCGGCAGCAGATCCGCTGATTTATCCAAAGGTGACCGTTGGTGCGTGGGTTCGTCTAGATCGGCTCGGGGCGCCTTATCAATCTCTGCTTCATGTGGATGGCTGGAACGAAGGTGATCCAGGCAAGTTACACTGGATGATCACTCGCCAGACGACGATGCGCCTTGCGCTTTTTGGGAACCGGTTGTCGCCCGAGTCCGACGATCCTGAAGGGTTTCCTGACTCACATACTCCGGTCCTTCCTGAGCAGGGGCGATGGGTGCATCTTGCTGTGGTGTATGATTCGGTAGCAGGCACTGCCCGTTTCTTTCTAAATGGAGCTTTCGATAAGCAATCAATTCTCGATGTTTCTCATCCGGCCCGTTTCGGTCCGTCGCGGATCGGGAACTGGAATCGCTATGACCGGAAGTTAAGCGGACGCATTGATGAGTTGCTCCTGCTCGGGCGCGCTATGAGCGACCGTGAAATCGAAGCGCTTTATGCCGCTGGAAATCCTTATCACTGAATTGATGTCTTTCTCAAAACTCTTCCTCCATACGGCTCTATGCCTGGTTATTCTGGCCGGCACGGGGAACCGTTCATTCGGCAAGGATGAAAAGATCGATTTTGTCAAAGATGTCCGCCCCATCTTTGAGCAGCACTGTTACGAATGCCATGGTGCGGATGTCCAGAAGTCGGGATTTCGTCTCGATATTAAATCGGAAGCCTTCAAAGGCGGTAGTGGACACGCTCCTGACATTGTCCCGGGAAAGCCGGAAGGCAGTCCACTGGTTCATTTTGTGCGAAGGGATAAGGACGCCGAGTTGGCGATGCCCCCGAAGGGCCCACCTCTTTCTAAGGAAAATGTGGCCACTCTGATCAGCTGGATCGACCAGGGGGCTCAGTGGCCGGACGGGATTGACTCAACCACTCTCGAGGACAAAACCGATCACTGGTCTTTCAAACCTGTGGTTCGTCCGTCGGTTCCCGAAGTAAAGAACAGCGACTGGGTTGCCAATGATATTGATCCCTTTATTCTTCGTCGACTTGAGCAAAATAAGCTCGCCCCTTCGGAAGCCGCTTCCCCGGAGACCTGGCTGCGGCGGGTCACGTTTGATCTCACAGGGTTGCCTCCGACTCCAGATGAGCTGGCTGAATTACTGGCTTCTGATTCGGGTAATGCACGCGGAGAAGTGGTCGAGCGCCTGCTCGCTTCTCCCAGATACGGCGAGCGTTGGGCGCAGCATTGGCTGGATGTCGTCCGGTATGCAGACACGAGTGGGTTTGAAGTGAATTTGGAGCGACCGAACGCCTGGCCATACCGCGACTATGTCATCGAGGCTTTCAACAAAGATCTTCCTTATGACCAGTTTATCCGCGAGCAGCTGGCTGGCGATGCGCTGGGAGAGAACCGGGGAACGGGGTTTCTGGTTACAGCTGCAGTTCTACTGCCCGGTCAGATTGGGAAAGATGAAGCTTCGAAACGCCTCGCTCGTCAGGATGAACTCACCGAAATCCTGACCAATACAAGTGAAGCCATGCTGGGGCTCAGTATCGGGTGCGCGCGCTGTCACGATCACAAGTTCGACGCGATCTCTGCCAAAGATTTCTATTCGATGCAGGCCTTCTTCTCCGGGGTGCAATTTGGAGAGCGACCCGACACAGATCCTGAAAGAGAAAAGGCCCGCCTGGCTCTTCGCAGGAAGATTGAAGGTTATGAGAAACAGATCTCGGAGTTTGTTCCGGTTGCGGGCCCTACCATTAAGCGTCCTTCGGTCAATTCGATTAAGAACGTGGAAAGGTTTGCCCCGGTTCGCTCCAAAAAGATTCGGCTGACGATCTCTTCCACAATCTACGACAACAAACGGGAACCTTTCATCGACGAACTTGAAGTCTATAATCTCGCCGGGGAAAATATCGCATTGGCTTCGCGCGGAGCGACCACCCGCGATTCGGGTAATACAGGAAAGTCATTGCCGCTGGTCAACAACGGGGAATACGGAAACGCCAGCGCGTGGCGGGCCAAAGATAAAGGAAAGGGCTGGGTACAAATTGAATTCCCGAAGGAAACTGAAATTGATCGCATTGTTTGGGGACGGGACCGGTTGGGAAAATTTAGAGACCGGCTGGCAGTCGATTACATCATCGAAAGCACCGATGGTGCAGGTAACAAGAAGGTCATCATTGATTCCAAAGACCGTGTTCCCTACGACAGTAAGGCACCACTCGTCGAGGGGATCGATGCCGCTACCCTCACAAGTTCAGAAAAGAAGGGGTTCGATCGTCTTCTTGGTGTTCTCAAACCATTGCTGGAGGAAAACGGAGCAGGTCAGGCTGCCATGATTTACACCGGGCGCTTCACCCAACCGGAACCGGTCAGCCTCCTGCGGCGGGGTGACCCGGAACAGCCTCTTTCACTTGTTCAACCGGCTGTCCTTGAAGCCATCGACGACATCGAGCTGCCCCGGGAATCCGCGGACAAAGATCGACGACTCGCCCTTGCCGATTGGATTGCTTCTCCTGACAATCCTTTGACTGCCCGCGTCATGGCCAATCGAGTCTGGCAATGGCATTTCGGAATCGGGCTGGTGGAGACCGCCAATGATTTTGGTCGGGCAGGAACGACGCCATCTCATCCTGAACTGCTCGATTGGCTTGCCGCTGAGTTCATGAAATCAGGTTGGTCGGTCAAACACCTCCATCGACTCATTGTATTGTCGAGCACCTATCAGCAATCTGCGAAAGTTCGTCCTGAAGCGTCAGCTGTTGATGGCGATGCCCGGTTGTTGTGGCGTTATCCTTCCCGCCGTCTTGAGGCCGAAGCGATCCGCGATTCAATTCTTGCTGTGAGTGGTCGGCTCAATCTGGAAACCGGTGGCAGTGGGTTCAATCTGTTTAACAAACGCGGCGGTTTGTCCGGCTTTTCCCCGGTCACCGTCAGCGATGAAAAGAACAGGCGGCGTATGATCTATGCTCACAAAATCCGCATGGAACGGGAAGCTGTTTTTGGAGCGTTCGACTGTCCCGATGCCGGGCAAAGCCAGCCGCGCCGAAGGCAATCGACGACTCCGGTTCAAGCACTCAACCTTTTCAACAGCCAATTCACCTACGACGAAGCGAATGCACTCGCTCAGGAATTCGAATCCAACGGCCCCGATAAGCCGGAGGATAAAATCAAAGCGGTCTGGTTGCGCGCTTACGGACGCACTCCCGACTCCGGGGAAATTGCTGACGTCCTCGAAGTCGCGGCTCAACACGGATGGCCGGCCGTGTTCCGTGCCATGTTTAATTCCAGCGAATTCGTATTCCTTCCCTGAACACTTTCCCCAACCTTCTATGAACTTAGCCGAGCTTCTTTCACCCCAGGGACGCAAACTTCTCGACCGGAGACAATTCCTCGGCAACAACGCCACGGCGCTGGGTTCAATTGCCCTGAGCAGTTTGCTGAAGTCCGAAGGCCTCCTCGCGGGTGAATCGCCAAAAATCGATCCCGCACACCCATACGCCCCGCGCATTTCCCACCACCCGGCCAAAGCAAAGAATGTCCTCGTGGTCTTCTGTGCCGGTGCGGTGAGCCAGCTCGAAACCTGGGACTACAAACCGGAACTCATCAAGCAGGATGGAAAACCTCTCAAAGGCGGGCCGGCAGTGACCTTTCAGGGGCCGGCCGGAAATCTTGCCCGTCCCCAATATGAATTCCGCCAGCGCGGGCAGACCGGCAAGTGGGTGTCAGACATGATCCCCCACCTCGCTGAGCTGACTGACGACATTGCCTTCATTCAATCACTCACCAGCGAGACCAATACTCACGGTCCCGCAGAGAATTTTCTCTCCACGGGGTTTGTGCAGGACGGGTTCCCCAGCATCGGCTCATGGCTGGGCTATGCACTGGGAAGCGAGAACAATGACCTGCCCGCTTTTGTCTCGATCCCGGATCCCCGCGGTGTTCCACAAGCGAGTGTGAACAACTGGGGGTCAGGATTCCTCCCTGCGGAATTTCAGGGAACGCCTTTCAGTTCCAAAAATCCGATCCGACACCTCAGTGCGCCGGAGGGCGTTTCATCGACCCGCAACGAAGCGACACGATCTCTGCTTCAACGGATGAACGCCCGTCATCTCGAAAAGAACCAGCACGACGGGAAACTCGCAGCCCGCATCGCCAGTTACGAACTCGCGGCCCGCATGCAACTCAGTGTTCCCGAGATGAATGATTTCTCCACGGAGCCTGATCATATCCAAAAAATGTATGGAGCTGACGACGAATCCAATCCCACCAAAGCAGCCTACGCGAAGAACTGCATCCTCGCCCGTCGCCTGATTGAGAAGGGAGTCCGATTTGTTCAACTGTTCAACGGAGCCTATGCCAGCGGTGGTCGACTGAACTGGGACGGCCACAGTAAGCTCAAGGAACAGTATGACGTACACGCAGAGATTATGGATCAACCCACTGCGGCATTGATCCGTGACCTGAAACAGCGCGGGCTGCTCGAGGATACTTTGGTCGTCTGGTGCACTGAGTTCGGGCGGATGCCGATGTTTCAGAAAGGAGCTCAGGGGCGCGATCACAATCCTGACGGATTCACCTGCTGGCTAACCGGTGCGGGAGTGAAGCCGGGCGTCAGCCATGGAGTCACCGATGAACTCGGCCGCAAAGCGATCGAGCACAAGCATCCCCTCTACGATTTCAACGCTACGATCCTTCATCTCCTCGGGATCGATCACGAACGACTCACCTTCTTCCACAACGGAATCGAACGACGGCTCACCAACGTCGAAGGGCATCTCATCCGGCAGGTGCTGGCTTAAAAGAAAGCGCATATCCGGTCAGGCGACAATCTCTTTGATGACACTCCCGAAATCCATATCCAATCGCTTGTGACCGGGAACTTCGAGGTGATGCGAATGAAGCCCTAACTGATGCAGAATCGTCGCGTGCACATCGGTGACATAATGGGGATTCTCCACCGCGTGGAACCCGAGTTCATCTGTTGATCCGTGAACGGTTCCACCTTTGATCCCGCCACCTGCCATCCAGACACTGAACCCGAATGGATGATGATCCCTTCCGTCACTTCCCTGAGTGCCCGGCGTCCTTCCGAACTCCGTCGCAAATACCACCAGCGTCTCATCGAGTTGTCCCCGCTGCTTCAAGTCTTTCAAAAGCCCGGCGATAGGTTTATCCACCTGTCCAGCCAGTTTGGAATGCATCGTCTTCAACTTCGAATGCTGATCCCAGGCTCCGGCTGCACCATCGCCGTGCATAATCTGGATAAAGCGCACGCCTCTTTCCGACAGGCGACGTGCCGCCAACAGCTGCTCACCAAATGGTTTCGTTTCCTTCTGATCGAGACCATACATCTCTTTGGTTGCCTTCGACTCCGCATCAAAATTAATCACCTCGGGCACGGCCATCTGCATTCGGTAACCGAGTTCGTATGATTTGATTCTCGCTTCCAGCGCCGGGTCATCGGGATATTGGGCGGTCGCAAGATGGTTCAAGCGGTTCACCAATCCAAACCCGAGCTTCTGTTCCTCCCGGGTGAGATCTCCCTCCGGCTTCGCATACGCAAGCGGGTTTTTAAGATCAACCTTGAGCTTCACCGAGTCATAAGCCGGCCCCAGATAATGCCCGTCTTTCTTATCAAAGTAACGCGGCCCCATGCTGACAAACTGCGGCAAATTATCATTGAGCGATCCCAGACCGTAGTTGACCCAGGCACCAATCGTCGGTCCCGGGGGATCGAGCCGGTGTTTCCCTGAATGAAACTGCACCTGAGCCCCATGATTGTCATCCGTGGTCCACATCGAGCGGATCACTGAGATGTCATCGACGCAGGAACCAATCTTCGGGAACCAGTCACTGACTTCGATCCCGCTCTGCCCATACTTTTTATAGCCGACCTGCAACGGGTATATCACATTCCGCTGCTGACCGTTCGCATCGTTAACCACGACCACTCGAACATTCTTCAATCGCTCGGGATCCTGCACATGAGCATACGGCGTGTCTCCGATGCTCTTACCCTCGTATTTGGTGAGCATCGGTTTAGGGTCAAAGCTTTCCATGTGGCTCACCCCTCCACGCATGAACAGCCAGATCACATTCTTGGCACGCGGGGCAAACTGCGAGTTGCCATTCAAGCGAACGCCGCCGGCTTCAGCTCCAAACCCATCCCGCTGCAACAGTGACTGCAACGCCACACCGCCAAAGCCCAACCCGGCCTGGTGCAGGAAGTGACGACGGCGCATTGCGGCTGCCAGAGACGATGAAGGTTGGAATAGATCACTCACAGGTTTCTAACGGATGGTAACAAAATCGTTGTGATTGAGCAACGCGTGAACCAGCTGGGCGCGGAACCGCAACCGGTCATCAGCCTTGCCGTTCAAAGCCTTCAGGTCGTCAAGGAACAACAGACACTCGGTGGTTTCCGAAACATTGGGTTGGCGGGAAAGCACCTCCATAAACGCCCCTTTGATAAAGGTCTTCGCTTCGGACTTCGTGCCGATCTTTTCCGCAATCAACCGCGCACTCTCCAGCGCGAGTTTGCTGTTGGACAAAGCGAGCGCCTGTTGCGGAACGACGCTCTCGCTGCGGCGATAACATTGCAACAAATCAGCATCGTCAAAAGTAGTCAGAAAAGGATCGATCTTATCAGGGGAATGCGTGAAGTAGAGACTTCGACGGTTTCCTGCCTGTTGATAATTGAGAGACGGACCGCCAACGGTGAGATCCAGCTTCGCTGAGATATACAACAGGTTATCCCTCACAACCTGAGACTCCATCCGCCTCGGGTTCATCCTCCAGTAGAGACGATTTCCCGGATCATTCTTCAACGACTTCAGGTGCCCACCAGCATTGGAGGATGACTGCTGGTAAGTTTGCGAAGTCACCAGCAGCCGATGCAGATGGCGAAAACTCCATCCTGATTCAACAAACTCCGCCGCGAGATAATCCAGCAACTCATGGTGGAGCGGTTGAGGTGCCTGACGCCCGAAATCAAATACCGTTTCAACGAGCGGTTCTCCGAAATGCCTCATCCAGACATGGTTCACCGCCACTCTCGCCGTCAGTGGATTCTCCGGATCGGTGATCCACTTTGCGAGCATGGTGCGACGTCCCGTTGACTCCGAAGCATAGACCGCCGGGTAGTCAGTGGTCTTGTGGGCCGGAGTTTCGAGAGCTTTTCTGGATCCCCGTAAAGGTTCATACTTCCCTTCGCCTTTCTCGAAAGCCGCCCACTTCTCTTTGGCTGACTTCGCCAGCTGCTCCGCCGCTTTACGCTTCTTCGCGTCTCCGTCTTTGTGGATCAAAAGGTCCGCCGCGGCCCGCGCCTTCTTCGCCTCGATCTGAAGCTTCAGCGCAGCTCGCGTCAACTCTTTCGCGGGAGCGGCTTCAGCAGACAGGCTGGCTGCATCGGCTGCAATCGTAGCTTTGAGAGCAGCCTCATCAGCGATCGCCGCAGCCAGCGCCAGCTCCGCAATTTCCACGTGGTTCTGCAGCGGTTTCCCATCCTTTGCTGTGTCGGGCGAGGATGCGTTCTTTGCTTCCGTCAGTTTCAGATCATCCTGCAGTCCCGTGATTCGGATCGAGTGAAAGCGGGCTGTCGCATCAAACGCCGATAAAGCGAAACGCCCGTCAGCAATCCGATCCGGAAACTGATAGGCGAGAACAAACTTCCCATCGAGCCACACGTTGGCCAGACGATCCCGCACTGCGATGCGCAATTCCTGAGGTCGCCCCACCGCTACCTTCTTCCCGGCCCGCCCATCACCGGCATAGGTTGTTTTACCCCCGCGAGTGTAGGCCGCCTGAACCTTGGCACCTTCAGCCCGTTCGCTGGTGTAGATAAAATTGGAGTGCTTTTCGTTCTCAGTCAGGTCAAACCGGAAGGAGATTGATTTGTGAGTGGCGCCTCCCGTCGTTGTGTAGCGACAAGTCATTTCAAAATCCCGGGGCAGCGCTTTCTTCGACACCAACCGGGCTGGTTGCTGAGTCGGTTCGCTCTGTTCCAGTCCGCCGTCCTTGTACACCAATCCCGAACCTTTCATCACCCAAACCCCGGGCTTCGGCGAAGCAAAATCATCTTCGATCCGAAAGTCCGAATCTGTCTTCGCTGCTTCCGATTGTTCCTCTTTTGAATCGGGCTCGTCGGCTGCCTTTGCTAAAGCCGCCGTGGCCTTCTTGAGCTCTTCTCTCGCGTCATCAACCTTCTTTACGGCTTCCTCCAGTCGATCCTCTTGCACAAAAGTCTGCGTCCCCGGTGCATAGGCCGGGACAGGCAGGCTGACGGGCTGAACCTCCGGTGCAAACTGCGCCAGAAAGGCAGGGACACCGGCAACGATCGTTGTCTCCTTGTCCTCCTGTTTGGGATCACCCCGTAGATGCAGATAGGTCTTCGCATCCAGATGATCATCGAACACCCGGGGCACCCCATCCTTTTCGAAATTCGTTTCTCCCGGCACGGCGTCCAGCCTCACTTGATGTGGCTCGAAGATAGCGCGGAAGCGATAGTAATCCTCGAAGTCGATCGGATCATATTTGTGATCGTGGCATTTCGCGCAGTTCAAGGTCAGGCCGAGAAAGGCTTTCCCGGTGTGCTCGATCGTGCTGTCGAGCCACGTCGTACGGTTGAAGAGAAAGTAATTTCGCGCCAGAAAACCCGTCGCGCGCAAGGTATCCGGATCCTCCGGCGCGAGTTCATCACCCGCCAGCATCTCGTGGATCATCTCATCGTATCCTTTGTCTTCATTGAGCGATTCCACGATCCACTCGCGCCAGTGCCAGAGATGTTTCTGCGAATACCGAAGCTGGCTCCCCAGTCCATACCAGTCTGAATACCTCCACACATCCATCCAGTGACGTCCCCAGCGTTCACCATGATGAAGGCTTCCCAAAAGTTCATCGACGATGGCTTCCAGCGGTCGGTCGTCATCCAGTTGTTCATTGGTCGGAGCCAGTCCAATCAGATCAAGATAAACCCGGCGCAAGAGAATAGACCGCTCAGCCGGTTCCTGAGCATGCACTCCTGCATCCCGTTGCTTGACGAGAAGGAACGCATCCACCGGGTTCGACGCCTCCGGCAACTTCGGGACCGCCGGTTTCCTGATCGGCTGGAAAGACCAGTGTGATCCCGGATCATCCTCCGCTACTTCGTTCGGCGGCAATGGCGCACCTGATTCAATCCACTTTTGAATCGCAGTAATTTGCGGGGCCGATAAGGCATGACCCTCCGGAGGCATGCGGTCATTATCGTCATCACTCGTGATCCGGCCGAACAGTTCACTCGCCGCCACATCTCCCGGAACGATGACTTTCGCCCCGATCATTTCCGCAGCCGTGTCGACCCGGAGGTCTCCCTTTTGCTTCAGCGAACCGTGGCAGGAATAGCACCGCTCTTTGAGGACCGGCTTGATGTCCTTCAGATAATCAGCCGCGTCCCCTGAGGAACTGCACATAAAAATCCCGACAACCACGAGGCTGCACATCATCTCCCGTGAGGAGAGGGATAAAGGCGGGAATCTCAAGCGTTACAGTTTCCGGGATTCCACGGCTTCCCGCAACCCTGCCACGCCTCGCGATCACGCCAGCTTTTTACGAATCAACAGGGTCTGTTCGATGAACCAACCCTGTTGGATCGTCGCGCTTTGCTTTTAAATATCCAACTTCAGGAAGTTCTGCGCGTTCGCGAAGCAGATGTTTTCAACCATCGGCTTGAGCAATGAATCATCGTTCGGAATCAGTCCGCTCTCCGCATCGTTGCCGATCAGGTTGCAAAGCGTCCGGCGGAAGTACTCATGGCGAGGGAATGACATGAATGACCGGGAATCAGTCAGCATCCCGATGAATTTCGAAAGCAATCCGCAATTGGAAAGCGCATTCATCTGCCATTCCATGGCTTCCTTCTGATCCAGAAACCACCAGCCGCTGCCGAATTGCACACCCTTGAAGTTCCCGGCCATCGTGGCGAAGAGATAATTGTCTGACGGGTTCAAGTTATAGATCACAACCTGAGGAAGCTTCTCCATCTCCGACAACCGACCGAGATAGCGCGACATCGCCTCGCCCTGATTCCAGTCGCCGATCGAATCGCAGCCGATATCCGCCCCGATCGTATTGAAGAGGTGGCCGTTGTTGTTCCGCATCGCCCCGACATGCATCTGCTTTGTCCAGCCGCGTTCCGCGTCCAGCTCGCCGAAAAACAACATCATCGCCGTTGCGAACTGACGGAACTCCGCATCACTCGCCGCCGATCCAGCCCTCGCCCGATCAAAGATCGCTGCGGCGTCTTCCTCCGTGCAGAAATCCGCATAACAGTGGTTCAATCCGTGATCGGAAAGCCGGCCGCCCACTTCGTGGAAGAAATCATGACGCGAACGAATGGCATCTTTGAAGTCGGAAAAGCTTTTGATCTCCGTATTCGCAATCGCCGCGAGCTGAGCTGTCCATTCATTAAAGGCCGTCGGATTGTTCACTCCCAGCGCTTTGTCTGGACGGAAGGTTGGGAAAACCCCAACGGAGAAATCCGCATCGGCGGCTACCGAACGATGATTCGCCAGATCACTCGTCGGGTCGTCCGTGGTACAGAGTCCCCGCACATCCCAGCGCTTCAATATCTCGCGGGCCGAAAATTCAGGGGTGGCCAGTTGCTCATTGGCCTGATCCCAGATCCGTTTCGCGGAATCACCATCGAGAAGCTCATCAATGCCGAAATACCGCTTCAGCTCAAGATGAGTCCAGTGATAAAGCGGATTGCGCAGGGTGTGCGGCACGGTTTTGGCGAAGGCCAGGAACTTATCGAAAGGATCGCCATCGCCCGTTACCAGTTCTTCAGGAATGCCGTTGGCCCGCATGGCGCGCCATTTGTAGTGATCCCCTTCGAGCCAGATCTCGAACAGATTGGCAAACTGCCTGTCATTTGCAATATCTTCGGGCGGGAGGTGATTGTGATAGTCAAGAATTGGCTGGTTCTCAGCAAATTCGTGATAAAGCCGCTGGGCGGTTTTCGTTTGAAGAAGAAAATCGTCGTGGATAAAAGACATAATTTGAGCGAATCAAAAGGGGATTGGACTACGAATCAACTCTAACTTCGAGCCTGATTGCTTACATGATTTTTGCCTTCGAAACCTCAACACCACGAGCCAGCCTCGCCCTTTGGGACGAGGGCAAAATCGTGTGGGAGGCTGATTTTACGACCCAACGCGCCCACAATTCCAGAATCTTCGGGCCGGTGGAGGAAGCGCTCAAGGTTGCCGGGGAAAAGATCGAACTCATCGTAGTGGGCAACGGTCCCGGCAGTTACAGCGGCGTTCGGGTAGGAATCTCCGTGGCAAACGGCCTGTCGCTGGCTCGCGGTATTCCCGTGATCGGAATGTCTTCACTCTCAGCCTATCCGGAGGGAAATTGCACCGTCATCAGCGATGCCCGGCGTAAAACCATCGCCGTTGCCGCCGTGAAAAACCGCCAACTCACGGCAGAGCCCGATTTGATCGACGCGGACGAGTTTGCCGCTTCCATCAGCGGATTTCCGACGCCGATTTATACCGCTGACGCTCATCTCGCTGAGGAATACGAGAGCGTAACCCCGGGTTACCCAACCGCTTCGGCCCTGGCTGAGGCCGTTTCAGCATTCGATGCCGCAACTATTCAAAGCATGGCCGAAAAGCCGCTTGAGCCGCATTACCTCCGTCCGCCGTTCATCACAGTGGCCAAAAAGAAACCTTCCTTCAGGAAATAGGAGCGCTGTCTTCCGGGACGTGTCGCCGGCTTGAAACTCGTCACCCCTCAGGACTCATCCAAGGTTTGACGGACCTTCACCGGGAGCCCGGCGACGACCAGCTCCCATGAATGGTCAATAAGGTCACGGATCAGATCAGGTTTGAGCGTTCCGTCCAGAACAACGGTATTCCAGTGCTTTTTGTTCATATGATATCCGGGCACGATCGCATCATGCTCAGCGCGCAACTCAATCGCCCGCTCCGGATCGCATTTTAGATTGGTGCGGGCCGTTTCGATCCCGTCCTCAATTTCAAAACCGAGGGTGGCGAACATTTTCCCCTTAACCTTGTAGACCATGACCTCGGGACCAAAAGGTTGTTCCTCGGTGGTGGCTTGCTTTGAGAGCAGATATTCGCGCAGTGAGTCAGCATCCATATGATTCATCCGGAGACTGTTCAGGATAGGCAGAAATCTAGACTTGGCGACGCAAAACACGGATGGACGGGGCGGTTTGAATTCCCGGGAGTGTCAGGGGGGGGCTCTTTGCGTAACCGGGGATTCCTGAAGTGGTTATGTGTTGTTGTCAGGCGTTCGGATGTCCGGACGGGCATTGCACGCAGAACAACGGGTATTCAGGCAACCGGAAGGGCATTGCACACAGAACAATCGGGTTTCAGACCTCCGGAAGGGCATTGTACACAGAACAATTCGTATTCAGGCTTCCGGACGCGCATTGTACACAGAACAATGGCCATCCAAACGTCCGGACCGGCATTGCACACAGAACAATGGGGGAATCGGACGTCCTGATGGGCATTGCCTACAGAACAATGGACATTCGGAAGTCCCGGGCGGCATGATTCACAAACCAAAGCGCGGGAACCTTTTCGGTATTGATCGCCTGTCGAATCCACCGTACATTCGCGGCCCTCACACACGGGGGGCAAACACACACAAACGAGAAACTATTATGGCACCACCGGACTGGGCAAAACGGCACCTTATTTACGGAAGCGCAGGCATGGCTGCGTCGGGGATGATGAATTCTCAGGGGAATTCAGACCCGGATGAGGATGAGTCTCCGGCATTGGACATCACGCCACGGGCCGCCTCGGGAAATCTCCGTGCTGTGATCATTGGCAATTCTGAAGGAGCAGGGGAGGCTGAAAACCCTCTCGATCGCATTTTTGAAAATGTCGCCGGAGTTGAAGTGGTCGCCATTTCAGACCCCAATGACGACGGTCGGGAAGCGGCCAAAGAGAAATGCGGGGCACAGGAGGCCTATGCGAATTTTGAGGAGATGTTGGCGAAGGAGAAGCCGGATCTGGTGAGTATATCCGCCCAATCACCGGACCTGCACTACGCGATGGCAAAAGCCGCCCTTGCTGCGGAAGCCCATCTGTTTGTAGAGATGCCGTTTACGCTGACTCTTACGGAGGCCGATGAAATTCTGGCGATCGCGGACCAACGTGGCTTGAAGATCGTGGTGGCGAACTCCATGCGGCTTGATTCTGATTTGAGGAAATTTCTCGACCGGCGGCACCGCTTCATTGGCGAGTTGCTGGAATTGAGGGTCTACGGGCAGATGGATGACGCCGCAGGCGGTGTGGACCTCCTGGTTCATGGAACGCCACTCTTTGATTTGGTCCGGCTGCTGGCCGGCGAGGTGGAATCGTGTTCCGCGCAAATTCGCAAGGATGGACGGGATGCAACGATCTCCGATGTCGAGGAAGCTGCGTCAGGACGGCTCGGGCCGGTTCTGGGGGATGAGATATTCGCCCGGTTTTCGATGGATTCCGGGGTGAATGTGATTTTTCAAAGCCGTAAGAAGCTGCGGGACATCACCGGCCCCTGCGGAATCGAATTAATCGGCGCGAAGTCGAAAGCCCGAATCTTTGCGGGGAATCCCGTGACGTTTTCTGTCCTGCGCACCCCTGATTCTCATCTGACGGATCGGGAAGATGTGTGGACTCATTGGCCGGACGATAATCCGGATGAAGAGGGAGAGGAAAAGCTTTCAGTGGTCGATGAAGCCAACCGGAAGCTGGCCAAAGACTGGCTGAAGGCGATCGCAAAAGAAAAAGAGCCGCTTTGCTCTGGCTACCGGGCGATGAAAGCGCTGGAGATGGCTCACGGTATCTGGGAGTCAGGTCTCACCGGTCGGAAAATTCAATTTCCTCTGGCAGACCGCGAACATCCGCTCGATGCCCATCAGTCTTCAGACTGAAGGGGAGCTGACAGATCGGAAGCGCTTTAGTTGGGGGCGAGGCAGGTGTTTACCATCAAGATTTCCAAAGTATTGCTGGAAATTTTAAAATTTTGTTGAATGTTTAACAGGTTCGCTCGTTCTATTTTGGTAAGACGCCGTATTCCCGCATGATTCGTCAAAATTTCCCGCATTTTTTAAAAACATTACTTCTTCTTTTGGGAGTAATGACCATCGTCGGCACTGCCCAGGCGGGATTTTCCACGGTTGTGATCGATGCCGGGCACGGAGGCCATGATCTTGGGGCGAGCAATTCACTGGTGTATGAGAAGCATCTCAATCTGGATGTGGCGCGGCGTATGGAGCGTTCTTTGCAGATGATGGGATTCCGTACCGTCATGATCCGCAACTCGGATCACTTTGTACCGCTCGATAAGCGAGCCGCGATCGCCAACAAGTATCGCAATGCGATTTATGTGAGTGTTCACTTCAATTCCAGCTATAAGACCGGGGTGACCGGCATCGAAACGTTTTACAAGTCATCTGCAGGACGTGCTCTGGCTTCCTATGTTCAAAGGGAATTGGTCAAAACGATGAAGACAAAAGATCGCGGTGTGAAGACTGCTAATTTTGTGGTTTTGAAGAAAACCCGCCACCCGGCGATCCTTGTTGAAGGTGGGTTTGTATCCAACAAAGGCGAACGCACCGCCATGATGGACCCGCGATATCGTCAGGCCGTGGTCGACAGTATTATTCGCGGCTTGGTCAAATATCAGCAGGGAAGTTGAGTCAACAGGGTTGGTTCGCTGATCAGACCCTGTTGGATCGTAGAACTTGATTCTGGTACGGGGAAACCGTGCTACACTCCGGCGGATGAATCCCGCCCAACCCCCTCTGTTTAACCGAAGCTCTGCCACGCCCTTTCAGCGCCCGGTGACGAGTGCTGCTGCCGTCACTTCGTTGATTCTGGGCATTCTGTCTTATGCGGCGTGCCTGTTCATCATCACGGGGATTCCGGCTCTGATCTTTGGTCATGTGGCGCTTTCGAATATCAAAAGAACTCCGGGTTTATTGGGCCGGGGTATGGCGATTGGCGGGGTTGTGATGGGGTATCTCTCGTTGTTATCGACTCTGGCTTTCGCCGGGATGATCTACCTGGCTTATCAGAATGATGTGGAACAGGAGCGTCTCCGAATAGAAGCTCTCAATTTCGTTGGACCGGAAGATTCCGAATGCATCGTTATCCTGCCGAAGGGACACGATCCCAAAACGCCCGTGCCGACGGTGGTGTGGCTGCATGGATATGGGTGGAATCCCAGTGAGATCTCGGTTTTCGAAGAGGACTATCAGGCGCGCGCCGACAAGCTGGGCGTGGCGTTTGTGGGGATCAGCGGGACGGCGGATATGGAGCAGAGTGGCTATGAATGGGCAGAAGATGTGGAAGCTGATTTGAATCATATCGAAGGGGTTTTGAGGCACAATGCTTCGAAAATCACCCCGGAATGGCCGCGGGTGGTGCTGGTGGGGTTTTCACAGGGGGCAAAGGTGGCGGGAGATCTCGCGGCGACCCACCCGGATAAGTTCATGGGGGCGATCCTGTTTTCAGCCGGTGGTCACAAGGATGATCCTGACTTTCCAGCCCAGGCGACGGAAGCGCACAAGTGGCAAACTTATTATTGCCTGGTGGGGGAGGATGAGGCGTTGGGGAATGTTTTGTTGAACTCGGAGTATGCCACTGCATTGAAGAGACTTGGATCAAAAGTGATCAAAAAGGAGTATCCCGGTATGGAAGATCATACGACACCGCCGGATTTTGAGGAAAAACTCGGTGAATGGGTTAGCTCAATCCTTGACGTGGAGAAGCGTTAACCCCCATCTATGAGTAAATCCCCCTCAACCGCTGACCGGATCGAGTTCCTCAGCCAGTATCTGACAGAGAACAAGCGTCAGATCATGTCTGAAGTGATCTTGAACCGGACACGCCATGTATCGATCGTGCTGGAAGATATTTATCAGCCTCACAATGCCAGTGCCTGTCTGCGGAGTTGCGACTGTCTCGGGCTGCAAGATGTGCATGTCATTGAGAATCGCAACGAGTATCGCCCGAATCACAATGTGGCAATGGGGGCTTCCAAGTGGTTGGATTTTCATCAGTATGGCAACACAAAGAAGTGTCTCAGTAAACTGAGGGCCGGGGGATTTCGGATCGTGGCGACGACGCCGAATACGGATGGTTTCACCCCGGTTGACCTGCCGCTTGATCGTCCGGTGGCGCTTCTTTTTGGCTCGGAAGAGCAGGGGCTCACGGCAGAGGCGTTGGAGATGGCTGATGATACTCTCCGCCTGCCGATGTATGGGTTCACGCAGAGCTACAATATTTCCGTGACCGTTGCGGTGACGCTGTCACGCATTGTGGAGCGGCTGCATGCCGGGGAGATTGGCGATGCCTGGAAGATTGATCCAGTGGCCAGAGAGAAGCTGTTGCTCGAATGGTATCGGAGGATCGTGACGCGCCATGATCTGCTGGAGGAACGGCACTTCGGATGCCCAGCTTAGGTAAGTGGCCCGGTTCTTTTCCCACTTGAAACTTTGGTCCTGAAAACTTAGAACTCACCCCATGTCTTTAAATATCCGTCCCGCTTCTGAAGTTGCCTTTGACTGCATTTCTCTTGGTGAAATCATGCTCCGGCTCGACCCGGGCGAAGGCCGTATCCACACAGCCCGTACTTTCCAGGCCTGGGAGGGTGGCGGAGAGTATAATGTGACTCGTGGATTGCGTCGTTGCTTCGGTCAGCGTGTGGCGACGGTGTCGGCTTTTGCAGACAATCCAGTGGGCCGTCTGGTGGAGGATTTTATCCTGCAGGGTGGAGTGGACACGCAGTTTCTCGTGTGGCGCGACTACGACGGGATCGGTCGCGAGGTGCGTAACGGGTTGAATTTCACGGAGCGGGGTTTCGGCATTCGCGGAGCAGTGGGTTGTCCGGACCGGGCCAACACGGCAGCCTCACAGCTGAAGCCGGGTGATGTGGACTGGGAAGATATCTTTGGGAATCACGGTGCGCGCTGGTTTCACACCGGCGGGATTTTTGCCGCCCTTGGCGAAACCACACCGGAATTCACGATCGAAGCCTGCAAGGCAGCCCAGAAGCACGGCACGATTGTCAGTTACGATTTGAATTATCGCCCCTCACTTTGGAATGCGATTGGTGGTCAGGCCTATGCGCAGGAGGTGAATCGTGAGATTGCCAAGTATGTGGATGTCATGATCGGAAACGAAGAGGATTTCACGGCCTGCCTTGGCTTTGAGGTTGAGGGAGTTGATGAAAACATTCGCGGAATCGACGTTTCGAACTTCAAGAAGATGATTGAGACCGCAGTAAAGGAATTCCCGAATTTCAAAGCCACGGCGACGACACTGCGCGAGGTTCACACCGCCACGGTGAATGACTGGGGCGCGATTTGTTGGCATGACGGGGAATTCTACGAATCCAACGAATATCCGCGTCTGGAGATCATGGACCGGGTGGGCGGCGGAGACAGTTTTGCCTCCGGATTGGTCTACGGCTTTCTGGAGCACAATGATCCGGGCAAAGCAGTGAACTACGGGGCTGCTCACGGCGCACTTGCGATGACGACTCCCGGTGATACGACGATGGCTTCGCTCGCGGAGGTCGAGAAGATCGTGAGTGGCGGTGGTGCGCGGGTGGTGCGCTGATACGGGGCTGATTGATCGCCCGGGAATGGAGAGCGACGTGCTCTCTGTTCTTAATAGGCTTTAGCAAGCTCTTCCTGGCTGACCGCGCCGTCGGAATCTGTGTCCAGCCGGGATATCTTGGCCCACATATCGGCGGAAACTTCGCTTTGAGCGAGTTTCCCGTCGGTGTTTTCGTCAAATGACTGAATAACCGAGGCCGGTCCTGCAGCGGCTCCGCCTCTGCGTCCGCGGTTACCTTGTGTCGACTGCATGCTCTGCATATAACGGGCAGCCTGCTCAAGTTCCTCTTTGGAGAGGGCGTCGTCCCCGTTTCTATCAGCACGACTCAGTCGTTCCCAGATTTGTTCCGGAACTTCGGCTTTTACCAGCTTTCCGTCGCTGTTTTTGTCCATTCGCGAGAAGAACTGCCCGCGTTGCTCTGAGCTAGGTGCTTTGTCGGAGCCGGGTGCGGTTCGATTGGCCATGATGTTCCGCATTTCGTCTTTAGAGACGGTATCATCTCCATTCTTGTCGAGTTTGGAGATTTTTTCCCAGACTTGTTCTGGAACTTCGTCTTTCGAGAGGGCTTCGTCCTGGTTTTTGTCGAGCCGCTTGAAAAACTCCCCGCCCTTTCCCCGTTCGGCCTGAGCGGATGCGATGCCGCTGGAAAAGGCGCAGGATATTGTGAGAACCAGAGAAAAGGTAAGGATTTGCGAAGTTTTCATCACAGGAAGACAAACCCGCAAACGGGTGGGAAGTTGCACATTTTGTGGGGGATTCCCGCTCGACAATCCGCCCTTTTGCCCCGAATAGGGTCGGAAATGAAAGCCCCCTCTGATGCAGTATCTGATCTGAATGTTCAGTACAATGTTCCATTGCCGGCTCCGGCCTACATGTCTCATGTTGCTCCGCGGACCGCGGAACAGCATCGTTTTGTACGGGAAGCGCGTGGGCGGATCGAGGCGATCTTAAATCATGAGAGCGACCGGTTTTTGGTCATTGTCGGTCCCTGTTCGATTCATGATCCCAAGTCAGGTATTGAATACGCCACCCGGCTCGCAAAGCTGAGAGAGGAAGTGGGAGATCGTCTTGAACTGGTGATGCGGGTTTATTTCGAAAAGCCACGCACGAATGTCGGCTGGAAAGGCCTCATCATGGATCCTGACATGGACGGCACGGCTGATTTGGCGAAGGGCCTGGAAATTGCGCGGAAGTTGCTGCAGGACATCATCGATCTGGGCGTCCCGACTGCGACCGAGTTTCTGGATCCGATTACGCCTCAATATATTGGAGATCTCATTTGCTGGGCGGCGATCGGGGCTCGCACGGTGGAGAGTCAGACCCACCGCCAGATGGCGAGTGGATTGTCGATGCCGGTTGGATTTAAAAACGCCACCAACGGTGGTATCGTCGCCGTGGTGAATGCGTTGAAAGCGGCTATTGCTCCGCAGACGTTCTTCGGGATCAGCGAGGAAGGCGTGGCCTCAATGGTGAGCACCAAAGGGAATCCGTTGGTTCACACGGTCTTACGCGGTGGGGAAGTCGGGCCGAACTACGAGGCTGAACACGTCGAAACCACCCGTCAGCTGTTGAAAAAGGGAGAGGTTTCCACTTCGATCGTGATTGATGCGAGTCACGCGAACTGCGCCAAGGATTACGAGAAGATGCCGGGTGTCTTTGAAGATGTGGTCGAGCAACGGGCCGGTGGGGACCGCGATGTGATCGGGGCGATGCTGGAAAGCAACCTGGTGGCGGGAAACCAGAAGGTTTCGCCTGATTTCGCCTCGTTGACCTATGGGCAGTCGGTCACCGACCCCTGTATCGATTGGGAAACCACAGAACGAATCGTAAGGGCTGCTGCAGAGCGCCTGGGATAAGTGATGAAGTCCACCGGTGAGTGGAGATCGTATGAATTCTAAATATTTGGCTTAAAAAATGCGGTGGAAAGCCCCGCAGTTTCTGCTAACAATACCGCCCCCAATTTATGGCAATTCAACTACCAGAACTTCCGGAAAATGCTCCCCTTGATGCTGAACAAAGGGAGTGGGTAAAGTCATGGCTTGCTGAAGCGATTCAGTCGGTCGCCGGTCAGTCAGAAGGCGACAGCAAGCCCCGCGTCGTATTGATGTTCGGGTCCGAGAGTGGCAATGCCCAGGCACTCAGTGAAGGATTTGCCGAGAGACTGGTGAACGATGGCTGGCGGGCAGATGTGGTCGACATGGAGGATTTCGACAAGGTTGATCTCTCCAAGGAGCACCTTTTGTTGGTCCTCACCAGCACCTGGGGCGAGGGAGATCCTCCAGAGAATGCAGTGGGCTTCTGGACGGCGTTGTCACAGGACAATTTTTCCAAGCTGGACGGCTTGAAGTTCTCAGTGCTGGCTCTGGGAGACACCAACTATGCAGATTTCTGTGAGATGGGTAAAAAGTTTGACGGTCGACTCGAACAACTGGGGGCGGAACGTTTCGCGCCACGGGTTGATTGCGATGTGGACTACGAAGACCCTGCTGAGGAGTGGTTTGAAGTGGTGATGTCGCAGCTCAGCGACATGGATTTCTCCGATATAACGGTCACGCTTCCGGCTGCGGAAGTGGCGGTCGTCGAAGAGAAGCCTGCCAAGGATGAGCCTTTTTCACGCAAGAATCCTTTTCCTGCGAAGTTGCTGAAGAACGTCAAGCTCAACAGGGAAGGGGCCTTCAAAGACACCCGGCATCTTGAACTCTCCCTTGCTGGATCTAATCTCACCTATGAGGTCGGTGATGTGCTGGGCGTTTTCCCTCACAATGATCCGGAGTTGGTTGATGAAATGTTGTCGATCATGCCCTTCAACACGGGGATTTCGGTAGAAGCTCACAACGGTGTTAAGATGCCTCTGCGTGAAGCGCTGATTGAGCATTACGACATTCGCACGATCGCCAAGTCGACCATCAAGAAGTGGGCCGGGCTTTGTCATCACCCCTGGTTGCACGCGGTTCTTGATGATGCGGGTGAGGTTGCCAAGATCATCGACGGTCGTGAGATCATTGATCTGCTCTATGATTTTCCGGCTGATTTCAAGAACGCGCAGGAATTCATCGGAGTTCTCCGCAAGTTGAATCCGAGACTCTATTCGATCGCTTCGAGTCTGAACGCACATCCTGAAGAGGTGCATCTCACCGTGGCTAAAGTGGAATACAATACCCACGGAAGACACCGTAAAGGGGTTGCCTCGACCTTTGTTTCCGATCGGGTGGAGCCGGGGGGTAAGATGGGAGTCTTTCTCCAGCACGCTAAGCATTTCAAGCTTCCGGAAGACACTGATCGTGATGTCATTATGGTGGGGCCGGGAACCGGGATCGCTCCATTTCGTGCCTTCCTCGAAGAGCGTAAATTTACGGGAGCCAAAGGCCGTAACTGGCTTTTCTTTGGCAATCCCTATCAGGCAACAGATTACTTTTACGAAGAGGAGTTCGAACACCTCCAGGTGGAAGGTGTGTTGACTCGTCTGGATCTTGCCTGGTCGCGGGATCAGGAGGAGAAAGTCTACGTTCAGCATAAAATTGCAGATGCCGGCGAAGAGTTGTGGAAGTGGGTCGAAGGTGGCTCGCACCTGTATGTTTGTGGTGACGCGACTTACATGGCCGGGGATGTCGACAAGGCTCTGCACGATGCCATCGAGAAATTCGGCGGAATGTCAGAGACTGAAGCAGCGGATTATGTCGCTGAGATGAAAAAGGATAAGCGTTACCAGCGGGACGTTTATTGAGTGGGTATCCCCACCGATAAGGTGATTACCGGCCCTCTGTTCAAGGTGTTGCCGCGCTCTAATTTTTATTTGATTTTATGGAAATTATAACATAGAGTGCTCAATCGTGGGCCAAGGGTCCGTATTGATCATGGTAACTAAAAGAACATCAGCAGGTGGCTTCAGCCTCGTGGAAATGCTTGTGGTTATTGCCGTCATCGGAGTCTTCGCTGCTATTGCGATGCCTAACATCGGGCAAATCAACCAATCCGCGACTGACACTACGAGCCGTCGAAACGCACAGTCCATTGCCTCCATCTTTTCTGCGGCACAGGTTTCAGGACTGGATTTTTCGGAAGGGGCGACCACAAAAGCGGAAGTCATTGAAGCAGTTATTGCTGGCGGAATCGTTCAGGAGGGGCCTATGATTGGAACCGCGTTTGGTGTGCCCGCCAGTGTTGCCCGGGACAGCAGCGGGAACAAAGGCGCTGCTAAATTTTTGGAGTGGGACCAGGCAGCAGGGCTTCTGGTATTTAAGTTCGATGCGGTGATTGACTGATCTGTGGCCACCATTGCGCCTAGCTGAGCTTTTGCATTTTCTTGAGGGGTTCGTCATGCTCCGGCATGAAATTTAAACTCCCGCTTTCGATCTTTCTTTCGACGCTCGCGTTGGCCGCTCATGCTGAGCTCAAGCTGCCAGCTATTATCAACGATCATATGGTGCTGCAGCAAAAGCAGGCCAATCCACTGTGGGGATGGGATACTCCAGGGACTGAGGTCACCGTTACTCTGCGGGAACAGAAGAAAACAGCCAAGGCTGGTGAGGACGGCAGATGGACCGTCAAACTCGATCCTCTCGATGCCAGTGCGAAGCCTGCAACTTTGACGATCGAAGGAACATCTAAGCGGGAAATCTCCGATGTGCTGGTCGGGGAGGTCTGGATGTGCTCCGGCCAGTCAAATATGGGGATGACAGTGCGAGGTGACTGGAAAGCTCAGGTGGAAACCCTGGCGTCAAATCATCCGAACCTCCGCCTGATTACTGTTCCGCGAGTGGGAACTCAGGAACTACAGACTGATTTCAACGGGAAGTGGGAAGCGGCTAATCCTGATAACTGCGGTAATTTTAGCGCCGTCGGATTCTTTTTCGGACGCTACCTTCATGAGATCCTCGGCGTTCCAGTCGGGTTGATTAACAACTCCTGGGGTGGTTCCGCTGCCGAAGCCTGGGTTCGGCGCGAATCCCTCGAGAAAGATCCCCGTTTTGCCAAGCTCATGGAGACGTGGGTGAATCGTGAGACACAGCTTCAGTCTCCTGAGGCGAAAGCCAAGTACGAGAAAGATTTGGCAACATGGAAAGAAAAGGCGACTGCGGCCAAGGCGGCAGGAGAGCGTCCTCCCCGCGGTCCGAATCCTCCCGAAGCTCTGCTGGGCGGGAATTCCCGTCCCGGTAATATTTTTGCCGGTATGGTCCACCCGACGCTTGGCTACGGGATGAAAGGTGTGATTTGGTATCAGGGAGAAAGCAACGCGGGGCGTGCCTGGGAATACGGCAAGCTCTTCCCTTATATGATTGAGCAGTGGCGTGCCGAGTGGGGACAGGGCGATTTTCCTTTCTACTGGGTTCAACTTGCTGATTTCCAGTCAGAAGTCGACCAGCCTGGAGAGAGTTCATGGGCCGAGTTGCGGGAATCGCAGACCAAAACCATGTCTCTGCCGAACACCGGGGAAGCAGTCATCATCGATATCGGTGAAGCAAATGACATCCACCCCAAAAACAAATACGACGTCGCGGCACGTCTCGTTCGATGGGCTCTCGCGAATGATTACGGCTACGAGAATATTGAGCCACAGAGCCCCGGGTATCGTGAGATGTCGGTCAATGGAAACAAAGTGGTCCTGAAGTTTGATCACGTGAGCAGTGGGCTTCGCACCGTTGACGTGAATGAAGTTCACGGCTTTGCGATTTGCGGCGAAGACAAGAAGTGGGTGTGGGCCAATGCAAAAATCGTTGGAAACGACACCATCGAAGTCTGGAGCGAAGCCGTTCCAGCTCCGATTGCGGTTCGGTATGCCTGGGCAACCAATCCAGTTTGCAACGTGTATTCCAAAGACGGACTCCCACTGACTCCGTTCCGTACCGACGATTTTCCGATGACGACCAAACCTGCCGACGCTGAGTAAAGTGAGTGGTAGCGGGAGCTTTGCAGCGAGCGTATCCTGTTTCCTGTCACCATGAAATCATCAGAAATTGCAGACTTGCGGGAAACCTACGAAGCAGGCTCCCTTCACCGTGCCGATTTAGCTGAAGACCCGTTTGTCCAGTTTTCGACATGGTTTGATGAAGCCGTCGCGGCGAAGATCCGCGATCCGAATGCGATGACCCTCTCCACCATTGGAGCGGACGGTGTTCCTTCAGCCCGCACTGTCTTGCTCAAGCAACTTGAGTCAGGGGAAGGTTTCGGCTTTTTCACGAACTACGAAAGCCGGAAGGGAAATGAGATTGCCGCGTCCCCGGTTGCGGCCGGATTGTTCTTCTGGCGGGAGCTGGAACGCCAGATTCAATTTCGAGGAACCGTGGAGAAATTGCCCCGCGAGGAATCCGAGGCTTACTTTTTCTCCCGCCCCTATGGCAGTCGTATCGGGGCCTGGGTTTCTGAGCAAAGCACGGCGATACCCAATCGTGAATGGCTCGAGAAACGCGACGCCGAGTTCCGGGAAAAATTCCCTGAGACCGGCGAGAACGATGCGGTACCGTTGCCGCCGTTTTGGGGGGGCTACATCATCAAACCCACCTATTTTGAATTTTGGCAGGGACAACCGAGCCGGTTGCACGATCGATTTGCCTACGAAAAAGCCGACGCTGCTCAATCGTGGAGCATACGTCGGCTGAGTCCGTGAGCGAAAAGAAAGTCCGGGCTATTCTTTCGCTCCGCCAATTCCGAGTTTCTTCAAGATCAGAACGGTCACACCGAGAACGACGCCGATGATCGCCGGGATTGCCCATGATGGCAATCCGCCGCCACCGCCCCCTCCGCCACCGGATGCTTCTTTCTTTGCACGAACTGCGTCCCAGTCGGTTCCACCTTTCTTTTTCTTGGTAGAGGTTTTCTTCTTGGGCGCGTCTTCAGGCTCATCCGCTGTCTCGGACACTTCCTGAGTCTCAGCGATTCCGGCAAGAGCATTGCGGCGTTTTGCGGGCGCAGCTGCGTCCGCATCTTCTCCTTCAGTCTTTTCTTCGTCACCCTTGGCAGCGACGCCTTCTTCCGTACCCTCGGGCACCTCTTCGCCGTCTTTCTTCACCATTCCCTTGGCAAAACCGGTGGCTTCCGCAGCCGCTGCCGCAGCCGCTTCCTTGAGGGCAATGGCATCAAACTTCGCGGTAAGTTTCTGGTTCAATTCAACCAGATAGGATGTGGCTTTGGGAGCTTCCTTGGTAGTCGACTTCTTAGAGGAGGACTTTTTCTTCTTGGAAGAACTCATTTTCCCGTCGCCTTCGAGAGGCTCGACTTTGGACAGAGCCAGCTTCGCATCAACCAGCTTGTCTTCTGCCAACATCTTGTCGATCTCCACAAGATTCTCTGCACGGGCTTCCAGTGTACCCGCACTCTGGGTGTCGAGACGGGCGATCTCTTCTTTCGTGAGTGAAATCAGCTGATTCAGTGAGTCAGCCGAATTGATATTCACCCGCAACCACTTGATCCCAGCCGCCTGATCGGCCGCGACTGACTTTGCATATTGTTCCTCTTCCCGCTGGCGGGCGGCTACCACCCGCATTTTCTCATCCTCAGGGAGCAAAGCTTTTTGCTCTTCGAATTGCTGATTACGGGCCGCGGCATCGCGAAGGAAACGGGTTGCCGTTTGCCCGATGAGAGGGAGCAATTCTTTTGCCCGTGCCAGTCCCTTGGCATGTCCCGGAGTCCCAAAGTGGTTTTCTTCGAGATCCTGAAAAGTGCGCATCGCCTGTATATAGGCGGGGAGGGTCCGCTGCGCGGCCTGATTGTTCATCGCGAGACTGCGTTTCTTCGCATCGACCATCATTGGGTAATTGGCCCGATCCTCCGGGCTGAACCATTCGTCTTCGATCTTCTGATACCCACGCTCAACTTTGTCGAGTTCCTCATTCAATACCGTCAAAATCTCACTCACTTTCGTTTTGTGAACACTGAGCGGATATTTGCTGATGAACGCCTTCGGCCCGGTCTCGATCATCGTTTTGTAGGTCGAAGCTGTGAGCAGAGACCGGGTTGGAACCATCTTCTGAATCTTCTCCCATTCGAGATCATCCGGAGCTGTCTTCAGGATTTCTTTGATGTCCGATCGGGAAATCATCTTCGATTCTTTGATCGTTGAAGAAGCTGCCGACTCCAGCTCGATCTTAATGAAATCCTTCGCTTCCATCACGATCTTACCGCTGAATTCCTCGCCGCTCTTCATTTTGACAGTATCTGCCAGAGAAGTGCTCAAGGACGCAACCGTTGCGATCATTCCCAAAATTATTGCCAACCGGCCCGACCTTTTCATAACATCAACTTTTGATTTCATTCTGCTAATTCAGCGCGGAATTTATCGCGCTAAAATCCAGAATACAAAGCGACGCCGCGAACGACAATCGTTTTTATCAAAATCGTACGATTGCCGCAGCACCGAATTAGGGGTAAATTTCCGGTTCGCACTACTGAACCGCAAGATTTGACACAAACGCTCGCTATCGCCAGTCAGAAAGGGGGCGTGGGTAAAACCACCGTCGCCGTCAACCTTGCGTACGCGATGGCTTCGCGCGGTTGGAAAGTTCTGCTTATCGATTCGGACCCGCAGGGCGGCATCGGCGCCTCCCTGTCTCAGAAATCCCGCGATGCTTATGGGTTCTACGATTTCCTTTGCGGAAAGAAAAATACGATCAAACAGGGTGCGAACGATGACCCAACAGGGTCTGATCGTAGAAAGTCACTTCTGCCCACACGATTGCCGGAGCTTTCGATCCTTCCTGCGGGAAGTCGATCAGCCGATGAGTTTTTTGAGGGAATGCCTGCACGACCTCAGTTGGAAATGCAGTTGCGGCGGCTGATTGCAATGGTGAAAACCGAGCGCCCTCTGGATCTGATCATTTTCGATACCCCGGTACTGAGTTGTCCGATCACCGCTCCCATCGGGAATGTCTCAACTCATTTACTCATAGCCCAGCAAGTAGAGCCCTTGAGCCAGCGGGGTATCCCCGGCGCGCTGCGCTTTGCATCCTCCCTGAGCGGGAACGGACATGATGTCACCAAGTTGGTGGGAATTCTCCTGACCATGACCGAGCCCGACGGATTGGATTCATTGGACCTCCAGGGGGAATTCCGGACCTTGTTGCCGTCTGATTTTGTGCTGGATACCGTTATCCCGCGCGACATCGAATTTTTTCGCGCGAGTCGTGCCGGTGTGCCGCTCGCACTCCTCCATAGAAAACCGCCTGCCGCGGCTCTCGTGTTCGAACAATTGGCGGCTGAAATTGAGCCCCGACTTGACCTCGATTTTGAGTCAGAAATAATCAACCCCACCATTAACAATGACTTCACACGGCTCATGGATTGATCAGGATGAGATCAATCACCTGGTTAATTCTCTCGGCGGAAAAGAACCGCAGCAACAACCACCCCGGCCAAAACTTGAGAACTCTGATGCGGAGACTTCTCCACAGGCAGATGTCGATAAGGTGGCGGAAGATTCCATGACTGATCCGGCTCCGGATGCGACGCCTGAAGAGGCAACTCCTTCATCAGAAGATGAAACCGGTGATGACAAGTTCATGTTCTCTCTGGGGCAGGAAGAACCCCGTGATGATTCCACGGAGGAAATGTCGCCCGGAAAAGCCAACGTGGTCAACGTCTTGAAAGAAGCGCGGAAACGCGCCAATCGCGGAGGTCTTTTGCGCGGAATCAAGAAGGGCGTGAGTCCTTTGTGGCCGGATTTCCCCCCGCTTGAGGAGGAAGTGAAGCCTCAGGAGGCCGAACCTGAGGCTGAAGCCAGCCCGTTTGAGATTTCGGAATCCGGGCCAGATGACGAATCGGCTACTGTTGGGCCAGCACCGTCGGAATCTTCTGTCGTCGAGCAACCACCCGTTCCCACAGAATCGATTTTTGAAGCGGTTGAACCTGCTGATGAAGAGGAAATTCCGGAGGAAAAAGCTCCCTTCGATATCGCGTCGCTCAAGAACCTACCGATTCGCAAGCGTCTCGAAGGCTTTGCTGATCAGGCATTGGGAAATCTGGGAGCTTCAAGCATCGCTATTACTGATTTCCTCGGATACCCGCTTCTACAGCGGGGCTCCGACAATGGCATGGGCACAACCACGGCCGCCACGCTGGTGACAGATCAGCTCAACCAGCTGAGCGAAGCCCTGGGCGCTCCGGAACACGGGTCCACCCAGATTTCGCTCGCAGAAGACCGGTGGCTTTGCCTGGTCGAAGCCAAAAGCGCGACCGGCGGAGTTCTCGCACAACTGCAGGTGACCGAGCCGCTTGATTCCGGCGAAACCAGACAGTTTCGCCAGGACCTGGAAGCGGTGCTGGCCGGCTGGAATTAGGAATCAGGGATGCCTGTGATGATTCGCGCCCCGCGTCGATAGCGAACGTAGGCGTAGAACCATTGCACCAAAACGGCGACCTTATTCCGGAATCCGACGAGGAACAGCAAGTGGATGAAAAGCCACATCAGCCAGGCGACAAAACCGGTGAACTTCATGCCCTGACTGCTGGCAACCGCTGCTGATCGACCAATCGTTGCCATACTTCCTTTATCGAAGTAGCGAAACTGGGGCCGAACATCATAGGATGGTTTTTTCTTACGAGCTGCGTTGGCCAAATCATACTCGATGACTTTGGCGACGTGTTTGCCCATTTGCATCGCTGCGGGACATAGTCCGGGAACCCGCTTTTCCGCTTGATCAATACAGTGCGCGATATCGCCCATCGCAAAAACATAAGGCACCCCCGGCAGGCTCAGATCTTTTTCCACGATGACCCGACCGCCCGGATCCAGTGGCACACCCAGTTGAGCTGTGACTTTCGGAGCTTGAACACCCGCCGCCCAGACGATGTTTTCCGCGACGATGGTGTCGCCTTCAAGTTTCAGAAACTTGTCTCCCACATCCTTCACCGGTTCTCCGACGCGAACCTCGACTCCCATCATCTCGAGCCGGGTCTTGGTGTATTCAGAAAGGTCTTCGTCATACATCGTCAGCAATCGCGGAGCCGCTTCGACAAGAACGATATGCGCTTCGTCCGTATTGATGTTTCGGAAATCATCAATCAGGACATGGCGGGCCAGCTCGGCAAACGCACCCGCCAGCTCGACTCCCGTGGGGCCTCCCCCGACAATCGCAATCGTCATGAGACGTTTCCGTTCCTCCAAATCATCGGTCATTTCCGCTTCCTCGAAAGCCATCAGCACCTTGCGGCGCATCTCGGTGGCATCGTTCAAGCTCTTGAGCCCGAGCGATTTCTCAGCCCATTGGTCATTGCCGAAATACCCCGTTTTTACCCCCAGACCGATCGCCAGGTAGTCAAAATCGAAGACGTGATCCCCGGTGATGACCTTTTTCCCTTCCACATCGATCCCGTTGATCTCGTCCATGATCACCGTGACATTGTCGTGATCGGCAAAAATGCTGCGGATCGGATGGGCGATTTCCGGAGCGGCCAATCCTGCCGAAGCCACCTGATAAAGCAGAGGTTGGAACAAGTGGTGGTTCTGGCGATCAATAATAGTGATATCGATCTCCGCATTCTTCAGTGCCCGGGCGCATTCAATGCCTGCAAATCCTCCGCCGAGCACAACCAGGTGGGGACGTTTCATCACAAAGACATACGCCTACATAGGCAGATCAGAAGCGGATTGTTTCAAATTTTTCGTATGATTGGTCGCTGTGAGAGCAGGAAGTGACCTTGCGTGAAAAGAGCAGCATAGGATATCCCTTACCGATCTCCGCCTGAAAATAAGCCGGCCCGTTCGGGAGCGGGCAGGCTGGCGTTGAATAAAATAGTCTCAAAAGCGGAATTTCATGATCGAACAGGGTTCGTTCGCCAATCAGACCCTATTGACTCGTGAATTCCCTTTTCTGCAAAGGCGTCGCACGGGGCTCTGCAGAGGGGGCATCGGTCTCTGCAGAGGGGGCATCGGTCTCTGCAAAGGGGGCGTCGGTCTCTGCAAAGGGGGCGTCGGTCTCTGCAAAGGCGTCGCACGGCTCTGCAGAGGGGGCATCGGTCTCTGCAAAGGCGTCGCATGGCTCTGCAAAGGGGGCGTTGGTCTCTGCAAAGGGGGCGTCGGTCTCTGCAAAGGCGTCGCACGGCTCTGCAAAAGGGGCGCGCGGCTCTGCAAAAGGGGCGTAGGCCTGCTAAATATTGTCTCTCAGCGGGTCACCGGTTTTCGGTCGAAAGATCGGCTATTCTCTCATCGCTTGTTCCAGCAAAATTCGCAATCCGGTTGGGAAAGATTCATAATTTGACTGTATTTCTGTGGTCATCCTTCGCAATCACGGGGCAGAGGGAGCTGGCTGAGCCGCTGAGAGAAGCTCTCAGTTCGTGAGAGCGCACGCGTTTTTTCAATTCCGGCTCCTCTGGGCGGAACGTCGCTCTGCAGGTGATTGGCGACGACAGATTCCGGCATAGGACCGGTGTTGCTTCGAGAGCAGAATCCCAACGGGATTTCACATGAACAGCCCAAGGTTGCCGCAGGTTACCTTGGGATTCCCGTGCCCATATAAATCACAATCCCAACGGGATTGCGGAACGCTTCGGCCGGGAGGTGGGGGTCTTACGTATAGATGAGAAGGAGGTTCCGCTATCCCGTTGGGATAGGTATTGAATCGGGGGATCATTTCCCCGGGGTAGCCTGCGGCAACCCCGGGCTGTGTTGCGCAATCCCGTTGGGATTTTCCAGGTGGCCGTTATCTTTGCAAATGACATTCGCTTCCCCGGAAGTCCGGGTGTCAGGATAACGCACCCTGTTTTTCGGGGAGAGTGTCGGTAGACACGCAGAGATGGTAGCCAGATGTGAAGCGAAGCGGAACTTCTGGACCCATTCTGCAGTCCTCGATACCGCGCTGAAGGTGCGGGAGAAGTCACCCGCATTCGATCCGGCGTGGCAGGAAACGAAAGCTTCTGGCGCACCGTCAACGCGCTGGCCCGGGCGGTTCAGATTCCAGAAGTTCCGCTTCGCTTCACATCTGGCTACCCTCGGACCGTGTCTGCCGACACTAAAACTCGATGGAATGCCGGCAGTCACTTATCGAAGCCCTTGCCTTACATTATAGGCTCCGATTGAACGTGACGTGAATGGGCGCTGTCCCCGATGCTGCCGCAACTGTCGAGGGACAGACCTGCCATGTATCAAACCACGCCCGCAAGAGTTCGAACCCGGCTTTCTCGGATTGGTCAGGTTGCGGGCACGTTCAAGATCTTTACGCCAATCGAAGCAGAACGCGGTTTCACTGCTCATAAAGTGAAAAATTCCTGTGTTTGACATGATGATCTGATTTTTGATGCTCTCAGACCAAGAACGCCATGTCTACCAATTCGGGGAAACTTCAACAGGAGACTTGTCCCTCTTTTGGTTTCAGCCCTCTGGCCGAGTATGCGAATAGCCGACAGACTATAAGCGACGCTGACAAGCTCGACCCAAGTCACAACCAACAGCTGCGGGACGCTACGAAAAATACCGTTTCAGGTATTTTCCGGTGAGTGAATTCGGATCGCGGGAGATCAGTTCCGGGGTTCCTTCTGCAACGAGTTTTCCGCCGTTCCCGCCGCCTCCGGGGCCGAGGTCGAGAACCCAGTCGGCGCATTTGATGACGTCGAGATTGTGTTCGATAACGATGAGGGTGTTCCCCGCATCGCGCAGTCGATAGAAAACTTCGAGGAGGGTCGCGATGTCGGCGAAGTGCAGGCCGGTGGTCGGTTCATCGAGAAGGTAGAGGGTTTGGCCGGTGGAGGATTTGCCAAGCTCCGCCGCCAGTTTGATGCGCTGGGCTTCACCTCCGGAAAGGGTAGTGGCGCTCTGACCGAGCCGGACGTAACCCAGACCCACGTCACACAGAGCTTTCAACAGTTGATGAATCTTCGGCACTTTCTGGAAGAATTCGCGGGCTTCGTTTGCCGTCATTTCCAACACGTCGGCAATATTCTTGCCGCGGAAGATCGCATCCAGAGTTTCGCGGTTGTAACGCCGACCACCGCACGCTTCGCAGGTTACGTAGACGTCGCTGAGAAAGTGCATGTCGATTTTGATGAGGCCGTCGCCCTGGCAGGCTTCGCAGCGACCGCCGGCGACATTGAAGCTGAATCGTCCGGCTTCGTACCCGCGGGTTCGAGAAAGCGGGAGCTGAGTGAACAGGTCGCGGATGGGACCAAACACGCCAATGTAGGTGGCGGGGTTGGAGCGTGGACTGCGACCGATGGGGGCCTGATCGATCACGATGACTTTGTCGATGAGTTCGAGACCTTCGATCTCATCGTATTCGCCGGGCTTGTCTTTTGAGTTGTGGAAATGTTTGAACAGGGCCCGCCGCAAAATGGTGTCGACCAGGGTGGATTTCCCGCTGCCGGATACGCCGGTCACACAGGTCATGGCCCCGAGCGGAAACCGGGCGTCAACGTTCTTCAGGTTGTGTTCGCGTGCGCCGCGAACGGTCAGGAAAGTGTCGGCACCGAGCAGGTCGTTCTGTGCTGGAAGTGCGATCGATTTCTCACCGGTCAGGTAAGCGCCGGTGATTGAGTTCAGGTTTCCTTCGACTTCCCGGGGTGTTCCGATGGCGAGCAGTTCGCCGCCGTTTTCTCCCGCACCGGGGCCGAGGTCGAGCAGGCAGTCCGCTTCGCGAATGGTGTCTTCATCGTGTTCCACAACGATCACAGAATTGCCTTTGTCGCGGAGGTTCTTCAGGGTGGCGATCAGCTTTTCGTTATCACTCTGATGCAGGCCGATGCTGGGTTCATCCAGCACGTAAAGGACGCCGGCAAGACCGGCACCCAGCTGGGTGGCGAGACGAATCCGCTGACTTTCCCCGCCGGACAGCGTGCCGCTTTGGCGGTCGAGCGACAGGTAGCTGAGACCAACTTCGTTTAAGAAAGAAAGCCGTTTCCGGATCTCGTTCAGAACCTCCACGGCGTAGGTTTTTTGTTGTTCTGTAAGGATAATCGAATCAAGCCAGCCGATTGATTCGCCAATGCTGAGCCGGGTGAATTCCTCGATCGAACGGGGATCACTTTCATGAGGCATGGTGATGGAAAGGATCGAATCTTTCAATCGCCGGCCTTCGCAGGTGCCGCACGGCTTTGCCGACATGAACCGCCTCACGTTACGCTTGGTGATTTCGCTTTTGCTGGTCTCCAGAAGGCGCAGGGCCTGGACGGAAAGCCCTTCCCATTCCTTGTTCCAGGGCGCGCCGATTTTTTCCCCGCCTGTGCCGTAGAAAAGTGCCCGCTTAAAATCTTTCGACATCTCACGAATGGGATCATCGAGGCTTTGATCAAAGTATTTCGCGAGGGCTTCAATGCCGCGCTGGTGATAACCCTTCTTGGATTTGGAACCAGTCCACCAGGTCTTCATACCGCCCTGAGCGATCGATTTATCGGGGTTAGGCACGAACAGTTCCGGATCGGGCGCGAGGTTGGTTCCCAGGCCGTGACATTCGGGGCAGGCACCGAGGTGGCTGTTGAATGAGAAATGTTTGGGGGTCAGAACAGGAAGGGAGAAACCTGTCGCCGGATTCGTAAAGGTGGTGGTGAAGTCGTGCTGTTCGAATTCATCGCGTCCGGTTTCCTGGATGAGCGCAGTGACTCGCGTCTCGGAAATCTTCAGAGTGGTTTCGAGGGAGTCTGCCAGCCGGCTGCGGATGTCCTCCCGAATCACCAGTCGATCGATCACGATGTCGACCTTCTTGAGTTTTTTATGTTTATCCGGATCAATGTCGTCGATCTCCAGGATCTCCCCCTTGATACGCAGCCGGAGAAATCCCTGCTTCTTTAAGCGATCAAAGAAATCTGAGGTTGCCTCATCGGGAGCCACTGCTGTCGGCGCAAGGATGACGACCTTGGTTCGTTCGGGAAACGATGTCAGCAGTTCCACGATGTCGTGGATCGAATGCCGGACTAACGGTGCGCCGGTATTCGGGTCGTGAGGTTGTCCGAGAGCTGCGAAGAGAATTCGCAGGTAGTCGTAGATCTCGGTGGTGGTCGCGATAGTGGATCGCGGGTTCAGCCCCGAGCCACGTTGTTCGATGGCGATTGCGGGAGTAAGTCCTTCGATGAAATCGACCTCCGGTTTTTCCAGCTGATCGAGGAACTGGCGCGCGTAGGCAGAGAGTGATTCCACATAGCGGCGTTGACCTTCGGCATAGAGAGTGTCGAAGGCGAGCGACGATTTCCCTGATCCCGATACACCTGTGATGACCACGAGTTGATTTCTCGGGATCGAAACATTGATGTTCTTAAGATTATGTTGGCGTGCGCCAACGATTTTGATGTGGGGATGATCGGGCATTTCAGGGCTGCAAACCCGTCGCGGAGAATACGCCGTGAATCAAGGGTGTTTGGGGCGTGCGTTAACGGATTGAAAGTCCGAGCCTGTGACGCTCGAACGGGGCGACATTTCTGCGAAACTTAAACCGTCCGCCCCTTGTCATCCTGACGAAGGAAGGACCTGCCCCAGGCTCTAAATTAGATACAAGGACGAATGGGGTTGATCGCCATCTCACGCTCACGCCCTGCGAAACCGGTGATGCTCAATTGCGATGACGCCACTATTTTCACTTCAAGGCTTCGGGTCAGGTCCTTCCTTCGTCAGGATGACAGGCAACCGGGCTTCACGTTCAGGCGGTGGTTTGCCTTGGTGACGGAAGAAGATGGAAAGGTTCGCGGCATGGCGTCGGCGGACTGCTTCGGGGAGTAATCGCGACTCGCCAGCGCGAAGTGACGTTCACCTACCGCAAACCGACCGAAGCCGAAGTGGAGAGCGCTTCGCGATTGCTCGAACTCCACCGCGAGGAACGCGAGGCGATCCACAAGAAGATCACCAACTACGCCAATCACACGATCCGCTTCGCCGAGCCCGAGAGTCCGGGAACCGAGGATGTCATCGTCCAGGCCTTCCGCATCGGCGACCAGGCGATCGTCTCGATGCCCTTCGAGGTGCTCGTGGAAATCGGTCTCGAGATCAAGGAAAAGAGCCCCGCTCCGCACACCTTCCTCATCGAACTGGCCAACGGCAGCTACGGCTACCTCCCTCCCCCGAACCAGGTCGAGCTGGGTGGGTATGAGACGTGGTTGGGAACGTCACGGTTCGAGAAGGAGTCGTCGGTGTTGCTGGTGGAGGCGTTGCTGGAGATGTTGGGGGAGCTTTGGGGGGAGTGAGTAGCGGTGGGCTGCCGGGGATCAGGTGTGAGAGCGGGTTTTGTTTAGGGTTGTTGCCGGTTCCCATCCTGTAGTAGCAAACTGAAATGGCTACGCGATCACCAGCGACCGGCATGGTCGTATAGTCCGGCGAATTGAGTGCCCCTTTCCTGAAACCTCCTCTCTTTTCCGCGGCACAACGCCCGCCCTACTTCTTGAAATGCCGGTCGGCAAAGTTGATATATTGGGTCCAGTCGTAGAGAGTGATGTCGTGCGGGCCGGTGCGAATGTGGTATCCGATGGAATGTCCGATGGATGTGTCTGGTTTCGGCTGTTGCTGCGCGTTGAGCCCCTTCAGTCCGAAAAGTTGATACACCGGTTCGGCATGGACAGCGGTGATAAATTCCCCCTTGGGATCCGCCAATAAGTCTTCGGTGGCACTGGCTACATAAACCGGTCGAGGTGCCACGAGTCCAAGCAGCATGTGTTGATCAAAAGGGAGTTCCTTTTCGCGATCAATGAAGTCCCGGAATTTGTCGCAGTAACGCCATGAAGCATGGGCGATAGAAAACGCGATATTCTCGCCGAAATTTCTTCGTGCCAGCGAGGCTCCGCCTTCTCCCGAATTATTGGAGATCACCAGGGCAAAACGTTGATCCTGCGCACCCGCCCAGAGCGCGGCCTTTCCGAGGCGTGAATGCCCAAAGACGGCGACCCTTTTGGCATCCACATCCTCCCGCGTTTCCAGGTAGTCCAGTGCGCGGCTTAGTCCCCATCCCCAGGCACCAAGGCATCCCCATTCATTCGGCTGTCTCTCCGTCCGTTCCGAGAGCTTGAGAGCATAGCCGCGAATTCCATTGCGCCAGCCATCAATATGATCGGGCTCCATATAACCGGCGTAAAAAGTGGCGACGCCATACCCCCGGCGCAGTGCCAACTCGAGCGGCCAACGTTCCGCGTAAACTCCCCGCAATGCTTCGGTGGCCTTGTTGTTTTCAACTCCGCCATCCCGCCGGGGGCGCATCCAACCGGTGGGCAAAGGAATGGCTGGATCATTTTCCACACTGGCATTTCCATAAAAACTCGGGCCAAGAAAAACCGGCACTGGTTCACTGGCCTCATTGGGAGTGTAGAGCATCAGGTCAAGGTGAGGAGCCGCGGTATCATCAAAAAATCGAAGCCTGACAATGGTGCGGGTGGCCAGCCCGTTCACGGCATCTTTGCGAATGGCTATTTTTTCAGCCCGCAATTGATAAGGTATCTCGGGAGTGTTCCCATACATCAAGTCCTTAAAGTTTTTCAGAATCTCAGGCCGATGCGAGGCCTTCCAATCCGTGGGGCTCGATGCGCGTTTTCCATCGGTACTCTCCAACGGATCGGGCACGGTGTAGGGTTCGACCCTGGACTCTTCGTAGTTGCGGCCATGAGACGTGTCCGGCGCAGCTTGAAGATTTCCAGGATAAATGAGCGAAAGCACTAGGACGGGAAATAACCGGGAGTTCATGAGTTCTGGAAGCGTGCGACGGTTTGCTTTGGTGGTCAAGAAGGCGCTGTTGGGGAGAGTTCGCTTTGGCGGGGGTGCGGTATTGAAAATGGAATTTTCCAGAGATAAAATCTTCGGATTATGAAGCTGAATCGCCGCCAATTCACCACCACGCTGGCCGGAACCGGGCTGGCCGGAACCCTGACCGCAGCCGCTGCAGATACGGAATCTGAGTCAAAAAAGAGTGACGGGAAAACTCTTCGCGAACCTAAGCGCGACACTCCGATTATAGAGGAAGTTGATGTCATTGTCTGCGGAGGCGGTCCAGCAGGATTCAGCGCGGCACTGACCGCCGCACGGGCCGGTGCCAGCGTTCGTCTCTTTGAAGTCAACGGTTGCCTCGGCGGTGTCTGGACTTCGGGTCTGCTCACTTACGTGTTCGATTTCGATAAACCCGGCCTGACTCGTGAACTCACTAAAGAGTTAAAGAAGATGGATGCCCGCGATGGCGAAAATGTCGATCGCTACACATATCACGCGGAGGAAATGAAGTGTCTGCTCGAAGAAATGGCGATGAATGCCGGTATCCGTATTCGCCTTCACACCAGAATCGTCGGAGTTGAAAAGCAAAACAATCGAATGACGACAGTCATCACCGAGTCCAAATCCGGCCGTGAAGCGTGGCGTGCTAAAACATTCATCGATGCCACCGGCGATGGCGATGTGGGAGCGCTCGCGGGTTGTGACTGGCAATTTGGTCGCGACGTGGAGTGCCCCTGCCAACCGATGACGATGAACGCCCTCGTGTCTGTTCCCGACGTCGAGGCGATCAAAGACTACGTGTTGTTTTACGGCGGAGCCCACACCTGGAACGGCTCTCAGCAAAAGCTGCGCGCCGAGCTGGAACGAGCCGGGGTAAAAGCATCCTACGGAGCCCCGACGATGTTTCACTGGCGTGGAAATGTGCTCACCTTCATGGCCAATCACGAATATCAGATCAGGCCGTTCAACGCCGATGAAGTCACCGAGGCAACGCTTCGGGCTAGAGCCGAGATTCGAAAGTTGGTCAACGGTTTGCGTTCCCTTGGGGGGATCTGGCAGGACCTCGAACTGGTTGCGACCGCTGAGCAAATCGGCATCCGCGATGGCCGCCGCATCACCGGGCGCTATCTGGTGACGAAGGATGACCTCATGTCCGGCCGAAAGCATAAGGATGGCATTGCGCGCGCTACCTTCAACGTCGACATTCACGCAGCGACTCGCGAGGAAAATGACAAAGGAAAAGCCATCCACACGCAGGACGTAAAACCCTATGACATACCCATCCGCGCCATGATTGCCCGCGACGTCGATGGACTCATGATGGCGGGCCGTTGCATCAGTGGTGACTTCATAGCGCACGCCAGTTATCGGGTGACGGGAAATGCCGTGGCCATGGGAGAGGCCGCCGGACTCGCCTCGGCGATCGCCGCGCACACCGACCAGATGCCCCACGAAGTGCCCTGGGAAGTCATCGCACCCAAGCTGGCAGAAATTCGTAAAGAAGCCTGAAGCTGCTGCACTATGATTCGCGCCATCCTAATCTTCCTAATCGCTTTCCAAGGGGTAAGCGTCGCCGACGATACGCAACTCCTGAATCTACCCGAAACCGAAACGGAACGCGTGCCACGAACCGAACGTATCTGGCCTGCTTCGAGTGATGAAGCTCACATCTGCCTGTGGCGCGACGACAAGTTGGCCGCGTTCTCCATCACCATCGACGACAACAACCGGCCTGATCATGACGGATGGCTTGAGCTGTCCGAAAAATACGGCTGGAAGTGGACCTGGTTTGTCATCACCAAGCGGGTCGATGAAGAGCTCAACCCGGGCTTTGCGGGTGTCTGGTCAGATTGGCAGCGATTGATCGATGCCGGGCAGGACGTGCAATCACATACCCAGATGCACCTGTCGAAAAAACAGGAGAAGCCATTATCATGTGAACAGGAATACGCGGGCTCGTTAGCCTCTTTGCGAGCCAACTTGCAGAATCAAAAGTTCATGACGCTCGCCTATCCCGGCGGCGGACTCCCCAATGATCCTGCAGTCGCCGCCAGACACTACATTGGTGCGAGGAGCACGGTCGGGCATTTGAATCACCCTTGTAAAATCAACTACCTCAAAACCAACAGTCTCTCGCGGGCGGTGTCCTTTTTTAAAGAGGAAGAACACTGGGCCTCTTTTGCCGGCATGCTCAATCCCGCGAACGAACGCAAGTATCGCGCCTGGATGTGTACACACTATCACGGCGTCAAAGACTGGTCGTCGGTTACTGATATGCTGGACGTCATCAAAGAGCACGAGGCTGATGTATGGGTCGGCACCTTCACCGATGTAGTTCGCTACGGGCAGGAGCGGGATACCGCCACCGTTGAAATTTCTGCCAACGATGACGCAACCTATGCCATCACCGTCAGTGACCGAATGTCTGACTCCTACTTTGATCTGCCGCTTACGGTGAAATGGCGCTTGCCTGATGGATGGACCGACTGCACTGCCATTCAGGGCGGGCAAGCTTGCGAAGTGACAATCACCAGCCACGACGGAGCTCAGTATGCCTTAATTTCCATCGTGCCGGACCAGGGCGCCGCAACTATTCGCCAGCATAAAAAGAGCTGAATCTTCCCGGTTTTCAGGCGGGCGGATAATATGAAAGAGAGCGGGTTTTGCAGCTGAGGGAGGAATTCCCCTCAAAGGTAGATCAAGGGCGCCCAACAGTACTTGACAGAAGAGCTGAGGGGCGAATGAGCCGCGGGGCATGCGACATTGCCTGACACCGATGACGAGATCAGAATGGAATCAGCCGCCAAGCGCCCCTCGGTATCCTATCTTCCCGCACCCAACTTACCTCACATCCCACTGAATCCGACGAACCTTGCCACCGAGGCTCTTCGACACCAACGCCTCCCGCCCACTCTCATCCAACGCCGGCTCGCCCTGCAGGTAGCGATCCAAAATCGCGGGGACGATTACCTGGAGGGCTTTGGTGACATCGGTGTCGGCTTTGATCGTGCCGGTGCGCGGGCCTCCAGTAGGATCGGAGAAGCTGAAGTGGTGCGCGTCGTGGAACCAGAGCAGATGCTTATCACTCCCGGGCATGAGCCGGAAGAAGTCGCGGTGTTCGTCACCGGCGAGATCTCCGGTTCCTGAGATTCCGACAAAAGGGCGGGTCACTTTCGAAAAACTGTCGGCGTCGAAGAAGTTTCCGTTCGCGCTTTGCGGGCTCAGAGCGATGCCCATGGTGATGCGGGGTTCAGCGAGATCGTCGTCGATCCCGACCGGTTTCGCTCCGCAGCAGACCATCGCGGTGTAGGCACCATAGGAGTGTCCGAGGATCGCTATCTTCGACAGGTCGATGCGGCCTTTGAATCGGTCATCCTCCCGGTTCCATTTTTCGGCGAGGTCGATCGCGAAGCGCACGTCGAGAGGGCGTTTCTTTCTCGGGATCATGTCGTCGCCGCACTCGATGAGGGCTTCCCGAAATCCGATTCCCTGACTGCGCATGCGCCGGCGGATGTCGTCGGTGTTGCTGGTGACATGCTCGAGGCACAGGGCCACGTAGCCCCGCCGCGCGATCTCGGAGGCGAGGGCATGCATTCCGTGCCGGCTGCCGGCTCCGCCGTGGGAGACGAGGACGAGAGGCCGGGCGTCCTTCTCTTCCGGCAGGTGAAAGGTGAGCGGCACATTGCGATCCCGTGACGCGTCCTGATTCTCCGGCAAATCGATGACCGTCTCCGTCTCCCCTGCCCTCGCCATCCCCGTGAGTACAACGAGGACGGCCAGAACGCTCGCGGGGACGACCCGGTTCCACCGCGATTTCTTTGCAAGGACTGACCGACACACCAAAACAAAACGACTCATGATTCCATCAGACACCAGTTGGTGGCAATTGGTTACGGAAAAAGTTGTACGGTCGGGACGGAACCGCTCTAACAAGACCGGAAATGCAGCAAGGCGGGAGGAAGAGGAATCACCAGAGAAGCGTCTCTTCCGTTGGCTCCGACACTGCCTCCGAGTGCCCGAATCAACGAAGCAACCACAGGGCCGGGACGAGAACGACGAGCAATGAGGCGGCCAGTCGCCATCTGTCGGCGGTTGTTTTGATCCGGGAACATTCTTCGATCCAGTAGGGAATGCGGAGCGGGAGATAGAAAATCAGGAACAACAGCACCGCGAGGAAACCATTCAACGCCGTCAGGACCGGATGCCCGGCATCAATCTTCATCGTCACTGTGATAGCACTCCAGGTCGCGGAGTAGGCAAGGCATGCGTAGCCGACCAGAATCACATCGGCAATCCACTCTCGTGTCGAGGGGCGGGAGTAACGGGGATCGTCGGTTTCTGTGTTGTTGGGAGACTGGGAATCGGCGGATTTATCTGGCAGGAGAAAGCAACTGAAAACCAGTTCCTTGATCACCGAGAGAGGAATGAGCAGTCCGAGCCACCACGGAAAAGCCTTTTCGGGTTCCAGCCCGACTTTCACTCCGAAACAACCGGCGATTTGGAAAAGGAGGATGATGGAAATGACGGCATGGAAGATCCACAGGTAGAACACCCCGGCATACACTTCCTTTTCCCGGCCAATCGCCTGCCTGACAAACCTCATTTTCACGGGAAAAGCCCAGACTTCTCCCACACAAACCAGCGCGAGGGCGATCCCCAGCCAAACGAAAGTCGCTTCGGGATCTCGCATCGCCTTGTCGCCCGCGTTCACCACGACCGGAGCGATCCAGATGAAATAGACGGCGCAAACCAGGTTAAACAACAACCCGTTCTGGAAGGCCGCAGGCAGACTGAATTTCCGGTCGGGTTTGGGAAGGGCGTCCTTCATCAAAAAGCCAAGGTCTCCTGATTCGACGTTTGTCAGGCCGGGATTGCCGTAGTGTCGGGAGTAAAGCAGTGCACTGGTTCGCTCCGCTCAATTCCGGGTCTCGATCGCTGCGATCGCCTCCTTCGCGGCCTCCTCGTGCTCACCTGTCACTGAGTTGAGCAAAGGAATCTCGAGGGGACCGCCAGCCTCTCCGAGAACCTTGATGATCTCGTCCGTTCGATCGCGGGAAAGGATCGCAGTCTTCAGACGGGTTCGAACGTCCTCGCGGAAGTCACCATTGCCAGCGAGGAAGAGCGCTGCTTCCAGAGATCGCGGCGTGTAGTATTCGTCCAATGCCTCAACCGCGTTTTCCGGGGTGATGGGTTCGCCGGCCCCTTCCTTTTCCTCCACCGTTGCCGCTGTCGCTGTCGCGGAACCTCCAGTCCCCGGTTCGGCGACATCCCGGGCGTTTTCGACCAAACGCATCGCATTCGCAGCCTCCAGTCCCACCTTGAGTAGCGAACGAATTTTATCGGCACTCGTCATTCGCCCGGATTTCCGCACCTGCCAAGTCACTCCATCCAGGGTCCATCCGGAATCGGTCGCCGCGAGGATGGCAGGTCGAGTCCCGGCGTTGAGTCGCGGCAGCAGATCGCCCGGCCCCCCTTCAATCAAAACAGCCTTGTCGAAATCAGCGTCACCGGTGTCCAGCCATTCCGAATCCTTCATGCCACCAATCAGCTTCTGCCGGATACCGGCACTCACGATCCGGCCGTGCGGCTGATCCGGCGCGTATATTTTGAAGTCCGTGAACCATTTTGTGTCACCTCCCCGATTCTCCGTCGTTGTATCCACCGCAACTCCGATGTCATCGATGCGCCCGCGAAGTTTCCGGCGTTGGCTCACTTCCTCGTATTCCAAACCGAGCTCAATCGCCACTTCGCGCATCGCATTTCCGCTTTCGGAGGTCAGCCAGTGGTAGAAACCTCCTCCAAACACAAGGCCCGCCAGCAACAAAGCCACGCGGCGCGGTCCACCTAAGCTCTTGAGAACAGTTTGGTTTTCTTTCATATCGGTTCGATCTTCAGCTCCTGAAAAGAATACCTGAAGAATCTTCGAAGGCCACCCATCCCACCTAAAATTCACCTGTATTGAGCAGAAAACGCAAGTATATACCCGGGCAGGGCACCGTCAACGAAGCCGCCTGCGTGAGCTCCTCGCAATTCACCCACGAGTTCAACCGGATGGTTGGCAAGTCTCTTCGAAACCGACGCCTCCCGCAGGCCCTCATCCAGCGCCGGTTCGTCCTGAAGGTAGCGGTCGAGAATCTCGGGGACGATTACCTTGAGGGCCTTGGTGACATCGGTGTCGGCTTTGATCATGCTGCCGCGCGGGACTCCGGTGGGATCGGAGAAACTGAAGTGATGCGCGTCGTGGAACCAGAGTAGGTGGATCTCACCTGGGCATGAGACTGACTGCGGACAGGAGGATCGCAAAATGGATCGGAGCTCCCTCGGCACCAGGCGGCTTGATCCCGTGGCTTGAAAAAAGTAGCACTTGTTAGAGTCTGAATCTCGATGCGCTGCCTATCCTTCCTCTGCCTGATTGTTTTTGTTTCACTGTCGGGCTCCGGCTTGCGGGCTGAGCCGACAGACCACGTCATCGAATCACGGGCGGTTGAACCGGAAAAATACTACCGTCTTACCTTCGACATTCAGGCCGGCGCAGGTGAAACCCAATGGGTTTTGCGCACGGCAGATCAAAGGGGCGAATATCCTTTTGCAGGTGTCTATGACAACGAATGGCAGGAAATCGTTCCGGGAAAAACGGAATACAGTCAGGCGTTCCGTGCTGCTGCCGGTGCAGAAAGTGTTGAATTGATAGTCCGTGCGGATGGCAGCCCGCCTCAACTTACCAACATTCGTTTGGAAGCGCTTACGATTTCGGAAGGAGTGCTGAACGGCGACTTTTCCGAAGGTGCGGGCAACTACTCCGGTTGGTCTGAGCAGCTGAATACGCAGTTCATCGAGATCGAGGGAAAGACTGCGCTGAAGATCAATCACAACGGCTACGCGCTCACCGATTCGATTCCGGTTGAGGGAGGGGCAGTCTACCAGTTGACGCGCGGATCGGCTTCGCCGTCTTATCTCCTGTTTTACGATCAGGATGGATATTTACTCGGATCCAGTCGCTACGTCGCACCTCAGAAACTGGAAATGCCCGGGGAGACAGCCTTCCTTCGTCTCCTTTATCAAACCAGTTTCGATCACATCCCGGCCTACCGAACCAGGACGATTGAAAAGGTCGGCCTGTCTCTCGTCGAACGGGTATCGCCGGTCGAACAAACGAAGGCACGTGAAAACTATCCGGGTGAAATCGTGCTCGATTCATCTTGCGATCCGCGCGAGGCGTTTGCCGCCCGGGAATTGCAGCACTGGATCGGGGAGATTACCGGAAAGCGGCTTCCTGTGCTGGCGGAGCCTTCCGGCGCAGATCATTCGAGGTTTTTCATCGGTTCGAAGGGGGCAGAAAACTATGCGAATGACTTGCAGTTTCTCGCCGACTCCGATGGCTACGCGGTGCGCCGGGATGGAAAGAATATCCACGTCTTCGGCAGTCATCCGCGTGGCACGCTTTTTGGCGTCTATGGGCTGCTGGAAAGGAACACCGATATTATCTGGCCGCGCCCGCATCCGGATTTCGATGCCATCTTTTCGAAAGTAGAGACAATCGATTTTACCCATGCTGATTTTCGTACCCGCCCGGTCTTTGACATTCGGGAAATCAATTTCGGTGGTGAACCTGATCCGGAGATAAACCAGCGATGGGGCGGTAGAAACGGTAGCAATACCCCGTTGAAACTGGGGAAAGGTTTCCCTTACCTTCGGTGGCTTTCCGGGGCAACCATCGGTACGGGCGGAGGATACATCTGGTCATTCATCGGACTCAAGGAAGAGGACGACACGTTGTATCCGGAGATCAACGGAAAGCGCCTGCGTGATCGCTGGAGACAGCCTTGCTACACCCACCCGGAGGTGCCGAAGCTGATGAGCAAAACCGCCCGGGAAATGCTCGGCAGTGTTCCGGGCAGAGAAATTGAGTTTCTGATTTCACGGGTGGGGGACAACTGGGAAGTTTGTTCCTGCGCCGAGTGTATGAAGCCGATCACACTGGAAGATGGCAGTCAGCTCGTCGCCAAAGCGACCACCAGCGGAAAAGATCCCCTGTTCTTCTCTACCCGAAATTACCTGATGCTCAACAAAATGGCGGAGGAAATGACGAAGGGCGATCCTGATTTCAAACTGCACACCCATGCCTATATTTTCGCGGCTGAACCGCCCCGGGTAAAACTCCACCCGGCGATTGTTCCGCATTTTGCCGCCTACCCGACCAAGAATGAGCGTTACCCCATCCTCGATCAACCGGAGGAGAAAGGAGCGGTCTGGGGGAAGCGATTCCGTCAATGGGACAAGGAGCAAAATGTGAACTTTGGTTTCTTCGGCTACTATTATGGTGAGTGTTACAACGCCATGGCGGACACCGCCGGCCCCGATTACAAGGCGCTTGCCGGGATTGGGGGGATTCACGTTCATTGCGAAGGCTTTTCCTCCGATTCCGTTGAACTCAATCGCTGGGATTATGAAGGCTCCGAGAAATGGATCATCGCCAAACTCCAGTGGGATCCCACATTGGATCCGGCTGCTTTACGGCAGCAATATATCGAACGGACCTTTCGGGATGCCGCCGAGCCGATGCGGAAATTTTACCGTTTGATCAACGACTCCTGGCACAATGAAGAGATCCCCGGTTCGGTGAATTGCCACACCGCATCCAAACAGTTATTCACCGACTTTATTGTGAATCCCGGCTTGGAAACACGGGCGCGATCTGCGCTCATGGAGGCGCTCGGCAGCGCATCCGATCCAAAGTCTCGCAAAATCATCGAGCGGATGCTGGCACAATTCGATCAATTCGCCGGTGAACTGAATCGCCTTCCCGTTCCGCTGGTGCCTGAAGCAACGGAACAATGGAGTCAATACGATTCTCCCCATTGGCACAAAGCTCACCAGATCGGTGATTTTACATTGATCCCCAATTGGGAACCGCTTTCAGAAGACGCTGAAATCAAGCATGACACAAAGATTGCGATGATGAGGGATAAGGATCATCTCTACGTGAAGGTTGATGCCTTTACCGAGCAGAAACTCAACGGGAGTCCGCCGGATTCGACCCGTCTTTTTCCCGCGGGTGATCGCGTGGAAATCATTCTTCGAAGCGGTCGCGATACCTTTTATCTCGCCCTTGGTGCTGACGGCGGGACCTATCTGCTGAAGAACTGGGACACCGCCAAGCGCTGGTCCAGCGAGTCGAAGGCTCATTTTATCACGGACGAGGGGCGCTGGTCGGTTCTGCTGTCGGTGCCGTTTCACGAGCTGAATGTGAGTCCCCTGGAGGCGGACATCGATGGCAAATTTTGCCGGGTGGTGAATCCTGATTCACCCGATCGTGAAGAGAGCAGCTACAACGGCCGAGGGATATTCAACGATCACGAGTTACTGCGAAGCCCGCTGAAACTCGGTGAGTAAAAAACACGATCACCTTCCAGATTTCATGAAACAAACTTTATTCTTTGGCACCATCGCCATCCTGCTGACAGCGACCACGTTGAAGGCGGATCCGATTCTCGATATTTCTTTCGAAAACGATGCCAGCCTTGATCAGTTCGAATCCCCCGGTGAGGGACTTACCTTCGAAAAAGACGGCGAAAAGTCCGGTTATCTAAGTTTCGATGCGAAGACGGGTGATCAAAAAATGAAACCCGTTCCGGTGGCCTCTCTCAGGAAATACAAACTAAGCATCATCGGTGCAGTCGATAGTGCCGACACGATTGAGGCCAATGATCGAATACCGGAGATTATCGCAGCAAACCGGGGGCGGGGTTTTGCCCGGTGTGAACTGGAATTTTTCGACAGCGAAGGAAATGAAGCCACGTTTCTCATCTACGGAAGAATTCCCCGTCGAGTCGATTCAATACACTTCGTTTCCAGGGAGATGCAGAAATACGTGACCGTATTTTACGCACCGCCTCAGGCTGAAACATTGCGATTAACCCTGGGGCCAAAGAATCGTGGATTGAAGCTCAAAAAATTGGTCTTGGAATCTGAAACAGCCGAGGACTCCGTGAATTGCAATCCCGATTTTCGTTACGGTCCCCTGAATCTCAGCGGATGGAATCCTGACACCGAAGGGCGTCTCTACCTCCGTCCGGATGGAACTACTGTCTTGAAATGTGGATACGGGGCTGGCAGCTCAATGTTCGCGGTCGATGAAGAAACGAGATACTCTTTTTTCTGCAAAGGAGAAAGCTATGCATCGACTGGTGGAAAGGTCACCGTGTCGTTTTTCGACATTGCCGGAAATGAATTGGGGAACACTCATTTGTTTTGGGGCAAGGATATGGAAGACGGTGCCACCAAGTCGAAAATTCAACCGTTGCCCGGATCAAAACTGGCGCAGATCAAGGCGTCCCGGGTGATACTTCAGGAAGTAAAAGTAACGGAAGATTGATGAACGATGCGGGATTGCCGTCATTCCGCTCACTTTTTAAAGTGGTCATTCATGCCCCGGTTTTCCTCGCGCTCTGCGAGCTCAGAGCGATGCCCATTGCGATGGTTGAAGATATAAATCCTCCGAAGTAACATAGCGAAAAGCCCGCTTCCATGACGTTCCGCCTGTTGATCTTTGCCTTCCTTTTTGCTCTCGTCGTTGCTAAAAGTAAGGCGGAGGAGCCGCCGAAGCCCAACGTTCTTTTCATCGTCATCGATGACCTGAACGACTACGTGGGCTGTCTCGGAGGGCATCCGAATGCGCTCACGCCGAACATCGATGCGCTCGCCGAATCCGGTCTGCTTTTCACGAATGCTCACTGCAACTCCCCTGTTTGCAATCCGTCGCGCAGTTCGCTGTGGACGGGGCTGAGGCCGACGACAACGGGCATCACCACGAATCCTTCGGGGTGGTTTCGGGATAATCCTGAGTACCGCAATGTCGTCAGTCTTCCCCGCGCGCTTGGCGATGCCGGATACCTGACCTCGGGTTTCGGGAAGCTGTTCCATTCCGGTCACCGCAACCGCGCCTGGCCCGACTGGCAGCAGTTTCGCCGCTACCACTACGGGCCGTTTCTGAAAACCCTGCTTCGCTATCGGGACGGAGATCGACTGTCCGACTGGGGAGTGCCTCCGTCGGATCCGGAATTGAGGGTGGGACTGAATACGTCCGATCCTGTGGCGGCGTCATTCGACGGGGAAATTGCAGACCGCGTCATTGCCCGGCTCGGCGACACGCATGATCGTCCGTTCTTTCTCGGGTGCGGTTTCTACCGGCCCCACACGCCGCTCTACGCGGAACAAAAATGGTTCGATCTGTTTCCCGGCGAAGAAATGGAGCTGCCGCCACTGCTGGCGAATGACAATGATGACCTGCCCTATTTCGGAAATAAGCCACGTCGCGAACAGGATATCGAGGCCCCGGGGCTTTGGAATCATGAATGGGTGACGGAGCACAAATACTGGCGGGCGATCATTCGTGCCTACCTCGCGTCGATCGCTTCCGTCGATGCCGAAGTCGGGCGTGTCGTCGAAGCTCTCCGCAAAAGCCCGCACGCCGACAATACCTGGTTGTTTCTCTTTTCCGATCACGGATGGCATCTGGGCGAGAAGCAACATTGGGGTAAAGCGGCGCTCTGGGAACAGACGACCCGCGTTCCTTTCATCGTCGTGGGGCCGGGCATTGAGCCCGGAGGACGCTGCGACAAACCGGTCGAATTGCTGAGCCTTTACCCCACGGTGCTCGACCTTGTTGACATCGAGCCGCCGCACCCACTCGAAGGCGTTTCCCTGCGACCACTGTTAGATAATCCGAAGGCCGAATGGGACCACCCTGCATTGATCACCTTCAGCGATCACCACGCGCTGCGCACTGAGCGCTGGCGCTACATCCGTTACGTCGACGGCAGCGAGGAACTTTACGATCACGAGAACGATCCACATGAGTGGAAGAATCTGGCGGTAACGGATCACCAGATGCTCGGCCCACTCCGCGACCGCCTTGAGAAAATCCTGACGAGACACGAATAGGTCCCGTGAGATTTGGAGGAGCATCATCTTTTCCAATTCTGACGAAATCGATTTTCTTTCAGAAACTTGTTACACTCTCCCCGTCCCACGGAGAGAAGTAACAAACCCATGTTGTCAGAAGAAGATCAGGAGACATTTACCCGTTTATGGACCGAGGCGCAGCCGACGGTTTCTCACTACCTGCTGTCGCTCGTTCGTGACTCTGCGACGGTGAAAGATCTGTTGCAGTCCACGGCGCTGGTGCTGCTGCGCAAGTTTGACGATTATGATCGCGATCAGCCGTTTCTTCCCTGGGCAATGGGAGTGGCAAAGTTCGAACTGCTCGGACATCGCCGAGATGAGGCGCGGAGCCGGGTGATGTTTGATTCGGACTTACTCGACCGATACACGGAAAAGTGGGCGGAGTTGGCCCCGCAGCATTCCGACGAGGCGGAGGCGCTGCAAACCTGTCTCGCCAAGCTGCCCAAACGCCTCAGGAAAGTGATTCGTCTGCGCTATTTTGAGGAATATAATTCCGGTGATATTTCTCAAGCGCTTGGCCTGACCGCAGGAAATGTCCGGGTCACTTTACAGCGAACCCGCGAGCAACTCCGTCGATGCGTCGAGCGGGAACTCAGGCTGGAAGGAGGTTCGTTATGAATGGGGATCCAAGTGCACTCATCGCCGGATGGCTTGATGGTGAACTCGATGTGGCCGGGCAGGAGCGCCTCGAAAACTGGCTCCGCGAGAATCCTGAAAATCTTGATCAGCTGGTTGAGGCTTCGATTTGCGATCAGCAACTGCGCGAAGCTGTCCATGTTTTTGAAAACCGGGAAGCGGCGGAGACAGCGTCGGTTGTGCGGCAATCCCGGCGCAGTTTTCTGCCGACATTGGCTGCGGTGGCGGTGATCGTTTTCGGACTGGCAGGTGCGTTTTGGTTTTTCCGTGATGCGTCAACTTCTCCTGTCATTGCCGAGGTAATCGTCGCTGAAAATGTCCGACTATCGAATCGCGATGAAATGCTCAGCGTGGGTTCACCTTTTGCGACTGGACTGATCGCTCTCGAATCAGGTCGGTTGGAACTCCAACTGGCCTCCGGGGTTCATCTCGAAATGACCGGTCCGCTCGAAGGGGAGTTGATCGATGCAATGCATCTCCGGCTCAAATCAGGGCGGCTCAATGCGAACGTGGGGGAACGCGGCAAAGGGTTCACGGTCTATACGGATGCCGGTGACGTGATCGACCTGGGAACGGAATTCGGGATCGAAGTGGATCCGGATGGGGAAAGCCGGGTCGCTGTTTTCACAGGACAAGTCGAAGTCCGTCCGCGCGGCAACGGCAAAGACCAAACGTCGAAGACGATTCTTCTCAATGAAGGGCAGGCAGCAAGATTTTCCGTTCTCGCCGGATTGCGCCGCTGGGATCAGGTCGCGCTTGCGGCTCAGGCCGCCGGGATTTCTTCGCATTCTCCGAAAGGTTTAGTGACCCGTGTTCGTGACAACCTCGGGGACGGTGAGCTACACCCCTTTTATGGAATTGTTGAAAACGGAATGAGGGACGGCGCCCTGGCTTACACGGATAAGCCGAATCCGAGATGGCACGCGGTCGCAGGCGAAACCTTTCCGGAATGGCTTGTGGGAGCCGACCAGATCCGCACCTATCACCAGTTTCGTCGCCGACTTTATTTTAAATTGAATCTCGAAATCTCGGAACCAGCTGTCGTTTTTGTCTTTCAGGATACCCGCGCCGAATCCCCGGTCTGGCTCAAGAGGGATTTTACGAACACCGGGACTCAACTTCGCGTCGGTCCCTGGAATCCTCTCGTGGCCGATGAACCCGGAGTCATCATCAAGGATGACGGCCCGTATCTCACCGTCAACGTCTGGAAGCGCGAAGTGTCTTCGGGCGTCGTGAAACTCGGCCCTCCACGTGATCGTGACGACCAAGGACCGGTGGCGATGTATGGACTCGCGGTGAAGCCGCTTTCCGATGTTCCCTGATCCCGATCAAACCCTATTCGATCGATGAACCAACCCTGTCGAATCATTCCCTTTGAAAAAGACATTATGAATACCTGTGTAAGCAGCTCCGCTTTTACGTCCGGTGCGTGGACCGGGACACGTCATTTGTTCGTCGCATTGATGTCAGTGCTGGTCGTGTTGGCCCCATTCGGTCGATTGATTGGCGCAGAAGAAAGCACATCGAAGAGTAAGCCTAACATTTGCATTCTATTGGCCGATGATCTGAGAGCGGACTGCCTGGGTGTTCTCGGGCATCCCATCGTCAAGACGCCGAACCTCGACGAGGTTTGCAAAGAAGGGCACATCTTCCGTAATACATATGTCCAGGGCTCCAATGCGTCTGCGGTGTGTTTTCCAAGCCGCCAGATGATCCTGAGAGGGGTCAGTTATTTACGCCCCCAGTTCCGGACCAATGACACTATCCCGACTTTGGCGGATACGTTCCGGAAGGCAGGCTACTATTCCATGCGGGCAGGCAAACCGAAGAATGGTGATGAGGTCTTTGACGAAAACGAATACGGCGGACATGCCGACGGCATTGCGGATAACCTGATCAATTTCATTCAAAAAAATGCCGGGGGAGAGAACCCTCTCTTTCTCTACATGGCCGGCCACGAACCTCACGACCCGCAATATGCGCCGGACGACTACTACGCCATGTATGATCCTGCCGACATTCCGATGCCGGTCAGCTTTCTTCCCTATCATCCGTTCGACAACGGCGCGATGGTTGAGGCCGATGAATACAGGACGTTGGGGTGGCCCCGCACGAAAGAGGCGCTTCAAGCCAAGCTGGCCAGGTATTACGCGTCCACTACTTTTTGGGATACGGAAGCTGGTCGGGTGATCGATGCCTTGAAACAAGCCGGGCAGTATGAGAACACGATTTTCGTTGTCTCCAGTGACAACGGCTATTCGAACGGCGATCACGGTTTGATGGGCAAACAGAACCTCTACGAGTTCGGCGGTATGCATTCGTTTGTGATCTTCGCCGGTCCCGGTATTCCCAAAGGCGAAAGCAAAGCCCTCGCTTACCTGATGGATATTTACCCCACGCTTTGCGAGTTGACCGGCACTGAGATCCCGGAAGAACTCGATGCGAAGAGCCTTGCTCCTGTGATTACCGGCAAGTCCGGGAAAGTGCGCGACTATCTGTTTACCGGCTTCAAGAAAAACCAGCGAGCCATCCGTGACGCCCGCTGGAAGCTGATCCGATACCCGCTGATCAACAAAACGCAGCTTTTCGACCTGCAAAACGATCCGCACGAGATGAACAATCTCTCAGGTCAACCTGAGCATTCGGAACGCATCAAGACGCTGATGACCGCTCTCGAAGAGAAGCAAAAATTCTACGGAGACAAAGCTCTCCTGAGTGTGGGAAATCCCGGTAAAGAAGCCTGGGACCCGAGCATTGGACACGCGGAACTCGCCAAATTAAGGGCAGAACGCGCTGCGCAGAAGCGCAAGGAACGCCCGAAGAAAAAAGCGTTGAAGTAACGATTGCTAATCGAAGCAAACTTTCCAAAAAATAGGAACCGGCCTGAAATGAATACTGTGAAACTCCCAAAAGCCATGCATCGAAATTATATACTGCTCACAATGCTCGCCATTTTTCTGGCGAGCCAAATCGCTCAGGCGGAAAACACGCGTCCTAACATTGTCTTTATCTTCAGTGATGATCTGACGGCTCAATCAATCTCCGCCTACAAGGAAGGTGTGGAGCTTCCGCCAACCCCGAATATCGACCGCCTGGCCAAAGAAGGCATGCTCTTCGAAAACAGCTTCTGTGCTAACAGCATCTGCACGCCATCCCGCGCGACCGTTCTGACCGGATTGCACAGTCACAACAACGGAGTCGTGAGGCTTAGCGGCGCGCTGGATCCGAACCAGCCGACCTGGCCTAAGCTGCTCCACGAGAAGGGCTACAAAACGGCGATCTTCGGCAAGTGGCATTTGAAAACCAAGCCGAACGGTTTCGACGATTGGGAGGTTTTCAGCGATCAGGGGAACTATTACAATCCTGAGTTGTTTGGCCCCGAAGGGAGTCGGATCATCGAAGGCCACTCGACGGATGTGGTGACTGATCTCTCGCTGAATTGGCTGGATAGTCGCGACCAATCGAAGCCCTTTGCTCTCCTCGTGCAGTACAAGGCGCCTCACCGGAACTGGAAGCCGAGCCTCAAGGATCTGGAACTCTATCGCGACATCACATTCCCCGAGCCGCCGAATCTCTTCGACGACTACGCGACCCGCGTGGCTGCTGCCAACCATAGGATGGGAATTGACGAGCACATGCGTATGCCGAGCGACCTGATGCTGTTCGAGACTGAGAAAGAATCACTCGGCGTCCTCCGTCGATTGAGCCCGGAGCAGCGCGAAGCCTACATCGCGGCCTTCGAGGAAGAGAACGCTGCCTTCAAAGCAAACCCTCCCACAGGGAAGGAATTGGTGCGGTGGAAATACCAACGTTACATGAAGAACTACCTGCGCTGTGTCGCTGGAGTCGACCGCAACGTTGGTCGCATTCTCGATCAGCTCGATTCGCTTGGGCTGGCCGAAAACACCATCGTTGTCCTCAACTCCGACCAGGGATTTTACCTCGGCGAAAATGGTTGGTTCGACAAACGCTGGGCCTACGAGATTTCGATGCGTATGCCGCTAATCGTGCGATGGCCGGGTAAAGTGAAGGCCGGTGCACGCTCTCCTGCTATGGTGCAGAATATCGATTACGCACCTACATTTCTCGCCGCCGCTGGATATGAGCCCGACTGGGAAGTCGACGGAGTCAGTCTCATGCCTTTGCTACAGGGGGAAGGCGCTGCACCTGTCGACTGGCGGGACACCCTCTACTATCGCTACGTGGACCGCGGGCATGGAGTCGCAGCCCACAGCGCGATCCGCACTGCCGACTTCAAGTTGCTCTACTTTGATAATCCACGAAACAAAGCGGAGGAGACCAGTCGCTGGGAGCTTTTCGATCTGAAGAAGGATCCACAGGAAATGACAAATCTTGCCAGCGATCCCGAATATGCAGTGAAGTTCAAGGAATTGCAGGGACTTTTCCAGAAGACGCGCGAATCATACGGCGACACCGACGCAAGCGTGTGGACAGGTAGGTCCGGGAAAAAATTCGAAAACAAAGATTATATCAATCCGAAACGATGAAAGCGCACATGCAGAAAAAACAAATTTGGGCGGTGTTTTTGAAACCAGCGAAGTCCGTCCTTTTGAATATCGTTCTGTTCACCCTCTTCCTTCACCTGCCTGCCCGGGCAGAGGAAGCAAAACCGAATTTCCTGATCATCATTGGAGATGATGTTGGCTACGATGCCTTTGGTTGCACCGGCTCTGAATACGCTCGCACTCCGAACATTGACAAGCTGGCAGGGGAGGGACTCGTCTTTGATCGATTCTACGGGACGGTGGCTCAGTGCGCGCCGATTCGGGCGGAACTCTACACCGGGCTCTTTCCGGTGAACAACGGCAAACTTGCGAATGCCAAATCCATTCCCAAAGAGGGTGTCAAAAGTATCGTCGATCACCTGAAGCCTCTTGGTTATGATGTGGGGCTGTCAGGCAAATCGCATTTCAACAAGGGTGGAAAGTTCCAGAAAATCAGCGGTTTCCCTGAGGGGGCTAACAGCTCGATCGCGGAATATTCCGTCGATGGTCTGAAAGACTTCATCGAAGGCGCCCACTCCAACAATCGCTCATTTTGTGCGGTGATTGGTTCGATACACGCGCATCACCCCTGGGACCTCGGAGATGTGGACAACTTTGATCAACCCACTCTCGATCTGCCGGGTCACTGGGTCGATACGCCGTCCGCTCGCGAAGCACTGGCTCGCCACGCAGCAGAGGTGGAAGAGCTCGACCGCCAGGTGGGAGCCGCTCTCGGCCTGTTGCAGGAGATGGAGGTTGCCGACAATACCGTGGTGATCTTCCTCAGCGAACAGGGGATCGCGATGCCGCGCGCCAAGTGGAGCGTCTATGATCATGGCAATCGCAGTCTGTGCATCATGCGCTGGCCGGAAAAGATCAAAGCCCGCCGGACCATGGCTCTTGGCCAATATTGCGACATCGTCCCGACTCTAGTCGATCTGGGCGGTGGCGATGATCCGGGCCTGGATGGATTCAGTATGCGCCCTTTGTTCGGCGGAAGCAGTGATCAACACCGCGATTTTGTTTATCTATACAATGTTCATCCAACCTGGCAACGGGCCCTGATTCGAGATGACTGGAAACTGGTCTGGAGCCCGGAAGCAGGCAATGAGCACATCTTCAGTAACTTCACCTCCAAAGGTAAGTTTTTCTCCCGTCCCTGGACGGAATGGAACGCTCTCGCCGAATCCGATCCTGAAGTCGCTGCGAAAGTGGAGCACGTCATCCACCCGGAGGAATATGAACTGTATCAAATCGGTAAGGATTTCTATGAAACGAACAACCTCGCGCAGAACCCGGAGAATCAGCAGCGAGTCAATCAAATGGCAACCGATCTGAAGGCCTTCATGAAAGAATTGGGCGACCCGGTTTACGATCCCGCATCGGTCGATAAACCGAAATCGAAAAAGACGAAGAAGAAAAAGAAGGTAAAAAAGCAGTCCGTTGTTCAATAATCGATTTGAGCGAAAATTGTTACACTCCGTCTTTCCCGCGAAGAGAAGCCATAAGAACATACTGGCGCAATAGGTCACCCAAAGACCTTGGGATCCATGTAGTGACGCATCAGGTTGGAGTGATTGATCTCGCAGCGATGCTGTGATGAGAGTGCACGCCAAAGGGGCTCTTCGAGGAGTGAGTAACCGTCATTGCGTAGACGGATTTACGAATTCGGCGTAAAATCGTTCATAAGCCATTCCCCTCCGGCAACCCAATTCAGATTTAAAATGAGAATCCTCAACCGTATTGTCCTGACATGTTGTCTCCTCCTACTTGCGATGACAGCCGCCGCATCGGAGAAGCCCAATATTATCATCTTTTATGTGGATGACCTTGGTTGGCAGGATGTGCAACTCAATGACCTGGATGACCCATGCCCTTACGAAACACCGAACATCATCAAGCTCGCCAAGTCGGGTATGAACATCACTCAGGGGTATTCACCCGCTCCGACCTGTTCGCCTTCGCGGGCTGGAATTCTTACCGGGCAACACCCCGCCAAGATCGGGATGACTCACGTTGACCTCGGCGTGTTGAAGAAAGCTCCGAAGGATCAGCCGGTTGTTGCGCCGTATCTTCAAAGCCCCCTCGATCTGAAGCTCCTGACGATAGCGGATGCGATGAAGGCAAATGGCTATCGAACCGGCCATTCAGGGAAATGGCATGTCGGCCTCGACGCTGCCAGCTATGGCTTTGACGTCGTCAACCAGGAGCGCGGGATTCATCGCGGTATGGATGACCGGACGAAAGGGTTCGCCACTGCCGACGATAAAAAATACCCGCTGAGCAAAGAAAAGTATCCGCCTCTCAGTGAGAAGAAGCCGGAAGGAATGTCTTACCCTTACGATGAGGTGACCGATTCAGCGATCCAGTTTATGGCGGACAGCGAAGACGAGCCGTTTTTTCTTCATCTCTGCCATTGGATGGTGCATTGGCCGATGCTGACGCGAAACGGCGAATTACTCGAATATTATTGCGACAAATTTGGCCAGCCGTTCCCTCCGAAACCGGGAGCGATGTCGCTACCCGGTCAGCAGAACCCGTACTTCGCTTCGATGGTCACCAGCGTTGACTGGAGCCTCGGCCGAATCGTGGACTTCCTCGAAAACACCGATGACCCGAGAAATCCGGGGCAGAAGTTGATCGAAACGACCTACCTGTTTTTCACCTCGGACAATGGCGGTGCGGAATTCAAAGCGAAAGAAGTTCTCTCCGACAATGCCCCGCTCAAGTATGGCAAAAAGCACGCCGAAGAGGGAGGAGTCCGCGTGCCGATGGTGATCACCGGCCCTGGAATCGAGCCCGGCAGCACCTTCGGTGGACTGGTCAATCAGCTCGACTATTTCCCGACGATTCTGAAGTTGACCCGGTCAACAATTGGCAAAGAAGACAGGAAAAAGCTCAGCGGTCTGGACATCTCGCCGGTTCTCAAAGGGAAGTCCCTACAGGTTGTCGATTCTGATGGAGTCGAGCGTGACCATCTTTTCTGGCACTTCCCGCATAATTCGACGGAAGCGATGAAGTCGTCGATTCGAAGCGGCGATTTCAAACTCTACAAGAGATACGCCACCAACGATTACGAACTCTACCAACTCTACAACGATGGAAAGCGCCACGATCTTGAGGAAGCCAAAAACCTGGCGGAAAACCCTGAATACAGCTCTGTGGTGGAGCGCCTCGGTGCCACCCTTGAATCCGAGATACAGGCGAACAATGCGGAAGGGCCGTATTTGAATCCGGAGTATGCGGGGCATGAAAAACCGTCTGCGATCATCGGAGAAACCGACTTTGAAGTAGCAAGCAGGCAAGCAAAATTGGCGGTGAAAAGTTCAGGGCCAGCCATCAAGACTGCCTACGTGATTTATCGTTCGAAAGAGGCCAATAGTAAGCACAGAAGTCGCGAATACGTCAGCAAACCCGATGACGCCAAATTACCCGGCATGCGCGAACTCGCGCAAGTTGGCAAAGACGGATTCACCGTCACCGCTTCAATTCCTGCGGGTATTCCGGCTTACTGCTTTTCGATCATCGATGCAAACGGGTTTATGCAATACAGCGACGTAATCATTGCAGAATAGAAATGGATCGAGCTTCAATTCGTGATCGCCTTCCTGGGATTATTCAAACGTCGATTACCAGATGCCTTTCAATCCGGGGAACTTTTTTCCGTTTGATGTCATAACGGCATAGTTCCCGTGCAAAGGACTTCCGACGGCCAGCTGTGGTTTTCAGGTCTGGTTTTGTGTAAAGCTCATCAAAGGCGAGCCGCGTTTGATTATTGAAATAGAAGTGATCGTAGAAGTTTTTTGCGCTTTTTTCGGGCAATTGTGCTTTGAGCGGGAGTATTCTTGGTGATGGCGAATTTCTCCCAGCCCGATAATACTGAAGAGTGCTTTGTTCAGCTTTTTGCAGGCAACGAGCGGCACTTGCGTGCGTTTGTCAGGTCGATGGGGTTGGATTGGGGAGCTGTTGACGATGTGATGCAGACGGTCAGTCTGGTGATGTGGCGCAAGTGGGATGAGTTTGCTCCTGAGAACGGGCAGAAAGCAGATTCTGACTTTCTGAAGTGGGGACGAGTGATTGCGAGGTTCGAGGTATTGAAATTCCGGCGCAAAATGGCGCGGGACCGGCATGTGTTTGACGAAGAACTGATGGAGCGGCTGGCTGATGCTGCGGAAGAGGAGGAAACGGATAGCCGCGGGGAGAGCTACCGGGTCGCGCTGGCTGAATGCTTGAAATCGTTGCCGACGAAATCCCGAAAATTGATCGGCATGGCTTACGCGGGTGATCAGACGTTACGTGAGTTGGCAGAGGAAATCGGAAAGTCGGCCACAGCACTCTACAAGTCGCTCGACCGGATTCGTAAATCACTTCATCACTGCATTCAGACTCGAATCGAATCAACGGAAAGGCCATTGTCATGAGTGAGCCGGACGACAAGTCCTTGCATGACCTCATACTGGGGTATTTGGATGGGCGGCTGAGCACGTCGGAGTTTGGCGAATTGCAAAACCAACTGAAGAGTGACCCGGGGGCACTGGCTGAATTTTCATCGCTTGCCCGTCTTGATTCGGGATTGCGTGACGTGGGCTGGGTCTCTCCGGGGCAATCAGGGAGAGTAACGAAGTCACCCTATCTGGGGTGGGCTTTGGCGGCTGCGTTGGTGATGCTTGCTGTCGTGACGGGAATTCTTTTTACCAGGGAAGAGGTTTCGACTGACTTTGCCAGTGATCCGACACGTGGAGTGGCAGTGGTTTCTGTGGATGCGGGCGCGGTCTGGGAAGGGCAAGAGGTCGGGCGTGAGATTCGACAGGGAGTTGCGCTTGAGCCGGGGCGGTTGGCTCTCAAATCAGGCCTGGCTCAAATTGATTTCTATGGAGGTGCCTCCATCAGTTTGTCAGGACCGGCTGACCTGGAATTAATCTCGGGGAAAGCGGCGGTGTTGTATCGGGGGCGGATCAAGGCTGATGTGCCGCCGGCTGCCCGTGGTTTTGAGATTCGTACTGGCGAAGTTGTGATTGAAGATCTGGGGACGAGCTTCGGGCTGGTTGCTGACGGGAAAAATCGAACCGATCTGGTTGTCTTTGATGGGGAAGTTCGAGCGCTGAATGAAGGAAAGAAGCCGGTATCCTATTACGGCGGTGACGCGGTGTTGTTGAAAAACGGAGAGGCGATTTCGCAGTCTGTCGAAGAGGTCGGGAGCTTTCCGGATATTGCTGATGTGATCGCCGGTGCGGGAAGTCTGGACGAAAACCGGTATGAGAAATGGAGAGCAGCAAGTCTGGAACGGCGTGCTGACACGCGGTTGATTGCTTACTATGATTTTGAAGGGCTGACTGATTTGTCGAGACGGCTGCCGAACCGTGCGACGGAAAGTTCCGGCCCGGAACTGGATGGGGGAATTGTGGGGGCGCAGGTCGCCACGGGGCGGTGGTCAAGTAAGACCGCACTGGATTTCCGAAGAGAAGGGGATCGGGTGAGGTTTCAGATTCCAGGTGAGTTTGAGAACCTGACGTTATATGCCTGGGTTCGAATTGATGCTCTGGACCGTCATTTGAGCTCGTTGTTCCTCACGGATTACTATGACCCTGAAGAGTTTCACTGGCAGATATCGGGGGTGGGCAAGCTTCATTTCGCCAGCAGCCCGTTCGGTGTGGAAGACCTTGAACGAAATAACCGGCGTTTTTATTCGGAGGCTTTCTGGAATCCGGAAATGAGCGGCCAATGGTTTCATTTGGCGACAACAGTTAAAACGCAATCGCAGGAGGTTATTCATTATATCAATGGGGAGTCGATCGGAATGAGTGGGGGCACAAATCGCAAAAAGCCGCTCAGAAAATTCAGGATTGGTGGAGCGGATTTAGGGAACTGGACCGAGCCCATCTGGCCAAAAGCACAGCTACGAACCCTCAATGGCCGCATTGATGAATTTGCTTTGTATGACGCGGCACTGTCGGCTGAGGAGATTCGTGCGATTTACGAAGTCGGAAAACCTTGATGAATTGTGAGCACTTGTTTTGATATGAGATGGATTGGATTTATAGCAGTTTTGATCTGTGCTTCGAGTGGCTTCGCTGTCGATGATGTGACTGAAGGCGAGAAGCTGTTTGCGCTGAAGCTGAGACCCCTCTTTGCAGAGAAATGCAATGCCTGTCACGGGGATGAGCCGGAAAAGATCAAAGGTGATTTCGACATGCGCACTCTGGAAGCGATGTCCAAAGGTGGGGAGACTTTCGGCGATGAGGTGCTGATTCCGGGGAAAGGGGAGAAGAGTTTTCTTTATATCCTGTCGACCCGGGCAGAAGAGGATTATGAGATGCCTCCGAAACAATCAGAAGCGTTGAGTGAGGAGGAAACGTGGTGGATTCGGGACTGGATCAATGAAGGGGCGCCGTGGCCGGACGATGGGCGAGTCGCGGAGATTGAGAGGAAGTATGCTGAAGGTGTGCAGGTGACGACTTCGAAGGCGCTGTCGGACGATTGGCAGAATCGACGTTACGAACCGGAAAAACTGTGGGCTTATCGGCCTCTAAGTGTTGCTGAGGTGCCGACGGGAAAGCATCCGGTAGATCATTTCATTGGAGCAAAACTGGCAGAGGTGGATTTGAAGCCGGCCCCGTCAGCTACTGCCCGCGCACTGGCCCGGCGAATGAGTTTCGGTCTGACTGGATTACCTCCATTGCCTCGTGATGTGAAGATTTTTGAAAAAGGTTTTGGTGAAAATTCCGGTAAGGCAGTCGCTGAATTCGTGAAGCAATTGATGGCGTCGAAACATTACGGGGAACATTTCGGGAGGCAGTGGTTGGACGTGGCTCGATATGCGGATTCGGCGGGATTTGCGAACGACTACACTCGTCCTAATGCCTGGCGGTATCGGGACTATGTGGTGAGAGCCTTCAATGATGACAAGCCATACGATGAGTTTGTGCGTGAACAGATTGCTGGTGACGAGATAGATGATACCGATCCGGAGAAGGTGATCGCGACCGGATTTCTTCGCATGGGCCCATGGGAGCAAACGGGGATGAGCGTGTTTCGCGAGACCCGTCAGATGTGGTTGGATGACGTGACCGATTCTGTGGGACAGGCATTTTTGGCTCATGCGATGCAATGCGCGAAGTGTCATGATCACAAATTTGATCCAGTGCCGACGCGGGATTACTACCGTATGATGGCGGTGTTCACGACGACTCAGTTTGCGGATCGGGACGTGCCGTTTGTGGAGGGAGAAAACAAGACGGGATTTGTTCAGTCGAACGAATGGGTGAAATCAAAAGTGGCCGAGTATCGGAAGCAATGGGTCGCCCTCGGCACCCGGATGCAGAAGCAAAAGAAACAAGAAGGTGGTGATGCCAAAGTCGGGGACAACGGTCTCGATCCGGGCGATGAGGCGTCTTTCGCCCGCATGAAGAAAAACATGACTCGTCACAATGCCGAACTCGATAGGACAAAGCCGATTGGTTTCGCGGTTTATACCGGCAAGACGATCACGAAGAAAAACGTTCAAGGTCGGCAGACCATGCCGGAAGGCGGGGCCTGGAACAAAGGTGAGCTTGAAAAAGATGCGATCCTCGATGGTGGCGATGCCTATTCATATGGAGAGCCGGTCACCCCGGGGGCTTTAAGTGCAGCGGAGTCTCTGGGAAAGATGATGGTTGATCCGTTTCCCGCAGGGAAAGGTCAACGCAGACTTGCTTTGGCGGATTGGATTGTTGATGAAAAGAACCCACTGACCGCGAGGGTGATGGTGAACCGTGTGTGGGCGTGGCATTTTGGAAAAGGACTGGCGGGAAATCCCAACAACTTTGGTGGGACAGGGGCGCTTCCAACTCATCTGGAACTATTGGATTACCTCGCAGACTGGTTCATGAAAAACGGGTGGTCGGTGAAGAAACTGAATGAGTTGCTTGTCACTTCGGAGGCTTATCAGCGAAGCACCGTTCATCCCGATGCCGAACGGCAGACAAAGCAGGATCCGAAGTTTGATCTCTATGCGACCTTTTTGCCACGGCGACTGACGGCTGAGGAGTTGCGTGACACGATGCTGGCAGCCAGTGGTGAGTTGAATCCGCAGGTCGGAGGTATTCCTTCCCGGCCTGATGTGAACCTGGAAGTTGCGATGCAGCCGCGCCAGATCATGGGGGGAACAGCTTCCGTTTATGAGCCCGACCCGTTGCCGTCGCAGCGGAACCGAAGGACAATGTATTCTGAGAAGACCCGTGGCTTGCGGGATCCGTTTCTGGAAACGTTTAATCAGCCAGGACCGGATAATTCCTGCGAGCTTCGCGAGACCTCTACGGTGGCGCCTCAGGCTCTAACATTGTTCAATTCTGAAGAAGTGCTGGAACGTGCCATTGCCTTTGCAGACCGTCTGGTGAAGGAGGGACACGACAGCGGGATTACGATCACACGCGCGTTTCAGTTGGCACTGGGTCGCGCTCCGACTTCAGAGGAGGTGAGAGCCTGCCTGATGCATTGGAACGAATCTACAGCCAGGGAAGAGGGAAAGACCTATCAATCGAAGGAGTATCCCGATCAGATCATGCGCACAGTGATGGCGGAGAAAACGGGGGAACCCTACGACTTTATTGAGCACATGCCTGCCTATGCGAATTATCAACCCGATCTCCAACTTGGTGATGTCGATGCACGGACTCGAGGACTGGCGCAAGTCTGCCTGGTGATCTTTAACCTGAATGAATTTGCTTATCTGGATTGATCGAATGAAAAACCTCACTCAATTTGTCACTCCAACGCGTCGGGAAGCGCTTTATGGTTTAGGTGCCGGACTCGGGTCGGTTGCGCTGTCGTCGCTGCTTCAGGGCGCGACGACTCGATCAATTCACCATCCCGCCAAAGCTAAAAACTGTATTTTCCTCTTTATGGAAGGCGGGCCGTCTCACATCGATACGTTCGATCCCAAGCCTGAACTGACGAAGCGACATCTGCAAAAGTTCAGTCGAGGAGGGGAGATGGAGAGTGCGATGTCATCCGGGCAACGGTATTTTGTGAAGTCGCCTTTCGATTTCATCAAGGCGGGGAAGTGCGGCGCGGATATGAGTGCCGAGTGGATACATCTTCAGAAGATGGCTGACGAAATGTGTTTTTATCGCGGAGCACAGGTTGAGTCCGTGAACCATCCCACCGCCTGTTTTCAGATGAACACCGGAAATCGATTTGGAGGTGATCCGGCGGTCGGATCATGGGTGACCTATGGTCTGGGATCTGAAAATGACAACCTGCCCGGATTCGTAGTACTTCCGCGCACCAGTTATCCTCAGGGAGGCGCCGGCAATTGGTCCAATGGATTCCTGCCAGCTGATTTTCAGGGCACTCCGCTGCGACCGAAAGGCAGCCCGATTCTTGATCTCGACCCGCCTCAAGGTGTGTCTTCTGACACGCAGCGTGCTAATCTGGATCTACTCGGGACGTTAAATCGGAAACACCTCGCTAATCGTCCCGGCCGCAGTGAGCTTGAGGCCCGGATGTCGAGCTACGAGCTTGCTTTCCGGATGCAGGCGGAGGTGCCGGATGTGATTGATATAGACAGCGAGAAAAAGTCCACGCTGGAAGCCTACGGAATCGGGGAGGCGAAGACCGATGCGTTTGGTCGAAAATGTCTTCTCGCCCGACGACTGGTTGAAAAGGGAGTGCGTTTTGTGCAGGCATACGCCGGAAACTGGGATTCGCACGATTACATTCAGCGTGCGCATGGCTCACTCATCCAATCGGTCGACAAGCCAATTGCAGCTTTGCTAAACGATCTCAAGGAACGGGGAATGCTCGATGAGACCCTGGTGGTTTGGTGTGGTGAATTCGGTCGCACCCCCGACAACGGATTACGCGGCGGCGGTCAGAGCTACGGGCGCGATCACAATGCCAAGGCGATGACGATGTGGTTTGCCGGTGGGGGAACAAAAGCAGGTCACGCCATTGGTGCTACGGATGAAATCGGTGCCGAAGCGGTGGACTGTGTCCACCACATTCGGGATGTCCACGTCACTCTCCTCCATCTGTTGGGGCTTGATGACAACAAATTGACCTATTATCACGCAGGCCGTCACAAGCAGCTATCTCAATTCGGTGGCAATGTGATCCCCGAACTGATCGCGTAAAACCACTAGAATTTGTTCTTCCACATCATCGACTCAACCGGGAGCGGCGTGCGGTCGTTGTATTTCGCGGACTTCTTGGTGCTGTAAGGCGTCAGAACTTCGCCTTCGACTCTGAAATAGATCAATTGCCCGATCGGCATGCCTTCGTATACACGGACCGGCTGTTTTACCGAGATCTCAAGTGTCCAGTGATTGCAGAACCCGACATCGCCTTTCCCGGCGGTGGCATGAATGTCAATCCCCAGACGGCCCACACTGCTTTTTCCTTCAAGGAATGGCACTGTGTGATGCGTTTCAGTGTATTCGATCGTGGACCCTAAATAGTTGATCTGCGGCTCAAGGACAAATCCTTCTTCCGGAATCTCGAAATGCTCGATCTGGTTGTGCTGCTTCGCATCGAGCACCCGGTTCGAGTAGGTGGCCAGATGTTTGGAAAGGTGGACATCGTAGCTGTTGGTGCCCAGACATTCGCGGTCATAGGGATCGACCACGATGTTACCGTTTTCGATGGCAGTGAGAATTTCGGCGTCAGAGAGAATCATGAATTTCAGTTTCTCCGACACCGATAGGGAAGAGCACCCCGTTTGTCAAAAAAGGTCTTTCGGGATCGCATCATCACCCGCTTGAGGCTGCATGAGATCGTCGCGCCCTTTATTCAAGGACTTCAACTCACCTCCACACCAATCCTGCTCGATTTCGGTGATCTCAATCACACCCAGAATTTTTGATCCACGACGGATAGTCAGACGTTGGCCCATTCTGATGTTGCGATCCAATCCCCCGTCTAGCTCCACAAAGTTCCACCGGGAGTCGTAGTGTTTCACCTGGGCCACTGCGGGAGTGTTTTGAACACGTTCGATCGCAGCTTTTTGGTCCTCGATCTCCTTTTTGAGTAACTTGTAGTTTTCTGCGCCCATTTTCTCCTTCAGCTCCGGGTCAATCCCCAGATTGCCGATAACATCAGGGCCAAATGGAACACTGCCGCTTGCGACGACGTTGCCGGGATCACCACCTGCGATTTGAGTCACCGAATTCCCTGCCAGAACGTTCTCGGCAGTGTCGAGAGATGGCGGTGGAGCGACTGACGGAGTGAAAGAACCGCCGTTTTCCAGTTGGCGCATCTTTGTCTCGGCAATGAGCCGTTCCTGCTTGCGTTGTTCCAACTCGCGGCGGCGCTTTTCCAACTCAGGATCAGGAGTATTAGGGACTACTTTGTCAGGCGCGGCATCAAAGACATTGAACGGCTCAGTGGCCGGGACGGCTGCAGGAGGCGTGGGGTTTTGTTGAGTTTGATTCTGATTTTGCGCTGTTTGCGGCGGAACCGGCGGCTGATAAACCGGGTTGTTGCCGTTGTTGTTCGGCCCCCCGCCTTGTGGCCCCTGTTGCTGATACCCTTGCTGTTGCTGCTGCTGAGGCTGAAATTGTTGGCCCTGATACTGTCCGTTCTGATTTCCCTGGAATTGCTGAGGATATCCGCCGCGCTGCTCACGCTCCGCCCACTCCTTCTCCATTTTGGACTCAATGTAATCCTTGTAGGCCATTCCACAGACGACAAAAAGCAGAATACCGGCAACCACCAGTGCGATTGTTCCGGTGTTTGCTCCTCGTTGTTGATGTTGGAAAGTGCCTTCGCTCATACCTCAGTTGCTATTGTAGTGATTATCAAAGCCCGCCGCAACGGACAATATAATACTACAGGTCGTTATTTTAAAAAAGCGGCTTTTTACTGATACTTTTTTTACAAAACTATGACAATGAGGTGAAACGGAACGGTCCGGTTAATATTAGAATTTCAGAAAAATTTCAGGGAAAGACAGCGACCAGACACCGTCACGACTCAATTCAACGACATCAGAGCCGACCGAAAGTTAAGCTCCGTGGCAAACATCCGGGCTGCGGGACGGTATTCAGCCGGAAAATTGAGGTCAAGATTCCCAATCCCCAGTCTGCGGAGAATCGACGTGTTCTGTGTAAAGAGCCGTAACCGCTGGCGAACTATCGGAAACCAGCGGCATTTCAACTCCGCTCCGCTGACTGATCCGATCGGAATCTTCACCACCGTGGAGGGAAGCCGGAGGAAGGGGGCAAATCTCAGGGAACGCCAGTATTCAATCTCGATCTGGTCGGTTGTGGCGTTCAACATCACCACTCCGCGGGTGATAATTGGTGACATAAAGAGGTTGCTTCGTTTCTGAAAAGGAATGGGCTGTTGATGTGTCATGAGCAGAGATTGCCTGCTCAATGTGAAATGCGTATGAAATGGCGGTGAAAATTCAGCGAAAGCTTGGGCAATCCGACTGCAAAGCACCGCGACCGGCGATTGACCTTTGCCGCGAACGATGAATGTTTCGCGCCTATGTCTGCCGCCACCGCCGCCGAGCCAATTCTTTCTGCCACTCAGCTGAAGCTGTCATTCGGGAATCAATTGATTCTTGATGACGCCACCCTGGCTATCCATGCGGGGGACAAAATCGGTCTGGTGGGCCGCAATGGCTGCGGGAAATCCTCCTTTCTGCGGATCGTGGCCGGAGATGAAAACGCTGATGACGGTCATGTATCGAGGTCGCGTGGACTTGTGGTCGGATATCTCCCACAGGAATTCCAACTCGATGACGACGCTTCTGTTTTAGATAATATCCGTGCCGGAGCGGAGGAATTGATTGATGCTTTGGCGAAATTTGAAGCCGGGGATGATCGCGTTCAGACAATCATCGACCATGCCGATGGCTGGAATCTTGATTCACGGATTGAAACTTTGATGCGCAAGTTGGATACCCCGCCGGCCGACCGCGTTGTGCGTCATCTTTCCGGTGGAGAAAAACGCCGAGTGGGTCTGGCGCGTGCCCTTGTGGCCCAGCCGGATCTCCTGATTCTCGATGAGCCGACCAACCACCTTGATGCCGATGCCATCGAGTGGCTGGAAAGTTATCTTGCCACCCTGAACGGCGCCTGTTTTTTTGTGACCCACGATCGCTATTTCCTCGATCGAATCGCGACTCGCATCGTCGAGCTGGCTGATGGAAAATTCTTCTCACATGACGGGAACTATTCCGACTATCTTGTCGCAAAGCAGGAGCGGATCGAGGCTGACATGGCAGCCGAGGGAAAACGACAAAGCTTTCTTCGTCGGGAAATCAACTGGGTCCGTGCAGGGGTTAAAGCCCGGGGTACCAAACAAAGGAGCCGACTGGATAATTTCTATGCCGTAAAAGCGGAAAAGGCCCCCACTCAGGAACTCGACATGGAACTGGTGGTGCCGCCTGCTCCCAAGCTGGGGAATGTCGTGGTGAACTTGAGCTCCGTTTCCCACTTCATCGAAAAGAAACCCCTCTTTCTTGGCCTCGATGTGGAGTTCGAAGCCGGTGAATGCGTTGGAGTGGTCGGCCCTAACGGCGCGGGAAAAACCACCCTGTTGAGAACCATCATGGGAGACCTTGAGCCGACCGAGGGCACTGTGAAAATCGGGGTGAAGACCGAATTCAATTACGCAGACCAGACCCGCTTGGAACTCGATGAGGATAAATCCGTCTTCGAGGAAGTATCTGAAGGAAAAGAATTCATGAAGTTCGGTTCGGAGTCCATATCCGTGCGGGCTTATTTGAAACGTTTCCTCTTCGTGGATGACAGGATCAAAGACCGGATCGGGAGCCTCTCCGGTGGCGAGAAGAACCGTGTGCTTCTGGCAAAGATCCTGAAACGGGGCGGGAATTTCCTCGTACTCGATGAGCCCACCAATGATCTTGATCTGCAAAGTCTGCGCGTTCTGGAAGAAGCGCTCATCAACTTCTCCGGCACATCACTTGTCGTCAGCCACGACCGCTACTTTCTCGACAGAGTTTGCGATCGCGTCATCATATTTGAGGAGCCGGGCAACGTCGGCGTTTATGTGGGCAATTACTCCTACTACCGCGAGAAGCGCCGCCAATTGGAGGCGATGTCTGCTGCCAATAAAACCGCCGCGGCTCCTAAAAAGCGGACGGCTTCCCCGGCCAAGGCAGATGCACCGCCTAAATTGAAGTGGAAAGAGGAAAAGGAATTGGAAGAGATCGAAGAGAAGATTCTGGATGCAGAGGAAGCCGTCACCGAGGCCGAAACAATGCTCAACGATCCTGAATTTTACAAAGAAAACGCCTGCCAGGCAGCCGCCATGACCGAAGATCTCGAAGGCCGGCGCGTCCGGGTTCAGCGGCTTTATGACCGCTGGGAGGAACTCGAATCCATTCGCAAAACCTGGGACGAGTGGAAGGCGGAGAAAGGCTGAAGCCATCCGCCGATTCAACCCCGGTGTCGCACCTGGAGGTCACGAATGCGCCGGTCACCACGGTTGACGACAGGGATGCGTTTTGCAAAATCGCACCATGAAACGTTTATCCAGATTCCTTGTGGCCGCCTCCGCTGCGGCGTTGTTCTCCCTGTCGGCAGCCGCACTCGAGCCCGCTTCACACTTCAGTGATCACATGGTCCTGCAACGGGACCTGGACGTTCCCGTCTGGGGAACCGCCGCCCCCAACTCGGAAGTCTCCGTCGCATTCGCCGGGCAGACCGTTTCCACCAAAGCCGATGCCGAAGGAAAATGGCGCGCCGTTTTAAAACCTTTGGATGCCTCCAGCGAAGGTCGCGTCATGAAGATTACGGGCGACGGCAAAGAAATCGAAATCCAGAACGCCCTCGTCGGCGATGTTTGGGTGGGATCCGGGCAATCCAACATGGCGGGCCGTGTTGCCAGTTACGCAAAGAACGACCCGACACTGGCGGAGTTGGTCACCAAAGCTCCCTACCCATCAATCAGACTCATGAATGGCGGCCCGAAGCCAAAGTGGGAGGAAGCCACCGCGGAGAATGTGCCCAAAGCATCAGCCATCCTTTTTGCTTTTGGTGAAAGACTTCATCGTGATCTCGGTGTGCCCATCGGATTGATCGTCGGCGCTGTTGGAGGCACGCCATCCGGGCAATGGATCCCGTCAGAGATTCTTGAAAAGAGCAAAAAATGCCAGGCCGAGATCGCAGCGTTCGCCAAAACCTGGGACCGCGAAAAAGCCCAGGCCCGGCTCGATGCCCAAATCGCAGCGTGGGAAAAACAGGCCGCAGCTGCCAAAGCTGCCGGAGAGAAACCCCGCGGTCGAAAGCCATTGCCACTGGCGGCCCCCGGAGAAGCTTCGCGGGGCGGGAAAAACGGCGGATTGTTTGACCGGTATATCCGTTCCAGCGTCGGTTACGGAATCCGCGGCGTACTTTGGGATCAGGGAGAATCCGGGACAGGGATTGTGGGACTCGGCCAGCACAACACGATGAGCGAGCTCATTCGCGGCTGGCGCGAGCTGTGGGGGCAGGGCGATTTCCCGTTTCTTTTTGTGCAGAAGCCAAGCGGCTTCGGAACCGCCTACTCCAGCGAAGACCCAATCACCCGTGAGGCCAATGAGCCGACTCCTTTGCCAAAGACAGCGGCGGAAGCGAAGGGTGGTGAGGGAAGATTTCTCTACACCCGTCTCATGCTCGACAACGACAATGCCTGGATGGTTCCAGCCATCGATCTCGGGTCAAGCGTTCATCCAATTAACAAATGGGGATACGGAAACCGCGCCGCACAAATCGCAGAACAACGGGTTTATAAGAAAGACGGTGTCATCGGTTACGGTCCCATTTACCAGTCTCACAAAGTCGATGGGAACAAGGTCACTGTCACCTTTTCAGATGTGGCCGACGGTTTGGTTACCCTGAACGATTCTGAGTTGCAGGGATTCGCACTGGCCGGGGATGACGGCGCCTGGCATTGGGCCACCGCTTCGATCGAGGGGAAAGACAAGGTTACCCTCACCAGCGAAGCCGTTGCAGAACCGAAGCACATCCGTTTCGCCTACGCCCAGAGACGCGAATGGGCCAACCTCTTCAACAAAGCAGGCCTCCCTGCTCTCGCCTTCACCACCGAACCCGCGAAGTAAAAAGCGGCCGACTCGATCAGACCGATCGGAGATAATTTCTCCAGTCAATCGCGGCCTGAAAGGTCGCACGCACAGAGCCCGGGGGGCTTCAGCCCCGGGAAAAGAAGGAAATGTGTGTGCCGGCCTGAAAGGTCGGGCGCGGACTCTCTCCTTCACCACCGAACCCGCGAGGTAAAAACCGGCCGATACGATCAGACCGGTCGGAGATAATTTTCCTGGGCAAACCACCGCCTGAACGTGAAACCCGGTTGCCTGTCATCCTGACGAAGGAAGGACCTGGTGCGCCCGGCATGGGTGATAGCTAATTATATGAAAGGAGATAATCGGAAATAGTGACAAACAACCGTAG
>JBLWYI010000026.1:0-100384 GCA_048267005.1 Verrucomicrobiales bacterium | reverse complement strand
AAAAACAAACGACCTTCCGAACGTTCAGACACGGGGTTGTGAAAAACAAACGACCTTCCGAACGTTCAGACGCGGGGATGGGAAAAACGAACGACCTTCCGAACGTTCAGACGCGGGGTTGTGAAAAACAAATGACCTTCTGAAGGATCGATGATGAGGTTTTGGGACGGAAATGCCACCCGGGAGACCATTGTCCTTTTTGTCCCGGCATTAAGGCTGTTTCCCGGGTTGGGGATCTTCAATGACTTCTGCTTCGGCCTCAATCACGACATGGCCGTTTTCCATGGATTTCCTGGATGCGGACGGGGCTTTGTTTTCCTCGCCCATGCCGGGCATTCCGACGATTTTGACCCGTGATTTCAGATACTTTCCGAGGGTTTTTCGAACCACCGTCCGGACGGGAGGAACGAGGAGTGAAAAGCCAAACAGGTCGGTCAAAAACCCGGGAGTGAGCAAAACAGCACCGGCCACAAGGATCATGAGTCCGTCCATGATTTCCTCGTGTGGCATACGCCCTTCTGAGGTGGCTTTCTGAAAGTTCGTGAGTGTTTTCAGGCCCTGCAGCTTGGTCAGCCATGCGCCCAGCGCGCCGGTGGCGATGATGATTGCAATGGTTGCGGGCACACCGATGCGGGCACCGATTGTCATAAAGAGGTAGAGCTCAATCAGTGGGACCAGTATGAACAGCAGGAGAAGTTTCGGGAACATGAATATTGTCACCTTAGACGTAGGTGGGCTGCCCGTCGTTCAAAAATCGGGTGACGGCTACGTGTTTGTGTGGAACAGGAGGCGACCCAAACGATGAGTATTCGACAAATATTGACGCACCCCGGGGGTGCCCACAAAGATGATTTCATGGCGTGCTGTGCGTTGATTTACACTCACGGTGTTCCCATTGTGCGTCGCGAACCAACGGATGAAGATTTGGCGGATCTGGGAACGATTGTGGTGGATGTGGGGCATGAACATGAACCTTCACGGCAGAATTTTGATCATCATCAATTTCCCAAAGACAGTCCGCCGATCTGTGCGTTGAGCCTCGTATTGCAGGAGTTGGGTCTTTATGAGGACGCGCAGAAATTTTGTGCGTGGCTGGAAACGGCTGAGCGGTTTGATTGCACCGGGCCGGTGGATACCGCGAAATGGCTCGGGGTGGATCGTGAGACGTTGTGGAAGCTGAATTCGCCGATCGACGTGACATTGCTGCGTCGTTTTGCCAAGAATACTGAGTTGAAACCGGGTGACCCGATTTGGGAAGTCATGCGGATGATCGGTGAGGATTTGGTTCTCTATTTGAAGGAACTGCGTGAGCGGCTGGCATTTATCGGTGAGCACGCGGAGTTTTGGACGGTGGACTCAAAAGCCGGGGAGTTTGAAGTTCTGTTTATGCCTCGAACTGATCCGATGCCTGAAGAGGCCTCGTCGGGGCTTGAAATGTTCATTGAAGAGCAGGCGAAAGCGGGATCGGTGATCGCGATGGTTTATCCGGATCGCCGTGGAGAAGGTTACGGGCTTTCACGGTTTAATGATGACAAGCGGATGGATTATTCGGTGTTGGAACTGAAATGCGACGATGTGCATTTCGCTCACAACCGGGGATTCATAGCAAAGACGTCGTCATCTGATCCGGCCCGACTGCGCGAGCTGCTGGCGATCGCCCGTGAGAATGCTGAGGTGGATGCGATTGCGGTTTGACGAAAGGGCTCCGGTTTTGTTTGCTTGGGGCCATGTCAAATTCCGATCTTTCCATTCCAGCTCCGGCTGATCACCCTTACCGCATTCAACCCGGCGCTAACGTCGACCTCAACGCGATGGTTTCGCGTGACGAGTCGCTGTTCCCGATGGATAAAGCGGAGGGAAAGAAGCTTTTCAAAGAGCTCGAAGCGGAAATCGACGAGCTGCAGACGCGGCTTTATGCCGGAGAAAAGCACAAGTTGCTGGTAGTGTTTCAGGCAATGGATACTGGTGGTAAAGACGGCACCATTCGCTCTGTTTTCAACGCGATGGATCCGCAGGGCATTCGCGTGGCGTCTTTTAAAAAACCGAACAGCAAGGAGTTGGCCCACGACTATTTGTGGCGCATCCACAGTCAGACTCCGTCAACAGGGGAGACGGTGATTTTCAACCGGAGCCACTACGAGGATATCACAGCGGTCCGGGTGCGCGAAATCTACCCCGAGGAGCGTTGGGCGAAGCGTTATGATCATATCGTGAACTTCGAGCAGATGTTGGCGGATGAAGGCACGACGATCATCAAGATCTTCCTTCATATCTCGCTTGATGAGCAGAAAGAGCGGCTACAGGCCCGACTCGACGAACCGGGGAAGAACTGGAAGTTTAATCCAAGTGACCTCGATGACCGGGCGCTCTGGCCGAAGTTTATGGAGGCCTACAGCGATGTTTTGAGTAAAACGAGCACGGAATCAGCCCCGTGGTATGTCATTCCGGCGGACCGCAAATGGTACCGGAATCTTGCGGTCGCACAGATCGTGATTGGCACCTTGCGTTCCTTAAACATGGAGTATCCAGATGTTGATTTTGATCCGGCTTCGATCAAGATTCAATAATGGACATCTTGCAGGGGGTTAATTACTTATACACATCCAACGGCGAGCAGGTCGGGCCTGTGGAAGGTACTCAGTTATTAGCTCTCGCGCAGCAGGGGCACATCCAGACAACAGACCACGTTTGGACGGAGGGGATGGCGGAATGGCTGCCTGCCACCTCGTTCAATCAGTTGGGGGTGATCTTTCAAACCACGGCATCTCAAGCCCCGGTCCAGACGACGGGTGGCGTCCCTACGCTGGCCCGTCGCGGAAGCAAGCCGGGGGTCAAGCATGCCGACTTCGCGCGGAAGCCACTACCCCGGTTCCGAAAGAAGGCCAGCCTGGGGTTGTATCTCATGTTCCTGATTTTCGGTATTGCATTGCTTGCTGCTGTCGCATGGGCTTTGAATGCTGCGGAGAGTAATCCTGAAATGAGGGTTGAAGCTCTTGGTGGTGCTATCTTGATTGGAGTGATCGCGGGCGTCCTGTGTGTTTTGATCGCGCAGGTGGTGGCTCTGGTCTACACCTATCGAGCGTGGGCTCACATTCAGGAACTGCCCGTCACCACGGTCACTCCGGGGAAAGCGGTCGGCTTTTTGTTCATTCCATTCTTTAACCTGTACTGGTTGTTCATTGCTTACGGAAGCTGGCCTTCCGCTTTCAATCGCTATTTGGATATGGCGGGAGCAACGCATATCCCGCGGGCATCAAGCGCTCTGGCGATCACTCATTGTGTGGTCACGATTTTGACTGGGCCGGTCCTTTTGCCATTTATGATCGGCAGCATGTGCATGGGGATCAACAACATCGCGAATTTGCCGGAGCCGGTGTTGGAAGAGGGGCAGGACAGCGTTCCTCTCTGACTCAGAAAATCTCATGAGACTTTGCTTTCATCACGATGGTGAAAGTTTCCACAAAGTCGTGCGGAGACAGTTTGTGCCCCTGAATGAGTTCGATGATATCCCGCGCGATCTCGTCAAAGGCGTCATCAAAACCGGGGCTCTCAACAAAATCGGCAGCGATAGTCTGGCTGCAACGCTCGCGGAGTTGGCGAATGGCCTCGTTTTGTTTGTTCAGGTCACTCGACACATAATCTCTGTAGATGTCTGTGCTGCTGTGATTTTCCTGATCCATCGTATCCGCGTTGTTCGGCTACAATTGCAACAAATCATCGGTTTTCAGGCAAGCTATTAATCTGCCTCGAAGACGGATAGCGGGGCAGGGGGGATTCTTCGCAGCGTATCCCTCACGCATTCCCGTCTGTGCCTTCCTTGCGTGGCGGGGGATTGTGACTAGGGTCCGCTTTTTATGTCTGAATTTGAACTCACTCCCGGAAATTTGTCGCCGGATGGTCGTCGCCCGATCATCGAGCTGCGGGATGTGGAGAAACATTATCACATGGGCAGCATTGTGGTGAAGGCTCTGCGGGGGATTTCATTGACGGTGTTTGAGGGCGATTACATTTCGATTCTGGGGCCTTCCGGTTGCGGTAAATCGACCTTGCTGAATATCCTGCGCTGCCTCGATCAGCCAACGTTGGGGGAATATTTGCTGGAGGGCTCAGACGTGGCGCAGCTGGAGGATGATAATTTGTCTCAAGTGAGAGGGAAGCGGCTCGGGTTTATTTTCCAGAGCTATAACCTGATCCAGCAGCTCACGGTGGTGGAGAATATCGAGGTGCCTCTCTATTACCAGGGCGTGCCTGAATCGGAATCTCATAAGATAGCATCGGAGTTGGCCGAGAAAGTCGGGCTGGGCAAGCGTCTCGATCACCGGCCGACGGAGCTTTCAGGAGGACAGCAACAACGGGTGGCCATTGCGCGTGCCCTGGCGAACGATCCAGCGGTGATTCTCGCGGATGAGGCCACGGGAAATCTCGATTCGAAGTCGGGAGGGGATATCCTCAAGATATTTGATGACCTGAATGCTGACGGGAAAACTCTGATCATGATTACCCACGACGAAGAGATGGCTAAACGAACTCCCCGGGTGATCCGCCTGAAAGACGGCGAGGTCGGCTTTGATACAATGGGAGACGAAGGAAAAGCGCCTCCGGCGAGGGGGAGGGGGGAAGTGATTAGTGATTAGAGAGGAAGTGATTAGAGAGGAAGTAATTAGTAAGAGTTTTCCCGTCGTGAACCAACCCTGTTGAACCGCCAAACCAACCCTGTTCGATCGTTTTTTACCAAGCACCACAAAACACATTCACTCTCCACCAATCACTGATTTCTAATCACTAATCACTTCCCCACTAATCACTCTTCCCTAATCCCTCCCGCCCCCTATGTCTTTCACCGTCAGATCAGCTCTCAACCTCCTCTCCCCGTGGCGACTTAAGCGGTCGATCATTCTCGGGCTGAAGAGTTTGTGGATGCATAAACTGCGGTCGTTGTTGACGGCAATGGGGATTGTCTTTGGTGTGGCTTCGGTGATTGCGATGTTGGCGATCGGGGAGGGGGCGAGTTACGAAGCGCAGCAGCAGATCAAGAATCTGGGTTCACAGAACATCATTCTGACCAGTGTGAAGCCCACCAATACCAAGACTGCCGGCGAGGAGGAACGGTCACTGGTATTGGAATACGGCCTGACTTACAAAGACCTCGATCAAATCAAATCAACGATTCCCGGGGTTGAGATAGCGGTGCCGGGTCGTCGAATCACTGATTTCCTGTGGAATCAATCGCAGTCGGTCGATGGAGCGTTGCTTGGAACGGTGCCGTGGTATCCGGAAATGAGAAACCGCAGGATGTTGAAGGGGCGCTTTTTTACTCAGATCGAGATGATGGGGCGGGATCCGGTGGCTGTGATCAATGAAGAGCTGGCCCACAAGCTGTTTCCACTCAGCAGTCCGGTAGGAAAAGAAATCCGCCTGAAGAGCAATTATTTCAGGGTTATCGGAATTATTGAAACGAAGGCCTCGGGAGCGGATAATCCCGGTGCAGGTAGCTCGGGCGGCAATGGTGACTCACAAGGTGCCAGGGCTGAAGAGGAAGACGAGTTGCCGATGGAGGCGATGACTCCCATCACAACGTTGATCGATCGCTTTGGGGACGTCCTTTTCAAATATCGCTCAGGGTCATTTGAAGCCGAGAAGGTGGATTTCCACGAGGTCACGATCAAGATTTCTACGCCGGAGGGAGTGGTGCCCGCAGCGGAAGCAATCCGGCATATCCTGAAGCGGAATCATAAAGAGGTGGATTACAAAATGACCGTGCCACTCGAGCTGTTGCGTCGTGCGGAGCGAACCAAGCAGATCTTCAACATCGTTCTTGGATCGATTGCAGCGATCTCACTGTTGGTCGGTGGAATCGGGATCATGAACATCATGTTGGCGACAGTGACTGAGCGGACCCGTGAGATCGGGATTCGCCGGGCACTGGGGGCGAAGCAGCGAGACATTGTGATGCAATTCCTGATCGAAACAATTCTCCTTTCCGGTGCAGGAGGACTTCTGGGGGTGGTCGTCGGGCTCGCGGTGCCAATGATCATTCAAAAGTTTGCGAACATGATTACCATCACGCAATTCTGGGCTCCGGCGATGGCGTTTTCGATCTCGGTTCTGACCGGGGTGATTTTCGGAATTTATCCTGCGATTCGTGCAGCCAGTATGAGTCCTGTAGATGCCTTGCGGCACGAGTGAGTGTAGTGTGTGTGACAGAAGTGATATGAAGCTTGTAGACTCCAACGTAACGGAGCGACGTCAATTTCTGAAGGGGACCGGGGCCTGTCTTGCTCTGCCTTTTCTGGAAACGTTTGCTCTTGGTGATGAACCTGCGGAAGCGCAGCGATTTGTCTGTGTAGCCAATCCGTTTGGGATGATCGCGGATGCGTTCTTTCCCACTGAGCCGGGACTTGATTCTGCACTGCCCGCTAATCTCGCCGCATTCGATGCGCTTCGCGGAAAGTTCACGGTCTTCTCGAATTTGGACCATGGCATCAGCGGCGGGCATGCGGGGACGCACGCGTTTCTCTCCGGTGTCCGCTCACAGGAGGCTGCCACGATGCCGAACGGCAATATGTCGCTGGATCAGTTTCTCGGCGAAAAGAAAGCAGGGCAAACACGGTTCCCGGTTTTGAATACTTCAGCTGGCAGCAACCGTGGTGGCAGTTGCGAGCTTTCATGGACAAGATCCGGTGTTTTGGTCCCCGCGATCCAGAAAGTGAGTCGGGTCTTTAAACTGCTGTTTGCCAATGATTCGCCGGAACAGGCTTCCGAGAGAGATGCCCGATATGGGCGTCAGGGATCGATCCTTGATGCGGTGATGGATCAGGCCGGGATGATGAATAAGCGATTGAGCAAGCGCGATCAGTCGAAGCTGGATCAGTATCTCACTGCGGTGCGGGAAGTGGAAGTGGCGATTCAACAGGAACAGGCCTGGGTGCACCGTCCGCGTCCCAAGGTGGATATTGATGAACCCAGAGACGGAACCATCACGGAGCAGTTGCCGATTCTTTTTGACCTGATCGCCCTGGCTTTGGAAACCAACTCGACTCATGTCGCGACGGTTGAGATTCCGGGAGCTTTTGATACTCGCGGAGTTGGATTGGAGCCCAAGGGCTACCATGCCTACTCGCATCATGGCAAAGACCCGACGCTGATGGAGGGGCAGCGGACGATTGAGAAGTATCAGCTCGAACAGTTGGCGCATTTCGTGTCAAAACTTGACGAGGCAGGACTGCTGTCGACGACTCAGGTTTTGTTCGGGAGCGGCATGGGTGACGGCAGTGCCCACACCAACGCCAATCTTCCGGTCCTGTTGGCTGGCGGGAAGCATCAACATGTCACTCATTCCATTTTGCCGCCGGAGAAAGAGAAGCGCATCCCATTGAGTAATCTCTATCTATCGGTCGCTCAGCAGTTCGGCGTGGAAACGGATCGGTTTGGGCCAAGCACTGGAACGTTATCAGATTTTCTATGAATCGATTCTGGATCCTGATTTTATTCTGCTGCCCGGTTCTCGCTTCCGCCCAGGAAGGGATTGAAGCTTTGTTGGTGAGCAGTTGTCTGGAGTGTCATGACGACGCCACTGAAAAGGGCGGTCTCTCATTGGAAACTCTTGAGCTTGGCATCTCCGACAAGAATGCCGATGTCTGGTTGCGTTGCCTTGAACAAATCGAAAACGGATTTATGCCGCCTGCGGAAAAGGCGCAACCCACTCCCGATGAGCGCGAGGCTGCCATTCTCGATCTCGAAAAGCGGCTTGTAGTTTATCATTCAGAGCTACCACGCCCCGAAGGTCACACTGTTCTCCGCCGCCTCAACCGCACGGAATACCGAAATACTATTCGGGACCTGCTCGATATGGAACCGGGCGCTGAGCTGACGAGTGAATTCCCCGGCGATGAGCGGTTCCACGGCTTTGCGACAAACGGCGAGACGTTGGTGACATCCAGTTTCCTCCTGCGGCAGTATCTGGAAACTGCCGGGAAGATTGTGGAACAGGCTGTTCACTTTGAACCCAAACCTGAAAGTCAACACTGGGAGATGCGAGCTCCTTTTGATCGCACCACGGGCAGTGAAATCGGGGAAACGGTCCGCTACTTTGAGAAGGTCGGCGAACCTCAACCGTATCAGGAATTCTACGACCGAATCGGTGCGGGGGGCACTCCCTACAAGGGGTATCACCCCATTGATGACCTCAATGACGGTGTTGCCTTGAGTGGTCGGTATCACATTCGGATTAAGGTGGAAGGAAAGTTCCGACATGCCCTTGAGCAGGATCGGTTCAAGCGCTGGCCTTCACTTTGGGATGAGGCTGAGCCTGTTCGGCTTTCACTTTTCACCGCTTCACTGGAGGGAATCGATCCGCAGAATAAAGAAGGCATTAACTTTGCGAAGACTCACGAACAGGCCAACCAGAAACTCATCGCAACCTGGGACCTGCCGGATGATGTCCCCACCTGGCTGGAGTGCAAAGTCTGGCTGGAATCCGGGCAGTTCCTTCGCATAGGATTTCCCAACGGCCCGACCAATTCCAACAACCGGATGCTTAAATACTTCGATGAGATGGCAACAGATCCAGACGATCCCGCAAAGCTGGAAGAGCATCTCGAACGAAAGAAGCTCTATGGCGGGCGGATCGGTTATCATTTCGGTGAAAGCCCGCGGATTCGTCTGCACGCCATCGAGATGAATGGCCCCGTCAACGAAATCTGGCCTCCGCAAAGCCACCGGGAGATCTTCGGTGATGATCCCTACCAATCGGAAAAAGCAGAGCAGGTGTTACAGCATTTTGCATCACGAGCCTGGCGTCGTCCGATTGAGAAAAGTGAGATTGCGCCCCTGCTGAAATTGGTGCGTGAGGCGGAGAAAGAGGGAATGCCCGCCGAGGCTGCGATTCAGGAGGGGATCACCGCTATTCTGTGTTCCCCGGATTTCATCTATCGTGAGGAGAAACTGGATACCCTGTCTGATTACGAACTGGCTTCGCGCTTGTCCTATTTTCTATGGGCTTCCATGCCTGATGAAACGCTGATGACTCGTGCTGCGGCAGGAGAACTCAACCCGGAAAACCTCCGTGCTGAGTCAGAACGACTTCTTGCTGATGAAAAATCGGACGCCTTTGTGAACGAGTTTCTCGACGGCTGGCTGCGCTTGAATCTGCTTGGCTCAATGGCTCCTGATCCCCACCGGTTCCGGGTTTATTACGATGACCGGTTGGAACCTGCGATGCGAAAAGAAACCCGTCTCTTTTTTCGCCATTTGCTCGATACCAATGGTCCCATCGCAGATTTTCTCGACTCTGATTACACCTTTGTGAACGAAAGCCTCTCGAATTTTTACGGGATGGACTTCACCGCGACCGAGCCACCCGAACTTGATGCACGTCACTTGAGACAGGATGGCCTGGGACATTCACCTACAACTTTGTTCAACCGGGTTCGCCTCACGGATGAACGCAGAGGCGGATTGTTGGGGCAGGGAAGTATTCTGACGCTCACCGCGAACGGAGTGGATACTTCACCTGTGATTCGGGGCGTCTGGTTACTGGAAAATATCCTGGGCACACCTCCATCACCTCCTCCGCCTGACGTTCCTGCGATTGAGCCGGATATTCGCGGTGCCAAGACCATTCGTGATCAGTTGGAGAAACATCGCGACAGCAGCGCCTGTCGATCCTGTCACACCCATATCGATCCACCGGGGTTTGCCCTGGAATCTTTCGATGCGATCGGCAATTGGCGCGGACACTATCGCATTGGTGAACAGCACGTCGAAATCGACTCAAGCGGAAGTTTCGGAAACACCGACTTCTCAAACATCGTTCAGTTCAAAGCTGAGTTGTTGAAGCGTCAGGACGCCTTTGCCCGCTGTCTTCTGGAAAAGTTGTTTATTCACGCCCTGGGACGGGATCTCGAAGTCACAGATCGCCCCCATTTGCGGAAAATTGTGGATTCGACCAAAGAAAACGGTTACCCGCTTCGTGATTTGTTGTTTGGAGTCATCCAAAGTGAGTTATTCCGGCAGAAATAAAGACTTCTTACGGTTACGCCCCCCTCAAACCTGCCAGTTTCCATCCACAATTCCCCGCCGTAACGTTATTGAAACCATGAAACATTCTCGACGTACTTTTCTCCACGGAATCGGAGCCACCATAGGTCTTCCGGTTTTCGAGACATTTGCAGCTGCCGCCCCGGTATCGGTCCCCCGTCGCATGGCGGTGCTCTATGTTCCAAACGGAGTGGATGTGGCTCGCTGGAAAGTGAATGGCACCGGAGCGGATTACGAGATCAGCGAATCGCTCAAGCCTATCGAAAAATTCCGGAAAGATTTCACTATTATTGAAGGTCTTGAGCATGAGAACGGCACAGCCGGACCCGATGGCGGCGGTGACCATGCCCGAGCCAATGCAAGTTACCTGACAGGTGTGCGCCCCCGGAAAACGGCCGGTGCGGATATCCAACTGGGAACCTCGATGGACCAGATCGCTGCGAATGCTCTCGGCGATTTGACCCGGTTCAGCTCGCTTGAACTTTCTACCGAAGGGGTAAGGAAATCGGGCGTGTGCGATTCCGGATATTCCTGTGCTTACCAGTTCAACCTCAGTTGGAGAAGCTCCACTCAGCCTGTTGCGCCTGAGTCCAATCCCCGCCTCGTGTTTGAGCGGCTTTTTGGAACCGGAAAGGGAGAAGAGCGGACCAAAAACCGTGAACGTCGCATTGCTTTGCGGAAATCAATTCTCGATTTCGTAAATGATGAAGCCAAATCGCTTCATCAGCAGTTGGGGCGAAATGACAAGCAAAAGCTCGACGAATACCTTACCGGCGTGCGGGAGATCGAACAGCGCATCGAAAAAGCTGAGAAGTTCGGACTGCCCGATCCCAAGCGGGATGCACCGGGAGGTATCCCTTCCAAGTTCGAAGACCACCTTCGGCTTATTATGGACATGCAGGTGTTGGCCTTCCAGACGGATTCCACGCGTGTTTCCACCTTCATTCTCGCCCACGAAGGCAGTAACCGGAGCTTCCGTGACATCGGTGTTCCGGAAGGTCATCACACTCTTTCCCATCACCGGGATGATCCGGAAAAACTCGACAAGATCGCAAAGATTGACCAGTTCTACACCCGTCAGTTTGCTTACTACCTCGAGAAAATGTCAGCGGTGAAAGAAGCGGACGGGAAGTCATTGCTCGATCACTCCATGGTTTTGTGGGGCGGCGGATTGTCTGATGGAAACCGTCACCGTCACAACGATTTGCCAATCATTCTCGCAGGAAGAGGCGGCGGAGGTTTCAAAACCGGGCGTCACCTGAATCTTGGGAAGGATACCCCGATGACCAATCTTCATCTCTCTATGCTGGAGCAGCTCGGAGTGAAAGAAGAGGTTTTCGGTGACTCAAACGGTCGAGTTGATCTCGGATAAGAAGTCCAGAGCCTGTCTGCTACACCCCTCGCCATGAGCCCAGTTCATGCCGGGGACATCAATAAGCGCCATCAACGCGACGAGGTTATCGATCACCGAAACATCGTCGCCGGGTTCGTTGACTTCATTCAAGATCACCGCACGGCAGTCCAATCCATCCCGTGCTATTTGATTCACCGTCAGCGCGGTGTGGTTCAGGCACCCTAAACGGTTTGCCGCGACGACGAGGACAGACAGGTTCAGTTCAATGGCGAGATGGGACACGAGATAATTTTCCGTGATCGGCACCAGCCAGCCGCCCGCACCTTCCACCAGAACGAGTTCATGACGTTTTCTGAGCGTTTCAAAGATTTCCAGCACACGAGATAAATCCCACCGCTCTCCCTCGGTGTGTGCTGCCACTGACGGGGCAACCGGCGTCTGATACCAGATGGGGTTGATCTCATCCATTGTGATCCCTGAATCACCACAAGCTGCATAAATCGCCGTGGAATCAGTTCGTTTGGCCCCGCATTCCACCGGTTTAAATCCGACCGCATCAATGCCCTGTGCCCGGTAGGCTTTCAGGAGTTCACACAAAACCCAGGTCTTCCCTGCGTTGGTGTCCGTCCCGGTGATGAAAAGTGAATCCGGCATATTTCGATCCAACAGTATCTGATCGATGAACCAACCCTGTTGACTCGTGAGGCTACTTTTTGGCCGCTTTACGTTTACCCTTCTTTTTCTTCTTCTTTCGGGCTTTTTTCTTGGCCAACTTCCGCTCGAGCTGGTCCCAGTATTCTTCGCCTGCGATGTAGCCTACACACTTTTTGGCCCCACAGCGGCATGGATGTTCTTCGTAGCAATCCAGATCAAAGCCGTAATTGAAGAATAATTCTTCGTCTTTCTTAATCTCACGGATGGCACAAATCCAGATTCCTCCATCGACGATGTAGGCTTCACAGTTCGGGTCGCAGCTGTGATTGATGAGTCGGGCCGCGTTTTCCTCAACCGAGCCGTCAATGTCCCAATCATCATCCAGGGTGAAGATATAAACGGCCGCTTCACCGGTTTCTTTTGCACGGTCCATCTGGGCCCAGCCACGAGTGTTCGACTCATCCTTGTCGATCTTTTCACCGATGTATTCGATGATGTAGGTTTCTTCCTCGATATCCTGAGTTGCGTAAAGACCCCGCCCGTGAATCGGGGAGCGTCGGATTTCGCACCAATCAGAATCGCACTTTTCGACCGTAGTTGTGTTGCTCATTATTTTGCAGGCCACAGAGTTGACACTTCAATCCAATTCGTGTCCAGCCCCGGCCACCCTTTTGGTGAAAAGAGCACGCCACTCAACTTGTCGGGGTTGTCAGGACCATAGTCAGTTCCCGGGAGACGGATGGACGTCGTCAGTGGTCGATCAGGATCGTTTTTTACGATCTGCTTCTCATCGGAATTGACCTGATTGTCGTCGCAAAAGAAATAGACATCATGCCAACTGAAGCCTTCGGGCAACTCAACTACGTCAGGAAGCGCGATGAAAATATCGATCGGTGCAGCTTCTTCATTGCTGGTTTTTCTGGCAGTAAACTTCCATGCAGGCGGTGCTTTTTGTGGAAAGCGGGCACGGTTGTTGTCGAAGATTTTTGCCCACTTTTCATCTCGCCCGGATTGAGTTGCCACAGGCATGGTGAATTCAAAACGATGCCAGTCAGGATGGCAGGCCGACGCGCAACACATCCACCCCGCTTGCACTTTCAAAGTAACCGAATCGCCCGTGAAATCTGCGGGAACCTGAATATCAGTGAGTAAGCAGGTGTCCTTCTCATACCCATAGGCTGTCAGCAGCGCCATTTTGGTGCGTTGCGGAGCCGGCCATTGGATTTCCCCGGCGGAAAAGCCTTTGGGGAGTTCCCACTTCAAGGTGGTCGGAACGCCGACAATACCCGGAGATTTCCAGTAGGTGTGATAATCTGGGTCGTGCTTGATAAACAGGCCGACGGTTAGAGTTTTTCCGGGAACAACAGTTGTGGAATCACTCACCAGCGTCAATGTCAGCCCGTCTTTCTTAACTGGCTCAGTTTCTGTCGATTGCCCCGCAATTGCGAATGCAATGGTAAGTAGAGCTGCGATGATTCGTTTATCTTTCACGCTCCATTGTGACAAAGCCTGCTTAAAGTTCAAGCCACAGGATAACGCGAGTAAATCACTGCCCTGCTTTTAGCGGGTGATATTTTCGCAACCATGGATCCTTCTGTTTCTCCAGCTTATAGACCATTTCCTCGATCAGCTCGGCTTTAATTTTTTGAATGCCGGCATCGTTGGAGTCAGCCAGATTGGTCGATTCCCAGGGATCCGTGGTTAAATCGTAGAGTTCCAGCTGCGGTCGGTGCAAAAACTGGTCGATCGACCTCAACCCGAGGTTTTTTGCGCCGCTTTCACGGTTTTCAACCCAGGTTCTGCGTTGAACAGTGTCAATCGGTAGCGGGTATTCTGCGCGCCACAAAATGTTCCATATCAACTTGTAACGGGGTTTTCTGAGTGTCCGCATCGGGTAATGGGCAAAGACATCATGTCCGATATGGCTCAAAAGCGCTGAATCCCAGCCTTCCGGGTTTTCGTCTTCGAGAATAGGTAAAAAACTCCGTCCATGCAGGGGATAGTCATCGAAAGCAGTGCCGGTCCAGTCGAGAATAGTTGGGGTGAGGTCAGTAAATGCGACGAGCCCGGGATTGACTGTGCCGTGCGATTTTGCCCCTGGCTTTCTTACCAGAAATGGTACCCGCACCCCGGGCTCATAGTGCGTTCCCATGGCTCCCGGCTCTGATGTGCCGTGATCGGCAATGAAAATGACGAGGGTATCTTCTTTTTTGCCGTTTTTATCGAGTGATTTGAGGACTTCTCCCACACCGAAGTCCATTCGGCTGATCTGTTTGTAGTATCCGGCAATTCCCTCCCGGACATGTTCGTTATCAGGGAGAAAAGGCGGTACGGACACGGTTTTCGGATCGTATTCGACAGCGTCGTATCCTTTGATGGCTGGGTCGGTTCCCCAGGCAGGGCCCTCGATTGAAACGGGATGGGGATCATGAAAGGAAACAACGAGGAAAAAGGGATCTGATTGGTTTTCCGCAAAGAATTCATCAGCCGACTTTGCCATGGCGACTACATCGCGGGATTTGGTTCGGGGCTTGAAATCAATCGGGTATTTCTCGATTGGGCGAATGTGGTCTTTCCCAATCAGGCCGGTTTTGTAGCCGTTGTTTTTCAGCATCTCGAACACGGTGGTCACATCAGGGCGGATTTCCTGATTATGCTCTCGGTGGGGGTGAGCGTATTGCCCGTTGGCATGAGTCAAAAGCCCGGTGTACATCACCGCGCGGCTGGGACCGCAGGATGCGGTGGTGGCAAAAGCCTGCTCGAAACGGACACCTTCACGGGCCAGTTGGTCAAGGTTGGGTGTTTTGACTGTTTTATTTCCGTAACAGCCGACATCAAACCAACTTTGGTTGTCGGAAATCAGGAGGACTACATTTTTCCCCGATTGCGCACTGACAAGCCCGGTGGCCAAAATGAAGATGATTCCGCATAAAAAGGCTGAATATCGAGTGTGTGACAGACTCATAGTGGGAGAGTTGTTATGAAATCATGATTTTGATCTCTGTCCGAGCGAAAAACAGCGGCAGTCCCGATTCCAGAGTGGAGAATTTTTTCGGGGTGGATATTCCCCGGGAAAACGACGACTGGAGTCAATCCGTTTCAGGTTTCTTCAACACCCTGCCTTCGGGAAGTTTTGCGCCGGCTGCGATCCATTTTTTGAGGATTTCGATTTCCTCGTCCAGTAGAGGGTCGGCGTCTTTCGGCATTTTCGGGTCGGAACCTTCGATCGCTTCCAGAATCAGGGACGGATCATCCACTCCGAGGGGATCGCGGTCCAGGGTGATTTCCCCTTCCTGATCGTCTGCATTGTGACAGGTGATGCAGTTTTGCTCTAAAACAAAGATAGCTTCTTCGATGAGATCCGAATTTTCATCTGCATTCAGGTGAGTGCAGGTAAAGATGGCGAGCAGGCAGAAATACTGGATGAGGTTCGGGGGGCGCATTGAATCAGGCAGGAATACGATCGGACAGAAACAGGAACGCGATGTAACCCACGTAGGCAAATAGAAGAATGGCGCCTTCAAACCGGCTGATACGCTTCCGGGTCAGCATCACGGGGATGAGGAAAAGCGTCAGTGCCATCATCACAACCAGGTCTGACAGAGCGATTTGTGTGACTTCGATCGGTTTGATGGCGGCGGTCAGGCCGACGACACAAAGAATATTGAAAATACAGGAACCGATGATGTTTCCGATGATGATATCGCCCTCTTTTTTCATTGCGGCGATGGCTGAGGTGGCGAGTTCCGGAACGGAAGTACTGAAAGCAATGAGGGTGAGAGAGATGACTGCCTCGGGGACGCCAAATCGTTTGGCGAGGCTGACGCCGCCGACTTCGAGGCGATCCGCACCGAAATACAGCAGGACCAGCCCAATAATCACCAATCCGGCGAGTTTCCAGACCGGTTCTTTTTTTCCCTCGCTGAGATGGAATTCCGCCTCCAGCTCCTCAACCAGTTCCGGGTTTTTGGATTGTCTGGCGATTTTGAGCTGGAAGATGGTGTAGGAAACCACTCCGACAAAGAGGAGTATTCCCTCAAAGTGGCCGACCCGGGAATTGGCCAGAAGGATTACCACAAGAATAATGGAAGCAATTGTGAGGACCGTCATGTCGCGCGTCACGAGTTCCCGCCGGACATGGAGCGCGCAGATAAAGGCGCTGAGGCCGAGCACCAGGCCGATATTGCAGATATTTGAGCCGACCACGTTGCCGATCGACATATCGGGTTGGCCTCCCATGTTGAAGCCGATACTGACGAACAGTTCCGGGGCGCTGGTGCCGAATGCGACAATCGTCAAACCGACTACGAGAGGGGAAATACCATATTTGACGGCGATTTTACCTGCACCTCCAACGAGCCATTCTGCGCCGAAATACAGCAGCACAAGGCCGAGGATAAGGTAAAAGATGTCGATGAGGATTGGCATTCGCCACTGTGCCGAAGGGCCATTGATCTGCCAGTGAAAATTTCTTTATAATTTTGACTTGAAACCTTTCGAATTAGGGGAATCTTCCGCCCTCCCGCAGACGGCATTTAGCCATCTCATCATTGATGCGACCCGTTCGTCTAGCGGTCTAGGACTCCGCCCTTTCACGGCGGCAACACGGGTTCGAGTCCCGTACGGGTCGCCATTTAATCAGCCTAACTCACCGTGAGTTAGGCTTTTTTCGGGTCTGCGCCAAAGATTGGGCATTACCAATGAAAAAAAACAGTGCTGATCCGCCAATTCCAGATCACCGGAAATCCCGACCTGGCTCTCATTGGTGATAGATTCGTGCTGATCCCTGCAGGCCGACAGGGATTGATCCGGTTTTCGCTGTAGTCGATTCAACAGGATTCGGTCATTCGGCTAACCCTGTTAAGTCTAGCCTAGACTCCCACCTTTGGCATTGACTCAGGTCTATCCGGCAGCCGTTCCGGTCTTGACAATCACGGCGCCGCGAACTGCAACGACGAGCGCGAAGATCGCAATGAGCCAGACGAAGAAAGAAGGCTGGACGCGCTCGACCACCGCGAGTTCCGGCTGACGGCGATGATGATAGATCGTGATTGAGTCTCCCGGATTGAAAATTGCAACACCACTGGACTTGCCTCCGCCAACCGACCAGAAAGAGTATCGGTTCGCAGTGTAACTCTGCCCCTCGACCTCGTAGCGATACGCGAAGTGCCAAGATTCTTGGGAAGAAAACCCGGAGCCCTTGGTGCGCTCGGTGGAATCGGACTGCACCACGGTTGCCTGTGCCGGAACCCAACTGTGTTGACCAGCGGCCAATACGAGAGTCCGACCGCTGTAGCCGAGACCTGCGAGCCCTACAAGGATTGCCCCGATCCCCCACAATCGGTTCTTTGTTCGATCTTGCATTCTTCGTTACACCGAATTTCTGGCGCGCCGCTCAATTCCGCGCTTCGATCGCCGCGATAGCCTCTTTCGCGGCCTGCTCGTGCTCGCCCTTCACTGAGTTTAGCAATGCAATTTCGAGTGGACCGCCAAACTCTCCGAGCACCTTGATGACTTCTTCCGTACGATCTCGTGAAACGACCGCAGTCATAAGGCGGTTTCGAACCTCTTCCCGAAAGTCTCCATTTCGAGCCAGAAGGAGCGCCGCTTCGAGAGATCGCGGGGTATAAAACTCGTCCAAGGCCTCAATCGCGTTTTTCTCAGTAACGGGTTCGCCAGCGCTTTCATCCTCAACAACAGTTACCGCTGTCGTGGAACCTTCGGGCATCGGCTCGGCGACATCTTGAGAGTTCTCACGCAAACGCAACGCCTTGGCTGCTTCCATTCCTACTTTCAGAAGAGAGCGAATTTTTTCGGCACTCGTCACTCGCCCGGATTCCCGTGCCTGCCAGGTCACACCATCCAACGTCCATCCGGCATCGGTCGCCGCGAGGATGGCAGATCGCGTTTCTGCGTTCAGTCGCCCCAGCGTATCGTTTCGATCCCCTTCTATCAGAACGGCCTTATCGAAATCAGCGTCACCGGTGTCCAGCCATTCGGAGTCTTTCATCCCGCCGATCAGCTTCTGCCGGATACTGGCACCCACAATTCGGCCATGCGGCTGATCCGGCGCGTATATTTTGAAGTCGGTGAACCAGAGTGTGTCACCGCCCCGATTCTCCGTCGTCGTATCAACGGCAACCCCGATGTCATCGATGCGCCCGCGAAGTTGCCGACGTTGGCTCACCTCATCGTACTCCAAACCGAGTTCGGCACCCACCTCACTCATCGCATTGCCACTTTCGGTGGTCAGCCAATGGTAGATCCCGGCTCCGAAAACCAGGCCTCCTACCAGCAATAGAATGCGGCGTAGGCCACCGAAGCTTTCGAGAACTGATTTGTTTTCACTCATGCTGACTCCTGCTTCTAATTCTAAAACCGACGACCGAAGTTTCTTCGATCGTCACTCGTTAAGGTCACTTGAGCGTATACTCTGCTCAGGACACCAGTTCAACATCCTTTGCCCGAGAATCACGAATCAACTTCTGAAGGGAGCGATCAAGCGCCTCGAAGTCGAACAACTTCATGTGGACTTCGTTCACGGAATCGACCGAAGCTCTCCTTCTTCCAGGGGAATTTTGGCAAATCCCGTCAGTAGAATAATGGGTAGGCCAAGCTGGGTTTCTCGAATTCTTTCCGCGAGGACAAGCCGGTAATTTTCGCCATCATCTGATCAGTGACAACCGCATCAAATTCATGGATGAGGCTTGCGCCGCATGCTTCAGCCCGGATCAGTGCGGCTGTTACTTTTAGGGAGCTGGCTATTGAGAATGAGTTTTGATGGATCGACGCCGGTTGTGGATTCACAGTGGTTTGTCAGTCTCGGCGTAGACCGTCTCCGGCACGCGATGAGCCATGCCCTTCGGGTCATAATGTGAAAGGTCCAGCATCTGGGTAAATTGTTTCGACTGACGTTTTGCTGCCTGTATCGGAAACTGTTTCTGAAGGAATTGGTCGACCAGGTTCATCAAACGAAGGGGGGCCAACGTGCCTAAAGTGTGGGCGGGTGGATATTCCAATTGGTCGGCCAGCTCGTTTCCGATGAGCGCGCGGGATATCCGATAGATTTTCCGGACCAGTTTTTTCCGTGCCCGGTCTTCGTTAATTCCTGCTACGACTGGAGCAGCCTGGATCAGGCCGTGGGCCAGTTGACGAGCTTCCAGTCCGGGAGCGGGTTCACATTGATAGCCAATCCTTACCAGTTCCAGCGCTTCGGCCTCATCACTGAAAAGCATTTGTGGCGGGACGCCCATGAGGTGCCCGGAATACCGCCAGATCTGCATGAAAGCTTCGCGCTCGATCCCCCCTGCTTTCACCCCCAGCTGCTTCGCCCGTTTCAACAGAAGCGCCGAAAAGGCTGCTGTGGCGAAGGAAATGTGGGCAGCACTCAATGGTGTTCCCCATCTCTCTGCATCCCAATCCTCGGACTTGGATAGGAGTGCCCGCACCTGCGCATGTACCAGCCTAATCCGCACCGACAACTTCCAACCGTCCGCCTGTCGGTTCATTCCACCCGGCATGAAGATTTCGATCAGGTGCCGGTTATTCTGCTTCAATCGCCTCACTCCTTGATCCACAATCCGACCGGTAATACTGAAAGATTTGCTGATCATCGTGGAGAAGCCTTCCACTAAAACTGATCCCACGAATGCACCTACAAGCATTTGGGAATGACGGTGAAACAAGCGGCAGCCGGGCAGGGTCGCTTCTTCGTCCCACCACTCCGGAGGCTGACCCAAAGTTTCAAAGAGAGATTTTAATTCCTCTGGTGCTTCAGGAATTGCGGCCACTCCGCCTTCAATCCCTCGCTGAATCCATCCCTGCTTCCGTTTCGGATACTCCTGATCCAGAAGCTTCAGGACTGCATCTACCTTGGGATCACCTACTGTCGTATTTGCCACATACCTTTCTGCCAGTTCAGGGTTCGACTTTCGGGCCAGGGCATATCCGTGGTGGTAGTCAGCAGGTATCTCCATGGATGCTCAGTGCTTCTGGAATAATCTGCCGAAAATTCCGGCCTTTTCTTTGTTGTCGGGCGAAACACAGCGAATCGCTTCCTCGACCTGATCCGTCTGATAAAACAGTGTATTGAATCCTGAGATCTCTACGGCCATTGACACCTTTGAGGTCATACCGCAGAGGGCCGCCTTCCGGCCGTGTTGGTTCAGGCGCTTGGCCAGGTTCAACCATTCCCGAAGCCCTGCGCTACTGATGAACGCAAGTTCCGAGCAATCAAGTACGATCGCAAGATCGTCTTCACCGAGATGCTCTTTGAGAAAGCGGCAGAAGGCAGGGCAACTGTTGCCGTCGAGTTGCCCCTGCAAAGTGATTATCACCACCGGGCACTCACGATCTTCGCGGCAACATTCCAGTCGGATAGATTCGCTCATTGATGAAACTCCATTCCTTCTGACCGCAACCTACCGGCCATGTGCCGGGCCAATCGATGTAACAGCAGCGCATACTGATCGGGCCATTTCTGGAAGAAATCGTAAAGATCGGTGCTGTAAATGATATTGAGTCGTCCCTCAGTAAGGGCTCGAACCGTGGCGGATCGAGCTTGGCATTCCAGGATGCTCATCTCGCCAAAAAAATCAGGAGAATTGAGAGTGGCCAGTTGCCTCTCCTCCGGTGATCCCAGACCGCGAATCACTTCGACCGAGCCCTCCAGCAGGAGAAATAAATCATTCCCGAGATCACCCTCCGGAAATACCGTTTCGCCCCGGGTCAGTAGCCGTTGCTCACTCTGGCTCTTGAGGTAATCCAGGGCTTCAAGGTTGAGATCCTTGAAGATCTCAAAGCCGTCCACCCATTCTTGACTGTCTGACATATCCAGAAAATGCCACGAAGATTTGCAGACTCCAAACGAATTCTCCATTCAATCAGATGAAAAGGAAGGCGAGGGACTTGTTCGGATAAAACCGTCTCAGGGAAAGGACGGGTCAGCGTTACGTTTTTCAATCGACCGAACATAGGCCTGTCGCCGAACTTCGTTAATCGATCCCAGCGGTGTGTGAGCCTTTGCGCAGTTCCAGGGCGAAAAGGCGATGTGTTCACCCAGTGCTAAAGTCGCTGCAACATCCTGCTCTGGAATATCGAGGCGTGCGACGCGCAGTTTTGGACTTATCCAGATGACGCACGCGTCATCCAGCGGATCTTCATCATAAATCCGGGGCTGTACGAAGAAATCAAAGGAAATGGGCCCATCTTCAAGCAGGCGTTGCAATCGCTCGCTAAAGTTCTTTCCCCTCGTTTTTGCGGCGCGTTGGCGCGTCTCTTCAGTGGGATGACATTGATATTTAGCCGCGACGGAGCCCAGTTGGTAAGGCGTCTGGCTGTAAAAGCTCATGCTTGCGAGGTTTTTGTGGCGGGCATGGTTGCGAATCGTGCTGAAAACTCCCTTTACGAAGTCCCAGCGAATGCGGAAAGGGTTCATGCCCGGAATCGAATACCGGGGTATGAGGAGTTTGAGGTTTGTAAGTTTCTCAACTTCATCCAGTTGCTCGAACACCATCAATGAGTGTTTTGCGTCCGGTGCCAGCCCCTGCTCGTCGGATACCAGAAGAAAGTCGTGAACGCCCGGAGTAGCACCTTCACAAAGTTCATGGGACACATTTCCCAATTTGATCGCCATGCCGCGTCCATCAGGTTTGCTGTCATCTTCGTAGAAGGAGCTCGAGAAGCGCACAACCGCCGGGTAATCTGCCGACATCTCGAAAAGCCCGTGCCGCCCCAATGGGTCTTCCGGTGCAGTAACCTTAAAGGTGCCTTGTAATGCGGCGTGAGTCTTTCGATGGAAGGTGCGGGGAATACTCCCATCCGGCAGGGGCTTCTGAAACGTTCGGTCAAGAATCTCGTGAATTTTCTGCGAGGTTCGATGAAGGGGGCAACCGCTGTCGTTTGAGGGGGAATTCATAAATTAATTTGTTACAGGGCTCTCATTGTTCGGGACAAATGATAGGGCAAATTAGGAACATCAGAAATTAGGATTCTCCGGGAATAACAGAGAGTCATTTTCTAGCGAATTCCTAGCGGGAAAATCGGCGTTGAGGGCACAGTTGGCCTCCATTTTAATCGTGCCGAGTCTCAAGCTTTTCCAGCGAAACCATTGATGAGTGATGGTGGTGGGGGCTTTGGCAACGCCCATATTGCCAAAGTCAAAATGCATCGACCAGGGAACTTAGGGGATTCGATGATGTAACCATCCTTCTTCCGCCAATTTGGGAGAATTGATTTTTTCTCCTGAAATTTGTTACATTTTTCCCCTCCTGCGGAGAGAATGGCTACCCCGAATCGGAATATGATATGGAAATGCTGATTTGGAGACGACTCCCCGACATTATGAAGAAAATTTTACTTCTCGTTGCGTTATTCCATCTGCTTTGGAGCGCATCAGCGGATGATCAGGAAACGATGCTGGAAAGTTTTACCGTCGCACCCGGTCTGGAGGCGAAGCTGTGGGCGGGAACGGATCTGATTCACAGTCCGGTCGCCATCGCGGTCGATGCAAAGGGCCGGGTCTGGGCGACTGAGGATCTCCAGCATTCCGGTGACGAAAGCGCTCATGCCCGTATCAAGATCCTGGAAGACACCGATCAAGATGGGAAGGCGGATTCGGTGAAGGTTTTCGGACCGACCTTTGATTCAAAGCCGCTCGGGATCAGTGTTTTCGACAACGTTATCGTCGTTTCCATGGCCCCGAAAATCCACGTGTTCACCGATGTGAATCGCGACGATGTCTTCGATCCCGCCGTCGATACGGAGGTTATTCTCGCCGAAGGATTTCATGGGAACTCCCATGACCACGCCCTGCATCAGGTCGTACCGGGACCGAGCGGCAAGTGGTATTTCAATCACGGCAATATCGGAGCGGATGTCACGATGGCGGACGGACGGAAAATTCACGCGAGTTCCTACTACAGCCAGAATCCGGAAAGCATCGGGAAGAAGAGCTTCGACGGTCGACTCTACGTTGGCGGCTTCGGGCTGCGGATGAATCCGGACGGCAGCGGCGCCGAGATCATCTTCCAAAACACTCGCAATGCCCACGCCATGCTGGTCACTTCGTTCGGCGATGTTCTCCAGGCGGACAACGACGACCCGGCTCATTCGCGTGCGGCCTGGGTTATGGAGCATTCGAACTTCGGTTACGCGGCTTTGGAGGATGGCAACCGATCCTGGGAGGATTCGGCGAAAAGCTGGGAAGAGAAAATGGTCACCGAAGAGGTGAAGGCCAATGCCTACGAGCGGCATTCAAAGTCGGTGCTTCGTCGTGACGAAGGGCATTGGCGTGAACATTTTCCCGGCGTCACGCCTCCCGGAAATGTCTGGGGACCGGGGGCTCCGACCGGGGATTACATGGTCGAAGGCGACGAGCTGGGCGAGGCATTTCGCGGGAGTTATTTGGTGTGCGAAACGGTGCATCGTGCCGTGTTCAGCTTCCGCCCCGAACTCCGCGATGCCCAGGTCGAACTGGTGGATTTGGAGAAAAACTTCTTCGCGACAGACCGTGCCTCTGAGAATAAATCGGCAGCCGCGTTTCTTCCGACCGATGTGGCCGGTGCCACCGACGGAGCCCTTTTTGTGAGCGACTGGAACTCGAATACCAACGCCCGAAAATCCGGTAATGGCGAAGGTGCCATCTTTCGCATTGCTAAAAAAGGTCAGCCCGTCAACCTTCCGGAAATCGACTTCAGCACCACGGGAGGTCTGCTTGAAGCTCTGAAAAACCCCGCCCCGGGTGTCCGCTGGGTCGCTCAGGACCGTCTCAAAAAGCAAGACGATGTCTACGAATCCGTCGCCGCCTTTTTCCAAGCGAACCAAGCCCATCCCTACTATCAGGCGCGGGCTGTGTTCCTGCTCGCGCAACTCGATGATAAGCGGGGAACCGCCGAAGTGAAGGCCATGCTTCAGTCCAACGACCCGCAGTGGCGAATCATCGCATTCCGCGCCCTGCGTTTTGGCGAACGCGAACCGCTTCTCCCGCTGGTGGAGCAACTCGCCGAGGATTCCTCTCCCGCCGTTCGCCGGGAAATCCTTGCCGTAATGCGTGACATGGAGTTTGAGAAAATTCGTGAGCCGCTCGAAACCCTCATCGCCGGATACGATGGGAAAAACCGCTGGTATCTCGAAGCGCTTGGAACGGTTTTTGATGAATATCCCGACGAAGTTTACAACCAGATCATCAAGCCGCAGCAACCCGATCCGACAGGGTGGAACGAGCGGCAGCAGAATCTTGCCTGGCGATTGCGTTCTTCAGAGGCGCGCGCAGATCTCGCTGCGTGCATTCTCGCGCAGAAGTCCGAGCCGGCGACCTTCCGCAAACTGGCCTACACCTTCGGGCTTTGTTATAACGACGCGGAGCGGCAGCAGAATCTGGAAATCATGAAACGCTTCCAGGCGGATGAGGCCTTCAAAGGTGCAGACTACCAGCAGACCATCACCGAGTTTCTGGAGAAAGACATCAGCGACCCCGATCCTGAACCTCTCACGCAAAGCTACCTTTTCCCGGCCAAATTCGGAGTCCCCACCGAAATGGGATCGATCGAGGAAATCGCAGCCCTTGAGCCGGATCTCGACAGTGGCCGTGCCAAAGCAACGCTGTGCATGATGTGTCACCAGATCGGTTCCGGCGGTGCTCCCTTCGGTCCCAATCTCACCAACTGGGGACAGGTGCGCGACTTGAATTCCGTGATCAAAGCGCTCGTCGATCCGGCAGCCGAACTGGCCCACGGCTACGACAAGCCGGTGGTTGTTACCCAGAATGGTCATCGACTCGAAGGCGTTTCGCGCGGCTACAGCTGGCACTCCGGAGCGATTCGGGTGAAGACGATGGGTGGTGCCACCCTAAAGGTTCCGTTCCGTCGGCCCAAAGCGACGATCGAATATCCCGAGGGACATTCCTGGATGCCTTCGGCCTCCAACATGGGCCTGAGCAGTCAGGACGTCCGCGATATTGCCGAATACCTCATGGGCGACATTGCCGGTGAAATTGACAGCGGCCTCACCGCCGAGCTCAAGCCGGAATTCAGTCGCGGGGAGGGGCCCGGGTGGGTCGAGTTGACCGGTGACGATTTTCACAATGTCAGTTGTTTTCCCGACACTTGGCGCTGGGAGAACAGTCACGCCTGGTGCACTGGAAAGCCGACCGGCGTGATCCGTTACACCCACCCGCTGACCAATTTCGAATTTTCCTGCGAGTGGATGCACAAAAAGCACGGCGGCAATTCCGGCGTCTTCGTCTGGGCATCACCCGAGTCGCTGAACGAAGTGATGAAGCGGGGCAGGGGACTTCCCAAAGGCATCGAAGTGCAGGTGCTCGATCTCGGCTACCGCGAAGTTTATGAAAAGCAATTCAACAAAGAGGGCGATTGGTTCACCAGCCACGGTGACGTATTTGCAGTCGGCGGAGGTGTCAAAATGAAGCCTTTCCCTCCCGTTGGCCCGCGCGGCAGCCGCAGTTTTCCTTCCAAAGAAACCACCAGGGGAATCAACAACTGGAATCACTACTACATCCGGGCGATCGACGGCGTCGTCCGCTTGTGGGTTAATGGCGAAGAAGTCTCCGGGGGCGAAGACATCACCCCTGCGAAAGGCTATCTCTGCCTCGAGTCCGAAGGGGCTCCGGTCGAGTTCCGAAATCTGCGTTTGAGAGTGTTGCCTCCGTTTGAGACGAAGATGGATGTGGCGTTGGATGAGCTACCCGCGGCGGGTGCGGCGGCAAAGGGGAAACCGAAAGCTGTGGCCAAAACGAATCCAAAGATGAAGCCGGTCCCACTTAAAAAAGGCCACGCGCTGTTGGGGATCTGGGCCTATCAGAATACCTACACCCGCGAAATCACCGAAGACGGTCGCTGCATTCTGCGCAAGGGTGACGAAGTGATCTGGGAAAAGCCCGTCACCAAAGTGACGCCGACCACTGTGATGGTAGAGGGGAAATACTCACACGTGCTCGATGGCGATGTGCTCAAGGTGGAGGGAAAATACGAAGCGCGCCGAAAGTAGGCTGAGGATCTAGCCGATAGGATTGAGTCGTTGAGCGCAGGTATTGACTCAGCTTTGCGATTCGCCGGATCAACTCCACGGGAGAATCACTATTTTGAAACGCACCCGCCACGAAGTCGGGCGGGTGCGGTGTCAAAACGTTGGTAGGGGCAGCGGCTACTGAAGCGTTACTGACTGAGCCTCTCCGCCCACTTTCGCTTCCTTAGTGACAACCGTGTCAGGAGTGTTCTTACCTGCCTTGACAATGAAGGTCTTCCCCTCGGGAGCCCCCGGAGTGAAGCTCTTACCATTTGCCCGAACCGTGTAGAGGATTTCGTTGGACTCTGCGTCGATCAGTTGAACAACCGGGTCTTCGATATCAAAGGTCAGCTCACCAAGCTTGCCCCACGAGCGCGGATTGTAGTTGTCAAACTGTGAGATCGTTCGCGGCCAACCGGGGTATTGCTCCGCATCAGCGGCAGTGATATCGACATTCCTTGGCCAGCATTCCATCGTGATCTCACGGGCCTTGGTATTGAGCCGGACGATTCCGAATCCTGCTGAGCGGGTGTTGAGTACGTTGCCGGCGGGCTTTTCCTCAGGATTGGCCGCAGCATAGTTGGTGACTTTATTATTGAAGCCGTCGAGATGATCCCCCGTGTATTCAGGTGCACCTGCCTCCCGGTTGGGGCCGGGCTCAAGCGGTTGCCACCAGCGAAGATAAAGGTTGGCGATTGACGGAACACAGAACGACCAGATCGCGTCGCCGTATTCATCGATGCCCTGATGAAAGATCGTCGCGAGGTGTTGATCACCGGCATAGTGAAACGCAAATCCTTTACGGAGAGCCCTGAGAGCGTTGTCCCTACCTGTCTGCGGCCAGCCGTTCGAATCCATGTCGGCATGCAATCGACCGTTTGCTGAACCGTGAATGTGTGCGCCCCCACAGAAAATCGTGGCTGAAAGCGCAACCTTCATGTCGGCGCCGTCCCAGTCCTGTGCCCATTGATCAATGAACTTGAGCTGGCGGTCACCAAGAAGGATCGCTCCATCAACATCGACACTCTCAGGATCATACTCGGGATTGCGGATGTGGTCGGGACGCGGCCCCTGCTTGGGGACTCTTCCCGCAGGCCCCGTCTTAAACTTGCGATCTTCAAGAATGGCAAAGTCGATATTCCCCCAGTTAAGATTGGTGAACCAGACACCGATGCCCTGGCCTATCTTGTGAGGATCCACTGGATCCGGGAAATGACTTGTCTGAGCGCGCTCGACTTCCTGCACGTAAACGCCCGGCTGAATGTAGCCGCCGTCGGATGCCCCGGGCAGCGTTGAAACCTTACCGCTTTCGCCCCACAGGTTAGGTTGTCCTGCATCATGATCATCAGGCAAACACAGCGTCGGGCGATCTTTGATGATCTCACCAAAATCCCGACCGAACTTGAGCCAGGCAGCATAGTGTTTGTGGTGATCGTAAACCTGGTCACCGGAGAAGAAGAGAACATCAGCGTCGACCTTTTTAACATTATCGATCAGATCCTGGCGGGAAATATCCCCGCCATGGGACGGATGAATAGAATTCCCTGTGAAGCCGGCAACAACGATCTCGTCTTTGTCGACAGGATTCTTCCGAATGAGCCCTTCGTAGGTTGCTTCGGTGCCATGGGCTACACGATATTTCTGTGCCTTCGAATCGTCCCAGTCTTCAACGCGAAACGGGGCAGTCCAGCCCTGTTCGATCACTTCCGTGCTGGCCACCTCGACCCACTTGCCATCCTTCTCGATTTCGAGGCGGACTGTTTTGGTGTCACCATCAGGGATGGGATACAGCTGGGCGGTCAGTTTGAGGATGTTGTCGCTGACTGTGTAGAGGGCAAAACAAATGATGTCTTTCTTCTCCACCTCTGGAATGGCGAGAACTGCGCGACCTTTCCCTTTGCCCTTACCCTTTTGACCTTTTTGCTGGGCGTCAGCGCCGCCTGCGATCAAGAGCACTGCGCTACAGATTGTGAAAAATTGGGGGAATTTCATGAGAGAGTTCTTACAGTTTGCTTTCAGATTTGTCAGGTAAAAGGTCCGAATTGTGGGAGGGATGACAGAATTTCAGGCCGGCCGATTTTGGCGAGGGTTCAGGCGGAGCGTCCAGGGTTGGGGAGGTTTTCGGGTATCTCCAGACAAAGACGAGGTAAAGCGGGATCAAATAGTGCGGAGCACGGAGGACGGCTTCATGAATAAATTGATCAGCTCCCCAGTAATTCAGACCGGTCGACATTCCCGCTACCGGTCTGGCGATCGCCGTCAGAAATCCCCAGGCAGCTGCATAAATGGCTGAAGGCGTCCGCAGGGCGGGAATGAAAAGGCCAATACAGATCACAAAGTCCAGCACCCCAGCGATGCGAAGAAAACTCCTGGCCGTTTCATATTCGACATGAAGAATGACTGTGGTCATACCGTAGAAATTTGCGGGGGTAGGCCAGATCCAGCCGAGAGCATACGCACCGTGACCGGCAAAAGTCATGATCACAGCAACCATGGCGACTGTGATTGTGGTTCGATGACGAACTCCGAAAATCAACGCTAAAACGAGAAGTGCGGGGACAAGCATCTGACCTCCGTGTTCGATAAACATGGGAAGTTGTCGCTGAGCACTCAAATATTTGGCGTAACTCAGAATGGTGAGCAGCCCGCAGCCACCGAACAGGAGCGCCATCTGGACCCACGCCCCTTTTTTAACAGTGAGGGTTAAGATTGTGCAGGCGAGGTAAAGCCAGCCAATTCGGCCGACCCACTTCTGAATCAATCCATCATCACCACCCGTTCCGACAAATTCGTCCCATCCGATCCCCATTTGATCCGCAACCGCATAAGCAGTGTCCTGCCATAGCAACACACCATAAGGTCCCTCCCAGTAGAAATGCACCCACGTCCACCCGGCGAAGCAGAAAAAGCTGCCGAGCCGGAGGATGAGGAGCAGAATTTTGTCGAGCTTCGGTTGAGTCATGGTGCTTTCAGGGCAATCACACAGAGGACTGCCCGAAACCGCCATTCTATGCTCCAAGTGAAAGATGCGCCATCACCTTCATATGCGAAGCCGCCTCAACCAACGTTCAGGGCTTGGGTTGGTTCTCAAGATGTCTTAATGTCGTCGCTCTTGTTTCCTTCACCCGCCGTGCCCATCAGGTCAACGAGGCCGTTGTCTGAGTAAATTGAGCTACCTGAGAGAACGAGTCCGTGGTTGAATTTGTCACCTCCGCCTCCGAATGCGATCACATTTATGTTACCAAAAAGTGATCCGATCGAAGAACCGAAGATCTCGATACCAACATTGAATTTACCTGTGGCATCGCCACCCGTTCCCAGAAGGTCAATTGAGCCGTAAACAGTGTTGATCGCGCTGCCGTGGGCAATGTAGATACCTGAGTTGGATTGCTTGCCTGCCCCGCCAGTTCCATCGAGAGCGATCGATCCCAGTCCGGTAGCTTCCAGAGTAGATCCATGATCAATCGAGATCCCAATGTTGTGGTTGTTGCCATCTCCACCGGAACCAATCAGCGATATGTTTCCATCGGCAGCACTGATCAAAGTGCCATGCTCCAGGTCAATTCCTTTATTCGAATTGCCGGAGTCACCTCCTCTTCCCGTGAGATTGATATCACCCGTTCCGGTTGATCTCACAATGGAACCATGATCAAGATCGATCCCGGTGAAACTCCCCGACTCAACTCCATCGATATTGGCTTCAAGATTAATATCTCCATTCGCCGTGGTGATTGATGCGTCGTCGCCCGAGATATTTCTTCCTGCCAGCAATACTACATTCCCAACATCACCCGCCATGTCTGTTGCGTTGATGGCTGACCCATTGCCGAGATTGATGGTTTCCGACCGGAAAACAATATCTTCACCACCATTCAGAGTGACTGCAGCGTTGTAGTTGATCACGTCGAAGCCCGCTCCAGCATCAATATCAATGCCGCCGTTGTAGCCCGGCAAGTCTTCGATATTAACGATGTCGTTTCCACCAAGTGACTCAATTCTGATGCGAGTGAACAGATTCAACGGCACCCAGATGACCGAGAGTGAAGACTGGGTCGCTCCAGTGATTTGATTCCCCAAAACCTGATTTGGATCGGCAATCATCAGGTCATTGCCGACGACTGAGATCGTATAAACATCATCAGTGTCGTTGTTAAGTTCATCTCGAATCACAAGCGTGTCCCCATCGAGTGAAACGCTGGTGTCAGCTTCGGCAATCGCTGTAAGAACAACGTCGTTTCCGTCTCCGCCCTCATAGCTGATTTGGAAAATCTGAGATGATACCCCATTACCCCCAATGGCTGTGATGAACGTGCCCTCTGCAAGTCCGGTGAAAGTACCGGATACAGGATCGACTCCGTCATTATTCAGAATGGTAATCGTGTCACCAATCGAAAACGCAGCCGTTTGTTTAAGAGTGAGTCCTACTCCGGATGAGATAGTCACTCCGCCCGCTACATTCGCCTGATCATGGTTTCCAGTTCCTTCACCGGGCAGTAGGCCGTCTAAATCGAGCGAGAACAGGCTGTCTTCTGCAAAGGCAAAATCTCCATCAACATTGAGGATCCCCTGGGTGATACCCGGAGCAACCACACCACTGAAAGTAACACTGGCTGCTCTGATGTCAGTTGCGTTGTCGAGATCACGAATCACTCCATTTGCAGAGGCGATGGAAACATTTCCAACCGCAACAATAGTTGAGATTGTTGCATCACCGGCAATATCGATTGCCGCATCAACTGCGGAATCAACCAGAGCTGCAGCATCCATCAGGAGTGTCGATCCTTGAATGTCGATATTCCCTGTTCCGGTGGTAGCGACCTGAGAGCCTTCCAGATCAACTCCGTCAAGACCGTTGGAAAATCCCTCAATTGTCAGGTCACCATTCACTGTGGACGCAGCCGAACCGTTAACCAGGTGAACTCCGCGCCCGGCTCCACCTGTGCCGGTTAGAGACAGATTTCCCTCGCCTCCTGCATTCACTTGCGCGCCGTTTGCAAGCGCCAGGCCGGTATAGTCACCGGTTCCCGTGATGGTTGTGTCTCCTTCAGAAGTGGCCACTTCTCCAATCACCACAACGCCTGAGTCACCAACATTAGTTCCCATGCTGGTCCCTTCAATCGACACTTCTCCGCTACCTGTAGTGTGGACCTTGGAACCGAAATCAACTCTGACTCCGTCATCTAACAATGAGTTTCCAGTGAGATTAACATTCCCATTATGTGAGGAGACTTCTGCGCCGGTTCCTGCCACCGCAACACCAAGTCCATTTGCACTGGTGCCCGCCCCTTGAATTTCAATATCGCCGTTTTGCGAAATGATACGGCCTGTGGATTGCACACCGTCATCGCCAATGGATGTTCCTGTAATAACAATATCTCCGTCCTCTGTCGAAATCGTTGTGGTTGAAACACCAATCTGAACTCCGTCAGCAGTTGATCCACTGCCTCCATTTCCGATGATGTTGATTCCGCCACTGTCGGAGTTACTGATGGTTGCACCACCGTTCACAGCCACTCCTAAATCCCTACTGGAATTCCCTTCGAGAGTAATTTGACCTCCAGACGCTGTTACCGAGGTTCCTGTGTTCGAAATCACAATTCCATGGCTGGTCCCTGGTCCTGTACCGGTTCCATGTCCCTGAATATTAATTGAGCCGCCGCCATTTGCTACGATTTCAGCTCCATTAAAAATTAATACTCCTTCCTCACCCTCTGAAACACCTTCAATCGAGATGTCTCCTTCGGCTGAAGCTACTTTGGCTGAAGTGCTGGAGATAATTACGCCAAATTCACCTGGCAGGGTTCCTCCATCTCCTTCGATCGATACATTGCCATTACCTGTGGTCGAAACTTCTGAGGATATGGAAACCCCGTCATCATTAGCCGATTCTCCGATGATTGTGATATTACCGTTTTCAGTTGTCACTTTCGTCGAGGTTCCACTTACAGACACTCCACGATCAAAGCCCCCAGTTCCTCCACTTCCGACGAGGTTGATATTTCCGTCGCTGTCCGTCGTAACGTCAGCTCTAATGTTGATGCCCGTCCCGAATGTTGTGACATTTCCTCCGGATAGATCAATATCCCCCCCGCGAGCATTGATTGCCTCGTTCACCGTTAATGATCCGTCAGCAGAAATTTGGATTGCCGCGTTGTCTGAACTGAGTCCGACCATCGAACTGATTCCGCCGATCATCAGGGCTCTATCGTTTTCAATGTAGATTCCGGTAACTCCACCATCTGCTTCGAGATTCGAGATCGAAGTATCGAGGCTATTTGTAGAGCGACCAATTCCATCGGCCGCTATAGCGATCAATCGCCCTCCAACAACATCCGTATTAACATCGCCACCATCAACAACTGCTCCATTCTTAGAGTGCACTGAAACTGTTCCCGAGGAAGTGATTCCGGTTAGATGAATATTCTCGTCTGCAAGCAGTGATACTCCTCCGAAATTCGCATCAATGGTGGCATCACCGTTGACAATGATGCTACCTCCTGAGCCGTTTGAATCATTGTTGCTGTCTGCAATCAATGTCACTCCATTTGCTACTACTTCTCCAGCAACCGTAATTGAGTCGAGCGCAGAAGCGAAGATTGATCCCGTGCCGGCGTCAATCAACCCGCCAAGAATGATGTTGTCGCCCTCGATTTCAATATCACCACCATTGGTTGTTAGTTCTGAAAATGGGATGCTCGTCACAACCCCGGCACTCGTACCACCTATTCCTGAGATGAAAATGGAACCTGTTCCTGTTACTTCCGCAGTTCCCGAGATTAGCGCGACCCCTTGAAGTCCGCCTTCTCCAATCAACTCAATATCTCCATCGACAGTTCTGACGGTGGCTGCTCGAATGGCGACTCCAATATCATTGCCTTGGGATACCCCGGAGATTGTGATGTCGCCTGTTCCTGTTGCTTCAACGGTTCCTGATGAAGCAACGACAACTCCTTCTCCGGTCGCTGATTCACCTGTGATCAGAATATTGCCGTCGACGACTTGAAGCAGTCCGGCACTTGAAATGACAACTCCTTCATCTGTTGTCAGAGGGCCTCCAGTGCCTCTGAGAAAAATATTTCCTGAAGCGGTGTTGGAAACACTTTGGAAGATCGAGATGCCATCGTCGTCCTCAGAGTCTCCGATGATTGAAATGTCCCCTCCGCTTGCCCTTACTATTCCGCTGCCACCAATGTAAACTCCATCTCCACTGATACCCGATCCGATTCCTGTAAAGGAAATGTTGCCATCTCCTGTTGACTCAATCACACCTCCGGTATGTTGAATTCCGTCATTCGAAAATGCGGATAGAGCGCTGGAACTTCCAAATATTTCTATGTTTCCATCAAGAGTTGAAATAACGGACGCTGAACTGATTTGAACTCCATCCGCTCCATTAATGTCTCCGGATGAACGTCCTTCAATGGTTATGTTTCCTGTACCGGAGGTTTCGATTCCGCCTGAAGAAATATGTGTTCCTAACCTCTGCCCTTCCCCAATCACTTGGATGTCGCCATCAATAGTTTGAAGATTTGAATTGATTGCGAGGACTACTCCTCTGGATGTGCTCTGGGCCCCCCCGGTGCCCTGAACTAGGATTGCGCCGGTTCCTGTCACGGTGAGATTCCCCCCAAGCACGACACCTTCCCGGGCATCTGAGTGTCCAAAAATTTCAATGTCTCCGTCTTCGACCTGAATATCCACGCTGGAATTAAATGCGTGGATCGCGCGGTTGTCTCCACTACTTGCGATGATTGTTATAGAGCCGTCTCCACTTGTTATCAGATCGTTTTGAATCACAAATGCAAGCCCTTGAGAGGTGGTCGCATTCAAATAAACATTTCCGCCTTCAGCGTTGACATTTGAAGTGAGATCTATGACTTCCACATCAGCGTTTAAGTCTCCACCACCTGTGTTGAGGCCACTCCCTACGACTCTGATCCTGTCGTTTCCTTCTTGCCCGTAAAGGTTTAGGTCCGCCGCGAATCCGCTCCCTATACCTAAAATGTTGAAACTGTCATTTCCGTCGCCTGCGTTGACCGTCAATGAACTCTCAGGGTTTGTCATGACAAGAGCTACTCCCGCTGTCGAGTCCACGGAAGTTTGTCCCACTTCAGCGCTACTAACGACAATTTGCTCGTTCCCGCCCTCAAAATTCAATGTCACATCGTCAACGCTGATGTTCGCGGTGATCGGCTCCAGACCGGTGTAAGTGATCGTCTGATTTCCAGTGAGATCAATGGAACCGGAGTTCGAATTGTCGAACGTGTAAGTCGCCGCGTTGAATGTTCCCCCCGTGAGTATCAGCTGATCTCCCTGTCCAATATTCGGGTTTCCACCGTTGTAGCTGATTGCTTTGGAGAAATCGCCTCCGGAGAAATCAACCGTCAATGTGTCATTGCCATCTCCGGTGTTCACCAGGATTCCCGCTGATCCAGTGATGCTTGCCAGACTGATCAGAAGGTCACCATTGTCTTCAACTGCACCGGCCCCCGCGATGAGGTTCGCATTGGCATCACTGATTCTCACATTTGTCCCTTCAATGACCAGAGTGATGTCGTTATCAACATCTGCCAGCCCTTCGATGATGAGATTGTTACTCCCATCAAGCCCGACACTTGTCTGATTGTTGGCTGCCGCAAAAATATAAGCTTTACCTGTTTTGCTTAAGTCACCCACATTCGGAAATGTCCCAACGATGATCCCGTCGCTTCCAATTCCCACTGATTGGCCGAATTTCTCGTCAGCAAGGGCATCAGGAGCCACCAGCTTGGAAGCTTGGCCCCAATTATCGGTTCCACCTTCGTCCTTGCTGAACACATAGGCTGACCCTGAAGAATTTCCCGAATCGTCGTCAAACACTGAGCCCACCACAACGTCGTTTCCGAAGACCGCTACAGATGCGCCGAAATGATCTGAAACGGCCGCGTCATCAGCGGTCAGTTTAGCAGCTTCCGACCACACCCCGCTCGTTTCGCGGAAAACGTATGCCGAACCGGATGCGGAGCCATTGTCGTCATCCAGCCGTGAACCTACAACGGCAGTACTGCCATCAATCGCTACAGCGACACCGAAATTGTCACCACCAAAACCATCCGATGCGACCAGCTTGGTCAACTGGCCAAAGTTGTTCAAGCCTCCCAGGTTACGCTCAAAAATGTAGGCGGATCCGGAACTGAAACCGTTGTCATCATCAAGTCGTGAACCGACAATGACTGAATCCCCGCTGATGTCGACTGCGTATCCGAAGTTGTCGCCGCCCGCAGCATCAGCCGCAGTTAATTTGGAGACCTGGCCCCAATTATCTGCTCCGCCTTCGTTGCGGTCGAAAACATAGGCAGAACCCGAAGCGCTCGAAGCATCGTCATCCTGATAGGCTCCGACCACCACAGAATCTCCACTGACTGCGACGGAAAATCCGAAATAATCTCCCGGTGCGGCGTCCGCAGCGGTCAACTTGGCAACTTGTCCCCACTGATCCAATCCACCTGCATCACGGTGAAAGACATAAGCAGCGCCCGTGGAATTCAGGTTGGCATCGCCAAACAGAGCTCCAACAACGGCATAATCACCTTCAATTGAAACCGAGAATCCGAATTGATCACCCAGGGCGGGGTCTGAGGCCGTCAGCTTCGCTACCTCGGTCCACGTTCCGTTAATGTTCTGGTAGATGTAGGCCGAGCCTGAACTGCTCCCGCCGTCATCATCTAATCGGGAACCAACGATGGCCAAATCTCCACTGATCGCAGTCGAGTATCCGTATAAATCTGAAGAAGCTGCATCCGATGCTTCGATGATTGTGCCTGCATCAAAGCTGAGGTAACTGACTTCGGACTGACTGCCCGGAACCGCACCCACCGCCTGACCTTCCACCGGAAGCATCCGGCTGCCGATACCGAGATCGTCATCCATCAAACCTTCAGACTGATGCGCGAGACCTAACACGTGTCCCTGCTCATGTAAAAGCGCCGTCAAGAGATCAACACCATAAGAAGATTCGGGAAGTGCACCGGTGAGATTCCCGTTCTCGTCCAGTTGAAATTCCTCATTTTCACCCGGGGTAGGATCGATGAACCAACCGAAGCCCCCGGCATCTCGATCCAGCGTTATCACATTGCCATCGGTGAATCCCAAACTGCCATCCTCCAAATCCCCAACCTGATAAGTGATTGCATCCAGCGCAGCCTGCTGCTCTGCAGTTAATCCCCAGTTCGCCCAAATGGCTTCTGCTGATGCGGCCATCGCTTCAAGCGTCTCCTGGTCCAGCTCTCCTGACTCACCCGCAGTACCTTCTTCGGGATTCAGGATTTGAGTCTCTTGTGATCCTCCGGTATCGCCGCCCGATGAGGAAGTGCCTTCGTTCGTTGGAGGGGTGTCCTGAGCAGTTCCCTCTTCAGAATGCTCTTCATACGCCATATCGACAGCGTATTCTTCGATTGGTGGCTCGTCTGCCGGAGCGGTATCCACTGGTGCCGCAGAATACAAAATTCTGTTCTCAAGCACCTCTAACTCGAGCCTTCGATCCTCCCCTGATTGACTGTTTGAATTAAATTTAGTGAACAGTTTCTTCAGGGGATTCTTCATGGTCAATAGCTACACGGTTAAAAGTAGAGGAAACGGTGATAGTGATTTCGCCATTTTCCGTCAAGTTTTTACCTTCTTTTCTGTGAAACTAAATTGTCTCTTGATTGGGTCTTGATGATCGGCAGACGCAATGCTCTGAGGGAGTAAATCATTTCAACAAAACGAACTTGGTATGCCTGTCCAATTTCCTAAGCTATTTAATTTCAGAGGGTAGCCGTGCTCCCGGAGACGTGAAAGATCGGGCAGCTGAATGTTCCAAAAGAGTTGTTTTTGCAGGAGGGAGGGGGTGTCAGAAATTTTGCTCGTTCCCGACTGCTGAATGGCCTCCGGGTCACCAGTTTGCCCATTCCCGACCGCTGAATGGCCTTCCTGTCGTCAGTTTGCCCATTCCCGTCCGCTGAATGGCCTTCCTGTCGTCAGTTTGCCCATTCCCGTCTGCTGAATGGCCTTCCTGTCGTCAGTTTGCCCATTCCCGTCCGCTGAATGGCCTTCCTGTCGTCAGTTTGCCCATTCCCGTCTGCTGAATGGCCTTCCTGTCGTCAGTTTGGCCATTCCCGACCGCTGAATGGCCTCCCGGTCGTCAGTTTGCCCTTTGCTCTCAGGGATATGAGCTAACTGGCGCCAATTAGCTCATTCCCCGGAGCTAAAATCGGAAATGTTGATGGTTTAGCTCGACTCATCAGGGGTCACGCAATGATCCAACAGGGTCTGTTCGTGAAATTATCCCAAGCTTTGATTCGCTGCAGACATTACACTGCTCCACGATCAGTCCTGTTTCACGTTGCCCCTTCCGGATTGGCATTTATCTAAACAGCAGGACAAGCAATCTGAATGGCAGAGTAAACGGCAGTAATTAAGGGGTCTCCGCACCCCGCCGCAGAAGTCCTGAAGCAGAAGTCCTGAGGCGCCGTTCGCGGTGGCGACGCACAGATTCTTCGCGGCGGGGTGCGGAGACCCCTTAGTTACGGCAGATTCTTCGCGGCGGGGTGCGGAGACCCCTTAGTTACGAAGGGACGCCGGCCCCGCAAAGGAAGTGTGTGTAATTCTTTATTAGATGTTAAGTCCGTCGTTTGTCGTTTGTGTAGATGTCACCAATTGAGTGCAGGGTGTCGCCCCGGGGCATCAAAGTCGTCTATGCAGATGCCATCAACGAAACGATAGGGTTTGTTCGGCGAATCAACCCTGTTGGTTCGTGAGAATGCGCTCCGGTCTGTCTTTTTGAAGTTCAGATCGAATTCTCAGTTCGGTTGGCGCATCTGCCTCACCCGTTCCACAACCCACTGCTTTTCCTCATCGAATCCGTGTTTGGTGTAGAACTTGGCGAGGCCTTCATAGCGGGTGAGCGGATCAAATCCGATGCTGGATTCCAGTTTTCGAAGGCAGACGGGCCCCAGGTGCATGGGGGCTGCATCTGATTCGGGCAAGTTGTTTGATCCGTTCATGATGCAATGAAAATAAACGCAATGAAAAATCCCAAACATATGACCTGTCTCGTGAGCTAGCACACTGCAGCTTCGCTTCAGGACCAGTTTGTTGTCTTTTCCTTCCGCACGACCGAAAAATGCGGGGTCGTAGCGCGCAAAACTGAAGACACCGACTCGATTCAGCAAGCTGGCTTGTCCGAAAACGAAATTCCAACTCTCTTCAGGGTAAAGATCCTCTTTCGTAATCGCCAGCAGGCAAAATGCGTCTTCCGGCACCATGCGGGGGAGCGCTTTCAAGATATCAGTTGAGAGCCACTGGGATTTGTTGGTGTTCCGGTTGATACGGGTGGTGATTCCGAGATCTTCTGCATCTCTTTGGACAGGAAGCAATTTGCAGGGCATCGAGAAATAGAGCTCTGAATATTCCCGGAGGGGTTCGATGAGGGTTTCTTCCTCCCCCTCGGCAAATTCACCCAGAGGAACGATATAGAGAGTCTTTCGGGTTTTATCGGGACGATTGCGTTGATGTTTGAGAAAGCTCAAAAACGTTTGGCCGGGTTCGCTGTGGTTTGCCAGCCAATCGTGGTCGCCCGGCTCAGGAATCGGTTTGAATGCCGTAGATTCGGCATCGAAAGCGATTTGGAGATCTTTGCGGAGACCTGCAATTTCTCCTACCGCGGCCTTTCGGCTCTCTGCAGATGGCGGGACGAATTTCTTTTTTGGGCCGTGTTGAGCAACGATAAAGAGGGAACAGAGCAGAATGGGAACCGTTAACAAAAGAAGCGGAAGGGTTCGGCCAAGTTTTCTCATGGATACCAACCAACAATAAACACGCACAAAAAACAACTCACCCGGCACTGTGACGGTAAGGTTTGAGCTCTTGAAAATCTTCCTGACTTTTCCCGTTCCAATGGGATTCAGCGACCGATGATGTCGGGGGGCCAAACGTGACGGTCGCACAGCGTGGTGGAGAACCGGACACCGTCCGGTTTGAGTGGCGACGAGTGTTTTCGCGAGGTGAAGGGAATGCCACAGGCTCGTGGGAAATTGGTCATTACCTCTTCACACGTTCGTTGCCTTGACCTCATTCCTCTCTCCAGCGTATTCTCATTTCAATGATCAAACGCAGAGACGCTATCGAACGAATCACCCTGATGCTCGGAGGTGCGGGGCTTTCCACTCAACTGACATCGGCTCTGATGGGGCAATCGAAAAATCCCGGCAGCAGTGTCGAGGTGACGGATTCGATGAAGGCGTTGCTCGCTGACGTGGGGGAAGTGATTATCCCGACGACGGATACTCCCGGTGCAAAAGCCGCCGGGGTGCAGGATTTTATCGTTCGGCTGCTGCGCGATTGTTATGTGCTTGCGGATCAGGAAAAGTTTTATGCGGGCCTGGCAAAGGTGGATGCGGCGAGCCAAAAAGCGCACTCGAAGAATTTTGTGGATCTGAGTGAGGAACAGAAAGTCGGGATTATTCAGGATGCGACGAAAACGAATCAGGCGTTTTTCAGGCAGATGAAGCAGCTCACGGTCACGGGATATTGCATCTCGGAAGTGGGAGCGACTCAGGTGCTGGAATATTTGCCGATTCCGGGTGGATTCAAAGGGGATGTTCCGCTGCGACCGGACCAGAAGGCGTGGGCCATTTCCCGATAACGCAAGGGGGAGAGAATCTTTAACTTCAAAATTTCACAACGATGGCAAATTTAAATATCGAAGCTAAGAAGGCGAACACTTACGATGCGATCGTCATTGGCTCGGGAGTGTCGGGCGGTTGGGCCGCCAAAGAACTCACGGAAAAGGGACTGCGTGTTCTCATGCTGGAGCGGGGGAAGGAGCTCAAACATGTCGAGGACTATGACTATGCACTGAAGGCACCGTGGGAAACGAAATACAACGGGAAGCTGACGGTCGAGCAGAAGGAGACACACCCGAAACTGGCTCGTGATTATCCGTACAATGAGATGACGGAGAAATACTGGTTCAAGGATGTGGATTCTCTTTATCAGGAGAAGAAGCGCTTTGATTGGTACCGGCCGAACATTGTCGGCGGGAAGTCGATCATGTGGGGGCGTCAATGTTACCGGTTCAGTGATATCGATTTTGAAGCGAACGCGAAGGAAGGAGTCGCGGTGGATTGGCCGATTCGCTACAAGGACATCAAGGACTGGTATTCGTATGTGGAAAAGTTTGCAGGGATTTCGGGCGAAGCATTGGGGCTTCCGCAGCTGCCGGACAGCGAATTTCTCCCGCCGATGGAAATGTTTTTTGTCGAGAAGGAGGTGCGCAAGCGGCTTGAGAAAAACTTCCCGGGTCGCAACATGACAATTGGTCGAGTGGCTAATCTGTCGGCGGCAGGTGAGGCGCAGCAAGGTGTCGGGCGTGGCCCCTGTATGTACCGGAACCGTTGTTCCTATGGCTGCCCGTTCGGGGCTTACTTCAGCACGCAGTCTGCAACGTTACCGGCGGCGGCTGTGACGGGCAAACTTACGCTGCGTCCCGACTCGATTGTGCGGGAAATTGTTTATGATCCGGAGACTCAAAAGGCGACGGGCGTTCAGGTGATTGATTCAGTCACGAAAGAGGATCGTGAATATTTTGCGAAGGTGGTTTTTGTGTGCGCCAGCACGGTTGCCTCCACAGCGATCCTGATGAACTCGGTTTCGGACCGGTTCCCTGACGGGCTGGGGAATGACTCGGGTGAGCTGGGCCATAACTTGATGGATCACCATTTCCGCGCCGGAGCGCGTGGCGAGTGGGAAGGGGATTTGGATCGGTATTACTATGGTCGCCGGGCCAACGGTATCTATATACCGAGGTACCGGAACATAGGTGATGACAAGCGGGATTACCTGCGTGGATTTGGATATCAGGGGGGCGGAAGTCGTCAGGGCTGGGAACGCAATGTGGCGGAGTTGTCATTCGGCAAGGATTTGAAAGAGGAACTGAGTAAGCCGGGCAATTGGACCATGGGCTTTGGCGGATTTGGCGAGACGTTGCCCTATCATGAGAACCGGATGTATCTCGACACGAATGATCGCGACAAGTGGGATATCCCGGTGGTGGTGTTCGACGCGGAGTTCCGTGAAAATGAGAAGAAGATGCGGATCGATATGATGAATGACGCGGCTGAGATGCTGGAGTCTTCCGGGCTGAAGAATGTGAAGACTTTCGACAACGAATCTTATCCGGGAACGGCGATCCACGAAATGGGGACTGCCCGCATGGGGCATGATCCCAAAACATCTGTGCTGAATAAACACAATCAGGTTCACGCCGTCAGGAATGTATTCATGACGGATGGTGCCTGCATGACTTCGGTCGCTTGTGTGAATCCATCGCTCACGTTTATGGCGCTGACGGCGCGGGCCGCAGACTTTGCGGTGGAGGAGATGAAGAAGGGCAATCTGTAAGTGCGACCGTATTTTTCACCGCCGCAACTCCTGCCATAACAGCCATGAAACGGTTCCCGATTTTCCTGCTGGTGATTCCTTTTGCCGCCGCATTCCCGGTCACTGCTGTGGAACCGGAACCGGTCAAGCATGTGATCGATACGCACATCCACCTTTACGACACGACCCGGGATATCAAGGTGACGTGGCCTCCGGTAGATGACGAGGTTCTCTACAAGCCGCATCTACCCGCGGAGTATTCCAGAGTTGCGAAAGGGGCGGGGGTCACCGGGGTGATTATTGTCGAAGCCAGTAATCGCATTGAAGACAATCAGTGGGTTTTGGATCTGGTGAAAGATGATGAATTCTTTGTCGGGCTGGTTGGAAATGTTGATGTGTATCGTGAAGACTTTGAGGAGCAAATCGTCCGGTTGAAGCGTGATAAACGCTTTGTGGGTGTTCGGGCTCGTCGTCCCGGGAAGATCGATTTTTCAGAGGGTATCGTATTGGCGAATCTCCGGATTCTGGCGAAACACGATCTGGCTTTGGATTACCTGACGAACGGCGGTGGTATTGCCGGTATCAAAACGATTGACCGTGTGGCTCGTGCGATCCCGGATCTCAGGATCGTGGTAAATCATTGTCTCGGGTATAACTTCGATGGGAAGTCGCCGGACGCGAAATGGACCGCCGCAGTCGAAAGTCTGGCGGCCAATAAAAAGGTGTCCTGCAAAATATCAGGGCTCTATCAACGATCGGTTCCTCAGCCCGCTCCGCAGGAGGTGGGGCATTATGAGGCCGTCCTCGAGGTGTTGTGGAAGGCCTTTGGGAAAGACCGTCTCATTTACGGGAGTAACTGGCCATGCACGAAGCACACCGGCAGCTATGAGAGTTACCGCAATCTGGTGGATGTGTTTTTCAGCGAAAAAGGGCAGGACGCCAGGGAGCACTATTACTGGAAGAACGCAGCGGTCGCCTATGGTCTGCCTTTAGAGTGAGGGGGCAGAGGATGCAGGCGGAGTGTGCGCGGGGCTCAACTGGACTGACGTTGCTTTCGATACTGGCTCGGGGAAATCCCCAGCTCGCGACGAAAGACTTCGTTCATTCTTTCAGCACTGCTAAACCCGGCTTCCCTGGCGATAGTGGTCATTGAGCGATTGCTTTGGGTGAGCTCACGTTTGGCCCGGTCAATCCTTACCTGGCGGATCACAGTTGCGATGGGTCGGTCGAGGACATTTCGAAAGCGACTTTGCAGGGTTCTTGTTTCGGAGGAGACGGCGTCGGCCACATCGTCCTGGCCGATATTGCGCTGGCTGTTTGTGGAGATAAAAGCGAGAGCTCTCGCCACCAGGTCATCTTCGACGGAGTAGAAGTCTGTCGATTCACGAACGATCAGTCCCTGCGGAGGAATGAAGATGTGTTGAGGAGGTGAGGGGATATTTGCTTTTGCTTTTTTAGGCTTTCCATTCATCACCTCATCCAGCAGTTTCGCGGCTTCGTAACCGACCCGTTCGTAACCCATTTCCACACTGCTGAGGGAAGGCTGGGGGTGTTCGCAAATCGCTTCTTCATTCAAGCCGGCAACGATTCCGACGTCCTCCGGCACCCGCCAACCTCGTTCGAGGCATTTCTGAGCTACCATGCGCCCCATCAAATCAGAATGAACATGGACACCAACCGGCAGCACCCACTGGTCCATCCACTCAGCAATCGCCGCTTCATTCCTCAGCCAGATGGCTCTAGTCCGGGTGATGTCGGATGAAACTTTGGCTTCGATATAGGGACACCCGGCCTCATGGATCAATCGGCGGAATTCTGCGGCTTCGAGTTTGGCCGCTGCATCCCTTTCGACCAATGCGGCGAAATTACGAAAACCACGGCCGAGGAGATGCTCTGCGCGTAGCCGTCCGCTGATTGAATAGTCAGGGAATACTCCGGGGAGCAGATTTCTAACAGGCGAGTTGAGCCAGACATTGACAACTGGCGTTCCCAACTCAACAGCCCGACGGGCCAATGGTTTCGTTGCCCGGGCAATAATCCCGTCGTAGTGCGTGGACTCATCGACAAATTCATCGATGATGGTCGCCCATCCCTTTGCCTTGGCATATCGTTGAGCTCCGGCAAAGGTGCCGGTGTGCCTTTTGTGGGGCCATTGCAGATCGAGCTTGAGAGCCACCCTGGTTGGTTCGGACATTGTTCGCGCTTTCTTAAACTCGTTGGTTTTTTTCACAAAACCGTTGATCGACTGTGATAGAATTCAAGCTCCTTCGCAAGTTTTCCCGAACGTGATTTTGAAAACCTTTTGCCTGCTTGCCACCTTTTCGGCCTTCGCCCTGTGTTCCGCTATTGCTGCCGAAGACTCCGAAACATTGGTACATTCCCCCAAGGTCGACGCTGTTCTCAGCACTTACTGTTTTTCCTGTCACGATGCAGATTCTGAAAAAGGTGATATCCGGCTCGATAATCTGGCTGACCTTCCGTTGGCCGGAAGGTTGGCACTGCTCAATCAAATGCAGGAGCAGCTTTATCTCGGCGAGATGCCTCCTGAAGAAGAGAAAGCTCAGCCCGGTGATCCTGAGCGACAGCTTTTGGCTGATTGGGTTGCCGGTGAGTTAAAGAAGCATGATGCGTCAACGCTTGAGGAGAAACTGCGATATCCTGATTACGGGAACTACATCAACCACGAAAAACTGTTCAGTGGGGAAATCAAAGACGTGCCGTTTACACCGGCGCGGCGCTGGCTGGTGAGTCCACAGATTTTTGAAGAGCGGGTGCGTGATGTCTTTCAATTGAAAGACCGGGATCGTCAGCGGGATCTTTACGGAGTGACCAATCCATTCATGTTGAGCGAGCGATCCGGGGTTCGGGATTTTGATAACAGCACTCTGGACGGGGGACACCTACTGGTGATGTTGACCAATGCGGAATGGATTTCGAAAAAGCAGATCCGCGCTGCCCGTGTCAAGAAGGGGGAAATCAAAGCTGACGAGTTTCCCAATCCCAAAGACCGATGGGCTCCGAAAGAAACTCCTTCAGCGCTGGAAGCGGTAATCATGAAAGATGCTGCTCCGACGGACAACGAAATGATCGCGGCCATTCAGGTGCAATTTGGATTGGTTTTGGGGCGTGAAGCTGATGCGGAGGAAATACAGAAATATCTGGAGCTGACCCGTTCGTCCATTGCGCTTGCGGGAAACACGGAAGGCCTTCGTCAGATGTTGGTGTCCGTCCTACTTGAGTCAGAGTTTCTTTATCGCCTTGAATTCGGAGCCGGGGTTGTGGATGAACATGGCAGGAAGAAGTTGTCTCCACACGAAGCCGCCCGCGCAATTTCGTACGCGCTCGGCGACCGCGGTCCGGATGCAGAACTGCTCAAGGCGGCCGCAGAGAGTCGTCTTAATGACAGCAATGACTACCGGCGTGAGGTGGAACGGTTGCTGGCCGATGATAGCTATTACAGTGGTCCGGTGGACAAAGGAATCAGTGGGAAGAACATGCGGTCGCACGAGACGACGCATCCGAAGCTGGTTCGTTTCTTCCGGGAATTTTTCGGGTATCCCGGAGCGGCCAAGGTCTTTAAAGATACCGAGCGCAGTGATGGATACTATTTGCCGCCAGCCCGGGGAACTCTGGGCACGCCCGGGTTTCTGATCAAGGAAGCCGACCGGATCGTGGATTTACATTTGCAGCGGGATCGGGATGTATTTAAAAACCTGCTGACTACGGATGAGTTTTTTGTCTATCACGACAAAGACAATGAAACCGGGAAACAGATTATTGCAGAGTGGAAAGAGGTTTACGCAAAACTCAAAGATACGGACTGGAAGGAGGATCCCGACAAGGTTGTGGCCGATAATCTGGAGTATCTCCAATCAAAGAAGTCACTGAAGTTTCTCGGGCATGGGAAGCAGCGACGGGAGTTTCTCCGGCATATGTATTTCTGGGGAGAGACGATCGGGAAGGGGCGCACTCCATTCACCACGGTTTCGTTTGCGCATGGCTATACTTACACGCACTCGACGTTTTACAACCTGCCACCGACGCCGGCGATCTTTCGCTATGGCGATATTGAGAATAAGAATTTCAAGGGATTGGATGATGTTGAATTCTGGGATTACCCGGTAGAGCAGCCGTTCAAGGTAGCGAATCGCAAAGGTCTGTTGACGCACCCCGCCTGGTTGGTGGCGCATTCTTCAAATTTCCACACGGACCCAATCAAGCGTGGCCGGTGGATTCGTGAGAAGCTGTTGGCAGGGCATGTGCCTGATGTTCCGATCACGGTTGATGCTCAGGTCCCGGAAGATCCTCACAAAACCCTAAGGGAACGGGTCGAGATAGTGACAGAAAAGGGGGAGTGCTGGAAATGTCACCGGAAGATGAATCCGCTTGGATATGCCTTCGAGGCTTATGATGATTTCGGTCGCTACCGGCTTGAAGAACCGCTGGAGCATCCGGAACATCTCATTGCCAAAGCGACAAAGAAGAACGGGTCTCCAACCTACAAGACGAAGCCGGTTAATTCTGCGGGGAGTCTTGATGGCACCGGTGATTCCAATCTCGATGGCGAGGTGACCGATGCATTGGATTTGATCGATCGCCTGGCCAGATCTGAGCGGGTTCGTCAGTCAATCATCCGGCATGCCTTTCGGTTTTTCATGGGGCGGAATGAGATGTTGTCCGACTCACAGACCTTGATCAATGCCGACCGGGCATATGTGGAGAACGGAGGGAGCTTCAATGCGGTGGTCGTTTCTCTTTTAACTTCCGACTCATTTATCTATCGTAAACCCATTCAAGAGTAAGCATGAACAACCGAAGAGATTTCTTAAGGCAATCCGTGATGGGTGCCGGAGCCATGGCAGTGGTTCCGGGCCTTTTTGCAAACAGGATTCAAGGTGGGAGTGCTCCCAAACGCTTTGTCTTTATTCACAAAGGCAACGGTTTGTTTCCCAAAGTAATGGTTCCACCGACTTTGAGCCAAGAAGAGTTGGAAATGGAGAAGCGGAAGGATCCTTTCGAGGTGAACCTGAATAATCATGAGCTTCCTGATTGGATGGGGGCCTTGAATGAGCACAAAGACAGCATGACAATTCTCCAGGGGTTGTCGGGCAAAATGTGTACGACGGGGCATCACACGTGGCAGTCATCCCTTGGAGTTTACAAAGCCAATGAACGACTCAGCTCGATCAAATGGGCCACGGTTGATTTTGAACTGGCGAAAATGTTTCCATCACCTTTGGAGCACATTGAGTTGGCCTGCTTTCCGCACGCCGGCGGGAACGCTCGCGGGAACATTGAAGGTATCGAAAAAGGGTTCTCTGCTCGCGGGCCGCAGCAGCCGAATTACGCGTTCGGTTCTCCGAAGGTGGCGATGCAGGAGCTTTTCAAGTCCGTAGCGGGTGATAAGAATGCACAAGTTCGCTATGAGTTGGAGCGCAAAGTCCTGGAGTTCGCTGCGCAAAACCAGTCAGCTCTCGGCAGGAATCTGGACGGGATTGAGAAGGCCAAGGTTGAGAACTACGCGGACTCCTTTCAGGCGATTCGGGAACGGAACCGGAAAGTGGAGGCCATGGGGGATGTGATACGGCAACATCTCCCGAAACTGGATGACAAGTATTTTGCTGACGAACTCAACACGATTGATCGACAGAAGGGGTTTGCTGAGATTCTCCTGTCCACACTGATTTCAGGCATGACGAACGTTGTGGCATTCACTGCTGACGAGCTGGGCACCAGCTACACCGGAATCGCCGACATTGAGAAAGAGAGAGTGAACTTACATGATGTGGGTCACGGGAAACCTGTGGGCCAATTCCAGGCTGAGGAAGTGCGGGAGAAAGTCCGGCGCCACCACATGGATTTGGTTGATACAATCGTCAAAAGACTGAAAAGCGTTCCCGAAGAAGGTGGCACGATGTTCGACAACACGATGGTGTTCTACTTCCCTGACAATGGTGAGACTCATCACAGCCATGGCACTGAATGGCCGTTCATCGTGATGGCAGGAAACAATTGCAGGCTGAATATCTCAGGCAAATACATCCGCCTTCCCCACTACGGGAAGGAGGGGCACAAGACTTTGGGGAACTGGTATACCACAATCCTCAACGCTTATGGTAACCCCGTTCCACACTACGGTGCCCTGGATACCGCCCTCCCCAAGTACGGAATCGATCAGACCGGACCGATCCCACAGTTTCTTGGATAGAAAAACAACGGCGCCGATACAACGATAAAACATTCCCCCCGAAAAGATGCGAAACAGAACTTCATTATCTCATTGGTTTGTCTTCCTCATAGCAGTGCTTGGAGTGACGGCCGTCGCAGTCGCTCAGGAGAAAATGCCGAGGGAGGATGTCGTCGATGTCCCCGCGGTTGGCGATGGATTGTGCGTCCATAACCTCTTTCAGTCCAACATGGTGATCCAACGGGGCAAGCCGGTGCCCATTTGGGGATGGGGCCCCCCCGGGGAAGAGGTGACCGTTTCTTTTGCAGGTCAGTCTCATACTGCCCCGGTCGACAAAGATCGTGTCTGGAAAGTGACGCTCGATCCGATGGAAGCGAATGCTTCTCCTCAAGACCTCACGGTGAAGGGTAAAGACAAGACGATCACATTGGACAACGTCCTGGTGGGCGATGTCTGGATTCTTGGCGGACAGAGCAACATGGAGTTTCCTCTGGAGAAAGTGGAGAACGGGCAGCTGGAAATTGTCTCCGCAAACTATCCGGAGATTAGAATCCTCACCGTTCCGGCTCAAGACGGACCGGACATCAAGAAAGGCTTTTCCCGGTTGCATGAATGGAGCAGCTGGTCGAGTCGACACTACCGGAAGGGGGATTGGGATGTTTGCTCGCCTGAGATTGCCCGCGAACTCTCTGCGATTGGATATGTGTTTGCCCGTCGTATTCATATGGCGTCGCAGGTTCCCATTGGGGTGGTTGATGCGTCGCGTGGGGGGACAACGGTTGAGACATGGACGCCGTTACCTGTTCTTAAAGAGATCAATACAGATGAAGTGAAAACGATGTTGTCGGAGTGGGAGCAGAAGATCGCTGAATATGATCCTCAACAGGACCTTGAGAAGCGGATCGCCAATCACCACAACTGGGTGGAGAATCAAAAGAAGCAGGGTAAAGAGATCCCGGCCAACAGAACCGTCCCCGACGACCTGAGGCCCGGGCCGGCGATGGACCACAATCGTCCCGGCACTTGTTACAACAGCATGATTGCTCCCATTGCCGGGCTTGCGGTGAAAGGTGCAATCTTCCACCAGGGATTTAACAACGCTCTGGGGTCGGGGTCCTCCGGTGCGGAGAGGTATTACCAAATCTTCAGCCCGATGATCAAAGCCTGGCGGGAGGCATTCAATGACCCGGAGATGCCGTTTGGAATCATTTCGCTGTGCACGGCCGGTGACCCCCAAAGCCGTGACGATTATCTCGAAAAGATGGTCAATGACGGGATCTACATTCGAGAAGCGCAGCACAAAACTTTCGTCGATCTCTATGAAGCCGGTGATCAGAACATTGGTTTTGCCAGCAGCTTCGACAAGCGGCGTTCGTGGTATCATCCACAGCTGAAGCTTTCTGTCGGGGAACGGATTTCGCGCTGGGCTCTGGCAACTCAGTATGGATTTGAAAAGGAGATCAAGTGGAAGCCGCCGACTTATACAGAGATGAAAGTCGAAGACGGGCAAATTGTATTGAAAATGGATACTGTCGTCAGGGCGGTGGATGACGGTCCGATTGTCGGCTTTGCTATTGCAGGTGAAGACCGCCGCTTTCAGCCTGCTGAAGCCAACTATCTGGTTACGGGAAAAGACAAAAACAACCGGCCGCAGACAGACCGAAGATCCATCGTGCTCACCAGCCCGCATGTTCCCGAGCCAGTCCACTTTCGCTACGCATGGGGACGCAATCCTATGGGAAATCTTCAGTCGGCTGACCATAGCGACATTCCTTTTGCCACCCAGCGCAGTGATGATTGGAAGATGGAGGAAGTGCCCCGGAAGTTCGCCGTAGACAGCGAAATGAAACCGAAAGATCTCGCACGCAGACAGCGCAACGAAGCCCAGAAGGCTCTCCGGCTCGATGACCTCGGAAGGCGCCTCGCCGAGGCAAAGACTTTCATCGAAGAGAATCAGGAAAAATACGAAAAAGACAGAGCGGCTGAGGAAGCCGCTATTCGGAAGAGCGAAGAAGCCACCAAATAAATTGGCTTCAGGGTTTCATTCAGTGAAACGATCCAACAGGGTTGGTTCATCGAACAGACCCTGTTGGATCGCACCGCTGTTCTGCGATATTTATTAACTCACCCGATGAAGATATTTCTCCTTTTGTTGTTTTCGTTTCCGTTGCTCGCCAACGCTGGAGACCGCCCTAACATTGTTGTCATCATGGCGGATGACCTGGGTTGGTTCGACACCCGGTTTCAAGGTAATGAAGACCTCGAGACTCCGAATCTGGATCAGTTTGTCCGTGAAGGGATGCTCTTTCCGCAGGGGTATGCGGCCGCTTCAGTTTGCACTCCGACCCGTGCCGCGATGATGACCGGGATGTCTCCCGCCCGGCTCGGCATCACCAATCATGCTCCCGGACATAAAGACGGAATGGTTCCGGAAGGACGACAGCAAGCCGGGGCGAAAAGGCTCACCTACCTTCCGATCGGGGCGACTACCATTGCGGAACGACTCAGGGACGAAGCAGGGTATGCCACCGGCTTTGTAGGTAAATGGCATCTCTCCCATCGACCGGGAAATGACGGGGAGGGGACCCGCTGGGAGCCGCAACTCCGTCCCGAACATCAGGGATACGATCTCAATATCGGAGGCTGCGATCGTGGAGGGCCTCCAAGTTACTTTGAGCCGTATCGAATCCCGGCGTTGGCACCGCGCAAGGAAGGCGAATACCTGCCGACACGACTTGCGGACGAATGCATCGCATTCATCGAGAAAAACAGGAAAGGTCCGTTCTTCCTCACCTTCTGGAATTACTCAGTGCACTATCCCATCGAAGCGCCAGAAGACCTCATCAAGAAATACAAGAGTCGTAAGGTCAAGAACCCCGCTTACGCTGCGATGATTGAAGGCATGGATCGCTCAATTGGTCGTGTCCTTGAATCACTCGACGATCACGGGCTCGCGGAAAACACGCTCGTAATCTTCACATCGGACAACGGATCGCTCTTCGGGAACGGCCCGTTGCGTGCTAACAAAGGCCACTTGTATGAAGGCGGAATTCGGGTGCCGTGGGCGGTCCGCTGGCCGGGGAAAATCGAACCTGCAAGCCAGTGCGATGTACCAATCATCACGACTGATGTCTTCCCGACGCTTCTCGAAGTCGCCGGACTCCAACCGGCTCCCGACACACCACAGGATGGCGAAAGTCTCGTCCCACTGCTTACCGGTAGCGGTGGACTGAAACGGGGGTCACTCTTTTTTCACTATCCCAACTACGCCTTCCACAAGCAAAATCGATTGGGCGGAGCTGTCCGAAAAGGGGACTTCAAGCTCATTCGGTTTTATGACGATGACTCGGTCGAGTTGTATAATCTCAAGTCCGACCTGGGGGAGAAAAATGACCTCGCTGCAACTCTCCCGGAGAAAGCCGCAGAGCTAAGGGCGGAGCTCGATCGTTGGCTTGTTGAATCCAGTGCCGAAATGCCGATCCCTGTGACGACAAAGCCCTGATCGAACGGCTACGCTTCCTTCAGCCAGCCTAACTTTGCCAGAAAAGCATCGAGCTGTTTCAGCGTTTGGGGCAGCGCGACCTTGTTTCCTTTAGCTGGTTTTCGGCCGGCGTTGAAAAAGCCATGCCCTTCACCGGGGTAACCGTGCAGAACGCAGTCCACCCCGGCTTCTTTCATCTTCTTCGTGAACACCTCAGCCGTTGCGAAGGGAACGGTGTCATCCGCTTCCCCGTGGAAAATGATGCAGGGCGGTGCATTCGCCGACACATGATGCACTGGAGAAAGCGCCTCCGGTTCAACTCCCATTCGTTCGTGCATTTCTTTACTCCGGTCATCCTTCCAGTAGTTCTTTCCTTCGAACGGAGCAATCACACAGGCCGGGTTGAACAATAACAAGGCGTTCGGCTTCGACTCAGCATCCTCATCAATCACCCCGAGACAGGCCGCGATGTGCCCGCCGGCGCTTCCTCCACCTGCGGCGAGACGACCCGGGTCAACACCGAGTTCCTTCGCGTGCTTTCTCACATAGCGCATCGCATCGCGGGCATCTGCGACGCAATCTTTCGCCTTAGTCTGGTGGCGGGATGAGACCCGGTAGTCCGCCACGAAAGCGATGATCCCCTGACTCGCCAGATGTTCTGCATGAGGCACAAATTGAGTTGGCGAACCACTCTTCCAGCCGCCGCCAAAGAAAAAGATCACCGCCGGCTGCGGCTTCTCCGGGTTCGCTCCTTCGGGAAAGAACCCCCAGAGCTTGAGCTCCGTCTCCCCGACCGTTTTGTAGACAAACTCCTTCGCATTTTCAATCTTCGGCGGGTAGCCGCGTTGTGACATTGCCAGGGAGGGGAGGAGCAGCGAGGCGAGCAAAATACAAAGGCGAAAATTCATCATGGCTGGGAGTATAGAAGCATTCTTACTACAGGATCTCCCGGCATCCAATCCGCACAATCAGGACAGGATGTTGAAACTTAGGTGACCGGGGACCATGAGGCACGGCGTCCCCGGGGAGTTGCAGGAGCGACTCTCGTCATTTGCAAAACGAAGAAGGAAACTCTAACCTTCCCACAACATGAATTCACAACGCTTCCATCCCGACAACCGGACGGAGAAAGCCTGTGAGTGATGAGATACCTTCCCGAATCATTGTCGTTTCAGATGAATCAGCCCAGTCTCCATAGTTCTCCCCGGCTTAAGGGAGGTATCATCATTCTGGTATCCATGCTTTTCGTGATGAGCGTTTTTCCCCTGCTTCCTGTCGGCGCTCAGGAGACCCTGGAAAGAAATTCAGAGACCAGCAGCCAGTCGGTCGTTCCCGGTGATGTTACGGCGGAGAACTTTGCTGCTTTGAAAAGCAATTCCCCCTTCGTTCGTTCGCTCAATCTCTCCGATTCATTGATTCTCACCGGCGTGGCCCGGATCGGGGGAAGGCTTTACGTGACCCTGTTCGATCTGAAAACCAAAGACACCCACATCGTTTCACAGAAGAACAACAATGACGGGTGGCGGCTTGTCGAAATCGACGGGCAGGAATCCGATCTTGAGACCATCACCGCGCAGATTTCCACTGCCGGCGGAGAAGTCATCGCTGTTCGTTACGACGAGCGGCAGCTCGATCCGAAAATCATGCGCCGGACCGTCACTTCCGGCACGGCGGGTTCCGGGGCAAAGCCACCCGTTCCCGAGCGGGATTATCGTCAAGGCATATCCGGTGATGGATTCCGTGGGGCTCCGCCTCCGGAGCTTGTCAAAAAGCTTTCCCAACTCAAGGAAGATGACCGGAACCGTCTCATCCAGCAAATTCGTGAGATCCGGGACAAAGGTGTTAGCAGCGAAGAGCGCCAGGTCATTTTCAACCGCATGGTCGACCGTGCTCTGCAACAGCGGCGTTAGGTCAGACCGCGAATCCTGTCGTTTCTCCACAGGTCCCGAGACCTCCATTGTCGGGCAACTCAGAGAAGGCAACCACCCTGAGCATCCCCGTCGATCTCCGGATTGGCATTTGGGTCGTACTTATCGCCGCGTGCGGTTTACGGGGACCCGAACATATCGGGGCGTCAAAAATGTTTATTTGCTTCATCACACCCCGTCTTACTGATAGAAATACAGAATTCCCCGGTTTCACCCCCGGCCTTGAATTCCCCCCCCCCCGTACTGATGAAAAAACGATTCACCACGCTTTTGTTCCTCACCCTATCAATGGCACTGATGCCATGGGCCGTTCTGGCTCAAGATTCAGAGTCATCGCTTCCGGATCCAGATGGCCAGCCTGCAGATATGAGCAAACCGGTCCAGGTCTATATTCTCCTGGGACAATCGAACATGCTGGGCTTCGGCAAGATCGGAAAGGGCACGGATGATGCCGAAGGTACGCTGTCGCACGCCGTTCATGCCAAAGGGCTTTATCCTTATCTCCTCGTCGACGATTCCGAAAAATGGACGGAACGCAAGGATGTCCGCAATGTGCGGGTCATGGGCAGCGGGACGGGTGGCGCCAAGTTGTTTAACAATGAGTGGCTGACGATCAAAGGCAAAGCCATTGGTCCCGAGATCGGGATCGGACATTACGTGGGGGAGGCGACAGATGCTCCGGTGTTGATTCTCAAGAGTTGTATTGGAAACAGGGCGCTCGGCTGGGATTTGTTGCCGCCGGGCAGCGAGGAGTTCGAGTTCACCGATTCCAAAGGGAAGACCTGGATTCATCCCGGATACAAAGGTTCGCCCGAGAAGTGGGAAAAAGGCACCGAGCCCAAAAAGATCAACTGGTATGCCGGCATGCAATACGATGGCGACATCGCCCGTGCCAAAGCCGTTCTTGAAGACCTCGGGAAATACTACCCCGACGCAACAGAATACGAAGTTGCAGGATTTTTCTGGTGGCAGGGTGACCGGGATAGTCGAAGCGAAGCCCTCTCCAGCCGGTATGAGAAAAACCTCGCTCATCTTATCAAGCAACTGCGAAAGGAGTTTGATGCCCCCGACGCAAATTTTGTTTGTGCCTCCCTGGGCCAGACCGAGAAAGGATCCAAAAACGGAGGCGGCAAGATTCTTGATGCCATGCTTGCGGTGGACGGTAGCTCCGGCAAATACCCTGAGTTCAAAGGCAACGTTGCCAGTGTTTACACCCATCCGTTGTCAAAAGGCGGGAGTTCAGGAGGGCATTACAGCGGCAACGCCGAGACCTACATGAATGTCGGCGAGGCCATGGGTAAGGCTATGGTCGAGCTGATGAAATCCGGGAAGTGAGTCGGCGTGTCGGCGGCAGCGCTCCAACCCTGTTGGATCGCGAAACGGTTTTTTTGTATCCAGGCGACGTTTTAAGCTCAACCTGGAGATATTTACCGCGATGCTTTGCTGCCATCCTTTCAGGATGGAATGATGGGGGGGATTGAGGTCCGGTGGTGTCGCTTCGCTCAACCACCGGCTACAGGCTTTTGATCCCTTCGGGATGTTTTAGAAGGGGGGGGACCTTGGTTTCATGGCGAAGATGGTGGAGTCAGCGCCTTCGCAAGGAAGTTGTCGAGTACCTTGAGAACTCCCGAGGTACCTGCGATCTGCATGTCTCGATTGATCAGGCCCATTTGCGATGCTTTGCTGCCATCCTTTCAGGATGGAAATGATTGTGGGGATTGAGGTCCGGTGGTGTCGCTTCGCTCAACCACCGGCTACAGGCTTTGATCCCTTCGGGATGGATCGTGGCGAGGTTGGTGGAAAATTTGAACGCTTTGGAGAAAAAGGAGGTGCGATGGCCAAGGTTATCGCTGGGGTTACGGTCGGAAGTCGGTGCTGAATATATCTCGTCCCGAAACCAGCCGAAATCTCAAGTCTATATTCCTGTAGAAGTGGGACCTGATTGAAATAGTTCATTTGGATCGATGGTTGAGCAAAGTGACGTCATCTGGTATTTGTGGTTGCCAGAGATTTGATGCCGAGGGCATCTTATCCTGTAGCCGGTGGTTGAGCGAAGCGACACCACCGGATATCCGAACCCAAAGAATTGCACCCCGATAGGGGTGCCAGCAATGCCCCGTCATGCCCTCAACCCACACTTCGCTTCATTATCATTTGGTCTTCGCTACCAAAAACCGTGAGGCGCTTATTTCTTCTGAATGGCGCGACGAACTTCATTCCTATCTCGGTGGGATTGTCAAAGGCCTGGACGCTTTTCCCCAGGGAATTGGAGGCATCGCCGACCACGTTCATCTGCTGGTTTCCCTCAAGGCCACCACCTGCCTCTCCGACTTCATGAGAGAATTAAAGAAATCCTCCTCTTCATGGATTCGTGAAACGAAATGCCCCGGGTTTCATTGGCAGGAGGGATACGCCGCTTTCACCGTAAGCGCCTCGGCTCGGGAATCGGTGCAAGATTACATTGCCAATCAGGAGGAACACCACAAAGTGAAATCATTCCGCGAGGAGCTTGTTGAGTTCCTTGAGAAATCCGGAGTTAGCTACGATCCACAATACCTTGATTGAACGGATATTCAGTCCGGTGGTGCTGCTTCGCTCAAGCGCCGGTTACAGGCTTTGATCCCTTTGGGATGAGTTTTTATGGTGAGGTCGGTGGAGTCCGCGAGGAACTCGTTGAGTCCGGAGTTACCTATGATCTGCCATCCTTTCAGGATGGAAATGATTGTGGGGATTGAGGTCCGGTGGTGTCGCTTCGCTCAACCACCGGCTACAGGCTTTGATCCCTTCGGGATGACTTTTTATAGCGACGCTTTGCTGTCATCCTTTTAGGATGAAATGATGGGTGGGAATGTGGTCCGGTGGTGTCGCTTCGCTCAACCACTGGCTACAGACTTTGATCCCTTTGGGATGACTTTTTATAGTGAAGCAGATGGAGCCAGCGCCTCCGCGGAGAGCTTGTCGAGTTCTTCGATAAATTCTGAGTTCCTGCGATCTGCATGTCTTGATTGATCGGGCCACTGCGATGCTTTGCTGTCATCCTTTCAGGATGAAATGATGAGTGGAATGTGGTCCGGTGGTGTCGCTTCGCTCAACCACCGGCTACAGGCTTTTGATCCCTTCGGGATGAACCGTGTGAGAGCGGGTGTAGGGTTTGATTACTTTGGAGAAAGCCAATGTCGTCGCTGGGGTAATGGGGGGATGCCGGATGTATCTCATCTCGAAACGTCAAGAGTCACCGGAGATTCGATGCCGAAGGTATCTCGTCTTGTAGCCGGTGGTTGAGCGAAGCGACACCACCGGGCACCCGAATCCAACAGAATTGCACCCCGGTAGGGGTGCCAGCAATGCCGTCTTGAGCCGCTTCCGGCGTATTGCTTGGCAGGAAGTGCGGCAGGACGTGGGATTGATGGAATGATGAACGGGGCTCCCTGATCTAATGTTCCTGGTTCCCCACCTTTGGTTGAGGTGGTTGGGTTTAAACCTGTGGTGATCACTACAGGCAATTTTTCACCATTTTTGCATAACACGGCGGGATTCTCGTCAATCCGGTATAACAAACAACAAACCAACCAAACGCTCTGTTACCATGAAAAAATTAATCATCGCCGCCGCCATCGCCACTGCCGCCCTTTTCGCTTCTGCTCCTGAAGCAACTGCCGGAGGATTCGACATCGTCGTCGCCGGGCAAGGTTCAAACCACGGCCGTCACGGACACAATCACCACCAATCTTACCGGAATCACGGTCACAATCACCACTGCCAAACCAATTACGACTATTACCGCCCGCATGTGGTTCGCACGCTCGAAGTGGACCGGCACACAGATCGTTACGTGAGTCACTATCTTCCCTGTGGTGCGCCGGTATACGGATATGTCACGGTGGTGACTTACCGGAAGATTTACTCAAACGGACACAGCACGACCTACGACCGGACGTTCTATTCTTGAGCCACTTTCATTGAGATACCCCCAGTCAGTAAAAGGCGGTCCTGCACAGGGCCGCCTTTTCAGTGCATCTCACTTCGGGTTCCAACGGATGGGGGCGGGAACGGTGCCGGGCTTGGTCGAAGTGATGGATGCTTCGGACACTTTGATAACGCAGGGATAGTCGGATTTTTCCTGGAATTCGCCCAGCAGGATCCGGAGATCGGGGGTTCGTCCGGTGAACGGAAAGTGGGGCTCCCCGAGTTTGACCGGTGTTCCGGAGGAAAGCACGCCGGCATTGGTGAGCCGACCGGTGGCGGTGTCCAGATAGTAAAAACTGCAATCGTTGATGACGTACTGGGTTCCTTCGCTGGTGAAGGGAATGGTGCGACCTTCGTCCATCTTTGTGACCGGGGCGGAGGGGAAGGTGGAGCGGCTGAACGAAACGGGGAGATTGTCAGGTCCGTAATAAAAGAGGCGGTCGGCGCTTTCAGCATATGGGTACAGCCGGTCTCCGAATTTGATGAGAAACCCGGTTGAGACGGCTTGCATGGATGTGTTTTGGGTCCTCCCGACCCGGGTGTTGTTGCCTTTCCAGGTGATGGCCTCGTCTTCATCGCCGAGTCTGCCCATGGAAATGTGGCTGAGGCTGGCGGTTTTCACCCATCCTGACATGCCGTGAAGATCCACCAGTGACCAACCGCCTCGTTCTTCTTTCGGCTGATCAAGCACCTTTGCGAGTCCGATTATTTCGGCGAGGGGACCTTCGGTTTCTATGGGCTGGCTGTAGACGCCGGTTTCGCGCACGAAAAAGTTTCCCTGAATTTTGTTTTTCGTGAAGACCACAGTCATGATCACGCCCATAACGATGATCATTATCAATGCGCCCAGGCAGCTGCAGCAATTGTTATCGTTGTTCTGTCCCATGCCTGGGAGTTTTAGGGAACTTTTCGGCTTCGTCCAGTTGCCTCTTCATGGATGTGGCAATCAATGGTGGATCGAGTGTGGCAGTTCACCTTGATTCCCTGAATTTTCTGAAGGCTTCTCTCTCTTTTGCGTGGGGGTCGCCGGGGATAAAGAAGAACATGAAGCAGCCTCCCAGGAAAAAGGCGGTGCCACCGCCGGGGAGAATGAGGGACCGCATGTGGAAACCGGGCTCAAGTACGGCGGTGTCTGGGGCTTCAGGATCGTAGAAAACGGTGGTGTCAGTGTTGGCCGGGTATTTCTTGAGCACTTGATTTGAGCTTTTGTGGCCATGAAAGTGGTCCGTACCAAAAGCGACTACATCTGATGAGTAGGAGGTATCGTTTACCTGATATTCGTAGACGACTGCAATTCCATAAGTTTCTGAGGATTTACCGGTTCCTGAGCCTGCCCCGGCCTGTCCGGTGGTGGTCTCGGAAGAGATGATCTTTCCTGTCACAGAGGGCCACTCTCTGGCTTGATTTGCCTTCAATACATGTCGACCGGAGACCGCGACCAGAATGGCACCGGCGATCATGAAGATAGTGCCGACGATTCGGGGGAGGTTTTTGCCTATTTTACTCCAGATCGATTCTGACCTTCGGCGGTGAGAGTGGGTAGAATCCATGCTTGCCTTATCCTGTACGATTTCGGTGATCAGGGAAAGATAATCTGGCAGTGAGGGGCAAGAGGGGCCCATTCCCCTGTATTTTCTGTTAGCACTTGGCCTTATCCTCGGCAAACTTGCGGACGGTTCCCAAACATGGCCCGATTTCTTGTTCAGCGTTTTCTGGTTGCTCTGATTCGACTTGTTGTCGTTTTAGGGATTCTTGGGCTCATCACGGAGTTTGCGGTGCTCTTTACCGAAGGGGGCGGGCATATCTGGAACAGTCTTTCGGCAGACTCCCTGCCGGACGAGTTTGGCAGGCGGTTGATAGCCAGTTTCCGGGTGATAGTGATCTGCTGGACTATTGTGATTATCATTGGACTGGGGATCGGGATTTTTCGAGCACGGTTGCGCAGGGCCCGGGGGCTCGATGTGATTTGGTTTCCGATTCTGGCGCTTTCCTGGGCACCCGCATTCTGGTTGATCGGACTGGTGGTGCTCTGGGTGGTGGAACAGTGGGGGCATCCGGGTTTTGCAGATGGCCAGCAACCCATCGGGAAGGCTGCAATCAACGAATGGTGGCATGCCATGATCCTCGGAGTCATTCTCGCAGCGGGGGCGATTGGCTGGCAGTTCCGGCATTGCACAGCGGGAATTCGCGACGGGGCAAAACAGGAATTTGTCCTGACGTCAGCAATGCGCGGGCACCGGCATTCCACAATTTTTTATGATCATGTGTTGAGGAATTCGATGGAGGCATTGACTGGAGTGGTGGATCGCGGTTTACCGGCCACGCTGGGAATGTTAGCGGTGGCGGAGTGGGCGTTTCATTATCGGGGGATCGGGCAGTTCATGATTGAAAGTGCCCGGGCTGGCCTGCCGGCACAAATGTTTGTCGGGGCGGCGATTTTTGCGGCGGTTGCGGTGTTTGCAACGTTGATGGCGGAATGGATTTTGGGAACTCTTGACCGCCGTGTTCGTCCGTGATTTGAAATGAGTTCTCCCACTGCTGCAGCCACGAGTCCTCCCGGCAAAAACAAGCGTCGTCCCAAATGGCGGGAGGCGGTGGGATGTGTCGCGGTGCGCTTCTGGTTTGGGCGCTACGCTTATTTGTCGGTGACGGGATATGTTTTCATGCTGCTGTTTTTCTGGATTGCCTTGGCAAATTTGACTTCGGGATCAGCGGCTTCGGTGTGGAGTCCGCCGGGGTTCACTCACCTCTTCGGTGTGAATGCCGGAGGGCAGGATGTGTTGCATGCGTCGATCTCCGCCGGGGCGAAACCGTTGTCGGCTGCGATTCTGGCTTCGTTTCTGGGAGTGGGGTTATCGGTGCTGGCAGGATGGGGTGTCTCTTTATCAGCTAAGAATCATTTTGGTTTTGTGTGGCTGGCCCGGTCGACGCGTTACCTGGGGTTTTTGTCGGCGCTGGTGGTGGTCCTGATTTTCTCGGCTGCATGGGGCGGCGGCTTCTGGAAGCTGGTCCTGCTCTTTACCTTTGTTTCCTGTGCAGCGACGCTGGCTCAGATCGGGGAATGGTTTGAGGAGCTTGAGGAAAGGGGGGATACGGTCATGGCAACGGTTCTCGGTCTGACACGCTCCGAAAATATCCGCGGCAACTACATCGCTTTTGTCGCGAAGCGTGGAGTTGCGCTCGCGTGTGGATTGATCCCCGGTCTGGTTTTGGGCGAGACTGCCCTGTCATTTGTCGGTTTTGGTATCGGGGCTGATTCGTGGGGGGGACTGCTTGCGGCAGGGCATGACGTGATTTTTGAAGCCCCATGGCTGATGATTTACCCGGGGCTGGTGGCAACGTTCTCTTTAATCTCACTCGCGTTCCTGGGGTGGCTGGCCCGCAAATCGATGGATGGTGAAATCCCTCCGCGTATCTTCTAGAATTGTCATGGCTGATTCCAACATGCTTCTGGAGATCGAGAATCTCACCATTGAACACCGGACTCCGTTCGGTGAATCGGTGCTGGCGCCACGGAATGTGGCCCTGTGGGTGAACCGTGGCGAGGTTCTTGCGCTGGTGGGAGAACGGGGGGCGGGGAAGTCTGCTATCGCTCAGGCGGTGGCGGGTTTGATCTATCCCGGCTCAAAGAAATTGACTGGAACCATTCGTTTCGCCGGTGAAGATCTCGATCAGGTTTCACAATCGCGGTTGCGTGACATCCGGCGCAGTAAGATCTCGTTTGTCTTAAAAGATCCCCATGCTCAGCTCAATCCGTTTATCTCAATTCGAGAGCACCTGCGGGAAGCAATCGATCTCGCGGGCCGGAAATCGGAGTTCAGTGCTGAGTCTGAGTGGGCACCGGTTTTCTACGAAGTGGGCATCATCGAGCCGGAGAAAATTCTACCGCAGCGTCCTGACACCTTGAGTACTGAAGATGCGCTTCGCATTTTGTTGGCGACTGCGCTTTTCACCGGGGCTGACCTGATTGTGCTGGATCAGGCCACGGCCAAGATTGCGCCTGCGGTTGCTTTGCAGATACTGGATATTGTCCAGCAGCTTCGAGCAGAGCGGAATCTTGCGATCTTGATGACGACGGACAATCTCTTTGAAATCGAACCGGTGGCAGACCGGGTGATTGTGCTTTTTGAAGGGGGAGTTGTAGAAATCGGATCAGCGGACCGGATCATTCGTCACCCTAAGAACGCCTACACTCAGGCATTGCTGGATGCCGTGCCAAGGATCGGGATGAATCGGGCCCGTTTGGGAGAGCTTAGCGAGGAAGCGATCGAAGAGGGGCGGAATGCGATCCACAAGGCTCCTTGAGTGGCGTGATGCCTGCCGGGCTGAAGTGATTTGAAATCCTGTGTGAGCCGACAGGTCCATAAATGCGGTTCCGAATGAAGTTTTCAAATCCAATGATCGGGTGTGAGATGTCCATTGAACTCGACCCGCTGAATTCAAATGGACGTGACAAAAACTCATACCGCTCACGAATTTAAACATGAGAGCCCATTGATCTCCTGTCGGTTTGATCCTTCGGGAAAATTTGTTTTTGCGGGGGCGCAGGATTTTGCGGTGTGGCGATGGAATGTCGAATCGGGAGAGAAGACAAAACTGTTCACTGACAGCTGGGTGCGTGGGATCACTTTTTCCAGCGACGGCAAGACAGTTATCACAGGAGGGACAGATGGACGTCTGATTTGGTTTCCCGTCGATGGTGCTGCGGCTGAAGGTGAGATAAAAGCACAACGGGAAGTTGATGCCCATGACGGCTGGATACGCGCAGTGGCGACAAGCTCCGATGGAAAATTGATTGCGTCTGCGGGGAACGATCTAAAGGTCAAAATATGGAATGCGGCGGACGGAAAATTGGTGCGGGATCTTCCGGGCCACGAATCTCACATCTATAACCTGGCGTTTCATTCCGACGGAAAACATCTGGTTTCGGGAGATCTAAAGACCAACTTGATAGTATGGGATTTATCGAGCGGCAAACAGGTTCGAACCTGGAAGTCTGAGAACCTGTTGAACTACGACAAGAAGTTTAGGGCGTTCATCGGGGGATACCGGGGGATCGCATTCAATGAAGAGGGCAGTCAGTTGGCAGGCAGCGGCATTACCAATGTGTCGAATGCATTCGCCGGTATTGGTAATCCTTCCGTGGTTGTTTTTGATTGGAAGAAGGGAACTCCGGTAATTGAACACTTATCGAAAGGGGCGCTGCGCGGGGTCGTGTGGGGAGTGGCTCTTCACCCTGAGGGGACGATTATCGGAGCGGTGGGTGGTCCCACAGGATACCTCCTTTTCTGGAAGCCCGGTGAAGCTGAAGATTTTCATCGGATCAAACTGCCCGACACGGCCCGTGACCTCAGCCTTTCTCCGGATGGAATACATCTCGCAACGGCTCACTTCAACGGGCAGGTGTTGATCCATAAAATGGATGAGAAGATCGAGGCGGAAAAGAAGAAGGTGTGAAATGCTTTAGGTGTCTCCGACTGGCGCGATATAAAATCGTAAAACGAATCAACAGGGTAGGCTTGACGAACTGATACTGTTTGATCGTAAGCGCCGCGTTTGCGGACTCCCGCATTACGCCAGAGAACGTGGCTTGTTTCTGATTTCGGGAAACCTAAACTGCAATGGGTTACACCGAATCGCATGTTGTTTTCATCTGCCGGTCGATTGTTTTTTGTTCTTTGCGGACTCGCGCTGCACACGGCAGTTCTGTCTCCAGTTTTCGGCAATGATGGAGTTCCTCTGCATCAGCGCATTGATCAGTTGATCGCAGCTGGAACTGTTGCCCCTCCGGGTGGCTTGGCAGATGACCCGGAATTTCTGAGGCGCATCTTTCTCGATCTCACAGGTTCAATTCCACCGGCTGAGGACGCACGCGCTTTCTTCGAAGATTCCGATCCTGACAAACGTACCAAACTGATTGATCTGTTGCTGACCAGGAGGGAGCACTTTCAACATCTCGCGACGACGTTTGATGTTTGGATGATGGAACGCAGAGCAGAGACTCATGTTAAAACGACGGAGTGGAGGCAGTATTTAGAGGAGTCTTTCGCCGCAAATAAGCCTTATAATAAACTGGTGGGGGAACTGTTGGCGGCAGACGGGACTGAAGCGAATAACCGTCATGCTTCGCGATTCTATCTGGATCGGTTGGCTGAGCCGGATTTGATCACACGTGATGTGGGCAGGCTGTTTTTCGGGCAGGACTTGCAGTGTGCACAGTGTCACGATCATCCAAACATTTCGGATTACTTGCAGCGGGATTACTATGGATTGTTCGCGTTCTTCGGTCGGACTTACCTTTTTCAGCCGGACAAAAAGAAGCCGGCTGTTCTTGCTGAAAAAGCAATGGGGGGTGGTGAATTTAAGTCAGTCTTTACAGACGTTGAAGCGACTTCGTTTCCGCAGGTGCTACATAGCACTGTGGTGTACCCTGATCCGGTTTTTGAGCCCGGTGAGGAATACGAAGTAAAGCCGGATCCAAAGGACAAGAGTGTTCAGCCGATTCCGAAGTTCAGTCGTCGGGAACAGATTGTGAAGGCGGTTGCCGAAAGCAACAATGCGGCGTTCAATCGAAACATTGCGAACCGGTTGTGGGCACAGATGATGGGCCGGGGGTTGGTGGAACCACTGGATTTTCATCACGCATCGAACCCACCGTCTCACCCTGAATTACTGGACCTGCTGGCCGGGGAGTTCGCGGCGATGAATTACGATATACGAGCTTTTCTGCGGACATTGGCTCTCACGGAAACTTATCAAAGAAGGTTCGAAATGCCCGCCGGACTCACCCGGCAGGCGGAGGAGGTGAAAAAGAGCATCGAGTCTTTGGAGGTGGAGAACACCCGTCGAATGGAACTTTCACAGGCAAGTGCGGTAGCCCTTGATCAAGCCAAAATGGCATGGAACGAAGCACGCAAGGTGGCTGTTGTTCCCGAGGCGGCGCTCGCAGTTGTTGAGAAGAAGCGTTTGGCGGCGGCCGCAACTTTGTTGAAGGCAAACGATGCATTGAAGGCTTCAAAAGAGGCTACTGAAACAGTGGTCGCCAAAACGGTGGAGGGAAAGACAGATCCTAAACTTTCAAAGCTGGAGGAGGAGGTTGCAGCCAAACAAAAAGCAGTCGATGAAGCGAAGAAGGCGCTCGATGTGGTGACTGCAGAGTCAGCAAAGCTGAAGCCGCCAGTTGATGCGGCGCAGAAGAAGGTCGCCGGATTAGCTGCTAAGTTGGATGTTGCCAGGAGGAAATACAACGATGAGAAGACTGCCTGGAAATTGTCGCAGCGGAAATTGCATGACGCCGGGGAACTGATTGCGTATGCGGATGCAGTTAAAGAATCAGGTCCTGCTCTTGAGGAATCGGAGCAGATCGCCGCTGAACTAGCTCTGGCAAAACGTGAATTCGAAGTTCGAACCAAACTGGCTGCTGACCTCAAGACGGCGGCCGACAGTGCGCAAGCCGCACGTTCTCAATTACCGGAAGATGATGACCTGGCTGTCGCTGCTTCCGTCCTGGGTGCGCGGAGCGAAGCTGCTCTCCAACGATTGAAGGAGGTCAAAGGGGTATTCAGTGAGAAAGAAGCGGAATATAAGTCCGCCGAGTCGGCAGCGAAGAAGCTTGGTGAAAAGAGAGCTGCGACTTTGGAAACGCTGACGGAACGCTGGGCGGATGCGTTTGCCGTAGGAAGTTTTACCCAGCTCACTCCGGAGCAACTTTGTCTCACAATGCTTCAGGCAACCGGCGAAAAACAGAAATATGTCGCAGCTGGAGTCGCTGAATTTGAGAAAAAGCTGGAGACTCAGAAGCAAGCCAAAGCGAAACCGGAGAAGAAGGCGGATCCCGGGAAACCAGTGCCGGTTGACTTGAAAGAAGCCGATCGCGAACAGTATGTCCGGAATTATACCCAGGCAAAAGTTGACGCATCGACGAAGCGGTTCGTCGCGCTGTTCGGGGGCCAGGCCGGGCTTCCGCAGACAGATTTCTATGCGACCGCGGATCAGGCTTTGTTTCTGGCGAATGACGGAACTGTGCGCGGATGGCTCCGTCCATCGGGTGAGAACCTGAGTGGTCGGCTGGTGAAGATGGAAGATCCGGATGCCATCGCCGAAGAACTGTATCTCAGCATTCTTACGCGTCAGCCCGATGCTGAGGAAGCGGCCAGTGTGAATGATTATCTGAAAGCGCGCGGCGAGCAGAGGTCGGAAGCGATTCAGGAATTGGGCTGGGCATTACTTTCCTCTGTTGAGTTTCGTTTCAAACACTGACCTCCTTTCATCCCCATTTTTTCTATGAACTCCCACCTTGATCTTGAAACAGGCCGCCGAAACTTTCTTGGGTCTTTAGTCACCGGGGGAGCGGCGGTGGCTGGATTGGGTGCATTTGTTGATCCGCTTACAGCTGCACAGCTTGCCGGAAATCAGAAACGAATGGTTGTGATCCGGATGATGGGCGGATTAAGCCAACTTGAGAGTTGGGATCCAAAGCCCGGGACAGATACAGGTGGTCCTTATCGCGCGATTCCAACGTCAGTGCCGGGGATTCATATTTCCGAACTGTTGCCGCACACAGCGAAACAGATGCACCATCTCGGGTTGATCCGCGGGATCAATACAAGAAATGGAGACCACGGCAAAGGTACTTATATGATGATGACGGGGCGTCATCGAATGCCGGGAGCTGATTATCCTGAAATCGGAGCTGTCATCGCCAAGTCGATGGATTCAGGAAGCGTATCGTTGCCGGGCCACATCAAAGTGGCTCCGAATGGCAGCGGTGCCCGCAGTGCTGATTCCGCCTATCTTGGACCGAAGTATGCCAGCATGACGATTGGGGGAGATAAACCGCTCGCCAACAGTACGCGCCCATCCGATTTAACGGGAGAAGCGGAAATTGCCCGGAATCGGATCCGGAATATGGCAAACCACCAGTTCTCCCGGAGACGCCGGACTGCTGACACCGATGCTTATGTCCAAAGTTTTGAGCAGGCGGAAGAGCTTGTGAAGCGGGCGGATGTTTTTGATCTGTCCAAGGAGTCAGAGAAAGACAGGGAACGTTATGGATCCCACGATTTTGGGCGTCAGTGTTTGATGGCTCGCCGATTGCTGGAAAACGAAATTACCTTTGTCCAGATTCGGCACAACGATTACGACAGTCACTATGAAAACTTCAATTTTCATCACGAACAACTGGGGGAGTTTGATCAACCGTTCGCAACTTTGGTGAGCGATTTGAATGATCGGGGAATGCTCGACAGCACCTTGATCGTGGTTTTGTCAGAATTCGGCCGGACGCCAAAGATCAATGCACGTTATGGACGTGATCATTGGGGGAATGCCTGGTCGGTCTGCCTCGCTGGATGTGGGATTCAGAAAGGATTTGCGTTCGGAAAAACAAACGACAACGGCACGGAGGTGATTGAAAACGAGGTGGACGCGGGACATTTATTTCACACGTATCTCAAAGCCCTCGGCTTGAAGTCGACTGGAAAGTTCGAGATTGGCGGCCGCAAGTTTCCGATGGCAGATCCCGCCTTTGAGCCCATTCACGAAATCCTCGCGTAAGGGAGGAATCGATGGAAAATAAAGCGGAGAGGGAAGGAATCTTATAGCGGGTTCGTAACTTATTGATAAATATGGAAAATCGATCTGGCAGTTAGCCTTGAATCGGTTTGCCATCGAGTTTGGGGAACGTTTCCCAAAGGAGGTCACTAGGGGATGGATGATCGAAAAAAGCAGGCTTGAACCCCGATCAGAAACACAGGAAAACAGCCTCGCAGAGCTGTGCGTCCCTTTTGCAAAGCTGTGCGCTCCTTTTGCAGAGCGATGCGATGCCTTTGCAGACCGATGCGCCCCTTTTGCAGAGCGATGCGCCCCCTTTGCAGAGCGATGCGACGCCTTTGCAGAGCGATGCGACCCTTTTGCAGAGCGATGCGACGCCTTTGCAGAGCTGTGCGTCCCCTTTGCAGAGCGATGCGACGCCTTTGCAGAGCGATGCGCCCCCTTTGCAGAGCGATGCGACCCTATTGCAGAGCGGTGCGACCCTATTGCAGAGCCATTTGTCGCGATGGGAGTGTCAGGAAGTTTGGGAGTGGTCAGGAATTTGTGTAAATCGGGAGTCGCAGAGCGTTTCGGTGTCGGTAAAGTATTGGCTGGGGAGGATTGAGGCCGAATTCTCCGCTAAAAAGAAATCACAAAGCAATCGCCCGGGAATTCCAGTCTCTTCTTCTGCGTAACCTTGATATCGCTATCGAGGGATTTCATATCTCGCGTTTGATTTTGAACCGGCACACACCTCAGGTCGATCAGGTTTCGTTGCATAGGCATTCCCGGTTTCATCAATGCCTGGTGTATCTGAAGGGCAGGGGACACCAGATTTTCCCGGATCGGGAGATTCCGGTGCGCCGGGGCAGCGTGATTTTCATCCCCCGACACATGAAGCACGGGTTCCGCAAGGAACGGGCTCTACGCCCACTTTGCCTGGGGATTGAGTTTGAATCGGAGGCGGCGGAGGGTGAATGGGAGATTAATTCGCGATTAAATCCCGCGAGTTTGAAGCGACTTGAGCAGGGATTGGTTCAGCTGGGCCAACTGCAGGACTCGGGAGCTGATTCCCTGTCGATTGCAGGGACGATCCTCGATTTGCTGGGAATTCTGCGGGAGACGGCCACTGGCGGTGGGATTCCAAATTTTGAGGTTTCCGGACCTTTGGCATCGCGTGCGGTTACTGAGATTCAGAAAGCGGGGCTGGATTCTGTGACAACGGCAGAACTCACGAAACGTCTCGGGTTTCGGCAAACGGAGGAGTTAAACCGGAATCTGCGTAATGAAGGAAGCCCGACCATCGCGCGGATTCTGACGTCCAGGAAGCTGGCGGAGGTGACTGCAAAGCTTCAGGAATCCTCTGCTTCGATCGGTGAAATTGCTGAGCAGGTCGGGTTTCTTGATCAAAACTATTTTGCCCGCTGGTTCAAAACTCAGACCGGCAAGACTCCCACTGAATACCGTCAATCTTGAATTGCCTTTCAGATTTGATTTTGAGTCAGGAATCCGGCACAATACAGATCCAATGTTTCGGCTTTTAACAGTGCTTTCTGCCGCATACCTCGCGTTTGCCGCGCCGGGTAATGGTATGGCTGCGGACACTGAAAAGGAGGAGCAGAAGCCCGTCCTGAAGATGCGGGTGCGTACGACGGCTTACACCCACACGGAGGCGGATCATTTGAAATACGGCAACAAGACCGCGTTGGGGACGGTGTTGCGTTACACGCCTGAGTATCATTCAGCTGCGGCTGATTGGTCGTTTTTCCCGCTCGGCACGAAGTTCAGAATCAAAGGATACAACCGGATCTTTGTGGTGGACGATTACGGCAAGGCGCTGGTGGGTAAGCCTACGATCGACATTTATTTCACAACCAAGAAATGGATGAACAACTGGGGCGTGAGGCATGTCGACATCGAAGTGATCGAGTTCGGCAGTTTTCACGAGAGCCGCAAAATTCTCGCCGGTCGTGGAACCTATCCGCATTGCCTCGCCATGTTGGCGAGAATGACTCAAGATAATTGGTATGATAAATTCAAAGAACAAAAATAAGCTTTTCCGGGGGTGTTTCGCAGTGCTTGTGATCGCCATGACGATGTCTGGAACGCTCGCGCAGGAAAAGAAGGAGCGCCATATTTTCCTGCTGATCGGCCAGTCGAACATGGCGGGGCGGGCTAAGATTGAAGACGGGGATAAGAAGCCGGTTGACGGTATCTTTCTGTGGAACATCGGAGAGAAAAAGTGGGAGGCCGCTGTGCCGCCTTACAATATCCATTCGCCTTCGCGAAAGGCGGTCAATATGCAGCGGTTGAATTGCGGACCGAGCTTTGCAAGGGCCTATCTGGAGAAGCATCCGGACGTTGAAGTGGGGATCGTGTGTGCTGCGCGCGGCGGAAGTTCGATCAGGCAATGGGACCGCGAAAAGCCGGATAATTTTAATCTCTATGCTCACGCAATTGACGCTGCAAAAGCGGCTTTGAAAGAGGGCGGTGAGTTTAAGGGAATCCTCTGGCATCAGGGCGAGAGTGATTCCGGGCCAAAGGGCCTGGCGACGTATCCGGAGAAGCTTGCCGAACTTGTCGCGAATCTCCGCGAGGATTTGAATGCACCAAAGGTCCCGTTTGTATTCTCCCAGGTGGGGCAGTGGAAGCCGGAGTATGAATCGTTTAACAAGATGATTGTCGAACAACCGGCTAACATTCAAGCAACTGGATGTATCACAACTGAAGGGCTGAAGAACTTTGATGAAGCTCATTTCGACAGCGCCAGCCAACGGGAACTCGGCATTCGTTTTGCGGCGGCGATGGAAGAATTGCTTTCTTCAAAATGAGCCGGGTGATTCAAGCCGTATTGTTGGTGTCGGTCGTTCTGGCAGCTAACCTTATGGGGGGCGATTATAATGCCCTCATTCTTGAGACGATCGAGAATAAGATGCCGAAGGGTGGTGTCTACGCGAAGTATCGAAAGGATTTGCCGGAGTTAAAGCGCTTCGATGATCTTCATCAAACGGTCGCTGATTTGGATGATGCGGTTTCAGCAAAGAAGAACGGGACTCTGGTTGTGAAACCGGAAAAAGCAGGCGGCTACAGTTTCTGTTCCAGTGCGACCTATCTGGCTTTTGCCGAGGTGGCTGAAAGGTTGATCGAAGAGGGGAAAGTCCCGAAGAGTGCTGAACTGGCCCGCGATCTTGCCTGGACTGGTTCCAAAACCGACGTCATCGGTGGAAAACTGGATGGGGTGGGAATCTTTGGACACTGGAATGCGGATGGTCCCGGCACGGCGGTGTTGTTTAAGACCTTGGATCTGGGTACGAACTTTTCTGATTACGCAAAGGCGAAGCCGGGGGATTTCATGAAGATCTTCTGGAACGAAAATATCGGCAAAGGAGAAAGCGGGCACCTGGTGGTCTATCTTGGCGAAACCGATGGCGGCAAGGCGGTCAAGGTCTGGTCGAGTCAGACGAAAAATGATGACGGGTCGAGTGGCTACGGGGTGATGACGGTAGAAAAATCACGGATTAAACGTGTGGTGTTTTCACGGTTGGAGCGCCCTGAGAATCTCATGAACTGGTTGAAGCTGCCTGAATCCCGAAAATCGAGCATGTATCTCATTCGGATCCGCAAGACGGGGTCCACGGGCGAAGAGATGGAAAAGGTGGTTGGGATTGAGAATTGATCATTCCCGAATCCCGATCGGATCTGCCGGCACAGGGCTGCTTCACAATCATTTATGAACCTCACACCTTCGCCGAATCAGGAAACAACCACGGCATGGCGGATCTACAACGATGCGAAGGCCGGTGTGTGGATTGACAACTTCGACGGGCGATGGCTCGTGCAAACCCGGGATGAAGTGTTTCCTGACTTTCTGAGGAAATCCGCATCGGGGCATGCTAAATCGGTCTACTGGAAGCCCCGGGATCGGGCCGCGAAGACGGAACCTGAGTATGTGGCCGGGGAGCCTGTGAGGGAGCGGTTTGAGGTCAGGGAGAACGGTGTTTCATGTTGGATTGACTTTTCGGCCGGGTATTCCTCCGGGATCTTTCTGGATCAAAGGCTCAATCGCGAGCGGGTCGCTCAGCGAAGCCGCAAAGGGGATCGCGTTCTAAACACTTTTTCCTATACCAGTGTATTCTCGGTCGCTGCCGCAAAGGACGGCGGGGCCATCACCAGCAGCCTGGATCTTTCACAAACCTATCTCGACTGGTCGCGGGATAATTTTGAGCTGAACGGGGTAGATCCGAAAACCCAGTATTTCTGCAAAGGCGACACCTTCGAGTGGCTGAAAACGTTTGCCCGGCAGGGACGCACTTTTCGAGGCGTGATTCTCGATCCACCGACTTTCTCGCGGAACAAGAAGGGGAATTTCCGGACGGACCGGGATTATGCTGACCTCGCGAAACTGGCTGCCGGGGTGATTGACCCGGGAGGCTGGATTTTGGCGTGTGCCAATACCTTTCGGATGGGGTATCGGGATTTCAGGGAGCAGGTTGAAACGGGGATCAGGTCGGCGAAGAGAAGCTCGCGGTCAATCGAGCGGTTAGCCATGCCGCCTGAGTTCACTGGCGAAGATTATTTGAAATCCATCTGGATCGAATTTGCGGAATAGCAGGGCGCAACTTTTGCAAGGTTTTGGTGGAAAGTGGGCGTTGGCGGGAGGAGGTAGGGCAGAATGAAACCCGCTGAATCTTTCCTCAATAATTGCGCTGCCGTCCTGGAAACGGTGCGGGCTCAATCTTCCGAAATCGAGCGAGCCGCTGATATTTTTGCTGATACTATTCTCGCTGGTAGAATGGTACACCTGTTTGGCTCGGGGCACAGTCGTATCATGGTCGAGGAAATGTGGCCGCGTTACGGATCGTTTCCAGGCTTTAATCCGATCGTCGAGTTGTCCCTCACATTTCATAACAACGTGGTTGGGGCAAACGGCCAGCGACAGGCCATGTTTTTGGAGAATGTGAGTGGGTTCGCGTCAAGGATCCTCCGCAATTTCGATCTCAAGCCGGAGGACTCTGCGCTGATCATCTCTTCAAGCGGAACTAACATTGTCCCCGCTGAAATGGGGGAGGAATTCCAGAGTCGCGGCGTGAAAAATGTCGTCGCTCTGGTCAGTAAAGTTCACTCAGAAGCGAGTGAATCAAAGACACCTGATGGGAAGAAGCTGACGGATTTTGCCGAAATCATTCTCGATACCGGAGCGCCTGTCGGGGATTCCAGTGTCGCGATTGAAGGCGTCGAGGGAAAGGTCGCCCCGCTGTCCACCGTGGGCGGAGCGATGGTCGTCAATGCGATCAAGGCCGAGGTGGCCCAACGTCTCGCCGACGCAGGACAACCGCCGACCGTTCTCGCCGCGGCCAATCAAGTCGGGAAAGAACGGGCCGCGGAGATGTTCGAAGCCGCCTACGATGAACATGCCCGGCGCTTAAGCCAGCTATACGCTAACCTTTGATTTATCGAGTCAACAGGGTTCGATCGCTAACTCAACAGGGTCTGATCGTAAGCCCCTGATTTGGCGGTTTTCGATACATACTTCGCCTTGAAAATCCGTGCTTCGCGCCGAATTTCGGGCGCAAATATGGAATTCATCGATCTGAAATCACAACAGGCCCGACTCCGGGAAGACATTGATCGTCGTATCGCGGCTGTGCTCGACCACGGGCGCTATATTCTCGGGCCGGAAGTGATGGAACTCGAAACGGAACTGTCCAAATATCTCGGAGTGAAACACACCATTACAGTGGCCAGCGGAACGGATTCGCTGTTGATCGCGCTCATGGCGCTGGGGATCGGGCCGGGAGACGAGGTCATCACGGTTCCCTACACCTGGATTTCCACAGCTGAAGTCGTGGCTTTGCTCGGCGCCACGACCGTTTTTGTTGATGTGGAGGCCGATACATGGAATATGGATCCCACCTTGCTGGAAGCAGCCATCACTGAAAATACCAAAGCGATCATGCCGGTTGGTATTTACGGCCAAACCGCAAACATGACCGCGATCAATGAGATCGCGGAGCGAAACGGGAATCTTCCGGTGATTGAAGACGCGGCCCAGAGCTTCGGGGCCACCCATCACGGAGTAAAATCCGGCGCACTCTCCGGAATTGGCTCAACTTCTTTCTTCCCGAGCAAACCTCTCGGTGGTTATGGCGATGGAGGGGCACTTTTCACCGATGATGACGAGCTGGCGGAAAAAATGCGCTGGATTCGGGTTCACGGTCAGGAAAAGAAACATTATCACCCGATCGTTGGCTTGAATGGTCGCTTCGACACGATTCAGGCGGCAGTTGTGCAATCAAAGATGACCATTTTTGATGACGAAATTCGGCTGAGGAACGAAGTGGCCGACCGATATACGGAGCGGCTTTCCAATTGCAGCGCGGATTTCACGATGCCGGCGTTGGGAGAGGGGAACACTTCGGTGTATGCGCAATACACGATTCTTTGCCCGGATCGCGATGCGATTCAGGCCCGGCTCAACGAAAAAGGGGTTCCCAACGTGGCGTATTATGCCGTTCCACTGCATTTGCAGCCAGTATTCGAGAATCTGGGGTACAAAAAGGGCGATTTTCCGGTGACCGAGATGATAGCCGATCAGTGTCTCAGCCTTCCAATGAGCCCTTATGTTCCTGTTGAGGATCAGGATCTGATCGCTGAAGCCCTTGCTTGACAGCACTGAACTTCGCCCCTAAATTCCGCCCCTTCCAAACGAAACCAAATTCTAAGAATTATGCCACAAGTTGAAATCAAAAAAGGTGAACCCATCGACCGGGCGTTGAAGCGTCTGAAGAGCAAGATGGAGTCCGAGGGTATCATCGATGAAATGCGTCGTCTCCGCGCCTTTGAGACACCTACACAAAAAGCAAAGCGTAAGGCCCGTATCTCCGCGAAAAAGAATCGCAACCGTTACCGTTTTACATTGGCTGACAACAAGCCACACGAAGATTGATTTCTTCCCCTTCGTTTGGAAGCGAATTTAGATGAACCCGCAGTCTGAAGGCTGCGGGTTTTTTGTGTCCCTTCGACCTTTGCCGAAGGGGCAGGCCCCGGCCCATACCGGGATTTGGAGTCAATAGATCTTCGGCTCCACCATCTCCGAGCCGTCGCCGTGGAGAAAGCGGAAGTCGCAGCCTTCGTGAGCCTGGGTGATCTCATCGGCGTAGAGCTTGCCATATCCCCGTGAAAAACTGGTTTCCCTTGGCTTCCATTCCGCTTTTCTGGCTTCCAGCTCTTCGTCACTGACATCGAGGTGCAGCTTGCGGCTTTCGACATCGACCTCGATGAAGTCGCCGTCTCTGACCAGAGCCAGCGGGCCGCCGATCGCGGATTCAGGCGAGACATGCAGGACGCAGGCTCCGTAGCTGGTGCCGCTCATCCGTGCATCGGAGATCCGAAGCATGTCGCGGACACCCTGCTCGAGAAGATATTTCGGAATGGGCAGCATTCCCCACTCCGGGATACCCGGTGCACCGATCGGGCCGGCGTGTTGCAGGACGATGATATGATCAGCGGTGAGTTCAGCTGCGGGATCATCGATTCGGGCCTTGAGATCGCCGTAATCAGCAAAGACCGCAGCCTTTCCACGATGTTTGAGTAATCTTTCTTCAGCTGCAGTGGGTTTGATGACCGCCCCATCCGGCGCAAGGTTCCCCCTCAGGACGAAGGTCCCGCCTGCTTTTCCCACCGGGCGATCGAGAGGGCGAATCACGTCGTCATTGATCACTTCGGCCCCTTCCAGATTCTCGCCGAGGGTCTTACCGGACACCGTGAGACAGTCGAGCTTCAGATGCGAATTGATCTGACTGAGCAGGGCAAGAATGCCGCCCGCGTCGTAGAAGTCTTCCATCACATATTCACCGCAGGGGCGGATATTCGCGATTACCGAAAGCTCCTGCGAGATTTTGTCGAAATCCTCAAGTGTCAACTTCACTCCAGCCCGTCCGGCCATGGCGATGAGGTGAATAATGGCATTGGTTGACCCGCCCAGAGCCATATCGGTCACGATTCCGTTCCGAAAGGCCTCCGCAGTAAGGATTGATTTGGGTGTGATGTTTTCCCAGGCCATTTCAACGACCTGCCGTCCCACTGCTGACGCCATGCGGGCATGCGTGGAGTGAACAGCGGGAATAGAGGTCGATCCCGGAAGGCAGAGGCCAATCGCCTCGGCAATTGCTGTCATCGTCGAGGCCGTGCCCATGGTCATGCAGTGGCCGGCGCTACGGGCGATGCCGTCTTCCAGCTGTGCCCACGAGTCGTCGCAAAGATTGCCGGCCTGCTTTTCAGCCCAATATTTCCACATATCAGTTCCTGAACCCAGCGTTTCACCCTTCCAGCAGCCTTTCAGCATCGGGCCGGATGGCAGGAAAATCGCCGGTACATCGGCCGAGGTCGCTCCCATGATGAGAGCCGGAACCGTCTTGTCGCAACCTCCCATCAGGACCACCGCATCAAAGGGGTAACAGCGAATTGTTTCCTCCGTTTCCAGTGCCAGAAGGTTTCGATACACCATGCTGGTGGGCTTCATGAAGCTCTCCGAGAGAGACATCACCGGGACCTCGAGCGGAAATCCGCCCGCCTGCCAAACCCCCCTTTTCACCTCTTCCGCCCGGTCACGGAAGTGGGTGTGGCAATTGTTCACTTCAGACCACGTATTGAGAATCCCGATCGTTGGTTTCCCTTTGAAGTCATCCGTATTGAAGCCCATTTGCTTAAGCCGTGAACGGTGGCCAAAGGAACGCTGGTCGTCCGGTGCAAACCAACGGGCGCTACGAAGAGTAGAGGGATCTCGATCTGAAGACATGCCCGATTTTACGGGGCATTTGGTGTTTTTAAATTCAAATTTGCTGATTAAAAAATTTGGGGTGTCTCCGGAAATGAAATGTGGGCCTATGATGTGCCGCTGCGACGAAGGTGTTGATGGTTGCCTTAGCTGACCTCTGCGCTTTTTCTGGCATCGATCATTGGTGGTGTGGCAGGTTAGTGGTTTTTTACATGCCCGAAATTTGGCGGGTGATTTTCAGCGCCTCTTATTCTCCCACTCGCACGGGTGCCTCGCGCTTGATCCGTGACTGGAAATCTCCCAGCCCATACCAATAAGTTGGCTGATTCAAATCGACCTCAGCTATCACCACCGTGCCCCATTCCGTTGCTTCAGCGATGCGATCGCCCTCACGATTCCAGATCGCTGTCTTCATCCACTTATTCTCGTGATTGGTATAAGTCGAACTCACCAGATAGACGCCGTTCTCTGCGCACCTGGCCGAAGCGAGCCGTGGATTGCCGCCCCAGATGGGCAGGGCGATCACCTCAGCCCCGTTCATGGACAGCTCCCTTGCGACTTCGGGAAAGAATACATCGTAGCAAACCATCATCCCGACTTTTCCAAAACGGGTCTCAAAGACCGGGTATTCCGTTCCCGGGGAAATTCCACGCTGAATCTCTTCACGGGGAAGCGTCACCTTGCGGTATTTCCCGACCACTTTGGCGTCAGGCCCCATCAGAACGGCCACATTGAAGACTTCGTGACCGGCCCTTTCCGGTAAACCCACAACAATGTAGCAGTTGTGGTTCTTTGCCAAGTTTCCAAAGAATTTGGTGGTCGGTCCCGGGACCGGCTCTGCCAGCGCGGCGTAGTCGTGATTCACATTCTTACACGTCAGCAATTCACCGAGCACAATCAGATCTGCTTTCTGTTGCGCTGCCTCTTCGATCAGCGGGACCAAAAGTTCGCGGTTGGCAGCGGCGGATTTCTTGTTGTTGTCAGAGGTTAGGTTGGTGTGTACCGCCGCCAGTTTTACCATCCTGGGTTTCACTGCACCGGCCTCGACAAAGCTCACGTTTTTCCAGTTTACCGATCCAGTCTCCGTCCAGCGAAGATGCAATTGCACATGAGCCTCTGTGGCGTCGTCCGGAGCCAGAAAAATATCCTCCACCAAAACGGAACCGTCCTTGTTCGTCTTTTTGTCCTGAGGAAACTCGGGTTTTGCCGAGCCGGTGTCACTGCCGAAGTAGGCCGGGTTGATCTTATGGGGGCTCTTCACATTCTGGCCTTTCGCCCCGTACCACTCGATTCTCACCACACAGCTGCGGCGCGGGTGATCCACATTTGCCGCCGACCGGGTGGCCTGGAATCGATAGCTCTTGCCGCCTTCAACAGGGATGACTCGCTTCCAGTGACCGTTAGTTCCTTTCCTGATCGAGGTCAGTTTGAGATTCCTGTCGTCTGTCTTTTCAAAAAGCGGTGCGATTTCTTCACGCGGAAACTCCTGCGTCCACGGGCCGGGATCAGCCGAAAAACCAGTGGATGCCAGCAGTAAAAGCAGCGAAGCGAACAATTTCATCCCACGAATTTAAATCGTTCATTGCTTGCGCGAGAGCTAAAAACCGACTTTTTTGCGCCGTGTCGGATATTAATTTCAAACTCGGGAACGAAACCCTCATCAAAGTGCTCGATGGCGCTTCGCAGAGGCTGCGTTCGTTGTTAAAGAAGCAGGGGCGTCTGGAAAACGGTGCCCTTCGCGTGGCCGTGGTCGGTGGGGGGTGCTCGGGGTTGCAATATAAGATGGATCTGGTCGATGGTCCTCGAAACCGCGATATCATGGTGGAATCGAATGAAGTCCGTGTCGTGATCGATCCCAAGAGCGCGCTCTTCGTGACCGGATCAGAACTCGATTTCTCCGATGACCTCCAGCAGGGAGGGTTCAAGGTCACCAACCCCAACGCCGTCGTCACCTGTTCCTGCGGCGAGAGTTTCGCGGCTTAATTTTCAGCAGGCCGGGGCTACGCGAAATCCTGTGGGTTGAGACCGCCGGGAAGGTCGATGAATTTTTCTGTTGATCCAACCCTCGCCAAATGGGACAAGACAGGTCTATGAGTCAGCAAAATTTTCAGGATCGAGTTGTCGTTGTCACCGGATCAGGTCGCGGGATTGGAAAAGAGATCGCGCGTAGTTTCGTAAAGGCAGGGGCAAAAGTAGCCGTGGTATCACGGACCGAGGCCAATTCGTCCTCCGCAGCCGCGGAACTCGACGCCGAAGGTCCCGGATCGGCCAAAGGCTACGCTGTTGATATCTCTGACTTCGCAGCGGTGCAGGATTTCGGAAAGCAGGTTGCTGAAGATCTCGGCGCAGTTTCCATTCTCGTAAACAACGCAGGGGTGACTCGCGACGGACTCGCCCTTCGCATGAGCGAAGACGACTGGGATACCGTTTTGGATACTAATTTAAAGGGAGCTTTCAATGCCGTGAAAGCATTCCAGCGCGGGCTTTTGAAACAGGCCGACGCACGCATCATTAATATCAGCTCAGTTATCGGGCTGATGGGGAATGCTGGCCAGGCCAACTACGCAGCCTCGAAAGCAGGTTTGATTGGTTTCACCAAAGCCCTCGCCAAGGAATTCGCCGGCCGCAAGGTTTGTGTGAATGCCATCGCTCCCGGATTCATCGCCACTGACATGACTTCGGAGCTCGATGAAAAACAGACCGAAGGAATCCTCGAGAACGTCCCGCTCGGATTTCTCGGTGATGTGTCCGACATCGCCAACGCCGTGCTTTTCCTCGCCAACCCGGCTAGCCGTTATATCACCGGGCAGGTTCTGACGGTGGATGGCGGAATGGTCATGTGATCGGCAATACGATCAGACCCTGTTGACTCATCGATCCAACCCTATTGGATCGATGATCGGTTACGCGGCGCGGGTCCCGCTTTTTGGCGGCGTCCGGTTGATCATGTCGATCAAACCGCGTGCTTTGGCGCGTCCTTCAGATGAGAGGGAGAGTTCTTTCGTGGAACCGACAAGGTAGGAACGTCCCGTCAGTCCTCCCAAGGCTGAAGTGATATGCGCCACGCGGGGACGGCCACATTCTTCAATCATGTCGTTGATGTCCCGACTCGAGAATGTCGTCTGAGAAAGGTCATCGGCTAAGATGACAGCCGCAAGCAACGCCTGGTCCGCCAGTGTGAAGTCGTAATCCAGATCAAAATCGCTCAAAGTCTGGCGGGCCTGATCTGCCAGAGTGGGCTCTACAGAACCGCCGGAACGCGGTTCTTCGAAATCGACAGACACTTCTGATTGTCGACGAATCTTTAAAGTGAGTTGCAAATGAGAATTCAACTCTTCCAGCTGGTCCAATTCGAGATCAGCAAAGGTTAAAGCTAAAGATGTGAGCTCCTTTCGGGTCATGATCTCAAATCTATTACAGAAAGGCATCTCAAGCGAGAAAAAAAATCTTTACAACTTGAGTTAAAAATGAGATACAGTCCTTACATTTGAGAAACCCTGCCAAGTTACCCAAATAAACAAACAGAAACAGATATGAAAAACGGACAGCGGAAAGATAGCGTAAGCGGTAAGGGCCTCCATCATGGGCAAACTCGTCCAGGGTTGGCCGGGCAGGCAATCCTGATGCGGAATACTGCACACGAAAGGTCTCAGGGCTTGAAGTGGGTTCAATCTGCTCTCACCAAGGCGACTCAGGGGGCCGTTCGCGCTCTGACTCAAGGTTACTGAGGATTATCTTGAGTTAAACTTGAGATTCAACACAAACAGATAGCGAAACATGAGAGATATTGAGACAACAGAGATTTTTAATGTACAGGGGTTCATCGAGGAGGTTGTTCCTTCTCTTGGATATCAACGAATGCCAATTTACCGGGGGCAGTGTGATGTCGGCTGGCAGATTGTCCCGGCTTTGCTTCGGGAGGACTTGAGTCAGTCGGAGTTCAAGAATTGGACTGAACTTGAGGCATCTTTGGTGTTCCGGTTCAAGCAGCGGGCCAATCGGATGGACTTTGGTGGCAGCGAGCCGAATACAGAACTGGAATGGCTCACGGTTGGGCAGCACTTCGGTTTGCCGACACGCTTTTCTTCCTGGAGTGAGAATGCTCTGGTGGCGCTTTATTTTGCGACCGAGCTTCGCGAAGATGAATCCGATGGGGTGGTCTGGCGTTTGTTGCCGGGAGATCAGGCGATGACGATGACTCAGGATTTTGAGCAGGTCCCGGATCGACCGCAGATTTATCATCCCAAGCACATCAGCCCGGAATTTCTGGCACAGAAGACCTGCTTCCTGTCTCATTGCCTGCCGGAATTTGATACTCCGGCGATTTCATTTGAAGACTACTTCGAGAGCACGAATGAAGACCGCATGCATCTTTGCCAAATCGTAATTCCACACAACTGCAAAGCCGACATTCGTCGCCAGCTCAGCGGAATGGGAATTGATGCCCGAACTCTGTTCCCCGGCTTGCGAGGTGTCTGCGATACCATTCGCGAAGAAATCTATGCCCACACTCAGTCGTATGAGTGGGCATTTGCTTCCTGAGCGCCTGGTTGGATCCACTGACTGATCGCCCCTTTAATTGAGCGGCCGCGAGGCCGCATGGCAGAACGAGAAGTCGTATCCCAGAGGTAGGACGGTCATCTTTCGAGACGAGAGTTCGTCTTCTGCTCATGGAATGGCTATTCCCGAAATGGGGAGTCGTGTCGAGCCGGTTTGATGCTTCGTGTGAGCGTGACGCATCTGCGTTCTTGTGAAAATTAGGATTTCCACCAAACTCATGGCCTTCACCTATGAAAAAATTGACCCCATTCCTCTGCATACTTGCGTTGTCTGCTGCTTCGGCTCAGGACAAATCAGACAAAGCCCTGACGCCGATTTTTAACGGGAAAGATCTCTCCGGCTGGTACGGTAACAATCCTCACACCACAGCTGGAGCGCAGAAAGCGGCGAAAAAGGCGGCCGAAAAGGCAGGGGAAGAAGTTTCGGAGGAAGCTCTAGCTAAAGTGGCGGCGGACGCGCTCGCCAAGCAGGCTGAAGAATTTTCCGCTCACTGGTCGGTGAAAGACGGGGCGCTTTATAATGATGGTCATGGGCCCTACGCCACTACGGAGAAAGAATATGGCGATATCGATTTTACGGTTGATTACAAAACGGTGGAGCGTGCCGATTCAGGAATCTACTTGCGGGGAACGCCTCAGGTTCAGATCTGGGATTACACGGACGAAAAGAAATTCAAGATCGGCGGAGACAAAGGATCCGGCGGACTGTGGAATAACAGCGCGGGAGCCCCGGGGAAAGATCCGCTTGTTTTGGCGGACAAAGCTTTCGGTGAGTGGAATGCGTTTCGCATTCGTCAGTTGGGTGCCCGCACCTGGGTGTGGTTGAATGATAAGTTGGTGGTCGACGGAGCGATCATGGAAAACTACTGGGATCGCAGCAAGCCGCTGCCGGCAAAAGCACCGATCCACTTGCAAACTCATGGTGGGGAAATCAGCTGGAAGAACCTGGCTGTTCGCGAAATTCCTTCGGAAGAAGCCAACGCTCTCCTGCGTGGCGAGGACGAAGGTTTTGACTCCATTTTTAACGGCAAAGACCTCAGCGGCTGGGCCGGTGCGACTGATAACTACGAGGTGGTCGACGGTGCCATCGCCTGTAAGAAAGGAAAAGGCGGGACGCTTTACTTCGATGAGAAATACACCGATTTTGTAGCGCGGCTTGAGTTTAAACTGCCTCCCGGTGGCAACAATGGATTGGCGATTCGTTATCCGGGTGAAGGAAACACGGCTTATGTCGGCATGTGCGAACTGCAGGTGCTGGACAACACGGCTGAAAAATATGCCAAGCTGGATGTGCGTCAGTATCACGGCAGTGCCTACGGAATGGCTGCTGCGGAACGGGGATATCTTCGTCCCGTAGGAGAGTGGAATTACCAGGAAGTGACTGTGAAAGGTTCCACCATCAAGGTGGAGTTGAATGGATCAGTGATTTTGGACACGGATCTCTCGAAATTGGATGCAGCCAAGTTTATGGCCAAGAGCAAGCACCCCGGTCTGGCCAACAAGGACGGCTACTTCGGTTTTGCCGGGCACGGCGACGCGGTGTATTTCCGCAACGTGTCGATCAAAAAGCTCTGATTTTGTAAGACAGGATTTGTCGGAAGAGTGATTTACAGGGTTTCCTTAAATGGGAGATTCCGCTAAATCATTCTTCCTATGAAACTCCCTCTGTTCATTTTTCTCTGGATTGCCCTGGTGGCTTCCACCTCGCTCAATGCAATTGAGCACACCCACAATGGCTGGGAGATTTGCGCGAAGAAACATCTCACCTTGCGGGAGCGTTGGGAATCATCGCTCCGTGAGGATGATTCCTCGGCGGGTAATGGTCGCAAGTATGCCCGGGACCGCGAGATTGATGTGTTGCACCAGAAGATAGAGCTCACCCCGAACTTTGGCAGCCGAACTTTGTCCGGGATTGCAACGCTGACTTTCAAACCGATCGCGATGCCGTTGCGGGAGTTGAAGCTGGACGCGGTGGATCTGAGGGTCGAGAAAGTAGAGGCGAGTGCTGAACTCGAGGACTGGGTCGTGGGTGAGGACTCGATTGACCTGATCTTTTCAGAGGAAGTCGCACCGGATGCTGAGACTACAGTGACTGTGACTTATTCTGCTCAGCCACAGGAGAAGGGGCTATATTTCCGCACTGAGGCGATGGGATACCCTGAGGGAGATGATCATCTCTGGACGCAGGGCGAACCGGAAAATCATCGACACTGGTTCCCGGGTTACGATTACCCGAACGAGCGTTTCACTTCGGAAGTCATCTGTCATGTGCCGGAGGGGATGACGGCTCTTTCAAACGGCGAACTGGTGAGTGAGAAAACGGTGGATGGTGTCTCGACGTTTCATTGGCATCAGAAAAAGCCGCATGTGAACTATTTGATCTCTGTGGTAGCGGGGAACCTGAAGAAACTCGAAGGAAAATACGGTGAACTTGAGTTGGCGTTCTACACACCGCCCAGTGAGTTCGCTGTTGCGGAAAATTCCTTTCGCGATACGGCTAAGATCCTCGCCTACTTCGAAAAGGAACTCGGGGTGAACTACCCATGGGCGAAGTATTACAATGTGTGTGTGACTGACTTTGTCGCCGGCGGCATGGAGAACACCAGCATCACAACGCTCACGACCAACACGCTTTTTCACGCCGACTCAGGGAACCTGCACTCCTCTCACCGGCTGGATGCTCATGAGATTGCTCATCAGTGGTTCGGCGATCTTTTAACGTGTCGCGACTGGTCGCAGCTCTGGCTGAACGAGGGCTTTGCGACTTATTACACTCATCTCTACGAAAATGAGAAGAACGGGCTGGATGACATGGTTTACGGATTGTTTCGTGACGGCGAGCGGGTCACTCGAGAAGCGGATGAACGTCCTATCACCTGGCGGGGCTACAAGGATCCCATGGAGCAATTCGGGAATCGCGCATATCCGAAAGGCTCGTGGGTGTTACATATGTTGCGAAGTCAGTTGGGGGCTGAGTTGTATCAGAAATGCGTCACTGAATATCTGAAGCGGAATCAGTTCAAGAATGTAGAGACGGCAGACTTGAAAACCGTGTTCGAAGAGTTAAGCGGTCGCAATCTGGATGAATTTTTTGATCAGTGGGTTCATCACGGTGGTGTGCCGAAGCTGAAGGTCAGCTACGCGTGGGATGGTAAAAAGAAGCAGGTGAAGTTGACCGTCGAGCAGACTCAGAAGACGTCGGAGAAAGTCCTGCTCTTTGACTTTCCGTTGCCGGTTCGGTTTGTTGATGCTGATGGCGAGGTGACGGATGAAACCGTGCGTGTGCATTTGAAAAAAGAGGACTTCACCATCGACCTGGCGAAGGCTCCGGAGCATCTGCGGATTGATCCGGATACAACAGTGTTGGCGGCGATCGATTTTAAGCCGGCCAATCCGCTGTTGTTTGCTCAGTTGGAAAAGAGCGACATGATTGGACGACTGCTTGCCGCGAGAATTCTCGGCGGGCGTAAAGATGAGCAATCGATCAAAAAGCTGACGGCCGTATTGCAGGGGGATAAATTTTATGGAGTCCGGACAGAAGCCGCGAATGCCTTGGCAAAAACTCACACGCCGGAATCACTTGCCGCTTTGATGGCTTCTCAGGAGCAAGACGATGACCGGGTTAGACTGGCAGTTGTGGATGCAATCGGAAAGTTCTACAACGACGATGCATTCGCCGTTTTGAAGGCCGTCGTCGAAGGTGAAAAGAATCCTGATATTGTTGAGTCTGCGATTGTTTCTATGGGTAAGTTCCCTGATAAAGCCACCTCGGAACACCTCGTGGAAGCCCTCGAGCGGGAGTCGTTTCGTCATGGTATCGCCGTCGCTGCGATTCGCTCGATGAGAACTCACGCTGAACCCGCGCTTGTGGTTCCATTGCGGAAACACATTGAAGCAAACGAGTCCAAATTCACGAGTCGCGATTATGGAACGGCACTGGAGACTCTGGCGTATTTGGCGAGAGATGAGAACGATGATATTCGGGAGCCGATACGGTATTTTCTCAGCAGCAAACTGAATCATCCCAGGACGGCGGTGCGGGCTGCAGTGATTCGTGCGCTGGGAACATTGGGAGATCCGGCTGCAGTCGGAGTGTTACAAACCTTCGCAGTGAACCCTGATTCAGCGGAAGCCAAAGCGGCGTCTGCCGCCATCCAGAAACTGAATGGAGATAAGAAACAAGCTGACGAAGTGCGGGATCTTCGTAAGCAGGTCACTGATATGGAGAAGCTGCTGCGTGAATTGAATGGGAAAATCGAGAAGCTGGAGCGTCACGACAAGAAGAATTGAGGCGTCGCGCCGGCAGGGTTTTCAGTTATGGTTTTGGGATGGAAGACGGACCAAAACCATCCGGGTTTAGCAAAGTCGATGAGGTCGAAGTCAGTGGAGGTAGATCTTTATTGCGAACGGCCATTGCATTGGCCCCACTGATTCTGGCCCATTTCATTCTGTTCTTCATGTCGGAGGGGGCTGACGGCGCCATTTGGATTTGCGTCTTGCTGGTTGGAGTTGGAGCGATTGTCACTGGAGTATTCGTGGTCAAAGCGCTTCGCCGGACCAAAAACGCGGTGTCTCTTGCCCTTCAGATACTGATATTTTTCGCCGTCTTTATCGCCTATGCGTCGGTGGGGGTCGTAGGCGGTTGCTTCGCTGCGTTGATTGGTTCCGGTTCGTCATTGTAAGGTCTGAATGCAGAGTAAACCTCGTTGCTTATTTCCCTGTCGGGAAGATAGCTTATAGGAATTAACACATGGACAGTGAAACCCCTGAATCAAAAGAGCCTGCGGCTGAGCCGAACAATGCCATTACAGACGGAGGGATTCGTGAGAACCAATGGAAGAACTGCGTTGGATGTATCGTCTTTGCTTCAATTGTGGTCCTCGGATTGCTGATGATGCTGTTTGGCTTGGCGAGAGGATGCAGCGGTTCAATATAAATTTCGAATAATATGGAAGATCCCGAACCTGAGAATCGCCCTGGCTGGAAACTGATGCTGGGAGGGGCACTCCTGATGCCGCTGGGATGGGTGTTGTCTTATTTCGATAATACCGCTGGAGGGATGATCATAATTGCGCTGATTCTTTTCATCGTGGGAGCGATCCTGGCCGGGATTAATGTAGCCATGGTGATGGTGGCGAAGCGTTCGCGAGTCACGGCGAAGAATTCCCCGGTTGCATCAGGGATCGGCATTGCCATCTGTGCCATTCTGACAACGGCTGCGTTTCTTATTCTCGGTGTGGGTGGCTGCATCATGATGGTCCCTTTCAACCTACACTAAAAGACCGGGCCTCAGGTCCGCAGGAAGATGGAAGCCTCTCTCAAGTCCACCACCAGTCGGTGTCCTGTTTGCGCGGATCCAATCGCGGCCGACGTCATCAGGAAATCCGTGGACGGCCGGGAACAGGTTTTTCTCAGGAAATCATGTGCAACTCATGGTGATTTCGAGTCGCTGATCAGCTCGGATGCACGCTTCTATTGGCTGTCGACGGGATCAGAAAACGGAGGTGGATGTTGTGGCGACAACTCAGACTGTTGTGCGGAGCCGGCTGCCGGGGATCAGATCGGTTTCCTCGGGCGGAATGCGAGAATGGAGCTGACGCCGAATGATCCCACCCCCTTCAACAAGCTGTCGACCTGTCTCGCCCTAATCGAGATTGTGGATTCCTGCAATCTTGCCTGTCCGACCTGCTTTGCCGATTCACCCGTGGGCACCGGTGACAAGATCAAGGCTCCATCACTGGAGAATTTAAAGACGCGGATTCAGGGAGTGATTGACCGGAAGGGCAAAATCGAAATCCTTCAATTGTCCGGTGGGGAGCCCACTCTACATCCCGAGTTTTTCGCTCTGCTGGAATGGTGTCACGATAATCCGGGGATCGACTATGTACTGGTCAATACCAATGGAGTTCGGCTCGCGAAGGATTCGAAATTCGCCGCTGAGCTGGGGCGTCGAATGGAATACGGGCACTTTCAGTTGTATCTCCAGTTTGATGGCACCGGGGAAGGCGGGCATCACGAACTGCGCGGCGGTGACCTTCGGGATATGAAGATCCGTGCGATCGAGCGGGCAGGGGAATACAACATCCCGCTGACGCTGGCGATGACCGTCATCCCTGACAACCTCGCGCAGCTGTGGGACACCGTTGCCTTCGGCTTGAAATACGATCACATCCGTGGCGTCAGCTTTCAGCCGATGTTCGGCACGGGGAGGGCCAACGGCGGCGAAGCATTGAACCGGCTCAATACGGCGGATATCATCGTCGGACTCGTCGAGCAGGCTGCAGGGAGCTTGTCCTTTGAAGACTTTACGCCGCTGCCGTGCGGCGATCCCAACTGTGCCACCGTCGGATATCTGCTCAAGACAGAGGACGGTGCTCGATCAATCAGCGAGTTCGTCGACTTCAAAACGCTTCAGGGATTTCTGGGGGATCGGATCCGGTATTCACTTGATGACCTTGAGCAATGCGGGTGTGAATCAGAGCCGCTCGGTCAGCTGCTGCACGATTTGGAAATGGATGAGACCTCCACCTTCCGGCTGTTCATCAAACCGTTTATGGATGCAGAGAATTGGGATCAGGACCGGATTGATCGTTGTTGCACTCATGTCATCCGTCCTGACGGAGTGCTTGATTCCTTCTGCCGCTATTACCTGAATGGCGGTCCGGCACTTTATCAGAATCCATGAACCTTCCTGAACCGAGTGCTTACGGTTGGATTACGCTCGGCGGTATTTTGCTGGGCGCATTTCTGTGGCACCGCAGATGGAGGAACTCTGACCCCACCCTGTTCGGGATCTTCATTGGAGGAATTGCCGGGGCTTTTCTGGGTGCCAAGATCATTTATATTCTGGCCGAAGGTTGGCTCCATTTCGGTCAGCCAAACGTGTGGATAAACCTGGCGGTTGGGAAGACGATTTTAGGTGCTTTGTTAGGTGGCTACGCCGGAGTGGAATTCACAAAGCGGCTCATCGATTACAATAAACCAACCGGCGACTGGTTTGCTTTCATGGTGCCTTTCGGTATCGCTGCGGGTCGTGTCGGCTGCCTGCGCTACGGCTGTTGTCTCGGGCAGAAGTGCGACCCTGCGGCCTGGTATGCTCTCACTGATAAAGCGGGGGATGCCCGCTGGCCGGCCTCTCCGGTGGAGCTGACCTTTAACTTGCTGGCGCTGGTCTTGCTCTTCCAACTGCGACGGTTCCCCGGATTGCGGGGGCAGCTCTTTCACATCTATCTCATCGCCTACGGGGTGTTTCGTTTTTTACATGAGTTCATCCGCGGGACTCCCAAAGTCATTGGCGGTGTCCTGTCCGGTTATCACATCGCGGCCCTGGCGGTCATCGCTCTGGGCGTGTGGGGATTCTGGAAACGGCGAAACGATCAGACCCTGTCTGATCGGCAAACAGACCCTGTTGCCTCGTGACGACTACTTCTTCGTGGCCGCTTCGACAAATGCCTTCAGTAACTTGGCTTGTCGTTTGTCGTCAGGCATCAGTTTTTCCGGATGCCACTGGACGCCGATGAGGAAACGGTTCGGGTCAGTCGTTTCGGTCGCTTCCACGACGCCGTCGGAACTGCGGGCGACGATGCGGAGGTTACTCCCGAGGTTTTTCACGGCTTGATGATGGAGAGAATTCACTTCGAACTGTGATTCGCCAAAGATTTTACTGAGCTTTGAGTCCGGCTCCAGTTCCACGGCATGTGTGACATCGCGATGGTTGACGCCGTATTCGGTGGGGATGTCCTGTACGAGGGAACCGCCGCTGGCGACGTTGATCCACTGGCTTCCGAGACAAATCCCGAGCAACGGTTTGTCGCTCTCCTTAATCCAGGCGGTGATCAGCGCCTTTTCGAATTGATAGCGGTCATCATCAAGGATCTGAACGGTGGGATGAGGTTCCTCACCGTATTCAGAAGGTGGAATGTCGGCACCGCCGGGCATGAGCAATCCGTCAAGGAGTTGGAGATACTCTCCGATCTTCTCCTGACTGCCGTCTGTATTGGGAAGAACAACGGGGATTCCGCCTGAATCGCGCACTGCACGTACGTAATTGTCGCTGGTGAGGCTGGCGATACCAATTAACGGAGCTGACCTGGCAGTTGGTTCGTCGCCGTAATCTCCAATGAAAAACCCAATGATTCCAGCTGCAATGATCCCGCTCGCGGTGAGAAGTAGTCGACGATTCATCTCAATTACCTAACAAAGCAGCTTTCGCTTTCTTCGAGACTGGAAGGGAGGCAACGACAGCGGTATCCAGTTGAGGAAGCGAATCGGGATCGATACTGGAAAACTCGAAATCGAGGATTGGCTTCACGGCCGTCGAGAGGGACAAGCGCTTACCTGTGCCGAAGAGAATAGCAGCGGCGTCATCAATCCGGCCCGCGTTGGCCTCAGCCCGGGCCATGAGAAGTTTGAGTTCTGCTGGAATGCTTACGTTGCTTCGTTTGCTGCCGCCCAGCCCCAGTTGCCAGCCAAATTCCGCCCCTTTCTGATCTCCCTGCAACAGAGCAATTTTCCCCAGCGCGACGGTGAGCCGGTGAAGTTGGGATGATTTGGGGCGATCAACGTCCCTGCTCAAAGCACGGTCGTGGAAGAACCGGATGGCGGCGAGTGATTCCATCAGATTTTGTTCGGCCAAATGCGTTTCGACCTTGGCGAGGATCGATTCGAGAGAGGAGTCATCGAAAAGCCCCTCCGGAGGAAGGATTGGCTCGGACAGTTGTTCTTCAGGGACGGCGGCTTCAACGGGTTCCAGTGGCGTCTCCTGACTCAAAGCAGTTGCCTCGTTTTCAGTGGCAGGGGAAACTGTGGCGAGTTCAGGAGCGGACGCCAATGCCGGCGCTGACGGAGCAGCAACAGGCGTGGCTTCCGGTTCTGTGGAGTTTGAGAGGTGGATGAAGGCCGTGATGACGAGAACGGCGGCGACCGCGGCGCCCGCCGTAAGTGCAAAACTTTTGAGGATTGCGAGGCGCGCTCCGATCTTTGAACCTGCCGCTGCCACAGAGGCCTGCAGGAAATCGTGGGCCAACGGGCTCAGAATTGGCTTTTCGTCGTGAGCGGAGAGAAGGCGCCGGGCCTGATCGATCGAAGTGTCGACATGGAGCAGCAAGTCCCCGGTTCTGCCGGTGCTGGCCCAGGAGAGCGCATGGTTTTCGAATTGATCGGCTTGCTGAATGTTGTGGGCTGGAGCTCTGCCCTCTTCAGTCCACCGGGCTGCACGATCCCAAGACGCAAAAATGTCCTGTGAAACCAGGCTGAACTCAGCATTGTCCAGAGATGAACCGGACAGGCAGAGAATTCCGCCGTTGGCCATGCCATTCGCGGCGTTCCACAGATGGGGATCGTTTGAAACCTCACGGGCGGGAAGGGTGCCGCTCTTGGAAAACCGATGCACAATTCGGGCCATGCCGCCGCGGACATCGTCGTCGAGTGATTGATAATAATCCTCTGCGGTGGAGCTGAGGTAACCGGCAACCGGTTTGTCTTCACTCCCAGCCGTAGCCAGCATTCCCTGAAGGTGCTGGATGCAGGCCGGGGAAGCTTTCGAGAACTGCCTCACGAGTGAGGCCGCGATTTCTGACGCCTGCTTGCCGTCTGATCCTGCTTTAGATTCCAGAATGGTTTTTGCGATGACCGATGTGATGCGGGTTTCAGTAGGCCAATCCACTTCGTATTGAAAGATCCCGGACGGGGCGATTTCGCTTCGCTGCAATGCCTGATTGATGCTTCCAGTGATCCAGTCACGATAGCTCAAGACCATCTGGATCGAATTCGAGCCCAGTAGCTCGCGGATAAAGCCAAAAGGATCGGCCGTGGGACCAAAGACCGGCACAAAAGGATCGCCTCCCGCGCTGACACAGTTTTCGTAGAGCCGCTCCATGCCGCCAATGTGCAGCATCATCCGGATGTCCCGCAGGCTACCGGTCTGGTTCTTTTCAACCCCGCGCAGGATTGCGAAAAGTTGCTTACCGGCTCTGACCGGGTCTGTCTCTGCCAGTTCCAGCAGGGATTTGCGTTGCTGGCGGGCCACGTTGGCGCGCGTCACGATGTGTCGGTTTAGATCCGGATGATGTCGCCAAATCTCCCGGATACATTGATTCACCAGGCTTGCTGAAGAGTCGTCGATTCTCACCTGGATGTGAGTGCTTCGAAAGCCCTTGTTCAGTCGCGCAATACGCTTTCGAAGTCCCTGCTCAACAAAGGTTGATTTCCCAACGCCACTAGGGCCTGTGATCAAAAGGAGTGGTCGACCGGGCCGGTTCTGCAAATCGCGCACCAGATCAAGAACTTCTGGATCATGGAGAGAGTCCACGGGTGCCGGGGGCGCTTTTTCAGCGATGTAATCGGCGGGAGTGGAACTCATTGAGTGGGAGAAGAGAGGATTCGCGAATCTGACTCGCAGAAAGGAGGTTGTTATTATAAGGAAGAATCAAAAACCGTCTATAAAAATCGTGGAATGAGGGCTGTTTTCTGTAATTTTCGTAAACGAGGCGGAATGCTGATATCGGTTTAGCATTCGACATTGATCCGCTTTGTGAAAGCTTGAGCCCGCTTATTTCGTCTGCTTCCTCACATGCTTAGATTTGTCATATTCGGTTACCCGGTGGTGGTTCACTGGTGGTTTTGGATTCTCTGCCTGTTCGTGGGAATGAACTACGCGGACCAGCCCGGTCGTGATGCGATCATTGCATTCCTCTCCTCGGCAGCCGTTCTTTTTATCTCGATCCTCCTGCACGAGTTGGGGCATGCGTGGGCTCGAAAGCGATGCGGATCGCCACGATCTGAGATTTTGCTGCATGGAATGGGCGGGCTATGCAGCGGACCGGGATATTTCACCCGTAATCAATCGGTTTTCATTTCAGCGATGGGGCCGGTTGTGAATTTTATTCTGGCAGGGATCGCGTTTCTGATGGCGCAGGCTCTTCCCGCTTCGGGAAATGTTCCATTTGCCGCCATCGCTTTTATCTCAATGATGTATTCGTTCAATCTCTGGATTGGACTCTTTAATTTGCTGCCTATTTGGCCGCTCGATGGCGGGCAGATCTTTCATGCGTTGACTTCCAACAAGTCGCCGGGGCTGGGGCCAAAGGTGGGTATGATTCTGGGGGGAATCTGTGCGGTGGCAGGCATGCTCCTGTTTGGAAGCATTTTCATGCTGTTCCTGTTCGGCTACCTGGCTTACATCAACTACCAGCGCAGCATCGGCCGGCATCAGGGCTTTATGTAACAGGCACTATTTCGCCCGCGCGGCCATCAGGGCTTCGATTTCGTCGGCCTCGATCGGAATGTCGGCCATGAGATCGATGTTCCCGCCGGATTTCACGACGATATCGTTTTCGAGACGAACCCCGAACCCTTCCTCTCTGATATAGATGCCCGGCTCGACGGTCATCACCTGATTTTCCAGGAAGACGGCGTCTGGAGGCATCACATCATGAACATCCAGTCCCATGCTGTGTGACGTGCCATGCATGAAATATTTCCGGTAAGCCCGCTCCTCTTCGGGAAGCTCCTCGACATCCTTTTCCCGCTCCGCTTTCACGACATCAGCCTCGATCAGGCCGAGCCCAATGAGCTCGTCTTCGCAGGCACGGGCCACTTCCCGCTGATAAACTTCTTTGATCTTCTTGCCCGGCACCATCAGCTCATCGATGCATTTGCGGAAAATCCGATAAACCGCGTCGTAAACCGCCCGCTGACGTTCGGTGAACTTTCCGTTCACTGGAATGGTCCGGGTCAGGTCCGAGGCGTATCCCGCATACTCTGCCGCCACATCCATCAGCAACAGCTGGCCGTCTTCACATTGGCAGTCATTCGTTAGATAATGGAGAACACAGGCGTTTTTTCCCGAGGCGATAATAGGTTCGTAGGCGAAAGCACGTGAGCCGTGACGCATGAATTCGTGGATCAGCTCAGCTTCCACCTCGTATTCCATCACGCCGGGTCTCACGAATCCAAGTGTGCGCCGGAACCCCTTCGCTGTGATATCGCAGGCTCGCTGGATGACATCGATTTCGATCTGTGACTTGATCTGCCGCAACTGATGCATGATCGGCGCGAGGCGCTCAACGCTGTGGTCAGGATATTGTTCCACGCAGGCTTTCCTGAAAAGATCATCGGGCGTGTAGTCAAGCCGGACGCTGGCGGCCGGATACTCATTCTGGTTGAGAAAGAGGCGGTTATACTTCCGCGTGAGTCGACGGAATACCGGTATGAACTGATCGTTCCAGGAAACGTTTTCGATTCCAGATACAGCTGTGGCCTGCTCTTCATTGAGCTTTTCGCCTTCCCATATGGCAATTTTCTCCGAAGTCTCCTTTACAAAAAGCCGCACTCGATTGGCGGGATCTTCTGCGCCGGGTTCCAGAATCAGCATCGTTTCCTCCTGATCAACGCCTGTCAGATAGTAGAGATCGCTGTTTTGAACAAACCGCAGAGACCCGTCTGCACTGCGCCAGGGAAGGTCTGCAGAGTGAAAGACGGCGATTGCGTCAGACGGCAGCTTTTCCAGCAGTCGCTGACGATTCTCGACAAAAAGTTGTGGATTGAGAGTGTCGTATTTCATAGGAGACAGACAGGCGGAGAAGCGTATACTCGATTCCTCAAAATCCGTCACCCACGAAACTAGGAAAAGTGGCGGGAAATCTTGTCATGGCAGGAAAACAGAAACAGACCATCGTAATAGTTGATACCGACGCGGATTATCTGGCGTGGGCATCGAAGCATCTGGGCATTGGAGACGTGGAGGTTTTGGAGGCCACCAAAGCAGATGACGCTCTCAAACTTTTCATCGACAACGATGCTGACCTGCTGGTCGCGGAGTTTCATCTCGCGCCGTTTGACGGGCTGGAGTTGTTGAAAAAGACACGGCTCAACAAGCCCAATGCCATGGTTCTGCTGACCGGGGCGATTTCCTCGACCAATGTGATCATTGAGGCGATGAAACTTGGCGCGAGCGATGTCTTGCGCAAGGAATCTCTGAACTTTGAACTGCGCCCTGCGGCCGAGCGTGCCTTGCAGGCGGCGGAGCAGATGAAAATCGCCGCTGAACCGGGAGAAGTGGATGCGAAATCTCCTCAACAGCCATCCGGTGATTTGATTATCGGTCGATCGCCTGCCATGCAGGACGTTTACAAGCTGGTCGGTCGTGTTGCCCGGGCGGATGCGCCGGTCCTGATCACCGGGGAAAGCGGCGTGGGTAAGGAAGTGGTATCGAACGCGATTCACCAGTTCTCCCGCCGGACCAGCGCCGAATATGTGGCGATCAACTGTGCCGCTATTCCATCCAATCTCCTTGAGAGTGAATTGTTTGGGCATGAGAAGGGGGCTTTCACCGGAGCTGCCACCCAGCGGATGGGAAGATTTGAGCAGTGCCACAACGGAACTCTCTTTCTCGATGAAATCGGTGATATGCCGATGGAAGTCCAGTCCAAGCTGCTGCGGGTCTTGCAGAGCGGAGAGTTCTCAAGGGTCGGAGGCAATCAGACGCTTCAGAGCGATGTGAGGATCCTCGCTGCAACGAACAAGCAACTGGAGGAGGAAGTGAAGAAGGGCAATTTCCGCGAAGACTTATTCTACCGTCTCAATGTGGTGCGGATTCATATTCCGCCCCTGCGTCGGCGTCAGGAGGACATCCGCTTGCTGGCCGAGTTCTTTCTTAATAAGCAGACCGAGAAAGGCAAGGGACGCAAGATGACGTTGTCCGTTGAAGCTGCCGAACTTCTGGAGTCGCACAGCTGGCCGGGGAATGTTCGCGAGCTTGAGAATACTATCGAGCGTGCCTGTGTCCTGGCTTCCGGCAATGTGTTGCTTCCGCAGGATATACCGCTGGGAAATGCCGGCGAAGACGAATCGAAAAAGGAGTTGTCGGGCAGCACATTGCGTCAGGCAGCAGAGCAGTTTCTGGCATCGGCCAGTGGTGAAATCAATGCCTTTGAACTGGCCGGGCGTGAGATTGCTCTGGCAGCGATCGATTCGGCTGAGGGGGATGAAGGCGCAGCGGCAAAGCGGCTTGGTATTACCAAGGCTGCGTTGAAGAAAAAGGTCGGTGATTTGACGTGAAGGGACGTGGCGTGATTATAGTTCGGTGTCACCGTCTCAATGGTCAGAGCTTTGGCCAATGACAGAAAATACGGAAGATCATCCGGATTCCCCCCAACTCCTGAGAGCGACAGTGCTGAGCGGTTTGTGTTCAGTCGTTCCCGTGCCGTTTCTGGATGATTTCCTGCTCCGATGCACTCGAAAGGGACTGGTGCTGCGGATTTATGAGATGAATGGCGTTGCGCCGCTGTCAAAAGACGTTCAGCGCATCCTCTATGACGGCTCGAAGCAGGGCTGTCTCGCTGCTGGAGTCGGCTTGATTTTTTCAGTCGTCAAAAAAATAATTAAGAAGGCCTTCAAGACTGTCTTCTTCTTTCTTGCTGTCCGCAGCGCAGCATTGGATATGGCTGAGACATTTTTGCTGGGAAGAACACTTGATCGTTGTTTGAAACGGGGACTTCTGACAGGGGCGAAAGTGGATGCACAGGAAGTGCATCAGGTGCGGGCGGCTTTTAAAGAAGCGATGAGTAGCAGTGAACAACGGGTCTTCGCCGCAGCTATGAAACGCGTCTGGAAGAGTTTGAAAGGTCGGCGTGATCTGGTCCGTCGGTTGGCGAGCCTGGCCAAACGATGGCGGAGGAATGGAAGAGAAGTGGCGATGGAAGCCTCAGAGCTTCCGCAGGACATGCAGAATTCCATCGATAAAGAAAGCCGGAGCTTGAGCAGTGAACTGGAATCGAGCCAAGTGCAGGAGTTTTTGGCACGCTTCGACGAACACTTCGATTCAGCGCTGGGCGACACCGTTTAGTTCGAACGCCCCGGGGCTCTGCCTCAAAACGAAACAGCCCCCGGAAATTCGGAGGCTGCTGCGCTATTAGGAGGAGGCCCCGTTCAGGGCTTTGAAATTTTGAAGGGTTAAGCGGCGACCGCTTCACTGTTGACTCCACTGGAGAAAAACCCGCCTGTTGCCAATTTTGTCAGGCTTTCATTGGCGTTGCTTTCTTCATCGAGTGTTTCGTCCAGCAACTTGATGTCATCGTCAAAATCGAGGAGTTTAGCGTGCGCCTTGGCTGTTCCATAGGCTGCGATTTCGTAGTGCTCCACTCGCTGTGCGGCGGTGATCAAGCCTGCATCGGTGACGTCGCCTGCCATTTCGTTCATGAGGTTTTGCCCCTCTTCGAGAAGGCCTTTGGTCGCCTCGCACTCCTCGTTCTCTGGGCGCTCGTTGTGATTGCCGAGGATCTTTTTGATCCGATTCAGCTGCTCCCGGGTCTCTTCGAGGTGCTTTGTGAAAGAATCCCGAAGTTCATCGGAAGATGCCCTTGCTACCATCTTTGGTAGTGCTTCCAGGATTTGCGTCTCTGCACTGTGGAGGTCCTGGATTTCGTGAATGTATAAGTCGTATAGGTTTGTGATCATAACGCCCCTCTGAGTCGCAAATCAGGTGCCAGTGATCTTGTGTTCGACTAAGTTGCTGACGTATTGGGAGTTATTGATTCTCAAGTTCTGCAGGAGGTTTAAGTTCCCCGGAAATACTGTGTGAATTGCAAAAAGGACATTGGTCTTCTGCACGATCCAACCCTGTTGACCCATCGAACAGACCCTGTTCGATCGTGGGAGCAAAATGATCGCAAGTTTTGCATCGACCGGCTATTCTCCGGCGATGATGAAACGGTTTTCCTTCTTCTATGCGGCAGTTTTAGTGTGCGTGTCAGGCTTTTCCATCGAGCCGCATCCGGATGCAAAACCGAATTCGCACCCGCCCGGGGAAGTGGATGTCCCTGCGAATGTGAAGCTGATTGTTGATGATAAGAATTCACTGCCCGGTATCGTGCTGGACGAGACGGATGCTGTCCTGACGGGAGACTGGCAATACTCAACCCACACACCTCCCTACGTCGGGATCGGTTACCTGCACGATATGAAGTCGGGCAAAGGAGAAAAATCAGTGACATGGAATCCTGATTTCCCCAGTTCCGGGAGCTATGAAGTGCGGGTTTCGCATTGCTACAATGTGAGAAGGGCGACGAATACTCCGGTGACAATCCGGCATGCGAAGGGCGAGACCACCATCAGGATCAATCAACAGGAAACGCCGGAGCATGATGCGCTGTTCCGTTCGCTCGGTGTCTACGAATTTGAGGAGGGAAAGTCAGGCTCGGTGACGATCTCCAATGAAGGGACCGATCCGAAGAAAGTGGCGATTGCAGATGCGGTACAGTTCCTCCCGACTCCATCGCCTGTTGCGGGTAAGAAACCCAATGTCTTGCTGATCGTTGCTGATGACCTTGGTTTCTCTGACCTCGGCTGCTATGGCGGCGAGATCGATACGCCGGTGCTGGATTCGCTGGCGGAAAACGGAGTCCGGCTCACGCAGTTTTATAATACCGGGCGTTGTTGTCCGTCGCGCGCCAGCATCCTCACAGGGCATTATCCGCACCGGGTCGGGTTGGGGCACATGACGCAGGATATTGGCCGAAAAGGTTACAGCGGTTCCGTGTCGAAGGACGCGCAGACCATCGCGCAGGTGTTGAAACCGGCGGGTTACCGGTCGTTTATCTCCGGGAAATGGCATCTCGGCACGGATGATCCTACCAAGCATGGGTTCGAGGAGTTCTACGGGACGTTGGTCAGCGCCAAGCGGTTTTGGGATGCAGATCACATGACGCGGAAACCGGATGGTGCAACGACCCGCAGTTACGGCGAAGGTGAATTTTACGCGACAGATGCGGTGACGGATTACGCATTGGATTTCCTGAAACAGGCCCGTGAGACGCCGGGGAATCCCTGGTTTCTCTATCTGGCCTACAATGCGCCGCACTTCCCGCTTCATGCTCCCAAAGCGGAAATCGCGAAGTATGCCGACCGGTATCAGGGCGGCTGGGATGCACTGCGTGCTGAGCGACTGGCGAGAATGAAAGAGATGGAAATCGTGAGTGAAGCGACGGAGCTGACCCCGCGTTCGCCGTGGTGGAACTATGGTGAGACCGAGACCGGGGTGAATCCAGCGTGGGCGGATTTACCGGAGGATCGTCGGCTTGATTCGGCCCGGCGCATGGCGATCTATGCAGCGATGGTGGACCGGATGGATCAGCAGATTGGGCGGGTCGTTGCGGACCTGAAAGCAGCGGGGGAGTTTGAGAACACACTCTTCATCTTTACCTCCGACAACGGAGCTTGTGCCGAATGGGATCCGCGCGGCTTCGACGGGAAGTCGAGCAATGACAATGTCCTTCACAAAGGAGCAGACCTGGAGGCAATGGGCGGCCCCGGAACCTATCACAGCGCAGGATCAGCCTGGGCCAATGCGTCGAACACTCCGTGGCGTCTCTACAAACACTACAACCACGAGGGCGGGATCAACTCACCGTGCATTATCCACTGGCCGACGGTGCTGGATAAGAAGTCGGGGCAGATTGATCGCACGCCGCGACACATCATTGACCTGATGCCAACTATTGCTGAAGCAGCAGGCGCCACCTACGAGGGAACCATTCCGCTACCGGGAAAAGGGATGCTGGCAGATCTCGATCCCAACCGGACGATCTACTTCGAGCACGAAAGCAATCGCGCGGTGCGTGAAGGAAAATGGAAACTCGTCGCGTTAAAAGATGAGCCGTGGGAGTTGTATGACTTCACCAACCTCCGGACCGAGATGAAGAACGTGGCAGCTGAGCACCCGGAATTGGTCAAGCGGCTGAGCGCCCAGTGGGATGTCTGGGCTGCAGAGAATTTCGTAACACCGCTGCCGAAAGATTATCAGGTGAAGTATTTGAAGGTGAAAGAATGATCGAGCCTGAAAGAGTTCTGCCTTTTCTCCGTAGACTCTTTCATGAACAATCATCCCATTCGCAAGAGCTTCCTGATTCTCCTGGCTGGATTCGTTGCGCTCTTTCTATTCCGCTTTCTTTACGGCTACATAACCCACCCGGCGAGTGGGAATGAAATTGAACAAGTTGCCGGTGGGTATCAGGGGTCCTTTCAATACGCAGGGAAAAACTACGCCACGAAGTCTGCCAAGTTTGAGAAAGTCGGCGGTGGCGGAGGAACCCGTGCCCCGCTGAGTGTGGATCAGAAATATGAGAAGATCGGCACGGTGTCCACGAAGTCGAAAGACTACGACGCGGATGAAAAGAAGATCCGGGAAACCATTGTTGATCTGGGTGGCCTGATTCAATTCGAACAAAGTTCAGGACTTGAAGGGCAGCGGACGCTTCACCTCGCGGTTGGTGTGGTTCCGGATAAGTTCGACGAGGCCATTGCCCGGCTTAAGGGGATCGGAACGCTCACTTCCATTCGGATCGATAAGGTCGACAAGACGAATGAATACAAAATGCTGCAGGCGAAGCGCACTTCACTTGAGGCTACAAAGAGTTCTCTCCAGTCGCTTAAAGAGCCGGGGGCGGGCAGTATTGAAGAGCTTATCGAACTGGAAGCGAAGATCTCTGAGACGGAAACACAGATCCAGGATCTGGGTGTGAACCTGGGCGACTACGATGCGGAAAATGAATTTTGCACAGTGAAGTGCTCGCTGCTCGAAATCGTGACGCGTTCGACCTCCGGCATTGGTGTTGCCCAGCGGGTAAAGGTGGCGCTTGAGTGGACCGCCGCGATTTATCTCAAGCTCGTCATCATTGGCTCACTGGGGACGTTTGCAGTCTGGGCGGCGATTCTGGCGTTCTTTCAGATCCGCAGGCTGATGCCGAAGATCTCGAAAGCGATCGCTGCCAGTGGGGAACAGTAGAGTGGTGCGATAAACTTTCGTGTGATGACTACAGGGTAAACTCCAGTTTGTTTGGATCAGTTGCGAAGTGGTGAATGAAGCCACAGCTCTTGCAGACGACTGCCGAGACGGTAGTCACTTCAGTTCCTTTAAAGACCAGAGCCGACGGTTTCCGGTCTTTCCCTACGTGCTGATCTCTTGTCCCATTTGTAAAGTCCAATACCCTCACTTTGCGGATCAGATCCGGGCTGTTGCAAGCGATACAGGCCTTCAGGTTGGTGCCGTTTTTCATGAAGCAATCTCGACGGTAGGTTGCCCATTGCTTTCTATATTCGAGAGAGAAATTTGTAGCGGGTTCACGAAAGACGGACCTTGCCTGTTTTGGTGATCGCCCTTGAAATGAAGGGATGAAGCCATTCCTGCTAGCCTTCCTTTTTGCGGTCGTTCCTGCCTTCGCCCAAGACGAAAGTTTTAAACCCGTCCGCTGCGAGATCCTGCCCCTCCCCGGGCATCAGGCATCTTTTCAGATCGATGGGAAAGAGAAGACACGTTGGCATTACGGAACTGAGTATCCGCGCCCGTTTTTCTATCCCTTCAATGGGCCGTCGGGCGTTTCGTTAACCCGCATGGGGCATCCGGGAGATTCGGGGCATGATCATCATCGATCGGTCTGGTTTGCCCATCATGACGTGAATGGTGAGACTTTTTGGGCGGACGGAAGAGATTCCACACAGATCCGGCAGAAGCGTTGGATCGCCTACAAGGATGGGGACAACGAAGCGATCATGGCATCGCTGCTCGGGTGGTATGGCAAGGATGGTTCGGAGTTTATGGAACAGGAAGTGGTCGCTGCATTGATTCCTCTCGAGGGCGGGGAGCATGCCCTGGAATTTCAAATCACGATGCGGGTGCCCGCGAAACTTGAGAAGGTCGATCTCAACAAAACCAACTTCGGGTTCCTTGCCGTGCGAGTATCCAAGACCTTGTCTGCTCACTTCGGCGGAGGGGAAATTTCCAACAGTGAGGGCGCGGTGGGAGAGCCCGACATATTCGGAAAAGCCGCGCGCTGGATGGATTATTCCGGGCCAGTCGTGGTCGGGGAGGGGAGTGATCGCAAAACCGTGGATGAGGGGATCACGTATTTCGATCACCCTGAAAACCCGCGTTACCCCACTCGCTGGCACGTGCGTGAAGACGGCTGGATGGGGGCATCGTTTTGCTTTGAAGAGGGATTCACGCTCACAAAGGAAAAGCCACTCGTGCTTCGCTATTTACTGCATGCGCATTCAGGGAAATACGATGCGGATAAGGCCGCAGCCGTCGCCGGGAAGTTTGAGAAATCCCCGGGGTTTGAGGTCGGCCAACGCAAAACAAAGCATCAGCAGTGGGAAGTGTGGCGTCAGGAGAAGTGACGGATCAGGTAGAGGAGAACTTGCGGTCCAGGTTCGGAAGGGAATGGCGTGCGGGCAATTTACCCTGAAGGAACAGCTGTGTTTTCTCCAAAGCGGCGATACATCGGTGTGCAAAGGTTTCTCCCCACAGGAAGAAAACAACCCACCCAATAAAACAACGGCGAATGCACAATCCGACCGTCGGTTGCATTGAGAGGGTGTCGCACAGAGCCACAGAGAACACAGAGCCGGACCGACGCTTTTTTGCAGTATTCCCAGCTATTAAAAATGCCCTCTGTGTGCTCTCTGCATCTCTGCGAAACCTCCCGCAACCAGCC
>JBLWYI010000025.1:96313-108190 GCA_048267005.1 Verrucomicrobiales bacterium | reverse complement strand
AGGAAGCTTCGCTCCTCATGCCCGAGTGTTACCCATGTTTTGAACCTATTGTGTTACCTATGTTCTGAACCTGCACCAGCCTGGTAGACTGAAACGTGTCGTTCCTTAACTACGCGGGGGCGCGACGGATCTCCACGTACGACGAACAATGACGCGGTTTCAGAAGTCCTGACTGACCCCTGAAACCCGGCACCTTCTTCCTCGGTTTGCCGCGAGGGATCTCCACGTGTGACGAACGATGGCGCGGTTTCAGAAGTTCCGACTGACCCCTGACACCTGAAACCCGGCACCTTCTTCCTCGGTTTGCCGCGACGGATCTCCACGTGCGACGAACAATGACGCGGTTTCAGAACTCTTGACTGATCCCTGACACCTGAAACCCGGCACCTTCTTCCTCGGGTCGTCACGAGGGATCTCTGACACCCGAAACCTTCTCCATCCCTAATTCAGCACTTGAAAGAGGCTTCTGAATCGTTTTTAAAATACATGCATGAAAACGATCCCAGCCATTCTTCTGAGCATCTTTGCCGTCGCCGTTCTGTCCAGCTGTGAAACCACGCCGGCGAGCAGCAGTGACGGCGGCTATTCGTATCCTGATCCTGATCCAGCCCGGATTTCGGAAGAAGTTCAGAATACGCACAGCCAAATCCTGCGCCAGAGTTACTGAGCAAGTCCGCTCACTCCGCAGCCTTCGATCGCGTAGAAGCCGGTTCGTGCCGTGACATACATGGTCGTGCCTACAAGCAGGCAGTTGGCAGGGGCTTCGGGTGTTTCAAAGCGTCCGACTTCTTTGCCGTCCGGTGAGAAAGCGATCACGGCTCCTTTAAAGGTGACGTAGACGTTTCCGTTTACATCCATGGACATGCCGTCGCTTCCGACGTCAGCAAAGAGTCTCCCGTTTTCGAGCTTGCCGTCTCCGGTCACGTCGTAAGCGAAGAGTTTCTCGGCTCCCTGGTCAGCGATGTAGAGCGTTTTGTAGTCCGGGGAAAAGATGAGTCCATTCGGGCGGGTCATGTTGTCGACTATGCGAGTGACTTTGTTTTTGCTCCTGTCGATGTAGTAGACGCCTTCGACTTCCATCTCCATGTCATCCTTTTTCCCGTAGCGGGGATCGGTGAAGTAGATCCCTCCGATTGAATCGATCACGAGATCGTTGGGGGAGTTCAGCTTTTTACCTTCGAAGGCATCGGCTAACACGGTGAAATCGTCCCCGTGCTGGACGGTCACTTTGCGGTTTCCGCCTTCGCAATAGATGAGCCTGTTTCCGGGAGCCCAAAAGAGACCATTGGCCCGACCGGTGGATTCGCGGTGCAGGGTCGTCTTACCGGTGGCGGGATCATAAACGTGAGTCCGCTCATTGGGGATGTCATTGAAGTAAATTTTTCCGTCCGGCCCGAGGGCAGGTCCTTCGGTGAACTTGAAGCCTTCCGCGAGCTTTTTGACGGTGGCGGTTTCAGGGAACACCACTGCATCGGCCGATTGTTTTGGCTTTTCAATTTCGGGTGATGGCTGAGGATTCTCCTGAATCTTCACGTTGCGCCAGCGGACCTGCATGGCTTCTTCGCGATTGCCCACGCCGTGAACCTGCAGTGCGATGAAACCTTCGGCAGTCATGTCGTCTTTGAGATCGGCTGCGGGAACGCCATTTATCCAGGTGCGGATGCGGTCGCCAATGGCTTCGACGCGATAGGTGTTCCAATCATTTTGTTTGAAGGCATAGCGGGCTTCGCGATTCTGACGGAGATCGTTCAACCAGCCGCGGCGGCCTTCGTCGTAGATACCGCCGCTCCATCCCCGGCGTGAGGGATCGATTTCCACCTGGTAGCCGTGGACCTGACCGTCCTTGTAATCCGGCAGGCTGTTGGAACGGATCTGAACGCCTGAGTTCATCGCCGGGTCGACTTTAAATTCGACTTCGAGGGCGAAGTCTCCGTAGTTTTTCTCGGTGCACAGGAAGGAGTTGGGGGTCTTGGGTACGGTTGTTCCGACGATGACGCCGTCTTCCACCGTGTATTTGGCGACGCCGCCCCGCTGGGTCCAGCCGGTCAGGTCTTTGCCATTGAAGAGATCGACCCATTCAGATTTCTTAGAATCCTGTGCGGAACCGGACGTTGCGAGGGCAACAAAAAGTGAAAGCATGAGAATTTTTCGCATGCGGGAGTGTCACGGTTTCGTGTTGGCGAATCAAGCTCGCGAATGAGTGATCATCGGTGAAACTCATAGGTGTATGAAAATCCGGTCATCCATTCTGTTCGCACTTGCGGCAACCTTTCTCGTTTTTGTCTGTTTAGCTCCTGCTGATGCGAAGCCGCCGAATATTCTGCTGATCGTTTCCGATGACCAGGGCTACAACGATCTCGGGGTGCTGGGCAATGGAATTATCACGCCGAACCTCGACCGGTTGGCAGAGGAGGGGACGCGACTCACCAATTTCTACGTGGCCTGGCCGGCCTGCACACCGTCCCGCGCATCGCTCCTGACGGGGAGGTATCCGCAGCGGAACGGGATCTATGACATGATCCGGAACGAGGCTCCTGATTACGGTTACAAATATGAGCCGGAGGAATACGCGGTCTCGTTCGAGCGGATCGGAGGTATGGATCTCAGAGAAGTGATCATTCCCAAAATGCTGAAGGCGAAGAATTACTCCAGCGGGATCTACGGGAAGTGGGACCTGGGGACGCTGAAACGGTTTCTGCCGACATCGCGCGGGTTCGATGACTTCTACGGCTTTGTGAATACTGGAGTCGATTATTACACCCACGAGCGGTACGGGGTGCCGAGCATGATGCGCAATGAGTCGTGGATCGAAGACGATAAAGGAACCTACTGCACTTATCTTTTCGAGCGTGAGGCATTGCGCTTTCTGGATGAAAAAGCCGGGGCTGACAAAGATCCGTTCTTTCTCTATGTGCCGTTCAATGCGCCGCATAATTCCTCAGCGTTGGAGCCGGAGATTCGCACAACCGTTCAGGCACCGCCTGAGTTTCAGAAAATGTATCCTCCGGTTGATCCCGAATATCAGGATGTGGAATCTTACCGTTACGAGTCGCCGGCGAAAGTCGTCACGAAAGAGGCGAGGGCCCGGGATTACCGGGCGGCAGTGACTTGCATGGATGCATCGATCGGAAAGTTTCTGGAGGTGTTAGAGCAGAAGAAGATTCTCGATGACACGATCATCGTCTTTTTCTCGGACAACGGAGGCAGCGGAGGGGCAGACAACTCACCGTTGCGCGGAGGGAAGTCAACGATGTGGGAAGGTGGCATTCGCGTGCCGTGTCTGGTGCGTTGGCCGGGAGGTGAAATCCCGGCAGGGCAGGTGAATGACGAGTTTCTCAGCAGTCTGGAACTTTTACCGAGCTTCGCAGCAGCGTCCGGCGCGCCGTTGCCTGAAGGTGTTGTGATTGATGGATTCGATTGGTGGCCGGTGCTTCGAGACGGTAAAAAGTCACCGCGAAAGCAAATGTTCTGGAAGCGTCGCGATATGATTGGCGCCCGGGTGGGGAACTGGAAATGGGTCGAGATGCCGGGGAATGGCAAAAAGAGTGGCAGTGGGCTCTTTGATCTCAGCAAAGATATCGGAGAGAAGAACGATCTATCAGAATCCCGGCCGGAGATCCTCAAGATGGTGAAGACGCTCTACGGCGAATGGCTGACTGAGATTGATGCCGCTGAGCCGCGCGGGCCGTTCAAGGACTTTTGACGCGGGACAGGCAGGGTTCTTGAGAATCGGTCTACTCGTCCAGCACGATCACAGCTTTCCCGCCGCGTTCGATGCCGATGTTGGCACCGAGCGGGACGTCGTTCCCGTCGTAACTGGATGGGGGAGTTCCTTCCTCAGGCCAGACGACTTCAATTTTCTCAATCGTTCTGGCATCACCCAGGCCGAAAACCGTGGGGCTGAACCCATTGGCGATTCGGTGGAAACGGTTTAACACCCAGTCTCTGTCCCGGGTGACAATATCGATCTTTGCCCCCAGTGAATTGTTCTCCAGGTGAACCGTGAGGGTGGGGGATTCTGTGTTGGCATTGAGGATCTTGTCGTTCACGATGAGTCCTTCGGTGCTCGTCGACACTGCTTCGGCGGAATCAAGAAATCCGAGGCCGCTGGCAGCCGTTGCTTCACGGAACCCAAATCCATCCCGGTTCCAGAAGATCCGGTTCGGTATGCCCGCGCCGGTTCCAATCACCAGATCGAGAAAGCCGTCGGCATCCAGATCGATGGCGCCGAGGGAGGTGGCTCCGGCGATGTCCGGAAGATCCAGGTCGGTCGTCACGTTGGTGAATTTTCCTTCGCCATCGTTTTGAAAGAATCGAACCAACAGGGCTTCGATGTCATCATCGATCAAAGTGGTCACAAAGGCTCTTTCCGGATTCTCTGATATGTTGGCGATTACGACATCAAGATCTCCGTCGTTGTCAAAATCAGCAAAGACCTGGCAGGAGTTGAGTGTCTCCCAGTTTAAACCGGTCACTTCAGAGGTCGATCGAAGCACTCGCGGGGCTTCTCCTTCGATTTCAGCATAGAGGTCCGGGGTCCCGTCATTGTCGATGTCTGCTGCCGTGAGTCCGGTGACCTTAGTGACTTCTTCAAGTCCCCATTGATCCGATACGTATTCGAAAGTGCCGTCGCCGATTGCCCGATAGACTTCAAGAGGGGCGTCGTAGTTTCCGACTGCGAGGTCGAGTTTTCCGTCACGATCAAAGTCAGCCCAGGCCGCTGCCCGTGTGTCGGCAAAAGCCAGCAACCCCGAAGATTCGGTGAAGTCGACGAACTTCCCATCGCCTTCGTTCACCCAAAGTGAATTAGGGACACCCGCCCTTCGGGTGGCGAATAAATCCACGTCCCCGTCTCCGTCGAAATCTGCGGGGTAAAGGTGGTCAGCAGCCTGAAGCTCAGTATTCACAGGTTCGCCTTCAAAATTCTTCAGGAAAGTAGCGCCGCCTTTGCCAATGAAATCATCACGGCCATCACTTGTGAAGTCTGCGATGGCAAAGGTTTCGTCCGAAGGAAAATTCCCCACGATCTCAAACCGGACCGGAAAATAAGGAGTCTCTGAGACAAGAAGGTTATCGATCAGGTATTTCTCCGGCACGGAATCCGGAAATGTTCCCAAGGCGATGTGAGCCAGGCTGGTTCGCCAGCGATCCAGCAGGTTGGGCTCATCAATTAAACCGGCAGCAATCGTCTCGACATACTGTTTCAGAAGTTCCACGTCCCGAGGCTCCGATTCTTCGTCGAATGGAAACGGACTGAGGGGAAGCGCTTCGTGAAACGGGTCAAGCTTGGCGTGAGCCTTTTCAATTTCGTCCTTCCGTTGCTCACGGAGGGTGGCAATAATCTCATCGATCGGTTTTCCGGAAAACCGGTCCAGCTGCTTCTGATCATGTCGAACTCTGGAAGGTTCCTGCACAGGAGCCGGCTCAGGTTCGGGAGCCTGCACCGTCTCGGAAACCGGTTCAGGTTCTTCCTGTTCGATGGGAGAGAAATCCCTTTTTTCAGGTTCCCCGGTCTCGGTGGCGACTTCATTCTTTCGGGGGGCACTTGATTTTTTTGATACGAAGAATCCGGCAACAGGCACCGCGACGGCGACGATTACAAGGGCGAGACGGTTGGACATGAGCGAAGAGGAGGCAGAAATTCGAACATCGCACTGGAAAGCATTGCGGCAACGGGATTTTGTTTTTGCGCCCCGGTTCAATTGTCGGCTATCATCAAGCAATGCGTTTTTTGGTTTTCATAGCAGGGATGTTTCTCTTGTCGGCGAATTGCCGGTCACAGGATGACCCGCTGGCATCGCTTGAGGCTGCGATGGAAAAGGAATTGTCGACGGTGGATGATCCGATTTGGAAGATGCAGAGTAGTTATGTCAAAGCTCTGAAGAATCTTGAGAAAGACACCATTGAAAGTGGTGATCTGGATAATGTTCTGATGGTTCGAAAGGAAATCGCCGAATACCGGGAAAAGGGTCAGCGGGATTATTCCAGCTTTGCCGGGCTTGCGAATTTACGGGGAATTTATGAATCCAGTCTGAGCGCGAGGCAGGCTGAGGTGCACAAAGACAGGGCTGCGATCTATCACAAGTATGCCGGTAAGTTTGCCGAGGTTACCAAAGAGTTGACCATCGCCGGAAATCTCGAGCTGGCTGTTAAAGCCAACAGTCGGCAGAAGGCGCTGCTGGAAGATGCCAAGTTGGCGATGAAGGCGGCTGCAGAAGGGGCTGGTGTTTCGGCCTCCTCTGGACAGAAGGTTCTCTGGGAACTCAAAGGAAAGGATGATATTGAGTTCATTAAGGGCTGTGAAATTGAAAGCATTGACGGCGGGTGGTTGGTCACCAGTCCCGAGAAAGTATGGAGTCAGGTGGCTTCAAACCGGACTTTCACACCTCCTTTTGAAATCGATTCCCGAATATCAACCGATTCCACCAATATCCGGATTTACCTTGGAGGCAGGGTCATTTCGATTTTTAACTGGGAAGTGAATAAGAAGCAGTTGAGAATTCATGATCCGGCGACCGGAAAACGATACGCCTTCGATGATCAGGGGTATTTAAAAGAGAATGAAATGCACGACATCCGGATCGTAGTGGGCACGCGAAAGCTGAGTGTTTATTCCGACGGGGAATTACGTGGCGAGATCGAAGGGGATTACTCGGAACTGGAGACACCTGTCGGAATTGGGCCCGCCTTTTTCAGTAAGTTGAAGATCGAGCGATTTCTGGTCAGGGAGGTTAAGGAGGAGTGAGGGGCGGCAGATGGAGTCCGCCGCCCCGTTGTTTTCAGGTGTCAGTCTTCGGCCTTTCCTCCATTGGCCATTTTCACGATCTTTGGATCAAACCGGGCGAGCGGTTTCACCAGATCAGTTTGGGCGTCCATCACTGAATGGATGTCTTTGTAAACTCCGGGCACTTCATCCAGTCCTGCTGAAAGCAGAGTGATACCGGCTTCCTCGAGTTTTTTCTTCTCGGTAGGCCAATGGAATTTCTTTTTCGCAGCTGTACGGCTCATCACCCGTCCGGCCCCGTGTGAAGCGGAGTTCAGTGAGCTGGCGTTGCCTTTTCCCCGAACCACATACGCAGGAGTTGCCATCGATCCCGGGATAATCCCGAGCACACCGTTTCCGGCAGGCGTAGCGCCTTTTCGGTGAACAATGGTTTCCTTTCCGAAGTGTGTTTCCTTCCACGCGAAGTTGTGGTGATTCTCGATATCAACGAGAACCTCAGCCCCCAGGTTTTTGGCAAGGGACCGGTGGATGCAGGCATGGTTGGCTGCTGCGTAGTCGCCCATCAGGTTCATCGCAGCCCAGTATTCAGCGCCGGCTTCGGAATCAAGATCCAGCCATGACAGGTGCATCAATTCACGGGGAAGATCAGCATGTTCAGCCTGAGCCAGCTTGCTGTAGTGAGCCGCCACCGCCGCACCCGTTCCACGGCTTCCGCTGTGGGACAACAATGCCAGATAGTTTCCGGGCTCGATATCAAACTCGGGCTGAACCTCTGACAGTGAAAGGACTCCGAATTCCACAAAGTGGTTTCCGCTTCCGCTCGACCCGAGTTGGCTCCAGGCCCGGTCTTTATTGTTCTTGGTAATCGGCGAAACGGACCAGTCGGCATCCATCACTTCGTGTTGGTGCGGAGTCTTAAAGCTCGCCCCGATACCGAATTCGGTATCCCGCGACAACTGACTCTTGAGCTGGTCCCGGTTGTTATCCAACCACGAAACCGGCAGATCAAGCACCGTCAGCTTCATCCGGCAGGCGATATCCACACCTACAGCGTAAGGGATAACGCAGCCCTCTGTCGCGAGAACTCCGCCGATCGGCAGACCGTATCCGAGGTGAGCATCCGGCATCAAGGCTCCGGCAACCGCGATCGGAAGATCGCAGGCGTTCCGCATCTGATTCACCGCCTGTTCTTCGAGATCGTCCCCCCACTGTTTCCAGGGAGCGGGTTCGCTTCGAGGAATGAAGGCGTCGTCCGGTGCCTCGAGGATCGCCTGAGCCAGTGGGCCGAAGGTTTCATCAGAAGTAAAGGCGTTCGGGTCGTTCACCACCTCGGCAAACCGGGCTGAATGATTCTTGGGCGATCGCAACAGGTCGATTGCTTTGAGGATAGGTTCTCCTTTCGGGATTCCAAGTTTGTGGAGTTCAGTTATTTTCATGGGTTTTCTTTCGGTGTTTGGTTTTGTTTTAAAGGGGGATCGAGGCGGGGATTTGTTCGCTGGCGGCGACCGTCACTGCTTCGGGGATGAGAATGGCCATGCGCGGCGTGCAACACTCGGTATACTGGTAGCCCAGCCCCTCGCCGCAGAAGCAGAAGAGGTTGGGGCCGTCGCAATCCGAGTATCCGCAGCACCCATAGCCGATGTGTTTGTCATTCGGCGGGAGCGAGCTGAGATCATCCAGGTTGAAAACGAGATGACCGGCCGGCTTCCAGAAATCTGAATCCTGGAGAATGAGGAACTGGCCCGATGGCACCGCATCCACTTCATCTTGATAACTCAGAGAAAAGTCTTTGGAGACCGGCTGAATTCCCTGGATTAGAGAGGTTCCGCAGGCGACGCAGATCAGGTTCATTGATTCCATTTTTGCTAAACGATTAGGGGGTAAAGTTTGTTGAGGGCAACGCGCCAGGCATTGCGGTCCAGTTTTTCGGTCTCCACCTTCACCGGGAGGAATTTCTCAATCACTTCGACATTGCTGTGGAAGTGTGGTGTCAGGGCGGTTGCGGTGAGTCCACCTCCGCCGGCCAGCGCCAGTGGAAGCAGGAGCTGATCTGCCAGGTGTTCGTCAACCGGGGCTGCCGAATGCAGGTAGCGTTTCATCTCACGGATGGCTTCTCTCGCCACTTGCTGAGATCGTTTTCCCCGGTCACCGAAAGCGAACGTCAGCGATTGCTGAGCGCGGATGATCAAGACATTCCCTTCGCAGGCCGTGTCGGAGACTTCGCGTTTCAGCAGATCCTCAGGTTGAAGTGAGAATGCAGTCTGAACCGGACGCAGTTCTTTCGTTGCCACGGAATCAGGAATGCCCTTCGTCGAAAGAACTTCAGCAGAAGTAACTTTCTTTGCATCGCTCTCATGCCATTCACATGGCATCAGCTTTGAAGGTTCGACCTGCAACTTGAGCCGTCCTCCGCCAGCGGGGAAGAATCCGGCACGCTCCAGTTTCAGATCGGCTTTTGCGCCCATTTCAGCAATACGTGGGAGAAAGATTTCGTCCACGTATTCAAAGCAGGGAGCTTTGACAGCATGGGTTCCACCTGTGAGTCGTACTTCCGAAGCCTCATCGGCATGAAGGAGAACGGGAAGAACAGTTTGGAGAAGAAGCGTCGTGCTTCCGGCTGTCCCAATGGCAAATGTATCGTAGCTCGCCCGGATTTCGTTGGGTGTGAAATCGAGAGCCTTTGATCCAACCGTCACGTCAGACGTTTTCGCTCCGCAGATCGATGCCGCGGCCTGAACGCAGGTCAAATGCTGGCGCATGAGGCCGGGGCGTTTGCGACCGGCACGGATATTGTCGAGCCGGAACGGTTTCCCGGTGATCGCGGATAGGCTCAAAGCGGATCGGAGAATCTGTCCGCCGCCTTCGCCGGTTGATCCGTCGAGTATGATTTCTGGAAATCGGTTCATCTTTCTATTCAAAATTCTCTTCTCTCTATTGCACGTCGTGTGCCAACGGCTCTCAGTGGTGAGAGTCTATCGTTGCAAGTAGTTGATGGTTAGTTTGAAATAAATTATTGTGATCTTGAATCAAGCTGATGGATGTCGTGAGGGTTTCAATTTGTTTGATCTATTGTGATAGGCTTTTAGAATTGTGGATCACAAAAAAGAAAACAGTCATTCTCAGTTTCCTTGGAACCTCACTCGATACTCCGACTCACGAAGGTCGGTGGAAGAAGTGGCGCCCCAACGTCGCATTGGGGCAGTTCCCCGACCTTTTGGTTGATCGAATCGAAATCCTGACGCGGCCGCAGTTCTCAAAGCTGGTGGATGTAGTCTTGACGGATCTGGCAGAGGTGTCGCCGGAGACAGAGGTTCGTCATCACGATGTGGAGCCCAGGGATCCCTGGAATTTTGAGCAGGTATTCGAATCGCTCCTCGAATTTGCTGAAGGCTATCCGTTCGATGTCGATAACGAGGAGTATCTGATCAACATCACAACCGGCACTCACGTTGCCCAGATCTGTCTCTTTCTGTTAACCGAAAGCCGGCATTTTCCGGGTCGTTTGCTCCAGCTTTCCCCGCCGCGGCGCAAACTGCGCGAGGGGATTGATCCGGGTGATTACAGCATCATCGATCTCGATCTCAGTCGTTATGACCGGTTGGCGAGTCGCTTTGAAAAGGAAGCCAGCGAAGCCGCCAGTTTCCTCAAGTCCGGGATTGAAACTCGGAACGCCGCCTTCAACCGGATGATCGAACGGATCGAGCAGGTCGCCATTCGTTCCACCGCTCCAATCCTGCTCACCGGGCCGACAGGAGCAGGAAAGTCCCGACTTGCCCGCCGCATTTATGATCTCAAGCGGCAGCGAAATCAGATCTCAGGTCCCTTTGTTGAACTGAATTGCAGCACGCTTCGGGGAGATACCGCCATGTCCACCTTGTTCGGGCACAAGCGGGGCGCTTTCACCGGAGCGGCGTCGGCGCGGCCCGGGTTGCTGAAATCAGCTGATGGAGGAATGCTGTTCCTCGATGAAATTGGCGAGCTCGGGCTCGATGAACAGAGCATGCTGCTGCGCGCCGTGGAAGAGAAACGATTCCTTCCCGTGGGTTCGGACACCGAGGTGGAGAGCGACTTTCAATTGATTTCCGGGACCAACCAGGATCTCATCGACCAGGCCGCGGAGGGAAACTTCAGAAGCGATCTGTTTGCGCGGCTCAATTTGTGGCTGTTCGAGTTACCGGGGTTAAAGGATCGCCGTGAAGATCTCGAACCCAATATTGCCTACGAGCTTGAGCAGATTTCACAAAAGACCGGTCGCAAGATTTCCTTCAACAAAGAAGGGCAGGAGGCCTTCGTGAAGTTTGCGCGGGATCCGGCGAGCTTATGGACAGGGAACTTCCGCGACCTGAACGCTGCCATCACCCGGCTATCAACTCTGGCCGGAGACCGACGAATCGGGCGGGAGCTGGTTGAGGAGGAAATTGGTCGCCTTCAGCACCTGTGGCGTCGGGAACATTCCGCTGACTCCACATTCGATTCCCTTCTCCTTGAGGAAATACTTGGCGCTGATGCGCTCGAAGAAATCGACCGGTTTGATCAGGTTCAACTGGCCGAGGTCATCGCTGTCTGTCGAAAATCCAGGACGTTGTCAGATGCCGGAAGGACGCTGTTTGCCGCGTCCCGTAGTCGTCGCAAAGCCACCAATGACAGCGACCGCGTGCGGAAATACCTCGCAAAGTTCGGGTTGGATTGGGACAGCGTTTCATGATCAGACAGGGGCTGATCGTCAAGGCAACCCTGTTGGATCGTAGATGGACGCGGGGATTCCGCTATTCAGCTTTTTCCTTCACTTCAGACCAACCGCCCAGTGATTTAACATCGCCGTAGGTCAGAGGTCAGAGGTCAGAGGTCAGAGGTCAGAGGTCAGAAGGTCCAGGGCCTCAGCGATTGCCGCAAGCCCGTCGCGTAGCGACAGTTCATTCATAGCCGTGGGTTTTCAACCCACGGTGGAGTAATGGAATTTTCCCGCGTCGCGTAGCGACCGTTCAATCCCTCTGAGAGTTGCGGTTCGTTTCCGCGCTTGAGCGGTCGCTACGCGACGGACCAGGGAAGGTCACTAATTCCGTGGGTTTGAAACCCACGGCTATGAATGAACTGTCGCTACGCGACGAACTTGCGGAGTCTGTTATTCGGGCCTTTTGACTGACTGACGGACT
>JBLWYI010000025.1:74121-96213 GCA_048267005.1 Verrucomicrobiales bacterium | reverse complement strand
GACGACTGACGACTGACGACTGACGACTGACGACTGACGACTGACGACTGACGACTGACGACTGACGACTGACGACTGACGACTAACAGCTAACAGCTAACAGCTAACAGGTTGACAGACCTTCGGCCGGTCTGACTGATTGGAAACGAAGCCAAAATTTTCCGGCTATTTCGATTTACGAAAGAACCTTAGCGAAGCGGCTCAACGGTCGCTCACAGCTTCGAGAGCACCGCGCTGGCAAAGCTGAGCCCGGGATAATTCAGCATTGAATCGTGGCCTGAAAGGTCACCCGCGAGCGTCGTTAAAGTTAAGTTTATCGACATGTCTCAATCGCCTCAGTTTCTTCAGGAATATAAAGTGGAATATGACGAATGGTATGTGTGGGATTGAAGGAAAGCGTGGGCGACCTTTCAGGCCGCACCCAAATTTGCGCACGCTCCCGGGCTTTGTGCGAGCGACCTTTCAGGCCGCGACGCTGGATACAAAAAGAGTGCCGTAAACAGACAGGGTCTGATCGTCATGCCAACCCTGTTGGATCGTGGATGGTCGAGGGGGCTGTTACTCGGCTTTCTCTTTTACTTCAGACCAGCCACCCAGCGACCCGACGTCACCGCGCACAAAATGAAGAACGAGCGGGTTCTTGCGCTCTGGATCGGCCGCTTTGAGCGGTCGGGTTGCCCCGACAAAGATGTAACGCCCGTCATGCCCCGTCACCTGTGTGGTGATCTTCATGGTATAGAAAGTCGGGAAGTTTGTCTGAAAGCGGGGATCAACTGATTTGTGATGCCATTTCTCAACGCCTTCAAGCAGCACGTTTTCGGGAGACATATTCATGTCGATTGTGGTGTTGTCAGCTCCCAGCACCGGATCAACTTCCAGCGTGGTTCCCAGGTTCCGGGTTTCAAAGGCGGTTGGGGACGTTGCTGCAATCGGAGCTTCAGCCCCGTCCTTGAGGGTCACTTCGTTGGGTGCCTTCGACGGATTGTATTCGGTCGGGTAAATGTATTCATCGATGGATTCGACCTTGGCTCGCTGCCCTGAGCGGGCCAATACCGTGGCGGATTCGATGATCTCCGCCTTACCCTCCTTGATCCATTGCTGAACCGCATTGCGGAACTCAGTGCCGTCGGAGTCCATCACATTCTCAAACAACCAGTCACTGAAATCGAGGTGGTCCACTTCGATGAACTCATAGTAAACGGTGATCTGACGCTCAGCCTGAGAACTGAAGTTGTCCAATACCACTTCCACTAACTCGAACTGATCAGGGGTATTGGTGACTGTGAGTTTCAGTGCTTTTTTGTCGAATGTTGCGCTCGCGCCCTCGTCGAAGACAATGCCTGCCGATTCGAGGGCTTCTTGAATCGACTGTGGTGGTTGATGGGGGCTTGAATCTACCGGGTCTGCAAAAGGGTCGGCGGATGCCTCACTGGATTGACGGTAGCCTGATCCGTAGCCTGTTATGTATTTCTCGAAAGTGATGGGCACAAGATAGACCTTTGTTTGTAGCGGCTCGCGAGGTTCATCCTGAGCGAGACATGGCAGCGCGGCCAAAAGCCAAAGCGTGAGAACTATGGGGAGTTTGTAGAGAGCATTCATGAGTTTCGAGAAATGGAACAGTTCAAGATTCAACGGAGGTATCATTGAGGGCGGGGGTACAGGACGGCGACGTCGGCCCGGGCGAAGACCAGCACGATGGGCTTTTTACGTCCGTCCATGGCTGGCTTGAGCGGCTTACACGTCCCCAGTAGAATGTATTCGCGATGAAGGGTGGTGACCTGGGTCGTGATTTTCATGGCGTGAAAGCGGGGCATCGAAATGGTGAACATTGGGTCTGAGTTTTCCGGAGGCCAGTCGGTCAGCCCGTTCCCGGTCACGATTTCCGGGGAGAGGTTCAGGTCGACTGTGAAGTTGTCTGCGCCGAGGACTGGATCAACTTCGAACGTGGTCCCGACATTGCGGGTTTCGAAGGCCGACGGGGTGGCGCCTTCGATCGGGGCTTTGGTGTCTTTTCCTTCAAGGAGAACTTCATTGGGAACTCCCGGGGTTCCGGTTTCGGTCGGGTAAATCTTTTCGCTGACCGACTCGACTTTGGCGCGCTGGCTGGATCGCACCAGTGTGGAGGTAGTTTCGATAATGGTGGCATCACCCGACTTCACCCATTGTTGCACCTCTTTACGAAGCGGGGTTCCAGTCGTGGAAATTCGGTTCTCAAACATCCAGTCGTGGTATTTGGCAGCTTCGACTTCGATGTATTCGAGGAAAACGGTAAGCTGCTTTGGGCTGTTTTCGCGTCTGTAGGCTTCGAAATAGGCGTCTACCCGTTCCAATTGGGCTTTGGTGTTACGCACGATCACCATTGAAGTCCGTCCGCTTGGAGAGGCCGAGGCACCCGGCGGAAACTCTATTCCTGCCGCCTCGAGTCGCTCCTGAATCGTTTTATGCGTAGTTTGGTCAGCGAATGGGTCTTCCGAATTGGTCTGTAACCGGGTGATAAATTGAGGCGAAATTGGGTAGGTGTTTGTAAAGAGAACTTCACTGTTGTCTTCCTGCCCCGACAAACTGGACAGGGAAATAAACAACCACCCGAATAGAACGATTGAATTGAGGCGAATGGCTTTTTTCATGTAATTTTTCTCCTTCGGACAACCAGTTTTGTGGGGAACCTCTTCATTTCTTTTCAGGAAACGGCCGACGTTTCGGTGGGCCGGTTTTCAATTCAGGGAGTATCGAGATATCCCCGCGGACGAAGGTCATCACGAGTGGATCTTTGCGATCCTCGACGGCAGCCTTTTGTGGTTTTGTCGTTCCGAGAAAGCCGTAATGTCCATGATGAAGCGTGACCTGAGTCGTGATTTTCATGGTGTGAAAGCGGGGCATTGAGACGGTGAAAAGCGGATCGCCGTCTTCCGGTGGCCAATGAGTGAAGCCGTTTCGCTTTACAATTTCCGGAGAGAGATTCAGATCGATCGTTAGATTATCCGCCCCCACAATTGGATCGACTTCCAGAGTGGTCCCGACATGTCGTGTTTCAATGTTGCTGCCGCTCACTCCAGTGACGGGTGCTTTTGCGGTTTTTCCTTCGAGTAAAACCGTGTTCGGCACTCTGGATGAAACGGTCGTAGTGGGGTAGATCACTTCGCTAATCGACTCAGTTTTGGCCCGTTGGCCGGAACGGGCCGTTACGATGGCTGTGTCGAGATGGGTCGCATCACCCGACTTCACCCACTTCTGTGCCTGCTTGCGAAGCGGGGTGCCATCACCAGTGATGCGGTTTTCGAACATCCAGTCGTGATAGAGAGCTGCTTCGACTTCGATGTACTCCACAAAGATGTGGATTTGTTCCACTGGATCCGGTAACAATGGAGAGAAATATATTTCGACGAGGTCCAGCTGCTCTTCGGTGTTGATGACGACGAGTTGATGGTTTGCTCTGTCGAAGAATGAGTAAGCTCCCGCGGGAAATGTGATTCCTGCGTCTTCGAAAACCTTTTGAGTATGATCACTGACTTTCCTGTTTAAATTCGGTTTTTTCCGGATCGTTTCGGCTTTGGTTGGAGCTGCAAAAGGATCCCCCTCAGGGATCTCTGATCTATCAGAGGTCAGTATACCCGGGGGCATCGGGAATTCCTGGATATAAAGTTGCTGAGGGTTCTCTTCCGATTCCTGCGCCGACAGCTTCCCAAACTCGCAACCGAAGATCGCGAAGCAGATGATGGAACAGAAGATAAAATGAGTTCTCATCATTAAAAGGCGTCGGCCCGCACAAACATCAGCAACAGCGAATCTTCAAACACGAGCGAGCGTCGTTCCTCCGGTAACCGGCCCGTCCCCAGAAATGCGTAGCCGCCGTTTTCGATCATGACCTGTGTCGTTACTCCGGCGGTGTGAAATTCGGGTGTCTCGAAAGTTGCTGTCTTATCATCCGATGTCGCTTGCCATGAATTACGTTTCAGGCGGGTGGATAATTCCGGAGCGAGATTAAGCTGAATGGTCCCGTCTTTCCCGATCACCGGATCGATCTCCAGAACACTGCCTGCCCGGCGAGTCACAAAGGCGGTGGGGGTGATGGCAATTTCGGTTTGTGGTTTCGTGTCGTCGGCGGCTTTGTCCGGCTTAGCCTTTGTCGCCGGTTTTGCCCGGGTTTTCGGAGAAGCGTATTTGGTCGGGTAAATCACCTCGTGGACTGCTTCTACCTTCGATCTCTGACCGCTCTGGCCGTGCACGACTGTCATATCAATCAGATTGGCCTGGCCCGAATTCAGCCAAACCTGCGTCTCTCGCCGGAGACCATCGGCATCTTCCTGCAATGGGTGCGCTGCCGTGTAATTGTTCAGTAGCAGGGCGGGGACTTCGATATATTCGACCAGCACGGTTACCGCTGATGCCTCATCTTCTGACTTCAATTCCAGCTGCCGGGAGTGGCGGTCTGCAATCTGCTGATCCACTTTCAACGTGATCTGTTCAAGGTTGGCTGCGTCTTCGTTACCGCACCCACACAGCAGGATGCTGACCCCTGCGCAGGGTAGCAGGAGTTGAAGCATCCACCGGTTCGTCATACGGCGATCTTAAACAAAGATCACCTGTCGCGGCAACTCTGAACCGTCGAGTCTGTTAGAGCTTCGAGAGCACCGCGCTTGCAAAGCTGAGCACGAGGAAGAAGCCGCACATGTCAGTCACCGTGGTGAGGATGGGGCCGGAGGCGAGGGCGGGGTCGACTTTGAAACGGCGCAGCAGGAGCGGGACCAGTCCACCGAGGCAGACGGAAATGATGGTGTTCATCATGAGCGATCCTCCGATCACAATGCCCAGCCACACGTTGTCTTTCCAAATGCCGGCAATCAATCCGAGGACAATTCCCAACACGGCTCCGTTGATGATTCCGATGAGGCTTTCTTTCTGAAAAACACGCCACACTTCCCGTGGCCGGATCAACCCAAGAGCCAGCTCGCGAATTGAAACGGCCACTGCCTGATTGCCGGAACATCCGCTCATGTCCGAAATGATGGGCAGAAACACCGCGAGGACAATCACCGCTTGCAAGGTGTCCTGAAACTGCGCAATGACACTGGCTGCCAGCAGATTCAGCAAAATGTTCGGAGCAAGGAAGGAGAGACGCCGCAGGCTCCGTACGTGAAGGGGCAGGGAACGCAGCTCTTCACCGCCAACGATACCGGAAAATTTCAGGAAAGTGTTGCTGGCTCGTTTTTCTTTGGCGGAACGCACGGACTTTTCATCAAGAACCCCTATCAGCTTTCCTGTATCAGCATGAACCACGGGGATTCCGAGAAAATGATGTTCATCGAAAAAGTCAGTCATCTTCTCCAGGTCCGCATCCGATTCAAGAAAGAGGGGATTGGGAATCATGAGGTTGCTGAGGAATTCGTCATGATTCGACAACACGAGATTTCGCAGTTGGAGAACACCGCGCAGCTTTCCTTTTGTCGTGGTGACATAAGCGTAAAGCACATCAAAGTTGGCGTATTTCTCGCGGTTCCTCTCCAGTTCGGTGAAGACCTCGCGGACTGTCTGGGTTTCGGAGAAAGAAAGAATGTCAGGCGACATAAGCGCCCCGGCGGTATCGGGGGCGCATTCGAGGATCTGTCGGGTGACCAGGGCTTCGTCCTCGGGCAGCTCGTCCAGAATGGCATCCGCTCCTGCGGTGGGGATATCCCGAAGCAACTCAGCCACCTGCTGATCCGGCATTTCATGAACAATTGACGCGGCTTCTCCAGCCGAAAGCGTTTCGATCAAATCAGAAGCCTGTGACTCCGGCAAATCCTCCAGAATGTCGGCCGCCTCTTTGGGGTCAAGGTGTGTCAGTATCTCCAACCGGTCGTTGTCTGAAAGACGCGAAATGAGACGGGCCGTTTCGACCGGGGTGAGCGGTGCGACGGCATCGGCGACGCCCTGATGGTCGCCTTCAACAACAAGGTCGTGAATCTCACGCCATTTGTCGGACTCAGGTTCAGTTTCGGTTGGAGGTGCGGTTGTCATGAGTGGAACAGCTTCCCGGTTCCTCTATGGACGCCGCAACCGTCGTATTCAAACCGTTTCATCAAATTTGACAATTTTCCCCATCTCAGCGTAACATCCCGCCACTCCTCCATTGACTCTAACGAACTTAAACACACTTTCTCATGAAGATTTTTAACATTCTTGCCATCGTCGCCTTTGCGACACTTCCAGTATTTGCCCAGGAAACAGCGGCCCCGGCGAAAAAGGCCCAGACTCCCAAGCAACAGGTCACCAGTTTTTACGCCATGTGTAAACAGGAGCGGGCTGCTGAAGGGCTTCAGGAAATGTTGTCTTCAAACCCGGTGGTTCAAGGAACCGAAGTGACCAAGGTGGCGCAGGGGTTCGGGCAGCTGGTTTCGCAGATGGGTAAGTTTGTAGACTTCGAGATTGCAAAAGAAATTCAGATTTCCAAGCGCACACTGATTGTACGTTGTATTTCCCATTTCGAGCGTCAGCCGTTTACCAACGAGTTTACGTTTTATGATCCGGGTAACGGGGATTGGCGTTTGGTTCACCTGCGCTACGATGCCAACCTTGCGTCGATGTTCCTCGACGACTTGAAAGCCAAGTAGGGTTTGGTGCGGATCACCCGAATTGAAACAGACCTTCTGAAGCGTCGGATGCTCTGTTTCAAAATGAAACACGGCTTCTGAAGCGTCGGATGCTCTGTTTCAAAATGAAACACGACTTCTGAAGCGCCGGATGCTCTGTTTCAAAATGAAACACGGCTTCTGAAGCGTCGGATGCTCTGTTTCAAAATGGAACACGCCTTCTGAAGCGTCGGATGCCCTGTTTCAAAATGAAACACGCTTTCTGACCGGTGATCACGGAACAACTCAATTGAACCCCATCCCGGAGTCGGGACGGGTTTGAACTTGAAGGCAGGAAAAACGGGATGGATTCCCTCTGTCAGGGAAATCCGGAAGGGGACCTGCGGATCAGCAACCGGTTAGCGGTACAACAGATACGGTTGCCGGGCTGAGCGGAAGCTGGCGTGGTAACTGCGCCAGGAATCAATGATCGTCCTGGGATCTGTTCCATTTTTCAGCTGAGCTTTGATGCTCTCGCTTCCATACACCTTGTTGAAAATGTTCATCGCGCTCGATGGGGTTGAGGCAAACAGATCCCGGCTGCTTTTCGTGTAACGGTTCACCGACGCAATCCCGATGAGGTTGAGTCCGACGATGTCTGCCTGAGCGTTGGGATTGATCTTCAGACGGACGCCTGCCCAGCCGGGTTTGCGGCTGGACTGGTAGGAATCAAACTGAACCCCGTCGAGGTTCATGGAATCAAAATCGTTTTTCAGGCGGTGGGGATCCACTCCATACCCGCCGATGTATTCAAAAGGACGATCCGTGCCGATTCCGATATCGCCGCCCCGGAGGCTGCCGAAGATTCCCGTCGCTGCATAGTAACGCGGTGAATACTTTTGCGGGATGTTGGGGGAAGTGGCGATCCATTTCAGGCCGGTGTGTTCCCAGCTCATGCCGCGATTCCAGCCCTTCATCGGAACCACCGCAAGGTTACACTTCCGTTTGTTCCAGCCTTTTTCATTGGTCATTCGGGCAATTTCACCGGCCGTCATGCCGTGGACATAGGGAACGGGGACCTGGCCGACGAAGCTGATCCAGCGTTTTTCAATTCCGGGGCCGTTGATACGATGGCCGCCAAGTGGGTTGGGGCGATCGAGCACAACAAATTGCTTACCGTTTTCTCCGCAGGCCTCCATCGCCAGAACCATCGTGGAAATGTAGGTGTAACTCCGTGATCCGATGTCCTGGAGGTCAAAAAGCATCACATCAATATCCCGCAACATGGACGAAGTCGGCTTTCGGGTGGGGCCATAGAGGGAGTGGGCAGTCAGTCCGGTGACTGGATCTTTGCGGGTTGAGATATGAACCGCCGCCTTTTCCGTTCCGTCCAGACCGTGTTCCGGGGTGTAAAGTGCCACCAGATTGACGCGGGGATCACGATGCAGCACTACCCGGGTTTGGGTGCCGTATCGATTGATTGAAGTCTGGTTGGTGATCAATCCGACCCGCTTCCCGCGCAGAAAAGCAAAGTCATCCTCCTGCAGCACATCAATCCCGAGACGAACCGGGCCGCCGCCGACCTGTCCGCCAAAGCCGGGATTCACCGAAGGGGAAGGACCGTTCGCGCAGGAAAAAGGCAGCATCGCCACAATGGCAATTCCGATGAATTTGAAGGTCCTCCGCCAATTGTGTCTTTCGATCTGACAGGGTTCGATCATCTTGCAAACCCTGTCCCCGCTGTCCTCAGATCGCGGGGCAAGCCCGCTTTTGGCCCGGAAGGGATTCACGGCCATCTTGCGGAGGCCGTTCCGGCTGTCCTCAGATCGCGGGGCAAGCCCGCTTTTGGCCCGAGAGGGATTCACGGCCATCTTGCGGAGGCCGTTCCGGCTGTCCTCAGATCGCGGGGCAAGCCCGCTTTTGGCCGTGGGGGATGATGAACCTTTGTTTTTCCTCGCAATCGCACTTTTTCCGCTCATAATAATTTAACTACCTTAACAATTTGATCAAAACATGGAAGAACGTCTCCTCGGCCAATTTTTATTAACCGGAGTTCCAGGTCCCGAATTAGATAGTGACACAGCTGAGCGGTTCAGAAAGCTGCAGCCCGGAGGCTTTATTTTGTTCGGCCGTAATATTCACTCTCCTGAACAATTACGCAAGTTAATCGATGATCTGCGTGATTTAAGTGACATCGAGCCGTTTATCACGATCGATCAGGAAGGGGGCCGCGTCTCCCGTTTGCGGTTGATAGGCAACGAGCCACCGAACGCTCAGCAACTCCGCGAGAAGGGGGATCACGGTTTGATTCGGCGTCACGGAGCACTGACGGGCCAAATCCTGCGAATGTTCGGGTTTAATCTCGATTTGTGCCCGGTTCTGGATGTTTCGTACGATGATGAGGCTGATAACTCCCTGAAAGGGAGATGTTATGGCACTGATGCGAAGGAAGTCATCGCCAACGCTTCGCTTTTCAATGGAGCCATGCGGAAGGAAGGTGTGTTGAGCTGCGGAAAGCATTTTCCAAGTTACGCCCTCGCTGAATGTGATCCGCACGAGGAGTTGCCGATCATCACGAAGTCGATTGCTGAACTTGAGGCGGATGAATTGATTCCTTACAACGCGATGCTGAAGGACCTGGACAGTATCATGACTTGTCATGCTCACTTCCCATGCTGGGATGCAGACCGCCCGCGCTGGCCGGCCTCGCTTTCGAAGAATGTGATCGGGCAGTATTTGCGAAATCAACTGGGCTATCAGGGGCTGGTGATGACCGATGACCTCGACATGGGTGCCATCCTCAACGAAGTCGGCTTTGACGAGACGATCTCATCATGTATCGAGGCGGGGAATGATCTGGCAATGATCTGCCATCGGATCGATCTGGTGGAACGTGCTAAAAAAGTGATAGCCGGCTTGCCGCATCCGATTCTGGATGATGCACTGATCCGGATCGAGAAAGCCAAGGCGAGGATGAAATCTCCCTATGACTGGTCGCTTGAGAAGTTCTACTCCATTGATGATCAGATATGGGATCTGCGGGTGGATACCCTCGGGGAGGAGCGCGCTAAGATACTGAGCGTGGAAGATGGAAAGCGCTCGCCGGTTGAGAATATCGGTGATGATGGCGTGCACTGATCTGCGGGAGGTGTCGGCTGGCACGCAACAGGCCCCTGAGATTTTAAAGGGTAAAATTTAAAGTGAGAATTGCGAAGTGCTTAACGGCGCAGCGGATCGACACTTTGATATTTAAACTTCAAAATTTACCCTTTAAATTTTCCACTTTCCCGTGGGCACCCCTCTAAAGTCCAACGGGGTGATCCGGATCGAGAAAGCCAAGGCGAGGATGAAATCCCCCTATGACTGGTCGCTTGAGAAGTTCTATTCCATTGATGATCAGATCTGGGATCTGCGGGAGGCTGTCGGCTGGCAGGAAACAGGCCCCTGAGATTTTAAAGGGTAAAATTTAAAGTGAGAATTGCGAAGTGCTTAACGGCACAGCGGATCGACACTTTGAAATTTAAACTTCAAAATTTACCCTTTAAATTTCCATTCTCCCGTGGGCACCCCTCTAAAGTCCAACGGGGTGGCAGGGCTGATTGGAAAATTAATCTCCTCGAATTTGCATAACCTCACATAGCCATTCGTCGACTTTGGAGCGGGAGAAGAACTCCCTCTGTTCACTCCTAACTCAACGAAACTATGAAAAGCATCTTCAAAACAGGTCTCATCGCGGCCGTAGCGATTGGATTGACCACGACTGTGTCACAGGCAGGTGACCATCGCCACCATCATCGACATGGAGGCTCAAACACACTTGGAAAAGTACTCCGGGTTGCTTCAGAAGTAAGCCGTGCGGTCCACAATGCCAAATATCACAGCGGTCACCATGGCCACTCACATTCTTCAAGGGGACACAGCTCACACGGCTCTTATTCCTCCCACTCATCTCATTCCTCGCACCGGAGTTACAGCCCGGTCCGAAGCCGGGGCGTCACGATTTATGTGAATCGGTCACGAGGATCTTCGTGCAGCAGTCACCGTGGTCATCGCCACTGAACCTCCGCACAGATCATTCCTCAAAAGACCACCGGCAATTTCGTCGGTGGTTTTTTGTGTCTCGATGAAACGCTATGGTGGACTTCCTGCTGGACTGATCCCCTAATTCTGATTACTGGTCAGTGAAATCTGATCATTCCCCCCCGAACATGCTGACCGAACTCGAACACCTTCTCGTTATCCAGGATCGCGACCGGAAAATCCGGCACATAGATCAGGAACTCGCCAACATCCCCAACGAAGAAGAAGATATTCGCGACAAATTGGAAGAGGATCAGGGGCTCTACGACAAGATTAAAGGCGAGCTGAACGCCAATGAGATCGCGATGAAGAATATCGAACTTGATATTCAGACCCGCCGCGACTCAATCGCCAAGCTGAAGGTTCAGCAGTACGAAACCAAGAAAAACGATGAGTTTCGGGCGATGGGGAATGAGATTGAGCGCTACGGCAAGGAAATCAGCAAGCTGGAGGATTCAGAGCTTGAACTGATGGAAGCCGCTGACGGCATCAAAGACCGGTTGAAGGTAGCCGCAGAAGAGCGCGATGAATCTCAGAAAATGGTGGATGAAGACATCACCAATCTCCATAAAGCGATGGAGAACATGAGGAAGGAGAGAGTCGAGCTTGAAGCCAACCGGGACCAGTATATCACTAAATTGGATGACGAAGATTTGCTCGATACCTACCACCGTCTATTCAAGTCAAAAGACGGCCTTGCGGTGGTGGGGCTGGTTGATGGCGCCTGTCAGGGCTGTCACATGCGGGTTACCAAATCGACTGCCATTGCGGTGAAAACTGAGAAAGAAGTGACCCACTGCGAGAACTGCGGGCGGATGCTTTACTGGTGGACCGATGAAGCGGATCGCGTCGTGGCGAGTTACGAGTAAGAGAGAATGGAAACCTGTCCGGTCACGTGCCCCACGTGTTTCGAGATCTTTCATGTCACGGCGCCATCGGTCGACGAAACGCCGTGTGATGTGGACTACGACTGCGAAGTCTGCTGCCGACCGATGATCATTTCATTTTCGGATGACGGCGATGGTGTTTCCGCCTACGCGAGCGGATTGGATGACTGAGTCGAAAATGCAACGAATTGCTCTCGTTTCTTCCCCGATTCACACCTAATCTGTCGGTATGAATCGTCTGAAATGCATGGTCGAAAGCCGCGTTTGTTTTTCCCTGATCCTCCAGCTGCTTTGCTTTTCCGCGTTTCTTCCCGGGAGCGCCGAAGCCAAAGATGAGCGGCCGTTCGTCTTGTTCGAAGGGACCGCGTCCCCTGATGGACGCTATGCGTTGGCGTGGGGGATCCCTTATCAGATGCTTGATGTGTCAGATATGGAAAAGCTCATATCCGGGCTGAATCCTGAAGCGCTGGAGAATTTCATTATTGATCTGAAGAGTGGTGAACCTGTTGCCACGACCGGTACCGGTCATTTCCCCAATGCCAACCACGGGTCGATCGTCGCCTTGTGGCGGGACGACAGCAAAGCGGTTGTTGTCGTCGAAGGTGGCAAGTGGCAATTCAACACGGCGTCGGTGATTTATATCGTGGCTCCGGACAAAGAATACGGTTCAGCCTCTGATCCGATCCCGTTGTCGACTTCGCTGCGCCGTTCCATCAAAGCAAAGCTTGCTCAGGAATACCCGAATGAAAAAGAGGTGATCGAACAGTTTGCCATCTCGGTTCATCCCAAAGCCTGGGTTGATGCAGAAAGCGTCGTCTTTGAAGTCATCGGGCAGGTGCCGAAGAGTTTGGATGCGTTCCTCTATGAAGGGGAAATGACCATGAAACTCGCCGGTCCGGAGACGGTAACCATTGGAGGTGGCGCAGCACCGCCGTCGGCTGCGGTGGGAGCCGGCTTTGAGATCAAAGCAAACTCAGCAGGCCCCGTCAAACTGGGCATGACCATTGGTGAAGCCAGAGCCGCCATGCCGACCGCGACCTTCAAGCGCTCGTCAGACGGGGAGGGGATCGCACTGGTCGAGATATCGGAAAACGGCCAGACGTTGATGGAGCTTTACGCCAACGAAGAGGATCCGGAATCAAACGTGAACAACGAGGCGGTGATCAACTTCATTCAGGTCTGGAGTCCGGATTTCATGACAGAAGGCGGAGTGCATGTGGGAATGACTGTGAATCATGCGGAGAAATCGGGGCTGGGAGATTTGAAGGAAATCATAATGAGCGAATTGGAAAGTCGTGAATACGCAACCTTCACGAAACAACCATCAGGCCTGACGTTCCGGGTGCTGCACGATCAGGGGGCTGCGGGGATGTATCGGAATGGTGAGATGACGACCACTCGCGCCCTGCCCGGAGCCACCATTTTCCGCATCGAGGTCACCGGAGCGGACATCATGCAGGATGGAAGCATCGGGGGCATAAAGATCGATGCACCGGAAGCCGAAGTTCTGGCGATTGCCGAAGAGAACGTGCTCGGTGAGCTTCTTAAAGGTAAAGACGAGATCTGGGAAGCTTTCGGCCAGGCCGTTCAGAAATGGCTCTATCCCGATGGCGGATTGGAAGTCTACATGCTGTCTGATGAAATCGGCGGGCCGAAGTCCGTGTTTTCAATCACCATAAAAGCTCCATCGAAACTGCGGACAGAAAAGGGAATCCAGATCGGAGACGACAAAGCCAAGGTGATCCAGGCCTACGGCGATTATCGGGCTGAAGAGGAGATGGACGGATTTTTCGACGGCAAAGATGTTCACCTCGTGGGATCGATCTACGGGGGAATGATCTTCACCTTTGAGGACGGCAAAGTATCCGAGGTATTCCTCGGAGCCGCCGCCGAGTAAATCGATCAAACAGGGTCTGATCGATGAAGCAACCCTGTTGGATCGTGAGACGCCTGTGCTAGAGTCCGCCCATGATCGATCTGCGAAGTGATACCGTGACGCGTCCAACGCCTGCCATGCGGCGGGCAATGCATGATGCTGAAGTGGGGGACGACGTTCTCGGTGATGATCCCACGGTTCGCCGGCTGGAAGAAATGGCGGCGGAGATGCTCGGTAAGGAGGCCGCGATGTTCACCCCGAGCGCCACGCAGAGCAATCTCATCGCCCTGCTCACGCATTGTGGTCGTGGAGATGAAGTCATCGTCGGACAACAGGCACACAATTACCTGTTCGAAGGCGGCGGAGGTGCCTGCCTCGGCGGGATCCAACCGCAACCGCTGGATCAGGAAGCGGACGGCACCCTGGACTTAGACAAGGTGAAAGGCCTCGTGAAGCCGGATGATTTTCACTTCGCCAGAACCCGGCTGTTCTGCCTCGAAAACACCACGGGCGGGAAGATTCTTCCACCGGCTTATGTGGCGGAAGCAAAACAGTTCGCGGATTCACATGGGCTCGCGACTCATCTGGACGGCGCGAGGATTTTCAATGCGTCGGTGGGATCGGGGACGGGAGTGGCGGATCTCGCGGTTCCCTTCGATTCAATCACGGTCTGTTTGTCGAAAGGACTGGGCGCTCCAGTGGGTTCTCTGTTGGTTGGCGGGGCGGATTTTATCAAAGCAGGCACACGCTGGCGCAAAATGCTGGGCGGAGGTATGAGGCAGTCGGGGATACTCGCGGCGGCCGGGATCCATGCACTGGAAAATCACATCGAGCGATTGGCGGATGATCATACCCATGCCGCGCGGCTTGCAGCGGGGATCTCGGAAATCGAGGGGATCGGAACAGACCCGGTGCAAACCAATATGGTGTTTGCCGATATTCCCGATGGCCGGTTGCAGGGATTGGCAGAGTTTCTAAAATCGAAGCAGATCCTGGTGGGCGGTTATGGCGGCGGAGGAAAGCTGCGAATCCTGACTCACCTCGATGTGTCCGCCGAAGACATCGAGACTGTGATCCAATGCTTTCGCGATTACTTCGGACAAAAATAATGTCCGGCGCTATTTCTTCCCGGCCGCGACGTGCTCGAGGACATCTTTGAAGAGCGCTCCCTTTTGATGATCGCTCATCTTCGGGTTGGCTTTCATTTTCTCTCCGAACATTTTGCCAACCTGCTTCTTCTGTTCCTCCGTCATCTTACTCATCTTCGCTTTCACATATTCCCCGAACTTGCGGCGTTCTTCATCGGTCGGTGCGGGGCGATTGTCCGGCCCGCGTGGAACCCTGGGCCCACCCGTTGCACTGGGCCGTGTTTTCATGCTGCGGGAAATGCCTTCGCGATCATAACGCACGCGAACCACTTCGCCGCCGTCGATCGAGATGCTGGCGACGAGTTGATCCAGTTCTGTGCCCGGACTGATGCTGACCATCTTCCAGCCATTCTCATTGGGTTCGTCGGAAAGGATATAGGACTGGGAGGTTTTGGTATCGAGCAAAGTGGCGACAGGTTTCCCATCAATGTTGGCGACACCGGTCAAGACAAGCGAGTCAGACACACTGAGCGACCGGGTAAAAGGCGAGCTGGATTTCAGGGCCGAGAAATGGCTCGCTGCAATCACTTCGGGAAGAGGTTCATCGATCTCCTGCGCAGTCAGAGAAGTGATCAGGAAGAGGGAAGAGCCCCATGCAAAAACAATCGACAGAGCCCGGCTCATCAAGGGGGCTTTTGGGATCAAATCTGTCGTCGTGGAGTTCATTCTAAAATCCGCTTTGTCAGCCGGTTATCTCCATCCATCTCCTTATCGGCGAACATACCGACAGTTTGCCACAATCCGGCAAAATTACGAGTGTGATCAGCATTGCGCGCGCCTGGACCTTCACTCCTCGAAAGGTTCGTGGTTGGGAGAGTTTCGTGGCTGATTAAACTGTGTGCCCGTGTAATGGAAGTGAGCAAAATAGATAGCGGCCAGGCTACCGCGAGGCGGCAAGGGAGGAACGACCGCCGTCAAACCCGTATGCGGGTTCAATCCCCGTTCCTACCCGATTCGGTGCCTTTTTTAGGTAAAGCGCTATAATGATTCAAGACCGACTCTATCGATTTTGCGACTTGAGTGTACTCGACTTCAAGGTCCCTTGGTCTGATGGAGTATTTTGTGTTATCAGTGATCCAAACTGAAACTGATCCAAACCAGGCGTGAGGTAATCGCTCAATCTTGGTCTGTTCCCACACAAAATAATATTGCTTGAGGAGCGACCTCTGTTCTTCCGTCACAGGTAGATAGTTCGAAGGATCGTAATGGCTGGACTTCATTCTCCGGTTACGACACGAACCAAGAGTCGTTTTGAATTTCTGGCGTTTTTTTTCGTTGAGAGCGTTTTGTGCGGTGAGACGATCCCAATCTTCTTTCGAGAGTTTTGGTGTTAGTCGATACATAAGGAAAAAGACCTCCTCTCGTAAAATGATCGAAACAGCATTTTTAGGAACAATGGTAGCCGGTTTGTTTTTGTAGACCACGATTTCGGCTCCATATTCCGGACCGTAGTATCCGTCAAACAGCTCAGATTCTTGATCGAATGGTGACGTTGCGATTTTCCAACCGGCTGGAAGTAGAGCGTCGATTTTCGCGGCCAACTCATCCATGTCGGCCGACATTTGATTGGGGACTGGAACAGACTGCGCATCTAAACGCGCCAAAAACATACAACAATATCCTAAAGCTATGATTTGAATAGGAAGCTTCATTGGTTTTAGCGCTAACAGTTTTATTCTTCCGCCGTCACTTTTGTCCTTTGGGAGGCGACGGCGGAATCCCAAAGGACAAAAGCGACATCAAAGGGGAGAGCTTCGCGGTGGAAGTTCGTTTGCGATGCTAACGTATCGGGTATGCCCGTAAAAGGTATTTTGGGAGTTTTCTTCTCGCGCACCTTCAGCGCGCCCGAAGGGGAATCCATGACTGATGGGAACCGAGCGATGCCATGGAGCGAAGCGACATAGATAGCCGCCATGCTACCGCAACGCGGCAAGGGAGGAACGACCGCCGTCAAACCCGCATGCCGGGTGGTGTGGGGGGAGCGGGTTCAATCCCCGTTCCTACCCGATTATCCGCCCTCTGGGTCTTCTGTTTTCGATTGGTCGGTAGATTTAAGTAACGAAGGAGCAAGGATGAGTGGCTCTATCTTCTTTCCAATATATCGCACGCCTAGCAGTAGACCAAGAAAGAGTAAACCCCCGAGTGACAAGACCCAATGAAGCAACGTGCGCTGATCAGATTGCACGGCATCGATCTTGGTTTCGATTCGAATCCGATCTTTCGTGTGGTTATCGATCTGTATTTCGAGTCCAGATGATTTCTCGCGCAATTGCCGAAGATCATCGACAATACTCTTAACGATGAGCACGTCCTTCCCTTTCTTGGGTTCAAACAGTTCTCCGATGTAGGTGTCAAGGGCTGATATCTGAGATTCGAAGGACTCCAGTTGTTTTGAAACGTCAGAAGCCGACAGACGCGAAAGTCGTTCCTCAAGCTGGTCTGCTGTCTGTATTAACTCCGTTTGTTGCTTCCGTAATTGGTCAATAGTCGACGCGTCCGGAGGCGCCGTTGGAGCAACCTTTGTTTCGCGCTCCTTGTTGTGGAGAAACGAAAGGTCGCTCAGTTGGATAACCGCAAGAATTATCGGTGCAAGCAGCATTACGCTGTAGAATAAGATGCTGAGAATATTGCCGTAGTTGTTTTTAGCGCGTTTCGAAAATGCGCCGATTGACTCACCGACCCTTGAAAGCCAATCATTGAATCGACGCAGCGGGCCCCGCGAGCGCTCTCCGTCTTCGTCCCCTCCTGGTGGAACCACTATGCGTCGTTTCGTCATACTCTTCTTCGGATAACAGTTTTCTTCTCCCGCCGTCGCTTTTGTCCTTTGGGAGGCGACGGCAGAATCCCAAAGGACAAAAGCGACATCAAAGGGGAGAGCTTCGCGGCGGAAGTTCGATCGCGATGCTAACGTATTGGGAATCCTCGTAAAAGATATTTTGGGAGTCTTTCGGGAAATAATTTTTGACCAGGAGGGGCCGTGTCGGCAGACACGTCGAGATGCTAGCCGGATGTGTAGCGGGGACCTAACCAGGTTCCTTGATACCGCGCTGAAGGAGAATCCATGACTGATGGGAACCGCGTGGTGCAATGGAGCGAAGCGACATCGATAGCCGCCAGGCACCGCAACGCGGCATGGGAAGAACGACCGCCGTCAAACCCGCATGCCGGGTGGTGTGGGGGGAGCGGGTTCAATCCCCGTTCCTACCCGATTAGCCTTTTCTGTTTACTTGTAGAACGAACGAAGCCAGTTTGGATCCACAGCGCCAGCAACAACTTCGTTCACTGTCAGACGGCCGATTACCTTTCCGTTCTTCACAATGAATGGCGGCGACGAGGAAACCTCATTGAATGGGCTATGCCGGGCTACCTCGCTGCCATACCGTCCGACCTCGTTCCAAATTGATAGCCGTGCAACTTCGCTGCCATGTTGACCGACGTCATTGAAAATGGAGTCCCGCTCTACTTCGTTGCCAATCTTCCCCAGAAAAGTGCGTTCGCCATCGTCGGCGACAATTGATGCACCATCGAACTTCTGATGAACTTTAATAGATAGTGCGAGCTGAAGCTCTTCGATGGAGAGTTCGAGTGCAGGGGCAATCCTAGCTTTGAGCTTGGCGATTCTTTCCTCCTTCGTATCCTGCGCTTGGATGGCCAGTGGAAGAATGATTAGAAAGGCGAGCGCGCCCGTGATTCGTAGTGATTTTTTCATAGGCTAACAGTTTTATTCTCCCGCCGTTGCTTTTGTCCTTTGGGAGGCGGCGGCGGTATCCCAAAGGACAAAAGCGACAACAAAGGGGAGAGCTTCGCGGCGGAAGTTCGTTCGCGATGCTAACGTATCGGGAATCCCCGTAAAAGATATTTTGGGAGTCTTTCGGGAAATAATTTTTGACCCGGAGGGGCAGTGTCGGCAGACGCGTCGAGATGCTAGCCGGATGTGTAGCGGGGACTTAACCAGGTTCCTTGATACCGCGCTGAAGGAGAATCCATGACTGATGGGCACCGCGCGGTGCAATGGAGCGAAGCGACATCGATAGCCGACAGGCTACCGCAATGAGGCAAGGGAGGAACGACCGCCGTCAAACCCGTATGCCAGGTGGTGTGGGGGGAGCGGGGTCAATCCCCGTTCCTACCCGATTACCCCGGTGGATTCAGCGCCGATTTGTCGAAGGTCGAGAACACTAGGTTAGGCGGTAAGACGAGAATAGAATCCGGATAGTAATCGAACTGAACTGCGAACGGCCTGTGGCTAGTCTGAACCGCGTCGAGAGCTGCTGCGATTGCCTGGTGCGGTTCGCCACCATCTGGGACTAGTTGAATGTGCGTTATCTGGTCAACGTAGCGATAACCGGAGAAATCAGCATCGCCTCCCTCGTCGTCGTAGGTCGCAACCTTCCTTACGCATGTACCAAGATGATCAAAGATCTTGTCATACTCGTCATCGGAAATTGTCCCGTCGTCATTGTCTGCATGCTCGCCGACGAACTTATCAATCATCCCCTCAATCTCATCGAGGGTGAGTTTCGTGAACTCGTATTCCATTTTTTGGGGTAACAGTTTTATTCTCCCGCCGTCGCTTTTGTCCTTTGGGAGGCGACGGCGGTATCCCAAAGGACAAAAGCGACATCAAAGGGTAGAGCTTCGCGGCGGAAGTTCGATCGCGATGCTAACGTATCGGGAATCCTCGTAAAAGATATTTTGGGAGTCTTTCGGGAAATAATTTTTGACCCGGAGGGGCAGTGTCGGCAGACACGTCGAGATGTTAGCCGGATGTGTAGCGGGGACCTAACCAGGTTCCTTGATACCGCGCTGAAGATGGGAACCGCGCGGTGCCATGGAGCGAAGCGACATCGATAGCCGACAGGCACCGCAACGCGGCAAGGGAGGAACGACCGCCGTCAAACCCGCATGCCGGGTGGTGTGGGGAGCGGGTTCAATCCCCGTTCCTACCCGATTAGCCCTGGTTTTAAGCGTGGTCGAATCCCAGAATTTGCGACTGTTCCATCGGACACGGTGTGGTGATCGTAGCAGCGTCAAAATCTGATGACGCCCTCAACACAAACTCGTCAAATGAGCGCGCAAGAAGCTGAAGGGCGTTTGGGAAATCATACGAAAGTCCCGTCGAGTAATAGACAACCGCCGGGTCGTCACCTGTCCGATAAGATAAACAAAGTCGATCTCCAGAAGCTGTGCAACCGATTGGATAAATCTGGTGCTCTCGGTCTAAAAATAAATTAATTTGCGAGATCACAAAATTTTCGTCAGAAGAATCGAGAGAATAGAGCTGATATCCTTCGTCTGAATGGGAAAGAGCGTTCTCGCAATAAACGACTGCCATATCCTCAGACACTGACCACAGTCTTAGAAGTGAAGCGGGGAGAGCGATTCCGAATTCAATCTGAACAATTTTGACGATGTCGTTGACTTCGGGCGGAGGGCCTTCACGAAAAACTCCTAAAAGTGGGAGGAAATCCAAGTCTTCCATTTGATTTCTTTTTCGGGCTAACAGTTTTCTTCTCCCGCCGTCGCTTTTGTCCTTTGTGAGGCGACGGCGGAATCCCAAAGGACAAAAGCGATATCAAAGAGTAGAGCTTCGCGGCGGAAGTTCGTTTGCGATGCTAACGTATCGGGTATGCCCGTAAAAGGTATTTTGGGAGTTTTCTTCTCGCGCACCTTCAGCTCGCCCGAAGGAGAATTCATGATTGATGAGAACCGCGCGGTGCCATGGAGCGAAGCGACATCGATAGCCGCCAGGCTACCGCAACGCGGCAAGGGAGGAACGACCGCCGTCAACCCGTATGGCCGGTGGGTTCAATCCCCGTTCCTACCCGATTAGTCCTTCGCTTGTAGTTGGCCATTCCTGTAAATCTCCGTGCGCTCCAACTGGCCGTTCGAGTCGTAATACTTCCATTCTCCGTCCTTCACATTAGTCGGCTGTCTTCCTTGCTTAGCCTCACGCCTCCATTTTCCCTCCTCCTTCAACTTGCCGTTCTCGTGATACACTTTCAAGTGCACCTCCGTTACTGCGGCATCTACGGCCTTGAAGGTTGACGAGTCCATCAATTGCCCATTGTCGTAGAACCGCTTCCATGTTCCGCTTGGTTGGCCATCCTTATAGACGCGTTCGTCAAACTGCTTCCCGTTCTCGTAGTAGGTTCTCCATGTCTCTGCCGGCACACCCATTTTGTAGTGAAGTTCACCTCGCTTCGCACCTGATGGATACCATGTTCGGACGATACCGTCAGGCACCCAGTCTCCATCAGGCGCCTTCCGCTTCCTCGCCTCGGTCTTCAATTTCCCGTTCTCGTGGAATGTCTTCTCTACCTTCTGATCTCCAATAATGGTTTCAACCGCTCCTCCATCTTGGGCGATACTCTGCGTAGCCAAGACGGCAAGTGCCATTCCGAGAGCGATGATTGTGCGAGTGATCATTTTGGGACTAACAGTTTTCTTCTCCAGCCGTCGCTTTTGTCCTTTGGGAGGCGACGGCGGTATCCCAAAGGACACAAGCGATATCAAAGGGGAGAGCTTCGCGGCGGAAGTTCGTTCCCGATGCTAACGTATCGGGATTCCCCGTAAAAGGTATTTTGGCAGTTTTCTTCTCGCGCACCTTCAGCACGCCCGAAGGGGAATCCATGACTGATGGGAACCGCGCGGTGCAATGGAGCGAAGCGACATCGATAGCCGACAGGCTACCGCGAAGCGGCAAGGGAGGAACGACCGGCGTCAAACCCGCATGCCGGGTGGTGTGGGGGGGGAGCAGATTCAATCCCCGTTCCTACCCGATTAGCCTAATTCGGTTCTCATGTGATGGAATAATTTTACGCGTTCCTCCAGACTAAACTTACCCTTCGAGTCGTCCCACTGCGGAGGGAGGTTGGGAGATTTGATTCCAAAAGGTCCCATCCCCCGATCCTCGTAGTAGTAGTCTGAAGATTCACCACTAAAACGATTGCAAGCCAATAGGTCGAGATAGGTATAATCCAAGTCCGTTCGGTAAACTGAAATGTCGATCCAAACAGGAACAGTGCCGTCGATCCAAAGCCGATCAACGATCTCGCTCTTCGCTTTGGGGCCTATGTAATCTCGGTCACCCATCGCGAGTTCAGGATGCGTGCTCTCGGTTGGTTTGAGGTGCTCGTAAGCCTCATTAATGTTCAAAAAGAATCGCCTCTCAGAGGGAAGACTGTCGGTCACATATCGCCCCGCAAAGTCGACAGCAGCATCGCTGGCTTTTCGGAATAGTGTTGCGAAGTCCTCTTTCTTCATTTCCGGGCTAACAGTTTTATTCTCCCGCCGTCTCTATTGTCCCCTCGGAGGCGACGGCGGTATCCCAAAGGACAAAAGCGACATCCAAGAGTAGAGCTTCGCGGCGGAAGTTCGATCGCGATGCTAACGTATCGGGAAATGTCTTTCAACCCGGAGGGTTCACCTATCAGCATTGACTGTGAGTCGGATTTTGGGCGTCAACGGTTCCTGCCATCCTGACGTCATTTTGCCCGTTAATCTGTGGGGAACGACCATCCTGACGTCATTTTGCCCGTTAATCTGTGGGG
>JBLWYI010000025.1:0-74021 GCA_048267005.1 Verrucomicrobiales bacterium | reverse complement strand
ATCCTGACGTCATTTTGCCCGTTAATCTGTGGGGAACGACCATCCTGACGTCATTTTGCCCGTTAATCTGTGGGGAACGACCGTCCTGACGTCATTTTGCCCGATAATCTGTGGGGAACGACCGTCCTGACGTCATTTTGCCCGATAATCTGTGGGGAACGACCATCCTGACGACATTTTGCCCGTTATTCTGTGGGGAACGACCATCCTGACGTCATTTTGCCCGTTAATCTGTGGGGAATGACCTTCCTGCCGTCAGAACGCCCATCAATTAAACGGGCAATCCCTCACAAAAGCGAGGTCATGGATACGATGCCCTTTGGCGAGCCCTTTCTGCTCATACTTCGAGGCCGCTCGTTGCCAGTCGGGGGCGATCAACTCTTTGGGCGCCCACTGGGGTAATTCTGACATCACTTCCCTGACCCAGTCGGCGTATTCGTCGACATCGGTTGCGATGTGAAGCTCGCCGGACTCTGTCATACGGGAGCCGAGCAGCTCGACAAAGTCTTGTTGTATGATTCTCCGATGAGAATCGCCCGGATTTGGCCAGGGATCGGGGAAATGGACGAGGATTCGCTGAAATACCGGAGCGATCAGGTGATCGGAAAGAATGAGGCGGGCATCACCCCGCATCACCCGCACGTTTTCGAGTTCCTCCTCCGCCAGCGTCTTCATGACGGCTCCGATGCCGGGCTTGTGCACCTCGATTCCGACGAAGCGACAGTCAGGATGCGTCCGGGCGAGATGAATCAAATTCTCACCCATCCCGAACCCGATCTCCAGCACCAGCGGGCCGCCCTTTCCGTGGAAGGCAGCGTCGGGATCGATCGTCTCCCCGTAGCGGAAGGTGATGCCAAAGCGATCTGAATTCTCCCGAAAGGCAATCTTCTGGGCACGTGTCATCTGGCCTCGTCGCCGAAGGTAGCTGGGTGCCCAGCGAAGTTCGCCGTTGTGTTTTAGATTGGACATTAACAGAGAGCTACTGACTAAGGTGGATCGATTGGGAAAAGGTAAATGGCGTAGCGGACTGTGGGACTTTCCCACCAGTAAAGGCACGCGTTGTGGTTGATTGAAAAATCGATCGTGAATTCATAGAGTCTGTCCTCAGTTGATGAAAATATTACCAGTTTTTCATCCCGGGTTCTCTCATAGCGATCACTCGAAAACCAGCTTTGTGCATCGAGTATCTCGGTTCCCGATATTTGAAGGGCTCCGCCTTCCAGAAAGGTGATGGTCCCATATGGCGTGTTGCCATTGACTGAGAAATACCATTCCGTATTTTCAAACTTCACATTAGCGAGCCTCCTACGATGAATCCTGCGTAGCTTCTGATTGTATAGTTTCTGTCTCACCTGCCAGAGATCATCACCCAGCTTTGCGACCGGTTCAGGCCACATCGAATGGGCAAAGGGATCACGTGGATCCCCGAATCCCTTCACCGGATAATCATGGTGATCCCACAGAATGAATCCACCGCCGAACACGGCAATGATAGTTGCCGTGATCGCCAGTCGACTGATCCATTTCCCGGCGCCGGACGTGGACCCGCTGTCCGAGTCGCTCATCCCTTAATCGCTAACAAATTCTGACGGGAATTGACAGGTGAACTTATCCCCGCCACGATCTGCGCCATGGAATCACGCAAATCTATGAAACGGCCTCCACTGAATCTGCGGAAGGGGCTGCCGGGCTTTTCAAAAGCCATGGCTATCACCGATCTTGTGTTCTCTCCGGTGCGGGCGCTGGCAGGTCTAATTGGAGTGGTCGCTGTGGTCGTGCTGTCGAGCCCGGAGTCCTCCGTTCCAATGTGGGTCAACGGTACGGAATCAGGTTCTGCGCTACTCACTGGTTTTTTCGGAATCACGGCGGGTGTTCTTCTGTTGAGGGAAAAAGCAGCAGGGGTTTATTGGGGGTGGTTAGCCGTATTTTTTGCGGTTTTGAACATGACATCGACCGTCTATTTGATCATGAATTACGCCCCCGATGGTACGGCTACGCCCACGATTGCCGGGATTCTCATGGGTGGTAGCGTGCCGAGACTGATCCGAATCGGATTGTTGGTTGCTTACAGTATCGGGTTGAAGAAAGCCTCAACCTGGTTCGCTGAGGTCGCTTCGGAGGGCTGAAACATATTTCGTCCTCCCTCCTTGATCGTCCTGTGATTCAGCCTTAATTTTTGAAGCTCAAACCATGACCGTTACGGACCTCGCGGCCGCTCCAGCCTCTCAGGAAGATCTTTCCACAGCCGAAACCGATGAAGGGTCACTTCACCGGTGGCCGGGGTATGCGCCGCTCTCTGCCGCTGATGCAGAGCGTCTGTTAGGGCGGGATGACGAAATCGCCGGGATTGTCCGGATGATTGAACGTCCCAAGACGGGACAGGCGGCGGTGGTGTGGCTTCACGGTCCGTCCGGCTGCGGCAAAACTTCGTTGATCCAGGCCGGTATCTGCCCGGCTCTGAGCGATGGACTCGGGGAAGGGTTCAGGGCGATTCGAGTGGTCCCGGAACTGGGTGATGATGCCTCGGCTGTGATCGATGCGATCGCCGGTGCGATTTTGAAGGAGTCGCCGGAGGAGGATGACATGTCGCTCGACTTTGATCATCGCACACGACAGTTTTCCCTGCTGCACAGTCAGGATCCTGCGGAAGCGACCGAATACCTGGCGTCATGTTTTAAAAGAAGCCGTCCCGCCGGAGTTGACGATCCGGAGAAATCGAAGTGCCTTGTGGTGCTGGACGATTTTGATGCCTTCGCGCCGGATGAAGCGAGCATCTTTCCCGGTGATGAGACCTGGCAACAGGAGCATCTTCGCCCGGTGATTCGATTCATCCTCGATATTATCATGACGGGAGCGTTTCCCTGTGTGATCGCGCTGCGCTCGCCAAATATGGAGGCGACCAAGTCCGCATTGGCGATGTGCGATATTCCGAACCTGGGAACGTGGTATCCGATTGAGATGCCCGATCTCAAGACTATCCGCCCGTTTTTTCAATCCGCTCCTGCCGAGCTGCATGACAGCGATCATGTGAATGTCGAGCCGATGTTGCTCGACTCATTGATCGAAGACGCCGGTGGAACCGGGATGGGGATTCCGTTTATCAGCGAGACCCTGCGTAAGTTGAGCGACCTGGATCCGGGAGCTGAAGACCTTTCCACGGCCGACGCCGGTTGGGCGGGCGGTGGTATTTGGGCCAAGTTTGCCCTGGCTGCGGAAAGTGCTGTGCCGACCAACCTGGACGATGATTCGCTGGGCGAGCTGATGCTTTCCCTCCAGAAGAAAATCCGGTCGGGAGAGAGAAAAGGGGAGTCCATCCCTTCAAAAGCCCAGTATCTCGATGTCACGACCCGGTCCCGCGCCAACCGGGTGCTGGTGGATAATTTGATTGATGCGCGGGTCTTAACGCTGTCGGGGACCAGTCTCGACACTGCTGAGGTGGAGTGGTCTGTGCCCGAGGCACCTCACAAGTGGGAGCGCGCCAAGCGCTGGCTGAAAGAGGAAGACGGGAGGCTCGATACCGCGCAGCGATTTGAAACGAAACGCGAGGAGTGGGAGAAAGAGGAACGCTCCCCTGTTTTGCTGGTTCACGCTAGCCGTGCGTTGAGTGATGCCCGCACACTGCTGGCTCACCATGAAAAGCGGCCGTTCCTCAGTGAGGAAGTATTCGAGTATCTCGAGGCGTCTCTGGAAATGGATGTGCGTCTCTCCGGCGAAATCCGGAGTGAGAAGGTGGGCGGTAATCTGATCAAGTGGGGCGGAATCGCTCTCGGAGTGGTCCTCCTTATTTTTCTGATCTGGTTTTTCTTCCTGCGGTAGACGGTTTCGTCCCTGGATGAGATGACTGGGAGAAGCGGATTACAGTTGCTTCAAAATCTCAGTGACTCTGGCTTCGAATGCAGCCTGCCATTCCGGAGCGAAGAGGCAATCGCTGTCTTCCTGAGCGCCGCCGCGATTCTTGAGCTGCTCCGCAGTCGGTGCGTAATACAGATAGCCGTTGGTGTAACCCGCCACAAACGTTGACGGGTGAGGGGACCGTTCTTTAATGCCCAGACCAATGCGCACGGTGACCTCCGCAGGAAACGTCACCATGCGGAATTCACCAATCCTCAGGCCGACAATCTCGGCATCGACCGTTTTTCCTGCCGCGAGATTTCGGGCCTGATGGCGCTCCAGTAAAGCAAGATTGATCTGCTTCCGCGTGACCTCTTCCATGGTGCGGATGTTCTTCAGGTAGGCATCCATCGCGGCACGATTGTTCGCGTCGAGCTTTTTCCAGTCCTCCTTTTTCAAAAGCTCGTCCTGCAGGTAACGATGCGAGGCGTAAGAGGGGTAATCACCCGAGAGATGATACTTCACGTAGAGGGGCACAAAGGTTTCGAAGTTCAGATTGGTTCCCTTCAACGATTCAACCAGTGTGTCGATCTCTGTGTTCATCTCCGTGATCCGTTGCGCCAGGTCCGCCCGCGGAAGCGATATGGTTTCGTTCACGATTTGGAGCGGGGAATCCGCTTTCGTCTTGATCGCCCGTGCCGCTTTGAGGGCACTCAGTCCGAGATGATTTCCGAGCGGTTCACTGTCGCGGGGTTGGTTCACCGGCTTGTAGATCACCGGATTGATATCCCCGCCGCAGCCCTGGAGAAAGAGGGCCATCGCCGTGCCGTCGCCGAGGTTGGCTTCGATCACGTTGGAGGCGAAGCCGGTAATGTCGGCTGTGTTCCCACCGCTCGGGATCCCCTGAATGGGATGGCAGGCGAAGTTGTAAACCACCGCGAGCGGTTCACCATTTTCAACCCGGTCCAGTCGCAGGATTCCGATCTCTGGATCGATCGGCCCGACCGCAGCGACGTCTTCATCCGCCGGCAGGGCATAAGCGTGACGCACGTCCGCCTCCTTTCCGTTCTTCAGCAAAAGCCGACGGTTTTCCTGAATCCGGTCTTCATGCCCCGACCCGGTTCCGGCTTTCACCGGCACGCGGCTGTTCCACGCTTTGGTGATGGCGTCCACGGTTCGCTTCTCGACATCGAGGGCAACAACACTGTGACAATGGCTTGCATTGATGACGATCGATTGCGGATCAATGCCGAGCGATTTCTGAACCGCTGCCCGCACGTTCGCCAGATAGGGATCTTTGATGGTGCCGATCTCTGCAATCGCCACAGCATCCACCGCCACGATGATTGCGTGTTTATCCCCGCGACTGATTGCGACTGCCTTGACCCACGGGGGATTGTCCCCTGCATCGGAGCCTTCGCGGGAGATGTTGACCTTCCCGACACCGGCCAGTAATTCGTCTGCCGCGAAACATTCAGGCAGAGGAGCGAGGCAGAAGAAGGCGGCGAGGATCAGAGAGAGTTTGGTCATCGTCTACCAGCATGTCGACAGCGCAGGAATTCGTCAAGGTAGCCAATGCCGTCCGGGCCTGACAGGTGATACGATCGGACAGGGTATGTTTGACGAACCGACCCTGTTGGATCGATGGTGGCCCGTGCCGGTTTCTCTCCAACTCAAGATCACTCCGAATGCGAAGCAGAGCGCATTTGCCGAATGGATTGTCGACGTGAATGGCGACCCTGTTCTGAAGATCAAACTGGCGGCTCCGCCGGTGGACGGGAAAGCCAATAAAGCGCTGGTGGCTTTTCTGGCGAAGTCTCTGGGCTGTTCGAAATCAGAGGTGGTCATCAAGCACGGGGAGAAGAGCCGCTCTAAAGTGGTCGAGTTTTCTTTCTGCAATGATGAAAGAGACTTGCGCGACCGCATTGATTCGATGTTAGATGGTTAACTATGCTTAACTGGATCTGGCTCGGGCTCATCGCAATCGGCGTCTTCATTGGCGGCTTGTTCGGGCGGCTCGGTGGTGATGGTGGTGTGGTTACATCGGCCTTCGATATGGCGGAGACGGCGGTGTTCGGCATTGTGCTTCCCTTGATGGGATTCTGGATGATGTGGCTTGGCTTTATGCGGCTGGCCGAGAAAGCGGGGCTCATCGACGTGTTGGCAAAGCTGCTGGCTCCTCTGATGCGGGTGCTTTTTCCTGAAGTTCCAAAGGAACACCCGGCCATGGGAGCGATGATCATGAACATGTCGGCCAACATTCTCGGACTGGGAAATTCGGCGACTCCGTTTGGTCTGAAGGCCATGGAACACCTCGAGAAGCTGAATCCCAACAAGGGCGTCGCCACGAACGCGATGTGCACCTTTCTGGCCATCAACACCAGCTCTGTGACGCTGATCCCGGCGACTGCCATCGGGCTGTTGAACACAAATAACGTTTCCAATCCCTACGCGATCGTCGGGACGGCGATCGGAGCGACCCTTTGCTCGACGCTGGTGGCAATCCTCTCAGTGAAATTGTTCGAGAAGCTTCCGTTTTTTCAGGTGAACAATGTTCCCGTGAAGGAAGAGGAATCGGAAGATGAAGACGGGGGGGCGGAAAAGAAGATGCTCCTGAAATTGACGCCGGCTCGAAAGGTCATCGCCATTTTGATGTTGGTCATCATTGGTGTCCTGGGCTGGTTCGAGTATAAGCCGGCCCACCGTGAAGCTGTGCTGGAGACCTTCGGAATTGCGGGGTTGGTTGAACCCACCACCGAGGCGAATGATCACTCAGCCGACACCTCTGAACCGGAGCCCGATGCCGCAGCGGAGGAAAAGCCGGAGCCGGTGGCTGAAGTCGTGCCGGAATGGCGAAAGGCCATCAATGCCGTTTCTATTATTGCGATCCCCTTTGTGTTTTTGTTCTTCACTGGATACGCGGCGCTGAAACGCGTGGCCGTTTACGAGGAGTTTGTTGAGGGAGCCAAGGAGGGATTCAATGTCGCGGTGCGGGTGATGCCGTATCTGGTGGGAATGCTGGTCGCGTTGGGGATTTTCCGTGCCTCCGGGGCACTCATGCTGATTCAGAAGGGATTGACTCCCATCTTGAAGCCGCTGGGGTTTGATCCCGAACTCCTGCCGATGGCTTTGATCCGTCCGCTCTCGGGTGGGGGGAGTCAGGGAGTGCTGGTCGATATTCTGGCGAATCCGAACATCGCTGACTCGATCAAATACACGGCGGCGACGATGTTTGGCTCTACCGAGACAACCTTCTACGTGTTGGCCGTGTATTTCGGCAGCGTCGCGATTCGGAAGACGCGGCACGCGCTCGCCGCGGGGTTGCTTGCAGATCTCGCCGGCGTGATTGCTGCTGTTACGATCTGCAAGCTTGTGTTCGGAGCTTAAGCCTCGGTGTCGGAGATCTTTCTCCGGCGACGACGGAAGAGGAGCATGCCGAATCCGGCGGAGAGAAGAAGCACGCTGCCCGGCTCGGGAACTGATTCGACGTAGATCGTGCCGATTCCACCACTGCTGCGCATGTCGAAGGTCACCTGATCGAATTGAGTCAACCCCAGTTCAACGGCAGTGATGTCGAGGATCCGGTTCGCGTTCCGGTTGCCAAAAGCCACATTGGCCGTCTCGTGAATGCTACCGGATCCCTCCTCAAAGTCGGCGAATGACAGCGTAACTGAAACGGGTGTCGATCCGGAATTGTCAGTGAAAATCAAATCAGCGCTGGTGCTCAGATCCATATCAACGAAGTCGAAACCGAAGCTCGACAGGGCCACACCGAAGTTGAGAATCATTTTTCCGCCGCCGGCGTTGTCATTGGGAGTTCCGATCGTGGTGTTCTTATTGATGATCAGGATGTTATCGAGAACCTCTCCTTCTGCCTGACCAAGGGCGGCCGCAGTCAGGTTTCCCCCGGCCCAGTCTGTGGCTGATCCTGTAAACTTCCGCTGAAGGTCGTCATCTTCGTTGGTGACTCCCTCAGTATCATAGAGGTTCAGGGGGCGACTACCCGGTGCATCGGTCGAAAGGAGTAAACCAACACCTGCCGCGAAGAGATCGTCGTATGGATCGTAGCTGCGAAGGTCCGTTGATCCGGCAGTGAGAGTGGCTCCGGAGTCATCCTTCTCAAAATCGATCACATAGGAATCAGCAAGGGCTGATGTGCCAGTGAGAATAAAAGCGAGCCCGAAAATCGTAGCCGTTGCTAGTTTGGATAGAGAATAGTGTTCCATTTTTGATTCAATACTGAGAATCTCCTCGATAATTTCCATAGAAACAAGTATTTTAACAATGTTTAATTATGGAAATTATATAAAAGCGCCTCGGAAGCGTCTCAAAAATGATTAATGGCCCTTCATATTGTGAGAATTTGTGAGTTTTTAAGAGAAAGACTCGAAATCTTGATAATCCTGACTTTCCAGCCACAATTTCTCACTTTGGCCGAAATGGGAGGGGAACCCGCCGGATTTGAGGGGAAGGCCGGCTAATTCAGATAGTCCTCCGGGCGGTAGGGAACGACTTCAGTCGGTATCCCTTTGTCCAGCACTTTCACCGCCCTCAGAATGACGGTGTCTTTTTCTGCCGCGAGATCCTCTTTTGAGAGCGTAACGGCTTCGTGGGGAATCACTCCGACGCCTTCAATCCCTTCACCGCCGTTAAACCGGCCTTTGTTTGAGTAGACCGACACGTAGAGATAGAAAAGCTTTGAGGGCAGTTCGATGGACTTTTTCGAGGAGCTCATCCCGGCGGTTGGACTTTCGCCGATCATGTAGGCTCTGCCGTCTTCTTTGAAAATGCCCGCCCCGGTTTCCCCGGCACTGCGGCAGGTGGCATCGATGATACATACAAGTGGCCCGCCATAGGGATTTGGCCCGGCGCTGGCATAGCGTTTGCCCCAGGCTGTGGTCTTTCCTTTGGGGATAAATCGACCAAAGAGGGCGTCATGATCAAACCCGCCTCCGGAATTTCCCCGCCAGTCCATTACGATTCCTTTGATGTCCGGGCCGATCTCCGCGAGGGCTTCGTCCACCATTTCCGGCAGATTCCCTTTGCACCGACGCACGTGGATGTAGCCGTAGCCACTTTCATCAAGAACGCACCAGTTCAGATCGCCGCGACCGGCGGCCCCCCATTTTTTGTCCTTCGCTTTCGGCCAAAAGACGGGCCCCTGGGGTGTCTGGCTCGTTTTCTGATGAGTGAGATTTAAGGTCTTTTCCGCACCATCAATGGATTTCACCTCGAGTTTCATGGGCGATCCCACGACATCCCGCAATCCCCAGTGGGTCGCGTAAAAGAAAGCCTGTTGGCGGGTGGAAAAGCCGCGGTATTTCGCCAGCTTTTCGATGCGTTTCTCGATCCAGTCGGCGGGAGCGGTGTCATCGATCTTGAGAATCGTCATGCCCGGTGTCGCGCCGCCTTCTTTGGCTGATCCCCACGCGTTCTTAATGACGAAGTCGTCACCGATTTTGGTAAAGAACATCCCGATCCCCGTTTCTTCGGGCCATTTCGGCCAGGGGACCGGATTTTCCTTGTCGACCGGGTAAACGCCTGCGTGGCCGTCTTTCAACCGGGCCACCAGCTCGACGAGGAGCATGAGGTGATCTTGATCAGTTTTCACTTCGGCAACCCGTTTGCTGAATTCCGTTCTGACTCCGTCCCAATCGATCTGCTTTTTATCAAAAAAGTGCCCGCAGTTTTTCTCCAACTCATCGAGAGCGAAGGAGACGTCAGCAGCATAGTCACGGTCCTGCGCATGGGATCCAGGGGAGAAAAACAGCAGCAGCAGTGCCGTTGCCAGAGCGCCAACTCCCGTCCCAACATATTTGCGGAGAGCCAACCATGGGCGCGGGTCTTGCGGGGGTGCTTCGTACCTTACCTCGATCGAACAGGGTTGGTTTGATGACTCAACAGGGTCTGTTCGTGAAATGCTCATCGTCTCTGAACCCAATATTGAAACAAATTCCAAATACCGATGGCAAGAAATCATCGCGCTGCCCGCTCCCGAAAAAAGGGGACGGCCATCTGATCGATTCGGAAGGCATCCCGAAAAATATTTCAACACCCTGGCTGTAAGTATTATACGGCTGAGATCCAGACATCTTCGTTCGGGAATTTTCCGACCATGCTTTTTTTGTAGGCGTGGGAAAAAGGAAGAATGGTTTTCTTTGATCGCAGGGCCACATGCTCGCTGATCAGTTGGGTGGACTCCTGCCAGGTCATTTGGACGTCGCTGGCTTCGCTTTGGCAATAGAGGGAATGATCAAAGGATTCCTGCTTGTGGACCTTCCCGTCATGAATATGAACGGTCGGGAAAAAAATCTTGGAGGGATCTGCCGTGGGAAAGGCAAAGGCCATCGGATGGATCCTGGATTTCCCTGCTTTCAGTTTGAAGACTGCAAAACCATAATTTGCATACTGAGGGAGCGATTTCCAGGCGTCCGGATTGATTCTGAACCGTTCATCAAGACGCTCAAAGTCCGCCATGGCGGGAACGAAAGACGCTTCAAAATTTCCCACCGTTTCAACAGCCAGTTTGAGTGTTGGTTTGGAATCAATACTCCCCGGAGCATTGCCAAAAGGAGCAGCCGAAGCCGATGGAAAAAGTTTGTCCACATCCTTAAACAGTGTGGGATATTTTTCGAGGTTCACAAAGGTCAGGCCGTCCTCCGGTGTGCCGGCTTTGACCGGCAACGGCAGGATCATCGCCAAATCCTGAGCCGCATCCAGTTCCATACTGTAAATCAGGACCTGGTTTCCACGTTTGCTTACTCGACCGAAGATGGAGGTGTCTGCGACATGTTTGACCGACTGCGAGAAGATGCACATGTGATGATTCTGCCTGAATGTGATCAAAGTTCAAAGCCCAAACCACCCGCCGGGGAAGGGGAGCGGTTGTCACCTGTGAATCACCAAAGCAGGGAAATCTGAGCCCCCGGACCTTTCGTTTCACAAACCCACTTCGCGGCGCTCAGCGATAGATTGCTCGCTTGCCTCGATGATCTTCTGGCAGGTGATGGCGTCGTCGATCGTGGAAAGGGGGGCTTCACCCTGCAGGATCGATTGTTCCACGAAGTGACGGATTTCCTCGCGGATATGATACTCGTAGGCCGACCAGGTATGGCTGTGGACAACACCGGTCTTGTTTTCCACCCAGTCGCGATAACTGAACCGGGTGGCGCCATCGGTTCCAATGACTTTGATGAGAAATGTCCAGGGATCAGCGGAGTGATCATCGGCCGCGAAGTCGGCACAGAAATGGGCCAGAGCGCCGGACTTCAGCCGGATGTTGACCATCGCCAGATCTTCTCCTTCAAACTCATCATAATGGATGACTGATTTCATGGCGGAAACCGCTTCAGGCGGGTTATCGGCTCCGGCGAGATAGAGCAGGAGATAACTGTGGTGGGTGAGGATATGGCGAATCACACCGGGGTAACGTTTCGCGACTTCTTCGGGATGGTTGATGTGATAGTGGATATAAATCGCCGCGAGATCGCCGAGTCTTCCGCCATCGATCAGTTCACGGGTACGGGCGAGGGCCGGTTCATGAATGTAGTTGTGCCCGGGGCAGAGAATGACGCCGTTCTTTTCGGCACAGGTCTTGAGCTGTTCCAGTTCCGCTACTGTGGGTGCGACCGGCTTTTCGATCAGGACATGTTTGCCCGCGTTCATCGCCAGGGTGGCATATTCTGCGTGGGACTCCAGATTGGTGAGGATGAAGACGGCATCGACCGAGGGATCATTGACGAGGGCTTCTGCCGACTCGTAGACACCACAGCCGAAGAGTTTCGACTTTTCCTGATTGAGCGCATCATCGATCGACCAGAGGCCCGCGAGCTCTGCCGAGGGGATGTGATGATTGATTGCCTCGGCATGAAGCAGCGAAATATCACCGGCTCCGATAAAGGCAAGTCGGACGGGGGTAGGAGTGTCGTTGGGAGTTTCGGATGCCATGGGGGTGAAATTCTAAATCGGATTTTGGTCAGTTGCGATTGAGAAAACCGATGCCAAAAGGCTTCCCATTGATTGGCAATTACAAAATCACAATTTGTGGACAAGTTGACGGCGTCACCATTCACGCTGAATTTCGCGGCATGGAAGCCACTCAACTTTCTTCATCGGCCCGACGTGTACAGGCCGTAAAAGACAATGCCGCGCTGTTGTTCGGTTGCGTGGTGGTGATGTGGGGGCTTGAAATTGTGGATTATCTGGTGGCCCACCGGCTGGATCGTTTCGGGGTGCAGCCCCGCAATATGGGCGGGTTGTTCGGAATTATCACGGCTCCGTGGCTCCATTTGGGATTCTCCCATCTCATTTCCAACACTGTGCCGTTCCTGGTCCTGGGAGGACTGGTGATGCTCGGGGGGCGGCGTGTTTTTTTGAATGTGTCGGTATTTATTGCACTGGTCGGGGGGCTGGCGCTGTGGTTGTTTGGCCCATCGTTTTCAAATCATGTCGGTGCCAGTCTGGTGATCTTCGGCTACCTCGGGTTTCTTCTCAGCCGTGGATTGTTTGAGCGGTCCGCGTTTTGGACCGTTATCTCGTTCGGGATTCTGATCTTGTATGGGTATATGATTTTCGGAGTTTTACCGGGACGCCCCGGTATCTCCTGGCAAGGGCACTTGTTCGGCTTTGGTGCCGGAATCTTCGCTGCATGGCTGATGTTTCCCAGCGGAGGGCATTTGTATGCGGAAAAACCCGTGCGTCAGGTTCGCTGATGCCGGATCGCGAGCGGCCCGCTCGCTTCAGAGCCTTGGCGGAAGGTAGTGGGCGGATTCTATGAAACTGCGAGCGGGCCGCTCGCGGTCCGGCGGTGGTTCGATAGCTTCACAGGATTCGGCTGTCGCCGTCATGAAAGTTTGGATTAGGGAACTGAATCGACGAGCCGGAAGGTCAGGCTTTGAATCTTCAGAGCATGATCGAAATGCGGCAGGTAACCTCGCGAATGCCATTCCTTGTGGGGATTGGATTCGGCCGGCCCCTGCATGGCGCGATTGGCAGATGGCTTGTGCGTTGCGAGTGGGCTACCCGCTTATCGCTACTATTTTGTGAGCCTCGCCCGCAATGCTTTCGCTGCTTCGCCATCGAGCACCAGGGTGTTTGCGAGGGCGTTGCCGAAGTTTTTGAAATCGGTGTAGGTCCACACGACTTTTTTGTCGGGGGTGACTTCGAAGAGCTGGGGATTTTCCGGGCCGGCGTGGCAGTTGCCAATAATGAGGTTCCCGTTCTCCAGCTCATGGACGTTTGTGATCCATGCAAGGGTGATCCCATCGAGGTCTTTTTCGGTCAGATGCCACACGATCTCTTTTGCCGGAGTGACTTCGATCACGCTGTGGCCGTTGCCGGTGGAAATCAGGGTGTTGCCGTTGGCGCGTCGGGTGGCTGAGAAACATTTACCGCCCCAGGCTTCAGGTCCATGACCGCCGGCTGGCTGCTTATCGAAAAGGGGGACTTTGTATTCCCAGATGACCTTTCCGTCAGCGTCGTATTCTTTAACGACCTGATCGGCTTCATGAGCGACGAGGTAGTTGCCGTTCTCAAGTTTCCGCACCAGGCGGGTGTCGGAGTGGGCGTTTGGTTTGGAAACGGCAAGCGGGAACTGCTTCACGATCTTGCGATCTTTGTCGACTTCGATGATGCGGCTGCGGCCTGATTCAGCAATCATCGTGGTACCGTCAGCCAGTCGCTGGAAGGCATGAACCTCTATTTTGTTGGGCTCGTTCTCAGTCTTGTTGCGGAACGCGGAGTCGTATTGCCAGACGACTTCTTTATCAAGGCTCACTTCCACGATCTTGTGCCAACCGCCGTTTTGAGTGAGAAAGTTGCCATTCTCAAGCAAGTGCAAGTCATGGACCGGTCCTTTGCGATCCCAGCTCCAGAGAACTTTGTTGCCATCGTTTGGATCGACGATGGCAAGCGGCTTGCCGCCTTCGGCACCAATGATGAGTCGATGTTCATCAGCGATGGCTGAGAGGGAAAGGGTGGCGAGGGCGAGGGATAGAATAAGTCGATTCATGAAATGGATTCAGGAAGCAGACCAAAAACCCTGACTTGAAACAAGCCTGCTTTCTCCGCGATGAAACGATTGGGGTTGCTAGGTTTGAAGCGACTCGCTATGTTGGATGGATGAAGAAAGTGGAGTCTATAGCGCTTGTCCTGCTGTTCGGGTTTTGTGTGACGGCATCAGCTCAAACGGGGGCGAAAAAGAAAGTCCCGATGTCGAAAGCGATGGTTCCCGGTATCGAGTTCCAGGAGTCAGATCTCACGACAGTCCTGGATTATCTGCGGGTGAAAGCGGTCGAGGCCGGTGCGCAACCTTCAAACATCGTGGTCTATGATCCCAACGGATCGATCGGAAAGCGGAATCCTAACATTACTCTCAAACTCTCCAATATTCCGCTGTCGGATGTTCTGAAGTATGTGACGGAGCTGAGTGATACGTCATTTCTGGTGGATCGAAATGCAATCGTGATCGGAGAGAAGGCTGAGTTGGGAGCACTGAGAATACAACGCACAGCGGTTCCGGCATCGGTCGCGGGAAAGAATGCGCAGATCCTGCAAATGGCGCGAACTCCGGTGCCTTCGATAGATTTCAGCGAGGTGGATCTGGCTTCGGCGCTCGATTTTTTCCGGGTGAAAGCCAATCCAGAAGGGGGGAACGGGGTTCCGGTTAATCTATGGCTCAAGGAAAACGCCGCCGGCACCATCGGAGACCGGCTGGTCACATTGAAGTTGAATGACGTGAGTCTGCTGGATGCGTTTCGCTACGCCACCGAGCAGGCGGGTTGTTCTTTCAGGTTGGATTCCATCGCCATCGCGATTGGCGAGCCCGATGCCCTGGCGATGAAACCGAAAATCCGGGTGAGGCAGGGCAATGCATTGATTCAGAAGATGAGCAGCGTGTTTGTCGAGAACGTGGAACTGATTGAAACCCCGATGAAGGACGCGATCGACTACGTGAAATATCACACGAAGGATCAGTCAGGATTTCCCGGGGGCGTGAATATCATCAGTCAGGTCCCCGAGGGGAAAGTCGTCTCCATGAAATTCGCCAAGGCCCGCGCCATCGATATCCTCACTTATGTTTGCGAGGCCACGGAGTCGACTTTCTCCGCTGACGCAACGGCTGTCATGGTGAAGCCACAGCCGCCGAAGGCGAAGGAAGAGCCAGAGGAGTGAGCGGGTTCGCATTGGTGTAACGGGGACCGCAGGTTTCAGGAGGCCGTCAAAGCATCGGTCTGCGATCAGACCCTGTTTGTTTATTCAGGCAACCCTGTTGAATCGGCGAATACGCAATTCAATGGTTGAGATTCCACGAAAGTCGAAAAGTGTGTCTCCGTTTCAAACCTCACAATAAATATGGGAAAACCTTATCCATTCGAACCCACTGCTCCATCCCTTCCAATTCAGACGGCGAACCGTGAAATTCGCTCGGAGATTCCTCATCCGGATGACCGTGAAGTAATCGAGACGCTGCGTCGTGGCGAGCCGGAATCGATGACCGGTCAACCGCTGGTGTTGTGGGATCGTGCCGAGGGCGTCCATGTTTATGATCGCCACGGCAACAAGTGGCTGGACTTCTCTTCAGGTGTGCTGGTGACCAATGCAGGGCATTCCCGGAAGGAAGCTGTTGAGGCTATCCAGAAAACTGCGGCACGCCTTCAACATTCCTACTGCTTCCCGAACGCTGAGCGTGCCGAGCTGGTTGACTACATGCTGGAACACTGCGCTCCGGATTACCTGGACAAAGTGTTCTTGCTGACGACAGGATCAGAAGCGATCGAGTGCGCCATCAAGGTGGCACGTGCCTACGGCCACACGAAAGGCGGCAGTGCAAAAGATGTGATCGTGACCTTCGACGGAGATTTCCACGGGCGGACTTTAGGCTCTCAGATGGCAGGGGGAATTCCCGGCCTGAAAGATTGGATTGTGAATCACGATCCCTGCATGGTGAACGTTCCGGTTCCCGATGGCTTTCGCGGTGAAGATACTTCTTTCGAAGGATTTCTCGAAGCGCTGAAATCTCAGGGGGTTGATCCTAAGAATATCGCCGGGGTTTGCCTGGAGACGTATCAGGGCGGGACGGCGATTCTTTTGCCAAATGATTACATGGCGAAGCTTCGTGCGTTTTGTGATGAGAACGAAGCGCTGCTTATTTTCGACGAAGTGCAGGCCGGGTTCGGTCGCTGCGGCAAGATGTGGGGCTTCGAACATTACGAAGTGAAGGGCGACATGATTGCCTGCGGCAAAGGAATCAGCTCAGGAATGCCGCTTTCAGCCGTGATCGGTCATTCAGACTGGATGAATCTGTTTCCTCCCGGTTCCATGACTTCGACTCACACGGGTAACCCCATTTGCTGTGCGGCGGCGCTGGCGAATATCAAGTTGGTGGTCGAGGAAGATCTTATCGGGAATGCCAATAAACTTGAGGCCGTCTTCAAGAAACGGATGAAACATTTCGAGGAGAAATATCCAAACAACGTGGGGAAAGCCGATGCGATCGGATTGGTGGCGGCCATTCAAATGGTTCCAGAAGCGGGCAGTCTTGAGCCCGACCATGATACCGCGTGGGAGATCATCAAGGTGGCGGTGGAACATGGATTGATGATGTTCGGACCGGTTGGGATGGGCGGAGGTACTGTTAAACTGTGTCCGCCTCTGTGCATTACAGAGGAACAACTCAACGAAGGCCTTGATGTGCTGGAAGCCGCTTTCGATGCGGTGATTTCCTGATCCGCGCAGCCCTTTGTTTTTAAAAGTGTGAACCCGGGTGTCGCCGGAAAGGGAGCTGTGTTTCCCGGTCCGGCGAACATTCGGTTTTTTGGTGCTTTTATTTCCGGAATTCGATACACTTTGAATTTCAGGGTATGGACCATTCTAAAACTGAAACCAATCAAAGCTTTTATGATCGGATCAGTCATGCCTATGACCTGATTGCTGATGCCAACGAGCACACCGCCCGCGAGATGGGGGAACGTGCGCTTGCGGTGGAGGACGGCGAAACGGTTCTTGAACTCGGATTCGGGACGGGGAACTCCCTGCTTCATCTGGCTGAGGCCGTGGGAGAGGACGGGCAGGTCTACGGAATCGATATTTCGCCCGGCATGAAAACGGTGGCGGAAGAGAAAGTGGACAACGCCGGTTTTTCCCAGCGGGTGAGCCTTGTCATTGGAGACGGGTGCGATCTTCCTTTTGAAAACGACACCTTCGACGCGGTTTACACCAGTTTTACGCTTGAGCTGTTTGCCCTCGAGAAAATACCTGAAGTGCTGGCCGAAATCCGCCGGGTCTTGAAACCGGAAGGCCGCTTCGGGGTGGTTTGCATGGCGAAGGTGCCCGAGGGAGAGGCGGAAAGCGCGTTGGAAAAAATGTATGTCTGGATGCACCGGCATTTTCCCCACTTCGTGGATTGCCAGCCAATCGATGCCGCGTCTAATCTCCGTGAAGCGGGGTTTGAGATTACCCTTGAGACCGGTATGAAGATCTGGACGATGCCGGTCGCGGTGCTGGTGGGGGAATGTTAGGATTTCCCTGAACTCAGGGAACGGGTAGCGCGATTCAGCCGAATTCGTGAACCATCACTCTCATATTTCCGCCCAGGACACGGGAGTGGACCGCCATCAGAGGTTTGAAAGCGGTGACGGCGTGCGTTTTTAACGGCTCGTTGTTTGTAAGAACGGTGACCGAATCGGATAACAGCGCAATGGATGGATCTGACCCGGGCTTGGTCGCCTGAAGGAAAGCCACATAGGAACAGAAATACAGGATCGGTACGGTCACCAGTAGCCAAACCGCGATCGATTGTAGCGTTTTCATGCCTCAGAGTAGCACCGAATTCAGCAGGGTTGTCAGGAGCATGTAAAAATTTCAGTTATGGAAAATAGGGTGGCTTCTCCGACTGCCGGGTACCGGCGATCATTTCTTCGACGATGGTGCTGATCCGTTCGACGATTCTCTCCAGAAAAACGGCGCCCTTTTCCGCCGTGGCGAGGGAAGGTTTTTGATCCTCCTGATCCGTCCACATATCCGTGCGGACATTCTCAGGAAATTCAGCCAATCCAATTGAGGTTTCCCACTCCTGCGCGTGCCCCGGCATGTCCCATGGGATCCGGCTGCCGCCTTCCAGCAATTCATCGGCGTCTTCCTGAGTCAGAACATCCCAATACGGCAGGAAATGAAGGTTGGTTCCCTGAAACTCCCGCAGGAACTGATCCCACACCCCTTCTACCGGCGCGACATTTCCGCCATGCCCATTCAGGACAAGGACATTCTCGAAGCCGGCCGAGACAACGCTGCGGATGAGGTCGTTCAAAACCGAGAAGAACGTCCCCGGCCGCACGGTGAGTGACCCCGGGTGGGACATATGATGCTCGCTGATTCCCACCTTGATCCCTTCTGCGATTACGACTTGCCCGTTGAGACGGGCGGCGATTTTTTGCGCCACGACATTCACACTGCGCCAGTCGTGCTCCATCGCCATGTGTTCGAGGTGTTGTTCGATTGCGGCCACAGGGATGATGCAGCAACGCAATTTACCTGACTGCATTCGTTCACGGAATTCCCGTCGTGTCAGCTTCTGCAGTCGGTTTTCAGTGTCGGCGGGATTTGGCATGGAGCAGGGAAGTGAAAAGCGGATTGAACTGCGGATGAGTGACCGGCCGTGAGGTCATTGGTCGATCCGGTCGGAAAGGTATTTTAACAGAGAATCTTCAGCGGTCAGAGAATCATGTCCCCAGTCCCAGACCATCACTCCTCCGAGGTTATGCTTTTTTACCAGTGCGAGACGAAGGTCGCAGGCCTTGAGGCCGACCGGAGAGAATTCATAGGTGGACTCAGGCAGGGGAGTCTTGTCTTTACCTGTCAATTTTGACCACGAAAACGCGCGGCGCTTTCCGCCCATTTCTTTGGCGTAAAAGCCGACCCCGAGGTTGAGTTTTTCCGATGGCAGGCCGGAGTCGAGCATCTTGAGGACCGCCTTCTCAAGCCAAACCTCGTATGGCTGAGGATTCCAGGGCTGATAGCTCATCAGATTGACCTGATCGATATGAGTGTAAGCCTCTGTTGTAAGTGGGCGGGTTTCACCGAGAGCGACCGAGAGCATTCGCGATTCGGCGCGGAGTTTCGTTCCCAGAATTTTCAGGAACGCAGTGAAGTGCGCGTGCTCCTCATCTCCTTTGGGAAATTCCCAATCGATATCGACCCCGTCGAGTTGGTGGGTATCACAAAATTCAGTCAGAGCCGCCGCGAACCGTTCCCGTTTCTCCGGACTGGCGACCGCATTGGCAAACAACTTGCCGCGTCCCCATCCGCCGACACAGAAAGTGATCTTCAATTTACCGTTGCCGGCTTCGCGTGCCTGCGAGGCCATCGCCAGCATGGCCGGAGTGATTCTGGAAAAGTCGACTGAGCCGTCTTCGTTCGGTTTGGCCGAAAAAAGGATGAGATGAGTGGTCCCGTAAAACTCGGGCGAGCTTCCGGCTTTTTTCAGGCGGTAGTCAGGGAAATAGACCGACAACGTTGCCTTCTTTTTTCTCTCCTCCGCTGAAGCTTTCTGTAAAGCGCCGCTCCCGACTAAAACGACCACAGCCAGGGTGAGGCGGAGCAGCGAGGTGAGTGTGGCAGTGGAAGTAAAAGGGCGCATTCAGAAGAATTGAAAATCACTCCATCATCTTAAGCTTTTTCTTCGGCAGCAACTCGATCAATCCCGGAAAATCGCCGTATTTCACCGCACCGGGAATGAAGTTCGGATCGCGATAGGAAGTGATGTCTGCGAATCGGAATGAGTCATCATCAATCGTCACACTGCTGATAGATTTTATTCCGATGACTCCTGCAGCAACCACAACCGGTTCTGCGCCTGCCGTGCCGACCAGTTCGATGGCGGCATCGGGATGATTTCGTTTGGCCTTGCGAATGAGATTAAGCACTGCGTGAACTCGCCGCGCGAAGACGGAGTGATTGTAGCCATGGGTGTAACCCGCGAATTCACGCTTGTTTGCCACAGTCGGAGTCTCAGTAATTCCCGCCATAAAGAGATCGGCCCCGACGAGCTGGATCGATTCCGATTCGGAAGCTTTTTCTGCTGCGGGGGAGCCGATAATATTGCGTCCCACCTTGCCATCGACCCAGATGATCACCTTGTCGCAGTCTCCATTAGGTTCGGCGATTGACGTTTTCGCTGAGGTCCGCTCGGTGGGCTTTCCGATCATGGTGCGCCAGGCGGCGCGGACGACTTTTTTGGCTTCCGGTTTTTCCATGGCGGCCAGTTGCTGATCTGAAGTATCCGCCAGCCATTTGGTGAGCTTCCGCTCAAAGGCATCGCCGCCCTCCGGTTTCGGATGGGTATCATCATTGTAGACGGCGTGCTCTTCGGCGGTGAGGGGTTTGAAATCTCTCTCGACGACCTCGTCATCCGAAAGCCCGAGGTTCATGTGTTTGTTGAACCAGTGATACATGAGGTCGCGGGTTACAAAATTGTAGTTGTGAGGGAACTTCAGCAAATCGCCACACATCACGTTGTCCGGTTTGCCATACATCGTGTAGAGCTTTTTGAGTTCGGGGAATCCTTTTCCTTCCACCAGCATTTCTTTGGTCCAGTCATTGGCAGCCGTCATGCCCTGAGGTTTCGGAGCATAGAGGGCTGCCAGTTCGACGTTGCCCGTTCCAATACGGAGCAGGCTGGCATTCTCGCAAGTGCAGCCTCCCTGCATGGAACTGGACACCATCCCGTTGGGGAAGGCGGCTATGGGACGGGGATCGATGGCGCACAGCATGATTGACTGGGTGCCGCCTCCGCTGCCGCCTGTAACGGCGATGCGTTCAGGATCGACATCGGGGAGTGCCTCCAGAAAGTCGAGAGCCCGAATCGAATTCCACGTTTGGATTCCGAAGATGGATTGAAGCCGCATCTCAGACTGGGCGCTGTAAAGGCCCCAGCTGTCTTTCCCTTCAAAATCGGGGCGTTGCGTTTTAAAGCCATGACCCAGCTCCCGTGAAAGCTGTTGGTTGTCGGCGTAGCCAATCATGTCGTAGAGAAAAGTCACGCAACCGAGCCGTGCGAGGGTCACACAACGCGCGACTTTCGGGAAACGTCCTGATTCAGGGAATTTTTCGCCGCCGGATTCCAGATGTTTCTTAATACCCTCTTCCCCGAGATCGTAGAGACGTCCGCCGTGGCCGTGAGGGGAGAGAACGGCCGGTAATTTTTCGCCCGGCTTTGCATTCGCGGGCCGGAACAGCAAACCGGTGACATGAAGGCCGGGGATGCTTTCAAAATAGACCTTTTCGACCGTGAAACCGTCCCGTTCGATTTTACCGTGGACTACGGCATTCAAAGGAGTTCGTTCAGGCATGGGCCAGAGGCCGTTGGCCACCTTGACCTGCAAGCGCAGCTTTTCGGCCCGCGTTTCCCATTCTTCGAGGGTTTCAGGAACTGCAAAAGGGAAGAATCCGTTGAGATCTTTCAGGGCCGGTTTCTCTTTTTCCTCCTGTGAAATTCCGGATAGGGCGACGAGGGAGGTGAGAAGGAGAAGGAAAGCTTTCATCGGGGGATTCAAAGGTTGAAGTTCATAGAATGAGTTGCGGAGGAAAAAGACTCAAGGGCCGTCTTCGCGATATTTCTCACGCGATTGGTCTGTGGGTGAAGTGGAAGGGGACCCTGAGAAACGGGAGTTACGCATGATGTCGGAGTCGTGGAGCAGCGAAATTACCTTGTTCGTTAAACCGGATTTATCGGAGCGTTCTATCGTCCCTCCGGGGCTCTTTGTTTTTTGGAGGCGTTATCCGGTGGTTTGCTCGCCGCGGGCTCGCGTCACCACCGGCTACCATTGCATCGCACCTCCGGCGCTTTCTCGCGATGGATTCCCTGAAAACATCCGGCGGCTTCTGCTGGATTTGAGAGCCGCCCCGAAATCCGAAGTGGGTCATCTACCAATTCGGTGGGCATCCCGAAAAAAGGGGAGGGCCTTCTGAACGATTTGGAAGGCACCCTGAAAAAAGGGGAGGGCCTTCTGAACGATTTGGAAGGCACCCCGAAAAAAGGGGACGGTCTTCTGAACGATTTGGAAGGCATCCCGAAAAAAGGGGACGGCCTTCTGAACGATTTGGAAGGCACCCTGAAAAAAGGGGAGGGCCTTCTGATCGATTTGGAAGGCACCCTGAAAAAAGGGGACGGTCTTCTGAACGATTCGGAAGACGGCTCTTTTTTTGAAAACCCGCTAACTTCCGCAAAAAAACCGCAATTTTTTACGGGATGTCGCTCAATTCAATGTGGGTGTTCGTCAAATACCGCCTGAATCCGACTCTGAACGACGGGGTGACGTCTGAAAAGTCAGGGATTGCTGTTTGTGTCTCACAATCAATGGTATACGGATTTTTAAATACTGAAAGTGGCAGGGTTCCTGCTGCCAAATTTTCCCTTCTTAAGCTGATGTTTGAATGCCCTGAAACCGCTGAATTTATTATTTCACCTACCAAAACTATTTCACAAGGGAGCATTTGCATGGTTGGGGTAGGGAGGATAGATTCGGGCGCTCTAACTGTCCCGCACCACACCTTATCTTGAACAGGATGAAATCCACCCTGACGACGCTGCTTAGCGTTCTTACTTTGACACTTGTCGCGAATTTCTCCGGCATCATGCATGCTCAGGATGCGGCTCCTGCCCCTCCTGAGACGATTGATCCCCCGGCGGTCGCTCCTCCAACTACGTCTGAAGCGGCTCCCGCGGAAACTCCCGCTCCCGGCGGTATGGTGAAAGCGGGCGATGAGTCATTCCTCGACATCCTTATGAAGGGTGGGCTTCTTCTGATGGTTCCGCTCGCGGTTTTGTCATTCCTCGCTGTGTTGCTGATCTTTTTCTACATGATCACGATCCGTCAGGGGACGGTGGTATCGAACAAGTTCATGAACGCGGCTGATGCCCTGATTCGGAAACAGGATTATCTGGGGCTTATCGCTGTGTGTAACCGTGAAAACGAGTGTATCGCCCGGATCGTTTACAAGACGCTGGACTTTGCGACCAAAAACCCGACGGCCAGCTTTGATGAAGTGCGGGAAGTGACTGAGGCGGAGGGAACGCGTCAGGCGTCGATCCTGCAAAACCGGATCAGTTATCTCAATGATATTGGCCGGGTGGCTCCGATGATTGGACTTCTCGGAACCGTGATTGGTATGATCACCGCTTTCCAAAGCATGGGCCAGAGCGCCGGTGTCCAGCACACAGCGCTCGCTCCAGGGGTTGCCCAGGCGCTGGTGACAACGGCGGCCGGTCTGTTCATCGGTATTCCTTCTTTGATTTTCTACTCCATTTTCCGCGGTAAGGTGCAGAAGCTGATTGCAGAGCTCGAGGCGGCTATGACTCACATCATGGCTTTGCTGGCGGCTCAGTATAAGCGCGCTAATTACCGCGCCTCGGCCCGCCGGGAGGGTTCCGATTCCGGTGAACTGGCCGGAGCTGAATAAAAAGTTGAGAGTTTCCTGAACGACCGATGAAATTTCGAGATCACAGAGCCCAGGATACGGCTGAGTTGGAGCTTGCTCCGATGATGGACGTGGTTTTCCTCCTGTTGATTTTCTTCATCGTTACGTGGCAGTTCGCCCGTTTCGAGCATGACATGGATATCGCGGTTCCGGCGGCTGAAAACTCCGATGACAAGGAGCGTACCGTGGGTGAGATCGTGATTAACGTGCGAAAAGAGGGGGAGGTCGTTTTGAATGGCACCGTGGTCGACAGCGAAGGGTTGTATTCACGATTGAAGCTGATTTCGGAAGAGTATCCCGATCAGGCCGTTATTTTGCGGGGGGATGCATCCGCCGATTTTCAATATGTGATGAACGTGCTGGATCAGGTGAAGCGAGCCGGGATCTGGAACGTAGCTTTTGCCACGACAAAACCGGAGTAAGCCCCGCCAAACGTGAAGCCGAAAAAGCCAGCCGCGTTGTTTATAGCAGGGAGCATCGTTGTCGCAGCCGCGGCGGTATGGTTTGCCAGTTCAATTAATAACTGGCAATTGGCCCGATTTGAAAGCGACGGCGACCTCTCTCTTCCATCTGCGGAATCCGATTCGTCTGCCCACGTCTCTGATGAGACCGGAATTATTGTTTCCATCGATGAAAGTGGAGGTGTTTCTGTTGATAACGAACCGGTTACCGACAAAGTTTTGATAGAAAAACTGATTGAGGTTGCCAAGGTAACACCGGACCGGGCGGTGATTTTGCGGGCTGCTGCGACCGGAGACTTTCAAGATGTGATGAATGTCTTAGACGAAATTAAAGCCGCTGGAATCTGGAATGTTTCCTTTGCCACGACGAAATCTTGAATCGACGATTAGACAGGGTTTGTTCGATGAACAGACCCTGTTGGTTCGTAACGCTCTCTAAATTGATCATGAACACTTTTTTCACAAAACGGTTCTTCCTCATTCCGCTGGTTGCCGGTCTCGCGGTGGCTCCGATGCAGGCTCAGCAACCACCCGTTGCCCAGCCGACCAATCCGGCTGACAAACCTGCGGTGGCTCGTCCGACTGCGCAGCCGACCACGACGGCGGCTCCGATTGGTCAGGCGGCAGAGAATAAGGAGGATCTGCTGGCGTATGCGGATCTGCTATACAGCCAGAAGCAGTATGGGCTTGCGGCCCAGAGTTATCAGCGTTTTATCCAGGAACATCCGAACAGCCCGAACATCGAGGCGGGATGGTTCCGGCTCGGGGAATGTTACCTGCAGGTGGAGCAGGAGGACGATGCGGAGGTGACTTTCAACCACATCGTGGCGACTTATAAAAAGGGGATCTTTGTGGGGTCAGCTGCGTTCCGGTTGGCTGTTTTGCGATACAATGCGCAGGATTACAAGGGGGCACTCCCATTCTTCAAGACCGCTGTCTCCGAGCTGGCAGATGCGGGAGTTAGGCTTCGGGCGCAGTATTATTTGGCGCGGAATTTCCAGCAGGTGGAAGATTATGAAGCGGCGGGTAAGGAATTTGAGGCCATCCTCCAGTCCAATCCTGACCCGGCGACCAACCCATTTTACGAGCAGTGTCTGCTGGAAACGGCCCGCATTGCGGTCGATTCCGGAGCCAACGAAGAAGCGTTTGCTAAGTTCAAAACGCTGACGACGACAGCCCAGGATCCGGAAGTGATTGCCGAATCTTATGCCCGCGCCGGGTTATTGGCGGCTACGTTGGAAAAGGTGGATGAGTCGACTGCGATGCTCGATAAGCTGCTAAAACTTGAGGGCGATTCGGAGTGGAAAAGCTATGCGAAGGTCGGCCTGATTTTTAATCACTTCGCGAGTAAGGACTACGGCAAAGTTATCAGTGTCTACGAGACCGGGGCCTACGATGGCCCGGCGGATCAACGCCCCAAGCTGTTATTGATCGTGGGGCACAGTTACCGCCTGACTGATGATCTCGATTCAGCGCTGGACCTCTATGGACTGGTGGAAAGCAACTTCAGAGAATCGAAAGAGGGAACTGAAGCGGGTTATAGTAAGCTGCAGATTCTCCATATTAAGAAAGACGGGGGCACACCGGTTTTCGCCCAGGACTTTGTCGACAAACAACGGGAGATCGATCCTGATGTGGCGTTTATCGACCAGGCTCTGCTGATGAAGGCGGAGTGGCATTTCGCGGCGGCTCAGGAAGCGGCATCCCGGGGGGAGGAAGAAACGGCAAAGAACGAATACAAGGCGGCAGCCGATGCCTATGTCGACATTCGCGAGGAAAAGATCGACGAGAAATACCATGAACCCCGGCTATACAAATTGGGTTGGTCACAGATTGAATCTGAAGATTACCAAAAGGGAGCGAAGACGTTGTCGACGTTTCTGCAGGAGTATCCCAAGAGTCCACTGGCTTCCTCGGCCCTTGCAAAACGCGGGACGATGTATCAGGGGATTGAAGATTACCCTTCGGCAATCGGAGACTTTCACGAGCTGGCCAAATCCTATCCGGAGGCCAAGGAAGTGGAGTTTGCCATGCAACAGATCGCTTTGATTCACGGGCATCGTCGCGAGCTTCCCGAAATGGTGGCTGCGTATGAAGCGCTTCTTGCCAAGTTCCCTGAGACGCCCGGTGCGGCGGAAGCCTATTACTGGATAGGCGTTGGGAAGTTCGACAGCGATGAATTCAAGGAGTCGATTGAGCCTCTCAAGAGGGCCCGGGACATGGATGATGCCCGCTTTGGGAATAAGGCCGCCCTTCGGGTGGTGCTGGCCTATTATCAACTGGATGAGATCGATCCTCTCGCCAAGGAGACGATGGATTACATGGGACGGATCGAAGCCGCCAAAAGCGACGATAAGTTAACGGCGCCGACCCCGCTGCCGGTTCAGGTGCTGACTCATCTCGGTATGAAATTGTTCGACAAGCAGGACTTCAACGGGGCGGAAACCTTTTTGAGTGCGGCATCCACGCCGACCAAACCGACGGAAACTGAAGCGCTGATCTGGAAACGTCTCGGTGAGGCGCGCAGCAAGTTGAAGATGCACCAGGGAACGATTGATGCTTTTGCGGCTTATCTTGAGCAGGTGGAAAAGCCGAGTCAGCGTGCGGCTGCATTTCTTGCGACAGGGAGAGCTCAGTTGTGTTTGAAGAAATTCGATGAAGCGAAGGAGAGTGCGCGTGAGAGTCTGCGATCGCAGAAGGAAGGACGCACCAACGCAGAAGCCCGGTTACTGACTGGCGACATTGCTTCCGCTCAGGAGGATTTTGCAGCGGCTGCGCGGGAGTATCTGGTTCTCAGTCAGATCTATGTGGATAAAGAATTGGCTCCGCTTGCACTCTATAAAGCGTCGAATGCCTATAAGAACTCAGGTGACCCTGCGAAGGGGGCTGCCATTGCCAAACAGCTGCAAGAGGACTTCCCGAACTTTACGCCTCCGACAGAAGGCGACGAAGGCTGCTGATCTGTTTCCGCAAACAAAGCTCCCCCCGGCTCAATGATTTATCTGGATTCTAACGCCACGACTCAGGTTCATCCGGCGGTCGTTGAGGCGATGCTGCCGTATTTCACCGAGCATTGGCACAACCCCTCCAGCGGCTATGGGGCGGGAAAGGCGATCAAAAGCGCCATCGAAACGGCCCGTGGTCAGGTGGCTGATTTGATCGGGGCTCAGCCGGATGAGATTGTATTTACCGGCTGTGGGACGGAGTCCAACAACATGGCGTTGAAGTCTCTGGCGCGGTTGGTGGGCCGGAAGAATTCAAAGATTCTCACCAGTGTGATCGAACACAGTGCGGTGTTGCGGCCGATCGAGGCGATGACGGCCGTAGGGTTTGACGCGGAACGTGTGGGCACAGATGAAACGGGGCGACTGCGGATCGACGAATTTTCGGCAAAGATCGATGGCAGCAAACCGGGTTTTGCTTCGGTGATGTGGGCGAACAATGAATCCGGGGTGGTTCAGCCCATGGCCGAAGTCTGTGACATTGCAAAAGAAGCGGGCTGGACGGTGCACACTGACGCGATTCAGGCGGTGGGGAAGGTGCCGGTTCGGGTGGATGAGGTGCCGGTCGATTTTCTATCGATCAGCGGTCATAAGTTTCACGCGCCGAAAGGAGTGGGAGCGTTGTTTGTTCGTAAGGGGGTAAATTTTGAGCCGATGATCCGCGGGGGAGGACAGGAAGCGGGGCGTCGCAGCGGGACGGAGAACGTTCCTTATATAGTGGGATTGGGGGCAGCGGCGGCTTTGATGAAGACGGCGATCGAAAAGGACGGTCATGCTGGAATTGGACGTTTGCGTGATCGGCTGGAGTCGGAACTCATTGCGAGGCTGGAAGGAATCCATCTGAACGGTTGCCGTGAGCATCGCACGGCGAATGTGGCTCATGTTTCGTTCGACGGCTGCACGGCGGCGGCCATGCTTCCGCTGTTGGATGGGGCGGGCATTCAGTGTTCAGCCGGGAGTGCCTGTATGACCGGGAAGTCCCAGCCGAGTCACGTCCAAAAAGCGATGGGATTTAGCGATGAAAGGGCGTTTTCCAGCCTGAGAATTTCCCTGTCAGTGTTCACAACCGAAGCAGAGATCGACGCGGCGGTTGAAGGGATTTGTTCTGTGGTGAATCGTGTTCGTGACGCAGCGTAAAAGCCGTGTTAGTTCTCAGTTCTTTTATGGACGCTCCTCGAAACGACGCCACCCGACCTCTTTATGATCACCTCGATCGCATCCTGTTGAACGAGGAACAGATTCGATCCCGCATCGCCGAGATGGGAGCGCAGATCACGGCTGAATACAATGGGCAACGTGCTTTGACGGTGGTGACGATTCTGCAGGGAGGAGCGCTGTTTATGGCTGACCTGATTCGCGAGATTCATCTTCCGCTCAAAATTGAATCGATCAGTGTGGCAAGCTATCACGGGGGTACCGAGAGTAGCGGTAAGGTGACCTTCAATGAAAACCGGTTGCCGGATATTGATAACCGCCATGTCATTGTGATGGATGACATTCTCGATACGGGGCGGACTTTACACGCGATCACGAACTGTTTCCTGGAGGAGTGTTCGCCGCTTTCTGTGAAAAGTTGCGTTCTGTTATCCAAGAAGGTGGATCGGGCTGCACAGATCGAGGCTGATTACTTCGGGTTTGAGGTCGAAAACGAATTCGTGGTTGGCTACGGTCTGGATTATGACGGTGAATACCGGAATTTACCCGAGATCGGTGTCCTGAAGCCTGAGTTTTACAGTCACTGAAGATATGACGGTTCGTGTGTTGTTCTTTTCCCTGTTGCAGGACATCGTCGGTGATTCGGAACTCTCATTCGAATTGCCGGAAGGGGATCAAACCATAGCTGATTTGCTGACGGCTCTTTACGGGAAATATCCCTCCCTGCGTGATTGGGAGACGAAGCTCCTGATTGCCGTTGATTGTGAATATGCTGATCGGGAAAGCGCAATTCACGAGGGGCAGGAAATCGCATTGATGCCACCGGTGCAGGGAGGCTGACCATCAGGAGTCGGGGTAGCGGTTGATGTGAAGTGAGATATTGCGGACAAACCGCAGAGCAATTATTGTAGGGGGACCTGACATATGATTTCCCCCGAACCCAGTGCCGCCCCCCATGATGTAACGGTGCTTGATTTGACCAACGGGGAATCGTTGGAGATGTGGAGAGACCGCAACGTTGTCTTCGTTGCCAATCTGATGGGATTGTTTTTCGGAAATGAGGCCCAGACTAAGATGCTGGCTGATGCGGTGGGTGAAGTCGATTCCTACGGCGGGCGTTTGATGCCGGTGCTGAATCTGATTTTTGCCGGGCCTGGTAAAAACCTGTTGGTCCTCGAAAGAAAACCGGATCAGACGCTGATCGATTTCTTTGAAGAGTCGGCCGGATTGTCCCTGCCTGAATTCATCGTCGCTCCACATCGTGAATACCTGGAGGCAGGTCGAAATGCTGATTTGGAATATCCATGGATCGATGAGATCCGGCGTCACGGGGCAAGACACCTTGATGGTTATGTAACGGATCATACACTGGGAAAGATCGCGTCATCGACAGGGAAGGGCGGGACGTTCTCGAGTCAGGACGGCAGTCGAAACGGCAATAACAAGTGGTTGCTTCATCAGCATCTTGAAAAGACCGGTCTCCCCACTCCGGCGACGGAAATGGCCCAAGAGACGAGTGAAATATCGGGTTGTCTGGCACGGCTCAAGGAACTCGGTTTTGACGCTGCGGTGGTGAAGGCTGCCGTCGGGGCATCGGGAATCGGGTTGGTTAAAGTTGATTCGATTGAACGGGATGGAGATACGGTGGCCGCTCAGATCCCTGATCATTTCATGACCGAAGGCCCCTGTATGGTGCAGGGCTGGCTCAAGAAGGGCCAGTTCGATATTACTGAAGTGAAAAGCCCGAGCGTTCAGCTTTTCCTCGATGAAGAACGGGTGGTCATGTTTGACATCACCGAACAGATTTTGAGCAACGCCAGTGTTCACGAAGGGAATGAATCTCCGCCTCCTTATTTGGCTGAACATCCCGATTGGCGGGCGGAACTGTTGCGTCAGGCCGGGGAAGCCGGGAGTTGGTTGCATCGCTGTGGATACCGGGGGACGGCCAGCGCGGATTTTCTCCTGGTGGAGAAATCAGGTGGCGGGTTCGAAGTTTATGTTTGCGAGGTGAACGCACGCGTCACGGGGGCGACCTATCCGTCTGTCCTGGCGCGGCATTTCATGCCGGATGGTGCCTGGTTGTTAAGGAACCTTCGATTCGAAAAGCCGGTGACCGGTGCTGAATTGCTGGAGCGGCTGAGAGCGGCCGGGACACTTTTTGTGCCGGGCCAAAGTGAGCGGGGGGTATTTCCACTCAACTTCAATTTTGGATCTGACGGGCTGATTCACAAAGGCCAGTTCCTCTGTCTTGCACCGAAGACCGAGGGCAGTCACGCCCTGATCGAAATGGCGAAACTCGACCTGCCCTGTGTTCCCGACAGGGATTGATTTTTTGACGATGACTTCTGAAACACAACACCCGGGGCTTCGTGAACGGCTCATCCAATTGACTCGGGATCTTGTATTGATCGAGAGCACTGATGATCGCCCTGAAGAGCGCCGGCGTTGTTTTCAATTGATTCGGAATCATTTGGACGAGGTTCCGGGACTGGAGATTCAGATGCTGGAAAAAAACGGGTATGAGTCGCTCATCGCGCTCCCGACAGGGGTCAAAGAACCGGACGTTCTTTTCTGTGCTCATCTTGATGTGGTGCATCATCCCGAACCGGAGAGTTATCGATCTGAAATCCGTGACGGGAAGATTTACGGCCCCGGTGCGGGTGATATGAAAGGGCAGGTTGCCATCATGATCGAACTGATGCGTCATCTCGGGCGTGAGGAAGGATCGAAACTGAGAGTCGGACTGGCGATTACGTCCGATGAAGAACGGGGTGGAGAGAACGGCGTTCGGTTTCTCGTTGAGGAAGCCGGGTTGCGATGTGGAGGTGTGGTGATCCCTGATGGCGGATCGATCGATGAGGTTATTGTCGCGGAGAAGGGCATTCTACATTTGAAGCTGGAGGCCACCGGTGAGTCTGCTCACGCTGCGCGGCCGTGGTTTGGCGAAAACGCACTCGAGAATCTGACTGGAGATTTGGCAAGGATCCGCAACCACTTTGAGAAGCCGGAACGGAATCACACGATACTTGAAAAGTGGATTTCGACCTGCACGCTGACGATGCTTTCGACACCGAATGACAGCCCGAACCGCATTCCGGAAAAAGCCTCAGCAGTTCTCGATGTCCGTTTTATCCCGCCGTATACCATTGATTCGATGCTCAGTGAAATTCGTGGCCTGCTGAGCGAGGATACGATTGCAACGCCCATGGTTTCCGCTGAGTCGACCCACCTCGCCCCGGATGAAACGTTTGTTGCCATCACTGCGGAAGTCGTGGGTGGCAAAGTTGAGTTGGTTCGGGCGAGCGGCGGTAGTGACGGAAGGTTTTTCAGCTCCCGCGGCATCCCGGTGATGCTGTCCCGCCCGCGGGTGGGGAATTTGCACGGGCGTGACGAATGGATCGAGATCGACTCGATGCTTGATTACTTTGAGATCTGTCGCCGTTATGCTCAGCAGAAATGCGGGGGCTGAGCGGATAAGGGTAGCCGATTGAGGCGGGAGGGCCGCAATCAGCTTTTTAGCGAAACCGTCTTTTGCATCATCCCCTGATTCAGGGCTATACTTGATTTCAATCCCACGCATGCCGCCTCGCTACCGCAAAAACGAACCCGGAGAATTCGACGAGCAGTTCGAGTTCGATCTGTTTGCAGAACCACCTGAACGAGCCCCCGAGCCTTCGTTGGTTGAGCAGGAAACGGTGAGGGCACCAGAGGTCCGACAGGAGGCGGACGTCGAGCCGGTCATTCGGGAAGAGGTTCCTCAAGCATCGGAGACCATCACCCCGGCTCCGGTTTTACTTGATGCTGCGCCTCTGCGGAAGAAGACATTCCTGGACTGGAGCCGCCCGCTCATTGATGTGGCGGTTGATCATTTCACGGCAGGCTGGAATCCGGCTGAACCGCTGGATCTTTCGGGGCATCTTGTGGTGGTTCCGACGCGGCATTCCGGCCGGCGCTTTCGCGAGGCGTTGGCGATTCGGGCGGCGGAGAAAAACTCGATGGCGGTCATCCCGCCCTTAGTCGTGACTCCCGAATTCTTTACCGGAGCGGCCCGTGTCAAAGGCTCGCGATTTGACAAACCGGTCGCTGGCGCCGCTGAAACTTTGATTGTGTGGACATCTGTGTTGATGGACCTCCGTCTGGATGAGTTTCGCAATGTCTTTCCGGTCGATCCGGTAGAGCGCAATTTTTCATGGGCAATGCGGACTGCAACTGACCTGTTGCGGGTGAGGACCTTGATGGGGGAAGTGGGTTTCACCTTCGGGGATGGTGCGAGAGTGCTCGGCAGCAGCGAGATGGAGCCTGACCGTTGGGCGGAGCTCTCGCGAATTGAGCGTGAGGCGGTTCGGACCACCCGGAGAATGGGGTTCTTTGATTCTGCCGATGCCCGAAGAGTAGCGGCGGCCGAGGGGCAACTGCCGGAGGGAATCGAAAGAATCACTCTCGTGGCGACGCCTGATCCTACACCCATTGCGATCGATGCCATCGACCGGCTGTCGAGAAAGGTGCCAACCGAAGTCGTGATCTATGCTCCGGAACTTCGATTCCGTGATTACTTTGATGAATGGGGGCGGCCTGATGTGAATGCGCTTGAAGACTGGTTGCGACAACCCGTCGATATCCCGACGCCCGAACAAACAATTTTTTCTGAAAGCTCGCCGACGGAACAAGCTGAGCGCGCGGCCGATCTGGCAACACGGTATCGAAATCCGGGGGCGACCGTGGCGATTGGTGTTCCGGATATGGAGGTGGTTGCGCCGCTGGAAAAATCTCTCGCCGCGCATCAGATCGGCGGCTTTGATCCCGGCGGGAAAAGTCTGACGACGCACAGCTTGTATTACCTACTGGGCGTTCTGAACCGGCTTGTGACAACCCGTTCCTTTGATTCGTTCCTGGATTTTCTGCGGTGCCCTGAAGCCAATTCAGCCTTGCGAAATCAACTCGAAGCGGATGATGAAAAACCGGGGCTCACGGCGTTGTTAAGCGGTTACGATGACCTCGCGAGCGATCACCTGCCGGATACGCTGGAGGATGCAATCGATTCTCTAAAGCGGAGACGGCGAAAGCATCAGGCGCATCTCACTGCCGGGTTGGAATGGTTGAATTCGTGGTTGGTCCGGTTTGATCGTGAGCCTTTCGGTGCGGTGCTGACTGAATTTCTCGGCGAAGTGTTTCATGGCCGGGATTTCAAGGCCGACCGTGCTGACGATGCCATCTTTGCCGTGATTGCGGATCAGATTAACGAGGTGCTTGATGCATTTGATTCGCCGGCGATGCGGATCTTTCCCCGAGAGCTGGATGCAGGGGCGCACTTCGAATTGCTGCTGGAGTTGTTGAAGAAACAAACCTGGCAACCGGAGCGGGAAGCAACGGACATCGACCTGCAGGGCTGGCTTGAGTTGCTGTGGGAAAACGCGCCGCATCTCATCGTCACCGGTATGAATGACGGCAAAGTGCCGGAAGCTATCATTGGTCATGCCTGGTTACCTGATTCTGCAAGGCGGGTGCTTGGCCTGCGACATAACGACTCCCGTTATGCCCGTGATGTCTACATGATGCAGGCTTTTATCGAGTCCCGTCGAAAGACAGGTGGGCGAGTGGATTTTATATTTGGCCGACTCGGAGCGACAGATGACCCGCTGCGGCCTTCGAGGCTGCTTTTCCAGTGTCCGGACGCAGATTTGCCGAATCGGGTTCACCAGTTTTTCGAAGGAGAAGGGGAGGGAACTTTAGAAAGTGATCCTGTGCCGTGGGAGATGTCCTGGAAGCTGGTGCCGCCGGAGCCAACCGATGATTTACGGATCTTTCGGAAATTGTCAGTCACTTCATTTCGCAGTTACCTTGCTTGTCCGTTCCGGTTCTATCTCAAGCATGGCCTGCGGATGAACTCCGTTGAAATGGATAAGACTGAGATGGAGAGCTGGGAGTTTGGTACGCTGTGTCATGAGGTTCTGGAGGCATTTGCATTGGAACCGGAAAAGTCCAAGTCGATTGATGTGACCGAGATTCGGGAGTTTTTTCATCACACGGTGGATCGACTTCTGACCCGGAAGTTCGGACCGGCATGGACGGTTCCGGTATTGATTCAGCGTCGCGCTATGTGCCAGCGACTGGACTGGTGGGCTGCGATTGAAGCTAAACAACGCAAGGCCGGTTGGGAGATCGTGGGAAGCGAACTTGAGATTTCTCCACGGGACGATGACTCGCCTGAGCCTGTATTCACAATAGGCGGGATGACCATTACGGGATCCATCGACCGGGTGGAGCGGCATCCGGAACAGGGGATTCGGATTGTCGACTTCAAGACATTTGCCCCCTTCGATTGGCATACGAAGCAAATCAAGACGGTGGAAGATTGTCACCTTGTCAGGATCAAGCGGACCCAGTCTCCAGATGAGTTTCCGGCCTGGTCTGTCGCGACATCATCGGCCGGGCACACGAGTCATTGGGCGGATCTCCAGTTGCCGCTTTATAAACTGGCAGCGCAGGAGAAGTTTCCCGGGGAGAAGATCGTGGTTGCCTATGGAACGATTGGCAAAGCAAAAACAGAGATCGAGCTGCAACCGTGGCCTGAACTGGACGGGGCGTTACTGGATTCGGCTAAGGCGTGTGCCGAAGGCGTGATCTCATCCGTGTTCGCCAGGGAATTCTGGCCTCCCGCCGAGAAAGTCGACTTCGATGAGTTTAGGTCACTCTTCTTTGGATCGGTGGAAGATGCTGTCGATCCACGAAACCTAACGTGATCACTTGTCGTAGAATTGCTTGATTGCTGCGGCCCAACGTTGGGCCATGTGTTCGGCTCCCCTTGCGTTCGGATGCACTTTATCCGGCACCGTCATCGTATCGGGATCAAATCCCGAGGCGTGGTCTACGAGAATGACTCGAGATTTGTCGGAATTCAGTTCAGTCACCAGCTTTGCGAGGCTGGAGTTCAGCCCGGGGATGTAGCTGTATTTCGGAAGCTTTTTACTGGTGATGACCTGACCGAGAAAGACACTTACGTTGGGATTGGCCTTCCGGCACCCTTCGATCAGTTTCCGGGTGTTCGTAATGATGCCTGGAACCGGTTTGTCTTTGGCAAAATTGTTGTGTCCGGCGTGTATCAAAATCGCATCTGCAGGAAACCTGGCAAAGTTCGCCGGGACGGTTTCGGCGAGGAAGGCGACGTTTCTGCCGCCGTATCCTTCATGTTTCAGATCGCCGCCTTTAGAGCCAACGAAAATCACGTCGAAGCCAAGCTTCTTTCGAAGCAGGGGGCGATAGACTTCGAATGACTTTCCTCCCTCCGTAATCGAATCACCGATGCACATGATGCGGATGGAGGTCGGAGAACTTTCTTTTGTCTGACCCGCGGCATGAAACATGGTGGTCCAGGTGAATAGGAGTGAAAGAAAGAGGGTTCTCATGTTGGCGGTTAAACGATTGCCAAACCGGCTCGAAATTGCAATGATGGATACACCATGAGATTACTGATTGCTTTTCTACTCACAGCGTTCGTTGCCGGATTGATGACAGGGTGTGCCACCACTGGCGGTTCAGGCGGGCACGGTCATAAGAAAGAACAATGGGGCTTCCACAAAGATGCGGTCGACAACGCCCGGGACCGGAGAAACAGCCATTTATTGCGTTGATTCACCGTCTGTTGCGGGGCTTAAATCGATTCGCGCATTCTGTGAAATAAGAGTATCTTTTTTGGGGTGAATGGCTCCTGTCGATTTTTTCTAAAAATCGAATCCATTCTCCCGTCTAAGATACAGAACGTGAAAATTTTCGCTCCAGACCGCTCTTTGGGCGGAATAGTTTTGTTGGGTTTCCTTTTGGCGATCGGCACTGTCTCCGGTGCAGACAAAGCAAAGAAGCCGAAGGACGAGCCTGCACCCGATACCACGTGGCTTAACGACGTGACACGGGTGCCACCGGGTGAGAATGCTGCCCTTGAGCCGGTCTACATCGAATACGGTTTGAGTTGGAACAATGTTCTCAATGCCGGGAAGTTAAGCGTTGGGGTAATCAAATCAGAGGCGGCGCAGGATTCCCCCGCATCATATTTGGGAGGAGCAGAGGGGAAGAGCTCAGGAATGGCCCGGGTTTTGTGGCCGTATGATTTTGAATGCGCATCAGTCGTGCGACAGGACACCTTGCGTCCGGTTGCCTTCAACATGACTGAGAAGGAGCGGAACCGAACGCTTGATTACCACATTCTTTTCGAATCCAAAAAGCTGGTCTGTTCCACGACCAAGCCGAAAGAAGACGGCAGTGAAGAATCAGTCACCCATTTACTGACCTACAAACACGATTTTGGTCAGGACTTGCTGTCTTCCATTCTCTATCTGCGCAGTTTACCGCTGAACAAAGGAGATGAGATCGATATGGTGGTGACTCCCTTCAACCGGCCCTACCTGGCTCAGTTCAAAGTCGAAGGGCGGGAGAAAAGAAAGGTGAAAGGTGAGGAATTCGACACGATCAAACTCACAGCGGAGATCGGCAAGATCAATAAAGACCTCACAATTCAAGATTACGATAAGATGAAAACGGCAACGATTTGGTTGACCGAAGATGAGTTTCGTCTCCCTTTGGAAATCCACGCTGACCTTTTTATTGGCTTTGTTTCAGCACGAATGAAGGAGCGTAAATGGACCAAGATCGCTCCGGTTCCCGCAACTCCCGGGAATGATCAGCCGGTGAAGCCATCCGAAGAGGTTCCGGAGAATGTAACCACTCCGCCCGCCCCGGAAAAATCGCCTAAGCAGGGATTGCTCCAAAGGCTCTTTGATCGGTAGCGTCAGTAACCGTATCGGTCAATAAAGCTGTCCGAATTCATGCGGCTGGTTTTCCGTCGTTCCTTCATCACCGCCCGGATGAGAAGGAACAGCAATCCACCGGCAATGAGAAGACCTGTTCCCAGGTAGATGTAAGTCCAGTCCATCGGCAGAGGCGTCTCTTTTGAAAACTGAATGGATGGAGTCGAACTGTGTCCGTTTGCGTTCACCGTGAAGACCCGGAATTCATAGGTAGCCAGTGGCGCCAGTCCTTTGACCGTAGCAAAAACTTCGTCGTTGTCCCGTTTATAGACGACGTTGGTCACCGGGGCCCAAACGGACTCCAACTGATTCGTTTCTGTATTCAGCAGGTTGTTCCGCACTTCCATTTCAAACTCATGGTCTTCCGAGTTTTCGGGGGCCTGCCATTTCACGGTGATTTCGTTCCACTTTTCCGAAACCCCGGCGAACTCGGTGGGCGGACGCAAATTTTCAGCAATCTCACGCTCCTTCAGCGGGCGGGTGATGAACCCTGACATGCTCTGAACCTTGGCAATTTCCGCCATGATAGCGTTGATCTCTGCCCTGGATGGAGGCGGGCCGCTTGGTTGCGACGAAGTTGAGCCGGGAGGCCGGTCTGCATCGGATATATTGTTGCTGTTTCCGGTACCGTCAGCGGTGCCAAAGCCTCCCACCCGCATGGTCGGTTTCTTTGAGCCCGGTTTGGCTTTGGCAACAGCGAGAAGCCGGACCGTTATCTGTTGATTCTTGGTTCTTAAAAACAACGTCTCATCAAAAAGGCCGGAATCGTCCGATGTCGGATTAAACGAGATGGCCATTGGCTGGGCGGTTTGCGCTTTGATTGTTCCCGTCCCTGAGGTCAATACTTTGAAAGGCGCCTGCACCTCAACGTCTACATTAATGGGCTCTCCACCGATGTTTTTCAGAACGATTCCGGACTGCGCCACCTGGCCTGCTACAACATCGCCCATGTTAATCAACGTCCCCCCCTGGGAACCGGGAATCTCGATACTGAGCCGTCCGGGTAAGGTTTCTGCGGTGATGTTCGCGTTTTGCAGATAGCCAGAATCGGCACTGACTTCGATTGTGCCGCCAAAACTTGCCGCGTCCGACGAGGGGAGGTAAACGGGAACGGTCTTTTCAGTGCCAGGCCCCAGAAACAGTTCGTTGGACTGGCTTTCGAGACGCAACCGTTCGCTGGTTTTCACTTTCAGCATTATGGTTTTTGGCGCGTGGCTTATGACCGTAATGCTGCCCTCACGGGTGCCGTTTTTGTCATTTGCCACGAGTTTCAATTCCGGATTTTTTATTGAAAACGGTTTGAATCCGTCCGCACGAAGTTGAGTGACCCCGCCCGGATTCCGATTCACCGTGAATTGATAAGTGGTCGACTCCGTGCGGAACGGGCGAAATGCAACTTTGAGCATTTTTGAACCTCCAATGGGAACCGTAACCCGTCCGTCCTTCGGGGAAACCAGATGCCATGGTTCCTGCAACTTCAATGTCTTGTCATAGATCGCATTACCTGAGTTACGGATGTAAATTTCTTTCACCGCTTCATCGCCGATCATGACCTGTCCAAAGTCCACCGCGACTGGTCCTTCCATAATGGGGACAGCATCAATGAGTTCGATCTCAAACTTTCGAGGTGCAGACCAACGGCCACCGGGATAGCGAACTGAGAACGTGAAGACATCCGTGGTCGCCGCCGTGTTCAGCTTCGGCGTATATTTCATGACCGCCTTGCTCCGGGCATTCTCTTTTGTCTGAAGAGAGTCGATATTCCCGGCCAACGGGAAATCTCTTACGAGATACTCGACAATCGAGGCCGGAGATTTGGTTTCTGACGTGAGTTCAAAAGTAATCTGTTGGCCTTTTAAGGCTCTCACTTTTCCGGATACCGGTGTTGGAAAACCCGGATCGGTGGGCGCAGCGGGAGTGCTTCCGCTTCCACGATTAAAAATCTGTGCGTCCCCGATGCCGGTTCCAACGATGAAGGCGCAAAGAATCATTGCGACCCAATGCGGGAGCGCAATATGCCCCTCTTTACCCTTTCTCATCATCCGCCTCATATCTCTCAAAACTTCAATTAGTTCCCGTTCTCTACCTCCCCGGATTTTATCTGGAAATGGTTGATCTGTCAAAACCCCAACAAATCGGGTAATCTAAGGAAAGCGATAGCGAATTTGGCATAAATCGATCATGAAAAATCAATTAACTCTGAACATCTTAGCTGCCATTGTAATTTTTGTTTATCCTGCGAGTTACGCCGGATTGCGGGTCTTGGCGAAAAAGTCAGAAATGCATTCATGCTGGGGTGATTCCACTTACGTATCGATACTGACGCCTCCATCGGTTGGAAGGGAACTGAACGTTGTGTATCAACCGTTTACCTGGTTGGAGTATCGCCTTTCGAAACAGTTGGTGTCGTTTCGCACGACCTGACGATTACGGGAAAACGATCGAACAGGGTTGGTTTGATGAATCAACAGTGTCTGATCGATTCAACACCGATTTTACCCGAATGAGGTATTTTACTCGTACCTGAACGGGGAATGAGCAAAAAACGGTTACATGGGTCGTACCTGAACGGGGAACGGGCAAAAAACGGTTACATGGGTCGTACCTGAACGGGGAACGGGCAAAAAACGGTTACATGGGTCGTACCTGAACGGGGAATGGGCAAAAAACGGTTACATGAGTCGTACCTGAACGGGGAATGGGCAAAAAACGGTTACATGAGTCGTACCTGAACGGGGAATGGAATATGACATTTTTTGCGGGGAGGCCGGAGCCGGGAACAGTTCATTGGATGAATCTGGAAATTTAAGACGCTCAAGGTAACTGAGGGTAAAAATCCGGGCGCAATTGATTGGTTTTCCTGCGGCCCATTGTCAGGTGCATAGCTTGAAAAGGTCCCGTGGACCTGTCGACGAAAACCCGAATGCGGTTATATTTTGCGTCCCGTATCGATACTTCGTGACAAAACACGGAGGATTCATTCCGCTATACTATTATGAAACGAAGTTTCTCCCTCCTTCTACTCGCCACGGTTATTGGTCATTTGTCATTGGCCCAGGAAGGGCTGAAGAAGGAACCACTCGCGGCAGGGCCTGCAGAACAGAATGGACCGCTGTTTGAACTGTTGTCTCCCAAGTCGACAGGAATTGAGCACTTGAATCCGATTGATGAGAGCCATCCGTTGGTTCGGGTTTATCACTCAAGTTCAGCCTGCGGCGGAATTTCCATCGGGGATATTAACCTGGATGGAAAGCTCGACTTTTTTGCGGCAAGCGGGCCTCGCGCCAATTCACTGTATTTAGGGAAACCTGACGGCAATGGCCTTGAGTTTATTGAGGTCGGCGCGGAAATGGGGGTTGCCGGTGAATTGATGGATTGGGGGATCGGAACTGCCATGGTTGATTTTGACAACGACGGGGATCTCGATATCTACGTTTGCAACTACGACAAAGCGAATCAGCTGTTCGTGAACCAGTTGATTAAAGACGGGGTGCGAGGTGAGCTGGGGTTTGTTGAGATGGCGAAGGAATACGGAATTGATGTGGATGATGCCAGTGTGATGCCTTCGTTTGCGGACTTTGATCGCGACGGTGATTTGGATTTGTATTTGCTGACTCACCAGATCTACCGGGAAGATGGCCGCCCAAAAGAACCGATTGAATTGATCGAGGAAAACGGGGTGACCAAGGTTGCCAAGGAATGGGAGCGCTTTTTTAAACTGAGCGATGAGAGGGGCGAGGGGCCGAAGCAGTATCTGTATTCTGAAGTCGGTCGACCGGATATCCTCTTTAGAAATGACGGAGACAAGTTTACAGACATCACAAAAGCAGCCGGCATTTCCACGGAAGGTCACTGGGGAAACTCGGCGACCTGGTGGGATTTTAATCAGGATGGATGGCCGGACCTCTATGTCGGAAACGATTTCAAGAGCCCGGATTTCATGTATCGAAACAATGGGAACGGGACGTTTACCGAGGTGGCAAAAAGAGGGCTGCGACACACGACCTGGTTTTCAATGGGGGCTGTCCAGACGGACTTAAACAATGACGGATGGACGGATTTTGTCCTGGCCGACATGTTGCCATCCTCCCACTACATGCAGAAGGCTTCGATGGGATCAATGGGGTCCGGTCTTGATGAATTGAGTCGTGTGGGCGGGGCCCGTCAATTGATGCGGAATGCCGTCTACATCGGCACGGGAACCGACCAGTACCTCGAAGGATCCTGGTTGACCGGGATGGCGACCACGGAATGGACGTGGGCGATCCGGAGTCAGGATTTTGATAACGATGGATTGATGGATGTGTTTTACACCAACGGAATTCCCCGCCAATTCAATCACTCGGATCTACCGGAGATTGAGCACAAAGATCTTGTAGGGCGTTCCCATTGGTCGCACTACAAAGACACGCCGATGCGGCGGGAACAGAATCAGGTGTACAAAAACCTGGGTGATCTTAATTTCAAGGAAGTGGGACGCAATTGGGGGCTGGACCATGTCGGAATCAGCTACGGTGCTTCGACGGCTGACTTTGATGGAGATGGGCGGTTGGAGCTTTTGGTCGCCAACCTGGAGGACCCACTCAGTTTCTATCGCAACAATGGAGCCGGTGGAAATCGCGCGGTGTTCGAACTTGAAGGCACGCGCAGTAATAAATTCGGGATCGGGGCGACTCTTACGGCAAAGGCCGGCGACCTTTCTTTGGTTCGGCAGCTGTTTCCCTCCGGGGGTTACCTTGATGGTGATGATACGATCATTCATCTGGGGCTGGGCGAAGCGACAAAGCTGGATACCGTGACAATCTCCTGGCCCAGCGGGCTGGAGCAGACTTTCGAAAATCTGGAGGCGAATCACCGCTACACAGTGACTGAGCCGGACGAACAGGGCGTTCGTTCCTCACCGATAAAAACCAGGCAGCCGAAATCACCGATGTTCTCTCGCTCGGAGGCATTGAGTGGTCATAAGCATTTGGAATTGCCTTTCGATGACTATGTTCGTCAGCCGTTGTTGCCTTACAGCTTGTCGCAGCTCGGGCCGGGCCAGGCCTGGGGAGATATTGATGGCGATGGTGATCCTGATTTCTTCCTTGGTGGAGCAGCAGGGCAGGCGGGCCAGCTTTTCCGAAATAACACGGGGGTAGGGGCAAAGACGATTGATTTAACGCTGGAAACCTCCGCTGCTTTTACCGCAGATGCTCAGTATGAAGATATGGGGTGTTTGTTTTTTGATGCAGACAGTGACGGCGATGTTGATCTGTATGTTGGAAGTGGCGGGGTCGAAAGCAAACCAAATGGCCCGGCATTGAAGGACAGGCTGTATCTGAATGACGGGTCGGGGAATTTCACCTTGTCAGGCGGCGCATTGCCGCAGGTCTTTGAGAGCACCAGTGCGGTTGCGGCTGCTGATTATGATCGCGATGGCGATCTCGATTTGTTTATCGGGGCGCGTTCCGTTCCCGGACAATACCCGCTTGCTCCCAAGAATACGCTTTTGCGAAACGACGGCGGACAGTTCGTTGTGGTGACAGGGAATGTGGCGCCTGATCTGGAGGTGGCCGGGATGATCACAGGGGCACTCTGGTCGGACGTTGATTCCGATGGATGGATCGATTTGCTTACAACTGTCGATTGGGGGCCGGTGAGGCTCTTTCGTAATCGGGGGGGGAATTTGATTCTTGCTCCGGATTCTGAAACCGGATTCGAAAAAATTACCGGATGGTTCAACGGGATCAGTGGAGGTGATATTGATAATGATGGAGACATCGATTACGTCGCTACCAACCTGGGGTTGAATACCCAGTACAAGGCATCGATCGAAAGACCTGAGTTGATTTTCTACGGTGATTTTCACGGCAGCGGGAAATCAAACATCGTGGAGGCGATGTTTGAAACGTTGGCTGATGGGCAAGTCGTTTGCTATCCGCGCCGCGGAAAGAGTTGTTCGACGTTGGCGATGCCACAATTGGCGAACAAGTTTAAGACTTATCATCAGTTTGCCAGTGCCACTCTGCCTGAGGTTTACGGACTCAATACACTGGAGAATGCCCTGCATCTCAAAGCCACTGAATTGCGCAGCCTGGTGATGGTTAATGACGGCGAAGGCCACTTCGTATTGAAAGCACTTCCAAGAATCGTTCAAATTTCCCCCGGGTATGGAGTGACCATGAGTGATGTCGACCTTGATGGCATTACCGATTGCTATATCGTGCAGAATTTTTTCACACCGCAGCCGGAGACCGGTCATTTCGACAGTGGTTTGAGTATGTTAATGCGGGGCACAGGTGATTTGGACAATCCGTTCAAGCCCGTGTGGATAAAGGAAAGTGGCCTGGATGTTCCGGGGGATGCTAAAAGCCTGACATCGGTTGATGTAAATTCGGATGGGAAAAAGGACTTTGTCGTTGGGGTGAATAATGATGAGCCTGTCCTTTTCATGAACGAAACAGAGCAATCTGACGTTCATCCGCTTCGCTTGAGGTTGAATGGGAAAAGAGGAAACCCCCAGGCAATCGGGGCGAAGGTTTCAGTGAAAGGAGCCGGGCTTCTCACCCAAACGGCTGAAGTCTACGCCGGGGGAGGATATCTTTCGCAAAATGAAACTGATCTTGTCTTCGCCATTCCAAAGTCCTTCGACGACAAGTCAATCGTGATTGCGATTCGGTGGCCTGACGGAACGAAGGTTGAAATCGAAGCCCCGGGGAAATCGAAATTTCTCAGTCTGAGTCAGTAGTTACGGCGTCAGGAAAAAGCCATCCCCAGGTCAGCGAGAATTTCCTGACCTGTAACGCCGCGACTGGCATCACTTGCTAAGAACAGGGCGACATCAGCCATGTCTTCCGGTTGCAACAGTCTCGGCACGCACTGGCGTTCATGAAGCATCGTTTTGACCTCATCAGTCACGTAGTCTTTAAGCTGCCGCTCGGTCATCACCCAGCCTGGTGAAACGCAATTGACCCGGATTTTTTCCGGCCCGAGTTCTCTTGCCAGTGAACGGGAGAATCCCTGAATCCCGGCCTTCGTCGCCACATAGGCGCACATTTCCGGTGGGGCGATCTTGAAGGTGACTGACGAGAAGTTGACGATCGAGCTTCCGAAGTTCTCTTTCGAAAAGTGCGGAGCCAGCTCACGGCAGGTGATCGCCATCGCCCGGATATTCACTGCAAACAGATTATCCCACTTTTCCATCGTCAATTCTGCCAGCGGAATCCTCGGATCGCAGGCGGCGTTATTTATCAGCACCTTAATCTCACCGCTGTGTTGCGACGATAGGGTTTCCAGCCATTGGACGACTTCTTTTTCTTCACGCAGATCAACCCTGGTGAACTTTGCGTTGTCCGTACTGCCGGCAACTTTTTCACCACGCTCCGAGTCAATATCACAGAAGTGAACCATTGCTCCCTGCGCGTCAAAGGCCCGAACCAGGGCTTCGCCAATGCCCTGGCCGCCTCCGGTGATAACAACGTGGGCACCTTTGAGGTCAGGGAATACGGGCGTGGAATTCATCGTTCCACTTTTACGACTCAACAGGGTTGAGTCAATGAATCAACAGGGTTGGATCGAACCTATGCGAAAAGCTTTTCAACATATTCCGCCTTCACCAACTCGCGTGGCTGGTTGAGGTGGTTGTAAACGATCGTCTGGGGATCGATTCCCATCGCGTGATAAATCGTTGCCAGAATCTCGGTCGGATGAACTGGATCATCGACCGGTGCTGAACCTGTCGCATCGGATTTGCCGTGAACAACCCCGCGCTTAACACCGGCACCGCCGATGATCGAGGTGTAGCAATATGGCCAGTGATCGCGTCCGTCAGCACTGTTCCCGTTTCCGGAAGTCGAAACTCCCATCTCAGGGCTCCGCCCAAATTCCCCGATGGCGACCACAAGGGTTTCGTCGAGCATGCCGCGATCATCCAGGTCTTCAAAAAGAGCAGACAAGCCGGAGTCCAGCATCGGACCGGATTCATCTTTCATCCGCTTGGGAAGTCCGGTGTGGTGGTCCCAGCTGTGATTACTGGAGTTCGCTACTTTCGGCCAAATCACCTCAACAACTTTGGTTCCGGCCTCGACAAGGCGACGAGCCAGAAGACAGCTTTGTCCAAACGTATTGCGGCCGTAGCGATCCCGCATCTTGTCGGTTTCAGATTCAATATTAAAGGCATCCCGAGCCCGTCCTGAAACAATCAGGTTGAGCGCCTTGTCGTAGTACTCATCAAGGTTGTAATTTGCGACCGCCTTATCGATCTCCGGCATCTGATCAGTCAGCGCATTGCGGAGCCTGGCCCGTCGCTTCAGACGGAGAGAAAACACGTCCGGACGTAGTTGGAGATCTTCCACGCGGATTGAATCCATCTTCGACATCTGCATGTCATCGCCATCCGGGAAGAGATAATATGGATCAAACGCTTTGCCGAGGAAGCCGGCGTTCCCTCCCTTGTTAATGACATTGGATTCCTGAAGAGGGCGGGGCATGACGACAAACGGGAGCATCGGTTCATCCGTTGGCTTCAAGCGAATGATGTTTGACCCGAAGTTCGGGAAATCTTTCGGTGAAGGCGGCTCCAGTTGTCCCGACGGACTCACTTTGTCCGTCGTGTAACCTGTCATGATTTGGTAGATCGCGGCCGTGTGGTTAAACAAGCCATTGGGGGTGTAGCTCATCGACTGCACCGTGGTGAATTTGTCATTCACCTTGGCCAGCTGAGGGATAATCTCAGTGTACTGGCAACCATCCACCTTGGTATTGATCGGCTTGAATACGGAACGCACATTGTCCGGTGCATCCGGCTTCGGGTCCCACAGGTCGAGATGACTTGGACCACCCTGCAAATACACCATGATGACAGACTTGGCTTTTCCCCATCCGGGGCGACCGACCAGTGCGGAGTTTGCGCTGGCATTCTGAACGGCGAAGATATTGTTCAGGGTGAGCCCCAGCATTCCCGCGCCACCGACTCGCAGGAAATCACGACGTCCCGGTTTGAGGTGAGGGTCGCAGAGGTCTTTTCCGATTTCTCCGGGCAGTCTAATCATGGCTTTTCGAGCTGAATTTCCCCGAATAATAGGGATTTAGTCGTTGAGAGTCAACTGGCGCGAATCTTGGGGTAAGATTCGAATTCCGGCTACATATAAGGATAGAGCCCTCAAAAAATCACTTCGGCTCTGTCTGGAAATCGGGCATCAGCGGTTGTGTTTTGTTTTGAAACAGGGCATCCGACGCTTCAGAAGGCGTGTTTCGTTTTGAAACAGAGCATCCGACGATTCAGAAGGCGTGTTTCATTTTGAAACAGAGCATCCGACGCTTCAGAAGGCGTGTTTCGTTTTGAAACAGAGCGTCCGACGATTCAGAAGGCGTGTTTCATTTTGAAACAGGGCATCCGACGATTCAAAAGGCGTGTTTCATTTTGAAACAGAGCATCCGACGACTCAGAAGGGGGTATTTCAGATCCAATACAGCCGGGGTTGAAATGGTTTTCGGCTTTCCCTGGTCAAAAGTGGTTTTAAACTCCGCGAGACTCTGGTGTTACCACGGATTTCCACCGACCCGCCATTCCTCCACCATATCGGTTGGGATATCTTCCAGAAACCGCGAGGGACGCTGGATCACATTCCCGTTGTGAGCGCCATGCCACATGTTGGGATACAGCAGATAGAGCTCATCTTTGGCCCGGGTTACAGCCACGTAGAAAAGCCGCCGTTCCTCCTCCAGACCGCTGTCATCCTCCCCGTCTTCATCGAGGACGCGGGCGTTGGGAAACATGCCTTCCGCCAGCCAGACCACAAATACGACACGCCATTCCAGCCCCTTCGCCTGATGCACAGAACTCAGGCAGACCGACTCTTTGTCGTGTTCTTCCCGCGTCGCGCCGGCAACGTCTTGTCCGGCCAACAGGCTGAGCTGAGATAGAAACTCGTTGATGTCTTCGAACTGCTCGGAATACCGCTCCAATTGACGGAGATCCTGAAGACGGTTGTCATAGTTCGGGAACTTCGACCGCATGTAGTCGTCGTAGACCCCGTTGGTGATCGACGAAATCATGGCGACCGGTGGATAGAGCTCGCCTTCGGCGGAAATCAGTTCATCAAGGGTATAAGCAAGCTGCTCCCATGCCTTTTCGCCTTTTTTGGGAACCTTGAAGTCGAGCAGATACTCGCTGAATGATCCGATCACTTCAGCGGTCCCGCCTTCACAGTTCTTCCATTTGTGCCACAGATTGTCCGCCGTTTTCGCTCCAAATCCGGGAAGCATCTTCACGAACCGTTTGAAAGCGATCTCATCTTTGCGGTTGGCCGCGAACTTCATGAACGATGCCACATCCTTGATGTGGGCCTGCTCAAAGAATCGGAGCCCGCTGGTGATGAAGAACGGAATACCGCGCTTCGTCAACTCCATCTGGATTTCCATCGACTGGTAGTGAGCGCGGTAAAGAATGGCCATCTCCTCCAACTCGATACCCTCATCCCGAAGTTCCAGTATCCGCTGGGACACAAACTGTGCCTGGGTCGAAACATCGGGCACGGGGATGAGGGCCGGAAGCATGTCGCGATCCGGACGTGCCGGTGCCAGATTCTTTTTGAACTGCTCGCGGTTCGGCGCGATTGCCGCGTTCGCCAGAGTCAGGATCTCTGGGACACTCCGGTAGTTGGTCTCAATCACATAACGCTTTGCTCCCTCGTAGCGGTCGGGGAATTCCAGGATGTTCCGGAAATCCGCCCCGCGCCACGAGTAGATCGATTGAGCATCATCACCAACCACCATCACGTTCTTCTGCGGCATCCCGAGCAGATCGATCAGCTCTGCCTGCACCTGATTGGTGTCCTGATATTCGTCGACGAGGACAAACTCAAACTGACGCTGGTAGATCTCACGGACATCCTTGTGCTCCTTCAGGAGCTGCAAGGTCTTGATGAGCAGATCATCAAAGTCCATCGAGTTGGTGTCTTTCTTTTTCGCTTCGTAAGCGGTTTGCAAGCCGGCGATTTGATCCGCCAGATGGAAGAAATACGGGTAGCGCATCTCGATCACTTCGGACAATTCCTCGCCCGTGTTCTGTGCCATCGAAAACATATCGCCAACCACATCTGGCTTCGGAAACCGCTGCTCCTTCACATCAATCTTTGCGTCCGCGATCACCGTTTGCATCAGCTCCTTCTGGTCATCACGATCCATGATCGAAAACCCGCGCTCCCAGCCCAGTCGTTCCGCATGGCGTCGAAGAATCTTGTTTCCCACCGAGTGGAATGTCCCGCCCCACAAATCCCTCGTGTCATGTGGGACCAACTGCTCGACGCGTTCCAGCATTTCGCGGGCGGCCTTGTTCGTAAACGTCAGCAGGAGGATGTTCTTCGCATTAATCCCGTTATCGAGAAGATAGGCGACCCGGTAGGTAAGCGTCCGCGTTTTGCCCGAACCCGCTCCCGCTATCACCAGTGCCGGTCCAGGAGGAGCCGTCACCGCATCGAATTGCGAATCATTGAGTTCTTTCGCGTAATCAATCTCGGATTGCGCGTGCGCGGGGACGCGTTTGATAGTGTAATCTCGTGCCATGGACAGGTCAGGGGTAGGGGAGTGTAGCGGTGAAATCCGGCTGATCAAGCACCGCCGGAATCCATATCCCAAACGATGACATCGATTGGGTAGAGCTCTCCATCGACTTCGCTCTTTACGAAATTGGTAGGGTTCGCATCAGTCGCCAGGATCGAGCCCCGTCGCCACGCGTGGGACCGAACCCTGTCTTCGAGATCAGAATTTTTCGACTGAGATTCCCATCCTTCGGCTTTCATGTACCCGTCAATTTCTGTTTCCGTCGGGCCTGTCCCGTTGATAAATTTCTGTTCCAGAACAAGCCCGCATTCGTCCTCCAGAATCGCGAACAGATCGCAGCCAAAGCCAAACTCCCTCCAACAAATCCGTTCTCGTTCCAGTGCTTTGGCAATTGTGCCGGGAAGATAATCTATCTTGCCGCGTTCATTGAGACCCAGATAAGACCCGAAGCCTCCCATGAATCCGTTCTCTTCCAGGCCGCGCAGTTTGAGAATGCGTGCTTTTTCTTCGTCATCGCGAAAAATCACGGCCTCTCCCCGACTTGATAGAAATTTATATCGAGCTTCGTGGTCGCCCAGCGGTTCCCAATCCAGCGTCTTATAAACTCTTCGATTCAGAAGGGCTGCCCATTCCAACCAGCCGCTTCCACGCTTGCCGGCAGAACGAATTGCTTCGTCAACAGCAGGGCCGTCAATCTCCTTCGCGAACAAGGTTCGATTCAACATGACTGACAGCATATTTACCACGCATATGCATGGATTTCTCACCCACAAATTTCTCTTCGCCAAGGTGTCGACGAACTTGCTGAAGAGCTTCTTCGTGCGTCAGCTCGCGTTTGTTCTCCGGAGGCAATCGCAAATCGATTCCTTCGGGACGCAGATTGATGACTTCGCTGTTCATTGTGACAGTCTCAGCGTAGTCCAGATTTCATCGTTGCGTAGCGGAATTTGGAAAAATTCCTGATCCCGCTTACCTCCGATGCAATTGCTCAAACCTCACTTCTTCGGAGCAGGCTTCTTTTTCTTAAACGGAGTGACCGGCTTCACCATCACGATTTCCTCGACATCATTCTTCAACTTCGGACCTTCGGTGCTGCGTCCGTTGTCGATGATCTCCTTCAACATCGCCTTCATCTTCTCGACCCGGTCGGGATGGGTCGTTGCCAGATTATTCTCTTCACCGGGATCTTTGGACAAATCGAAGAGCTGCACCGGAGGGAATTTAGACAGATCAACCCGGCCGGGACGCGGGTTACTCCACCCGCCTGATCCCGGGCACAATGCCAGCTTCCAGTCTCCGTCGCGGATTGCGAACTGCCCGCCGATCGATTGAGAAACGATGGAGTTGCGGATCGGTCCTTTATCTTCTCCCAGCAAAACGGGCAGGAATGAAATGCTGTCTTCCGCACCGTCTTCCGGAATTTCCGCGCCCACGATCTCTGCGGCTGTGGCGAGGAAGTCAACCTGCCCAACCAGTTGCTTCGTGCGTGTGCCGGCTTTCACCTTTCCGGGCCAGCGAACCACGAACGGCACCCGATGCCCGCCTTCGTAAATGTCCGCCTTGTGCCCGCGGTAGATATAATTCTGATCGTGCCCCGCTGCTTCCAGTTCGGAGATCTTTGCGGCAGGAGAACAACCGTTGTCCGTGGTAAACACAATCAGCGTTTCATCTGTGATGCCGTTGTCATCAAGCGCCTTCAGCACTTGTCCGACCGTCCAATCAACCTGCATGGTGAAATCACCGTAGGCATTGATGCCGCTCTTGCCCTGCCACTCAGGCGTGGGCAAAATCGGAGTGTGAGGCGCATTCAGTGGGAAATAGATGTAGAAAGGCTGGTCTGATTTAGCGTTTTCCCCGATGAATTTCACAGTCTCCTCAGTGATCTTCGGCAGCACATCGACCGCTTCAAAGTTCTCTCCCGCAGGCCCTTTCCGGTTAAAGGCTTTCTCAACCGTTGCGAGTTCTGTCGGCACCCGGTTCCTGACATACACATACGGAGCCATGTCGAGCGATGCGCTAATCCCGAAGAAATAGTCAAAGCCAACATCGTTGGGACCGTCCTGGATCTCCCCGGCATAATCGACATTCCAGGCGTCTTTGAATTTCGCCGAGAAATCACCTTTATCATCAGCGAAGCCGCCGCCCTTCAGTGGCCAGTTCCAACCCAGGTGCCATTTCCCAATACAGGCCGTCTTGTATCCGGAGTCCCGCAGGAGCGAAGCCGTCGTCAACCTGCCTTTGGAGATCAGCGGAGCCGAAAAACCTCCCAGCACGCCTTTCTGCAAATGAGTTCGCCAGTGATAACGCCCCGTCAGGACCGAGTAGCGTGTCGGGGTGCAGACTGCCGATGAAGTGTGGCCATCTTCAAAGATCATGCCTTCCTTCGCAATCCGGTCGATGTTGGGCGTGGGAATTTTCGATTCCGGATTCAACGCGGAGACATCCCCGAATCCCTGATCGTCAGCCAGGATAAAAATGATGTTTGGTTTGTCCGCTGCGTAGAGAGGTGCGACGGCGAGGAGCAGGGCGATAAGGAGTTTCTTCATGTTCGATCAGATCAAAACGTGACCCGATCGTGAGGCAACAGGGTCAGTTCGTCAATCCAACCCTGTTGGATCGTCGATACGGGATAGGGTGGTGACCCCGATCGAACGATTGACGTTTGGTGTGTCCTCTGGCAACCCTTCCCCCCTATGAAATTGAGATGTGTCGCGATGTTTGCCGGTATGATTTTCTCCAGCCTGCTTCTGGCGGGGACGGAGAATCCGAACATCGTTTTTATCCTGGCCGACGATCTCGGGATCGGAGACGTGAATTGCTATGGTGGAGATCGCTGCCTCATCGAGACCCCGAACATCGATGCCCTGGCTGCTGAGGGAATCCGGTTCACCGATGCCCACGTCAACGCATCCTATTGCGGGCCGACCCGGCGGGCGATTATGACGGGGCGATACAACTGGCGGTTCGGTCCCTTTGTAAACAGCGGTCCCTGGGGCTTTGTCGGACCGCGGCCCGGCACGGAAAAATTCACTCTGGGGAAACTGTTGAAGCGGGCGAACTACCGAACCGGATATGTCGGGAAATGGCACCTGGGAACGGTCATGACCACGCGGGATGGAAAGACCCAGGGTCCCGCCAATGTCGACTTCACCAAGACGTTGAAGTACGGGCCGGTGCAATTTGGCTTCGATGACAGTTTCATCCTACCGGGATCGCTCGACATGTTTCCCTACGCATTTGCCAAAAACAACGTTTGGCAGGGAGAAGTCACCGCGCAGAAAGGATGGAGCGCGTTCAACCGGGTCGGGCCTTCAGAGAAAGACTTTCAGGATCACGAGGCCCTCGAAACTTTCTACACCGAAGCGGAGCGATTCATCGGCGAACAGGAACCGGAAAAACCTTTCTTCCTGTTTCTCGCTCTCACGGCTCCCCACACTCCGACCAGCCCCGGTGTGGCCTGGCAGGGTAAAAGTAAGCTCGGCGTGTATGGCGACTTCGTCATGGAAGTCGACCATTCTGTAAAGCGGGTCATGGATGCCTTGAAGGCGAAAGGGCTCGATGAAAACACCCTGGTTCTTTTCTCATCAGATCACGGCCCCGCTTCCTATGCCGGGAATATCCTGAAATCGACACCTGATCAGATTCAAATGCTCGAAGACCGCGGCCATTTCTCCAACGGACCGCATCGGGGGTATAAGTTCTCAGTCTACGAAGGCGGCCTCCGCGTTCCGCTCATTGCGCGTTGGCCGGCGAAAGTTCCCGCCGGGGAAACCTGCGATGCCCTCGTAGGCACCAACGACCTCTATGCCACTTTCGCCGAGCTGACCGGCACGGAAACGGAAGACGCTGAAGCCCCGGATTCGATCAGCTTTGCGCCGCTATTGACGAAGCCGAAAAATGCCGGTAGCCGCCGGAATCTCGTGATGGAGTCCGTGAGAGCGTTTGTGGTTCGCGACGGGGATTGGAAACTCTGTCTTTGTCCGGGGAGCGGTGTCCCCGCGCGATCCGAAAATGCAGCGGGTAATGATCCCATGCCGGAAGTCGCCTGGGCAAAGGCGCTGGAGGAGTTCACCGGGAAACCCACCGCTTCCGATCTTCTGAAAGCCCCTTTCGTCCAGTTGTTCGACCTGTCGAAAGACCCGCACGAAGACCACAACCTCGCTGCCGGGAATCCCGACCAAGTGGAGAAGATGGTGTCACTGTTAAAGATGCAGATCGCCAATGGACGCAGCACACCCGGGGAAAAGTTGAGCAACGACCGGAGTGTGAGCATTGTCGGTCCCATCGACAAGCGTCTGCCGACAGTTCTTCAGGATCGGTTGAAACCTTGAGCGTTCGGCTGTCTTCCGAACCCAAGCCCCGCCGGTTAATACCCCGGCCTCAATGCCATTCATTCGTCGGGAACATGACGATCCTTTTGAAGAGCGTGTGATTGGGCTGCTGTAGAAGATACATCACCAGATCAACGATCTCGCCCGGTTGGATGGTCTTGGTAATGTCTCCGGGATAAGGATTCGTCTCAGGATCCCACAGCGGCGTATCGATGGCCCCCGGGCAGATCGTCGCCACCTGGATGTTGTGTGGAATCAGTTCCTGAGTCAGTGAATCTGCAAAGCCAACCATCCCGTGCTTGGAAGCGCAGTAGGTTGCCTGACCGGTGATGCCCCGCACCCCGGCGACCGATGATATGTTGATGATTTTCCCGCTTTTCCTCGGGATCATGTGCTGAATCGTCGCGTGCGTCGCATACATGGTTCCCTTCAAATTGATGTCGATGATTTCATCAAGCCGGTCGAGGGATTGCCCGGCGAACGGATTGTTCTGCACGATGGCCGCGTTGTTCACGAGAAGTCCGATCGGCCCGTGCTCAGCTTCCAGCGAGTTGATCACCCCGGTGATCGCACTCGCATCGCTCACATCAACCGGGCAGGGGACAATACTACCACTCATCGATTCAGCCTTCGTCGCGAGAGCGTTCAGCTGCTCTTCAGTCCGGGCCAGAGCCGCGACCCGCCAGCCCTCTTCGGCAAGCCGCAGCGCGAGAGCTTCACCCACACCGCGACTGGCCCCTGTGACCACCGCGAGTTCCTTCTTCGCTTCAGTGTCTTCCATAGAAATCATTTTGCTTAATTGGACTCCGGCAACGCAAACACCACCAGGCTTCCGCCTTTCGGTCTGCCGGATTTTCCGCCGCCGGCGCAGATGGCAATATACTGGCGACCATCCACCATGTAAGTGCTCGGGGTCGCGTTGCCGCTGAACGGCAGTTTGGTTTTCCACAAAACCTCGCCGGTGTCTTTATCGAATACGCGGAACATCTCGTCAGCCGTCGCACCGATGAAGATCAGCCCGCCTCCTGTGACCAATGGACCGCCGTAGTTCTCGGTGCCGGTCGGGGGAATGCCCCGCGCCGTCAGCTCCGGATACTCACCCAGCGTTACCTTCCACTTAATCTCTCCCGTGTTAAGATCCACCGCGTTGAGCGTTCCCCACGGTGGTTTGATCGCCGGGTAACCCTCACTATCGAGCCAGCGCCGGAATCCGCCGAAGGCATAGTCGACCGGTTGCTCCGCTTTTGCAGCCGACTCAGGGACGCCCGGTTCCTGCCGGTTCGCAGATTGTTTCGCCGCTGCGCCATTGCTGAATACATATTTGATAATCGCATTCCGCCTCGCTTCAGGCATCGTCGCGTAGCCCGGCATGCGACCACCGCCCACACGGGTGATCTGTTCGATCTCTTCCAGCGTCTTACGCTTGGCGATGTCGACAAGCGACGGGAACTCCGCCGCGGCATTGCCCTTGCGATCCAGCCCATGACAGGCCCCGCAATAAACCATGTAATCTTTTTCCCCCGGGACCAACGCCGATCCGTCCGCCCGTCGGGTCTCCACCATCTGCAGAAGCCACGGCATTTCATTGACGTTCACATAATAAATCCCCTCCGGGTCGGCAGCGCCGCCGCCCCATTCCATCCCGCCATCAAAACCCGGGAACATCACCGTTTCATTCAGACTCGGTGCCGGGAAGGGACCGAAATTAGGCGAGGCACGAATGCGATCCAGAGTCAGTTGATGTGTCTCCGGTGAAATGTTCGAGGCATCCGCTTCTGTGTACTTCTGTCGCATCAATGGCTCCGGTTTTGTGGGAAAGGGTTGCGTTGGCCATGCCTTCTCTCCCTTGAGTTCTGATTGTTGAACGGGTCTTTCCTCAATCGGCCACAGCGGCTCGCCCGTCACGCGGTCAAAGACAAAGAGCAGGCCGTGCTTACTGCCCTGCGCGACCGCATCCACCTTTTTCCCTTCGTGGTTCACAGTCAAAAGAACCGGCGGGCAGGGCAGGTCTTTATCCAGCAGATCGTGGTGCACAATTTGAAAGTGCCAGATCCGCTTCCCTGTTTTTGCATCGAGCGCCAGAATGCAGTTGGCGAAGAGATTCATCCCGTGCCGTTTTCCCCCGTAAAAATCCGGCTCGGCCGTTTTGGTTGCGACATAGACGATGCCCCGCTCTTCGTCGAGCGACTGACCACACCACGGCATCAAACCCGTGGCCGTTTTCCAGGCATCCTCCGGCCAGGTGTCGTGCCCCACTTCTCCCGGTCGCGGGATCAGATGAAAAATCCACTCCTGTTCCCCGGTCCTGACATTGAATGCACGCACCGAACCTTTCCCGCCGACGCCGCCCAGGATCAGTTTGTCTTCATAGATGACACCCGGCGTATTCAGGCCCGATCCGAGACTGATCGATCCCTCTTCTCCAAAACTACGAATCGTTTCACCGGATTTCGGATCGATCGCAAAGAGGAAACCTCCCACTCCCGTGAAAAGCCGCGCCTCCCCGCCGTCGTTATTTTTCCAATAGGCGAGTCCACGCTGTCGGGCGCGGCCCGGCCCCGTCTTTTCATCTGCCGGATCCCACGTCCAGATTTCCTTTCCGGTGGCACCATTCAGCGCCACCACCTTGCGAGTCTGCGTCGGGGTAAAAAGCACGCCGTCGACGATCAGGTTATTGGCCTGGTATTCCGCCTTTTCTCCCGTGTCGAAAGTCCACGCGACCTTCAGCTTCGACACCGTATCCCGATTGACCTGATCCAGGTCTGAGTAAAGATTCCTTTCCTTCCCCCCGAGGTAGACAGGCCAGTCGGCATCCTGGCCGAGAGAAAAGTTCACAGAGATGAGGCAGGCAAGAACAAGGAAAAATCGCATGGTAGGGAGTTCGACGTCACCAAGCCATAGCGAAATAACAGCGATCGTGCAATTAGCGTCTTGCGAGGATTTGGGAGAGCGATAGTTGGATTGGAAAATTCGCTTCCCGCTTCACTGATTTTCGTCACTCACCGGCTCTATATCCGCAATATTGACCGTCGGCTTCTCCGGTTGAGCCCACTCCTCCGGCTTGTCGTAAACAATATTCTCCGGAGCAATCGCTCCGCCCGACACGATGAAATTCATGGCCTCATCCATGGTCCATTCCGTCGGGGTAAGGCGATCGATCGGCACGATTTCGAGATAGCCGGACGTCGGGTTGGGAGTCGTGGGGACATAAACCGCCGCCAGCTTCCGACCGGTCTTGGCGTCCTCGAGAACCCGGGTGACAAGACCCACGGTCTTCATCTCAGGGGAGGGGAAATCGATCAGCACCACCCGTTTCACATCATCAGTCGGCTTTTCCTGCAGAACCGTGGTCAGTTTCTTCACAGATCTGTAGACTTCCCGCACCAGTGGCAGCCGATCCAGCAGCGACTCGAAAAACGCCATCAACTTGCGCCCCGCCACAACCTTCGTCAGAAATCCCAGGATATAGATAAAGATCACCACCAACAGCACCGCCACGATGTTCGAAAACACCGTGCTGGAGAGCACCGCTTTGACCGACGGCCACTTAGGTCCCACCAGGGTAGCGGTCCATTTGACGAACGGCTCGCCCACTGCCGAGAGCGTCTTGAACAGGAAAGAGATGATCAGCCAGGTGATCCAGAGTGGGATGACGGTGATAAGCCCGGCAATGAAAATGCGGCGTGTGGATCTGGATGCTTCCGGGTGATTGGTTTCTTTGGACATGGTTTGGGCAGGCTGGTCAAACGCCGGATTGTTTCCGGCCCGACAGCCTTCACTGAGACGGAAACTTGCCTCAGAATTAACAGGGCCATTTCGACAAGTCCACCGTCAATCAACGCGGCCCACAGGGGCAACACCACCGGTCAGAAAAAGAACAGCACCCCCGTCACCAGTTGATGGCGGTGACTCCATTCATCTCCCATCTTGAATGCCTGCCAGCGATGGCCCAGCTTTGCGATGACTCCCGGTTGGAGTTCCCAGCGGATCCCGTAGGTGAACCAGTTGAAGTTGAAACGGTCATCGGTGAATTCATAAAAAACTTCCTCCTCCACGAAAAACTTCGCATCCATCGGCCCGAATTCCCACGGGGCAATCAGCCGCGTCTCGTTCCGGTAACGGATCCGGTCGTTGGCGCCACTGCCACTTTCGAAAGTCCGGTATTCCAGACGGTGCCGGTTGGAAAAAGACCACTCGCCGAGTTTGGTTCGATAACTGAGGATCCCCGACGGCCGGTACTCGTCCCGCCAGTCGCCCCCAAGCTCCAGCCAGGCATGGCGGTAGCCGGCTTCGGCCGCCCAGCCGTCCCCTAGCTCATATCCCAGATTCAAATCAAGGTAGCCGAAGAAAAAATCATCAAACCCGTCCCGCGATGTGAAGAGGTTACGTGACGAGAGATACCAGCCGTCTGCCAGCTTGTGTTTGAAGATTAAATTGTGAGCCGATCCCGTGTCATTTTCCCCTCGCGAAAATCCGGCAAGGAGGGAAGCCGCGAGGACCAGGAGGACGGGACGAAAATTGAGCATCCCCGATGTTGTTGCGGCATTGGGAAAAGGTCAAACCCGATTCGATCCCCGCAACTCTAGTTGTATTCCCCGTCACCCAGTTTCCGGATCGTTTCGATGCCGGGGAGAAAACAAAAGGCCGCACCCTGTGTCCTGACGAACGATTTCAGGTTTTTTAACACGATGTCTTTCCCCTTGAACGGGATGATGAAGTCCGTCGAGACATTGGGAATCGTCCGGTTGCCTTGAATCGGATCCTGTCCCTTCAGGTCTTCAAAGACGTCGCTGAAATCAGTGCGATTGATCCACATCGTCATCTTAAGGTATTGCCTGCTGATACTGGAGCAGATGAAAAGTCCGATCAGACCGCGATCGACGCCGTCATCAACTTCACCTTCGAGGGGAGGACCATACGGTGCGCCGCGCCGGATCAATCCGGGCACCGGCATCGCATTCTCATGCAGAGGCTGGTGTCGAGGATTGGACACCCGAACGTGAGACGAGAAAGGGCACTTCATCCCATCCGCATCATCGGAATAGTTGAAATCGTTCTCCATCGCTTTTTCCGGGTCGTCCACCTCCGGCGCGAACTCCAGTGAAGTGCCGCTTTGCCAGCGCCCCAACATTTTCGCCGCCAGCCAGCCTTCCTTGTCTTCGACTTCAGGGAGGTCCTCCAGCTTCTCCGCTTCAGTTCTCAGGAATCGATTCCAGTAAGCGACATCCTGATAGATCAGTTGGAAAACCAGGTAACTCCCGTCTCTGGGGAATGGCCCGCCGGGCGCACTCTGGTGCGTTTCATTCGCATAGCCCAGCAGGAAGTTCCTGAAGTCGTAGACCGGAGACGGCGGGGCAGCTCCCGGCCAATTGATGTGCGGTTGGGAAATCCCGTCTTTGAAACCGAAGTGAACCATGCCCTTTTCCGGGTAGTGATAGTTGTCGATCGGTTTGCCCCCTGCCATTGGGAGATACTCCGTGATCTCACCATCAAACAACGACCGGATTTGAACCGTGAACGCTTCCAACTGTTCCTCGTCAAGCGTCCGCAGATGCAGGATCAAATGGATGTCAGCCGAGGTGAACGCTGTGGCCGCCCCGGGCCACCAGTTCTCCGGAGCGGAATCACCGACGAAGTCAGCTTTGCCGGTGGAGTCCGGGTTGGCCTTCCCGGAATTCCGAAATTCCATGGGAAACCCGTTCTTCCCCCAGGAATTTTCCCCGTCCACAATCGTCGGAGTCACCTCGAGCGCTTTCAACCCGTTGTAGGTCATGCTGACATTCAGCAGGTTGCCCGGTTTATCGTCTCCCCAGTGCTCAGCACTGGTGATCATCGGGGCAATCGCCTTCAACAGATTCCGGCCGTCAGTGGAGTTCCCGATTCCCAACAGCAAATGCCGGGCACAGGGATGCGTATACGGGCGGACAATGAACCCCTGAATATTATCGAGCGATGGCTGTGGATCAGGCACGTCAGATTCCTCTATAGAGATTTAGAAAACGGGATCGGAGGCGACGGAGCTGCAGAGAGAATTCCTGCCTTCTGCAGCCAACCGCCGGTCGATCCAATAGGATTGCCACGCACGGCGTGACTGTTTGATCAGTTATTCGCCGTTGATCTCCTTCACCGTAGTGTCCGGATAAGCGGAGAACGTGAAGAACGGAGTCGGCTGATGCTCAGGGACGGCATTAAACGCCAGGAAATTGTCAACAGTCCAGTCGTCTCCGGTGGGAGCACCTTCGACAAATTCGTAAGCGGCTTTGAAGACTTTATTCAGTTTGTTCCAGAAGAACAAAGCATACTCGCGCGGGTCACCATCGAATGTGGTGTAGATCAGCAGGTATTTTTTGTCGAAGACAATGAAGCGGGCGAAGTGCACGATATCAGAGTCGCTCAAAGCATCGCCCACAGGGCCCGCGAGGGTTTCGTCGAAGCCGTCCAGTAGTTCCTGAAGTCCCTGTTGGCTGGCTTCGTCCTGTTTTAGTGGTAGTGTTAGATTTAGTAGATTTTGCATCACGGTTCTTAATTAGCCTAATCAGAATGTGAAATATGAGTGGGGAGCGCAATAAAAATCAATTGAATTGCTTTACCCGCCGTGAAGTGGAAATCCAAATGAACATTCAAACCTCACCCCTGATATCGGAGCGCGCTCCCGGGGAGCGTGAGGCATAACTCTGACCGTGGAAAAGAATTATTATGGCATTGGTAAAAGACCGTGTGGAACTCGCACGTGCAGGAAAAAACGACAAGGTCATTACGCGCATGCAATCCGGCTGGGTTGTTATTGGCGATGTCCAGTTTCTGGAAGGCTACTGCTTGTTGCTTTCAGATCCAGTGGTCCCGTCAATCAATGATCTTAGCATGGAGGATCGTAAAACTTTCCTGGTGGAGATGACGATTGTTGGTGACGCTATTCAGAGAGTTACCGGGGCAGAGCGAATGAATTACGACATCCTCGGCAACTCTGAACCGGAATTGCATGCTCACATCTTCCCTAGATTCAAAGATGAAAAAGAAGAGCTCAGAAGAAAGCCTCCGTTTTGCTATGATTGGAGTTCCGCTCCAAAGTTCTCTCCTGAAAAACATGGAAATCTCATAGAGTTAATTAGAGCAGAGATCGAAACTATATGCCAACGAGACGCTGCACCGAAAACCTAAACCAGTCGGCTGGAATATGAAGGAACCTGTTGTTACGCTGCGCCAGTGGAAAGAAGACGATTTTGATCTCTTTGCTTCGATGAATGCGGACGTGGACGTGATGCGGTATTTTCCGAGTCTGCTGACGCGAGAGAAATCACGGGTGTTTTTTGACGGTGCACGTCAGGTCATTGAGGACCGCGGCTGGGGGCTTTGGGCTGTCGAAGTGGACGGGAGGTTTGCGGGATTTACCGGATTGGCAGTACCTACTTTTGAGGCTCCGTTTATGCCGTGCGTGGAGATCGGGTGGCGCTTCCGAAAAGAGTTCTGGGGACAGGGGGTGGCTTTCAAGGCGGCTCAACAAGCTGAGCGCTATGCATTCGAGGTTCTTCAGTTGGATCAACTGGTGTCATTTACCACTGCGGAGAACGGTAGATCCAGGAGGTTGATGGAACGGCTTGGATTTCGCCATGATCCTCTGGATGATTTCCAGCATCCATCTCTTCCGGAGGAGCATCCGTTGCGTCCGCACGTTCTCTACAGGAAGGGGAGATAGATTGGATGTCGCCCGCAGGGTTTTCGTGATCTGCTAACAAATGAGTGCTGTGATACTTCGCCAGTGGAAGGAAACTGACTTTGAGCCGTTCGCGGAGATGAACTCGGATCCTGAAGTGATGCGTTACCTGATGCCGATGACGCGAAACGATTCTATCGAGACCTTTGGGCGCATACGAGAGGAAATTACTGAGCGCGGCTGGGGAGTCTGGGCGGTAGAAGTTGATGGCCTCTTCGCTGGAATGGTCGGATTGCATACCCCCGGGTGGCAGCTGTCGTTTTCGCCCTGCACGGAGGTGCTGTGGCGTTTGCGAAAAGAGTTTTGGGGACGGGGCATTGCGTATGAGGCAGCCCGGGAAGCGATCGACTATGGATTCTCAAAAGCTGAGCTTGAAGAGATTGTTTCGTTTACGACACCATCAAACATCCGGTCGATCCGTCTGATGGAGCGTCTTGGATTTGAGCGGGATTATGAGGGCGATTTTGACCACCCTGAAGTTCCCGTGGGAAGCGACCATAGACGTCACGTTCTCTACAGGAAAAAGAGGCCGGGCAGGATTGAATGAGTCATTTTTCGTCTTCGCTTAAATCGAACGTAACTTTTTGATAGGAGGGCGGCCTTCCTTTGTCTAGGGTGGCTACCCGTTTCAAGAGTAATGAATTTCTTAGCCCATTTGCATGTAGCCGATCCGACTCCGGAGTCTCGTTTGGGCAATCTGCTGGGCGATTTTGTGAGGGGACTGCCGGATGACGACCGTTTTTCGCCGGAGATCTGGCATGCCATCAAAATGCATCGGCATGTCGATGCGTTCACCGATTCTGATCCGGCGTGGAAACGAAGTCGAGACCGTCTGTCGCCCAACTTGAGGAGGTTTGCAGGGATTGTTGTCGATGTATTTTATGATCATTTCCTGATCAAGAACTGGGCACAGTTTGAACCTTCGCGAACTGTGGTCGATTTCATTGCTGAATGCCACGATGACCTCCGGTCTGTGATGGACGAGGCTCCCCACGAAGCCAGGGAAGTCCTCGCGCTGATGGAATCGGAGGGATGGTTGATCTCCTACGAATCCATTTCAGGCATTGATCACGCGCTCTACCGTATTTCCCATCGCTCTCCAATCCTTGTCCCAATTCGGAATTCGATATCAGAACTGGAGGAGAATTTCGAAGCGATGGAGGCTGACTTTCAGGAGTTCTACCCAAGGCTCCTTGCCTTTGTTCAGGATTGGGATGCTGACTGACGAAACAAGTTATTTAGCCGGGGCCGCAGCCGGGGGCTGAACGGTGACCCATTCGGGGAGAGCTTCGGGATCGATTTGGAATACAGATTGTCCGATGAGAAGAAAGACTATCGTAATCACGGCGACACCGATGAGGTTCAAAATGATCCCCGCTTTCACCATCTGAGCGATCTTGATCCGATTGCTTGAGAAGACGATGGCATTGGGAGGGGTGGCCACGGGCATCATGAAGGCAAAAGAGGCGGACAATGCTGCCGGTATCATGAGCATCAGTGGATGTATCTTGGCAGCTGCCGCGATGGACGCCAAAAGCGGCAGGATCATTTCTGTGGTTGCCGTGTTGGAGGTCAGTTCCGTGAGGAATGTGATGGTGAGTGAGATCAGGCCGATCAGGATGGCGGGCGGAGTGCCCTCAAGACCTTGAAATCCACTCCCGACCCATACAGTGAGGCCGGATGTCTGAAACCCTTTTGCCAGAGCAAAGCCGCCGCCATAGAGCAGGATGATGTGCCATGGGACTTTTTTGAATACCCCGGCATCGAGAAGGGAATGATGGGTTGTTGTTTGATCGTCGGTGCGGCGGGCCGGAACGAGGAAAAGGATGAGTGCCATCCCTACTGCAATGGTTCCATCGTCAATATACTCTCCGAAGGGGAGGAACGTGGTCCATCCCGGTATTGAAAAACTGCCAAAGTTTAAGCCGGCACGGAAGATCCAAAGAAGGGCGGTTCCGGCAAATATTCCGAGAACGATTTTTTCCTCGTAAGTGATAGCGCCCAGCTTTTTGTATTCACTTTCGATCACCTCCGGGGCGAGCTCGAGATCTTCAGAGGAGCGGAAGCAGAGCCGGGTCAGGACGAACCAGGTAATGGCCAACATGGCGAGTGTGATCGGAATGCCAAGCAGCATGAATTGCCCGAAGGAAATGAGATAGCCGGCATCGGCCGCTGCGGGAAAACTGAGTTCAAAGATCCGAACCAAAGCGAGGTTCGGCGGGGTGCCCACCAGGGTGGAGACGCCACCGATACTGGCGGAGTAGGCGATCCCGAGTAGAAGGGCGACTGAGAGGTTTTTTGTATTCTTACGACCGCAGGAAGCTTCTGCCTGCTTGATTACTGCCAGCCCGATGGCGAGCATCATGATGGTGGTTGCGGTGTTTGAAATCCACATCGAAAGAAATGAGGTCGCGAGCATGAATCCCAAAACCAGGCGGGAGGGTTGCGAACCCACCACCCGGATAATACTGAGGGCGATCCGCTTGTGGAGATTCCAGCGCTCCATCGCAAGGGCAATCATGAACCCTCCCAGATAGAGGAAGATGATGTAGTTCATGTAGACCGGAGCGACCTCTTTCCCTTTCATGACTCCCATCACAGGGAATAAAATCAGGGGTAGAAGGGACGTTGCGGCGAGCGGAATGGCATCGGAGATCCACCAAATCGCCATCAAGACCGCAACGGCAGCCATCCTTGTGACCATGACATTATCCGGATCGAAATTCCCGAACAACAGGATCGAAAAGAATGCGATCGGCCCGAGCCAGAATCCGATACGGTTTCCTAGCGAGCGGGTTTTGGGTTGAACAGAGTCTTCGGCCATCGCGGGAAGGTGGGAAAAACAAGGGGGAAAGGCAAGAGGGAATCCACAAATTCAGAATTTACTTTGCTTGACGATCGCGTCTCGTCAGACAGGGTTTTTCAATCATGCCAGCGATACATATTTCACGATCGATCGAGATCGATGCTTCAGCCGCGCAAGTCTTTGATGTGCTTCGCGACTTTCAAACGTGGCCCGAGTGGTCTCCCTGGCTGGTCGCTGAACCAACCGCAACGTTGAACTTCGCAGGGGACGGGAAAGGATACACCTGGTCAGGCAGCTACGTAGGGGCTGGTGAAATCGAAATCATCAGCGAGGCGACGAATGAATGGATTCAGTATGACCTGCTGTTTTTGAAGCCGTGGAAATCTAAAGCGAAGTTCCGGTTCGATTTGGAGTCGGCAGGAAACGGTAAAACCCGGGTGAGTTGGACGATGGACAGCTCACTTCCGTTTTTCATGTTCTTCATGAAAAAGATGATGGAGGCATATATCGGGATGGATTACGAGCGGGGGCTTTTGATGCTGAAGGATTTAGTTGAGCTCGGAGAAGTCCCCTTCAGTCTGGAGTTCGGTGAAACGAAGGCCGGCCCCTATCAACTCGTGGGGATCAAAACCGAGTGTGCCATCAGTGAGTTGGGCGACGTAATGTCGAATGACATTGAGCGGATCAAGGCGTGGAAGGAATCCAGCGGTGTGGGGGAAACAGGCGGCTTGCTGTCGGTGTATCACAGGTGGGATCCCGTCAAAGGACGGGTTGCCTACACAACTGGATTTCCGGTATCAAATGTTCCCGATGACTTGTCCGATGAGTTTTCGATAATGGAAATTCCGGAATCGCAGGCCTACTCGGTTACACTCACGGGGCCATACCGGCATTTGGGAAATGCCTGGTCGGCAGGGATTATGCGGGCGCGCAGTGGTGCATTCAAACAGAGTAAAACGGCCCTGCCTTTCGAGCGCTATGAAAACCAACCGCAGGAAACTCCGGAAAGGGATCTGGTGACGACCGTGTGTTTTCCGATGCAATGATCACGAATACAGTTTTCAGTGCAGTCACGCTCCTGACTTCAGCAGCGCTGTTGTCGTCGTGTGCAATCGCCCCGGCGGCATTGCAGACTGTTTCACTTGGGAATATCAAATCAAAGTACGATGACGAAACTTTCGGTGACCTCCTGATCGAAGCCCTGAAAGATCAAGGGACTGAAGATGGAAAACTTGCATTGGGGGCATTTGTTGAATGTTGGGCCGAAGCGAGGGATTATGCCAATGAAGGGACGGTGACAGTTCGGGATAACGGCACCCCCCGGGAATATCACATTCGATTCGTCGGGGATGGACCGGCTGAATACGGTCTGGAATATTTCAGCGAAATCCGTTCAGCGGCGGATTTCAAAGTCAAGCGAATCGACCGGTATCGGCGTGATGGGATTGGTGCGCCACTTCTGGCGATGAGAGAGAACGAGGGGGAGTTTCCTATTGAGAAATTCTACCCACCTGAAGGTATTTCACGCTCAGTCACCGCAGTGATCACGAAAGATAAGAGGCGCTCCGATGGCAGCCGGGAATTGGAGATCAGTCTGTTGTGTTGTTTGCGGAATGAAACGGTGACGATCGATGGAGAGGAATCACCGCTCGCTGCTGACTTCTCAATTTCCTGGGCGGGGCTGCTGGAGCGCCTGGGGGAATTGAAGACGATCGGGTTTCTCGATGCCATCGTGCCGGAGCCGAAACGTGAGCCGCAGCTCTATCTGATGGAGGCCTACGATCCCGCAAAAGAGCCGGTCATCATGATCCACGGGCTTTTCAGTTCCCCTGTCATTTGGGCGGATGTGAGCAATCGACTTTGGGCGGAACCGGAATTCCGCGAACGTTACCAAATCTGGCACTACCTCTACAACACATCAGCCCCGGCGCTGTATTCCGGCCGGATTCTTCGGGGGCAGTTGCGAGACCTGCGACTGTTATTGGATCCCGGGCTGGATGATCCCGCGATGCAAAGCACCACGGTGGTCGCTCACAGTATGGGAGGGCTGGTCACTCGCAGTCTTATCACTCGTCCCGGTGAGGTGTTTTGGGATGCGGCGTTCAAGAAGCCGCTCGCTAAACTTGAACTTGATCCCAAGGACAGGGAGTCATTGAAGAATGCATTTTACTGGGAACCTGAGACGCACGTGAAACGTGTGGTTTATATCGCCGTGCCTCATCGGGGAAGTGACTTCGCTGATGGCCCGCTTGGTAAACTGGGACGCAGACTTGTCGATCCCCCTGTCGACTTCACCGCTTTTTACCAGAGGATTTCGCGTCAGAACCCGGGTGTTTTCACAGAAGGCTATGCTGAGCTCGGGGAGGGAAAGCTGGACAGTGTTCATTCACTTTCGCCGCATCAGCCGACTTTGAAAATCATGATGGAACTCCCCAACAGCCATGCTGTGGAAGTTCACAGCATCATCGGGGACAGGGGACGCAAAAAGCCGATCTCAGAGGGCAGCGACGGAATTGTCGAGTATTGGAGCAGCCATCTGGACGATGCGGATTCCGAAACCATTGTGCCCTTTAACCACAGCAAAGCAGTGGGGCATAGAGACGCCATTGTTAAGCTGAAAGATATATTGATTGGCAACAGTCCAGTGGCCACTCAATGAGTCGGCGCTGCGACAGTCGCTTCGCTGAGCTCGCGTAGACGCCGCGCCACAATCCGGTTCGCGGTGTCAGTTACCATTTCCTCCAGCAACAATCGGAGATGACTGCCCGCCCGGTAGTCCGCCGGTGCGATGTACTTGATGCGGTCAGCCGGGCCGGAGAGCTGATACGCTTTGCGGAAACTGGACCGGGTTTCGTCGTTCGGATTGTAAACCGCAATTGCCTGGCCGCCGAATTTCTTCATCACCGTGAAACACGGGACATCAGTCGGGCCGTCACCGACATAGACCATGTTCTGGAACGGGATCGGGCGAAGTTCCTCAGGCATGTGATCGTTCACGTCATCGTGAGAATCCAACATGCCTTTGTTAATACGAAAGAGATACTGGGTCTTTGCGGTGTGACTGATGACGCGTTTAGGAAATGCAATGCGTCCGCTTTCGTCTTCGGCGAACTCGCATCCGAAGACCTCGTGGATATAGGGCTTCAATTTACTGCCGTCGATCAGAGTCTTGATCCCGCTGGAAACGATGTAGTGCTCAATCTTCACCCCCATCGCCCGGTGCTCGGCGGAAAGCAGGCCTTCCATTTCCTCAAACATCTCCGGCAGACCGTCAAAAAACTTCAGATCCTTGCCGAGCTTTTCCAAATCGGCATTCGAAGGGCGATCGATTTCCAGGTAATCGAGCATCGCTTTGAGATAAGCGAGCTCGCTCTCATACCCCTGATCTTCGACCAGTGTCTTGCACCGCTTCCAGAACTCGCCCGGATTGATGCCGAACTGGGGGAACAGGACCTCGTCCTGCATGTAAGTAGGACTCAGCGTCTGGTCGTAATCGTAAACGATTCCGATAATATTTTGGGGAGCAGCCATAGGGTTTTCGAAATTTACCACGGCTGAGAGGAATCGCCAGTCTGGCGCGGTGCTCTAATATCCATTATTGAGCAGGTCCCGGAGTGCTTCGCCGAGGTCGGGAAACTTCCAGTCATATTCGTGGATCCTGAGAACTTCGGGATCGGCTCGCTGGCTATTCAGAAACATCTCAGACATCCCTCCGGGCAGGAGCTTCAATGCAAACGCCGGAGTCGGAAGGAACGCCGGCCGGTGCAGGGCGTCTCCCATCTCCCGTGTGAACTCTTTGTTCGTCACGGGATTTGGAGAGGCGCAGTTCAAGGGGCCCTGGATCGACTGGTCGGTTACGCACTTGAGAAAGATCCGCGCCACATCATCGATGTGAACCCAGGGCATCCATTGCTTCCCTGATCCCAGCTTTCCGCCGAGACAACATTTGAAGAGCGGTTTCAAAATCGGCAGGGCTCCCCCGTTCCGTCCCAATACAAAACCCACCCGTGGCATCGCCACCCGGAGACCAAAATCGTCGGTGGCTTTTTGAGCCGCCGCTTCCCAGTTCACGACCACCTTGGCCAGAAACCCAAACCCGCGATCAGATTCCTCATCCAGAACATCGTCGCCGCGTTCGCCGTAAAACCCCACAGCCGAGGCGCAAACCAATGACTTAGGTCGCTTGGCGGGTTCCATGTCCCTCAGCCCGCGAACCAACGCTGCCGTCCCCTGAACCCGGCTGTCCATGACCCGCTCCTTTTTCCCCTCCGTCCAAATCCCCAGGATCGATTCCCCTGCGAGATGAATGATGGAGTCGAGACCGGAATAATCCGCGTGCTCAGGATCCGAGTAATCACGGGTTTCCTCTGTGCCCGGGATAATTTTCCCCGCCTTACGGGAGTAGCCGACTACGGTGTGTCCGTCGTCGTTGGCTTTCGCGATGATGGCGCTACCAATGAAGCCACTGGCGCCTGTGATTCCGATTCGCATGATTCAGAGAGTTGTTTTCGGTTCCTTGCTCCAAGCTGATACGCAAAAGAGATGGGTTTGCCACCTATTATTACGCTTCAGAACCGCGAATCGCACAAATTGTGCCAGAATTCAGCGCGATTGCTTTGATTCCAGCAACTTGCGATGCTCCTCGAGAACGCTGCCGAACTTTGGATCTTTGGCCACATTGGTGTACTGCGCGGCGTCGGCTTTCATGTCGTAAAGCTCCTCCGATCCGTCTTTATAACGCATATAGGAAAAGCCGGGAGTCCGGAGGGATTCCCCTTTAGCCACGAACGACCTGGCTCCGTCATGAATCACCGCCTTCGGATCTTTCATTACGGGAACGAGGCTCTTGCCCTCAACCGAATCCGGAACCGCCGTGCCGGTTAGCTCGCAAACAGTCGGAAATATATCGACCAGCTCGACGATCGAATCGCTGCGGTTCGCGGCCATGCCCGGGGCAGAGACAATCAGTGGAACGCGGATCACTTCTTCATGAAGGTTCGCCTTTTGCCAAAAGGTATGCTCTCCCAGGTGATAGCCGTGATCGCTGGCAAACACGATCATAGTGCTCTCGCGAAGCCCAAGTTGATCCAGTTCATCGAGGATCTTGCCGACCTGCTCGTCCATAAACTGAACCGTCGCATAGTAGGCCGACCACATACGCTGCTGGTTTTCCGGGTATTGATCGATCCCGAAGTTCTTCGAGTTCGATCCCGATATGCCCGCCTTGGGAATATCTTTGAGATCGTCTTCAGGGACATGCGGCAGATCAATCTTCTCATGCGGATAAGGCTCGAAGTACTGCTCCGGTGCGACGCTGGGATAGTGCGGGCGGACAAACCCCGTCGCGATAAAGAACGGTGTGTCGGGATCCTTCTTCCGCTGGCGCAAAAGCTCCACCGTTTTGGCGGCCGCCTTGTAATCCGGCTGATCCGAGCCGTCACCTTCATAGGAAACTGAAACGAACATCCTGAATGGCATCTTCGTTGACTGACGTCCCTCCAGATCCGTTGTGAAAATATTCTTATTTAACAGCGCGTAGTTGCCGGGGGTGTGTGCCTCCTGGCCCTGGGCATTGAACCGCTCCGTCCAACACGTCGCTACGTCCTCGCCATTGGTTCCCGCAATGATATCGCCCGGCACCCGCATGTGAAAAATTTTCCCAACCCGGGCCGAGTAGTAACCTTTTGAGATCAAGTCCTCTCCCAGGGTGATTCCCTGTTTGTCCTGATACCGGCTCCGCATGAAAGAACGGCGGGAGGGGCCACAAACAGTTCCCTGACAATACGCCCGGTCAAAGACGGTCCCGGACGCCGCCAGCTTATCGATGTTCGGCGTGGCACAGATCGGATTGCCGTAGCAACCCAGCACCGAAGCTTTTAAGTCGTCCGACACAATGAGCAGCACATTTTTAGCAGTCGGTGCAGCGGAAGCGGTGGCCGAAATGAGAACCAGTCCGGCAGTGAAAACGAGAGTGAAGACGCGGGATGTCATGGCGTAAGAGACTCCGGTTTTGGAGAAACGCATGACGCACATGTAAGTGAACCAACGAGTCAGCCTTCCGGTTCAATCCTTTCCCGGGTATTGATAACCAAACTCGGGATGCGAAAGGCTGTCCATACCGTTGCTGAGTCCCTCCCACTCCGGAGTCGGCTCCACAAACTTCACCTCGGCTGTCGCGCCCTCCATGTCCGAGATCAGAGTGTCTTCCAACACCGTCCGGCCTTTGGAAGTCTTGCGACTGGCCACTTTGCTTGAGGCGATGATGCAGTTCTTCAGGACGATCGCGTCGTGCGACCGGTCGTCGGTCAGCACCGCGGTGTTGGTCAGCGAGAACAGCGTGCTTCGCTCCACCGTGAGCCTTCCACCGTTGCCCCATATGCCTGTGCCTCCGCGGCCCACGATACAGTTGGAAAGGCTGCCTGTGTCCCACACCCGGAATCCCCGGGAGTTGTCGAGGGCGACGCAGTCCTGCATCTTCACATCCTTCACTTTCAAGTCATACCCGCCATCCTGATTCCGGATCGCACGGCACCGGATAAACTCCACATTGCTGGTCGAGCTCTCCACCACGAAACCATCGCCGTTCTTGTACTTTGTCTTCTGGAGCGGCATCATGTTGTTCTTAGCGACGCAATCCTCGAAGACAAAATCAGACTGCTCGCGGTCGGATTGATTCACGATGAAGCCGAAGGGGAACAGCTCCGTCTTCTTCTCCCACTCGGCGTCGCCCGCCGAGCAGTCAGCCACGCACCGGGTCAGCCGCACGCGTTTGCAGCCGCCGTTGAACCGGAACCCATGCTTGCTGTAGCCGATCAGATCGCAGTCCTCCAGCGTCATATCCGTACAATCCTCCACGTAAAACCCATGCCGCAGCTGCCCCATATCGATGTTGGAAAACTTCAGCTGTGAGGTCGTCTTGGTCTCCTCCGCTTCAGTGACGACGACACCAAAGACAAAGCTCTCGATACGGAAATCCTTAAAGCTGATGTGGGAGGCACCACCGTCGACTCGGATCGCCTTGTCTCCTTTGGTCGGTTGATCAATTGACCACGTTCCCTTGATTACAGGAAGACCGCTCCCCGTGTCGACTCCCATCAACGTCTTTGGCTGATCGGGCACGCCGCCCTGTTTCAAATGAAGCGTCAGTCCTTCGTAGGTTCCGCTGCCGAGTAACATCCGGTCTCCCGGCTTCATGACGTCGTTGAAGGTGTCGTTTATTGATCCCATCGCCATCGCGTTTTCCCGGGTCGATCCGTCACCGGTTCCGGCTGCTTCGGGGGCACAGTGGAAATCTTTTGCGCTCACCGATTGCAAGATCGAGAGACTGCCGACAGCGATAAGAATGGAAAGAAAAGGCAATTGAATACGCATCACATCCTCATACCAGAGCCGACAGGAAAGACCACCCTGGAATCATAAAAAGGTGACTTTCCCGGTCTTGTTTCGTTACGAGGCAACAGGGTCTGATCGATGAGGCAACCCTGTTGGATCGTGGATCACTTTACCGGTGGCTTGAACTTGGCCGAACAACCACAGCTCCCACCGCCGCAATCTGCTGAATCAGGATTCTGCCGGTGCCTGCGAATCCGTATCGCAGTCTTCACGGCGAACACAAGAACCGTCACCGCGATGATCGCGATGGCGATGATGCTTTGAAGTTCTGCGTTCATGTTTTCAGTTTGCTAGGTATATCCGAGGAGTTTCCCCCCCTGGAATACAATCAGCGCCGCGAGGTAGGCCACGACCGTCATGTATCCAAACTGGAAAGCGGCCCACTTCCACGAATTTGTCTCTCGTTTTGTGATGGCCACGGTGCTGGCGCACTGCAGGGCGAAGATGTAAAACATCATCAGACTCAGACAAACCAGCGGGGTGAAAAGCGGCTCGCCGTTGTCCCGCGTGGCTGAGGCCAGACGATCCCGGGTGCGGGTAAAGGTGGCTTCCTCCTCTTCGCCTTCGGATTCCTCCACGTGGAAGGTGATCTGCATCGCGCTGACAAAAACCTCGCGTGCCGCAAAGCTGGCCACCACTCCGATCCCGATTCTCCAGTCGTAGCCGAGTGGTTTGATGACGGGTTCGATGGCTTTTCCGAGTCGACCGGCATAGCTCTGCGCCTGTTGGTCGGCAGGATCAGCATCGGGCATCTTGGGATACGTTTGGGCAGCCCAGAGAAGAATGGAGATACCCAGAATGATCGTTCCGGCGCGGCGCAGGAAAATCTTGGACCGCGTCCACATGTGCATGAGAACTGCCTTCAGGTTCGGAGCTTTGTAACCCGGTAGCTCCATGATCATCGGGGTGCGCTCGCCGTGGCGGAGAACTCGGTTGAAGATCCAGGCAAAGATAAAGATCGCGAGTGTGCCGATGAGGTAGAGGCCCAACATCAGGCCGACTTTTCCCATCGGTGAGACGCCGGGCATCATCACCGCAATCATCATGAGATACACCGGCAGACGCGCCGAGCAGCTCGCGAACGGTGCCACCATGATGGTGATAAGGCGGTCCTTCGGATTCTCGATCGTCCGGGTACTCATGATTGCCGGAATAGCGCAGGCATAGCCGCTTAAGATCGGGATAAAAGCACGACCATTGAGGCCGACTTTCGCCATGACCCGGTCCATGATAAAGGCGACCCGCGAGAGGTAGCCGGTGTCTTCCATCAGCCCGATGAAAAAGAACAGGATGAGAATCTGCGGCAGGAAAATCACCACACCGCCGACTCCGCTGATGATACCGTCGGTGAGCATGTCGCGCAGATCACCTTCCGGCATGGCATTCTTCACCGTGTCACTCAGCCAGCCGAATCCCGCGTCGATCGCATCCATCGGAATGCTCGCCCAGGTAAAGATGCTGTAGAAAAGGATACCGAGAATCCCGATAAGAATCACCGGACCGAAGAAACGATGCAGCAACCAGGAATCAATCCTGTCCGTCCCGGTCTCAGAAGGGGACTGGGAGCGATCCACTGCGTCATCCACCAGCTTTTGCACGGCTTCATACCGCGCGGTGATGAGTTGCTCCGCCCAGATCTCGCGTTCCTCGTCGGACGGCTCCATTTCCAGACCGGAGCCGGCCTTCTCATCAGGTTCGAGACTGGCTTTCTCTACAATCTTCTGCAAATCCCCGGGCACCGGTACTTTATGATCACTGGGCTTGAGGTCTCCCGAGCTCATGGCGATCCGCAGCTCGGGAAGCCCCCGCCGGGTGTTTGCCTGCATCGGAATCACCGGCACGCCGAGACGTTCACTCAGGATTTCCGGATCCAGCCGGATACTGCGGGCTTCCGCCACATCGGTCATGTTTAAAACAATGATCGTCGGCAGTCCCAACTCCAATATCTGAGTGGCGAGATAAAGGTGGCGCTCCGCATTGCTGGCATCCACCACACAAATGACGGCTTCAGGCTGCGGGGTATCGTTTCGGGCACCGGTAAGAACGTCGCGGAGAATGGCTTCGTCAGGAGAGGCGGGATCAAGGCTGTAGGCGCCCGGCAGATCGATGATGCCGATCTTTTCGCCGTGCTGCCCGATGGCGATTCCCTCCTTCTTCTCGACGGTCACCCCGGGGTAGTTCCCGACCTTCTGTCGCAGGCCCGTCAGGGCGTTGAAAAGAGTCGTCTTCCCTGAATTGGGATTCCCGACCAGTGCGAATTTCTGCTGCCCCGTTGTTGCCGCCATTTCGTAGAATCAGTCTTAATCTTTTTTGGAAACGATGATGTGTTCCGCGTTTTCCCCTCGAATTGAGAACAGGGTGCCCCTCACCGAAATCTCGATGGGATCATTCAACGGCGCGCGCCGGATCATTCGAAGCTCGGTTCCTTTCGTGAGGCCCATCTCACGGAACCGTCGCATGGCTTTAACTCCGAGGTCACCATCCTGGATTTCCTCGATAATGGCCACGTCATTGGGCTGAAGTTCGGCTAACGTCATTTCTGAAATTTGGGGAATTAAGCGATCTCGCCGACAATAACCGCTTCCGCAGCTGATCTGCTCAGCCCAAATCGCGAGCTCTGAACCTGGCAGAGCACCGAACCGTTCACTTGCAGCACGCTGACTTGAGCTGACTCGCACAAGCCCAGCTCGCGAAGCCGGTTTTTGAATTCATCATCACCTTCCAGGCGCAACACACGAGCAGCAATCCCGCAAGGCCACTTCAGGAGGGGTGTTGCGTCTGTCGTTGTTTTACTGCTGCGATGTAATCTCATCAGGAAGGCGATTGTTGAGACTGAATCTCAACATTGCTAAATGATAGACCGATTTGGTTTTCTGGCTAGGGCAAAATTGCAAAACCTCAGGGCGTGATAACGCGACGCGGCGAGCAGGTGAGGGGCGAAAGCCGCTTTTCCAAAGCAAAAGCCCCAAAAATGGGGTGCAATGGTCGTCGTTCTCTCGCGAACGAGCTTCGAGCCGGTGCAATGGCCGTCGTTCTCTCAAGGACGAGTTTCGAGCCGGTGCAAAGGTCGTCGTTCTCTCAAGGACGAGTTTCGAGCCGGTGCAAAGGTCGTCGTTCTCTCAAGGGCGAGTTTCGAGCCGGTGCAAAGGTCGTCATTCTCTCAAGGACGAGCTTCGAGCCGGTGCAATGGTCATCATTCTCTCACGGACAAGCTTCGAGCCGGTGCAATGGTCATCATCCACTCGCGGATGAGGTTCCTCGCGGCAGGAAGATCGTCTTTCTCTCGCGGATGAGGTTCCTCGCGGCAGGAAGATCGTCTTTCTCTCGCGGACGAGGTTCCTCGCGGCAGGAAGGTCGTCTTTCTCTCGCGGACGAGGTTCCTCGCGGCAGGAAGGTCGTCTTTCTCTCGCGGAAGAGGTTCCTCGCGGCAGGAAGGTCGCCTTTCTCTCGCGGACGGGGTTCCTCGCGGCAGGAAGGTCGTCTTTCTCTCGCGGAAGAGGTTCCTCGCGGCAGGAAG
>JBLWYI010000024.1:0-112002 GCA_048267005.1 Verrucomicrobiales bacterium | reverse complement strand
GATCCTGTTGGAAGGCGCAAATGCTAACCAACTCTAAAAAAGCAAAACACCGTTTACACAATTTTGCTGACATAGCCGTTACAATGGTTGACCGAAAGGAGAATTTTAAAGGGTAAAATTTGAATTTTAAATTGAAACAGCTCCGCTGAGCGCAGCCATTTCTTTGACCGGTCAGGTCATTTTGAAATCCTCACTTAAGTGGGTTTTTCTATCTCTTTTGGATGAAGCTCCTTTTGAAATGTCTCTCCGGGAGATTCCATTCTTTCCGATGCTTGGCAAACGCCTGAAGAAACATTGGGCCAGCTCCCGACTCACACCATGATTTCCGATGTGGGGTATTTCGCCTCACCTCTCACCTAAGAACTTTTAGTCATCGCCCCCGGCGGGATGAACGTGCTTTTGGTTCAATATCCTCACGACATTGGGAGGAGCGCTCTGCCCAATGTTGAGGTGCAAAATCCGCTGGAGCTCAGCGATTCCTTTATCTGAAGTGTGCGCGGAGTGTTTGCAATGGGGGACGATATATTCTGACTCGACGCCTTCGATCGATGCACTGGTGTATGGAACCAGAGTGTCGGTCCATTTTTGGCGGGGGGCATCTTTGGCGCAATTAATTCCGATGATGGAATGGTATCTCACCCCGGGGCTGAGCTGCATCTGATCGAGAAGCGTCAGCATCGGAGAATCCGGCCGCAGGGTATCGATGCTGGTTGGTGGACGGGCAGCAAAGATGCGCCCGAGCGGCGTCAAATCACGTAAGGAGTTGGCCGACAGCGACGCCGAAATCCTCACCAGCCGCTGAGGCACATCAATCAGCGTCGATGTCAGGGCGCCGACGGGATTTTGCGCCATGTCGCTGCCTCGATGCGGGGTGGAAATGAAGACGACCCTGGTGACGCCCTCAACCGGCTGGAAATAGAGCATGTCTTCCAGCAACTCCCGGTCTTCCGCCGGGATATCCAGTTCGTTGGCGGGTTTATTGAAAAGCCGGAACCAATTTTCGTCGCCGCTGGACTGAGTCAGCGTCTTGGCAAGCAGGCCGCCCATGCTGTGGCCGACGACAATCATATCGCGGTCTGTAGCGCCGTGTTGGACTCTGTATTCGCGCATTTTGGCGATGTCCTGCCTCAATCGCATCGCTGAATAAGGGATGGGAGCCCCGGTCGGGTATCCATAATTCCAGAATTCATATTTCTCCCGCAGAACTGGATCGGACAGGAGTTGATTGAGGGTGTTTTTCCAGGTTGCCGGGCTGGACTTAAGTCCGTGAATGAGAATGCACGGCTTCTTCTTTGGATCGAAGGGAGTCAGCCTGATGAGACCGAGTTTCTTTTCGAACTTTTCGAAATGAAGCATTGCGGGCAGGTGGAACAACTGGCGATCACGCTTGGCGAACCCGGTGGCAAGAGGAACAGAGAAATCGGATTCCAGATTGAATGTGTTTCCATTGATCTCGATATCCTTTCGCTGGAGCGGGTCGTAGATGACCAGGTTCGCCACTTCCGGGTCCCCGTTGAACTCCAAAATCGCGGTGGCTGGACGCCACAATCCCTCCGGTGCAATAAAGGGATCGCTATCTGAAGGGGCAACCTTAAGGGCTAATGGTGCGCCGATTCCCGGCGTGGTGGTTCGTCCCTGCAACCCTTTCTTGATGCGAGTGAAGTCGGATACGAACAGCTGATCGTGATTTCTAAGATCGAGATCCCCTTTTTTTGCAGGATCCAGCTCCACATTTATTTTCTGACTGAAGGAGCGCAGTTTGATTTCCACATCGTCGGAATCCGGCATGGATTTACCCGCGATCTTCAAAACCACCGCATCGACGGCATCGTTGTAGGCTTTGCGTTCGATGGGAGTGGCCGTTCCTTCCTGAATACGCTCCCAGGCCTTGCGTGTTTCGACGAGATTGACCGGTTTTACGGTCAGCGCGCCGATCTTTTGCTTCACCACGACCCGCTGGCCACATGATGACATCAACAGCGCGACTGCGGACAGAGCGATGATGACAGATGATGACTGCCGTAGTTTCATTGTGTGTGTTTCGGGAGCTGAATTACAGGGGTGTTGTCAGCAGATGCTATTCAAACACGGGAATTGAAATATCAAAGACGTGTTTTTGTCTGGAAAATTTCCCCAATCGCCGCTAATCCTGACAGATACGCATTTTTTGCGATCACATTTTCATAAAAAATACCAATACTAGACAAAACCTATGAATTTCGTCTGTCCCACTTGCAGCATCACACTTCAGGCTGAGCCGGAGCTTTCCGGTAAAACGGTGAAATGTCCCGGATGCAGCACTAAAATCCAGATTCCGGAAATCGAAGCTCCGCCGGAACCTGATGGCGCAGCGGAAGAACATTACGAGGAGGAGGAATATGAGCAGAGTCATCTGCCTGAATTGAATCTGAGCGCTGTTGAGCACGGCCCTCACCCTTCGGTTTTCAACATTTGGATCGCGGCAGGGATTGGAGTTGGCGGCACGTTTTTCTGGTATCTCGTGATGATGCTCCTGCCTGAGCGTGAGAACAAAGAAGTCGCACACAATGTCCTCACTTATCTTCGAGAGCTTTTCCTGGACCGGGGTAACACCCAAATCGCGACGACTTTCCTGATGTTTTTCTGTGTGGGCATCCTGATTTTGAAAGCCATGAATATCCGCAAACAGCGTCGGGCAATGTTGTTGCAGGCTTTGCCGAGGGATATTGATGACGAAATCAAGCCGGAGAATTTGAAGGAATTCCATGATCACATCATCAATTTCCCGAAACCGCTTCGGAATACCTACATCGTGAACCGCATTCGTAAGGCGTTGGAATTCTTCTACATCCGTCAGAACAACCCGGAAGTTGCCCAGATGATCACATCGCAATCGGATGTCGATGCCAATAAGGTTGTGGGCTCCTATTCCATCGTAAAAGTTCTTCTTTGGGCGATTCCTATCATGGGTTTCATCGGAACGGTGGTCGGAATCGGTGGTGCGATCGGCGGCTTCGATAAAGTTCTTTCCGCCGGCGGAGGAGATCCCTCAGCGTTGACCGAAGCATTGACACCGGTTTTGGCGCAGATGGGTTCTGCGTTCGACACGACGCTTCTCGCGTTGGTCTTTTCGATTATCCTCAGTTTCCCGGCGGCTTCACTGCAAAGCTCGGAAGACGATCTCGTGACCGATGTTGACGAATACTGCATCGACAACTTGTTGAAACGTCTCAACGACGGGGGCGCCAATGCGGGGATGACCACGGACGCCGGCACCCTGAGCGCGATTGCTGATGCGATTTCAGCCAGCCAGAACGACATCATGAGCAAGTTCTCAAAAACCCAGAAAGGGATGTCCGAGAGTCTGGCGAATCAGACCAAACAATACGAAAAAGTCGCCACTGCCGTCGAAACACAACTCGAAGCCATCGGGAAACGGGCTGAACGTTACGAAACGAAGCTGGACGAAGACTTTTTCAAGTCGCTCGACAAGATTCGTCTGGAATCTGTCAGTGCGATTACCCGGCAAGTTGGTGGTCTGTCGGAAGGGATCAACAATTTGAACGAGGTTCTCAAAGATTTGAACGGCAAGACCGTGCAGGTTCAGAAAAAAGGCTGGTTTGGCCGCTGAGTTCGTGACGCTTTAGAACAGGAGACGGTTTTAACATATTATGGGAAGACGAAAACAAGACGGCGGCGGGGTGAATTTATTCCCCTTCCTCAGCATTCTCGTCTCCATCATTGGGTGCCTGACGCTCATCATCGTGGTGATTACCCTCATCTCGATGAATAAAGCGGAGGGCGTCACACCTGAGGAGGTCGTTCGGGCTCAGGAGTACATGGACCTCGAAAAGGAGAAGGAAAAGGACCAGGAGAAACTGGATGATCTCAAGCAATTGATCGAGAATCTGATCCAACAGAACAAGGATACGATCGCTGCGCGCGATAAACTGAAGATGCTGAAGGATATGCTCGACAATCAGGAGGTGATTGAAGAATCACGGACTGAGTTGATCAATCAATACAATCTGCTGGTTCAAACCAACAAGCAGCTCGAAGAGGATCACAAAAAGTTACAGGATGAGATCAAAATAAAAGAGGAGGAGATCGCCAGAAGGAAACTTCCACCCGAACCTGCCGCTCTCCGTGTGACAGGTGTGGGATCAAGCAGCACAAGCAAGCCCTACTTTGTCGAGATCGGCGCGAAGGCCGCCTACATTCACCGGAGTTTAACAAAAGATCCCGTCGCGATTCCTCTCGCCTCTTTGAATCAGAGTGAAGACTTTGTAAACCTGCTCAAAGAAATCAGCTCAAGTCCCCGCCACAAATTGAATTTTCTGATCCGGGGCGATCAGGAAGCGGTTGATGGGTTCAAGATCGCCAATGATCTCATCAGGGCCTACAACAAAGCAAATGGCACCGACATTATTCCCGGTAAACTCCCTCTCCCCAATGAAGGGAAAGTTGACCTCCAGGTATTTGCACAGTTTCTGGAACCCTGAACCGAATCCCCCCCGGCCCATCAACTGATCAACCAAATCTGACCCACATCACTTCCTGAACTATGGCACGACGCAACAACGGTGAAGAAGAACGCAGCATGGACTCCCTGATGGATGCCATGACCAACGTGGTCGGGATTCTTTTGCTGATTCTCATCGTCACCAGTCTGGGCATTTCTGCCGCGGTCGAGAAAATTCTGGCGAATATCCCCGACGTTTCCGTGGAGCAGCTTGAGCAGATGAAGGTGAGCCGCGAGAAAACGCTGGAGAACCTTCGGAATTTGGAGCAGACCCATCAACAAACGGTCCAGAACCAGATCAAACCGGAAGATGCGGCACAGCTGAAGCTCGAATTGGAGGATTTCGAAAAGGAGAACAAAGACCTCGCCGACAAGACTTCTGATATTGATGAGTGGAAGAAAAAGGTAGAGCAGGAGAAAGAAACCAAAATCAAGAAGGACGAGAAAGTTCTCACCGCTGAAGCAGAAGACCGCAGGCTGGCAGCTATTTTGGCACAAACTCCTGAGGTGGAAGTCGCCGATGCCAAGGTCATTAAACTTCCCAATCCCCGTCGGTCTGAAGACCGGGACCGGATTTATTACATTCTCTGCAAGAACCAGAAGCTTTATTTCGTAGGTGATCCCTACACTCACGTTTTCAAGATTCGCGATGTCATCGATCAGAACTTCACGGATCTGGCCTACACCACACCGGCCATAGGTTCTTACACCTATTCGTTGAAAGGCACCAAACTCAACGATGCCCGAACGAGCCATCTGCCGCTCACGGAAACCTTCAGACTCACCCGTTCTGCGGAGAAATCCCTCGAGAACTGGTCAAAGATCAATACCAAAGCAGTCAACTCAGCTGGAAAAGCCAGTGCCGACGCCCCGCTCTTAAAGCGTCTCTTTGGCAACGATGACAAACGCGACTTTCAGGTTCACAAATTTCGCTACGACAAAGCCAAAATCGCAGCCTTCTTCGGTGACGGTAAACTGGGCCCGGCGGATTTTAAATATCATGTCTCGCCCGTAGGAGATCGCCTGAAGCTTTCTCTTGAACCCAAACCTGAGGGTGGCTGGTCCAGGGAACAGTTCACCGCCGCCAATGGTGAATTTGACAATCTGTGTCGCCAACTTCAGACCCAGCGTGGAACGGTTTTCTATTACATGGTTTCTCCGGATTCTTTCGAAACCTATCTCGACGCCCGCGCCAAGAGTGAGAATGCCCGCATCAAAGCCGGCTGGACAGTTTGGCTGGGGGAAAAATTTGAACCCAAAGCGACGACGTTAATGGAGACGGTTCGCTACAACCTTGATTCGCTTCCGGCAGCCGACTACAAGAAGATCGCTGAAGCAGTAGGACCACAATTGATTGCCGCAAACGCCACTGAAATTGCAGAGTTTGACGCACGGATCAATGCCGCAGCGGATGCCGCTGTCGCCGCCAAGGAAATCACAGCAGCTGAAAAGGCGACCTTTGTCTCCAAACTTTCATCGGAACGCCGGGCCTGGGATGTCAGTAATCTCCAAAACTGGGGATTGAATGTTTACAGAACAGCTCTTGCCGCCGCAGAAGCCAGCGGGCAGGAGGAAGTTCAGATTGAACTGCACCCCCCGGAAATCCCCCACATCCGCTTGTTCTCTGCATCAAGTCCTCCCAAGAAACCAAGGCCCCCGGCAGTGCCGGGCGGCAAAAAACCTTCGGGTGACGGTGGCAGCGGCAAGACGACTGTTATCCTCGACTGATGCGCTCCCCACGACGAATGATGAACTGTTCCCTCCCCCGATCAAACAGGGTCTGTTCAGTGATCGCATACTGTTGCCTCACGTCTGCGGCTTTATTAAACGCTGCTGATCCAAAGTTCGAAAGGCAAGTGATCGATGCTGAGGTGGATGTCGGCTATGGCCTCGCCATTGGTGATGTAGACGGCGATCAGAAACCAGACATCCTGCTCGCCGATAAGCGTCATTTTTCCTGGTATCAGAATTCCAGTGAGTGGTCCGAATTCGTCATCGCGAAAAACCTGTCGCTTCGGGACAATGTCTGCATTGCAGCTGAAGACATCAACGGAGACGGACAGGTTGAAGTTGCGGTGGGGGCAATGTGGAATCCGGGCGAAACAAGCGATCCTGAAAAATCAGGCTCGGTCCATTTTCTGATTCGACCTGAGGACCCCACAAAAGCGTGGAAGCCCATTCAGCTCAATCATGATCCGACGGTTCACCGGATGCGGTGGGTGAAGGCTGATGACAATCAGTTCAGGTTGGTTGTATTGCCACTCCATGGAATCGACAACAAAAACGGCGAAGGGGAAAACGGCTCCAAGGTTCGGGTTTACCACGCTCCGCTCAACACCTGGGCAGATCCGGCAGAATGGAAAGATGCCGTGATTGAACAGTCGATGCACAAGACACACAACTTCGACGACCTTGACGGCGATGTCCTGATTGGCGGAGCTGAAGGGGTCGTGAGAAGAGACGTATTGAACCCGCGGGAAGATGATTTGCGAATCTTAACACCCGATAACTCAGGCGTTGAAGGTGTCGGAGAAGTTCGTTTCGGTAGCGGGTTCATCACGACAGTGGAACCTCTCCACGGTAATATTCTGGCTGTTTACGAAAAGGCTGACGGCGGCAAAAATTGGAATCGCACTGTTTTAACCGACCAATTGAATCAGGGCCATGCCCTGGCAACCGGTGACCTTTTGGGGCTGGGAACGGATCAAATCGTAGTTGGCTGGCGCAATCCGGATGCCAATATGAAGGTCGGCATCAAGATCTACTACCGCGAAAATTCTGAGACAGAATGGAAATCGTTTTTGTTGGATGACAATGAGATGGCTGCTGAAGACCTGAAACTTGCTGATCTCAATGGGGACGGAAAGCTTGATGTTATTGCCGCCGGACGGGCCACAAACAATCTGGTGATCTATTGGAATCAAAGCCAATAGGTTCGTCGCTCTCAGCGAAAGATTGCGTCAATACCCATCGCGCTTTTTCTCGCGAATTTGGGAATCATTTTGGGACGTGCCCGTTTCAGGACGAGGTAGAAAAATGAGAGTAACCGGAGCCCGATGATCTTGTCGATAACCCGATAAGCCGGTTCTTCCCGAACAAGGTATTTGGTAAACCACGAGATATGTCTCGGCTGTAAATTAAACGGGGAAAGGTCGATCTTCAGCGCATAACGAAAGCGGGATCCCTGCGGGTATTTCTTTTTATAAGCACGTTTTGCCGCATAGAGACGATCTGCCATAGCCGCATCGTATGGCCGGAAAAAGTATTCACGAGCAAGGGCCAGGATCGAAAACGTGGATTCCATGAACTCGATATCGTCTTCAGGAAGACCGCATTTGTTAGCTAAAACCCGCATGTGGCGAATTTTTTCCAGAGCTACATGCCCTGCCCGAATCGAAGCTTCTCCATCTTCAACGAAATGAGCCAGCATTCGCTTGATCGCATGTGCGATAAAGATGTTGTGCCAATACACTCCCAGTAGAGGCGGAATTCTCACCCGCCGGAAAAACATCTTTTGCTCAGCAAATTCAGGGAAATAGAGAAGTTCCTTTACGACTTCTTCGGACAGCCGGAGCAACTCTATCCATGACGCCGGATCCACCTCGCAGCCCGGGTAGCTTCGCACGGCTTCCTCCCACAACTCACCGTGCTTGAACATCCTCAATGTCACGAACGTGTTGATCTCAGTCCAAATGGCGGATTTCTCAAGGTAGGCCAATCGCCTAAAGGGTGTCCAACCGCCGGTCTGGCACCAAAGATTAATACCGACAAGATTGGGTGCGTCACGCAGCTCAAGAGCATATTGCTCGTAATCATGACCAATGAAACTGGGATACTCACCGCACCCTTCGTACTCACGCCGGGTCTGCAATTCGATTACGGTGGGAATGTTAGTGACGAAAAAGTTCCGGTTCAGCGACAGATAGCGGAAGAAATCAGACTCACCAAATTTCATCGAAAGAATCAGAGCAGGGCTGTCAATCCCTTGAACTGTCTTAGTGAGAGTGGCATCCCGCCAGATGAGATCGCCAACCTGATGCGCACCAACCGTCCAGGTTCGGAAGATACAAGTTCGCTGATGTTTTTCGAAAACAGGAAGCACTGACTTCAGGAACCGGTTTACCATTCGAGGGTTTTTAAGCACCAGCTCACTGTGGAAATCCTCTTTTACATCCTGACCATCGGATTCCCCGATACGGGTAATTACTCCATCCACTTCCGGAAACTCGAGAAAAAACCTTTCGAACAAGCTTTTAAGAAAGGAATGAATTTTTGATTCGTTCCGCCCTATTTTTTCCTCCAGAGCCGGAGTGAACGTGACGACATCCATCGTCAGAAAGACCTTCAATCCAACTTCGTGGACGATCTTAAACAGCTCGCGAAACTCAGCCTGATTCACCAGGATTTGTTCCTGAACGGACTGCTCATAGAAGTCGTGACTCGCTAAGTGAGGCAGATCATCCAGCGATACAGCAGTGTATCCAATTTCCTTAACGCGTTCACAGAATTCCTTCAGGTCGATGCGGACCTGCTCAAAATACGAGCGGCGCTTTTTACCTTTCAGCTTTTGAATCCGCCGCCACGGGATCTTCGACCAATTAATTCTAACTTTGTTATAACCGCGAAAGAACGGTCCTATTGCATCAATGAGATAGATCTTTTCAATCGACTGTTCCGGCATGGTTGGGGGAGGACTCAGGAGAATACAACTTTGTCGCCAGACGTGTTGAACCAAAAGGCGTCGATACTGGCGGGATTCGATTCGTTGTTACCGTTCAAGCAGCAGCAAAAGCTGCCACGGGATGCTTTTCATCTTCGCTGTCCGGCTCGACAAATTCTGAAGCGGCTTCCTCTTCAATCTGTTTGGTTTCTGAGCGGGCCATGAACTCCTCGTAGCCTACAAGTTCAAATTGACCCGGCTCAGGTTCTACAATCGCGGTGAGCGATTCAACCCAGTCCCCGGAATTCAAATAGTGAACCCCGCTATCCAAGTGCTTGTCCGCCGGGGTATGAATGTGTCCGCAAATGATTCCGGAGCATTTGCGATACTTTGCCAGTTCAGTGAGTTGCTCTTCATACCGCCCAACAAAGCTCACAGCGGACTTAACCCGCGCTTTGATTTCTTTACTGAGAGAGAAATAAGGCTTCCCTCTCCAGGCCCGCCACCTGTTGTAGAGCCGGTTGACCCGCAACAACATGTCGTAGCCAATCGAGCCAGCCTTCGCGACCCATTTCGAATTCGTTGTCACGGTGTCAAATCCGTCTCCGTGAACCACAAGATAGCGCCCGTTCGGCGTCTCATGAATGAACTCATTTTCGATCTGCAGATTGCCGAAATTAATGGGAAGAAACCGGTCCAGAATATCATCGTGATTCCCCCGGAGATAAATCACCTCGGTTCCCTGTTTCTCCATTTTCTTCAGAACCGTCCGAATGAATCGAGTGTGATCAGGCAACCACCTCCCATTGCTACGCAATGCCCATCCGTCAATAATGTCCCCGTTTAATATCAGCTTTTTGCATCGGGTGGCACGGAGGAACTTAATAACTTCAGAACATTTGGAATCTCTCGTTCCCAGATGAACATCGGAAATGATTACGCTGTGAAAATAAGGCTTGGACGATTTCATTGGATCGTTGAATTCGGGCTGGTATTGGATGGTCGTGTGACTGGAAATTCGTCAGGCTCGTCATCCGGATCCAGGTCGAGACCTGTGGGCAGGTCCAGTTCGCTGGAGTCCCGACCTTGACGCTCGATCAATTCGACGAGGTTCTTTTGAAAGCGCTTTACCACCTTTTTCCACCGTACCTTCCTGGCGCTCCGACGCGCCTCTTCCCTTACGGCTCCCAGCCGGTCATCCCGGGTCAAAGCGATCGCTTTCTCCAGAAACGCGGCCTCATCATCAAAAGGGGCAACATACCCATTCACTCCATCAGTAATATGCTGCCGGGCTGCGGCATAATCGTAGGCCAAAACAGCCAACCCACTCGCCATTGCCTCCAGGGTCACATTTCCAAACGTTTCAGTTACGCTCGGAAACACGAATAGATCTGCAGAAGCGTAATAACGGGCAAGCTCTTCCCCCAACTGCACTCCGGCGAAAATGAACTCGGGATGCTCCGCTTTCAGTTCTTCCAGTTTCGGTCCGTTTCCAACAAACACTCCTTTGAAGTCAGGTATCCGGCTGCGAATTTCAGAAAACGTCTTTACGATCAACTGTAAGTTTTTCTCGGCGGCGATGCGACCAACGTAGAGCCCCACCGGACTCGACGGACGAGCCCCCCACTCTGACCGCAACAGCATGCTGCGCTTTTTGGGAGAGAACAGTTTGGTATCAACTCCCTTTGGAAGCAGCTCAAGGTTTTCAAAACCCTGACCATCGAGCTGTTCGATCGTGTCGTTTGATGGAACAAACGTGCAACTGGCACGGTTGTGAACCCGACGGAGATACGAAAGAGTGGCCCGCTCCAACAACGGAAAATGGTAATGAGCCATATACTGCTGAAAATTGGTATGAAAGCCGGCGGCAACAGGAATCTTCAAAGCACGGGCAGCAGTGATCGCTGATGATCCAAGCGGGGTTTCCGTTGCGACATAAATCACATCAGGACGATTTCTGTGCCATCGCAATTGAAGTCGCATTCGCATCGGCAATCCGACGCGGACTTCCCGGTATCCCGGCAATGAGATTGAAGGAACAGCGAGCCCCTGTTCGTCACATTCAATTACCGAAGGGCGGATGATATCGACATCATGCCCCAGATTCCTCAGCCCATTCACCAATCGATGAAGCGTGGTCGCCACCCCATTGGGTTGTGGAGCATAAGTGTCACTGACAAAGGTGATTTTCATTATTCTTCGAAGTGTTTCAGGATTATTGATAATGAACAAATCAGGATGTGTACCGTTTTCGTTACATCGTGGAAAACCGTGGCATTAGATTCCGGTCCCTCTAAATCGATAAAACTGAGTCGATAATCGACGCAATCGATGCCGCGGAAAGCGACGCTTTCGACACACAAAGCCGTGGATGTCGCCCGCCCATATGAGCCAGTAAACGGGTCTTGAGTCCCTGCTTCAGGCTCTTAGACTTCGGAGTTAATCTACGATTATTTATGATAGAAAACTCAACTAACTTCTCACGCCGAAAGTTTCTCGGCACAGCTGCCGCCGGGGCCACTGGCGCTTCACTAAACATCTTACCGGGCAACGTCTGGGCTCAATCTCCCAATGAAAAGCTCAATGTAGCTTTCATCGGTGCAGGGGGACGCGGGGCTGCAAACATCGGCGGAGCCGGGGCACCAAAGTTCGCGGGAACGGGCAGGGCTGGAGAAAATGTTTATGGTTTTGCTGATGTTGAGCAACGGGGCTGTGCCGGCTCGGTGAAAAAGTTTCCCAACGCTAAATTCTACACCGACTGGCGGGAGATGCTGGAAACCGAAGGCGACAAGATCGATGTCGTAGCGGTATCGACTCCCGATCATCTCCACGCAGTATCGGCGATGGCAGCGATCAAAATGGGGAAACACGTGTATGTCGAAAAGCCTCTCACTCTTACAATCTCGGAAGCACGGGCTCTTCACAAAGAAGCCAAGGCTCGTGGGCTTTGCACTCAGATGGGAAACACCGGCCACGCCGCTGAGGGTGCCCGTCGCACCAATGAATTCATTCAGTCGGGATCCATCGGCACAGTTGAAGAAGTTCACTGCCGCACCAACCGCCCTATCTGGCCCCAGGATCTGATTCGGCCGGAAGGTCAAGATGTACCGCCATGGATGGACTGGGACCTTTGGCTCGGACCTGCCGCTGAAAAAGGCTACAGCGATAAAATTGCTCCATTCAAATGGCGCGGATTCCTCGACTATGGCACCGGAGCACTCGGCGACATGGGAGCTCATATCATTGATCATCCAGTCTGGGCACTTGGGCTGGGACTGCCTGAGAAAGTCGAAGTCGAAAAAGCAGATCGCAAAACGGCCGGCAGCGAAAAGGACTCTCACCCCGCAAGCTGTATCATTCACTACTACTTTGCAGCGAAAGGCGACCGTCCCGCTGTCAAACTGACATGGTACGACGGGCAATATAAGATTCCCCGCGTTGACGGCATGGCTGACGACAAAAAGACCCCGGACAACGGCTGCGTCTACATTGGAAGCAAGCACGCTATGATGCACGGCAGCCACGGCGGCAACCCTGAAATCATCGATGCCAACCGTTCCAAATTTGAGGCCCCCGATAAAACCGAGGAGCGTTCTCCCGGTCACTACAAAGAGTTTTACAATGCAATTCGTGAAGGAAAACCCGAGTTGGCAAAATCGAACTTTGATGTGGCCGCACCTCTTACCGAGACCCTCTTGCTTGGTGTCATCGGTTCTATTATGGGACCGGGAACAACTCTCACCTGGGATCCCGAGAAGATGACAACCGGTAATGCGGAAGCCGACAAGCTGGTGAAGCACACCTACCGCGAAGGCTGGGCCCTCTAAAAATATCAGTTCACGTGACAACAGGGTTGGTTCATCGAATCAACCCTGTTGACCCGGGTGCTGATTTCCTTCCCTGCATCCTCTTTTACAAAATGGTCACCCCGGCGATGACCAGCACCCCTTTGGGCAGCTAGCTGAGCTTTGCCTCGTTACGCTTCCCGTTTCCTTGTTTTTCCCTTGCGGTTTCGCCATTTGTTGCTGACTTAACAAAGTTTATTCATGCGAAATTTTGCTCTCTACATTGCCCTGCTGTTGTCCTTCTGCGGCCAAGGCATTTCGCAGGATGCATCTGTGATTTTAATCAGCGTCGACGGCCTTCGCCCTGATGCGATTACCACACTGGGGCCAAAAAAGCTGAAGAACTTTTACCGGCTCATGCAGGAAGGTGCTTACACGCTCAACGCCCGAACAGCCGTCGACTACACCATCACACTGCCCAATCACACCGGTATGATCACCAGTCGTCTGGTGTCAGGACCAAAGGGCCACAACTGGGTGGTGAACAAAGATCCGGAGCCGGGCGACACCATCCACAATAACAAGGGGGAATACATGGACAGCATGTTCTCCGTCGCACACGACTTCGGTCTCAGCACAGCCCTCTTCGCGAGCAAAACCAAGTTCTCCCTATTTGATGTCAGTTATGACAGTGAACACGGCTCTCCGGATCTCACCGGCGTAGATAACGGGGCCGACAAAATTGATTTGTTCGAACAGAAGAACCTTTCGGAACCGGTTGTGGATAAGCTTGAACGAACCATCAAGGACCGGCGGTTCAATCTCCTGATGCTTCACATTCGAAATCCCGACACCGCCGGACACGCAATGTCGTGGACAACCAAGAAGCCTTCCTTTTATCTTAAAGCCGTTCTGAGATCAGATGAGATGATCGGTGATGTTCTCGAACATATCGATGAAGAGCCAGGGTGGGCGGGAAATACCTACATTGTGCTCACAGCCGACCACGGTGGATTGACCGGGGCAAAATCCCACAGCGCCCACAAAGAAAGGGAGAACTTCACAATCCCTTTCATCGTGTGGGGGCCGGGAGTAAAATCAAATTCAGACCTGTATGCCTTGAATCCCCTTTCCAGAAAAGATCCCGGCATTCTTAATCCACCTTTGACGACAAATGGATCCCAGCCGATCCGGAATGCCGACGCCGGAAATCTTTGTCTGGATCTGTTAGGGCTGCCGCCGATCCCCAACTCCACGGTGAACGCCAGACAGGACCTCAAAGTGAAGTAATGAAACTTTTTAGTTAACTGTCGTTTAATGAGTTGACTCAATTAGGCATCACTGTTGAATTGGATCGTGGAAACCCACCTTCCCGCAACTGCGACCGCCTAATGATTCTTCGAATCTCACTTCGTCTGAGTTCCATCCGACTACTGCTGCTACCGCTGTTATTCGCAGCGGGTATTTCCTTGGCGGGTGAATCCGGCAAGAAAGGAGCGACGGACACGCTGGGAAAGATGCATGAGCCCCTGGCTACCGGCCTGGACATGCACAGTTTCAATCCGGATCCCGAAATCACAGCCGGTCAGATCGGTGAGATCCTCTTCCTCTACGACACCTTTTTGGCACAACAGGGAATTTCCCTCGAGGGAACGTCGGAGGATCTGAATAAATTACATGATATCATTCGTCGCGATTACGAACTGGTAAAAGAGAGGGAGAAAGTCCTCGATGATCGTTATGACGAATTGAAAGATAAGTTTGAAGAACTTGAAGAAGCGCTTGAAGACAAAGAGGAAGATGCCGACCTCCCCGAATACCTTCGATTGATTGAGCAAGCAGCCCCGATCAAAGAGAAGCGCAACCTTCTGCGGGACTACCTGGAATTCGAGAAGCCGCTTCTCAAGACACTGGAGAAGGCACAAGATAGCCCGGAGAATGAAAGACTCCGCGAAGAAGCCTGCAACATCGCGATTCGTTCGATGTATTCCCTGTTTTCCGGCCAGCTGATGGACGAACGGAACAGCTTCGGGTTCAAAAACGGGTTTAAGGGAGGCATGAGAGTCGTTCGGCAATTCGTAGATCGCGCCCACCTGAATGGAGTCCACTACCTTGATCAGAACAGTCGAAAGCGGCCAGTCGGGAAATTGCGGGCGAAGAACCAGGCAAAGAATTTGGTGTCACCGGACGCCCCGGATCGATTTCTAACGCAGTCCGAGCTGGCAAAACTTTCTCATGCAGAAGTCGCCGAACTCGATGTCGCGCCGACCAATCCCATGTGGCACACCCGGCAGGTGATGGAGACAAAACGTCCCGATACCTGGAAGCAAATTGAGGACTGGCTTTCAAAAGAAGTCACTGATGAGCTGCTGGACAGTAAGAAATTCAAAAAGAAACACCCTGACTTCAAATATGACCTGACTCAGGCGCGGCGTGTTCTCTTCTGGGACGATGTGAAGTCAACGGCAACCTCCCCCAAGATAGATACAACAGATGCTTTCGGGAAAGAATGGAAGCTGAAATGGGGAGAAGAGTCGATGCTTGAACCGATCACGAATCGTCTGCGACTAAAACTCGGCGCCAAGTTCGCCGACCTCACCTACAACAACGTTGGTGGAACTTCTCATTTACTGATCCTCCCTTCCAAGTTGGAGAAAGAAATGAATCCGGACAAAGTAATGCCTCTTTCCGTCGATGAATTTATAGATGCAATGGCGGAGTCTAAATACGAGTTCAATGCCCGCCCGTTTATCCTCGCCAGCGGAATAATCACCGAAGCCAACGCTGATGAGATTCTGAAAAACCTTCCTGACGAAGCCCCTAAAAAACGGAAGGCTAAAAACCTAACCGGGCAGGTTTGGATCAAATTCCGTGAATCAATGGTCGAGGTCAAACATGACGCGTTTGAAATGGGCGGCCCCATCTCCATTCACGGAGACTTCACCCACTATGACCGGGCTATGAGGCAATGCATGCTTTTCGGTTTGTGGCTGGAACACGTGGACATCAAAGAAGACAATCACCGGGCCATGTGGATTAAGGATTTTGATGGATTTGATGGTCGACAGTATTTCGAATTCTTCCACGACCCCGGCTCCTCGCTTGGAGGTCAGAGGAACTCCGGCGAAGTGAATCAACTCAAGTTCGAAAATCAAACCGGAGGCTTCCTCTGGGTCAGCCCCGGAGGGAATGTCGTCCTGTCCAGTTCCTTTCAACTCTATCGGCCCGGTATCTGGGACAACATCGAATTTGCAGACTATCTCGCGGCAGCCAAACATTTGGTCCGACTGACCAAAGAGGACATCGGAGAAGCCGTTGATGCTTCTTACGCACCGGACTTCTATAAAGAGTGTATGACCTGGAGGCTCACAAAGCGTCGCGATACCACGGCTGAAATATTTGGCTTACCGCTTCCTGATTCAGGCGCCGGCCCGGCCCCGAACATCTCCGTTCCTCTCACCTCCCGGTCTGATCGTCGTGCTGCTGCTGCCCGCTATCATATTCCTCTTTCTGAAATTGAGGATGACCTCGTTCGCACCGGCTATCTCCTCGAAGCGAAGCGGTCAGGTGATACCATCACACCATTCACCGACGTCATCGTCAAAGACGGCACGATTCAAGCTTACCATGAGACTGTTCTGACAGGTATCGTCAAGGATCATCGGCATCCTGCCGGCTTCGTCGGACGGATGAATCGCTGGACTGACGGCGACGAGTACGTTTCAATCCGGTTTCAACAAAAGAAATAATTTACGTATCCCACTTTGAATCCGAACGATACACCCCCTCCCTCGGAAGCAGATCTTCTGCTTCCGAAAAAGAAGAAGAAACAAAAGAAACTCGGCACCAATCGCGGTATCGAGACTTTGTTTCGAAATACCTATCGGGTTCACGTAGAGGTCAGCGCTTTGGCTGATTCCAAGGCTAATTTTCTCATCTCAGTGAACAGTATTATCATGGTGCTGATAGTTTCACACGGGATGCAATACATCACTCACCCCAATCTCATCCTCCCGATTTGCCTCGTCATCGCAACCAGCATCGGGTCTATGATTTTCGCGGTACTCGTAGCCCGCCCCCGCATTACGAACACCCCGTATGTCCACGCCGGCAAGGGCGGCTCAAACCTTTTGTTCTTTGGAACATTTACTCAGATCTCGAAGGAGGAATTCATCGAAGGCCTGAGCGATACCATCAAAGATCCAGACATCCTCTATCCAATGATGATGGGTGACATCTATGAAATGGGAAAAGTCCTGCGCAAGAAGTTCGCCCGACTTCAGGTCGCCTACGGATTCCTTCTCTACGGTCTTCCCGTCGGAGTGATTGCCTTCCTCATCATGCAGGTCATCATCGTGATGCGCGAAGGGGCCGCCTCCGCGACTTGATCGGGCACTCGACTAATTTTCCCACGCCCCGAACACGGTCTGTTCGGAACCCCTACCCTGTTGCCTCGAAAGCCTTCCGGCATTCACCCTGATGAAAATCCCTACAACCGTATTCCTGATTGCCGCCCCGTTGATTGGCCTGGCATTTGGATCAGAGAATATCCTCTACGCTCTACTCGGGCCGTTCATGTTCTTTTTTGAACCCGCCAGCTGGGGGACATTGAAGCCCGCCCTGCTGATTGCCGCAGGCATGCTGGCAGGCTACACCTTTTTCTCGAAACGCGGGCTTGTCGGCTACACAGCCTTCGGAGTTCTCTGTGTCTGCTGGATTATCTCCGGCCTGGCTCTGCGGGGATTGTTGGATTCGTAATTCGAAATCCCTCAGTGTCCCGACGAGACCTTTGCGTAGAACTGATTCTCCACCAGATCACCCGCTTTCTTCAGGGTGTCACTACACGAAGCATCCAGATGGGTGAGGTGCAGCCTCTTTCCGAGAGCGCGGTATTTCTCACTCACATTGTGGATCGCTTCGATCGCTGAGTGATCACACACTTTCGAACGGCGGAAACTGATGAACACATCATTCGGGTCATTTGCGGGATCAAACAAGTCCTTGAACTGCTGGATCGAACCAAAGAACAAAGTGCCGCGAACCTTATAGAATCGCTTCCCTTCCTCCTCTTCGAACAGCTCCAGCTCAATATCTTTGGAACGTTCCCAGGCATAGGCCAAAGCGGAAATGACAATTCCGATTCCGACCGCCAGCGCGAGGTTGTGAAAGAAAACAGTGATCGCTGATACCGCGAAGATCACCCACAGATCAGTGGCGGGGACTTTTCCGATGAGCCGGAGGCTCGACCACTCAAACGTCGCGATAACCACCATGAACATCACCCCGATGAGAGAAGCCACCGGGATCATCTCGATGTACTGCGGAGCAAACATAATGAATCCCAGCAGCAGAACCGCTGCAGATATGCCCGAGAGACGACCACGCCCACCTGAGTTAATGTTGATCATTGATTGACCAATCATGGCGCAACCACCCATACCGCCAAAGAAACCTGTGACGACATTGGCAATCCCCTGGCCCACACACTCACGATTGGTCGATCCCCGGGTTTCAGTCAACTCATCGATCAGCGACAGAGTCATGAGAGATTCAACCAGACCGATACTGGCAAGCGTCAGCGCCAGGAAGAACACCATTTTCAAAGCGCCATGATCCCCGAAATCAATCATCGGGACGTTAAATTCAGGCCATCCGGCCTTCAAACCCTGAGGGACTTCTCCCAGCTCCGACTCGGCAACTGGCCGGGCGGCGATCTCTGATCCGCGAGCCTCCACCTCAGAAACAATCAGCGTGTCTTTGATCTTCGCGAACTCTGCCGTCTTGATTTCCTTCTCTTTCTGAAAAACCCGCTGAGTGTTCACCACGTCAGCAACCGTCTTTGAATTGATCGGAGTGAACTGAACCAGGAGCGTTCCCACAACAATCGCAACGAGAGGCGCCGGAACAGCTCGAGTCAGCTTCGGCAGAAAATGCGAAATCAACATCGTCAGCACGATCAACCCCGCCATCGTCAACATTTCAGGCGATGTAAAGCTCAGCCACTCACCATGAGTCACAAAGCCCTTCGCACTGTCGTATACCACCTGCTCATTCGTTTTGAACTGACCGAACTGGGCCAGCCCGATCACAATCGCCAGCCCGTTTACGAATCCCAACATCACCGGGTGCGGCAGGATTCGGATAAATCTCCCCATCTTGAAAAGCCCGGCCAGAATCTGAAACAGACCGGCCAGAATCACCGCAGCAAACAAATACTGAATGCCCAGCAGAATCACCACCGAAGTCATGACCACCGCCATCGCTCCCGTCGCCCCCGAGATCATGCCCGGACGGCCACCGATCGCCGAAGTGATCAAGCCCACGAAAAACGCGGCATAGAGCCCCACCAGGGGGTCAACTCCGGCCACAAAAGCAAAAGCAACCGCCTCTGGAACCAGGGCCAGCGCAACAGTGAGCCCTGAGAGCAAATCATCCTTCCAACGGATTCCCTTGCCGTACTTGCGATAAATGAGCTTGAACATGATCTTTTCGGTTAAAACAAAACCGCCACACCTGTTGAGCAGGTGTGGCGGCTTGAAGAAGCGCGAGTTACCATGATTTCAGGTAAATGCAACATGAATGAGGCTTTTGTGAGAGCCCACCATCAACTCGCATCAAAGCAATTCCTTCTCAGAAACCCCGTGCCCGACCCTGAATTCAAGCTCAACCGAATGGAACTTCGGTGAAAGAATCAGCTACTTAAATTTGAAGGGAACGTTTACCGGCATGCGCTTTCGGGCCTCCTCCAGATCGAGTTGCCCGGTCTCAATCATCACCTTTCGCGTTTCGATCCAGGTTTCGTAGAACTGCACAGGATCAATCTCATCAAGCTCGCCGGGAGGAATCTTTCCAACAGGAAAGTCAGGGAGATCCAGTTTTAAATCGTCAGCCATTCCGCAATCTGTTTCGCTATTTCATCAGTCGCATACTTTTCGACTACTTCTTGATAGCCATCTTCGTCGATTTCACCACGATTTCGAACAATCAGTTCCCGGATATCACTCAAATCCCGCAGTTCCCGCTCAGGATCATTTCGAATGGCATGCAGTTTCAATGCGATCAAATGAAGAACGGACGGCACTTTCACAGATGTGCTCTGAATCACCCCGCTCTCAGCACTCTGATACAGTTTTTCAAAAACCCCGGAATCAACCACCAACACATCAATGTCAGGAAAAACGATATCCGGGTTAACAAAACGGACAAAAATCGGAGTTTCGGCGTGTTTACGATAACCCAGGCCAATCAGGTTTCGCATCACCGAATCCAGAGATTCCCGCGAGGTCAATACATCCACGTCGTTCGTATTACGCAAATATCCATGAACCTGCAAGGCATGTCCTCCTATGAAGAGCACAGCGTGATCATATTTCCCTTCGGAGTTTGCCAAAATGGAAATTGGGTCGGCCATATTAAATACAATACCTAAAAAACAGTCACGTTCGTCAATCTGGAAACAACCCCTAAGAGACATGACCATCGAGACCACATCCAACAAAACCGAGATGCGCAACCCACGCCACCAAACTCTCAGCGAAAATGATGAGTCCTTTATCAAACTCGCTGCAGCAGTCCTTGAGCAATCCGAGGACGCTATCAAGAAGTCGCTCATGCGACTTCGCGAAAAGAATGAGCGCCGGGGCAAGGGAACCCGCGCCGCTTGAGTTCCTTACACTTTGATCGCTCCTCCTCCTGCGATCAAGGCACTGGCGTACGCTCTACGATCCTGGTGATAATATCTTCACTGGTGATTTCCTCCGCTTCAGCTTCATATGAAAGCAGAAGACGATGCCGCAACACATCGTAAACGAGGTTCTTAATATCCTGAGGGACGACATATCCCCTGCCCTGCAGAAATGCGGATGCCTTTGCGGCCAACGTAATATTAATCGTTCCCCGCGGGCTTGATCCCGACCGCACCAGCGGCTTCAAAGCCGGGTCAATTGTCTCCGGGAAGCGTGTCGCGTTGATGAGACGAACAATGTAATCCTTCACCCCGTCATCGACGTAAATCATGTTCACCAGCGCACGGCTTTCCAGCACGGTCTCAGGATCCACCACAGCTTCGGTTTCCGTCTTGGGCGCAGATGTCGCCATCCGGTCCAGAATCACCCGCTCTTCATCCATCGTCGGATAATCCACCACAACTTTCAGTAGGAAACGGTCCAGCTGAGCTTCAGGAAGCTGATATGTTCCCTCCTGATCGATCGGGTTCATCGTTGCAAGAACCAGGAACGGATCGGGGAGCCGGTAAGTGGTATCTCCAATCGTCACCTGACGCTCCTGCATCGCCTCCAGCAGCGCTGATTGCACCTTCGCCGGCGCACGGTTGATCTCATCAGCCAAAACCAGGTTGGAGAAAACCGGCCCTAACTTCGGAGAGAATTCGTTTGTCTGCGGATTGAAGATCAACGTTCCGATCAAGTCAGCCGGCAGCAGATCCGGCGTGAACTGAATACGCTGAAACTCAGCAGAAAGAGCACCTGCCAGCGAATTCACTGTCAATGTCTTGGCCAAACCGGGAACACCTTCAAGGAGGACGTGTCCGTTGGTGAGAAGTCCGATCAACAAGCGATCCACCAACTGATCCTGACCAACCACAACATTCGCCATTTCGGCCTTTACTGCATCGATCCACTGGCCTTGCAGCTGGATTTGTTCGCCAAGTTGATTTGTGTCCATTGTCGTGAAAAGAGAGGCTCGAAAGATGCCGGAAATCCCCGCAACTTCAAGTGACCGTTTCTATCGCCTGCCTTCGAGGCATCTTGATTACCATCCCCCAAACGGAAGAGCCTTCCAACACGTGTAGATACCCATCTTCCAAACGGAAGAGTCCTTCCGACACGTGCAGATGCCTATCTTCCAAACGGAAGAGCCCCTCCGACACGTGTAGATGCCCATCTTCCAAACGGAAGAGTCCCTCCGACACGTGTAGATGCCCATCTTCCAAACGGAAGAGTCCTTCCAACACGTGTAGATGCCCACCTTCCAAATGGAAGAGTCCTTCCGACACGTGCAGATGCCCATCTTCCAAACGGAAGATCGAACTAAGGCATGGTTGAACCTCCATAAAAAACGGGGAAATCTGCAATTTTCATCCCTGATCCCACACCATCCGCTAACCAGGTAAGAGAAATTTCACTCAATACGAGGCAACAGGGTCTGATCGATGAATCAACCCTATTGGATCGTAAGAAGCTCAACGCAGACGTTGACACTTGATTTGCCGATGATCCCCTGTTGATTCGATTCCATATGAACGAGTCGCCTGATTTACAGAAATTTCTCGAATTTGCCCGCGAAACTGCGCGGGAAGCGGGGAATCTAACGCTCGAATACTTTCAAACCGATGCGGCTCCTGCCGAATACAAATCGGATGACACTCCGGTAACGATTGCCGACAAGAAAGCGGAGCAGCTCATTCGGGACAGAATCGGGAAAGCCTATCCAGATCACCAGATCGTGGGTGAAGAATTTGGAGAAGATGTTGAGTCAACGGCTTCCCATCGATGGATTATCGACCCCATCGATGGCACCAAGTCATTTGTTCATGGAGTCCCCCTTTATGCGGTTCTACTGGCGCTGGAGATTGATGGAGTGGTCGAAGTCGGCTGCGCCTATTTTCCCGGGCTCGATGAAATGGTGAGTGGTGCGACCGGGCTCGGGGCGTGGTGGAATGACAAACCCTGTAAGCTCTCTGAAGAAACCGCGATTGACCGCGCTGTCTGCTGCCACATCGATACGGCCTACTTCGCCCAAAACGGGAAGGGCGAAGCGTGGGACCGGCTGCAGAAAGCGGTCTACTACAACGCCGGATGGTGTGACGCCTATGGATACCTCCTCGTAGCAACAGGCCGGGCCGAAGTGATGCTCGACCCGGTGATGGCCGTGTGGGATTGCGGTCCTTTCCCGCCTATCTTCCGCGAGGCGGGAGGCTATTTCGGTGATTGGAAAGGAAACAATGGCAAGATCGATTCGGGCGAAGCGATGGCGACAACCAACGCGCTCCTGCCGGATGTCTTGAAATTGCTTAACGGGTAAGCAAAAGAAAACCCGGAGTCCGAAAACCCCGGGTTCAAATTTTCACGCCATCAGGAGGCGTTGTGATATTGGGCTGTTAGATCAAAGTCGCTATCACCAGAGCAACAACTGACATCAACTTCAACAGAATGTTGAGTGAAGGGCCTGAGGTATCCTTAAACGGATCGCCCACGGTGTCACCCACGACGGCTGCTTTGTGAGCTTCGCTGCCTTTGCCCAGTCCACCGTATCCTTCTTCGATCATTTTCTTGGCATTATCCCAGGCTCCACCGGCATTACTCTGGAAGAGTGCCATGAGAACGCCGCAAACTGTCACACCGGCGAGTAGTCCACCCAACATTTGCGCTCCGGCTCCCTCTTCGAGAAGGTTTCCGCCAAAGCCAACAATTACGGGAGCCATCACAGCGAGAAGGCCGGGTTTGACCATTTGTTTGATGGCCGATTTTGTGGAAATCGCGACGCACTTCCCATATTCGGCCTTTCCGTCTGCCGCTTCGAATTCTGCACGGTCGGCTTCGGACCACTCAGAAGTCGGCTTGTCTGGATTCCGCTTCATGGCTTCCAGAGCCACCTTCAGCTGGGGAATATCAGCGAACTGACGACGCACCTCATTGATCATCGCCATCGCCGCGCGTCCCACTGCGTCCATCGAAAAGGCAGAGAACAGGAATGGCAGCATCCCCCCAACGAAGAGGGCGGTCATGACTTTCGGGTCGGTGATTTGAATCTGAAGTTCCACCCCTCCGTGTGACATTTCGTAGGTCGTCTTAAACGCCGCGAAGAGCGCCAGTGCCGTCAATGCGGCTGATCCAATCGCAAAACCTTTACCGATGGCAGCGGTCGTGTTTCCGACAGCGTCGAGTTTGTCAGTGCGCTCACGAACTTCCGGCTCAAGCTCGCTCATTTCAGCAATACCGCCTGCGTTGTCGGAGATCGGGCCATAGGCATCAACAGCGAGTTGAATTCCTGTGTTGGAAAGCATTCCCACTGCGGCAATCGCGATTCCGTAGAGGCCTGCGAATTCGTAAGACAGCAGGATCGTCACGGCGAGGACGAGGATTGGCAATGCGGTTGAGAGCATCCCCACTCCAAGGCCGGCAATGATATTGGTAGCGGCTCCCGTTTTGGATTGTTCAACAATTCCAATAACCGGCTTCGTTCCGGTTCCCGTGTAGTGCTCAGTGATCATCCCGATCAGGATTCCTGATCCTAAACCAAGCAGGACAGAGAAAAAGACGCCGTTTGATGTGTAGGTTTCACCTTTGTGAGCCCACTCGGATGGCAGCACTCCCTGAATCAGGATCCAGGTTCCGATCAACAGGATAATACCCGCGAAGATCTCTCCCGTGTTCAATGCGCGATGCGGACTGCCTCCCTCTTTCACTTTCACCAGAAATGTTCCAATGATGGAAGAAACGATGCCAAGACCTGCGAGCATCAACGGAAGGAGAACTGCACCGAGACCGTTGAATGAGTCCGCAAACTCGGGGGCCACGACAAAAACACTACCCAGCACCATCGCTCCAATGATAGAGCCCACGTAACTCTCGAAAAGGTCTGCCCCCATACCGGCGACGTCACCCACATTATCACCCACGTTGTCGGCGATCGTGGCAGGGTTCAACGGGTGATCCTCGGGGATCCCTGCTTCAACTTTACCTACGAGGTCAGCTCCGACATCCGCTGCTTTTGTATAAATACCGCCACCGACACGGGCGAAAAGCGCGATCGACGATGCCCCGAACGAAAACCCGGTGATAATAGTGATGACCAGACGAACGGCTTCATATTTAGCGGCAGGCTCAGCCGCCAAATCAACGATACTTGAAGAGAAAATAGCGAACAGGGTTCCCAACCCAAGGATACCGAGGCCAACCACACCCAATCCCATAACGGAACCACCTCCAAATGCGACGCGGAGACCTTCCCCCAGACTTGTCCGTGCAGCCTGAGTCGTTCGGACGTTTGCCTTGGTAGCGACTTTCATCCCGATAAGGCCGGCAACGGCGGAACAGACGGCTCCGACAACAAACGACATGGCCACCCAGGGAGAACTCGCCTCCTGAGTGAAACCGCCAATCAGAAGAAGAATGGCAACAACCGCAACGAAAATGGCGAGAACTTTGTATTCCGCTTTCAAGAAAGCCATCGCTCCTTCAGCAATGCTTGCCGCGATCCGCTGCATCTTGGGATTTCCGGCGTCCTGATTAGCAACCCACTTGGACTTCCAGTAAGTGTAGGCCAACGCCAGGATGCCGAATATGGGGATAGCGAAAATAATTGAGGTGGTCATTTACAATTTGGGGATCAGGGGTTGTGCAGCGGGGGATGCAAGGTAACCGTCTCTCAAAAGCAAAGATTCGGTCGTTATTTCATTTAGAATTTTGAATAATACAGTAAGCTGTAGTAATTTCCACAAATTTGAATAGATCTCTGTCGCTTCCTTTGTAAAGTCCGCAATTCAGCCCCGCGCGAATGTTTTTCTCTCTTCAACGAACTACTGTCAAGACTAGACGGCTCGCAATTGCGTTGGGTTTGATGGCTGTGTTTGGAGGGGCAGCAACCTCGCAAGCTCAGCGGTTCAAGAAGGTCGTGATCGACGCCGGGCATGGAGGAGCTGACCCGGGTTCATCTCACTACGGAGTCGCCGAAAAGAACCTGACTCTGGATCTAGCCAAGCGGATCCAGAAGGTCCTGCAAGGAAAGAGTGTTCCTGTCATGCTGACTCGGGACACGGATGAATATGTCGAACTGACGAAACGGGCCGAGATGTCGAACAAGTCTAAAGATACGCTTTTTGTGAGCGTACACTTCAATGCTCATGCGGATCGCAGTATCACCGGCATCGAAACGTTCTATTACCCGGGGAGCGAAGAGGGCAGAGTTCTCGGCACCTATATCCAGAGTGAGTTATCCCGGAGAATCCAGACCAAAAACCGCGGGGTAAAGCCAAACAGGCTGAAGGTTCTGGAGAAGACGAAAGGCGTCGCCGTTCTCGTCGAGTGCGGTTTCATTTCCAATCGCTGGGAATGCCAGCGGAGTGCTTCGGCATGGTTCCGCCAGATTCTCGCTGAGGAGATCGCCCAGGGAATTATGCGTTACCGATAAGATGACGCGTTTCAGCACGCAGAAACGGGACTCAATCGTTACAAATCGCTGAGTCCTTCGATCGCAGCTTTAAGGGTTTCCACATCGGTGACCGAGAAAACTTTAGCACTCCGGTCAATCCGTTTCATCATTCCTGCCAGTTGCCCACCGGGACCGAGCTCCAGAAAAACGGTCTCTCCCCGTCGAATAAATTCCTCCATCGATTCAGACCAGCGAACTGAACCGCTCACCTGAGCAACCATGGTCTTCCGGATATCATCTGGCTCGGAGACTTCCCGGGCTTCTACATTACAAATTACCGGAGCGTTCGGGGTCTTCAGTTCCGCACCGGCCAGCTCAGCTTCCAGCTTTTCCTGAGCCGACATCATCAAGCGCGAATGATAGGCACCGGCGACGTCGAGTTTTTTTGCCAGCTTAATTCCATTGGCTTTTGCGTTTTCAACGGCCTTATCAATGCCCGCTGTTGTCCCTGAAAGCACAATCTGCCCGGGGGTGTTGAAATTCGCCATATCCACATCGCAATCCCCGGCCAGCTTTCTCACAGCGTCTTCATCTCCCCCGATCATTGCGGCCATAGCCCCTTCAGTGGAGTCGGTGGCCTCTTCCATAAACTGCCCGCGCTTCGCTACAATATCCAGGCCAGTCTCGAAATCGAATGTGCCGGCAGCGGTGTGGGCGGTGAATTCCCCTAATGACAATCCTGCTGCACCGGCAATCTCAATGTGGTCACGAATCAATTCCAAACAGGCCAGCCCGTGAACAAACAACGCAGGTTGGCAGCGTGAAGTGCGAGTGAGTTCCTCTTTAGGCCCTTCGAACATGACATCCGAAATAGAGTAGCCAAGGATCTCATCAGCCTTTGCGAACAGCTCGCGGGCGGAATCATACTCCGCAGCTAAATCCTTACCCATGCCAACGGCTTGAGCACCTTGACCTGCGAAAAGTAGAACAACACGTGTTTTTTTTGCCATGATTTTGGTGCCGCCATTCAAGCCACGATTTCTGCGTGGTGCAAGTATTCAGTCAACAGTTTTGCGTTTTGCCACAGGGCCGGAATCTGATGCAGCTCCACGCCAGTCATGCACATTGATGTTCACTTCCCGTTTCCCGGTTTCGCCTTTGAGGTTCAATTGCAGCCAACCGTCACGATTCAGAAAATACAATTCACCACCGCCGCTTTCGTAATTAAATTCCTTCAATGTCTCAATCCCCAATTCAGTTAGACTTCGCTGCAGTACTGACCATTCGTCAGGAAGGGATTTCAGCATGTCGTCCAGTTTAGTCACGTTAAACCGCCCCGGCTCGAGTATCTGAAAATCTCCTGAGGTTTCGCCGAACTCCAAGCCAACGCCTTCCGAAACGATTTTGGCGTTTACCTTGCCTTCCATAAAAAACTGCTCCGGCGCAATAGTCTGTGTGAGAGGGCCGGTATCCATACCGGTTCCGGCCATCCAGGCATCCCATTTGCCTGTTTCGTTCAGATAGACGTTGAACTGGCCGTTTAAATATCCGGCGTAGGCATTTCCACCGAATTTTCCGTAAATCCCGTTAGCGTCATAAGTCACATCCAGGAAGACATCTTCCGCTTCGTATTGCTTCCAGACTGCCCGCTTTAAGCGGAAAACCTGCACCAAATTATTATCTTTCTGTTGGATAGGAACATTGAAATCGATGTTCCCTGAGAGACCGAAGAGTTGAACCTTAAAGCTGGGAAACTCATAGACATATTGTTCGTCGGGAATCTCAAGCTTTAGTGCGATCTCCCCTTTTTCCATGTTCGTTGACGCTTCAAATGGAAATGGGACAATCCCAACCGGATACCCCACCGGGGCGATGATGATTTTTCCATAGTGGGCATTGATGGTCTTGATTGCCCAACTCGGTGCGTCCGCTACCGGGTCAACTGCGACATCCACATTTCCAGGTTTCCCTTCAAGTTCCACCTTGGCTCCCTCGTTCTGAGCCCGGTATTTTTTCTGGTAATCCACCCACCAAAACAACCCCTGACCGACATACAGGTTCGGCCCCAGCAGATCAATTTTCTCGATTTCCTGATTCATCAGTCCTGCCAGAGTGAACTCGACAAAAACAGTAGGGAGCTCAGCTACGCGAATGAATCCATCATAAGGATCCATTATCTCGATTCCGGTCAGTTCAATCTTCTGCAGCTTCCGATTGTTAAGCAGCCCCTGACCTGAAAGCACCACTTCCTGCAGCGATGTCTCGATTGCAAACTCAAGCCCTTCGATTTGCGGTATCAATGATTCAAAAAGCACCCTGCTTTCCGTCACCTGCAGTTCCCCTATTTTCCATCCATTTTGGCCGACATGGATATTTTCCCCTCCGGATGGAGACGCTGCGTTTGCATTACCTTCCCTCTCGGGCTCAACGTCATCCTGTTGCAAAGGTTGAGGAACGTTTTCTCCCTCCTCCTCTTCATCGGTCCCTGCCTCTTCCGAATCGTCCCCCGCCATTGCTTTTAAGCCTTCCCCGATCTTAACCATTCCTCCCGAGACTTGGACCCTCTCGATGTGCCGATCGCGCTGGATTCCGGCAGCAGTCACATCGATGGTGAATTCTTTTACAAAGGCAACATCCCGGGCTGAGATTCCCGGAATTAAGACCGCCTCCTGCTCTCTCGCCACAGGCTCCGGCTCAGGGGCACCTGGAAACAAACCGCCAAGACGCGGCCCTCCAGTTTCGCCAGCTTTCTCTGATTTCGGAATTCCAGTAAGAACTTGATCACGCAGACGAACGTCTGAAAACACGGCTCGATAGCCAGGGTCATCCGTTGTATCGGACACCTCAGCTTCACTGCTGACAGTGAAGGCACCTTCCAGCATCGGAACTTTGCCGCCACCGATAGAGGTCTCAACATTCAAACGACCGTCAGTAATCCGCAAATCGTTGATGCTCCAAAAAGTGGTATCGCCATCCAGACCTTTTGGTTTTGGAGAATCCTGAATACTCGCTTCCGGTTCTTTCGCTTCAACCTGTGGAGAGCCTGCCTCCTTTTGGGTCGCCCAATCCCCCAATGAAGCATCCGTCATCTCAACCACCGGACGCACAATCGCCAGCGATTCGACCTTCTTCCCGTCCAATAGATCAGACAACACAAATTCAACGCGCCCTGCCGGGAATGAAACCAATGGCAGTTCCTCAGCTGCGTTCGGCCCCCACATGGAAAATTCGTCCACCCAGAGACGCTGGTCACCATCAGCAGAGAATTGCCCGCCACCGAGCGATATGCCCGCAAAGTTACCGTTCACCCCGGCCGAGATTCTTGGCCCATTTTGTCCGAGCTCTTCGAGTAAAAATTCGCCATCCCAAATTTCGAATCGATCAACAAGAAAAGGACGCCCCACGTCTGCTTCATCTGTATCCTGATTGGTTTTCACCTCAGTTTCCTCCCCTTCAAAAACCGCCATTGTTTTGTTCGAAATCACCACCCTGGGCTCTCTAATCAAAATCGATTTCACTCGATTGAGTTCAAACAAGTCTAGCCATTCTGCTCGTAGCTCCAGCGATTGGGCCGCACCAAGGCCATCACCGACCGTGATGTCCTGAAGCTTCAATTCAAGAAGTTCCCCAGCATAGAACATTCCGTCTCCCCAGCGAAAATCAGACCAATCAAACTCTGTGCCAAATGAAATACCGGGCACTTGCGGGAAGCCTTCAACGGCAAATTCTCCTCCTTGCAAAAACACCCGTTTCACGATCAACCATGCTCCCTGTCCTTGAGTAGAACCATCTGCATCAGGTCTTTCGGATTTGATTTTAACAACTTGGTCCACTGTGCCATCTCCTGATTTCTCTTTGGCATCGGTTCGGGGAAACCACTCCGGAGTAATTTTGACCTTTGGACTGACAACCCCTGCTTCTTCAATCAGGATACGCCTAAAGTCCGGAGACAAGTGAATCCCCAACGTGATGCCCTCGATGGTTCCCAAGCCAGCGTTTGAGCCTATTTCGATATTTGAGAAACGCAGCATCATCGGTTCCTCGGTCATCCATTCAGAGGAAGCCATATCAATCCCACCAGTCTCAAACTCCCAGGCAAAGGCAGTTGGAGGAGCGTTTGAAACGTTCAATTCAAACTGTCCATCCCGGACAATAAAGGAATCAGCAAAAGCCCCCAGAAAGCTCAGGTCCACAGCCGCAGTCGTTTCCTCTTCATCATCAGATTCCCCGGAAAGCCCAAACGCTTTTAAGGTTCGGTCATCAACCAGGATTGTTGGCTTGACCATCGTAATGGTTCTTACCTTCCGAGACTTGCGCAACTCATCGAAATCATATGTTACTTCCAATTTTTCGACACGCGTTGCTCTGGCGTTGGCCGGCGCATCTTTTGGGGTCAAATAGAGACCTGAAATTTCAACTTTTCCAGATTCGCTGAAATCAATCGACTCCAATGTCACCCTGTAATCTTTCGCTAAACGCTCCAACGCCAGGTTGACGATTCTCTCGCGATTCGAGAAAGCAATTACCGCAACAATCACCAACAATGTGACCCCGACAGCAGCCATAGAAACAAACCACCCAAAAGCTTTGAGCAACCAGATTCCCACCCTGCGTTTGCGACTTCGGTGCGGTCTCGACATTGAATCGACATTCGCTTCCTTCAAAGTCCTCTTATGTTCAGGTTTCGCCAATGCTTTGACGTTAAATTCAGTTTGAAACTTGTCACCTGTTTAAGATCTCGTCAATCGGCTCCAAAGCAGGCCTGTCAGTACACAAAAAAACCGGGGCCCAACAAAGGACCCCGGTTTTCCCGTTAAGAGTAAAAAAATATTTTACTGATTGTAATCCCAAATGACTCCGGTCTGTGAAGGAGTAGGAGTCTTTGGTTTTGGCTTCGGCTTAGGCTTCACCGTTTTCTTGACTGGAACTTCGACAATAACCTCACGGGTTGTTGTGCAGGAAGTGGTCACCAAACTTGCAGCTGCAAGAAGTGAGATTGTTAAAACAGATAACTTGTTCATATTTTGTATGCGGTTGTGCTGAGGGATATTATCCCACAACGGAAGAGAATTAATGACTTGGTGTTACTACGCCGACACCGCCGACGCCACCACCACCGATCTTACGGGCATCACCTGGAGGGCGCTTTGATGGAGTAACAACAATGGTGCGGTCACGATAGACCGGCACCTTTTTGACATATGTGGTCTCAGTTGAGCAAGAAGTCATGCTCAGCCCGGTAAAAGCGAGTCCGGCAAAAAGGATTACGTATTTCATAATTTTAGATCAGGCGGTTATAGAACAAACGAAGTGAATTACTGCGTCTGAATTGGAGTTGATCCAGGAGTCGCAGATCCGGGATTAGTGCTGCCAGCACCTGATGGAAGAGCAGGTCCAGGTCCACGGCCACTGTATGGATTTGAAGCCATCACGTTTCCGCGACGACCAACCATTGCAGCCCAACTCGCGCGGCTTGTAACGTCTGCAAAGTAAACGACAACATTGACAGTACCGTTGTACTGAGAACGCCAACCCACACCGGCTACGCCGTTCTTCATAGGACGTGTATCCTTGACAATCGTTTGACCGTTTTCTGCCTCGATCCAGATATCAACATCCAGAACGTATTTGTCGCCGGCTACGATAAACACGTAGTCGAGATTTCGGTTTACGGGAACTGTAAACTCCAGAGTGGTTCCAAAACCGGCCTTACCTTCTTTCGAAGGAGCCAGATAGAATCCCATCCCCGCGTATTTCATTCCCATTTCCCAGGCCTTGTTTGAGGCTTCCAATGGGCTTTGTGCTTCGGCTTTAAAGGCTGACGCAAAACAAAGCGCTCCCAACAACATGTAGACTAGTTTCTTATTCATAATGTTAATGCTCCGATTCCAATTTTTTTGCTAAGGAGCTCTATTGTTTTACCCCTACAAACACGGTGCACACAAGTCTTTTCTGGGGATTTGTTAGAATTTTTTGTCACTCTTCTTTTTTGAACAGTGATTTCAGAAAATTTTTCTTCGATTTTGACTCCTCTTTCTTACCATGAGCCTTTGGTGCGTCTTCCTTTTCGGCCGACTCTTCATCTTCTTTTGGTGGACCTTCAACCTTACGAGCCATTGCGACGGCCCCTTCTGGAAGCGGCACGCCCAACTTCTCGCTCGCTTCGGAGTAGGAAGTTGATTTTCCCTTTGTCGAAGCTGTTGAATCTGCTGGTTCAACCCCGTCACCTTTTGGGCTCCCCTTCACGGAATCTGCTTTAGCTACCACATTTGCTCCCTCCTTCGGCTTCGTTGCCGCAATCTTTCCGAGTGGAAGTTCAGGCATTGAAATCTCCGGCCGCCCGATGTCGTTTTGCTTCACCCATCCGAACTCAAGAAACGAATCCAAATAGACATCGTTCTGTGATGGGTTGAAAAACTCTCCTGAACGATCAATCCATTGCTGCGCCTCATCAAACCTTTGCTCAGCGAACGCTATTGCCGCCTGAACGAAATAGAATGATGGATTCTCCCCTCCTCCCTTGATCACATCGCCGATTTTTCGCGCAGATTCGGTCTTTGTCACTTCTTTGGGCTCATAGGTCTTTCGGATCTCACACAGCACCCACTTATAACGGGCGAGGTCGGCAACATCATCCATTTTACCTCTCTGTTTACCGTCGATCTTTTCAAAAGCCTTGGCGGCTTCTTTGAAATTCCCCTGCAGAAACTCAAGCTCTGCGAGGTTGAAAGTTGCCACGTGAGAATCCGGATCCAACTCCTGAACTCTCAAAAAAGCAGCTTTCGCATCTTTATATCGCTTTGCATAGGTATTGATGATCCCCCGAAGCTCAGAAGCCAGCTTCTCATCAGCAACCACAGTCTCAAATTCATCCGCGATCTTTAATGCTTCATCGTACTTCTCCTCAAATGCGAGAGTCGTTCCTTTCTTGAAATAGTTTGCCACCAGGACCTCTCTCTTATCCTGCCCTGTTAAAGAAAAGGAAATCCCGAAGAGAAATGCAAAAATTGAAATGCGTATGGTGAATCGATTTAAGGGAAAATCAGTCATTCTGTCGTTTCGGTTGGTTTTGTACGTAGAAAGGGCACCCTAAGGTGCCCTTTCATCAAATCATAAAGTTTCGAGACGGTAAAGATCAGAATCGGAAACCAAGAGCCAAGCCAGTCTCCCAGGAACTCATGTCGATATTTGCAGTTCCAATACCGTTTGAAACTGAAAACTCATCGATCCAGTGATACTTACCCCAAACATCGAGGAACCAAGTCTTCTCGGCATTGAGATCAAGGATCATGTGAGCATCCGCTGAAAGCCCAAATAGAGCGTGATTGTCGCTCTTCCGATAGATGTCTCGACGAAGTAAACGTCCCGGTAGTGTCGGTGAATCCACACTACCCGCTTTACCTGCTGTACCACTTGTAGCTGCCTGAGTTGCTGCCAGTTGGACAGGTTGGGCTGTAGTCACAATGTTCCCCCCTGCATTGATAGGCCCTGCAAACACACCACCAGCGCCAATACCTGCACCGCTGTTGTTGTTCGGAAGTGTAAACGGACGCCCCCCCTGAATTGCAGGATCCTGCAAGAATCCGCCTCCGTTAGGCGTCAAACTTGTGTCACCTGATACCCTTACCCTGCGATTACTGAGCTCCCGATACTGCACCTCTGTGGTAATTTCGGAATTAGCCAATGTGAGGGTTGGAGCGATACCGACATCGAAATGCAATCGATCTCCCACATCGTATCGAAAAGTGAAGGGAACAGCCAAATCGTGCGCTGTAATATCCAAATCTGACCTTACAAAACCAGCCACCTTAACTAACTCAGTTAGAGTGTTAGTTTCAGCACTCTTGGGGTCAGCATTTAGCGAATTCAATGAAGCCGATGTCAACCCAGGGAATGCCTGACCATGGGCAGCAGAATGCAGATCACCATCCAATACAACAAAGAAAACGTCATTGGTGTTGGCATTAAAAACAGTATCAGTATCAACTCCGACCGGCACCGCCCCAGAACCCGCCAAGGGATCAGTCAGATTGTATGCAAATACATATGAGTCATTGCTTTCATAGGCGGTCGCCAAAGAACTCAACTGATACCCCGAATCCATTTGCGAACGAGTGTAACTGTATAGCAATCCACCGCGAATCGAAAAATCACCGTTACGATAAAGTTCCCGAGAAGCTGAAACATAAGGATAAATCACCTCGTCAGTACCGGAAGCACTAGTCGAATTACTCTGACTAGACGTCGAATAATTATACCGCTCGGAGTTAAACAAAATAACCCTGCCCGAACTCGTGTCACCAAGAACTTGATCTGAGCCATCGATCTTAAAATTGGTTACACCAGCATTAACCCCACCAAGGAAATAAGAATTATCCCCAACATATCCATTGAGGTAATTAACACGCGGACCTCCAGCTTGGGCCAATCCGAGCGCTCCACCACCTCTGCGGCGGGAAAACATTCCAGACACATCATATGGTGCAATAGGCTTATTGTTGATATCAACACCAATCGAACGCCAACCAGCACCTGTACTGAATTCCCATGGCGGAGGATCCCGATGAAACTCAATCGCCTTACCACCTTTACCTTCGGTGTAGTACGACTCATCAATTGTCGAGTAATTCCCCCAAACAGCGGACAGACTTACGCCTCCCCAGAAGCCTTCGTTAACCCGGTCAACAGAAGCACCGCGACCTACCGTGTCATCCATTGCCTGCACGTAGTTTGCAGTCAGGTTCAGCGTCAGAAACTCGTTCAATGCAACAGGGACATTCACACCGTATTCAAGTGAGTTCCAACCGGAGTCACCTCCATTGTAATCCCAGTCGTGTGAGACCGCCACGTAAGGCAAGACACCAACACTCTTTCCACCAATCCGAAACAGGTCATTAACACCACCATCAAGGCGAAACTCAGCATAATCACCGATGAAACCATGGACATCCTTATACCAGGAAACTGACGGCGTCACATAGGGGATCGCAAGGAAGTCGGCCCGGGCAAACACCTCTGTTGACGCACGATTTGGACCACCGGAATCTTCCCAGAAACCAGGGTCCGAAAAGCGGTAGTGGTTTGCACCAACTGACGCCCGCAACAAACCGGGAAGAACATCATTGCTGTAGGACGCGTAGAAATCCAATTCGTTATACCGCTCCTTGGATGGGATCCTGAAGTTCTCATTGTCATTTTGAGCTGTCGAAGCGGCATTCGGCGGAAGAGCCAGTGCATCACCACGAGTTAACTGACGCGAAAGCATCTGAACATAACCAACACCAAAAGCGAAGGCATCGCGCTCACGGCTGTGTCGAATCGTAAGACGGGTCGAAGAAACACCACCGTTCACATTATCAGGGGAAACCTGCTTCCCAACATCCAGACCACGGAAGTAGAAACGATTATACCAACCCCACTTACCTTCCAAACTCCATATCGATGCCGGAGTCGTTACCATTGGCGTAACCTGCTGAGCATTTGGATCAACTTTACGAGCCTCTGCAACAGGACCACTACCTGGCGCACTTGAAATCATGGTTCCCCGTGATCGAGGCGCCCTGGGAACAACTTCCTCTTCGCGATCGCTCGATGAAACATTCGCTCTCGGCGCAGAGGTGGTTGGTGGAGCGGTAACATTAACCGAACGATTTTCTGCCTGCGGCTGAACCGGTGCCTGTTGAACAGGTGCCTGCGGTTGAACTGGCATCTGAGGCTGGGTGCCAATAGGTGCTGCAAAATCCGTGCTCCTTGGACCTGCGCTAGGAACAGGAGCTGAGCTCCACGATCCAGCCGCGCCACTGTCACCAAACCCGGCAGGTGAGGTTAGAAGTGTTGCAGCGTTAAGGCGAGGCATACCAACAGCTGATGTCACAGCCGCGATTACCGCGATTTGAGTGCTTTTTATGAAAATACGGTTCATTGAAGTTTAAGTGGTCACGTCAGTTCTACCGACTGAGGGGACAGGGTCAACTGGAAAATCGCATTTATTAGGCCTTTTTTGAAGATTTTTCGAACGTTGTTGAATGTTGATTGGAAGTAGACCTGCAGTGATGATAGACCAGATAGTTACACCCAACTATTATGATATTTCGGAAACCTAAAATATTTCTTCGCATAGCGTTGCTGTTCACCACCTTCCATTCCGTCGACCTGGTGGCATCCCCCTGGATTTGGAAGGCTGAAATTGACAACAAAGAGCTGATTATTATCGGCGTCATCCACTACGCCACTCAGGATTCATCTCCTGAAACAGGGGCCCTCGAACAGTGCCTCTCACTCTGCTCGTCGGTCGATCGTATCTACTTCGAGACTTTGCCTACAGATTGGGATGCGAATGGCGTTCGTAATTACCTCTCACGGAAAGGCTCCCTGCCATTGGGAAAGAAGCTCAAAGACATACTTCCACGAAAAGCCGTTGAATCTATGCAAGCTGTCACAGCCCGGGAACTAAAATCACAAGTTGAACACCTTCAGCCTTGGAATGCCGCTGCCGTGATTTACCGCTACAGACTGGCTGAAAATGGATACACCTACGAGGCTTCCCTGGAGCGACAGCTTTACCGTGAATTATTTGCGGCCCGAAAGAAGATGAAAGGCCTTGAATCTCCTTTTGATCAGTTAAAAGCCCTCTCGGAGCTTCCGGAAGCCACGGAAGTTGAATTTTTCGAATCCGCTGTGATAAGCGACGCTTTGTTTAAACAATCAATAGCCTCGATATTTAGGGCTTGGCGTCGGGGAGAGTTGGAAGAGATGCGCTCTGCCCTCAAACAATCTCCGTTCAATGTGGAAGGGATGGATCGTAAACTTCTTGATGAAAGGAACCAGAGCTGGGCACGATCGATTAAGAAAATACAACGGACTCAAAAGAGGTTAGCCGTCGTCGTTGGAATTGAACACTTAGTGAAAGATGACGGCTCTCTTCTCGAACAATTGAAAAGTCTTGGGTATTCAGTGACTCGCCTCAGGTGATTCACATTAGTTCGATGAAGCCGACTTGAGCATTACTTTTCCTGATGAGTTCCCATGCTCTTTGCTTAGCAGTTGAAAGGCTGATTGACCACTTATTGGAGACAGGGTTATCGGATCCAGGTTTTTATCGAAAATAGTTTCAAGATTCACAACAATTGTGCCGTCACTTTTGATTTCTGATATCCAGAATTCAAAAGCTACAAACGGAATAAATTGGTTGCCTCGAATTTCCGCCAACGGTACAGAAAGCGTCCTCAATAGAGATAAGTTCACCATATCACTATCGATTGATTGACCGACAAAATGTTCAAATCTCGGGCTGCACAAATTTTCGAAACCAGCCCAATGGTTACCCCAGTCAGGTTTATTTCCAATTTTCTTCACCAAATAATCAGTGAACGCCAATCTCCGTTCTTCGGGGAATTCCTGCCAAATTCGTCCAAAACTCTGAGCGATCGAACGCCGACCTGCCAAGCCTTGAGCGACCTGCGGATACAATGACGCTTTGGAATCGGAAAAGAATTTGTTCACTTCCTGTGTAATCCACAATTTTTCTGCCTGTGTTGCAGGTTGGCTGGTATTCAGCAACTCCGTGTAAAAAAAGTTCAAAATATGCCCGAGGAACGCCATATTAATCGCGTTGTAATTTTCAATGTGAGCCAAGCCTCCGAATCGGTCTGAAAACTCGATAACCCAGAACCTGTTATACTTTTGGTCAAAATCACGGACCGTAGGTAAAGCTTCGATCGGGTCTTCATTAAAGTCGTAATAGTGTTTTTGACTCTCTGAATATGAGATATCACCTACAAGGATCTCAGGCAGCGGATTAGGAACTTGAACAGTTTCTGTCGCCCCAGCTTTGAAGGGCATTGCTTCACCAACCCTATTCTCAACAATAATCGTCTTTGACGATGATTGGCTCTCAACCGATGGAGGCACAGGAATATCATCTCTTCCGATCCACTCCAATTTGTATGTGCCTGTGGGAAGTTCTTTTTTGACCCCCCATTCTCTGGTTGAATTCAGCGGCAAAACTTCCTTCGATGCCAAGTCAATTGATAGAGGTAACTCCATTTCATCAATTCGAACATATTCCGCACCGGCCGCACTCTCGATCATCGTGAGTTTCAAGCTCTCATAGAATCTGGATTGACGAATACCGGGAATAATCAGAGTCGCAGAATGCCTCTCCAAAGTGACTTCCGAATCCCCAAGGACGTAGGGCCCTCCTCCCTTAGTTTTGGAGATTTCAATCGGAGCAGAATCCTTATAACCATCTTGAGTCAACCTTACGAAAAGACGTTTTGCATCATTCAACTGGCTCGCTGGCACCTTCAAAACCAAATCCCCCCCACTTCGCTCCAAAGGCCATACACCTTCTATCGGATCTCCATATTCTTTATCTTTGAAAATAAGAGCCCTTACTTCAGTTGGTTTTACGTTGCTCCGCGAAAATTCAATCGATTCAGGCCATTTCATGACCACTTTTGGTGGTTCATCTTTGGGCTCGACTTTCTTTACAATCGGCACAACCTCTTTTACCTCCGGCACATCATCGTCAGGAACTACCGGTGTCACATCCACTTCGGGCACCTTAACAATTTCAGGATCATCCCCTCCATTGTCGTCAGGCTCCTTGTCAGGAAGCAGGAAACCAATTCCAAACACAACAGCAACGAGAGCGGCTATCCCGCCGGCGATCAGCGGCCACTTGGACCGCGCCATTACCGTGATGTCCTGCGGTAGAGCAAAAAGACGCCCGGTCTCTGAACACTGAATCAGATTGCCCGGCTTCCAGTTACGACGGGGCACTTGCACGGCTACCTTCCGCCCATCGGCGCAGTATGGCGAATAGGCTTTCCCCGGTTCATCTCCCGATTCAATAGTCGCTATCATCGGAGCGAGCTTCTCTGGCAACTGCATCGGCCGGTCGGTTTCCGGGCAGAGTATCTTCCTGCCCGGTTCCCAGTCCGCTCCCGGAATTTCAAATCGACGACGACGACCGAAGATACTTTTTACCGTACCCGGCACCCCGTCGATCACTTCAACCTCCGGCAGCCACTCAGGCAGCTCGCCGGGAAGCGTAAACTCACGTCCAGTGACCTTGCATTTTAAAACGACACCGATTCTCCATTGATGATGCTCAAGTTGAATCGGATCATCCGCTGCAAAGGGCGACAAAATCAGTCCCGGCTTCTGAATCTCCGCTTCCAGCAGCGGCAAAGACTCAGGCAACTTGATTCCACGCCCGGTTTCAGGACAACGAACCCTTCCACCTTCGATCCATTCGATCGGAGTTACTTTAACCGTTTCCCCCGGACGATACGGATTGGTAATCGTTCCCGGAGTTTTGGTCGCTTCAGCTTTGGCTTCCCATACAGGTATATCTCCAGGCAAAACACAAACGCGATCCGTCTCCGGGCAGGTAACTTCGGCACCGGCTTCCCAGTCTTGTACCGGCACCTCTATCTTCGACTCTTTGCTCACATAAGGAGACAGCACAGTCCCCAGTGTCCCGGTCGACTTGGCCTCCAATGGAGGTAAATCATTCGGAAGCCGGAACTTCCGGCCAGTAGAATTGCAATTCAGCGCCTTCCCCGGCTCCCAATCATGACCCGGCACATGGATCTCCTCATTGTCCCCGTAGGGACTCTTCACCAACCCAATCGTCTTCTGTGTCTTTGGATCCGTGGCTGCAGGAATCCATTCCGGCAAACTGTCAGGCAACTCAAAATCACGTCCGGTCTTCTCACACTTGACGGTGGCACCTGCGGCCCAATCATCGATGTCGACGGGCATTTCCCGTTCGGAGTAGGGAGAAAGAATTACACCTGTCTTACCCGATACTACACTGCCCTTCAGAGGAGGGAGTTTTCCGGGCAACTTGAATGAGTTTTGGGTTTTATCGCAACGAACCCGTCCACCGCCTTCCCAAAGCTTTCCATCAACCTCCTGCTTGTCTCTTTTTCCAAAGGGGCTGATCACCAATCCCGGAGAACCATCCACCAATTCACATTCAGGAATCCACTCAGGACGGTCCGAAGGAATGATGAATACCATGCGAGTGACATCGCAGGTAACCTCAGGATTTTTGTCATGCCACAGATCAGGAGGAACCACATCAATCGGATCCGGATCATCCAAATAAGGACTCAGCACCTTACCGGCCGAATGCACCTTACCAACCAGGGGTGGTAAATTCTGCGGCAGTCGAAAGCCTTTCTCCGTCTCAGGACACTGGTGTCGACTCCCCGGACGCCACAGCGGCCCCGGAATTTCGATCTTCTTCATTCCACCGAACGGACTCCTGACTACCCCCGTTCCGCATTCCTGACTGGAGTCCACGCGACACTCCGGGCAGGCGGCCTGCCGGCTTTTCTCCGTCTCTATCTTGTGGCGCTTCCAAATCTTTTTAACTGTGGCCGCAGATGGCTTCGCTCCCGAAATATCACCATTCTCCCCGACCTTCGCAGCCACTGTCTCAGCATTAGCCGCCGGTTCGTCGAGAGAAAAGTCTACAACTGCGGATTCAATGTCCAGCGACGGCCAATTCTTAGGCAATGGAACACCCACCTGCTTTGCAGAAAACGGACAGGTCATCTGACCTCCGCCCTTCCACTGATCCGGCGTCACCCGGATCTCGATATCATCACGATAAGGGCTGTACATCCATCCCGGACGGCAATCAATCAAAGTGCCATCCACGATCCAGTCCGGAACAGACTCGGGAAGCTCAAACTGATTGTCACCTTCTGTGACAACGAAGCCGCCTTCCCAATCAATGGGATCAATATTAATCGTTTTCCCCGTCACGGGAGATTTCACAACGCCTTCTTTTACGATGATCGCCGGCAGCAACGGCAACAGCGGAGGAAGTTTGAATGGCCGGTTTGCATCAGGGCATTGAAGCTCCTGACCTGACTTCCACTCAGAAGGCGGAATATCAAAAGGCATGCTGTTGAGATAAGGCCCCTTGGCCTTTCCAGGCTCGACTACAACTCCCATCGGCACCCAGTTTGGCAATCGATCAGGCAGAATAATTTTGCGGGTATTGCCACCTGCAAGCGGCACGGTCAGAACCCCGCCGGCTTTCCATTCATCCGGTGAAACATCGATCCAGTCATGAGGCGGGTAAGGCGATTTTACGCGCCCCTCATTTCCGGCCTCTGCTCCTGCCACCAGTGGCGGCAGTCGCTCCGGCAGGAAAAATTCCTGACCGGTCACTTCACATCGGACAGGCTCACTCTCATTCCATCGGGCAGGATTCGTTGTCTGCCACTCTTCAGAAAACGGAGACCTGGCCTCCGGAGTTTCCAAAACCCTCACATCAAGCGCTTCAAATTTCCAGTCTCGCGGAAAAGACCGGGGAAGCCGAATTTTCTTACCCACTCGATTCGGGCAATCAATCAACTCCTTCGGTCGACAATGCTTCGGCTCCAACTCGAACAAACTTGACTCCGCTTGAAAGTCGAACGGTGACCGGAACCAACCGGTCTTCGATTCACACACCGCCTCCAACTCAGGAAGGTTGTCCGGTAAGACAAAAAACAACCCCGTCTCAATGCATTTGAATCGTTCACCTGGATTCCAGTTGTCCGGTTCAATTCTGAATTCCGCGTTTTCCCCCCAGGGACTCAGCACATTACCCGGGAATTCAGCCACGGGTTGCCCTTCAGGGAGAGGCAAATCATCCCCCAACTGGATCGGCTCCCCGGTGAACCGGCAGGTAATCATATTACCCGGGACCCAGTTCTTTTCCGGAACAGGAATTTCGGTCGGGGTATCACAATAAGGAGAGAGCACCGCGTCGAATCTCCCTTCGATGATAGTCGCCAGCAGCGGTTGCGGATTCCCAGGCAACATAAACATGTTCCCGGTTTCCTCACACTTAATCCGCGCCCAGGGTTTCCACTGTGAACCGGGAACTTTCTGCGGATTACTGGAAAACTCGCTGGTCACCCATCCCGGACGGGTGGAAATAAATCGCGCCAGGGGAATGGATGCGTCGTAGTCGTCGTTTACCTGACTATGGGTAACGAAGGAGCTGGCACGCGCCTTCGACTCCATGATCACCTCTCGCTCCGAGACGGAAGAAAGGGCTGGAGACAACTCGGAGTCATAACTCCGGACCATACTTCCGGGCGCTTGAAAAGAGCCGGGCACACTGGCCGGTCCACTGCTTCCTCCCCCCGTTTCGGGTCGGCTCCCCCCGGTACTTCCACCTTTGGTAGTTGTATCATACCTGGAGCTCAGGCTCCCCGTATTGTAGACAGAAGCATCTCGAGTCGCCGTCGCCGCATACCTGAAAATTCCCTCTTTAGTACAAATCGAATTTAAGATCTCCACTATGGATGCCGACGTTGAATCACTGGAGATAGATTCACGCATCAACTCATTGGAGCCCGAACTGAGTTTAGGCGTCGTGACATATGAGTTTTCATCCCAGTCTGCCGCCAGTGGCACTTCAGTTCCGTCCACCAATCGAAAGAGCAGCCTGCAATAACTCTTCTTCAGATCCAAATCCGAAGCCCCCCAACCAAAGGAATCAGACACAGTTCCCCCGATACTGCCAAATTCATCTTCGGCATCATCATCCCGGAACTCCTCCGGTAATGCCATCACGCTGAATTTCGGAGTCCAGTCCACCCAGTCTTCCACCGGATCATTCAACCATGATAAATTGCTCAACTGAGAAGCCCGCTTCGGAACGATGAGCACCTCTTCCACCGTAAGCATCGCGCTTTGAATTCCCTGAGCCTGGAGATACCCGCAGGATTTCGCAATGGGGTGCAGTATTTGCGACGCTTCATCGAGCGAAATACTGCGTCCTCTCAAGTTTAGAAATTTAGACAGGGGGATACCGTCCGTCCACTCTTCAGCGACACACCACTCCTGTCGGGTTCGCTCAACTTGAGTAATTTGAATCAGATTGTCCGGAGCCAACGCACCGGTTGTCAGTCTCGCGAGATTGATGAGGTAATTTCCCAGTTTTCTCTCCTCCTCACTCTGAATATCCCTGACCGTTTCCCACACCGTTAAACTGACACGTTGATCAGTGGCGGTGGCCCTGGCTTCGAAAGTTTGTCCGATCGGCCTGGACCGCAATTTATTGGAGATATCAACGCTGAAGAAATCTTCCATCCTACCTGACCCCCATTGATCGGGAATACCGCCTTGCGACGAAATAACACTGGCCTGGGTCGCGGTGGAAGAACCCGAAGCCCCTCCGGAATAGTTTACTTCTACAGGACGCTCTGATCGCAGCGCCTCAAGCATCGAAATTGCTTCCCGAACTGAACTGATCCTCTTTTTCTTGTCCTTTTCCACCAACCGGCTCAACACATTCCTGAACTCAGGGGTGATTGACGAAGGAAAACTGCGGTCATGAGGCTCACTCGACGTGTGCCGTTTCATGACCTCCTTCTCGACCTTTAATTCCTTACCACTTGAATCCAGGAACGGCCCGTTACCCTGCACCAAATACCACAGGGTCATTCCCAGAGAATAAAGGTCACTGGCCGCTTCGAGCGGACGCTCCCTCACCTGCTCAGGGCTCATGAACATGGGCGTTCCCGCCAATCTCCTCAAAGGACCCTTCCCATCATCAGCCAACTTGTCGGCTAATCCAAAATCAACAATCTTGAACTGATAACTGCCCTGCGCGACTCCGGCCGCAAGGGCCTCACCGGGATTGCTTTTCGAAAGCGATTCCGCCAGAAGAACATTGGACGGCTTAAGGTCACGGTGGATGTAATTCTTCCGGTGAGCTTCATCGAGCCCCTCACAAATCTGAATCCCGATCGCAATCGCAACACTTTCGTCCAGTTTGCCGGTCTTCCTCACAATCTGGTGCAAATCCCCGCCTTTGCAGAGTTCCATCACCAGAAAAATCTCACCCGTCTTGGCAGTGTCCGTCTCAACGTAACTCGCAAGATTCGGATGCTGAAGCGATCGCAACGCCAAAATTTCCTCAATAAAAGCCTTTACCCGGGAGCTGTCGCTCGTGAAATGAGCATGGAGGACCTTGATTGCAAAGTCATCACTGATCGTGATTTCACCGATCTTTCGTGAGCGGGTCCCCCACAAAGTCACCCCGAAACTTCCCCGTCCCAATATCATGGGCGCCCCGTCAGAGGTTTTCTTAACCTCGTAGTCATTGTAACTATCCCTAAGGGGTGGTTCTTTCATCAATTGGTAAATCTGCTCCAGTTCGCCAGCTTAAGTGGGGAAAACCTACTATTGTCAGAGACAACAAAGAGTCAACCACCCACAGCGACAATCCGCTAATTCATCATGTTCCTGCGCAGTGCCCTTAATGACAAGCCGATTGTTTGCCAACAATCCCTCCTTTGACCTGCCTATTTGCGTATTATTCAATCAGTTGATGGCGACCTGAGAGGATATTGCACATTTCCGGTGATGAATTTTCGCGCAAAATGAAATTGTCGCACTTTTTCTGCGAAGGCCTTCCTCACGTGAGGAAGGTCGATGTAAATTTTTACAGTGACCTTCCACACGTGAGAAAGGGCGTCACACTTTTCTACGGAGACCTTCCACGGGTGAGGAAGGTCTCCGTAATTTCGACGGTGACTCTCCACACGTGAGAAAGTGCGTCACACTTTTCTGCGGACACCTTCCACGGGTGTGGAAGGTCACTGTAAAAACTTACAGTGACTCTCCACACGTGAGAATGGTCTCCGTAATTTCGTGGAGACATTTTGTCACACCTGGAAGGCCGTCGCATTTTTTATGCGTTTTCCTTCACCCGTGAAAAGAGCCGCGTAATTTTGACGGTAACTTTCTTTACCTGAAATTGGATGGAGCAACTCCGGCACTCTCTCAAGTACACGGGAAGTCATGGCAATTTTTTCGCCCCACTGGGAACTGAAACGGATGTCACACCAGTTTCAAAGCAGACTCCACGCTGGCATCGTCGTGAACAATGGCGTTGAGCGCAGCAGCGATTTTCGGAGGGTTCGGATGCTGAATCACATTCCGCCCCACCGCAATTCCTGAAGCTCCCCCGTCCATTGCCTTTTTAACCATTGAAAGAAGCGCTTCATCATCCCCCATCGCGGCACCACCGAGCACGATGACCGGAACAATGCAGTTTTCGACAATTTTCCGGAAGTCATCAGCCGACCCACCGGTCGGGAATGCGGTTTTAACAATATCGGATCCAATCTCAGATGCGGCGCGCGCCGCAAAATTAATGTTATCCACGGTATAATCATCCGGCCGCCCCAATCCATAAGGGAGCGACTCAAGAATTACGGGGATGTCACATTCAATGGATTCTGAGATGAGCTCCGCCGCTTCGCGGCAAATTCCGGATTCGTTGGGGTGATTCGGATACAGCATGTTCATCATGGCGTGGGCTCCGATCGTTTCAGCATCGTCGCCCCCGAAGATTCGATACGATCCCTCGTCGGTGTGCCCCTCATTGGCAGGCTTGTAGACATCTGTCCGCAGACAAATTCCCTTACCAGACAACTGGTCCATTGCCGAAATCGCCAGCCCCAGGTTCACAACGTAGCCGTCCACATGAGGATTCATCATTTCGATAAAATCCCCGGGATTCTCCAGCCCTGCTACGGGAACCGCTGTGTTGTGATCAATTGGCAAAATGACGGTTTTGCCATCAGTACCAAAGAATTTGTCGAGGTTTTCGGATCGGGTCATGGCAATTCACTAGCGCGGACACGCTCACGAATCAACAGGGTTTGATCGCCAACCCAACAGGGTCTGTTCGTGAACGACCGATTTTCTTCCCCCGAAACAGTGAAATCAGACTTGATTGCGCCGCTGATGAATCAATAGAAACCAAAGGCTTTTAGTGTAGGTTAAATCAGCGATGACCCGTGACGTTGAACAACTTGAAGAGCTCCTGGCGCACGGGCCGGAAGACTGGTCAGTCAGAATCACGCTGATCGAAGAGCGTATTCGAAGGGACAACAAGGAGGGGGCAAAAAAGCTGGTTCGTGAGTCTCCCGACCACAGTCCCCTTCCCTACGAGTTGCAGTATCGATTGCATCAGTTGATGACCAGAGGAAAGGATGTCCTTGATCCACTGCCGGAACCTCAGGAGGCGGCCGCCTCACCGGAATCCGTTGTCCCCGCAGAAAAGGAACCGGTCGCGGATGTCGAAGAAAAGATCCCTGACGTTGAACCTGTTGCGGAAGAAGAAAAGCAAACAATAACACCGGTCCCGCCCGCAAAAACCGACTCACCGGAAATCGAACCCGTTCCCCCGGAGCTCCCTGCAGACAACCCGGTGCCTGAAGGGGCGACTTCAAATCGGAAACCAAATTTCGACGAAGAATTCGCCCCGATCAAAGGAGCTGCCGAGAAAGCCAAGAAGGAAAAGGCCTTTGCACTCAAAAAGCCTAAGTCGACGCCGGAAATTGAGCTGAAGAAAAACACCGACGGCGATAAGAAATGGAATGAGTATCGGGGCAACTTGATGCTGACCGATGGCGAAGTTCCTCCACCGGCTCCCGCACCGAGACAACGCACATTTGCCGCTGAAAAGGTCTCGGCTTTGACCTTGGCTCTGGTCGTTCATCTGGTGGTTATCGTCAGCGCCGCCTTCGTAGCTATCGCCAAAAACCGGCCCAAACCTCCGGAATTGATCGTTTCTGTTGTTCACGAAAAGGAAGTCGAATTACAGACGACCCGACTCAACAAAACGGAGGAAAAGCGGCTCTCTGCTGCCGCCGCTCAATCCGTCTCACTCGTCAGCACACTCGGGGCCTCTACGATCAAGATTCCTGAGATGGAACCCACTGATAATACCGACGTGACGTCATTGGTTACCGGTATCGAAACCACCGGAGTCGGTCTCAGTTTCATGGGAGCCCGGGATGTGCGGTCAGATGTGAATTTCTTCGGAATTTCCGGCGGCGGTGATCGGGTCGTCTTTGTGATCGATGCCACCAAACCCATGTTGATCGATGAGAAAGGCGGAATGTTCGCCTACGACAAAGTAAAAAATGAAATCGCCGCCATGCTCAACGAATTGCGACGGGGGACCTTTTTCAACATTTTGCTCTATGAAGGGAAACGTGTCGTCGCTTTTCGTGAGAAGCCCGTAGCGGGCCTGCCATCCAACCGGCGTAAAGCCATTGAGTGGCTCGATCCATTGAACCGGGATTATGAGAGCCTGGGGCTGAGAAACGGCTACTCCGAAGGTCAGATCGAACTTACCGACACGGAAGTGGAACCTATTCAGACACAGGATCTGGCCCATTACACCAAGTGCATCCAGAAAGCACTGGAGTGGCAGGCAAGCGCCGTGTTTTGCATCTCTTCCGGGTATGGACAGATGGGGCAATCTCCCACCCCGGAAATGATCGAAAAATACAAAGACACGCCGAGAACGCCCGGGACTCCGGGAACGATTTCCGCGGCAGAGAGAAAAGCGTGGAATGACGCTCAGGCAAAAGCACGGGAGTGGCTTCAGAAAGAGAATGATGCCCGCAGGGAAAAAGGGCTTCCGCCCAAGGTGGTTCTCAATTTCAACGACCTGGTAAAACAAGTGACAGGGCAGTCTCCCCCACGCGCGACGGGTGGCACTCCGGCATCAGGCGGCATGCCGCGACTCCCCAACCACACGCCTGAAGATATCGAAAAGCATGTCCGGAACCTGGTGGACAAATACTACGATGACGAAGGGCGCGAAAAGCCATCCATTCACATGGTGCTGTTCCTGGGCGAAAAGGAAGATATCGGGCAATACGAAGATCACTTTAAGAATCTGACTCGCAAGAACCGGGGAAAACTGAAGGCGCTGAGGGGGCTGGCCGAGTTAAAGGACGTAACGGGAGATTAGAATGCTGCCACGGTTTAAGCCGGCCTGATTCACTTCTTCTGCGCACCAATGATCTCGTCGAGCTGATCCCGGAACATCTGTAATCGACGGTAATCGATCCCGGGAGGGCGGTTCTCCAGGAGCCAGTCTAGATCTTCCTCCGCACCGGCCCGGTCATGTTCCTGCACCCGCATAAGGCTTCGCTGGAACCGTTCCTGAGCCGCTTCGGGATCTATCGCAATAGCCAGATCGAGAAACTTCACCGCCTCAGTCGGCTCTTTCTTTCCGTCGATCTCCAACCCGATCAAATTCCGCAACATCCTCACCACAATCCCCCGCGGCTCCGCCGGAACGAAATCGTCATCACCGATGCGATAACCTGAAATGGAACGAATCATGTCTTTCGCTTCGGCTTTGTTCAGCACCTTCCCCCGCTCAAAGACATCGATAATGTGCAGGTTATCTTCCCCCTGAAAATGCCCCACCACAAAATGGCCGGGCAATGCCAGCCCTGAAACGCCCTCGATATCGAGTCTGCGGGCCAGTTCGATGAATACCACACTGAGAGTCACCGGAAGGCCTTCGCGGTCATCAAGGACGTGATCCAAATAGCTGTTGGCGCTATGATAATATTCCGTTCGGCTGCCGTGAAACCCGCTTTCTTCAAAAAGGAAATATCGCAGCGCTTCCACTTGTTTCGCCGGTTCTTTGACATCGCCTACGAAAGCCCGCGCATCCTCGGCCAGCCGGTTGAACCGGGCGCGATAGTTATCCAAATCAAGATCCGGATTGGCAACCCACGCAATTTGGAGACCTGCTTCAAAGAGATCGATCTCCGGTTTCTCAATGACTTCGCCCAGGCTCTTCGCCACTCGTGCGGTGTGAAGATCCCGCTTCAGCTTTCTCAGTTCGACCGCTTTCGCCTCCAGCTCGAGGGCTTTTTTCTCCAGCAGGAAACGGCTGGCTTCAGCATCTTCACCGAGATCAGAAATCAAATCATCGTTTCGTCTCCGCTGCTCGGTAGTAAAGGCATCGATAGCAGATCCGAGCTTGGAAACGAGTTTTTCATCAAGTGGAGCGATCGCAAGGTCAGGGCCCACCTTAAAGTTCCGGAAATCTGCTTCAGTCTTTCGAAATTTGCAGAGCCCGACTTTACCGGCAGCATTTAACCCGCTCTCCGAATCGTCAATTGTCATGACCTCTTCGCCGTTGACGAACCCGGTGATTTTCCCCTTGTCCACCGCGACACGCAGCCGGTTCCATTCACCGGGGCGGTAGGCATCCGTATCGAAGGTCGTCAGAATCGTCCAGTTATTCACACTGGGCCCTTCGAAGCGGGTCAGGCGCATCTGCCCGTTGGTCGGATAGAACCCATAGTGATTGTCACCGCCATCAGACGAAAAAATCAGTCCCGCAGCTCCCGACTCATCATTGAGCTTCACCCGCACAGCCAACTCGTATTTCTCTTTCGGAACCTCAGCCTCGGAAACACAAACCGAACGCCCACCAAAACCGCTCCCAAGCCCGCGCACCTGGATCACTCCACCGGATTGAGTCCAGTTTGCTCCCATGGCCGGCAGCCAATCCCGCGGATCAAGGGCTCCGATGGTCTTCCAGTTTTCGATGGGAGTGGGGTTTGGCGTTTTGAGCAGCGGCTTCAAATCATCACTCTGCACGGCAAAACCCAGATTCGGGGTCTGCGTGTGCTTCAACGTGACGATTCCCACAACCTCGCCATTCAGATTCAATATAGGGCCACCAGAATTTCCCTGCTCAATGGGCATCGCAATTTGAATCATTGGATAATCAATCTCCTCCTCCCCGTCTCCGAGGAATCCCTCTTCAAGTTCCCGAACCGCAGACACCACACCGGGGACCACAGAAAACTTCAGTCCGCGGGGGGCACCAAAGCCCACGATGATCTGCCCCTGCGTCACCGTCGAAGAATCCCCCAGTTTGATCGCTTTCAAATTGAGTCCTTTTGGATCGATCTTCACGATAGCCAAATCATGATGGCGATCCCACGCGTGAACCCCGGTCACATTACGCGTTTCACCATTCTGAAACTCCACCTTCACATCCCTGCCCTCTCCAATGACATGCAGATTGGTGGCAATCAATCCGTCTTCAGAAACAACAAAGCCGGCACCAGTTCCCCGGTCATCGCCGTCACGACCAATTTGAATCAGGGTCACCAGAGACATGTTCACTTTCCTGGTTAGCTCCGATACTTGTCCCGGCTTTAGAAATGCCGTGGCTTCTTTGGCAGCCATCTCAGCAGCAAGCGCTGTTTGTGCCTCATCGGAAAATGGATCGCTCTCCGGGGCGTCCTGAGCGACAACGACCGTTGCTATGAAAAACAGGAAAAGGGACGCACCTGCGACGGTGAATTTGATCGATTTATTCTTAACCACGGCACACTCTAGAGTATTCCGATCTGAAATGAAACACTTTGCCACCAGCCTTTTTGCGTCACTGATTCTTGTAACAACTCTCCCCGCAGAAGAAACATTCTGGAAACGCCACACGATCGACGCCTCTGACAAAGCACTGGGAAAACTGGGTGCCGACGGCGTTCGACTGGCTGATGCAAATGGCGACGGTCTGTTGGATGTCGTGACCGGCTGGGAAAACGGTGACGCCATCCGCGTCTGCCTGAACCCCGGAAAAGAAAAAACAAAACAACCCTGGCCGGGAGTGACCGTCGGTCGTGTCGCAGGAGCAGAGGACGCGGTGTTCGCCGATCTCGACGGCGACGGCTCCCTCGATGTGGTTTCCTGCTGTGAAGGAAAAACCAAAGCGGTGTTTGCCCATTGGGCGCCGGAATCTCAGGATGAATACCTGAAATCCGAAAGCTGGGTGACGGGTGAATTCCCCGCCGCAAAAAAAGCGAATCAGGCGTGGATGTATTGCCTGCCGTTTGATGTGAACCGGGACGGAGCAATCGATCTCATTGTAGGCTCGAAGAACAGCAAGGCAGCCGTCAGCTGGCTGCGGAATCCCGGCCCTGAAAAGGCTCGCGATCTCGCCAACTGGAAACTGATCAGGATTTGCCCGGCCGGTTGGATCATGTCGATTGTCGAAACCGACATCGATGGAGATAAAAACCCGGATGTGATTTTCTCCGACAGAAAAGGCAACCGGACCGGCGTCTACTGGCTGAAATCCACAGCAGAAGCACCCTTTTTCGAAAAAGAGATTCTCCTCGGCGGGAGCGGTGAAGAAGTGATGTTTCTCGACGTTGTTGACCTTAACAGAGACGGCAGACTCGATATCGCAGTCGCTATTCGGAAATCTACCATCGGCTTTCTCTATCAGCCCAAAGAATCCCCGGAATCAGGAAACTGGGAGCGGAAAGACCAATCAGAAGGCGTGCCGCAGGACCGGTTCGGCGGCAGCAAAGCACTTCGCGTTGCCGATATGAACGCCGACGGCATTCTCGATGTCGTCCTGACCTGCGAAGGCGCGGATAAAGAACTGAGCGGAGCCATGATGGTGAATGTTCACACCGGCCCCCTGGCAGGCGAGCTACTTCACACCAATATTTCCGGCCCTGAAGGTGTGAAATACGACCGGATCGAGCTGCTCGACATCGATGGGGACGGCGATTTGGATCTGATGACTTGCGAGGAAAGAGCCCATCTGGGCGTCTTCTGGTTCGAAAACCCGGCTCTGTAGCCCACTCCACTATCAGCCAAAGGTTAAAATTTCAGAAGAGTTTATTTTCGATATTCATTTCTGTGCCAAGTCCACTGCTTAATCAAGCCCCCGCGCAAAGAGGTGATACACCTTGAAGTGAATTGATGAGGGTATGTTAGGACCTACAGTTGGACCGGTGCTGCTTATCTCATATGAATTCTCTCAAAACGCTGGTTCTGACCTGTACACTTGTTGGTGTTTCCACCGCTACCGTTTTTGGACAAACGGCAGCGAAAACTCCAGCTGTCTCCCCGACAAAAGAAACCACTTCAATTCAGTCGAAGCCGACTGAGCTTAAAGCGGTTGCGAGCACAGCAAGGCGTCCCGGAGAAATGACGCTGACCGACACATCCGGACGGAAACTGGATGTCGAAGTGCTCGGCGCCAACGGTGATACCCTTCGTATCCGCCGAATGACCGACGAAAGGGAGTTTGAGATTCAAATGACCCAGTTGGACTCACTTTCCTCCATTCGAGTCCAGAAATGGATCGATCGCACCCCCGCAATGACAAAATTCTCTATCCAATTCGAGGTCGAGAAGCGGTTGGCTGAGTCAGATGACTTCTCAACAGCGGGAAGAACGCTCAAAACTTCTCAGTGGGTCTACGATGTAAAGCTCACGAACCTGACACGGAACGTCCTCAATGACGCCATCGTTGAATACCGGATCGTCTATGATGACGCCGTCGCATTCAGCCGGACCTCCGCCATGCCGGGTAAAGGCGCCAAGCAACAGGAAGGCCAGGAAGTTGCGCTTCCCGAAATGGGATTCAATGAAAGAGCAGAGTTCACCACCCCTAAACTGAAGCTCGAGACCTATGAATACGCCCCGTCCAGAGGCGAAAAAGAATACGAGCGGGACAAGTTGATCGGCATTTGGATCCGTGTCACCAAGCGCGGGCAGATTCTTGATGAATTCAAAAGCAACCTTGCAGCAATGCAGGCTATTTCATGGGACAGCGAAGATGACGAGGAAATCATCATCACCGACTCATTCAAGGACAAGTTCAATCCTATCTCCGAAGACTGACATCTCCCCAGAGGAGGTTGCAACAGGGGCAAAGGCGATATAAGAGTCGCCGTTATGTCAGACTTTTCCGTAGCAGGTAAAACAAAATCGCAGTGGGGCGAAGGCCCAATTTGGTGGGAAGGAACTCTCTATTGGGTTGATATCGAAGGACATCTTGTCATCGCTTACAACCCCGAAACTGACTCCGAACGAGTCTGGAAAACAGGCGAACGTGTCGGCACTGTCGTTCCACGGAAATCAGGAGGCCTCGTCATCGCAGGTGACTCAGGATTCCGTGCCCTCGATACTGAATCCGGCGACCTCAGTCCGATTACCGACCCGGAATCAGATAAGCCTGAAAACCGCTTCAATGACGGTAAATGCGACCCCGCAGGCCGTTTCTGGGCCGGATCAATGCACCTGTTGAAGCCGCGACAGCCCGTTGCCGCGCTCCACCGCCTCGATGCGGATCTCACCTCTCATATAATACTCGAAGACCGCACCGTATCCAATGGACTCGCCTGGAATGCGGCCGCCGACACATTCTTCTACATCGACACGCCCACCGAGCAGGTTCTGGCTTTCGACTACGACAACACCAGCGGAGAAATCTCCAATCAACGGCTCGTTGTCGACACAACCGGTTTCGAAGGCGTTCCGGATGGCATGACCATTGATGAAAACGATAATCTCTGGGTCGCCATGTGTCATGGTGGTCAAATCCGCTGTTTTGATTCAAAATCAGGAGAAACCCTGGAAGTGATCACCTGCCCGACCAAAGAGGTCACCGCTCCGGCGTTTGGAGGCAGTGACCTGTCCGATCTCTACATCGCGACCGGACAGTCCGGGATTACCGAAGACGAACCGCTCGCCGGCTTCCTTTTGAAAACCAAGGTTGGGGTCAAAGGAGCGCCCGCCTTCGCATTTGCTGGTTAATGACCGGAACGAGTCAACAGGGTTGATTCATCAACTCAACCCTGTTGGATCGTGAAACTCCTGGCCGTCTTGTTTTCATTCCCGGGCACACGGAGTTTCACAGGTCCGCGATGAACGGTTACAAAACGAATCGTCAGCACTCCTGCGGGCATTGAAACGTTACAATGCCACCCGTCAGGATGACGACTGCTGTTGTAACGTTACAAAACGACCCGTGAGGATTCCTGCTCGTTTTGTAAGCTTTCATCGCTGATCGCAGCCCTGCCTGTAGGCATTGCAACATTACAAGACCGCAAGTCGTCCTGCCGATGGCCGTTGAAAGCTGACATGGCGGCCAGGCACCACGATTTGCGCTTTTGAAACCGGTTCCGGTTACTTGAACTGCACAGGAATGCCGATTTTCGCGAACTCAGCCACCACTTGAGCGGCGAGCTCCTCATCACTGCGTCCTTTCTTGAGAATCGGGAGGATTTTGGCCGCTGCATCGCTCGCAAACACTTCAGACCGGACATCTGCCGCTGCGCCGTCGGAAGCAGGCATCACTGGAGCTACCGGAGTCTTCGGCTGCTCGGGAGCCACGGGCTGTTTCATTCTCTCCTCTTCGGGAACGCCTCTACCCACCTGCGCGTTGTACTCCTGCACGTTCTTCTTATATTCCTCGTAATCTTTCTTGTACTGATCGACGACTTTGTTGAACCCCGCCACAGCTTCGTTGTAGGCCACTCTCTGCCTCTCGTAATGAGCCGCGATGGATTCCTCGGTCTGAAGCAGGACGAGTGATTGCTCCTTCATGGATTCGACGCTCGCCAATGCCTCGGAAAACGAAACCCCTCTCGCAGTGGCAGGATCGAGATGCAGGAAAAAATAGGTGAGAAGCACTGCGCCGACCCGGTTTTCAGGCGTGGGTTCCCAGTCACCGAAATTCATTGCGAACAGGTTTGCCGGCGACGTGGCGACAACGCTTTTTGGGTCAATCGCAAAGCGTTGCACCAGGAACTGTTTCAACCCGGCTTCGTGTCCACTCATTGAAACCACCCCTCTTTGCACGGGAAACGATGAAAAACATCCAGCCAGGCCATCCCACATCCAGTCCGGCAACGTGATCGACCAGCGTAACAGCACGGTTTTTGCCGCTTCCTGTGAAATCTCAGCCATCTTCTCCGGGGTCATTTTATCGCCGCGAATGTTGGAATGATTCACGAAGAGGGCGACTTCATCCCTCAGGAAAGCAGCGGTTGCCTTCAGGCTGGGATCGTATTTCCGGTTATTCAGCATGGAGCGATACCCTGCCGAATCGATAAGGTGAACATGATAAACTTCCTGACTGATCCCCGGCTGCGGATCGAGGTCAAACGGCAGCGTTTTCGCAATCGTATAGGCCGCACCGAGCGTGTTCATCAACGCTTCGTCCGGCTTTCCCAGTCCCCGGAAGAGAAACGTGGAATCGATGGGCTCGATCTGCACAGTTTCGGGCAGCGGCCTCAAAACCAACCCTGCATCCAGCATTTCGGAGATGAGGTTCTGATCAGGTGCAGACAGTGAAGTCAGAGCGACGTCGACGACGCTCCCATTGGCCAATCGCAGCACTGCGTGGGTGTCACTGGCTTGAACAAGAACAGCCTCCACCTGTTTTCCCTCCGCATTTGTCCACGAACGGACCTGCCCACTTTCCTGTCCTACGATAACAGAAAACGGAAGCACTCCCGCCACGACCCGGCTCCAAAACTTCGAAAATCTCATTGGCGCTAATTTTCCCTGTGTTCACACCCGTGCAAAGCGCGTTTGTGTAAGAAAATTGTCATTCCCCGTTTACTTTCGCTTCAGCAGAAAACGGAGGGCGCTGAACACTCCGGAAAACTTGAATTCGGAATCGACATAGTGAGTGATCACATAAAAAGCGAAATAATACGCCCGGCAAAACGCCCAGACACAAATCACCAACAGTCCGAGGCGGCGCCACCAAACTCCGCTTTCAAACACCAGCAGGGCTCCCGCCAAAAGTCCCAGAGCGACAAAGAGAAAGCCCTTCGCGACGATGAGTTTTTTAGATTGAATATCTCCCAGGAGGTTCATGAGCAGACGGTACGACCGAACAGTATTGGATCATCAAACAGACCCTGTTGGATCGTGAAATGTGACAAACTTGGCACTGTAGACGGTTTGAAGCAAAACACTCCCCGTAGATTGTGCGTCGGGTTCAAAACGAACCCGTAAACTCTAAAATACTAAAAAAGAAACCTACCTAGCAAATGAAATTCTCATTCGCAATTCTCTCACTCGCAGCACTCCTTTCCTCAGGAGTTCAGGCAGAAGACAAAATCGTCATCAAGGGTTCTGATACCCTCGGCGCAAAGATGGTTCCCCAGCAGGCGGAAGCATACAAAGAGGCAGGAAACGACGTTAGCTTCGAGATCGCGGCTGAAGGTTCATCCAGCTCTTTCACAAACCTCCTCGCAGGGACAGCTGACATCGGAATGTCCAGCCGTAACATCAAAGATTCTGAGAAGGAGTCTTTCACAGCCAAAGGAAAAGAAATCGTCGAAACTGTTGCTGGTTACGACATGATCGGTGTGATCGTAAACAGCGCTAACGGCGTTGAAGGTCTCACTCTCGAGCAGGTTGAAGGTATCTTCACGGGTGACATCACTGACTGGTCTGAAGTGGGTGGACAGGCAGGAAAGATCTCTGCTTACACACGGAACACTTCTTCCGGTACTTATAAGAGTTTCCAGGAAATGGCTATGGGCAAGCGGGACTACGGTTCGGACACTCAGAAGATGGCTGGTAACGAGCAGATCGCTTCCGAAGTTGCAAAGAATCCAAACGGAATCGGATACGTTGGTTTGGCTTACGTCGACAAAGACGGAATCAAAGCGGTAAAGGTTGATGACGTCGAGCTGAAGCCTGAAAACGCCAAAGATTACCCAATCGCCCGTTCACTCTTCTTCTACACGATCAAAGGTGAGCTTTCAGAAGCCGCACAGAAGTTCCTCACATGGGTGACTACTGATGAAAAGGCAGCAGCAGTTGTTGAGCGTGTTGGATTTATCCCACTCAAGAACTGAGCGATTTGACTGATTATTTTTAATTGGAAATCAGAAAACCCGGAGGCGAAAAGCTTCCGGGTTTTTTCGCTTATGTCGATTTCGTAACATAATAAACGGGGAATTTCCCTACGCTACGGATTAGAAACTGCTCATTCAAAAACCCTCCTCTTCAGAGAAACAATCTCAATACGATCACACGCGAGTTATGAGTAAATCCAAATCAGGTCAGCCTCAAAAACGATTCCAGCGCAAGGGATTCAAGATCCTGGGGTTGGGGCTACAGGATATCATCAAGTATTTCTTTGGAGGAAACGCCAGTATCGCAGTCGTTGTCCTGATCTTGATTTGCGCCTTTCTCCTCAAGGAAGGGTTCGGGTTTTTCCCAAGCTATCATCATGAGCTCAAGGAATACCGTAAGTCCGGTCAGGAGTTCGTTGCCTACGTGAATCAGGAAGTGGACGCCCACACACGGATTTACAGCGATTCAAACATCGCTTACTACGCGGAACTCAATCGCACATCAAAAACAGAGGACAACATCCTCTCGGCCTACCGTTCAGTCGGGAGTTTTGTGAAGGCATCGACTTCTACCAGAACCGAACGCCTTGAAAGATACTTTGACCGGGTCGAAGAGATTTCAGAGAAGCTGGAAGATTTAAACAAACCTGCTGATCCAGCCGCCGCAGAAGCTACTGAACCAACGGCCGAAGAAAAAGCGGCAAAGAAAGAGTTGGAAGAAAGTTTGGCGGATTATGAAGGCCGGATTGAGTCGCTCAAGGTAGAAGTCTCGGATATGCGCAAAGCCCTGCTCGCAGACGCTTCAATCTGGGAACATGTTCGACCGGGAGTCGTTCTCAACAAAGCAGAGAAGACGTTGATCCGCGAGGCCGTGATGCATGATCAGCCGGGAGTCAAAGAAAAGCACCCTGACATCGAGCGGCTTGAAAATGAAATTTCAGCAAAGAAGAAGATCGCAGCGGAAGAATTGATTGGATTTAAGGAAACTGTCAGCGCTCTGTCGAAGGCGGCCCGACCGCTGAAATCGTTTCAACGGGACTTGAAAGATATCGCGAGTGAAAATGCCAGGGAAGGAAAGAAGTTCTCAACCGCTGAAGCGCGCTACAAAGCCTTACTTGAAGGAGCTGAGAAGAAATCTGATCCTGCTGAAAAAGCTGCGATGATCGCACAGGCGGAAGCGGTCGACCGGGTTGCGCCGGATTATGAAAAACTGACAGCCCCTTTGATTGCCAAAGTGGAGGAACACGCAACGCTCTCCAGGGAGTTAGCGGCGGGGGTCACCCGGCTTGTGGCAACGCTCCCCGGAGATCTGAAAACGGAATCCGCTCAGCTCAACCTTGAGAGGGTTCGTAACAATGCTGAAGATTTTCCTAAACTGGCAGAGAAGAGCCGTGAAGGAATGGAGAAGTGGGAATACGACAAATCAGTGTCAGTCCTCCGCCCGGTATGGGCCTTCTTTTTCGGAAAGGACTGGGTCTCGAACAGTTCCTGGCGTGATTTTTATGGGCTCCTCCCTCTGTTCACGGGGTCATTGCTTATTTCAATCATTGCATTGGTCGTAGCGGTGCCGTTTGCACTTTCCGCAGCGGTTTATGTGAATCAGTTGGCTTCGATTCGGGAACAAAACTTTGTGAAGCCGGCGATTGAATTCATCGAAGCCATCCCTTCTGTGGTTCTCGGGTTCTTCGGCATTCTCGTTTTGGGAACGGCACTGAGACACCTCAGTCAACTCGAGTTTCTTTCCTGGGTTCCCGGCTTCCCGATGTCCGAACGCCTGACTATTCTAAATGCCGGATTGCTTCTGGCTCTGATGGCGGTGCCCACAATCTTTACCCTCGCCGAAGATGCCCTGAACAACGTCCCCGGAGCCCTGACGGAAAATTCACTGGCGATGGGAGCCTCAAAGCTCCAGACCGTGTTGCACGTGGTGTTCCCCGCTTCGGCTTCAGGAATCATCGCGGCAGTCCTCCTCGGGTTTGGCCGGATCATCGGTGAAACGATGGTGGTGTTGCTGGTGGCAGGAAACAAGATCAAGATCCCTGACTTCACCGAGGGACTCGGCGTGGTGACTCAACCCTCGCACACCATGACCGGAATTATTGCTCAGGAACTTGGAGAGGTGGATCAGGGATCACTACACTGGGGGGCTCTCTTTATGGTCGGCCTCGTCCTCTTCTTTGTTTCACTCACAATCAATTTTTCCGCTCAGCAGATTCTGAAGAAGCTGCAGAAAATCTAAATTGGGAAATTGATAGCAAATACCTCTCAGAAAGATCATGGATCACGAATTGATATTGGATAACCCGGACGACAACCTTCCTGCCGACAAGGATTCAAAACCGGTCGCAGCAAACCCCTTCGCGACGAGTTCGAAAGCGAGGCGGATCAGGGAAATCGTATTCTCAAATTTGCTTCGACTGGGGGCATATTTGATCCTCCTCTGCGCCTTTTACATCTTTGGAGACATTGTTGTAAAGGGAGCTCCAGTGGTTTTTAAGACTTCTGCTCCTTTTGTGAATGTTGATTTCCTGACCAAAAGTCCGGAGACGCTGGTTGTCTTTGAGACAGCTGACGGAGTGAAACATCAGATGGGGTTCTCGGATTACACTCAATTTAAGAAAGAAAATCCCACCACTGAAATCGTCGACGAACACACCCACTCGTATTCCGCAGGAGGAATCTTCGGTCCGCTGGTTGGTACCGCACTCCTCACCGGGATATGTATTGTGGTCGCGATTTTCGTTGGATTGACCACCGCCGTTTACCTGAACGAATACACCAGTAAAGGAAAGTTTATGGACACCATCCGGCTTGCCATTATGAACCTTGCCGGCGTCCCTTCAATCGTATTCGGCTTGTTCGGACTGGGGCTGTTCTGTCTTGTTGCCCCGGTGATTACTGCAGATGTGCAGGAGCGGGCACTTTTCTCCATCCCGATTATTTTCACCGACAAATACCTTTCCTTCCAGGGATGGGGGCAATGTATGATGGCTGGCGGATTCACTCTGGCGGTCATGGTTCTGCCCGTGATCATCACGGCCTGTGAAGAATCACTCAAAGCGATCCCGATGGGATTTCGCGAGGCATCACTTGCCCTGGGTGCGACTAAATGGCAAACCATCCAGAAGTCGGTTCTCCCTTACGCCTTCCCGGGAATGCTTACGGCTACGATTCTTGGTATCACCCGTGTCGCTGGAGAAACAGCTCCGATCATGTTTACGGCCGCCGTTGCCCACAAAGATAAACTCCCCTGGCAGCTCGATTTTGCCGAAGACGCATCCGTGCTTACAAAGGCAGCAGAAGGCGTGCCTCAGTTCATGTCACAGTCGGTTCAAGCGATGCCTTATCACATTTACACTGTGGCGGCCCGAATTCCGCAATCAGAATACACTGAACCCATGCAATACGGCTCAGTGTTCGTGTTCATGATCGTTGTCATGATGTTCGCAGCTCTCTCAGTCTGGATGCGAATCCGCTACCGTAAAAAAGTGAAATGGTAATCCTTTAACCTCTTCAATAGAAACTTTAAGAAATGAAAGCTACTATGTCAGCTCCCGATATGAATACTGAAGATCTGGATGAGTCCTCTACGGAGTCCTCCTCCTCACACGTTCCCGAAAAAATTGAGAACGCCGAAGCCGTGATTGAAGTGGACGACGTCAACTTCTCCTATGACCGAAAAAAGGATGTGCTTCGGAACATCAGTCTAAATATCAACAAAAACGAAGTCACAGCATTCATCGGGCCCTCCGGTTGCGGCAAATCAACGTTGCTCCGCTGTCTGAACCGGATGAACGATCTGATTCCCTCCGCAGGTATCACGAAAGGGGAAATTCGTATCCTGGGAACAGACATTCACGCCCCGGAGGTTGATGTGATCGAACTCCGGAAACATGTCGGAATGGTGTTCCAGAAATACAACCCGTTCCCCAAGAGCATTTATGAAAACGTCGCCTACGGTCTTCGTATTCAGGGCATCAAAAACAAGTCTGTTCTGGATGATGCGGTTGAAAAGAGCCTGATATCAGCAGGACTGTGGGGGGAAGTCAAAGACCGACTTGACGCCAGTGGGCTTGGCCTGTCGGGCGGACAGCAACAACGCCTTTGCATTGCCAGAACGATTGCGGTGGAACCAAGCATTATTCTAATGGACGAGCCCTGCTCGGCCCTCGATCCAATTTCCACGACAACGATTGAGGACTTGATCACCAAACTGAAGGATGAATACACGATCGCGATCGTGACTCACAACATGCAACAAGCTACCCGTGTGTCAGACAAGACAGCTTTCTTCTATCTTGGAGAACTCATTGAATTCGACAATACTACCAAGTTGTTCTCAAACCCTTCAGTTAAAGCAACTGAAGACTACATCAGCGGTCGATTCGGTTAGTATCCACCAACCTCATCCCCACCCTCAGACGATCCAGTCTACCTTCATGAATTCAACTCCACACACCTTGCACGACTACGAATTAGCTCTCAAAAACGCCAAGAAATCTGTTCTTACGATGGCCAGTCTCGCAACCGAGAATCTGAAAAACGCCATCACGGGCCTGCTCGAAAGAAATGAGGACTTGTGTAACGACGCCATCGCAGAAGACGAGGAAGTCAACAACTACGAGCGCCGGATCGACAAAGAGGGAATGGAAATCCTCCTTCGATTCAATCCGGTTGCCTCCGATCTCCGCTCCGTCATTTCTGCGATGAAGGTGTCCACCAACCTTGAACGAATCTCCGATCAAGCTGAAAACATTGCCCGGCGGGCCCGAAAGATTATCAAATCTCCAGAGATGCCAAACACCGCTCTGGTCGAGCCCATTTACAAGATGGCGATTGGTTTGGTGGAAGACGCTGTCCGTGCCTTCTCCGAGGGAAATACAGAGTTGGCTCTCACCCTTTATGATCGTGACGTGAAGCTTGATAAGCTTCACCGCAAGACCATGAAACGCCTGACTACGGCGATGGAGGAAGACACTGAAAACCTTAAGACTCACCTCAACCTGATTTTCATCGTCCGATGCCTCGAACGCGTAGGTGATCACGCGGTAAATATCGGGGAAGACGCAATCTATGTCGAAGAGGCGGCAGATATTCGTCATGTCGGTCCATCCGCACTGGATGACGAGGAAGAGGAATAGGTCCGAAATATCGTAAGCAATTCACTGAAAAGTTACCGACTGACCTGCCGGTAACTTTTTTTGTGTACTTATCCCGGATCTTTCTTTCCTGTGAAAAAAGGAGCGAAGACACAGGCCATTCAAAGTTCGGTTCCAAGAACAATTGAACCAAGCCAGGCGCTCTCAGATAAGCTGAAAGTAAGCCTTACTTCTTTGAGCGGTGCGCCGACTCCGTTGATTCCTGCGACATCGGCAACGAAATAATAAACTTCGTTTCTTTACCCGGCTGACTTCTTACCGACACTTGCCCGAAATGAGCTTCAACAGCTCGCTTCACAATCGATAAGCCCAACCCGGTTCCCTTCACGTCCGACTGGGAATGATGTTTTTCAACACGATAGAAACGCTTAAAGATCTCGGGCAAATCAGCAGATGGAATTCCAATCCCGTTGTCGATCACCTCAATCACAATCTTACCAATTGAGTGGTTAGCCTTGATACGAATGAGGATTTTCAATCCCGGGCGTGAGTTTTGCTTCAACGCATTCTCGATCAAATTGAAGAATATCTGGCCAAAGTAAAAGGAGTCCCCAAAATACTGACAATCCTTTTTGTTGGGAATCTTCACCTGAATCGTGGCGCCTTGCTGCTCTATCACTGGATGAAGTTGTTCAATCGCTTCCTGGACACATTCACCAAGATCGAAAATCTCCCGGTTCAACAGCTTTCCGGCATCCACATCCTCCAGCTTCGAAATCGACAACATATCATCCACGATCCTCGATATTCGGTCTGTATGTTTCCGCATCACACGGATCATTCCATCCTCACTGTCCTCTGCCATCACCTCGAGATACCCCTTAATGATCGAAAGCGGCGTCTTTAACTCGTGAGAAGCGTTGGCAACAAAATCACGGCGAGTCTGCTCCACTTCGAGTTTCGCCGTAACATCGCGAATCATCACCCAGGCACCGTTTCCGATTTTTAATTCAGGGTCCAGCTGTTCTGTTTCCACCAGAAGAGTCTTCCCAATCTTCGGCAGCTCGATCTGATCCTGCATCTTCACACCTGTTTCCAGCGCCAGATCCACCGTTTCAACGATTCGGTGATCGAAACAAACTTCGATCAACTGCATGCCGATTACATCGTGCTCCACAGGAAAGAGTTTTCGCGCAGCTGAGTTTGCGTAGCGGACCAGTTGAATCTCGTCGACGATGAAGAGACCGTTCTCAATTTGGTCGAGAACGAACTCAAGAATCTCACGCTTACCGTCTGCCACCGATTTGCTCAATTCAGCCTCAGAGGCAAAATTGAACACAGCAGATGTCATCCGGCTCAAGCGATCCTGCTGGGTTGACGCCGGAAGATGATCCCGATCCGGAAACTGCTCGGAATCCTTCAATTTGGTTGTGATGCATTCGATACCCTTTCGAAGGGTAAACAACCTCCAACCAAACCACACGCACAGCCCCCCCAGCAAAATGATCAGGTATATTTCCAAAATAGAGACAACTTCTAGGCTTTGAAACGATACCCCACTGAGCGCACGGTTTCAATCGTCTCACCATACTCGCCCAACTTCGAACGCAAACGTTTCACATGAGTGTCAAGAGTTCGGGTTTGGGTCTGATTACTGTAGCCCCAAACCTGCTCAAGCAGATCCTCCCTCGACTTGGTGCTCCCGGGGACGTCCAGAAGCGCGGCCAACAACTTAAATTCGGTCGAAGTCAGCTCAACATCTTCACCATCCAGGTGAAATTTCAAATTGCCCTTATCCAATCGGAAGATCCCCACTTCAACAATGGCACTGCCGTCGACCGCAGACGTCCGACGCAGGATATTCCGCACCCTCAGGACCAACTCTTTCGGGCTGAAAGGCTTCGTCATATAATCGTCCGCCCCAAGTTCAAGACCGACGATTTTCTCATCCAACCCGGTCCGGGCAGTCAACATTAGAATCGGGATGCGACTGGTGCGGGAGTCTTTGCGCAACGCCTTACACACTGAAAGCCCATCCTTACCCGGCATCATAAGATCAAGAACAATCAGATCCGGCGCCTTCTTCTTCGCGATCTTCTCCCCTTCCAAACCGTCACCGGCCTCGATTGTCTCGAAACCTTCTTTTTGCAGCTTTAAGGCAAGAAGACCACGAATGTCTTCTTCATCATCAACTAGGAGAACGGTTGGCATTGCTTTAAATTAATAAGGGAATTTTGAACGCCATAGTGGAGCCAAAGTTGAAGACAGAAAACTTCATCGTGTTACAAATTCGTCACGGCCCGATAAAAACGGTTTCCGCTTCTATCCCATCAACCTCCGTTCAATCCGTCAATCCTCATGAAAAGCATATTCGCGACAAACAAATTCACGAATCGTGAGGTTCCCCACTTCGACCTATCAATTTTCGGGCATCTTTGAGAATTTTTCCTACTCCTTTTCGCCCGTTTGGGTCTCACATTTTTGGTACCTACCATCTGAGCCCTCGGAAGGTCGTTCCAATTTTGTGACATACCCTTCCGGGCACCCGGATGGTCGTTCCAATTTTGTGGCATACCCTTCCGGCCACCCGAATGATCGTTCCAATTTTGTGGCATCCCCTTCCGGGCACCCGGATGGTCGTTCTTAAAACATGTCAGTCCTCAAAGGCTCCAATCTGACCAAAATTGCCAATTTCATCCCCATTTTTTCCCACTTGCCTTTGCCCCTGTCCCCCTCTAAGGTTTCCGCCCCCGACCGAAATGCAGGCGCTCCACGATTTCGGTAGGGTTCAAACTCTGGAGCACAGTCGGAAGTCCGATTAACCAAGTAAACAACCTTACAAACCCTATTATGTCCGAAACCACTCTCGTTGAGGGTGCCAATTCTGAATTGGCCGCTCTCATTGATAACAACTTCACCGCCTACCGCGAAAACTCAATCGTGCACGGCAAGATCCTCGAAGTTTCCAAACAAGTCGTCATCGTCGATATCGGTGCCAAATCAGAAGGCATCATTCCTGTTTCAGAATTCGAAGACGAAGAGTTCGCCGTAGGCGATGAAATCGAAGTGCTTCTCGAAAGCCTCGAAAACGATGAGGGCATGGTCGTCCTCTCCAAAGAAAAAGCTGCTCACAAACAAAACTGGGACAAAATCGTCAAAGTTTACGAAGACGGCGGCCTCGTCAAAGGCAAGGTCAAATCCGTTGTCAAAGGCGGCCTCATGGTCAACGTCGGCGTGGAGGCATTCCTTCCCGGTTCGCAGATCGACATTATTCCGCCAAAAGATCTCAACGAGTACGTTGGCAACGTTTACGAATTTAAGATCGTTAAGGTGAACGACATTCGCAAGAATATCGTTCTCTCACGTCGCGAAGTCATCGAAGCTGAACGCGCAGAACAGCGTCAACAGTTCCTCGAAGAAGTTCGCATCGGCGACACCGTCGAAGGAATGGTCAAAAACATCACCGACTTCGGTGCCTTTGTTGACCTTCAGGGTATGGACGGACTTCTCCACATCACAGACATGAGCTGGGGCCGGATCAACCACCCAAGCGAAATGCTCATCATCGGTCAGACCGTCAAAGTTCAGATCCTCGAAGTCGATCAGGACAAAGAGCGCGTCTCACTTGGTCTCAAGCAGCTTCAGAACAACCCGTGGGAGGGAATCGAAAACAAATACTCTATCGGTACCGAAGTGGCCGGTGCGATTACGAAACTCGTTCCTTACGGAGCGTTCGTCGAAATCGAACAGGGCGTCGAAGGTCTCATTCACGTTTCCGAGCTTTCCTGGACGAAGCGCATCACACGCCCAAGCGACGTGTTGGAAGTCGATCAGCAGGTCAAAGCCGTTGTCCTGGCAATCAACAAAGAAGAGCAGAAAATCTCTCTCGGCGTTCGCCAGCTCGAGCCAAACCCATGGGACGAAGTCGAAACCCGCTACCCAATCGGTTCCACCATCAAAGGAGAAATTCGCAACCTCACTGCTTATGGTGCTTTTGTAGAACTCGAAGATGGTATCGACGGTATGATCCACGTTTCCGACCTCAGTTGGACACGCAAGATCAATCACCCGAGCGAAATCCTCAAGAAGGGCGACGAACTCGAAGCACAGGTCATCGACATCGACAAGACCAACCAGCGCATCAGCCTTGGTATCAAGCAGCTTGAGAACGATCCATGGAACGAAATCGACGGCCGCTTCAAGGTTGGCGATCTCGTTAAAGGAGTCGTTGCCAAGATTGCAAGCTTCGGTGCATTCGTTCAGCTCGAAGACGACATCGACGGTCTCGTTCACATCTCTCAACTGAGCGAAGAACACGTGGCCAAGGTGAAAGACGTTCTCAAAGTCGGCGACGACGTGGAAGCACGCGTCATCAAAGTCGACCGCGTCGAGCGCCGTATCGGTCTTTCGATCAAAGCCGCCGAATACAGCGAGGAAGAGCTCAAGAAGGAAACAGCCGCTTTCGAAGCGTTGCGTCCGAGCAGCGACCTTGTTGGCCTCGAGCAGGCCTTCTCCCTCGCCGAAGAATGGCGTCCGGGCGAAGCAGAAGAGACGTCAGAAGACTGATCTCCAGCTTCAATATCACATTGATAACTTCGAAAACGGCGGGGCGAAAGCTCCGCCGTTTTTCGTGTTCATTTTGTTTGCCACGATTCCCGCAGCCTTAGAACCGTTTCAACAGCCCGATCAATTCCTCGAGCTTATCAGCAATCGCCTGCATCTCGGCCTGCGTCGGCGGATCACTCACCGTCAGCGCCAGACCTGAAACCCCATTCACATTCGCGGCCGTTCCCGCTATCGCATCATCCAATGTCTGCTGCGAAACCTCCCCCGGCGGTCCCGGGTCGCCTTGCGGGATCGAATCAATCAAATCCCGCAGGCCAGTGAGTTGAGAGCGCATTTCAGTCGATGAAAGCGGAGAGTTGTCAGTAGGTAATGTTGGGTCAAAAGGCATGGGGGGGAAGGATTCAGGATTGAGTGAGAAGGATTCAGGATTGAGTGAGAAGGAGTCAGGAGTCAGGATTCAGGGCGGGTCTGGGGAGAAGGTTTCTGGATTCGGGATTCGGGATTCGGGATTCGGGATTCGGGATTCGGGATTCGGGATTCGGGATTCGGGATTCGGGATTCGGGATTCGGGATTCGGGTGTCAGTGTCAGGTGTCAGGATTCAGGGGCGCGGGGCGCGGGGCGAGGGGCGCGGGGCGCGGGGCGCGATCAGAACATGGTTCACATCAAGCATCTACGCCCTGCCGAAAGGCCCACAAAGAATCCGCCCTGACTCCCGAATCCTGAATCCTGGCCCCTTCCCGAAAGCATCCGCCCTGAATCCCGAATCCTGAATCCCGACCCCTTCTCCCAAACCCCTTCTCCCGTTAGGGCACAATCTTTGTCGCCGGATCACTCCATGGCCCGTTGTTATTTGCTCCGATCGCGCGGACACGAAACCAGCAACGCGACCCGGTTGGCAAATCCTCGATCGTCGTGCGGCTTTTCGGCGCTGTCGCTTTCAGCATCCAGCTCGATGAAGTCGGCGGATCTTCACTCGTCTGAATTTCGTAACTCTTCGCCCCCTTCATCGAATCCCAGTTCAAATCCACCTCGCCTTCGTTATCACCGAACGACGCATCCAGCGCCATCACCTGCGTCATAATTCGGGCCTGCCCTTCCTCCTTCACCTGCATCGCCGCAGAATTGATGATCGCCTCATCGCCGCCCGATTCCGTCTGCACATAACTGCCTTCCTGCCGAAGCAAATCCGAGAGCTCAGCGTCCCTCGCTTCCACCGCCAGTTGCGCATCCTGCAGAGCCGTGCGCGCGGCAGTCAGCGCATCTTCCGCTGCCTGCGAGGCATCTTTCGCTGCTTGCAGATCCACCAATGCCGGCATCGGCGTGGGAAAATTTGCGTTCCCATCCATTGCATCATGGATGGCCTGTGCCAGATCCCTTCGTTCCGCCCGTGTCAAACGGTCCAGATTCAATTTTACATTCGCCATCGTTTTTCGTTTATCTCCAGGTTGAGGAGAAGCCCCGATGACGCCGTCCCATTGCAGAGCGGGATCATCCCAGGTCGCGCCCGGTTGGTCCCACGTTATTGCTACAGCTTCAGTCGACATATGTCCTGAAAACGCGACTCACGGTTTCTCCAATATAGTTATTTTACTACGCAGTCGATTTGTATTGACCAACGCTCCACGTTAATCCGACTACACCTAATGGCATAAAACCGCACAATTCATTTGGCAAACAAAAAAATCCCCCGCCCCGTCAGGGATGCCCCAATTAATCGTTGTGAGATTCCACCCCCGCCACGCCGCATCCCCGATTCCATCAGGGATATCCCGTTTCCAAATTGTGAAATTCCAGCTATCATTTGGAAGGTAATTTTTTTCCGTTGGGAGACCCCAAAAATCACGCCTCAAACCCCAAGCGTAGTTCGTGATTTCCCAATGCATAGTCGGGATATCCCAAATGCTTATTGGGACCTCCCAAACAGTGAAAAGCATGTCCCAAGAGCCTCTTGGGACACTGTTACAATGTTAGAATTTCACTATTTCGCACTCACAGTAAGCGAGTTACGAGAAAACGAGGCAACAGGGTCTGTTTGGCGAATCAACCCTGTTGGTTCGTGGGCAGCGAAAAAAAAAGTAACTAAGGGGTCTCCGCACCCCGCCGCAGAGCAATGGCCGCAGCATCCGGCACGAAAAACGTGCGGAGGCTTCGCGACGGGGTGCGGAGACCCCTTAATTACATCAGCGGCTATCGCAGCAAGAAGGCACCGCAAAATCACGCTCCCAAAGCTCCTTTATGGTGTCGCCTGATTTTGTCCTGCCGCCATAGCCATCGGCAATAAATCCGGTATTCCCAACTTTTCATCACTCTGGTGGGAGTGGCTAATAATTGCTCAAAAGTGAATGGGGTAGTTGAAGGGGGAGTTTGGCATGAAGTTTTGTTATCTATCATCGCCCTATTACTGATGGACTTCGCAGTTTCATGAGATGAGCACAACGACAACGTTTTGCAGACCATGAGCAATGGAACCAGTGTCCGCCCCACTCTGGCTGACGGACGCACTTTGGTCGAACACCCCCTCCCCATTCCTTGACCGAACGCTGAATTTACGGGATTCTCCCTCTTATGAGTGAGGAGCCTGGCAATCAACGACGTGAAGGAGACGAAAAATTTCCCTGGAAAAATGGACTGAAAGACAGCGAAGTCCCCGCTGCAGCCTACGCCGAGGTAGAACGGTTGATTCAGGCGGCACTGAACTCATCTGATGAAGTGCTTAAACTCGATTTTTCGAACTTCGAACTTGTTACCCTCCCTCCCACCCTGCCGGAGGACCTCTCCAAACTTCAAAATCTCTCAACGCTCGACCTACGCGGAAATCAACTCGCAGAACTCCCGCAGGACTTCTCAAATCTTCAAAATCTCTCAACGCTCAACCTAAGCAGAAATCAACTCGCAGAACTCCCGCAGGACTTCTCAAAACTTCAAAATCTCTCAGAGCTCTTCCTTAGCAGCAATCAACTCGCAGAACTCCCGCTGGACTTCTCAAATCTTCAAAATCTCTCAACGCTCAACCTAAGCAGAAATCCCCTACCTGACGACTTATTGGCGGCAGCAGGTCGAGGAGTTCAGGAGCTCTTCGCCTATTTGGCCCAAAGCAAGTCAGTACAATGGGAAGGGAAAGTGATCTTGATTGGCGAAGGTCAGGTCGGAAAAACAAAATTACTGCGGGCTCTTTGCGGTGAGCGCCTAAATAAGCCGGACATCACCCACGGTCTGGAAAGACACGATCTGAAGCTGGATCACCCGGATGGGGAGATGGAAATTAATTGTCACGGATGGGATTTTGGCGGGCAGGTGAGCTATCGCCCAACTCAACAATTATTTTTCTCCGCCTCAGCGATATACCTGGTCGTTTGGAATCCGCGCATCGATGGAACCCGGGAAAAATTGCGATCATGGATGGATCAAGTCCGGTCGTCAGTTGGGGAAAACGTTCGTTTTTTGATCGTGGGAACCTGTGCAGATATCGAATACCTGCCGCGATCGCTTCCACAAAAAGAGGAATTGATCGAAATATTTGGCAATTGCTTGCGTGAGGATGATTTCTACGACGTCGGATTGCCCGATGCCGACAAAGGGTCCCCAAGCGGGGTTGACGCGTTGAAGCAGGCAATCGCTCAAAGAGCGACCCACGACAAACGGTTCTTTCGACAGGAAGTGAGGGACGACTGGCTGCCCCTGCGAAACGCAGCCGAGGACACAGACAGAACTCACTACTCATGGAAAGAATTCCAGAAGTTGGCGGAGGATTACTGTTTTGAAGGGGAGACGGAAATTCGCAACTTTTGTGAGCATCACGACCGGCTCGGCCTCTTGATTTATCAACCTACGGAAACTTCAGTAAAGGATCTGGTAATCACCCGCCCGGAATGGCTGACCTGGGCGATCCACCGTATCGCAACGAATGAATTTGTTTTGGAACAGGGAGGCTTGATTGATCGTCAACTGTTTTCCGCTATTTTGGGCGAATATGAACCGGAACCGGGGGTGCGCTATCCAGTAGAAACACACGGTGCCCTGTTGAAATTGATGGAAGGTTGTCTGGTCTGCTATCCAGTGACCGAAACGGAAAACGATGACCAATTGTGGCTGTTTTCCCTAAGCGTCAATCGAAAGAAGCCGGAAGATCTAGCTACGATATGGCCTGAATCTGTGCCTGAAGGCCTCATTCAGGATGTAGCGATTTATCAATTCTCAACTGAACGGGACGATGGCAATCCTAATGAGTATTTTCTCGATCTTGAGCTGAAGGGCGTGATTTATAAGCTGATCGTACTTCTGCATAAGTTTTCACTAGGATGGGAATCGGGAGACCCGACTCTCAATCGTCACTGGAATCGTGGCTTGGTAATTCGCACTCCAGATGGAGTCGGAAATGCTCTGATTCAGTTGAAAGAAACACGAGCAAGTTCCGGGCAGGAAATGATGACGGATCTCTGGATCACGGCAAGAGGGATTAAACCGGGAGAGGTCATTGGTGCAGTAAAAGACGATATCCAGAATCTTCTGGCGGATTTACTGGGATGCACGGTACCAAAACGACAAGCTTGGTGCGGCGCCCATTGTAAAGATGAAAAAATGAGACAACTCGGGCAGTTTGATTGGTCCGAGATTCAAGAAGAGCGAAGCCTCGGAAACCAAGTCGCAACTTGTCAGGCCTGCCGCAAGCCCCTTAAGATCGATGACCTTCTATCAACGCCGGAATATGGCCTCGCGATCGGAGAAGGGCAAAAACGGCAATTGCGGGAGATTTTTCGAGAAGATTTCTCTGAAGTAAAAGACCTTATTCATTTGGAAGGGCAGGCATCTGAGATCCGCGACAGAAAAATCCACGAGCGGGTCGGTGAAGTGAATGTTGGAATTTTCCGATTGCTGAAAGGTGTGGATCGAATTGAAAGCAAAGTCGACATGATCGCTACCTACCTCAACGATGCATCAGTCGATGCCCCGCGATTGATGAAAGTTAGAGAAACCGGGAGAGGTTTGATATTCGTGAAATTTCAGGCCGTACTGTTGTGCGAACATTCAGGGACAGCACCGTTTGTCCTCGATCGATTAGAAAAGGGCGTTCTACAACGGGAACAGGATGGTACGTTGGCAGGAGTATATGCCTTCAAAATTCCCCGCTGGTGGTTGAGGTGGTTCCGGAAAGGTGTTTACGCGCTCATGAGTTTAGCTCATCCGGCAATAGCGGTTGCCGGGACAATCGACGCCGGAATAAACCAGTTGTATAATCAGTCTGAATTGGGGTGGGTCCTGGCAAAGGAAAGCAAGGCACCGAATGAGCAGGCAGCGATGAGTCTGCTCTGTGCTGAGGGAAAACGTGAGGGCGGAGAATTACGCCGCATTCACAATGCCCTAAAAAAAGCAGGTGTAGACATTGATTCCGACGGGAGAGGTGGTTTGACGAGGGTAATGATCGCAGGGACAGGAAAAGTTCGATGGGTCCACCGCCGGTTTGCAAACCTTACAGTTTACGGAGGTACGGAAACTGAAGTTGAACCTGCCACGCCCAAAGTAGCGATTCAAAAAGCAAGCAGCACACGGCCAGATGACGCAGCCGATGCGTAGGAAGCTTTCCGTTCCGAACTCACCCGTCCCCACTTCACTCCAAAAACAGAAACTCCGTCGACGCCAGCAACAGATGGGCAAGGTGCCCGTAGGCGGCCTGGAGTTTTTTGGGTTCGCTAAAGGAATCCAACAGGGTTGATTCGCCAATCGACCCCTGTCTGATCGAATTCCAGGATTTTTGCTTTCAAACTGAGATCAATCCGCTATTCCTAATTCGATGCCGGTTTTACAACTGAAACACAACGGAACGGAACTCGATTGTTCGATCAATAAAGTCGATCGCTCGAAGCTCTACGGCTACACCAAGACCGAGGTCCTGGACGAGAATGAAAAGCCCTGTTCTCTGGCAACGTTGGCCAGCGATGGCAAAACGCTCATCCCCGGCGGCGGCCTCGCTCTGGCATATGTGTCGCCCAAGGGCTTGTGGAGGGATAAGAGCGACCTAAAAGCTGTCGATCTCGATGGTGCACCTATCAAGTCGGTGACCTCCACTTTCAAAGAAGTCGTGGAGCTCAAAGAAACCGCCACCGTTGAGCAATTTCTCGATCACAACATCCGCATGGCCTACGCCCTGCAGGCCGAAGGCGATGATAACACCGATTTCCCGCCGGATCTGGTGGCCGAGCTGGCCAAAGGAACCATCTACACCTTCCCCTTCAGTTATCGCGGCGGCCTGACCGCAGACACCGCTTTCCTGTTGCAGGGTGGAGACGACACCATCTGGATGCTGGTTGGGAAAAAGACTGATATTCACTTGATCGGCTATGAACAACAGGGCGCGTCAACAGCGGTGGATGACGACGGCGACTCAGACGATGAGGACGGCGATCTGGATTTTGGAATGATGTAATACTCTCAGGAAATGGCTGAAATAAATTTAACAGACGAGCGTGGCCGCGATGCGGTGGTGAATGCGGAAAGCGCGACCATCACGACGGATCACAGGTGGATTGATGAGGAGGAACAACAGGTTGGCACACGGAAAATTCTCCGCTGCACAATGGAGAAGGAAGAATCCACCCTCATCGAAGAAGCCGGCGGACTTGATGAGTTTGCCGAGGCGCTCATCGCCGGCGACCCCGAGCTCGATGTGGAATCATTCGGCCGTTTTCTCTCCGAGACATCCCGGATCTATGTCGATCAGGATCACGAAATCGTGCATCATATCAAGCACTGGGAGGTGATTCACAATCCTGACGGAAGCGAACGCGAACGTCGCCCTAAAGAACAACAGGAGCCCAATGTCGCCAGTGAAACACCACTGAAGTGGACCGGGAAGCTGCTAAAGAAAACAGAAGTCTATAAGAAGTTTGTTTTCTCTGGCAAGATGCAGATTCAGCATGTGAACGGCCTGACCTATGACTTTCTCTACAGCATGGCGAAAGATCTCGTTGATGCCGAAAGCATGATGTTGCTCGGCGGTGGTTCGAAGGGTGTGGAGCCTCTCATCTTCCGCCGTGGCGGTCTCAGCTACCGGGGATTCCTCGAAGGCCGGGTCGAGGGCGACAAATACGCGTTGATCCTTCACCTCTCCAACATGGAGTTGAAGTCACCGAAGGTGGAAGAGGACGCAGCGTAGTCACAAACGGGCGTGATCGTTTCCACGCCCGCTTACGAGGGCGGCGGACATCCCGGTCCCGTTTTTCGGAGCACGGCTCCTTCAGAGGCGGCGGGTCTCCCGTTTCCTTAAATTCATCGTGACGGCATCGTCGTCGGGTTCTCATCCTGCCTTTGCTGAACTTTAGAGCGTTTCTCAAAAGTCCTTTCGTGATTCAGTTCAACAAATCCAACGAGCGGCGCGGGCAATCAACAAACCGTCAATAAGAATTCGATTTATGAAAAGGCCTTTGAGAATTGGCCTAACCGGCATGACGCCAGAATTTGAAGGACGACGGGGCTCAAAAACAGACATATCTAATTGAATGAAAATCGTCCTCCGCTCCGTGTTGTTTTCAGCTGTCAGTCTTTTACTGAATTTCACGGGCTTCGCGGAGGAGTTATTGATTGGAAGAGCAAGTGTGAGCATCACTCCCGAAATCCCTGTCGCGCTTTCCGGTCAAATGCACACCCGAATTGCGAAAGAAGTCGAGAGCGAAGTGATTGCTTCGGCCATTGCTCTGGAATCCCGCGACGGAGACAAAGCCATCGATCAGGCAATCATGGTCTCCTGTGATTTGGTCGCGATCCGAAAAGGTATTCTTGAACTTGTACGTGAACGGGTAGCGCAACGAATGCCCGATTTTGATGTGAAGAAAATTTTCCTGAATGCGACCCATACCCACACCGCTCCGGTGATGACACCCGGCAAATACAAAATCCCTGAAGAAGGAGTCATGCAGCCAGCAGACTATCGGATTTTCCTCGCAGACCGGGTTGCGGATATTGTTGAAGAATCATGGAACAACCGCAAACCGGGCGGAGTTGGTTGGGGGCTGGGGCACGCGGTAGTCGCTCAAAATCGGCGCACGGTTTACGCCAGCGGCGCTGCCAAGATGTATGGCTCGACCGCAGACAAAAACTTTCGTGAAATCGAAGGCTATGAAGATCACGGCGTCGAGGTTCTCTTCTTTTGGAATGGCGAAAAGAAACTGATTGCAACAGCGATCAACATCGCGTGTCCATCACAGGAAGTGGAAGGAATTTCAAAAGTCAGCGCTGATTTCTGGCATCCGGTCCGGGAGAAATTGAAAGAGAAGTATGGCAAAGATCTTGTCATCCTCACATGGGCGGGAGCCTCAGGAGACCAATCCCCTCATCTGATGTATCGAAAAGCTGCTGAGGAACGAATGAGAAGACTCCGGGGGATCAACCGTCTGGACGAAGTGGCCCGCCGTGTCGTTGCAGCGTGGGAAGAAGCGTATGAGGGAGCGGTTCAGGAAATAAAGACCGAGGTGCCATTTTCCCATGAAGTTAAAGATCTTGAATTGCAGCTCCGACTGGTGACTGACGAGGAATATAAATCCGCAGAAACGAAATTCACCGAGTTGTCGGCTGATGTGAAAACCCTCACGAGGGCGCTTTGGCACCAAAGGGTCATGGAACGTTATGAACTGCAGAAATCGGGCAAAGCAAAACCCTATCAAATGGAACTTCACATTCTCCGCCTGGGAGATATCGCCATTGCCACAAATCCATTTGAGCTGTTCACAGACTATGGGCTCCGGATGAAAACTCAAAGCCCGGCACTGCAAACATTTGTGGTGCAATTGACTGGACCGGGAACCTATTTGCCGACCGAAAAAGCTGTCCGGGGCGGTGGCTACAGCGCCATTATTGAGAGCAATGTAGTCGGTCCTGAAGGCGGACAATTCCTGGTCGAAGAAACCGCTTCCGCCATCCGCGCTCTCTTTTCAGAAACGAAATGACGATCAAACAGGGTTCATCCATCGATCGAGCAGGGTTGGATCGATTTTTCACAAACAAGTAAACATCCACCGGAAACATGATCGAACATACCGTCACCTTCACTCTGGTTCACGATTCGGGTTCTTCGGCAGAAGCGGACTTTCTAGAAGCGGCTGCGGAATTGCAAACGATCCCCGGGGTTCAGAATTTCCGAATTCGTCGTCAAGTCAGCAAAAAGCATCCTCACGCATTGTATATCTCGATGAATTTTTCCTCTCAAACAGAATATGATTTTTACGTCGAACATCCACTGCACGTTTCCTTCGTTCAAGATCGTTGGCTTTCCGAAGTCACGGATTTTCAGGAAGCAGATTTTGTAGATCTGTGAAGCGGCTGATGACTTCAAATTACCGCCTTTTACTATGAAGATGTTTTTTACAGGCCTGTATGTCGCAATCGCATTGTTTTTCTGTTTCGGAAATGTCATCGGCGGGGAATTTCGTGCCGGGGCGTCTGTAATCGATGTGTCACCGGTTAAGTTGCCGGCGATCCGGAACGGAGGATTTCTTCAGGCGGTCTGGAGCCGGAATTCGGATCCGCTTTACGCCCACATGGTCGTGCTGGCCGACGGCAATGAATCGATCGTTCTCTGCGTGGTCGACTCCTGTATGCTGCCGACCGATGTCTGTGATGCCATCAAGGCGATTGTCACGAAACAGACCCGGATTCCGCGCAATCGTATTTTGATTTCGGCGACGCACACCCACTCAGCGCCAAGCACGATGGCGATGTGTCTCGGGACAAGTAAAGACGAGGAATACACCGAATATTTAATTCCCAAGGTGGCTGACGGGATCATCACTGCCTGGAAAAGCCGGAAACCAGCCCTGGCTGGATGGGCTTCAATCGACGCTTCGGAATTCACCAATTGCCGGCGCTGGATTTTCCGCAGCGACAAGACAGGCACCGACCCATTCGGAGATCGAACCGTCCGTGCGATGATGCATCCGGGATACGAAAACAAGAACACCACGGGCCCTGCCGGCCCGATCGATCCCGAGCTCTCAGTTTTCAGTGTGATTTCTGCCGGGGACGAAAAGCCCATCGCTGCATTGACCAATTTTTCGATGCACTACTACGGGTCGGGAAACGGATTCTCAGCGGACTATTTCGGCGAGCTGGCAAAAAACATCGAGACGAATCTCGGTGAAAATGCCGTTGCCATCATTTCCCAGGGGACCAGCGGCGATTTGCATTGGATGGATTACAACCGACCAAAGCGGACTGACTTGGACCGAAGCAAATACGTGGAAGGACTCGCAGCTCTCGCTCGCAAGGCGATTTCAAATATCAAATACCGGGACGATATTACTCTGGCGATGGCAGAAAAACGAATTCCTCTGAAACGCCGGAAGCCTTCACCTGAACGCCTCGCCTGGGCAAAACCGATCAATGAAAAACGGGAATCCCGTCCCGAAAACGAACGTCGCCCTAAAGACAAAACCGAGGTGTATGCGGAGCAGGCGGAATGGATTGCCACCAATGCGGAATCGGAAGTCGTTCTTCAGGCCCTGCGTATTGGTGACCTCGCCATCACCGCGCTGCCGAATGAAGTTTACGGGATTACCGGCCTCAAGTTGAAAGCACAAAGCCCATTCGAAGCGACATTCAACATTGAGCTCGCTAACGGTGCTGAAGGATACATTCCGCCGCCGGAACAACACGCTCTGGGGGGCTACACCACCTGGCCCGCTCGCACCGCCGGGCTCGAAGTTCAAGCCGAACCAAAAATCGTGGCTGCACTCTTGAATCTCCTGGAAGAGGTCACTGAAAAACCGGCTCGGCCTCTAATGGATTCGCACGGCCCATATGCTAAAGCTGTGCTCGCCGATGAACCACTTGCCTACTGGCGGCTTGAGGATTTTGATGGACCCGAAGTCCGTGACGCGGTCGAAAAAATCAAGAAGCCTGCCCGTTTTGAAGACGGAGTTGCGCTTCACCTTCCCGGCGTTCAAAAGGCGGGAGGAGACATTTCAACTCCACCTGAAATCCCCTCCCCCTTTTCCGGGGCAGAGCTGAACAGTGCCGCCCATTTTGCGGGCGGGCGGCTCACCGCAGATCTTCCGGAACTTGGCCGCGAATACTCCGTCTCCTTTTGGTTTTGGAACAGCTTCCCGTCTGACGCCCGTTCCGTCACGGGGTATCTCATTTCGAGAGGAGAAGACGGCGACAAGCGGGCAATCGGTGAACACATCGGCATCGGCGGAACGGTAAAGGACACGAGCGCCGGCAAGCTCTTCTTCTACACTGGAAACGAAATAGGCGAAGTCATCAAAGGAAAAACTGAACTGGCCTTCCGCGACTGGCACCACATCGTTTTGGTTCGAAAGGCCGATTCACTCCAAGTCTTTCTCGATGGAAAACCGGAGATTGATGCCAAGGCAAAATGGACGCTTCCTGAGGGAGTCCCTTCGTTTTTCGTGGGTGGCCGATGCGATAATTTCGCAAACTTCGAAGGCAAAATCGACGAAGTCGCTGTCTTTGGAAAAGCTCTAACAGCACAACAAGTAATCTCCCAGTTTGCCGCCGCTGAACGGACAGCTCCATCTCCTAAAGTCACCAAACGGGATTCTGATCCATTGGATCCCGCCGCCGCAATCAGAACACTCCGTGTGCCTGAGGGCTTCACGATTGATCTGGTAGCCTCCGAGCCACAGTTACTTGATCCCGTCGCATTCGATTGGGATACGCAGGGTCGGCTCTGGGTCGTCGAGATGGCTGATTACCCGCTCGGGCTTGGGAAAGACGGCGCGGCCGGTGGGCGTGTCCGCATGCTGGAAGATCGCGACCGTGACGGCCGCTACGAGCACTCAGCGCTATTTGCCGACGGACTGAATTTTCCGAACGGAATCATCACCTGGCGCGACGGGGTCATCGTTACTGCCGCGCCCGACGTGATTTTTCTTCGCGATACAACAGGCGACGGGAAAGCTGATATCCGGGAAATTCTCCTCACCGGATTGACGGAAGGAAACCAGCAACTTCGAGCCAACGGATTGCGCTGGGGACTGGACAACTGGGTCTACGTTGCCGCCGGTGGCCACCACGGAAAATACGGAGTTGATACGGCAGTTCACTCCAGTCGTTCGGGTGAAAAAGTCAAAGTCGGAAGTCGAGATTTTCGTTTCAAACCTGATACGGGTGAAGTGGAACCTCAAAGCGGCCCAACTCAATTCGGACGCAATCGTGATGACTGGGGGAATTGGTTTGGAACTCAAAATTCGCGCCCGCTTTGGCATTATGTGCTGCCGGATCAATACCTGCGACGCAATCCCCACTACGCACCGCCGCAAGGAATCGTGCTGCTGCCGGGAAAAGTGAATCCAGCTGTCTACCCTGCCAAACCACCCCAAAAACGTTTTCACGGTTTCGATCAATCGGGACATTTTACGTCGGCCTGTTCCGGCATGATTTATCGCGACGACAAACTCTTTCCGGCAAATTCCAGCAACGGTTTAGGATGGAAAAATCTCGACGCATTTTCCTGCGAACCCTTTCACAATTTAGTACAACACATCGGGGTAGCGCGCAAAGGAGCCAGCTTTGAGGGGACACGTATTGGAAAAGAAGGCGAACCCGATTTTCTGTCAGGAACCGATCGCTGGTTTCGCCCTGTCATGGCCCGCACCGGTCCAGATGGCGGGCTTTGGATCGCGGACATGTATCGTTATATGATCGAGCACCCACATTGGCTTCCTGAAGAAGGGAAAGCCGCGTTGCTGCCTCATTATCGCGAAGGTGAAGATCGCGGTCGGATCTATCGAGTCCGGCGAACCAGCGATAAAATTGAAACTGTTCCGAATTTGGAAGAAGGCGATCCAGTTGAATTTCTCTCCTCACCAAACGGATGGCAGCGAGACAAAGCCCAGCAATTGATTCTATGGCGAGGCGATCGCGATATCATTCCACAGGTCAAAAAGCTCGTAACGAACGCGCCTGATCCCAGAACCCGCGTTCAAGCTTTGGGCACACTCGACGGGCTTGATGCGCTCGATGAATCGGAAATTCTCGCCGCTCTCAGCGACACACATCCCGGAGTACTGATCAACGCGCTTCGCCTCGCGGAGAAAAGACACAACGCAGCCATTGAAACTGCCGTGTTGAAACTTGCCAACGATCCCGATACTGCCGTCCAACTGCAAAGTGCTTTTACCCTTGGTGAAATGCCCGGGTCAGCCACGACGGTAGCCGCATTGGCGAAGTGGCTGGCTTCAGATGATCCGTTTTTGGTGGCGGCGGCCTCCAGTTCAATACTCCCCCATTTCAATGCTCTGGTCGCGGCCTGTCCGGGCGATGCCCCCGTTGCCTATCGAAGAAAGCTGGTCGAATTAGCGCTCAGTAGCGAAAACAAGGATGCTTTTCTCAGCCTGGCTCTGCCTCTACTTTCCAACGTTTCGGATGCTCTGATTCTATTTGAACTGCTCGATGCGAAGGATATGTCGATCGCAGATTTGGAAGGAAACGTTGAGTTGAAAGCAGCGTTCAGCAAAGTCTTCAAAAGCGCTCATGAAATTTTAAATGATGAATCGGCAAAACAGTCAGTGCGACTCGTATCCGCCTCTTTGTTGGCTCGAAGTCCGGCCGATCGTGATATCAGCCTTAATTTTCTTAAATCTCAAATTACGCCCGCCACTGCCCCTGATGATTTTGTAAAAGTGCTCGACGCTCTTCGAAGCAGTGGAGACAACCGGGCTTCCAGCGTGCTGCTCGAAAAGTGGAGCGGATTTTCCCCGGACGCGAGAACGCGAGCTACAGATCTGCTTCTTTCGCGACAGGATTGGACAAACCAGTTTCTGGATGCGCTTGAAAAAGGCGATGTCCGTCGCGTCGAAATTCCGCTTTCCATAAAAAGCCGTCTCGGAGCGCATCCCAACAAAAAAACCCGCGACCGTGCAGAGAAGCTTCTCGCAAGTTCGTCAAATTACGCTCGGACCGAACTGGTCACCACCTACGCTCCCGCTTTAAAAAAGAAAGGCGACGCCGAGCGCGGACTCATTGTTTTTCAAAAGGCCTGCATCGCCTGCCACAAACAAGGCAAGATCGGAGTGAGCGATGTCGGCCCGGATCTCGCTACTGTGGTTGATCATCCCGCTGAGAAGTTGCTCGCCAATATTCTCGATCCCAATCTTGATATCCAACCCGGTTACCACGCCTACCACTGCCAGTTAAAAAACGGAGAGCAGCTATTCGGCCTCATTGCCGGTGAAACAGCTTCCGCCATCACACTGAAACAGCTCGACGGTAAAAGCCGCAATCTCCTGCGAGCCGACATTGCCTCACTCACCAGCGCTGACATTTCCCTCATGCCGGAGGGACTCGAAGCAGCGATCACGATTGAAGAGATGGCTGATTTAATTGCCTTCTTGAAGTCGAGGCAACCGTGATTCAATCTTACTTTTCACGATCCAACAGGGTATCGCCAACGAACACACCCTATTGGATCGGGGAGTGAAGGTTTAAAGTCTTATGAGGGGCGTCAAACTCCCAGCAGTTTCGTATATGGGTGTCCTTCGTTTTGATCGATACGCTCCGGCCGCCCCATGTGATGGTAGATGAGCTCTGTGTGATCAATACCCAACAGATGTAGGATCGTCGAGTGAATGTCGTGAACGTGAAGTCGATCTTCCACGGCATACAGGCCCAATTCGTCAGTGGAACCGTAAGCCTGACCGCCTTGTACTCCTCCGCCTGCCATCCACATAGTGAAGCCTGTGGGGTTGTGGTCGCGTCCATTTCCTTTTTCGCTCATGGGAGTTCGGCCAAATTCACCGCCCCAGATGACAAGGGTTTCATCTAAAAGGCCGCGGGACTTCAGGTCTGTTAGCAGCCCCGCTATGGGTTTGTCCACGGAGTTGCAAAGCTTCGAGTGCTTGGCCTCGATCCCGTCATGGCTGTCCCACTTGCTTCCGGCACCGCTGTATAGCTGAACGAAGCGCACTCCACTTTCAACGAGTCGACGAGCCAGGAGACAGTTCTGCCCAAAGGTGGCGGTGTCCGCATTGTCCATGCCGTAAAGCTTTTTCGTCAACCCGGTTTCCCCACTCAAATCGACTGCACCAGGTGCCTCGGCCTGCATTTGGTAAGCGAGTTCGAATCCCTGAATACGAGCCTCCAACTCGGAGTTGCTGGCACGGTTGGCATTGAAATCGCGGTCAAGCGCACTGAGAAGATCAAGCTTGTCGCGCTGTTCCTGCCGATCAACGCCTTTTGGGTTGTCCAGGTGTTTAATCGGAGTGCCGTCGGAGTGGAATTCGACACCTTGATACACGGCCGGCATGAAGCCGTTGCCCCAATTCCGCACCCCGTTCACAACCGTCGACTCACTGTCTTTGATGACAACAAAGGCGGGCAAATTCCGATTCTCGGTGCCAAGTCCGTAGGAAGCCCACGCGCCCAACGACGGACGCCCCCCGAAGACTGATCCGGTATTCATCGAGCAGACCCCTCCGGCGTGGTTGATGCCGCTTGAGGCACAAGAACGGATCACAGCAAGATCGTCGGCATGACGGGCGATCTGAGGGAACCAGTCGGAGATCCACAGACCACCTTGACCGTGTTGCTTCCATGTGCGCTTGCATTCGAGCAAAGGCGACTTCCCCTCACCCGCCGCCGTGAGCGGAGCCTTAAAGCTCGCCGGCAGGGATTGTCCGGCTAGCTCGTTCAACAGCGGCTTGTAGTCGAAGGTATCCAGGTGGCTGGGACCGCCTTCCATGAAAAGAAAAATAACGTTTTTCGCCCTGGCGACACGTTGAGGAAGACGAGCCGGTTCGGCCCTGGCCTGATCGCCCATGAGCGCTGCCAGCGCAACGGAGCCAAAGCCGCCTCCGGCTGTTTGCAGAAAGTCGCGGCGTGAAGTGGGGAGATTGTAGCGATTGCAGCGCATAGTGTCGGGGATATAGACGACTTTAGTGAAGGTAGAAAAACTGATTCGAAGTCAACAACACCTGGCAGAGACCGGTCATGGCTTTGCGGAGTGGATCGTTCTCCAGGCTCTCTCCGGTGTCGGCACCACTCCAGGCGAATTGCGAATTTGGTGGATCAGCAACACGCCAGATAAAGAGGCCGGCATTCCACTTTCGGGAATCGGGATTGAGCACGCTGTCTTCAGCGTATCCTGTTACGATGCGCAAAGCTTCGATCTGGCCGTCCCATTGACGTTTGGCATTGCGCTTACTCAAACCTCCCAGGACAATGGGCGAAGCCCCCTGGCTGAGATTCGAGAGGCGATCCATCGGCACTACGGCGGACTTCACTGCGTCTCCCTGTGCGTCGAGATCACGCACCGTAAAAGTGACTGTATGGCGGGCACTGGAAACACGCACCACCATGTGATAGCGGCGCCCCACCTCAATATGGATGTCGGATGCCACCACCTGATATCCAATGTTCGCATTCTCGTCCTCTCCCACCAGTTGCATGAGAATGTTGCGCGGCTGATAGCGCGACTTTCGTCCGGTAACATCAATACTCCAGCCAAAGGACTCAAGACTGCCTTTCCCGCCATCCCAATGTGAAACCAGTGTGCGAAGCTCTGCATTCACATCCACGCTATCGAGCTTTACGATGGCTTCGACAGTGAAATCATCGCCCTCCTTCTCGTCGCTACGCACGTACAAACGCTCCTGCGGACTGTTGAAATGAAATCCTTTTTTGGGATCAGCACCGTCAACAACTTCGGTGTCTGAGAGTTTGTCTTTGGCAATTCTGATCCGCTTTTCAAGGAAGGCTTCAGCCGTGGTACGCTCCTGTTCGGTGGGCAGCCGTCCCAAAACAGCCAGCCATACATCATCAACATCCTTCACCCGCGAAGCCAGTTTGCGGGCACGGGCAAGCACCCAGTCCCCATTGAGCAACTGCAGGGCCTGGGTTGGCGTCGTCGTGCTTTGCCGCTCGGCGATACTCGTAAATCCGGCCGGCATGTCGAGAGCGAGCAGCAAATCATTCGGGCTGTTGCGCTTCTTCCTGGTATAAATAGAGCGCCGTGTGCCATTGGCATCGCTGGACGGACCTCCGGTAGCGAAGTCAAGTTCACCGCTGACCGCCAACATAGCGTCCCTTACCTGCTCCGCATCCAGCCGACGGGGATTGAAACGCCACAGGTAGCGATTCGATGGATCGACTTTCGCAGCCGTCTCATCCGGCTCGCGTCGCGCCGTCTGACGGTAGGTGGCTGAGAGCATGATCTCGCGATGAAGCGCTTTAATACGCCAGCCTCCGGCCACAAACTTCGTCGTGAGATAATCGAGCAATTCGGGGTGGGACGGTTTTTCTCCAAGACTGCCAAACTCACTGGACGATGCAACTATTCCGCGGCCGAAATGATACTGCCATACACGGTTTACAATGACACGGGTGGAGAGCTGGTTGTCCGGTCGCGTGATCCAGTCAGCGAGCGCTTTACGGCGTCCGGTTGAGGTCTTTGTGGGTGTGATCGTCGGGGGATTCGAATTTACGATAGATAGGAAGCCCGGCTCGACTTCCTGGACTCCTTTGCGGGTTTCCATCAGGTTGGATGGTGCTTCAAGCCCCGCGTCCGTAACAACGAATGCCTCGGGTAACGGCTTCGGCTTTAGGTGCGCAAACTTGTTGAGCTCTGATTGAAGCGCCTTGTATTCAGCCTTCGCCTCGTCAGTCTTGAGACTCTTTGAAGGATTATATCCCTTGCGCGCGAATTCCAACTGCCGATCACAGAGTCCACCGAGTTGTTTCTCCAACTCCTCACGCTGGTCCGCCGGCTTGAGTGTCATCGCCTGCAAATCTTCAGGAAAACTATCGCGCCAGACCTTCACACGATGATCGATATCTTTCTTTGTAAGCGCGTCCATTTTGGCACGAATCCCGGCGGTGGCGGTTTCCCACTTCTCCTGACGCTCATCAAAAGCCTTTTGCTCTGCAGGAGTGACCAGATTCAAATCGTCGCGCCAGTGCACCGGCGTGAAAAAGGCGCGTAGACGATAATAGTCTTTTTGCAAAATGGGATCGAATTTGTGATTGTGGCAGCGCGCACAGCCCATACTCAGGCCGAGAAAAAGCTCGCCAGTGACGTCCGTCATATCAGTGAGAATCAAGTCCCATTGGCCGCGTACATCACGCAGATTGTATTCATACACCGGATGACGAAGAAAGGCGGTGGCGATGAGGACATCGGGATCTTCCGGCGCAATTTCGTCCCCCGCGAGCTGCTCACGCACGAACTGATCGTAGGGTTTGTCGTCGTTGAAGGACCGGATCACGTAGTCACGATAGGGCCAGACCGAGGAACGATAGGCATCCTGATTATATCCATCACTCTCCGAGTAGCGCACGAGGTCCAGCCAGTGCTGAGCCCAACGTTCGCCGTAGCGCGGATTCGCCAACAAGGTATCGACAAGCTTCTCATAAGCGCGCGGATCTTTGTCATTCACGAAAGCATCAATCTGATCCTTCGTTGGCGGTAGTCCATGAAGATCAAAATACACACGTCGCACCAGTTCCTGACGGTCCGCCTCGGGTGCAGATGTGAGCTCCATCTCAGCTCGCTTCTCCGCTATGAAATGATCAATCTCATTGCGCACCCATTTCCCTCCCGCCTGAGGAGGAGACACCTTCGCCACAGGCTTAAAGAACCAGTAGTTTCGCTGTTCCTCCGTGAAGCCTCCCCCAGTCATCACGATCTTCTTCTCCGTATCTTCGGGCCAGAATGCCCCTGTCTTGATCCACCTCTCGAGAACAGCGATCTCGGCGTCGGGCAGCTTCTCCTTCGGCGGCATCTGGAAGTCTTCGGTCCCAAAGTGTATAGCCTCGACGAGTGCGGACTCTTCCGGCTTCCCAGCGACCAGAGCCGGACCGGTGTCACCACCCGCTTTCAGATAGCCGATATGATCCACCCGCAGGCCACCCTTCTGCTTCGCATCGCTATGACATTCATAACACCGATTCACCAAGATGGGCCGCACTTCGTTCTCAAAGAACGATGCGGTAGCACGCTGCGCCTCATCAGCCGCCGATTCCGACATGCAGGCGGCGGTAGCAACAATCCAAACAAAAAGGGAAGTATAGCGTAGCGGAGTCAATTTGAAGATGGATGGCGTTTGCTGAGATTTAGTCCTTTCCGACTTACACAAATTCATGACCGAAATTGCGTCGTGGCTGTGAGTGTTTCTTAAGATGACGCAGTAAGGGTATCGTGTCGACAGTTCGCAGTAGCGGAAACAAGGGAGGAGATGGGACTTTCATGGTGTTCTCAACGTTTACCCGGAAGACGGCACAACAGCCGACCGCTGCAGTCAATTGGGCCAGGGAGCTGAAAATGTAACTGCCCCCAGCTCCTGGCCATCGTATGCAAAAGACGCGACTGAAGCCCTCAAGCCGAGGGGCCTGCCAGAGACAGGAAGAACATGGACGCTGGTACACAAAAATACCCCGGACGATGGGTTTCCCACCGGCCGGGGCTGACTAACCACCACAAATCACCTATGCTTTAAGCACGGGTGAATTCCGGTGTTCATCGAAATTGAAATCGGTTAGCTTTCGTCTGCATTCCGTGCAGGAAAGAGAACTCGGTCAATCACGTGGATCACTCCGTTGCTCACCATCACGTCCGGCTGGACCACCTTGGCCAGGCCTCCCACCACAATGACCACGTCGCCATCGTCCACTCGCGTCGTAATCTGAAGATCCTGCTGAGCTGCTGTCTTCAATGCCACTGGATCAGTCATCATATCAGATTTCAGAACAGAAGGTGAAACGTGGAACGCAAGTAGGGAGGTTAGATTTTCGTGGTTCTTCTCCGCCATCATAGCGGCCAACTCCTCTTTGCTCATCGTGTTAAACGCATCATCGGTAGGGGCGAAGAGTGTCATCTCTTTTCCTTTTTCGATTGTCTTATCAAGCCCCGTTTGTTTCAGCATTTTGGTGAGAATAGTGAACCGGGGATTGTTTTCAATCAGTGCCATCATGCCCTTATCCGTATAGACTCCGGCAGGGACGACCATTTTGTCGCCGGCAGCGAGATCAGATTTAAAAGTCGCCTGCCCCTGGATGTCGTCATCACGGACTGGAGCCTGAGCGAAAAGGAATGAACTGGAGAATGCTGCCACCGTCATCGTTACAGTGAATGTCAGGAAGGATGTTTTTGTCTTCATGCCTCCCTTTAATTGCGAAAATCGTGCCAGCCGGTGAGACCCGCTAGAATGGGGCCTGGAGGCCACTCATCCATATCGCTAACCGCTTCCTGCACGACCGGTTTTGCGAAATGCAACTCTCCTTCAGGAGACTACAACTACGCAAAGAGCTCCATCACCGCCTTGCCATGCCCGTCTTCAGTGGCATAAAACGGCCGCTTCTCGACATCGTAGGCTGTCTTCGGTGAAATCCCCATCGCTGTGAAAATCGTCGCGTGCAGATCCATGATCGATACCGGATTTTCCACCGCAATCAGCGGACGTTCGTCAGCAGTCTTACCATAGACATGCCCCTTTTTCATTCCTCCCCCGAACATCACCACGCTGGTTCCTCCTGTGAAGTGACGGTGCAATCCGTAATGACGCATCTCCCCCAGATTATCCGTCTTCGCCCGGCTCTGATCCGTCGCGACCGATCCCGGCACTCCTTCGATCATCATGTCCCGGCTGAACTCACTGGCGATCACTATTAGCGTGCGATCAAGCATCCCCCGCTCCTCCAGATCCAGCACCAGTTGTGCGATCGGCGCGTCGATTTCCTTCTTGAGGCGGTCAACCGTGGTGTGCCCATTCTCGTGGGTATCCCAATGAAGGAATGGCACATATTCCGTCGTCACCTCGATAAAGCGGGCGCCGTTTTCCACCAACCGACGCGCCAGGAGGCAGCCCTGCCCAAAACGTGAATCGCCATATTTCTCTCGAACCTCTTTCGGCTCATTTTCCAGATCAAAAGCCTCTTTCTCCTGCGACTCCAGCAGACGGTGTGCATTATCGAAGGATCGCAGCATCGATTCCTGTTGGAAATCGCTCATGAACTCCCTGTCCGGATTGGCATCCACCAATTCTTTATACGCCTTGTAGCGATTCGCAAACCGCCCCGCATCCATCCCTTTCGGTGGACGGACCGATGCCATCGCGTCCTGCGGGTATGGAAGATTGAACGGTCCAAACTCCGTACCGAAAAAGCCAGCTGTGGTGAAAGCCTTTAATTCCTCCTGCTCGCCCACGCCCTCAATTCGCTGACCGATATTGATGAAAGGCGGCATCACCGGATTGCGCGGTCCCAGCACTTTAGCCATCCAGGCTCCGATATGCGGAGCCGCTACGGTCTGTGGCGGGACGTACCCCGTGTGCCAGTGATACTGATGCCGCGAATGAAGAATTTTCCCGAGGTCGGTCTGCACTGCTGAGCGAATCAACGTCGCTCGATCCATCACCTGCGCCGTTTTCTCCAACCCCTGCGAGATCTTGATGTGATCCGCCGCCGTATCAATCGCGGGGAAGGTCGACAGGATCTTCTCAACCGGCAACCCGATCTCAAAGGGCTCGTAACGTTTAGGATCAAAAGTTTCCGGCGCAGCCATCCCGCCCCCCATCCACAGCAGAATGCAGGCATCCGCCTTCGCCTCGGGGTGTTCAAGCTTCTCACCGGCAAACACTTTCTGCGGCTCACCCGTCATCAACGCAGCCGTGGATGCCGCCCCCAGTTTCTTAAGTAAATCGCGCCGCGCCAGGGTTTCTTCGAGAGTCGCCTTCATAGGTTTATCCTATCAACGGTATCAACCTTCCACAATCCCGCAAAACTGTGATCCTCCGCCCTCAGCCACCCGCTATTCAGCTCTAAAAACTGTAGAGGAACCACTTATCCCCCACTTTGATCAGATTCATCGTTTCGCTCTTCGTGCCGTCCGGGCCAAAGAGGAAATCAATTGAAGCATTATCTCCTTGAATCTTTGCCTCCCCCACAATCTTCCCCTTTTCGAAATATGATTTCAACATCGCAATTCCCTCTTCCCCGGCATCGCTCACCCGGCAAACCTGCTTTACATCTCCGTCCGACCCCTGCCCTTCCAGAGTTTTCAAAGGCACCGCATTGCCGGACTTCGCCGCATCAAAGACAGCCTGCAGGACAGCCTCCGGCCTGGATTGATCAATCGCAGTGGTCATCGCGCCACCTGCCGGCGTCGATCCCGGTGAAGTGGTTGCCGGAGCCGGCGTTGTCGTTGACTGAGCTCCTTTTCCGTCGCCCACCTGAAACACCACCCGCGATGTTCCCAGCTTTTGCGCCACAATATTCATCAGGTAATACCCCGGCTCGAGCTTTCGCTGATCCATTGTTGCATCCAGAGAAAACGAAGTCGTTTTTGAATTCATGATCACCGCCGGTTGCGGCTGGGCTCCCGATGGAGTTTCTCCTTTCTCGTTCGTCGCGAAGATGTTCACGATGACCATGTCAGGCTCGATGCCCAGCTTCACTACTGCATCGTTCTTTACCGGAGTCTTTGCTCGAGCAAAGATCGCCGCCCCGCCAGTACCTTCCAATTTCGCCAACTCTTCCCCGACGGTCACATCAAACGGATAAATCGGGTTTCTGGGGCCGCCCTCCTGCCCGGTAGACAATCCGCAAAATATCATCCCAACGATCGCGATTCCTGTAAGCTTCATGAAATGAACCTCAACGGAGGTCCGCAATTTTCAACGTGATTTCCCCCTCTTCTTCCGCGACAATTCCGCCATGAAACGTTTTCTCCCCGCCGCACTCGCCGTTGCTTTTGCTCTCGTTAGCTTTGTCTTGCTGGCACAGGAAAAACCGACCACTGCCGTTGCAGATGACGCCGCAGCCCCCGCGACGCCCCATTATACGCAGAAAAAGCCATCTCAGGACGGCACTGGCAAAGTTTATATGGGCAGGGAAACCTCACACGTGGTTTCCTACCACGCTATCCAATGGCTGGAGCGCCGGACACGCACCGACGAAGAAGATCCCGATGCCGTAGTTGAAGGCATGGACTTGAAGCCCGATGAAGTGGTCGCAGACATCGGGGCCGGCTCCGGCTACTTCTCATTCCGTATCGCCAAAAAAGTCCCACAGGGCAAAGTCATCGCCGTCGATATTAACGAAAAGATGCTCGAGTTCATCGACATCAAGCGCGGTAAACTCAAACTCAACAACGTCGAAGGAGTCCTCGGGACCATCGAAGACACCAAACTCCCTGAGGGCCAGGTTGATGCCGTCCTCATGGTCGATGCCTATCACGAGTTCTCTCATCCCTACGAGATGATGCAATCCATCGTCAAAGGTCTCAAACCCGGCGGCCGCGTCGTTCTCCTCGAATACCGGGGCGAAGATCCCTCCGTCCCCATCAAACCGCTTCACAAGATGACTCAGAAGCAGGCTATTCGCGAAATGGAAGCCGTCGGCCTCAAGCATCAGGAAACCAAAGATTTCCTCCCCCGCCAACACTTCATGGTCTTTGTGAAGCCCGAGTGACCTCCTTCATTCGTTTCTGACCTCCTATCTCACGAGATGTCGCAGGCTACACCATTGCAGGCCGTCACCTTCGACGCCGCCGGCACCCTGATCCACCTCACTGAATCCGTGGGCGACTCTTATTCCCGCGTCGCGGCTGACTTCGACATCCACGCGTCGCCCGGGGATCTCAACAGCGCCTTCCGCACGGTCTGGAAGCGCACCCCTCCCCCGTTCACGAACCCTCAGTCTGAAGACACCCGGGAACCGGCACCCCTGTCAGATCGTGAAAAGGGATGGTGGAAAACTCTGGTCCGCGAGGTGTTTACTGAGGTAGACACCACCGACTTTTCACAATTCGACACCTTCTTCGAGCAGCTCTACGACCATTTTGAATCACCTGGATGCTGGGCCCTGGATGAAAGCACCGAAGCTGTGCTTGCTCATCTCTCTTCCAAAGGACTCAAGCTGGGACTTCTATCCAACTTCGACCACCGATTGAGGCGGATTCTGACCGATCTGGGAATCTTCGACTGTTTCGATGCCGTTGTCCTCTCAGGTGAAATCCAAGCCTCAAAACCCGATCCCCGGATGTTCCGAACGATCTCAACCGCTCTTGCCTGTGATCCGGCAGCGATCCTCCATGTCGGCGATGACAAAGAATGCGATATTGCAGGAGCCCAGCGGGCCGGATTCCGTGCCCTCAGGGTTAAATCGCCCGACTTCCCCCTGAGGCAACTCCTCGATTTCGACCACAGATAGGATGGAAAACTTATTCTGCCCCAAAAAGTAGAAAACGTGGCATTTTTCTCCTTGCATCGATCGGAATACCGGCGTTATTCGCGGCCCTCGCTAAAATTGCAATTCGCGTTTCAAGTGAGGCAAACCAACCAACGGAAAGGTAGCTCAGTTGGTAGAGCAGTTGGCTTTTAACCAATTGGTCCTGGGTTCGAATCCCAGTCTTTCCACTTCCCTTGGTTGGGTCGCAACCGTCCTGCGGGTCTCCATCAAAGTTTGGCGACAAAGTTTTTTTAACCGCATTCAGCGATGACTCCCAAGCGGTAGTTTTCGGATCTCACCGAAGATGACCGCCCTGCTTTTGACCGCATACCGTGTGACGGTCTCTGGAGACGTTCTGACGTATCCTTGCTGGCAGCTTTGCAGGAATGGACTTCAAAATCATCATCACCGGGAAGGGGTTCTACTTCTTTTCGTCTGCATCGATAACCTCTACCAAAGGCACAGCGTGCCGGTTCCATGAATAGCCATGGTTGAAGCCGAGCTTCAGGCGAGGCAAGGCCGTGGATACGTTCACAAATAAGAAGGAGCCACAGAGTGGCCACACAACCCGAAATTTTTGTTACGATGCCGCCATGGCGTATCGAACCCACGCCAACAGAGAAGTCGCAATTCCATCAGATCGATCTTCCGACGCCCCTCTAAGGTCAGCAATGGCCTGTTCCTAATACGAAACGGCGCTGGATTGATCCCCCTGTTTCTCCCAATGAAAGAGCGCTCTCCTGAACGGAAATTTCATTGTTTTAATTCCGAACATAAAAACGCCCGCACGATCCTGAGACCATGCGGGCGTCCTTTGACTGATCGGGTGACTTATGCGCCTGCGGAAGAACTCGACGATGGCATCGAACTCACGCTGGAGGTCGACGCCGATGACGATGCCGAAGAGCTGCCAACGGAACTCGATCCCGCACTGGAGCCTGAGCCGACGCTCGAGCTGCTCACTGAGGTTGAGACCGAAGTGGAAGCGGCTGATGAACCACTGCCCTCACCTGTCCCGCCGTCACCGGTGGTCGGAGGCCCCGCTACCGGTCCGCCCAGCATATGCTGTTGCATATAGAGCGAGAACATCCCGGGATCAGCGGGGTGTAGTTGGATGATATCGGCCATGGTGAGAAACAATTCAGTTTCCAACGCAGACCGTGCTTCACGCCGTTCCGCTTCCGAGGCCGTTTTACCACCGGTCACCGCCTCACTGTTCTGGTAGACGACCTGCCATTGATTCCGTAGATCAGTGGCATCACCCAGCACTTCCGGGCCAAGCTCGTCCTGGAAGACAGCGAGTGCTTCCACCAACACGTTCAGATGCCCCTCGAGCGCGTCATCCCGGCTTGAACTGAAGATTTCGCGTCCTTTGGGAAAGATCTGCGACATTTCAGGTGATGGGTCGTTGAAGGCCCCCAGAATGTGCCCGTAGATCGGTCGAATCGCTTCAGGCAGGGCTTCGCGAAATTCACCTTTCGCGAGTTTCCCGCCCTTGCGAATACCGAGCTGGGTGTCATCCATCCAGGTGAGGCTTCTCAGGGATTCCACTGCTGCAGACAGCGATACGATGCGTCCCGTGAAATGATCCCCGGAGTTGTTCGCGATCAGTCGCTGCACCACGTCAGTGCCGAAAGCTACCAAATCCGCCACACTTGCTCTGGCAGATTTGATAGGATTGATAAACCATGTATACAGGTTTCTTAGCTTACTCATGTTTGTTTTTTGTTTTGTTTAATGTCGGCGGCATTCACTGTGAACACCGCCTTGTTGAGAGCTAAGCAATCAGGTAATTTTCAGAATAAAAAGGTCACTGGGTCGTTTATGCTGTTTTTGGGTCATTTTTTTCACTTTTTTTTCACTTTTCTTCACCGAAACGTGAAAATTCAGGGGCGACACTCCGGTTTCGCATTCGAATTTCAGCTTCATTTCTCACAAATTGGCGGTTTGGATATTTCCAACTTGAGTCTTCAGGGGGTAAATTCCGGCGGATCTTTACAAAATTGATCCGGAAAATGGGTCTTCCTCCACAAAACGAGTCAACAGGGTTGGTTTGGCGAACGAACAGGGTTGGATCGTGGCCGGGTAGCAAGAGGTTTGACCTGTGAACCATCTTCCAACTGGAAGACTACCTTCCGGCCTCCCCGATGCCCATCTTCCAACTAGAAGACTACCTTCCGGCCTCCCCGATGCCTATCTTCCAACTGGAAGATCACCTTCCGGCCTCCCCGATGCCTATCTTCCAACTGGAAGATCACCTTCCGGCCTCCCCGATGCCTATCTTCCAACTGAAAGATCACCAGTTACCATCCCTCCCGATTTTCTGTCGCCTTCACTTTGTTCTGATGACATGATTTCCAGAGATGACTGTTGCCCGAATGGGAAATGGCTGACCGCTTCCCAAAATCCCGACGAACTTTTAAGTCAGCAATGGTAAGATTTGATCCAAAGCAATGAAGATAGACTTGATTCGCGCCCACCTTCTGGCCGGTCAGGCGATTCCGGCGATGCCATTGGCCTTGAACGAAGACGGCTCCTGGTCCCGCCGGCACCAACGGGCGCTCGTCCGATACTATCTGGATGCCGGCGTCGGTGGAATGGCGGTCGGGGTGCACTCCACCCAGTTCGAAATCCGCGATCCCGATCATGCTCTATTTGAGCCCGTTCTGAGACTCTGCGCTGAAGAGATGGATTCGTGGCCCGGGGACGACGCACGCTCCTGTTTGAAAATTGCCGGCATTTGCGGCAAAACCGAACAGGCGCTTCAGGAAAGTGATCTCGCTCTAAGGCTCGGATATCAGGCAGGGCTTCTCAGTATGACTGCATTGGGAGATGATGTCTCGCAGGATGAGTTGATCGCGCACTGTGAGGCCGTATCCAGAGTCATTCCGATCATTGGATTTTACCTCCAGCTTTCCGTCGGTGGCCGCATTCTCCCATATGGTTTCTGGAAACGATTTGCAGAGATAGAAAACGTCGTCGCCATCAAAATTGCTCCATTCAACCGATACGCCACGAACGACGTAGTGCGAGCCGTGATAGCTTCCGGGCGCAGGGACATCGCGCTTTACACGGGGAATGACGACTCGATCATCACTGACCTGCTGACTGAATTTGAGTTCAATGGGAAGAGACAGCGGATCGTCGGCGGGCTGCTCGGGCAGTGGGGTGTCTGGACGAAGCGTGCCGTCGAGTCACTGGAGGAAATCAAATCGACTCCTGGATGTGATCAATCGTGGCTCACGAAGAACGCGCAGCTGACCGATGCCAATGGAGTGATCTTCGATGCCGCTAACGACTTTCGTGGATGCATTCCCGGGATTCTGGAAGTACTCCGGCGGCAGGGTGTGGTTCCCTCCAATCGCTGCCTGAATCCAAATGAAAAGCTATCCCCGGGACAACTCGAAGAGCTCAATCGGATTCAGCAGTCGTATCCGGATCTGATCGACGACGAGTTCGTGTCCGAAAACCTGGAGCGATGGCTCAACGAATGACAGGTCCTCCCGGGCCAATCATTCAGGCTTCCATTCATCCAGTGGTGTTAGAGAATTCCAGTCCGGCATGGTGTCGCCGCCAAATCCAACTCCCAATACAGAACTGCAATCGACAACACCTTCACGGATGTTGAGAAACCACTCATCGCCTCGCTTCACATACAAATCAGGGTGATGATTCGCAACGTTCTGTTTTTCCTGTGCAGTTAAATGGGATAGCCCGAAACCATAGTGGTGGCCATTCCGCTCAGTGTGGGAGATGTCAAGAACGCTGAGCGCGTCAAAATCCTGATGAAGCGGCACAATCGGCATGTTCGACAGATCTTCTCCACTGATGAAAGCTTCGCGGCCGGTGGTGTCAGCAAAATGGAAGCACAACGCACGATTCAAAATCGATTTAAAAACACCTTTGCAGTTTTTATGGGATGTCCCGGAATAACCGATGGCGAAGGCATCTTTGAATGAATCAACCGTTCCATCAGCTTCGTCGATGAGGAGAGGTTTCAACGCTGAGATCTTCCGGATAGTCGCAGCCGTTTGCGGATCATGTGTCAGTTGTCGAGTCAAAGGCTGCTCGATAAACGCGGTGTGTTGAAACAGCCCGACGTGACGCTTTTCCAGCTCGGTCACAAAGCGGTAAAACTCATCAATGTCCTTGTATGCCTCATTTCCATCCAGGGTGATGGTCGGCTGTTCGGCTTTCACAACCGCTTCAGTCCAAATGCGATTCAACCGCGCCAGGTCAGCTTCAATATCGCCGGAAATTTTCACCTTGAAGTAGCGAAGTCCATCCCGTTTCACATATTCTTCAAGCGTTTCCGGCTCTCCATCGCCGATGCGCTTCTCCAGATCTCCTGAAGAAATCGGATCAGCCAGTCCAACGGTGTGCCGGATAAAGAACCGGCTTCGCTGATGAAGCGGGAGAATTCTTTGCAAATCAAAGCCACTCAGTTCCGGATGAATCGCCCCCGGATCAATCCCGAGTTGACCATCCCGCACCATTTCAAAAAACGGCTTTCCTTCAGCCCGGCAAACCGCATCGATCACTGCCCGCTCAAACAAAGCTGAAGCATAACTTGCAGAAAGTGCTTCGTGATCCTCGGCTTTGGCATGTGCCATTATCTCCCCGTGACTCGTTTTCCAAAGCGAGAAGGGACTGTCGAAATTCGCGCCGTTATTGAGATAAACAGCTCCGGCTTTCTTCACTAGAGAAATCAATGCCGTCAGTTTCTCTTCAGGCGTTCGGTCAGTCCTTTTGTCCAGCCATCCGAATGACGGGCGATCACCGGATCGTCCCACGACCGTTTTTGTTTCGCCATCGACCTTCAGTTTCAAGCGAACCATAAATATGGCCCGGGGCCGCCGACTTTTTGCAGAGATCGTCCGCCCTACGGTAAATGACATCCGATCCTGCGGCATCTCCCGCACGAACAGGTCGATGGATTGTATCGCGTAGCTCATCAAAGAGATCGTGCCGCTTCAGCCCCCTGAATGGCAATCGAAATCCTCTCAGATAACGTCGTTTCATTAGAAGCGTATGTTCAGCGCCTCGATGTTTCGCCTGATACAAAAATGTAAGCGACTGCTCAGCAATCACTCATCAACCCGCCGATACAGGAAGGCATCGGATGTCAGCAGCGAAGTGATCAGAGCATTCATGCTCCCCCCGTTGTCGCGATAAGCTTTGTGAGCAGCCTTCAGCACAGGCGCATCGTTCAGGGTCTCGTTCCGGCCCATCCAGAAGCGGAAAGCGTGGCGGACAAACACCTGCTCAACGCGTTCGCTCTCCGACAACTTTTGAATCATGTCCAACGCGTTCTCCACAGGGCCATCGAGCTCAGGGTCTCCTGATTCAACGATCTCTCCGGAAGTATCCACCGGTTTGTCCAACTCTGTCGTTCGATACAACCCGGCATGGTTGTACATCTCAAAAGGAAGTCCCAGCGGATCCATCTTTTCGTGACAGGTCCAACAATATTTCTCCCGCGTGACTCGCATCCGCTCGCGAAGGGGCGTGTTTGGCTCGTCGGGGAGTTGTGCATCAACTGTGATTGGCACATCAGGAATCCCACCGCCAAGCAGCCGCGTGCGAACCCAAATACCACGATGAATGGCGTGATTGTCCATCGCATCGGATTGCGAGACCAGCCAACTCGGATGAGTTAGAATCCCGAGCCGTTGCCCTTCAGGTGCAGTGCTCAGAGTGCGCTCAGGCTTCATCGACCCGGTTCCGAACGACCGACGGCTCACGCGTGCCAAAATCTTCTCACCTTCAAATTCTGCTTCAGCCACGTTGACGTTGATCTTGCTCTGGTTCCTCTTTTTATCTCTACCGATCCGCTTTCTCTCATCGTCGAGCTTCTTCTTTTTCCGCTCCAGTTCAGACTTTGCATTCGCATCCAGACTCTCGTCCTTCAATTTGGTCTCCAGATCAGCGAACTCGACCTTAATTTCTTTCAGCCTCGCGTCATACTTTGCAGCCAGTTCCTCATCCGCTTTCTTTTTCGCCGCTATGGCCTTTGCCCTCTCTTCCGGCGTGTGTTTCCGACCGAAATAAGTCCGGTCGTTATTGGTAACCACCACCTTTTGAGTGGTCAGCAACTCTTTGAGAACTTCCTTGTCCTCCTCCAGAATCAGCTCGATCAAACGGTCAGTGCTGGCGGTTGCATCAAACATGGCCCGGAAATGAGCCGTGCCTCCGGGAGCCCCGGTCGTTGCCTGTGCCTTGTTGTCTTTGCAAATATAACCCGCCAAATCGTAGTCGAAGTAGTCACGGAAAAAGCGCAGGATGCGAGGTTTGCGAATGCTGTCATCAGCAAGCATCCGGGTAACCTCCCGCTCTACATCCTCCCGAGTGCGCATCCGCCCGTCTGCGATCGCCTGACGCAACTCGTCATCGGGCCGGATGTACTTCAGCGCATGATTCACAGCCAGTCCAAGCTCCCAGTCCTGCAGCATGACCCGCCCGTGTTCATCAGCCTTCCCTGCCTCCACCAGTTCCGGCCGGAACAACGCATCCCGATCGAGAAAGATCGCCGAGAGGCCCATGAAGATTCCGTCTTCCTTGCCAACCTTGGCGATGGAATCCTTCACCAACTTCAGGTAATCACCCGACTCTTTCTCCGTGGGTGGACGAAAAGTCAGAGCCTCAAACAGATAATCCACCGCAGCCCGCAAGTTTGCGTCTGTAACCTCGGAAGCTTCCATCAGATCCTTCACCGGCGTCAACGGACGGACCACTTTCGTGCTGTATGTGATCGCTGTGGGCAATCCCCGAAGATCTCCCGGCGGCTTGACCTTGTCATAGGTCGCGGGGTCGTCAGTGATCTGCTCCGGCATCCCGACAATGCTCAGCGGTCCGTAAGCCATATAACGCAATATGTTCTCCGCTTTATCGAGGATCTGAGTCGCCTCAGCACTGTTAACCGTGTAAAAGTCGGGATAGTTCTCAAACCCATGCTTCCGAGCCGAAGAGAGAACGACCGGGATACTCTTCACTGCTGTGGCATAGGCCACCGTTCCTCCGGCCCATTTGATGATCCTGTCCGTCCCGAAATATAGCTTCAGTTCGCCACCGTGATTGGTCGGGACCACATCCCCCCGGGTGCGCCCACCCGGGTTCTCCGGGTCATACGCCGGTTCGATATTGATCAATTCATTGAGCCGCGTGATGTGCTCTTGAGGCGTCACCCGCCAGATACGCGCCGGGGAGGAAGTCGGCACCAGTTTGATACCTTCAGGCAATGCACCGAACAGCAAGTTGTGGTCGATAAAGTTACCCTTGTCCGGATCGAGATGAGCTTGAAAGCCTCCTTTGCCCTCCATGACCCGTTCCAATTCACCCACAACCCAGTCAGTGAATTGCAACCGCTCAATCACCTCAGGCTGGGTTTCCTTTTTGGGCGGCATTTCCTGAAGCGCGACCTGGGCCCAGAGCGACTTCCACACCGCCGCATTGGTCTCGTCCACCGGACCAAGATCGAACAGGTTCAAATCGCCTTTTGCCGTGTCCTCGTCGTGGCATTCGTAGCAATGCTTATCCAGAAACCCCAGAGCAAAACTCTCAAAGTCCCCGGCTACCGGTTTGCCCGGTGTGTAGGAATCCTCTGCACGGCTGTCCGTGCAAAGCGCGGCAAAAGCCACCCCCGCAAAAATCGATATCAAACGCATCATACCAACACCTCTTTGAGAGGGCCGCTACCGGAATCATACTTGGCGGCCATCTTCCCGGACATATTGAAGCGGTCAACTTCAACGCCAGCCGTCTTCAGGATCGAAGTGTAAAGCGCATTGATCGGGCGCGTTCCATCCAGCTGTGTGAAACAGCCTGTCTTAAAAGCACCATTGCAGTTACCGAGCAACATCACCGGCCAGTTGGCACCGTTGGTGTGCTGTTTGTCGGCGTTGTTGCTGGTGTAAACGATCAAGGTGTTATCCATCATTGTGCCACTGCCTTCGGGAACGCTTTCCAGCTCCTCCATAAGCTTTACAAGCATACGGCTGTTGTACTGACGGATATTAACCCAGATCGGATTGTCCGGTTGCGGCATGTGCCCAAGGTTGTGGCCCTGTTGATCAACACCAAGCCCCTTCCATGCACCAAAGATTTCACCCCGGCCTGAACCAATCGTAAGTACGCTTGTGATTCCAGACTTTAGAGCCGAGACGCCGAGATCAAGCAGGCGGTCATGCCAGTCGGTTTCAAATTCCGGATTGGCGTAACGCTCATCCACCTCTGGCGCGAAATTGCGAAGATGATCAGAGACGCTGCCAAGACGCTCACGAAGACCATTCATGTCATTGAACCCCTGAACGAACTCACCGTAACGCTCCTGATCAGCCACCGGCAGCGCCTTGCCTTCAGCAGCAGCCATCTGCTCAATACGGTCAAGCATCCCCGACCGGGCTTCATGCTGCTTGCGAATATCACCACTGGAAATCCCACCGTAAAGCATCTGATAAAGATGATTCGGATTCGAATGCATGAAGATCGGACGCCCCGCACCGCGGGCTGACAGATTCGCCACCGTTGGTTTGGCCTTCATGTTCTCAATGGAATCCATCCCAATACAAAGATGAGGCAAAAGCGTTTCGGGAAGCGCCTTACTCAATGCGTAATCGATCGTTGGACCGCTCGGCGCGACCCCATCACTTCCGCGATAACCGCCCAAAGCACCGAAAAACGCACTGTGCGACGGGCTTGTGTGGACCCCGTGCAAACCATTGATGATATTGAGACGATCCTTGAACGGCTCCAAAGCGGCAATCGGCTCTGGCAAAGTTGCCTTCGCCAGCGAACCGCTGTTCTTCATTCCCGCCGGGATACAAGTCGCCGGGTCGAAACCCTGGTTCTGCATGAAAAAGATGACCCGCTTCGGACCTCCAGACGCAGCAGATGCGGCCCGGCTGATATCTGGAAAGGCTGAGGCACCAAAGGCAGCACCAATACCGGATGCAATCGATTGAAGGGATCTTCTGCGCGTGATCATAATGAAAGATAAAAGGCAGCGTTAATTGATCGCTAGCTCCCTTATTTTCAAGCCCTTTCCACCCCACAATCACGCGAGATCCCTGAAGCCTGTGGCTTAGCCTGTTTCATGAGACGGCCCGCTCAGCATAGATAGAAGGGCACTGATGGCGGCCCCCTTCGACTGTTTTCGTCACGAACGCCCCGATTTCTTACCGATCCCCTGAATGAACTTTCTCAACACCTGTTCAGGGCAGGGCCGATAATGCCGGTGTCCTTCCTTTCGGAAAAACGATCCAAGCTCGGCTTTGGTAACGACAAAGTCCGCCCTATCAAAAGCGGCAGTCATGTCTTCATCACGCATTTCCAGAGCAATGCGGAGTTTCTTGAGGATTTCGTTGTTGCTGAGAACTTCGAGCGGCTCAGGTATACTGCCCCCGGGACGAACCCCGCGCTTTTCAACAATGAGGCCATCCATGAAACGGCACAGCTTCGAGTCTGAAATGGCCTCGTAGCCCTCTTCGTCCTCGCGCTTCAGCCAGCGGCTCACCTGGGACCGGCTCGTCTCCTCCCCCGTTTTTCCAATGATCTCAGCCACCAACGTATCGTTGATGTCAAGAGCGTGGCGCACGCGGCGCAGAATGTCGTTATTCGTCATGAGATCGTGTTCCTAACAGGAGAGAGTTAAATCGGCACACCATGCCGCACAGAACAGAAAGGTAAACTCGTAGATGAACGGAATCGAAATCCCGCACAGTCTTTTCACTTGTTTCCAATGCAATAGAGCCACTCCTGCCGATTACCGCCGGAATTTGCGGCCACTCGCAGGTAAAGCCGGCCGTCGCAAATCACCGGAGTCGCGAAGGCTTCATCACCGAGAGTGTTCTCCGAGACGAGTTCAAACTTCCCGGGATCGGCTTTGAAGACGTAGGTGATCCCGCGTTCGACCGATGCATAAATGTGACCGTTCGCCAGGGTTGGTGAAGCACTGATAGGCCCGCTGAGGCGGTGCTTCCACAGCTCCTCACCATCTTGAACCCGCCAACAAATGGCAATGCCATTATCGTTCACGGCATAGAGGTGGCCGTCATGAACCAGCATCGATTGCTCGTAACAGCGCTCGTCGTTTTTCCAGAAGGGCGTGGCCGCGGCGCCACCGTCGCTGACCTTAACCGCAGCCGTTTCTTTATTGGGAAAACCGCCACTCGCAAAGACGAGATCGTTCTCCCAGATCACCGTGCCGGCGGTGACCGGAGTTCCACCGGGCACAGACCAGAGCAGTTGTCCGGTCTGCGGATCATAGCCGGAAATCTCCTCATTCCCGCTGATCAACAACAGATCACGCCCCTGAACCTTACCGACGATCGGCGAACTGTAGCTGGAGACAACAGCCCGCGGCGTGCGCCAAACCTCTTTGCCGGATTCCTGATCAAAGGCCGCGAGAAAACCATCCTTCTCAAACTCCGAAACAACGATAACAAGCGACTCATATAGAGTTGGGCTCGCGCCGTATCCGTAGGGGTAACGGGAGCGAAAATCCCCGGTCCTAACCTGCCAGAGTTGCTTTCCGTCAAGATCGAGCGCCGTCAGGAAGATCCCGCCGCTGTGGTTGAACGTTGCGAATACCCGCTCACCATCGCAGGCCGGAGTTGGAGTGGCGTAGGTATTCTTCTTGTGAAGCTTCTCAGGGAATCCGCCCTTATGAACTTCGGATTTCCAGAGCGGTTTACCGCTTTCCCGTTCGAAACAGAGAACCAATTGCACCTTCTCGCTTTCGTCGGCACTCGTCAGGAAAATGCGGTTGCCCACCACAATCGGGGTCGAATGGCCGCGGCCCGGGACAGGAGTTTTCCAAATCACATTCTCTGAATCGCTCCACGCCAGAGGAGGTGACTGCCCCGATTCAGCGATTCCATTGCCATTGGGCCCTCGCCAGGCAGGCCAGTCGCCCGCTTGAGCGGCGGGCGCGATGACACAACATGCCATTAGGAAGTATAAACAGGGTCGTCGTTTCATGGTGGGTTTACGGTTAGGGCATTCCTGTGGTAACCCTTCTGATCTTCGCATGATTATACTTCACTTGAGCTGAGGGTTGGGGGCTCTTAGATTTCGGCCAGGTCTTTTTTGCTCATGAAAAACTTCCGGATCGTCGCCTTCGATGGCTTCGCGGTGAAGAGCGATACAGTCACGAGGGTCACGGCGGATATCGCAAACAGGATCGTGACCGGCATCATGCCTCCGATGAGAAGTTCATCTTCCATCCCTGCCGGTTTTTCGGCAAGGATGTCTCGATAGAAAAGAATACACCACGCGATGGTAGTCGCGATGATAGACGAGAAGGCCCCGGTCCGGGTAACGCCCTTCCAGTAGACGGCCGCAAAAATCAGAGGAAATAGAGCGGCGAAACCGGTAAAGCACCACACCCCGAGATCAAAGACGTGGGCGCTGTCCTTCAGGAAGATCGATAAACCATAGGTGATTGCGACGATGAAGATGATAAAGGCGCGGGCGATGAGGATCTTCTGGTTATCCGAAAACCGGTCTTCTCCGAATTTGTGAATCACGATGTCTTTCGTAAACATAGTCCCGAGACACATAAACTGAGAGTCGAGACTCGACATAATGGCCGCCAATACACCGGCACCAACAAGACCACTCAACACCGGGGAATGAACCAGCTGCCCAATCATCCGACCCAGTACGGCATTGGCGCTCTGCCCCGGACCGAGTTCGCCAAGGTAGGCTGTCGCCCAGACGCCGATGAGAACACATGGCAGCCAGACGATGAGAATAAACAGAGGGTGTGCCACCACGGTCAGCCGGAAGCTCTTTGCCTCCTTCGCGGTCAGCCAGTGCTGGAACAGGTGGGGAAACATTCCTACCGACAAGGGGACAAAGCAGTAGCTGAGAAATTGTAACTGCCCCACTAACCCCTCCCTCGCCAGTCGGGGCGCTGCCGTGACGCTATCTGCCACGGCCTGACTCGCCGCAGAAAGTCCGCCAAGACGAGTGGAGATCATGTAAAAGGCAATTACCCCTGTGATCATGAAAACCAGGGTTTGAAAGGTATTCGCCCAGACGGCCCCGCGAAGCCCCCCAAAGAAGACGTAGAACAAGACAATCAAACAAATCACCCCGCTGCCGAGCCATGGCGGGATGCCTCCGGAGAGCGGGTGAGGTTTCCCGTTTGCCAGATCAGGAAGCGCGAAGGCTTCGGGAAAAAGCCCTGCCGTTGTCGGTTGGATAAATTTACCGGCAGAGATGACACCGACCAAAAGGTAGGGAACCACCAGCATGATCAAGATCGGGAAAAGGAGATATCCCAGCTTATCTGACTCAAAGCGGGCCCGGAAATACTCGCACTGGGTTACATACCCGTGCTTCTTTCCCGCAGCCCACAACTTGATGCCGATCACGAAAAAGACGACGGAATGGATCAGCCCTGACCAGGAGGCCATGAGCCCGTAGACCCCCACACCGCTGGAAAAAGCCTTTCCCGTGGAACCCACCAGAGCAAACCCGGTCATCGTCGTTCCAAAGATCGACATGAGGAGGAGGAATGAACCGACCGAGCGACTTACCACAAAGTAGTCGGCGCTGGTTCCTTTGAAAAACCGGCTGCTGACCAATCCGAGGAAGATCAACAGGCCGAGATACCCAATAATAATGTAGAGCGAAACCATGGGTTGTTTCAGTTGGCAATGATCGAGATGTTATCGATGTAGACAGTTTTCTGCGCTTGCGGAGCAAAGCCAAAGAGCCCCGGGGCACCTTCTTTATGGGCGTCTTTATGCTGATACTCGATCGTCCACGCATCGGGTTCCGGGTCGTCCTTTTTCCAGGCTTTTGCCCGAATGGTTCCCACTCCGTCCTCCGCGATATCGACACGGGTTTTAAGAGTGTACCATTGGTTGGCGGAAATCGGGAACGGCACGCTGGCCTTGAGTCGTTCGTGGTTGGAACTGATTTCAAGGATGTTGGCATTTCCCACCAGCGATATGATATAACGCTGGTTGATCAATCCCACTACAGATTTGATCCGACGGTTGCCATCGGTCATCACATCAGCCTGCATCGTGTAGTTGCTCAATTCCGGGTCGCCGATGAATGAAAGGCTGCGCTGGAACAAAACGGTATCGAGCGTTTTTTGAAGCACCTTGTTCCCTTGCAGTTCGCGAATCTCCCATTTGAGGCGGGCTCCGATCCACGGGAGGGGAGGAAAGGCAAATCCATCAGTCAGTGTCACGCTTTCGTGATCTTCGAAGTAGGGCAGGTCGGAAATCACGCGACCACGAAGGAGACCGGTGAGGTTGTCGGATGTTGCTTTCCAGGCGCCAGCGGAGAGTTTGGCCTCCGGTGCCGCACTGATTTGTCCACTCTCAATAGAAGCATCCATCTCAGCTTTCACCTTCGCGGTTGCCGGGATAAACTTGCTCCATTCCGCCTCCGAGGCGCTGGCTTCGCCAACTGCGTTTCCATGGGAATCAATTTTTCTAAGCTTTATTTCAAGGGAGTCGCCGGCTTTTAGCAGAACGTCGGAAGGAACTGCGGAGAGTCCCGTAGGCTCGCCGGTCGCTGGTTGGGGATCTTCCGGAGGATCCGCCCAGCTAATTCCCTTGTTCTTGATTTCGTAGGCATAGAGCTTTTCGGTTGTATGCAGATAAACCCGGCCATTGCAGATTGAAGGCGAGCCGATGCAGTTGCCCTCTACAGGGATTCGATGGACAATGACGGGCTCTTTCCCGGAGACATCAATGACAAGGAATTCGCCGGTGTACATAGGAACATAGAGCATCCCGTCAGCGTAAGCTGGAGAGGCATGAAGCTGCTCGTTAGAGAGTTTCAACTTCCAAAGAAGCGTTCCCGTGGCCGCATCGACACAAAACATTCTGCCGGACTTGTCCATCTGGTAGACCTTGCCGTCATGAATCAACGCGGAGCTGGTGAATTGCTCGACACCGAGACGCCAGCTTTCAATAGAGTCGTCAAGCTTGGGTGCGCCTCCCTGGTCCGCTTCGATTTCACCGGAAACCTCGTCAAGATTTTCGGGGAGACGAATGCTGAAGAGTCGACCGGTCTCCGTCGTATCAAAATTTTCCGCTCCATGGACTCCGATCAAATGTCTGCCAAACAGGATAGGACTCGCATTGATGCCGCCTTTCGAAACCTGCCATCGCCATAAAGGCGTTCCGTCTTTCACATTCACACAGACGATATTTCCGCAGCCCGTTCCGCAGTAGAACACTCGCCGCCCGCCGACTGTTTCCAGAAACGGCGTGCTCATTGAGCTGTCTTTCAGGTAAGGTGGTCCAACGCCCGGAGTTGATGCCCAGATCAGGTCGCCGGTCTTTTTATCAAAACCAAAAAACCGGTCGCGGGCAGGGCCTTCAGCTCCCCAGTAACTGGTTACCCCGCGGATGATCACGATGTCGCCATCGATCACAGGAGCTCCGGCCCGGCCATTGGGAAACGTAAGGCGTCCGAAGCGTTCGATCATCGAGTGCTGCCAGACTTCATTTCCATCGCTGTCGTAACAAGTCACCAGCCCGAAAGTGGTCGAAGCGATCACATTTCCGGTCTCAGTGTCGACGGCGACGGAGCCGATCGAATACCGGTCGTAGATGGTGTCCGACATGAAGTCGTGAACCCCTCTTTCCCAGATTACTTTCCCTGATTGTTCTTCCCGAACCTGGACGACTTCCTCCAGGTCAGGCCCTTTGCCTCGGTAGCCCCATGAATAGATTCGCCCGTCGAATATGACAGGCGTTCCCCGACCGGCGATAGCATCCCACCAGATGGGTTCGGGATTAAACGTTCCGTCTTCATAGGTCTCAAGGCTGACCCCGGTTTGAAGCGGGCCACGCCATGAAATCCAGTTCCCTTTGTGATCGGCTCCCGTCGCGAAAGATGTGAGCAAGAGTAAAGATGAGAAAACAAAACCACACGATTTTTTCATTAAATTGAAACAATAGAATTGCGAACAAATGAGGTGATGAACGGACTGTTCATCGCGCGAAAAAATAGATGAGTCCGTAAGATGTTGCACGCAGAAAATCGAAGGTGACTTCATCGGGGGAAAGCGGTGTGAACCCCTGATATCTGGGAAGTTATGAAACCTCATAAAGGCGTAGAATTCACTTTCATGCTGTTCCCGGGGATCCCGTCTTCCAATCGATAACCACGACAGAAACTCAAAGGAGTTTGCCGGTTAAAGTTTTCTTACCCGGCGCGTTGGTTCTGCCGGGCTTGAGCATGTTCAACTCGCCGTCAGGCAATCAATAGTTATTGGGTTCCGGCTGCAATCCTTGCGCATCTCATGGAGAGTGCCGGCCTCTGACGGGACCATTGTCATTGTCCTGCGGTTGGTAGCGATTGACCGTGAAAGCTCAGATTGCAGCGCCGATAAAAGCCCTTGATAAACTTCTTTCAAATCAACAAGCTGAGAAATGACTTCGAAGTTCTCAGTCAGCGTTCTACTTCTGGGTGTAACCATCAGCCATGCCGCCCCTCCGGTCGCGTCAGATATCTCACTGGTCGATCAAATCCCCGATTTAGTGCAAACCGATCCAAAAGGAAAATTCGCTCGCGGAGGGAAAAGCTACTGCGGCCCGGTCGCCGCTTCAAACTCGCTCGTTTGGCTCAAATCCGGCAGCAAAAGCACCGACCTCAACTTTCAGTATTCCGTCGTCAACAAACTCGCATCCGACGAATACATGAAAGTTGATCCCGTGAATGGGATCGGGGCGAGCGGGCTGATTCGCGGAGTGAATCGATATGTGAGAAATGACATCGGCGACGATGATTTCATACTCAAATATCAGGGATGGCGCTCCACGCCGAAAGGTTATTTCACGGGCGTTCGTGAACCACAAATCAAATGGATTCAAAGCTTCGTCGGTCCGCGGAAGACAGCTTGGATCAACCTCGGCTGGTATACCTACAACGCAGAAGCTGACGAATACGTCCGCATCGGCGGCCACTGGGTCACCGTCGTCGGCTACGGAGTCGACGAAAACGGCCAGCCCAATGAGCAAATGATCGTGATTCACGATCCCTCCCCGCGAACCGGATCCGATCCAAACGATTACGTCCTGCTCAGCGAGCTCAAGACCGGAACGCTACTCAAAAAAGATGGCAGCCGCTATCGTTCTGCGAGTGGCCTCCTCAAAATGGGAGGCGGAATGCACATCAAAACATCCGCCGACGTCGCCCTGATCGATGGCGTTGTCGGGCTTGATTTGAAATAGATTTGTCGGGCAGGCAGATGGCGCCTCCAGGCAGTAACCGGGGCGTAAGTTTGGCGCCCCATGGTGGAAAATTCACCGCTTCACAAACAACCCCGCTCGTGGATTTGGAGTCTTCGCACGGCCCACATGTCTTAGACCGGTTTCACTTTTCTATTATGGAACCAGAAAAGCCGCATGCGGAGCGGATACGAAGTGGCCCGTCGATTGCTGTCCCCTCCCCCAAAACGAAAACGCCCGCATGATCCGAGACCATGCGGGCGTTGTGTGTTTACCGATCTGTTATGCGCCTGCGGAACCACTCGACGATGCCATCGAACTCACGCTCGATGTCGACGCTGAGGTTGATGCCGAGGAGCTGCCCGCCGAACTTGATCCCGCACTGGAACTCGAGCCAATGCTGGAGCTGCTGACCGATGTCGACGTGGATGCGGAAGAAACGGATGACGATCCGCCGCCTTCCCCGGGTGAATCCCCCACTTCCGTTGGAGTCGACGATGGCGGGCCTCCCAGCAGGTGCTGCTGCATGTAGAGAGAATACCGTCCCGGATCATCCGGATACATATGAATGATGTCCGCCATGGTCAGAAACAATTCCGTCTCCAACGTAGCGCGGGCTTCTCGCTTCTCTGCTTCCGTTGCTGTTTTGCCACCGGTCACTGCCTCGCTGTTCTGGTAGATCACGGTCCATTGACTCAACAGATCAGTGGCATCAGCCACCACTTCAGGTCCCAGCTCGGATTGATAGTCGGTCAGACCTTCCACCAATACCTGCAGATGCCCCTCAAGCGCGTCATCACGACAGATCGTGAAGATACGGCGTCCTTTGGGGAAAATGCGGGACATTTCCGGTGACGGATTGTTGAACGCGCCCAGCGCATACCCATAGATGGGGCGTATCGCCTCAAGCAGGGATTCACGAAACAGATCTTTCGTGAGTTTCCCGTGTTTGCGAACGCCGAGCTGGGAGTCATCCATCCAGGTATGACTTTTCAGGGCTTCCACTGCAGCGGACAATGTTACGATTCGTCCCGAGAATTGATTATCGGAATTGTTCGCAATCAGTCGTTGTACGACGTCAGTGCCGAATGCCACCAAATCAGCCACACTTGCCCGGGCCTTTTTGATGGGGTTAGTGAACCATGTATATAGGTTTCTTAACTTACTCATTTTTGTTTTTTGTTTTTGTTTATAGGTGGCGGCATTCACTGGAACACCGCCTTATGAGCAGTTAAGGAATCAGGTATTTTTCGGAATAAAAAGGTCACTGGGTCGTTTATGCTGTTTTTGGGCGATTTTTTTCACTTTTTTTCATCTTTTTTCGCTCAAAACGAGTCAACAGGGTTGGATTGGCAATCAAACAGGGTTGGATCGTATTTGCGCTGGCCGGAAAGCCGAACGTTCACACGGGCCGGATTAGCCAGGAAGCGGTTTACTTGTTCGTCTATCTGGCTGGGCCCTTTTTAGTAGACAGGTTTAAGGGCTGTAGTTTGCTTTTTTCTGCCGAATCGCACAACCCGGCAGGGCGCTCTCACTAGCGAGTGTGTAAACCTCCTGAATTTCGTCACCGATAGCGGCCACAGACAAAATCCCAACGGGATTTCGCAATACCAGCCCGGGGTTGCCGCAGGCTACCCCGGGGAATAGGTCCCCGATTCAATACCTATCCCAACGGGATAGCGAAACCTCCTTCTCATCATTACGTTGGCTCTTCGGCGAAACGATGTATTCGGGAATGAAGCATTCCACAATCCCGTTGGGATTGATGAATTATTTACGGACGGGAATCCCAAGGTAGCCTGCGGCAACCTTGGGCTGATCATGTGAAATCCCGTTGGGATTTAGATCTAGCTAATAGAGACTCCCACCAGCCTCAAATCTCAATGTGCAAATGCGACCCCTACCAGCCCTCAAAGCTCAACCTGCACCGTGTTGGCGTGTTTTTATTCGCGATCAGAAAATCAAATTCGAAAGGTGAAACGAGCGGGTCGCTCTCACTAGCGAGTGTGAAAAACCTCCTCAATTTCTTCACCGATGGCGGCCACAGATAAAATCCCAACGGGATTTCGCAACACCAGCCCGGGGTTGCCGCAGGCTACCCCGGGGAAATGGTCCCCGATTCAATACCTATCCCAACGGGATTGCGAAACCTCCTTCTCATCTTTACGTTGGCTCTTCGGCAAAATGATGTGTCAGGGAATGAGACGTTCCACAATCCCTCAAACACGAGCAGAAGGTCACTTCAAAAACAGGAGATACCTTCCAACACGAGCAGAAGGTCACTTCAAAAACGGAAGATGCCTTCCTACACGCGCAGAAGGCCACTTCAAAAACTGGAGATGCCTTCCTACACGCGCAGAAGGCCACTTCAAAAACTGGAGATACCTTCCTACACGCGCAGAAGGTCACTTCGAAAACGGAAGATGCCTTCCTACACGTGTAGATGCCCTTTTCCCAATCGGGAAACACCTTCCCGGATGTCCGGATGATCCCTTCCTGTTTTTCGCCGGGGAGTGTGTCCCAGCGACCGCACGAAAATGTCGTCGTCAGAGACGGGGATGGTGGCTAGTATCCCGAATCTGCCTCTGCTTCCAACTGCTATGAATCGATCTTTCCTCCCTGCTTTCTCTGCTGCTCTCGTATTCGCGACGGCTCCTTTTGCCACTGCGGATGAGAAGCACTGGCCGCAGGCTGCAGGCCCGAATGCCAATTGGCAAGTCGAGGGTCAGCCCCCTACTCAATGGAGTGTGACTCGTGGTGAAAAGGTGCGCTGGAAAACCACGCTCCCGGAAGCCGGCATGAGCAATGTCACGGTGTGGGGAAATCACGTTTTTGTAACGACGCATGTCCCCATCAAGGCGCTGGAGGAAAAGGAGGCGGTCACGGATATCATCGGGTTCTGCCTCGACGCGGATTCCGGAAAGATTCTCTGGCAGGTTGAGCTCGCGGGAAGTGCGTTCATTTCACTGGCAGGCGGATTCACTGACGGGACGGTGTTTGCGCCGGTGACCGATGGCGAACACGTCTGGTTTTTCAACCGCTGCGGATCGATGGGCTGCTACGACTTTGAAGGAAAAGAGGTCTGGAAGCGGGAGTGGACGCCCCGCTTCAAACACAACAACCGCCAGGCGGAACCATTCCTCGTCGGGGATACAATTTTGTATGTCGAGGTCGCCAACAAGGAGGCCGGTGCGAAAATGCAGAAGTGGGCCGCCCCGGGAAAAGTCAACAAAGGCGGAATCGCCGTTCCCGATGGAATCGACCCGAAGGAAGTTTGGACCTATATCCACGGGATAGATAAGAAGACCGGCAAGGTGCTCTGGCATGAGAAGGCCGGGACGGTGGTGCACAATACCCCGGTTGTGGGTAAAACCGCGGATGGAAAGCTGGCGGTATCTCATGCCCGGGGCGGCCCTCATGGCCCCCTTGAAAAACCGGCCGGCCAGAGTCTCACCAGCCTCGCGCCGGGGGAAGAAGGTAAGACGCTCTGGAGCACCGAGCTGAAGGGCTATGATCCGTCCTTTGCCTGTCACTGGAATGAGAAGTATGCCTTCGGGTTTCGCAGAATGAATCATGTGGTGATGGATGCGGCGACCGGGGAGGTCTTGCGGGAACAGCCGGTCGATCAAGGTGCCACGCTGTGGAAATACGATGCGAAGAAGAGCGACTGGATCAAAGAAACCGACGTCGCTTTGACTCCCGGCAAGCGTCACCCGAACACCAATCAGGCCAATCTTGTCATCGGGGACTGGCACTGGTTTCTGGTTCACGATTTTCCATATCTGGGCAGGGTCAACGTCGAGACCGGGGCGGTTGAATACCTTGAGCTTCCCGCCCAACTCATGCCGGACAAAGCATCCCGCGAACAGGATGTGCGCCTCTGGGGAAAGGGAAATCCTGACAACAAACCGCTCAATGCCAGCGGGTTTGCCGTGGGTGACAAAGGTCACACCGGGACCGGGTTCGGGCACGTCTCCGTGGCCAGTCCGACGCGGGTTGGAAAATATCTGTTTCTCTCGATGGTGACCGGCACGGTTCATGTGATCGATACCGAAGCGGAGACGCTTTCGCCCAAGTCGATTGTGGCAACCAATGATCTGGGACCGGGTGGAGAGACGTGGACGCTGGCCTCACTGACCTATGCAGGCGGGCGGCTTTATGCTCATACGATGAGGGAGATTATTTGTATAGAGTAGGAGGAAAGAAGGGGTCAGGATTCAGGTGTCGGGGGTCAGGGCGGATGCTTTGTGGGCCTGTCGGCAGGGCGTGGATGCTTGATGTTGGGCAAGTTTGTGGGGATAATTTGATGGGCTTGAGTTGACCTTTGGCGACAATCGATTTTACGCTCCGTGGATGAAGGAGACTAATTGGGTTGAGTGAAGTCATCATCATCGCCGGCCCCAATGGAGCCGGAAAGACGACTTTCGCCGGTGAGTTTTTACCGAATGAAGCCGGTTGCCCTGAGTTTGTGAATGCCGACCTCATTGCTGCGGGTCTCAGCCCTTTCCAACCTGAAAAGGCTGCATTCAGTGCCGGACGCATCATGCTCGAAAGGATCGGGGAACTGGCCAGTGGAGGAAAATCCTTTGCCCTGGAAACAACACTCGCCACCCGAACCTACCTCCGTCTCATCCCGCAATGGCAGAAGGCCGGATACATTGTGAAGCTGTGTTTCCTGAAACTTCCGGATGCCGAGTTTGCGATCAAACGAGTGGAGCGTCGGGTTCATCATGGAGGTCACAACATTCCAATCGATACAATCCAACGGCGTTATGCGAGAGGTTGGAAAAACCTGGAAAACGGCTACCTTGATCTCGTCGATGAGTGGGCCATTTACGATGCTTCGCAAAGCCCGCCTTTGCTCATCGATTCAGGCGACAACCACCACTCACCGCAGACCGTCATGGAAGACAACACTCCTTACCGCACTACCGGAGCCAAGCCGAAACCGAAACGTCCGCCGGGTGATTCAGACTTCCTGGCCGGAGTGGAAGCCGCCCTCAAACGCGCCTCCGAAAAAGCGATCGCCAAAGATCTCGCCGCAGGACTTGAACCGATTGTCGCCAAGCCCGGCATGAATGGTTGAGGAGAAGAAGGGGGCATTCGGGAAGAAGGTGCCAGGTTTCAGGTGTCGGGGATCAGGGCGGATGCTTTCGGGAAGAAGGGGTCGGGATTCAGGATTCGGGAGTCAGGGCGGATTCTTTGTGGGCCTGTCGGCAGGGCGTGGATACTTGATGTTACCTATGTTCTGAACCAAAGGTGTTACCCATGTTCTGACCGCGCCCCGCGCCCCTGACACCTGACACCTGACACCTGACTCCTGACTCCTGACTCCTGACTCCTGACTCCTGACTCCTGACACCTGACACCTGACTCCTGACTCCTGACACCTGACACCTGACACCTGACACCTGA
>JBLWYI010000023.1:0-113347 GCA_048267005.1 Verrucomicrobiales bacterium | reverse complement strand
ACTCGCTCACGCTCGCGGCCACTATTCCGCGCTGGCTTTTTGTGCCTGCATCTCGTGAAATGCGAGCGCAAAAATTCATGCTTGTCATCCCGGTGAAGGAGAACCGGAACGAAGTGGCGATAACCGTAGCAAACCTGAGTCGAAGTCAAAAGGCAGGTGAGTTGTCAATTCCTGGACAATGTTCACTCCTCACTTTCATTCACACTGGAGTGAGGTCGCCAGGGACACCCAAGGCGACGGCCTTCCGGTCGTCAGTTTGCCTGTTCCCCTCTGATTGACGGCTTTCCGGTCGTCAGTTTGCCCGTTGCCCTCTGCTTGATGGCCTTCCGGTCGTCATTTTGCCCGTTGCCCTCTGCTTGATGGCCTTCCGGTCGTCATTTTGCCCGTTCCCCTCTGCTTGATGGCCTTCCGGTCGTCATTTTGCCCGTTGCCCTCTGCTTGATGACCTTCCTGTCGTCAGTTTGCCCGTTCCCCTCTGCTTGATGGCCTTCCGGTCGTCGTTTTGCCCGTTGCCCTGTGGGGAACGCGCTAACTGACGTCTTTTAGCTCATTTCTCTAGGGCTAAAACCGGGAATTCAGGTTTTTAGCCTGAATTTCCATTTTTGCCTGTAATCTTGAAGCCGGGGCTCCGCGACGGGTGCGGAGACCCTTATTTTCTATTTTAGTGCACGCGCTGTCCGGGCACTGCGCCTTCATCGGGCGACAGCATGTAGACTTCTTTGCCGCCGGGACCGGAGGCGATGATCATGCCTTCGCTCACGCCGAATTTCATCTTACGCGGGGCGAGATTGGCGACCATCACCACGAGCTTACCAACAAGGTCGGCTGGCTCGTAGGCGGCTTTTACGCCGGCAAAAACATTGCGTGTCTCGTCACCGCCCAGGCTCAAGGTGAGTTGGATCAGCTTCTTCGCCTCGGGGACTTCGTTCGCTTCAATGACGCGGGCCACGCGCAAATCGAGCTTCATGAAGTCATCAAACGAGATCTCATCGGCGAGTGGCTCGGCTTTGAGCGCTTCGTCGCTGTCGTCGAATGTCTGAGTCGGGGCCGGAGCGGTTGCCTCTACCACGACTGATTCATCGATCATGGCCTGCACCTTCTTCGGATCGACCCGTTGGATCATGTGCTTGAATTTGTTGACCTCAGATCCGGTCAGCGGTGTCTGCGATTGGCTCCAGCTAGTGATGGGATCACCCAGGAGCTCTCCACATTTCTCCGCGATATCCGGCAAAACCGGAGCGAGATAAATCGCCAGCTGACGGAAGAGGTTCAAGGCGACGGTGCACACATCCTGAAGCTGTTGCGCCTTGTCAGGATCCTTTTTCAGTTCCCACGGCGCGTTGCTTTCCACAAAAGGATTCGCTTTGTCCGCGAGTTCCAGAATCTGGCGCATCGCTTTGGAGAAGTCACCAGCCTCGTAGGCTTCGGCGATGGGGGCACCGGCGGCGGCGAATTGTTCGAACAAGCCACCGTCGTCCGGATATTCTTTCGAAAGTCCGGTCGCGCCGGCAAACTTCGCCGTACGGCTGGCGAGGTTGACGGTTTTCCCGACGAGGTCGCTGTTTATCTTGGCGACAAATTCGTCCACGTTCAGATCGATGTCTTCAACGCGGGAAGACAATTTCGTGGCGTAGTAGTAGCGCAGGAAATTGGGATCGAGATGCTCGAGATATTTCGAAGCGTTGATGAATGTGCCGCGTGATTTGGACATTTTTTCGCCATCCACTCCGAGGAATCCGTGGATATGCACCTTGGTAGGCAGGCTGATTCCTGCGGTCTTCAGCATTGCAGGCCAAAACAGGGTGTGGAAATACTGGATGTCTTTCCCGATGAAATGGTGAATCTCGGTGTCGTCTGATTCCCACCAGTCTTCCAGTTTTTCGCCATTGGCGTCGCACCATTGCTGGGTGGAGGCGATGTAGCCGATCGGTGCATCAAACCAGACATACCAGTAGTTGCCGGGGGAATCGGGGATTTCGAAACCGAAATACGGTCCGGGGCGGGAGATGTCCCAATCCCGCAGCGGCTCGTTGAGGAAAAATCCCTTGAGGTAGTTGGCGCTTTCGCTGGGAAGCGTGCCGGATTGCGTCCATTCGTCGAGAAAGGCGTGTTCCTTTTCGATTTGAACAAACAGGTGTGTCGCTTTCCTGATTTCCGGAGTCGTGCCGGACAGGGTGCTGATCGGGTCCACCAGCTCGGCAGGTGAATAGGTCTCACCGCAGTTTCCGCAGTTGTCTCCGGGCTGATCTTTTGATCCGCACTTCGGGCAGGTGCCGCGCACCAGTCGGTCCGCCAGAAACTGGCCTTTTTCGACATCAAAGAGCTGTTCGATCTCTTCTTCGACGACCATGTCGGCCTCACGCAGTGACTTCCAGATTCGCTCACAGAGCACTTTGTTCTCCGGGCTGTTGGTGGACCCGTAGTTATCGAACTCGATGTCGAATCCCGCAAAATCGGCCTGATGCGAGGCGCTCATTTCAGCAATGAATTCCTCTTCGGTCACGCCTTTGGCCTGCGCACTGATCATGATGGCGGTGCCGTGCGTATCGTCGGCACAGATGTAGATGCAGCGGTGACCGCGCATTTTCTGAAACCGTACCCAAATATCCGTCTGCAAATATTCCACCAGATGACCGATATGGATCGGGCCATTGGCATACGGCAACGCCGAGGTAACGAGGATTTTTCTCTCTGACATAAGTCCCACGAATCAACCCTATTGGATCGATGAATCAACCCTGTTGACTCGTGATTTTACGAATAGCGGCCCCGGCCCGGCGTTCCTGTGTCCGCCGGGTGTTCCGACCATGGATTTTGCGGGTTGCCACCCGGCGGGTCGTTTCTTCCACGGATCTTCCGGATGTTGCTTCGAATCGGTGAAAAACCCGTGTTTTTCGGCCGATAATGGCCCGATTTGGGGCTGATTTTTCGATTCTCCGGCGGGCATTTGGCGGGGGCGGAAAAAGAAGGGCTCAAAGCGTGACAAAATGTCGCGATTTGTGGGGTTTAATCATGCAAAAACGTGACGTTTTGCCTCGAATTCGCAGAAGTGCCCATTTTGTTAGAAGATCCTGACAATAAACCGAAAAAAACAGTCATTTTCGTCACGAAAACGTTGAAAATTGCTCCCTCCTCTCTAAGGTGTTGGGATGGTGTTTTCAGGGTCGATTTTCCCGATAACATCAAGGATTTCAGCCCCTTAAATATGTCAGAAAACAACGAAGAACACGGTGATCAAAACGCGGAGCCGCCGAAGCCCAATTCGGAATATGGCGCCAGTCAAATCAACCAGTTGGAAGGTCTCGATGCGGTGCGGAAACGTCCGGGGATGTACATCGGCGATCCTGCCACTGAGAGGGGGCTTCACCATGCGGTTTTTGAGGTGTTGGATAACTCAATCGATGAGCACCTCGCCGGGTTTTGTGACAACGTTACGATCTCGATCAATGCGGATGGATCGCTGACGGTTCAGGATGATGGCCGGGGTATTCCGGTGGACATTCACGAGAAATCAGGGATTCCGGCCGTGGAGCTGGTGCTGACTCGTCTTCACGCGGGTGGTAAGTTCGGTCAGGGTGCGTATAAGTTCTCTGGTGGTCTTCACGGGGTGGGTGCGAAGTGTGTGAACGCGCTGTCGGACTGGTTCAAGGCGGAGATCCGCCGTGAAGGCAAGGTTCATCTGATCGAATTTGAGCGGGGCAAGACAACGCGTCCTTTGGAGGTGATTGGTGAGCTGGATGATCCGGATGAAACGGGGACAAAGATTACGTTTTTCCCGGACACGACGATTTTCACGGGCGGGATTGAATTTAATTTTGATTACCTGCTGGCGCGCCTCCGGGAGTTGGCGTTTTTGAACCCCGGTGTCCGGATTCATCTTCTCGATGAACGGGGGGAGACGGAGCGTTCCAAGGAATTCTACTACGAAGACGGGATCGTGGAGTTTGTGCGCCAGATGGGCGAGAACAAGGAATTGAGTCACGACAGTCCGATTGTCCTTAAAGGAAAGCGGATGGTGGAGATCGATGATGATGGTAAGACGCTGGAAGATGAGTGTTACGCGGATGTGGTTCTGCAGTACACGGGTGATTATCACGAGAATATCTTGTGTTTTGCGAACTCGATTCCGAACGGGGATGGCGGGGCGCACTTGTCAGGTTTCCGTGGTGCGTTGACTCGTGCGATCAACAACTATGCGAAGGCGAACAAGTTGGTGAAAGAGAAGGATCCCGCGATCTCGGGTGAAGATGCCCGTGAAGGGATCATGGCGGTGATTTCGGTGAAGCACCCGAATCCGCGATTCAGTTCGCAGACGAAGGAGAAGCTGGTGAATAACGAGGTGGAGGGCGTGGTCGGCTCGATTGTCTATGAAGGCATGACGGCGTTTTTCGAGGAGAATCCGGCTTTGGCGAAGAAGTTGGTTGAGAAGGTGCTGAACGCTGCGCGGGCTCGCGAGGCGGCGCGTAAAGCGCGGGAAACGGTTCGTAAATCGGCGATGACCGGTGGTGGGCTTCCCGGAAAGCTGGCGGATTGCTCGTCACGGGATCCGAAGGAATCTGAAATTTATATTGTTGAGGGTGATTCCGCTGGAGGCTCGGCCAAACAGGGCCGGGATCGTCGGACGCAGGCCATCCTGCCTATCCGGGGTAAGCTGATCAATGTTGAGAAGGCTCGCCTGGATAAGGTTCTGCAGAACAAAGAGATTCAGACGATGATCACCGCGCTGGGTGCGGGGATCGGGGATGGAGACGGTGAGGGGGCTTTTGATATTGAGAAGGTCCGTTATCACAAAGTGATTATCATGACGGATGCGGACGTCGATGGCTCGCACATTCGGACGCTGCTGTTGACGTTTTTCTGCCGGCAGATGTTGCCGCTGGTGAAGGCGGGGTACGTCTACATTGCTCAGCCGCCGCTCTATAAGATTACGCGGAAGAAGAAGGAACAATACGTCGCGGATGATGCGGATTTGAGCCGGATTCTGATCAATCTTGGATCGGAAGATACGCGGCTCAAGATTATCGGAAACGACGATGAAGTTGGCTCTGAAGCGTTGCGCGAGATCTTGGAGCTTCTGGCAAAGCTCAATCGGTACAACGATGTGATTGTGCGGAATGCTGGAGATTTTGAGGATTACCTTGCTGCTGGAAACGGCGAGGAGCTTCCGGAGTATCTGGTCCAGATCCGTGAAGGGAATGACATCTTCGTAAGGTATTTTGTCGATGAATCCGATCTTCGTGATTTCTCGGCTGAGAACCGTGACTTGCATCTTTTCGGACGGAAAGAAGTCGAGGTTGAAGCGATTGACGGTGAAGAGGGCGAAGATCCGGTTGTTGCACCAGTGCCAAAGAGTGATGGACCATCCCGCCGCGGTCGTCTGATCGAGATTCACGAAGCGAAGCCGATTCAGAAGGTGCTGGCTCGCCTTTTGGAATTGGGGCTGCCGATCGAGCATTTCTCATCGCAGGATAAGCCGCTCTTCGAGGTGATCGAAGGTGACAGCGAGAATGCGAAGTCGCATCCGGTTTTCAGCGTGCCTGAGATTCTTGAGACGGTGACTGAAATTGGCAAGCGCGGTATGCAGTTGCAACGATTCAAGGGGCTTGGTGAGATGAACGCCAAGGAGCTCTACACGACGACGATGGAGAAGGAAAACCGGAAGCTTCTGAGAGTGAAGATGGACGATGACAACATGGTTGAGGCGGACAAGATGTTCACCATCCTCATGGGTGATGTCGTTGAGCCTCGGCGTCGGTTTATCGAAGACAATGCACTTTCTGTCCGCAATCTGGACATCTAACTCCCCTACTTTTTGATCATATCGGGTCTGATCTAAAGGTCGCCCGTTCCTGTAATATTTACTTCAGCATTTCATGGCAGACGAAACTCCAGAAATCCCCCCTCACGACAGAGACATCGAGCCCATTTCAGTGGCTGACGAGATGTCGAATTCGTTCCTCGACTATTCAATGTCGGTCATCATTTCGCGGGCGTTGCCTGATGCGCGTGATGGCTTGAAGCCGTCTCAGCGACGCATTCTTTTGGCGATGAACGACCTCGGTCTCGCACCGGGTAAGCATTACCGGAAGTGCGCAAAGATCTGTGGTGATACTTCCGGTAACTATCACCCGCACGGTGAAGCGACGATTTATCCGACGCTGGTGAACATGGCGCAGCCGTGGACGATGCGGGAAATCCTGATTCAAGGTCAGGGTAACTTTGGGTCGGTTGAAGGTGATCCTCCGGCTGCGATGCGTTATACAGAGGCCCGTCTGACCCATGTCGGTCATGTCCTGATGACGGACATGGAGAAGGACACGGTCGACTTTATCCAGAACTACGATGAAACCCGTCAGGAACCGGTGGTTTTCCCGGCGGCGGTGCCGAACCTGCTGGTGAATGGCGGGACGGGTATCGCGGTTGGTATGGCGACAAATATCCCGCCGCATAACCTGGGTGAGGTGATCGACGGGGTCTGCGCGACGATCGATAATCCGGAAATCACGCATCAGGAACTGCTGCAATATATTAAGGGGCCGGATTTCCCGACAGGATGTACGATTCTCGGACAGAAGGGGATTCAAGATTACTCCAGGACGGGGCGTGGATCGATTCGGGTTCGCGGTCGTGCCACGGTCGAAGAAACGAAGACCGGTCGTGAGCAGATCATCATCACGGAGATTCCCTACGTGGTAAACCGTGCGCGATTGGTTGAGCGGATTGCTGAACTGGCAAACCAGAAGATTTTGCCGGAAATCTCGGCGGTTCGCGATGAGTCGGATGAGAACACCCGGGTCGTGGTGGATCTGAAGCGTGATTCCCGCGCCCAGGTGGTGTTGAACAACCTCTACAAGCACACGGCGCTGGAGTCTTCGTATTCTGCCAACATGCTGGCGATTGACGATCGTCGTCCGAAGCTGCTTTCGGTGAAGGATGCGCTCGTGTGCTACATCGAACACCGCCGTGAAGTTGTCCTTCGCCGCACCAAATGGTTGCTTCGCCAGGCTGAGAAAAACGCTGAGAAACTCGAAGCGTATCTGCTCGCGCTCGGCAATCTCGATGACTTCATCAAGATGATCCGCGACTCGAAAACGCGGGACGAAGCGCGTGAGAAAATCAAAGCGTATACGTTTTCGCTCGAAGCGGTTGAAGCGCTCGGGATTTTCCTGCGTGGTCAGGCGAGCCTCGATATCGAGGAGGGGCGCTACGTCCTGACCGATACGCAGGTCAGCCATATCCTTGAACTTCGCCTTTATCAGTTGGTCGGGCTTGAGCGTGACAAGATTAAAGCGGACTACGATGAGTTACTTGAGACGATCAAAGATTTGCTCGATATCATCGCCCGTGAGGAACGTGTCTTGCAGATTATTAAAGACGAGCTTCGCGAGATTCAGGAGAAGTGGGCGACTCCGCGACGGACTGACTTTGCTGAATACGAAGGCGAAATTGCCAATGTGGATCTGATCGCCAACGAGTCGAATGTGATCACGATTTCGCATCGCGGTTATGTAAAGCGGACGCTTGCCAGCGAGTATCGGACACAGGCACGTGGTGGTAAGGGGCTTAAGGGGATGGAGACGCGTGATATTGCAGGTGAAGAGGAACAGGCGGATTTCGTCGAGCATCTCTTCGCGGCTACTTCGCATGACTATCTGATGTTCTTCACAAACACGGGCCGGGTGTATATCGAGCGTGTTTACCAGATTCCGGAAGGTTCGCGAATTTCGAAAGGGCGTTCTATCAAGAATTTGCTGAACTTGAAGCCCGAGGAGTCGATTGCATCCGTGCTTCGGATTGTAGCGGTGGGGCAGGAGGATAAAGACGCCACATTTGTGGATGATCAGTTCGTTCTGTTTGCGACCCGCTCCGGCAAGGTGAAGAAGACGAAGCTTTCTGATTTCCGCAACTTCCGGAAGGACGGCATCATCGCGATCAAGATCGAAGAAGATAACGAATTGATCGACGTGAAGCTTACCAACGGAGATGATGATGTCTGCCTTGTTACGAGTGGTGGTTATGCGGTGCGTTGTCACGAGTCGACGATTCGACCAATGGGACGTGCGTCGTCCGGTGTGCGCGGCATCAACCCTCGTGAAGGTGATTTCACGGTTGCTTTGGCGATTGCTGACAATGATGCGCAGCTACTGGTGGCCAGTGAGAAGGGCATGGGTAAGCGGACTGATTTTTCCGAGTACATGACCAAAGGTCGTGGCGGAAAGGGAATGCTCACTATGAAGTGCACTGACAAAACCGGTCAGTTGGTGAAAGCGCTGCGTGTGTCGGACGAAGATGAGATCATGCTGATGACCAGTGGTGGTCAGTCGGTCAGGATTGCATGTTCCGGTATTTCCAGGATCGGACGGGCCACTCAGGGGGTGAAATTGATGAACCTCAAAGCTGGTGAATCTATTCAGGATGTCGCCCGGATTGCACCGGACGAGACTGAAGGAGAAGAAGGCAACGCTGCTGATCCAGACGCGCCGGTCGCTGAGGACGGCGGTACGGATGCTGCGCCTGAAGAGACTACCGAATCATAATACCGATTCGGTGGTGACCCGCCGGATTTCGTAAAACTGTTTGTGACCGCCTTTTGCGAGCTCTCGCATTTTGGCGGTCGCTTCAGTTTTAGATTCGAACCGCCCGACATGGAACTCATTTCCATTGTCGTCCTGGCGGAATAGATCGTATTTTTCCTCTGCCATCTGACGTTGGTTACGCCTGCCTGTGATGGCAGGGAACCGCCCGGTCAGGCTTCGCCGATTGTTTTTTCGGGGTTCCGTCCGATAAACGGATGCTGTTCGATATCGAGAACGCTGCCACTTACAGGGCCGCTTTCGTCACTGAGGAAATAGACGGCGGCGGCGGCGATTTCTGCGGGATCAAAGATTCGACCGCTAGGGGCAAAGTAATCACCGAGCAGTTTTGGCCAATCTTCAGGCAATCCCTGTTCCTGTTTCCGCTGGCGCTCGTTTTCGGTCAGGATCCAGCCCGGGTTGATCTGATTCACGCGGATGCCATATTCCCGATGCAATGTGTCACCGAGGTTGCGGGTCATGGTTTGCAAAGCGCCTTTTGAGATCGAGTAAGGCAGGAGGTCGGGTTCTCCGCAATAGGCATTGACGGAACCGATATTAAGAATACATCCGTGGCTCCGTTCCAGGTGAGGGAGCGATTGCTTGATCAGGAAGAACGGAGCCTTGGCATTGATGGTGAGAAATCGATCCCATTTGGTTTCATCGGTCGACTCGATTTTGCCGGTGCCAACAGCTGCGGCATTATTGACGATAGCATCGATCTTTCCGAAGCGGGAGATGGCGGACTCGATGATTAGTTTCGGGGCAAAGCGGTCTTCCAGATCTGCAATGATTACATCAGACCGTTTCCGGTCCGGGTCCAACTCGCTCCAGGTTGTCTCCGCTAATTCAGGCTCCAATCCGTGGATGAGGACTTCCGCGCCTTCGTCCAGACAGCGTTTGGCAATTGCCTTTCCGATTCCGGTGGTTGATCCGGTAACGATGATTGTCTTATCTTGAAGTCGCATGGTTGGCACAGGGAAGAGTGTTGCAGGCCAGAGATGCGCACTTCACTCTTTCCTGGCTGAGAAGTTCCACGTCTGTGCCCCGTTTGAATCTTGAAAGAGAATTCGCTTCACGTCAACAACCCCATTTGGCAGAAACAGGCGTGTGTGGATCGTTGGGCCTTCTGCCGGGATATCGATCTCAATATCCTGAAAGTCGGGGACGGGCTTCACCTCAACAGTGACAATCTGTTCCGGCGGGAAGTCCTTCTGTCCTTCAGATCGCCACGCCACTCCCACTTTTCCCTGAACCGCAGTGCTGAGTTGGATTTTTGCTTTGAACTTCCCGTGAAGTTTGATTTTAGAGTGAACGAGAAATGGCCCCTGCGCTTTTGCAGCAGGTGTTGGCATTACTCGAAGGGCTCCTGTTTGACGTTTTAGTTTAGAATTCCGGGAAATCCAATCGTTGTCAGTCTGATTGCTGCTCTGCCTGGCCTTCGAGGGGGCGACTGCTTTGCCGTCGAGGTAATAGTCAAAGTAGTCTTCCCATGTGGGGGACATTTTTCCTGTGGCGAGGCCAGCCGGTTGGAGTTCACTGGCCCAGGCTTCCAATCGGGCACGAAGCTTGTCCGCAATCTCAGGCTCGGCCAAACTCAGGTCCTTCTTCTCACTGCGATCGGCCTCCAAATTGAAAAGGTACTCGCGATCTCCTCCAACAAGAAGCTTCCATTTTCCTTCGCGAATCGCTCCCTGTGCGATCCAGCGCCAGGTTAGTATTTCGTGAGGCGGTCCGGATTTTTCGCCAGAGAGATAAGGAATCAGGTTCACACCGTCGAGACTGGCATCGAGTGGCAACCCTGCTAATTCCACCGCGCTGGCCGCGACATCAAGGGTGGTGATGGGATGATCATACACTTGCCCTGCTGTTATCTTTCCGGGCCAGCTCACTACGAACGGCACTCGAATTCCACCTTCCGCCAGCATCCCTTTCTCGCCGTTCATGGGTTCGTTGAGTGATCCATCCCAGCCGGGGCCACCTCCAGGCGCGTCGAGTTTGTGTATTTTCAAGGGAGCGCCATTGTCACCGATGTAGAAGATGAGTGTGTTTTCTGATAGCCCCCGGGCTTTCAAATCGGCTGCAATGGCACCAACGCCATCGTCCATCGCGGAAATCATAGCCAGTGCCTGACGTCTTCGTTCGGGCATTTTCCCGGGGAATCGATCGAGATATTTCTTTGGAGCATCGAGAGGGACATGCGGGGCCCGGTAGGCAAGGTAGAGAAAGAAAGGGGTGTCGGCATGGCGGTCGATGAAAGCCAGGGCGGCCTTGGAGCAGGCATCCAGATGATATTCGTTGTCATCGACCATCTGCATTTCGATCGTTTTTCCGGTCAACGTAAAGTTGGCAAAGCAGGGGCGATTGGCGTTCTTTGAATAGACGTCATCAAAGCCGTGGTCGGTGATCTTATTGTTTGGTCCCAGATGCCACTTTCCGATCTGCCCGGTGGCATAGCCAGCCTTTTTGAGTCGATCTGCAATTGTGATTTGGGCGTCGAATCCTTCCAGCGACTCTGCGTTGCTCTCTACACCGAATCGGTTTTGTGCTCTGCCGGAAAGTAAACCGGCCCGTGAAGGAACACATTGTGGGGCCGTTGAGTATCCATTTGTTGCCAGCGCTCCTGATGCCGCGAGGGCATCGATGTGCGGGGTTTTCAGGTCTTCATAAATGCCTGCTGCACCTATGTCGGGCCACCCATGATCGTCGGTATAAATTACGATGATGTTGGGTTTCTCTTTCGCCTGGATAAGATGCGAAGCGGCCAGCGCGATAAGAACAAAAACAAATCTCATATTCTTTGCCTGCAATTGATAGTCAGGAGCCCGGCATAAAAGCATTCATTTGTGGAATGCCTCTTGTGCCGGGGAGATTAGTTTTGAGCAATTTCAGTTGTTTTGGATGCGTAGCTTGAGGGCATACTCAAGGCCACAGAATCACTCTCTGTAACACCTTCGGTGATCGCGATGAATTCGTCGTTGTGATCGCCAATCGTGACAGGTTGGCGTTCATAGTCGCCCCCTCTCTTAACGAATACAAAATGCTCGTCGTCTTCAACAAAGACTGCCTGCACAGGGATGTAGAGAACATCACTGAGTTCGTTCACAATGATTTGTGTCTTTGCAGACATCCCCGGCTTTAAGAAGTCATTATTTCCCTCAATCTCGATAGTCGCTGGATAGACTTTCAACGAGGGGTTGTAGCGCGAAGCATTAGAGTCGGGCAAAACGGCTACCTTTGACACCCGACCTTCAAGGGTTTTATCGGGTACTGATTCCGCTGTAATAAGACAGGACTGACCAAGTTCGATTTTCTTGATGTGGGACTCATGGATATCAACGTCTACGCCCAGCTTTGACATATCGGGAATCGTGAAGATTGGCTGACCAAGTTTCAGAGTCGCACCTGCGGAAATCGCCTCGTAATAGCGAGATGTATAATAGTTGTCGTTCGCGCCGCCATAGGCCAGGAGGCCGGCCTTCTCGGCATAAATAACGCAGCTTTCCAATTGCTCCTCCAGATCTTGACGTTTTTTAAGTTCAAGTTCGTAGCGCCTTTTGTAGGACCGGTATTTGGCGTAGACCTGAGACATCTTTGCCATCTTTTCCCGTTTCTCGCGGATCAGCTCAAGGAGGGCTTCTTCAAACGCAGAAAGCATCTTCTCAGCTTCTTTTGGAAACTCGTAGTCCACGAAAAGAGCATACTCAGTCTCTTTGGTTTGGAGCGACAGTTCCGCTTTGTCCAAATTCACCCGTTCGTTTTCGAGCGTTGCTTTGGTAATGAAATCCCGCTCGGCCAGTCGTTCTGCTCCGGCGAACGATTCTTTGACTACTGAAAGTTCCGATGCGGCAACCAGGGCTTCATCCCGCATCCTGCGAAGTGTTTGCTCGGCTTCACCCTCGCCCAGTTTGTTCGTCTTTAAGAATGTATCGAAATCGACCTTGTTTGCCAGGCTGTCCTCAGAATCACCCGTGAACGGCTTTTCCTCGATGTCTTCCGTTGCGCTCTCTGCGAGTTTGTCTCCGTCAAAGGCTTCCAGAATTAACGAAGTTGCCTCCTTCTCATACTTCTCAAGTGTCTTGGTGTCATATGGGAGTGACATGCTTTTCAGGATTTGCTTTGCAGCATCCGCACCCACGAATTTCTCGAAATCCAACATGGAGAAACGCATGGCCTGACGCACGAGTTTGATCTCGCTCAATGCTTCACTCTCCTCAATATCCAGGTTCTGCTTTGCTTCTGCATAGGTCGCCTGGGTCTGTTGAAACCCAACATCATGATCTACCAACTGTTCTTCGATGGTGCTGGGGTCGAGACGAACGAGAACCTTTTTGTTCTTAACGTCTTCCTCGGTCACTTCATAACCCTCGTCTACGATTTCGAGAATCTTTACACCGCCGGATGCTTTTACCTTGTTGCGTACTTCCAGTGATTCGAGAGCCTGGATGTTGCCTCCTTCCAGCACATCAATGACCAGGTCGCCCCGCTGAACTTGAAACTCCGGAACGTTTGAAGTGGCTTCTCCAGAATCATTGGAAGAGCGAAAAGCGATCATGCCCGCGCACCCGATTAGAACGACTGTAATCCACCAGATATGCTTTTTCATTAATTCATCCCTTCTTGAGTGAGCTTGGTTACCCAGCTTCCATCCTTATTAATGTAAAGGATGCCCATATCCTGCCAAAGACGTAAACGTGCCAACGTATGTGTGACAAGCGTGGCGGTGCGCTGGTTCTGGGCATTCACCAAATCGCGCTGTGCATCAACGAGGTCCCGGGCTTCCCCTTGCCCGAGTTCCGCGAGGAGAACCTGTTCTTCAAGTCGCCTTTGAGCAAGGGCTACCCCCAGTTCCGAAATTTCATAGTTTCGTTTGGCTTGCTCCAGAGCGCGCCAGTCATCATAGATCTGAAGCCTCACCTGATCGAAATTGAGTTCGTTTTGCCGTTTTGCCTGATCCAGCACAATCATCGAAGTTCGATAAGTGTTGCGGTCTTCTTTTCTATCAAATGGAAGGTCGACATCGAGAGTGGCCGACAGATTCCGTCGATCAAAGTTGATGTGTGGCGAGATATCTCCAGAGTCGCTGATCGCGTCATAGTTAACTCCCACATCCAGTCCCGGGAGCAGACCGTTTTTTGCCACTTTGATCCCGCGTTCCGCGTCGATGATACGATCCTGAGAAGTCACTAGATCTGGTCGAGTTGCCACGGCAATCTTCACGGCATCACTTCGTGAAACCTCCGGGTCCTCAATTTTCAGTTTCTTAAGTTCTTTGTATTCGAGAATCACGTTTTCATCGACCGGCAGCCCAAGTCGAATCTTAAAGGCGTCCAGTTGACTTCGATAATCGCTCAACGCGTTCACCCACTGGCTCTCTGCATTGAGAAGTGCCTGCCGGAGCTGCCCGATCTCTGTTTGTGTTCTCCGGTTCTCATCTGCAAGCGCCATTTCCCGTTCGACGCTCAGGACAAAGCCCTGGTAGGCCACCCAGTTGTTTTGGACCTGATCGCGTGCTTGCAGCACGCTGTAGTAATCATTTACCACGCTCACGATAAAGTTTCGCCGGAAATTCGCGAAATCCCTCAATGAATAGAGAAGCTCCCGTTCACTTTGGGTCAATGCCTCCATGGTCACCGCAGTCCCTCCGCCCCGCATGATAGGTTGCAGAACCGAGATCGCCAACTGGGAGTTGTTGACCTGTCGGTCGCCCATCATGAACTTCAGAAAATCCCCTGTGAAGTCTGCCGCAATCCGGGCCCCGGTTTTCGTGAGTTTTGACACGCCCAGACGTTGGTTTCGAGTCACCGTGTTCTCTGCCACAATGGTGGTGATCTCTGTAGAAAGGGCGTCGGGATTAGGATTGTTCAGAAGTGCTGCCGCTGCGGCGGCATCAGATGCGGCCGCCGCAGCCGCTTCAGAATCTCCTGAAAACGCGGCTGCTTCAGCTGCAGCCTGCGCCCGGTTCGCTGCGGCTTGGGCTCCGGCCAGCGCAAGAGCTGCATCGGGGTCAGCAGGGGGCACAACTACTGTTACATCGCCGGTTCGTGCATCACTTTGTCTCGTGATGTCTCCACCACCGGAAAATATTGGCGCAAACGTATGTCGAGTCAGGGTTAGATTCAGTGCCTGTACAAAGATCGTTTCTTTTTGAGACAAATAATCCCTGTTGTAGTGAATCGCGAAATCGAGAGCTTCGTCCAGAGGGATCACGGTCGCATTGGCTTCCTCGCGGGCAATCTTTCCGAGATACTCCGCGTGCTCACTGTTCATGCCAAGCCCTTCCAATGTGGCTGGCTCGGGGAGTTGAATGTCGACGGAATCCCAGTCTACATTGTCAACGAATCCGATTTTGCTGCTCAATATCCGATTTGTCTCCCGGTCAGCGCGTTTCTTGTAGGCTGTGTGATGACAGCTCACAAAAGACATTACGACAATAGCCGCCAGCGTTGTAACAACACTGCGAGCCACCATACCTGAACTAAAACCTTTTCGAGACATCCGGGGGAGAAACAAACGGGACGCATTCTTGAATGCCCCGCCTTATTCATCAATGCACGGCATTAGGCCAGCAAAAATGCTAAAAAAATCCGATTCACGGCTCAACCTTGCGAAAAAGGTCGTTCCACGGATCATATCGGACTTTTGATGAACTCAGATCTAACCACGCTTCCCACCACTGATCCGGCACGGATATTGCAATATCGCGACCGGCAGTATGCTGCTGAGCTTCTGGCCGCGGCCATCAGCCACCTCGATTTCTTCACTTGGCTTGGTGAGAACGACGGAGCGTCCTCCTCGGAAATCTGTAATCACTTCGGTTTTGCCAGTCGCCCGGCTGATGTTCTTTTAACTTTGTGTCGTGCGAATGACCTGCTTTCAACAGACTCAAAGGGCAATCATTATCTTACTCAAATCGCTCGGGAGCACCTCGTGAAGAATTCTCCCTGGTATTTGGGGCCTTATTACGCACCCATCCGGGACACCGGGATCACAAAAGATTTTCTTAAAGTCCTCCGCACGGGCAAACCCGCGAACTGGCAGGCAAAGGACGATGGTGCTGATTGGCACGAATCCATGCTCGACGAGGAGTTTGCCGCCGGTTTCACCGAATTGATGAATTGTCGCGGCTTCCTGTTCGGACAATCTTTGGCAAAGGCGATTGGGCCTCAGCTTCGTGATCGAAAACACGTTCTGGATATAGGTGGTGGCTCGGGCATTTATTCTACGACTCTTGTAGCCGCCCACCCGCAGCTTACCGCAGCAGTCTTTGAGCAACCGCCGGTTGATTCGATTACCCGTTCCGAGATAGGGAAACATGGTCTGTCCAATAAGATCGAAGTGATTTCCGGTGACATGTTTTCCAATCCATGGCCAACCGATGCTGATGTGATCCTTCTCTCAAACGTGCTTCATGACTGGGATTTTCCTGAAGTTCGGATTCTCCTTGAGAAGGCAGCGGAAGCATTGCCCCGGGGCGGATTGTTGGTGATCCATGATGCGTTTATCAACGACGACAAAGATGGCCCGCTTCCCGTTGCGGAATATTCGGCCCTTCTGATGAATATCACTCAGGGCAAGTGTTACTCTCCTGCAGAGTATGGATCCATTCTTGAGGAGTTTGGTTTTGAGGTGGGTCCTTATCAGGACACCGTCGCTGATCGCGGTTTTATGACTGCGATCAAGAAATAGATAATCTATAAAGGTCGGGTTTTACCCGCGGAATGGCTCGCTTCCGGCTACCAACAGGACCAGATCACGCAATCCCCACCCTCGTTTCTCCAGTTCATCGACGATCTTGTCGATGTGGGGGCGGTCGACAGCATTCATAGTGCGCCCTGTTGCGTAAGTCAGCATCTTTTCAGTCAGGCAATGGGCGAACTGATGCTTCCTGTTCAGCAAATGCGCTTTCAACTCAACGATATCCTTGAATCCTCTGCCGTCGGGAAACTGACCCGATGCATCCACTGGCGGACGGTTTTTTGTTTGCATGTATTTTGACCTCCAGCCACCGATCGGATCAAAATTTTCCATCGCAAAACCGAGGGGATCGATTTTGCGATGACACTCCGCGCACGTCTCTACACTGCGATGTTTCATGAGTTGTTCGCGAATGGTGGTGACTCCACGAATATCCGGCTCGATAGGTTCGATATCAGGCGGCGGAGGGTTCGGTGGATCTCCCAGTAAGTTTTCGAGAATCCAGATACCACGAATCACGGGGGACGTGTCGATTCCATTGGCTGACGCGGTTGCGATCGATGCCTGTCCCAGAAGCCCGCCGCGGCGGGGATCATTGAGCTTTACCTTGCGAAGGGCATGGCCGGATACATTATCTATCCCATAGTGTCGGGCGAGATTGCCGTTGAGAAATGCAAAGTCAGAATCGAGGAAATTGGTGATCGGAAGGTTTTCATCGAGCAGGTGGCGAAAGAATGCCTGAGTCTCAGCCAGCATGGCGTATTCCAGATCGTGTGTGAAGTATTCAGGGAAAACAGAGTGGCTGGGAAGTTGGGTGCCTACCTTGTCAAGGCGCAGCCAGCTGTCGGTGAACTCCTCCACAAACGTGTTAATCCGGTTGTTGCTGAGCAGGCGTTCAACTTGCTCACGGAAGACATTAGAATCCGAAAGGTCCGCCTTACTCAGCGCAGCATCCGGCATATCCGACCAGAGAAAATACGACAGCTGAGAGGCTAGGTTGGTAGGGGAGGTTTCCGGATCGAGATACAGGAATGATGGCGAGCATAGGATCGCCTGCAAACCAGCCTGGACGGATTCTTTCTCTGAATTTCCCGCAGCCGCGTGCCGATTTACCAGATCAGCCAGCACTTTAATTTCTTCCGGACTGGCATCACGACGAAAGGCCCGCCGGGCAAAATTTCGGAGAATCTCGTCACTGTTTGCAAGCGTTGGCTGAAGTTTCGAATAAAGAATTTCATGACTCGTGGTCGGCCATTGATCGTAGAAAGGTCCTTCCAGAGAAATTTCATAAATCCGCACCCGCGGGCCTTCATACGCACGAGTCCAGGCGGACCAACCACCGTTCGAGTTCTTGTTGGTGTAGAATCGTGATGAATCCAGCTTCTTTCCTGAATCAGTAACCTTCTTGTTGCGCAGTTCGCTTTTTACAGACTTCACAAACGCTTCCGGCAACCCACGGAATTCACCGTCTTTTGGCGACAGGTATTTGATGAACTCGCGAAAGTGTTCCGGATTTTCCCTCACCGTAAAACTACGGAACGGCTTCGTCCGGTTCGGTCCGTTAGGGAAACAAAACCGTGGCTGGAACCCTTTATCCAACCAGACTCTGCGCTTGATCGTTTCAGGTTTATCATCAGGTAAGTCGAGTTCGAAAAGCGGGCGGTCCGACCCGTTCGCCGCCTTCAAGTCTCCGTAATCGGGATGTCCGGCAACCACTCCAACTCTCAATGGGTCCGACTTGTTGACTCGGATCTTTTCTTCGGGGTAAGGGTAGTCGCGATTGATAGCCTGCGCCTTGAAGGTCAATTCGTAATATCCGTCGTGAGGCACCCCTTCAACGAATTTGGAGAGCCAAAGAAAGCCGTCCTCATATTTGTTGTTTTTACGAATGTGCTGATACTTTCCGTCTTCGTCCAGACCATCAGGTCGTGCGGGAAGTTTGCAGAAAGGAGCTGTAAATTTCCATTTCTTTACCTCGGGTGGATCTGCGGTTTGGCAGGTTGCTTTCTCAATCAAGAGCCCTGCGGCATTCAGGTAACTTTGCATCAGGAAGTCCGAAGTCACCAGTGCTGAGCCAATCCGGTCGAAGTTTTCCACCTCAATCTCAGGAGGAAATGATTCGGTCGGATCCATCAACATCGGTCCTAAATCCAGAAGCGAGCGCACAGTGTGATCATACTGCACTTTGTTAAGTCTCCGCATCACCGGTCGGGCCAGATCGGCTGAGAGCGATTCATGCGCCATCTTCAGTTTTGCGGTGATCCATTCTACCAACTCGCGGGTTTCTTCCGTGTCCGGCTGCTTTTCATCTTCAGGCGGCATTTCGCCGAGATTGATCTGATCGAGAATCTCCTGCCAGGTTTCAATCGTTTCCAGCTTGGTGAAATCCTGGTCCAGCAAGTTGAATTGCCGGTCGCCTTTCTGTTTTTCTTCGCCGTGGCACTTCAGGCAGTAGGTCGACAGGAATGCTTTTTCATCAGCGACAACCGCCGGAGTCGCCGTGACAAGCACGAGAATGAAGGTCAGGAATCGCATGGCTTCACACCAGTTCGTTCATTGTTCCCGAAGCTTTGTTGAATGCTTCCACCTCGACGCCGAAATCCTGCAGGAGGGTTGTGAAGAGATTGCACAATGGAACCCGTTTTGACTTCTCTTTCGGAGCGACAACATGAGTGCCGTGAGATCTAAACGCTCCACCCGCCACAAGAATCGGAAGATCTTTGTTTGAGTGCGACGACCCGTTGCCCATTCCCGAACCAAACATCACCGTCGTGGAATTAAGCAGCTTCAAAGTCTTGAGCTTTTCTATAAAGCGGGACAGTTCCTCCATCTGGAAAGTCTCAATCACAGTGAGTCCATCCTTCAATTCTTTCGCCTGACCGTGGTGGGAAAAGCCATGATAACTTCCTCCGAGGTTTAGGTCTCCTGTGCGCAAAGTGCTGGGGATACCCAGGGTCGCCACCCGTGTTGAATCACTTTGCAGGGCAAGAGCCATCAGATCATAAAATGCCGGCAGCGTCTCCGTGATCGTCTTGTCCTCAGGCATGGGAATGCCGGGTTGAGGCTTTGGCTCATTGATCCATCTTTCGGACATCTCCAGCTTCTTCTCCACTTCACGAACGCTGGTGAAATACTCATCCAACTTCTCCCGGTCTGTTTTTCCAAGTCGCTTCTCAAGCTGTTTGGCGTGACCGGCCACGGCATCGAGGACGCTGTCATGCAGCCTGTTGCTTTTTGCCCGGGCTTTCTTTTCAGCTTCACTGTCCGCTTTGAACAGCGCGTTAAACAAATCCCGCGTTGTTGAGATCGGGGGTATATTGATTCCATTCCGGGTCCACGAAAGTCGAAGCTCCTGCTCGCCTTTGGCTGGTTTTCCTGCGCTGAGTGTCAGCGAAGGAAAACGGGTGTTTGCCCCCACCTGCTCTGCGGCACGCTGATCAATCGAGATGTTTTTTTCAGGCCATTGGGCCGCTTCAAAGTCCCGCATCCCGGACAAGAAGGAGTGGCATCCGATGTGGCCTCCCGATACATCGTGATCAAGATTGGAAAAGACGGTGAAATCGTTCTTCTGTCCCTCAAGCGGTTTCAGCAGGTAAGGAAGATCTTTCAGCGTCCCGGGTTTCTCCGGGAAAAACCCATCCGGTAACATCCCGAATGGGTTCGCTACACAGACCAGCCGTTTGATGGTCGTTGAATCTGCCGCTGCTGCCCCTGCAGAATAAAGATCCAGTGAGGGTAACGCCAGCGTTACCCCCAGACCCCGCAGAAAGTGTCGTCGTTTCATTGCGTTGACAATAAACGACGTCTGCGGAATTTAAAGGAACGGCCAATACGTGATGAAATCACCGGTTCGGTAGTCCCGAACAGCAATCAGGATTTCTTCGGAAAGATTCCGGTCGCATTGAGAATTAGGTTTTCTTCGTTGGAGCCTTCCGCGACGGTGCCGGTCACGATGAGTCCGTCGAGTTCTTTTAGCCCGCGAACTTCCTTGAGTGACTGTCCCACTGGACGTCCGTCATCACCGACGATTTGGACGGTGAGGCGGGAAGCAGCGATTGTTTTCGGTTCAACACAGCAGGCATCCCATGGAGTTGTGCATCCGTCGCCTGGATTACGTTCACAAGTCATCAAGCTGTCGTCAGCCAGAACCAGTGTGGCGTAGTCCTTGGAAAAAGGTTCCATCGCTCCGGCGATTCTTCCTACCACGGTGATGGTAGAGCCGGGCTCTGCTTTCTTCCGGGATTCAAGAACACTCACGGCACCTTCAGGGGCTGCGTCGACAAAGACGGCTTCGATCTTCGGATCAGCTGCCTTGGTGGAAGCGGATGATTCGCCTGATTCGTCAGGGGTGGTTGCCTTTTCACAGGAATTCAAAGCAAGCGCAAAGAGTCCGCAGGCGGCAATGATTGGGGTCGTTTTCATAGGTTGGTTGGTTTTTGTTTGTTTTTTATTTTTATGGTTTGGATTTTCAGATCGTAGATCAGGAAATTTCAGGAAGAGCGCAAAGCTACGGGAAGTGGCGCCCCGAGACACCGGGCGGCTGGAGGAAGGGCACCAAGAGTCCCAAGTGCGAGGCCAACGAGTAGTCCGAGGCCAAGAACAGGTAGCGGCATGAGGAGGCGGAAAGTTCCGATTGAGAACGGCACAGTGATGCCTTCCAGAAAAGTAACCGCGAGAAAGGAGGCGAGTAACGTGCCGAGCAATGTGGCGAGAAGACTTTCCTGAACGAGGGAAAACAGAATGGCCCGGCGGCGAAATCCCACCGCCTGCAATGTGGCGAGCTCACGAATCCTTGATGCGAAAGCTGCATAGAGCATATTCAGTCCACCAAATATGGCACCGGCTCCAATGAGACCTGCGGTCAGCCAGGTCATGCTTCGGAGAGGACTGTAGAATCCGGCGAGCTGGGCGTAATAATCAGATTCACGAAGCGCCACAAGTTCCAGATCAAGTCGCTGGCGGGCAAACAGGTCAGCGTCTTTGAAACCTTCTGCTGAGTCCATCCTCACAATCACACAGGACAGCGCGTCGCGCTGGATTGCGGTCATGAGATCCGTGCGGTCGAACCACACCTCGGATTCCATCACCGTTCCGGGAGCTTCAAACACACCGGAAATTGTGAACGTCTGGCCTTCAAACTCAACTTTGTTCCCCGGGGAAAGATCTGTCGCAGTGACGCCGAGACTGTGATGCGCGAGACGCCCGACCAGGATTTGGCCGGGGCTCGGATATTCACCTTCTGTAATGCGCACCTCGCGATGAACCTCAAAAGCACCTGGAGTGACGCCTCGTAACAGAGCGTGTTCCGGGTCGTAACCGGGAATCGTAAGTGGAGCCATGTAATGCACTTCACCGGACACGGCGGGAACACCGAGCCGCTTCTCGATCCCTACAATTCCCGCTGTGGCGAGAGTCTCGCTCTGGATCGAAACCTCACTGCGCTCGACGCTCTCTTCCGAGCCTGCTCCGAGCAGGATCACGTTGCGCGGTGAACCCGATGCCATCAGGACGCCTTTCATACCTTCGTTGAACGATCCTGCAGCGAAAACCAGAAACACGACGAGGGCCGCTCCAATCACCTTTTGTATGAGGCGCACTGGATCACGGAGAAGATTTCGGGTCGCGTAGGAAAATGGTAACATGGTGGTGATTTAGAAAGTCGTAAAAAAGCGATCAGCCTTGCCGGATTGAGGTGACAATGGGATTGCGGCAGGCAACCCAGGCCGGCCAGAGAGAGGCGAGCAGGCCAAGAGCGACCGCGAGCATCAGTCCGTTTGCCGTCACTTGAAAGCTGGGCGTGAGAGCGAGTGTCAGCCCCTCGTTGCCAAAGGTGAATCGTTTCAGGTGAAAGAAGAGGGCAGCCAGCCCACTGCCGGTGAGCCCTCCGAGAAATCCAAGTAAGACGCCCTCCCAAATCATAAGCACTCCAACCGAGCGGCGGGGGAATCCGAGAGTTTGCAAAATCGCGTTCTCCTTCACTCGACCGCGTGCAACGAGAAGCAGGGCATTGGCCACCAGACCCAGCACCGCAAGCACCGCTCCAAAACCCAGCCAGCGGGTGAAATGAATAATGTCGATCAGATCCTGGGCAGTCTGGGCAAAAAACGCCTTCTCCGGCCGGGTATTGGTTGGGTCGGAGTCTGAGGCAAAGATCTCATCGATCTTATCAGCCACCGGTTCAAGTAGCTCGGAGGAATCCACCCGCACATTGAACTGCGTTACGGTTCCGAGGCCGACATTGGAAGCCTGCTGGAGAAACGGCAGATGCACATAGGCAACATTGTTGTCCTGCGCCTGAGGCGATCGAACGATTCCGGCGACCGAGACGCGCACTCCCACCGCTTCGAATTGATCACCGGGTTTCAGGCCGCGTCGGGCTGCAAAGTGTTCTCCGAGAAGGGCGGCATCCCCCCGGCTCTTCCAGTCTTCGTAGGAACCGGCCACAATTTCGAGATCGGGATTGTATTGCTCAAGAACCCCCGGTGGTACTCCACGGAAAGCAATCACATCAAGACTGGCCCCGCAGTTATTGACTACAATCTGAATGGGGATGGCTTCACGAACTCCGTCGATACGCAGAATTTCACTGAGGTAATGTTCCGGTAGACGCGAGGTGAGGGGGCAAAACCGATTCTCCCGATAGACCACCAGGGTGGTGTCCCCGGCGCTGGCTTCCGTGGCAATCCGCAGGCTCGACTGCATCGTCTCCACCGCAGTGAAGAGAAACATTCCCGTCGCCACTCCGGCAAGGGTCAGGATGGTACGGAGCCGGTGCCGTGTCACCTGCTTTAGAGCGAGAACTGCGAGATGGAGGAGACGTTTCATGATTGACCGCTTTCGATAAGACGCCCTTTTTCGAGGTGCAGGGTTCTCTCAGCTGCTTCGGCCGCTCTGGCATCGTGTGTCACCATGACGACCGTTTTTCCGTGCGTGCCGGACAACTCCTGAAGCAGTTCCAAAATCTGATCCCCGGATTCCCGGTCCAGATCACCGGTGGGTTCATCCCCGACAATCAATCCCGGATCAGCCACAATAGCGCGGGCAATTGCCACCCGCTGCTCCTGCCCTCCGGAAAGCTCTGTTGGACGATGGTCCGCCCGGTCGCTCAGGCCGACCAAATCGAGAGCGGCGAGAACCTTTTGCTTCCTGTCACGGCGGGAAAGGGAGCTTTCCAACAAGAGCGGCAGCTCCACGTTTTCATAAGCCGTTAAAATCGGGATCAGGTGGTAAAGTTGAAATACATAACCGCACTGCCGGGCGCGCCAGTCAGTCAACTTCCCACGGGAAAAGGAAGCCACATTCTCCCCGCCAATGTAGAGATCTCCGCTGGTGGGCCGATCGATACCGGCGATAAGATTCAGCAGCGTGGTCTTGCCTGAACCTGACGGCCCCATCATGGCTAGAAACTCACCACTGCGCACATCCAGATTGAGACCCTCCAGTGGTGTCACCGTGATCTTACCTTTCTGATAGGTTTTCGTCAGATTACGACAGCGTATATAGGAATTGTCAGATGAAGTTTCGTTCATGATTTGGAAGGTGAGGATTCTGCCGGGCGAAAGCGGTCCCCGGATTTTAAATCGGCGGGAGGATTGATCACGACCCGGTCCCCCGGTTTCAGTCCACTGAGGACAAGCTGGTGATCTTCGCGGACTTCGCGGCCGGGAGAGATGGATTGCGGTTCGATGTGATCGCCCGAGGCATCGACTTTCCAGACAATGTCACCGTTGATTGCGGCGGCCGGGACAAAGATTTGAACGCGGGAACCGCTGCTTGAAAGACTTGTCGGCATTTGTCCGGCAGGAGAGTTTTCTTTATCTTTGGAGCCGGGCGTGTTGCTTGCCGGCAGGGCGAGAAATTCGGCGCGGCAGAGCATCTCAGGACGGAGGCGGTCGTCGGGGGATTGAATTTCCACCTTGGCCTGTAGCGTATTCCGCTGCAAGTCAGCCTCTCCAACGATCCGGGTGACGCGGCCCCGGAAAGTCTTTCCCGGAAGCAGTTCAGACCGAAGCCTCACGGGTTGGCCGATGGCAAGCTGCGCCGCTTCAGCAAGCGGGACATCAATTCTTGCCTGAAGCTTTTCCGGATCGTAGAGAATGGCGATCGTGGCAGAGTCAGGGCTGTCCATTCCCAGCATCTTCTTTTGGCCCGGTGCGGCCAGTAAACGGAGAACCCGGCCGTTGATCGGCGACTCGATCCGGGTTCGATCCAGTGCGAGCTGCTTCCGGGCCACTTCAGTGGTTGCTTCAACGATACGGGCCGCGAAGTCGGCCTGTATTTCTTTTAACTGTTCAATTTTGGCTTCCAGTTCCGCTTCGGTGACAACCATGGCTTCAACCTCTGCTTCCAGAGTGGCCAGCTCGAGACGGGACTTGGCCACTTCGCGTTCGGACACTCCACCTTTAGAAACTCTCTGCAATCGTTCCACCAGATCCGCTGATTCATCGCGGCGGGCCCTGGCTACGGCGACCTGCTTTGCAAGGCTCGCCGTTTGCGCATGAACAATCGCGATCTGGCGGTGATGACCTGCCGCCTGAGCCTTCAGTGCGGAGAGTTTGCTCTTCGCAGTTTCGAGATCAAGCCGGGCATCGTCGTCGATCAATGAAGCCAGTAACTGTCCCTCCTTGACCTTGTCTCCTTCCAGAACCTCGACCTTTTCAATCACTCCATCGAGCAGGGCTGTGGCCTTGATGGAATAGGGATCTGGCTCAACCCAACCCGATGCCTGAAATAGCATTTGTGCTTCAAATGCGGCAGTTTCGGCTGCAGCCGGGTCTACGTTTTCCGTTTCAGCTTTCGTTTCAGTTCTTTGAGCTGACTGCGAATCCGCACTTTGACGAACCGTCACCACCGTTGCCACCTCTAACTCTCTGGCAGGTAAAAGCCGATTGCCGAGCACTGCTGTGAGAAGTCCGAGAAACCCGAGGATCATCACCCAAGGCAACGCTGAGGCAAAGCGGGTACGCCAGTCGCGCGCCGGGGAGTGGACGGCTTGGCCGGAAGTAGACGTCCGGTCTCCGTCCGGCGTCCGGGCGGATCCGGCCGGTTTCAGCAGAGCGGAAAGTTGGTTATTCATTAAAGGAAAAGTGATAAATCTATGTGCAGTTGGACGATTGAATGATTCAAAGCAGGTGAAAAGTTCCCTGCGCAGGAACCAGCTGGCCAGTTGCGACAGCAAAGCGCAGACAAGCTCAGCGGAGTGGGCCGGGAATCGACAATCGACAATTCACGGCCGGGTCTCCTCGAACGGTGGGGAGACCGGAAGTTATGAGATCAAACCAACCGTACACAATGCAGCGTCAACCTGGACGTCAATCGCGGCGGTGGATCGATGTCAATGGTCTTGCTGTTTCCTGATTCTTCCAATTGGAAGCGGTCAAATCGGTAGACAGGTTCCAGGGCCGGCAAATCGAAGGCCAACGGCTCCGGTGCAGCCATTACGGCATGACCCGGAACAAACGGTAGCTTTGAGAAGATTTCGACACAACAGGGGGACTCATGCTGCTCCTCTGCATCGCAACAGCAATCAGCTACATGCAGATTATCGTGGGCCGGAGTGGGCTTCGGGCACAATACATCATTTGCAGTACAATACTGCTGTCCAACAGGTTGCATCGCCAGAATAGCGACGAAAGCCAGCGTATGGATGATGCCATGGGCAAACCCCTTCATTACGGGCAATGAACTTCTTCCACCCGTTGATGTCAAGTTCACGGAAACGGGAGGTTTTTTGTAAGGAGTAATTTCCCCCCTGCTTCCGGCCAATCAAACCGGTTGCTGAATCACTCTCTGCATTACAATTCCGGGTGGTTAGGTCGTGTCAAAAAACGGACACGGCCAAAAATACGGTTTGAAGGTCATGTCAAAAAACGGACACGACCAAAAATACGGTTTGAAGGTCGTGTCAAAAAACGGACACGACCAAAAATACGGTTTGAAGGTCATGTCAAAAAACGGACACGACCAAAAATACGGTTTGAAGGTCATGTCAAAAAACGGACACGACCAAAAATACGGTTTGAGGGTCATGTCAAAAAACGGACACGACCAAAAAACGATTTGAGGGTCGTGTTAAAAATTGACGCTTCTCTTCAGAGATTTCAAAGAACCTCTACTCCCGGATCCATGCTTCGTTTTCAAGCACAACTCTATACCCTTCAGGATCTTCAAAGGTTCGTCCTCTTTCATCCCAATAGGGATTTTCTGATGTGACTGATGCAAAACCTGCGGACTCCGCTTTCCGGCAGGCCTTCAGCCAATGTTCCCGGTCGGGAATGTAGAAAACGAGCAGGTTTTCACGAGTGGGCCTGTGGGTGACTGGTTCGCCTTCATGTTGGGTGAATTCAAGATGGTAGGCTGCTCCCGGTCTCCCCAGCATGGCTCCGCTGTAGCCATCGTGATCTTCAAATCCTCCTATTTTCTCCAACCCGAGCCCTTCGCAGTAAAGGCGAATCATCTCACTCAGATGATTCGTTGGGCGGGCAATTCTAAGGTGTTGTTCCATTTCTAAAAGGGTAGGTGAAATGGGGGATGATTTAAAACAGGAATCCCCCGTTCCTGACGATACAACAGGGTTGATTCGGCGACTCAATAGGGTTGGTTCGTGAAGTGGCTCCGTTCATCCAGAAGATTCTTGTGGCAACAGCGCTCCCGCTCGCAAGTCGCTGGGCGGTGGGGCAGGAGAAGCGTATTCTGGCTGAAGGCCGGGAGTTGGCGAAATGGGAAGTCGAAAGTGCTCTCGATATTGGCGTTGAGGACGTTGACCGCGTCCGCATTATGATTGTTCCTGAGGTGCCGACTCCGGGAGCGGCTCCGCTGCAATTTCTGGCGAAACTGGTGGGGCTTTCCATGCAGGCTTCGGGAATGGCCCTGGGGCATGGTATCTATGTGGAAGCGAAGAATGCTCTGAACCCTTCTTTGATTGTTCATGAGCTGGCCCATGTCGCACAATATGAACGCCTTGGAGGGATTCGTGAATTTATGCGCGAATACCTTGTCCAGTGTCTGCGGGACGGCTATTGGGATGCTTTTCTGGAGCGGGAAGCTCGTGAAATGGCGATGAAATACGCGCGTCCTCCGGAACGGTGACGCTTGTTTTATAACATCTTACTCAGGAATTTTGGCGTAATTTGGTCTCTTGCAGGCGTATGCTGAGCAGGATGATGCTACGAGGTATGCGAAATGTTTTTACAGGATTGGCGGGATGGATGGCTGCGGCAATTTGCGCAATTGCAGGGGAAATTGATTTCGCCCGGGATGTGCAGCCGATTTTCGTGAGGAATTGCACTGAATGCCATGGCGGAGTGAAGGAAGCCGGCGGGGTATCATTCATTTATCGCGACAAGGTCCTCGGGGAAGGGGAGTCAGGGAACCGTGTAGTAGTTCCGGGCGACTTGGAGAAATCGGAGATGATCTATCGGATCACCACGGATGATGACGATGACATCATGCCGCCTTCAGGGGATCATCCGCCGCTTTCAGAATCCGATGTCGCCACATTGAAACAATGGGTCACCGAGGGGGCGGAGTGGGGGATGCACTGGTCTTTTGAAAAGCCCAAGCTATCTGAGTTGCCGAAAGTTTCGGACGAGAAATGGCCGAGTCGAGATCTCGACCGCTTTGTGCTCGCTCGACTGGATTCAGAAAAGATCCAACCGGCTCCTGACGCGGAGGGTTATCGCTGGCTGAGACGGGCAACTCTGGATTTAACAGGGCTCCCTCCTTCGGTTGAAGAGTTGCGCAGCTTTGACGGAAACCGGGAGGCTGTGGTGGACCGGTTGCTTGCTTCGCCCCGGTTTGGTGAGCGCTGGGCTGCTGTTTGGTTGGATCAGGTGCGCTACGCGGACTCACGTGGACTTGGCGTGGATGGGAAGCGAACCATCTGGAAATATCGGGACTGGGTGATTGATGCGTTCAATTCGGACATGGGATACGACGATTTTACGATCAAACAAATCGCAGGGGATCTCCTGCCGGATGCTTCCATGGGCGATGTGCTGGCGACGGCTTGTCATCGGCTCACCCAAACCAATGAAGAGGGTGGAACAGACGATGAACAATTTCGCATCGAAGCAGTTATCGATCGGGTGAGCACGACCTGGCAGACCTGGCAGGGTCTGACCATGGGGTGTGTCCAGTGCCACAGCCATCCTTATGATCCGATTCAGCATGAAGAGTTCTATGAATCCGCAGCGTTTTTCAACAACACGGCAGACGTGGATTTGAACGAAGAATACCCGCTCCTGAAAGTGCCGATCGACACTGCTGACTATGAGAAGGCCGCTGAACTGGATGCTAAGATCAAAGCTGTGGAGACGGCGATTTGGGAACAAGAGTTTGCGCTGCTTAATAAAGGTGACGTCTGGAAACCTCTGCGGGATATTGAGGTGCAGTCGGAAACCGCTACGAAATTCAAGACTGAAACACAAGGGGACGTTGAGCATTTTGTGACGGAGGGAACGGTTACCAGGCGTACAGCTCCGATCGTACAAGCGGATATTCCGAAAGGGATGAAGCAAGTCACTGCGATCCGGTTTGTCGGAATGCCTCAGGATCTCGAAACCGCGAAGGTCGATTCGGAGTGGGGATTTATGATATCATCATTCGTCGCCACGCTGATCCCGGCCAACGGGGGGGAAAAGCAGGACATCAAGATTGCGCGAGTCATTGGCGATGAACCGCAACCTTTCAACGATCCCAATCTGAGCCTGAACCCCAAAGACTCAAAGGGCTTCGGACCCTACTCCCGCATTCACTACCCGCGTCAGGCGGCCTTTGTTTTGGAGAAACCAATCACCCTGGAGGAAGGTGCCCGCATTGAGATTCGGCTGCGGCAGAATGCGTTTATCCTCGCTTCGTTCCCGCTGGTGGCGAAACGCGGACATCTCGCGGTGTCGGATGATCCTGCGTTCACCGTATTGGCGACAGACAGGAAACTCGCCGGAATGCGCGGGGAATTGGCCGCGCTGAAGTCCGAGCGTAATAAAGTGAAATCCGTCAACATACCGGTGTTGGCTGAGCGGTTGGAAAAGTTCGAACGCCCTCAGCATTTGTTCGAGCGGGGATTGTTTCTCACGAAAGGACCCGAAGTTCACCCGGGAGTGCCGGATTCCATGGGCGCGCTGGAGGAAGGAAAACCGGCGGATCGTCTTGCGCTGGCGCACTGGCTGGTTTCATCTGAGAATGCGCTGACATCCCGGGTTATGGTGAACCGGGTTTGGGCGCAGCTGTTCGGAGTGGGCCTGGTGGCGACCGAAGAGGACTTTGGTTCCTCCGGCGAAAAACCTTCGCATCCAGCCTTGCTCGATTATCTGGCAGTGAAATTTCAGACCGATTGGGATTGGAGTGTGAAGAGGTTGTTGAAGGAAATAGTCTTGAGCCGGACTTATGGCCAGAGCAGTAAGATTCGTCCCGGGCTTCAAGAGGCAGATGCGGGGAACCGGTTGCTGGCCCGTGGTCCGCGACATCGGTTGACTGCGGAGACGGTTCGGGATGCAGCACTTTATCTTGCCGGAATTCTGAGTGAGAAATCGCACGGAGCTCCCGTCCATCCGCCGCTGCCGGAAGGCGTGTGGAAACCATTTCAGGGAGGCGATAAATGGAACACACCCGGGCCGGATGATCCGGATCGCTATCGGCGTTCGATTTATACCTACACCAAGCGCAGTATTCCCTATCCAATGTTTGCCGCATTCGATGCGCCGTCGCGCGAGTTCTGTACGCCCCGTCGCCTCCGTTCGAACACTCCTATTCAGGCGCTGATGACGTTGAACGATCAGACTTTTATCGATGCAACTGCGGCCTTTGCCAAAAAGATCCAAGCCGAAGGCGGTGCGGATGAGGCCGCCAAGCTGGCTTACGGATTTCAAGCCGTCACTTCGCGACAGCCCACCGTTAAGGAGCAGGCGAGGCTGAAGAGTCTACTGGATACCACGACGTGGGAAGATGTGGCGTCGGTGCTATTGAATTTGGATGAAAGTTTTAACAAGTGAGTGATATGAATTTCAAAACCCTGCTCAACGAACACACTCGCTCCAGCATTGAACTGGACACGCGGCGACAATTTTTGCGCAATTGTACGACGGGGCTCGGTGGTATGTGGCTGGCATCCCAGTTAGGGAATGCACATGCGGCGTCCACGGGCAGCTCATCCCATTTCGCTACAAACCCGATCCTCCCGCCGAAGGCCAAGCGGGTGATCTATCTGCATATGGTTGGCGCGCCGAGTCAGCTGGAGCTTTTCGATTACAAACCGGAACTGGCCCGCCTCGATGGACAGGATTGTCCGCAGTCATTCCTCGAAGGCAAACGCTTCGCGTTTATCCAGGGCACGCCGAAGATGCTCGGGCCGCAGTTTGACTTCAAGCAACACGGGCAGGCCGGGCATTGGATATCTGATCGTCTGCCGCACTTCGCGAAGGCGGCGGATGACGTCACTTTCATCAAGACGCTGGAGACGGATCAGTTCAATCATGGGCCCGCACAGCTGATGGTTCACTCGGGTAATGCACGGATGGGATATCCATCCGATGGCGCGTGGATCACGTGGGGCCTGGGAACGGACAACAGTGACTTGCCGGGCTATCAAGTCTTGTTGAGTGGCGGCCGCCCCCCGCGAGCAGGTAAAGCTTTGTGGAGTTCGGGATTCCTGCCGTCAGTTTACCAAGGCGTGCAGTGCCGGTCGAAAGGGGAGCCGGTCTTGAATGTGAATAACCCGAAAGGAACCAGTCGCGAGCGGCGACGGCAGGCGCTCGACGCCCTGGGTGATCTCAATCGCGAGAGCTATGAGGCTTTCGGTGATCCGGAAACTCTCACGCGGATTTCCCAATATGAGATGGCTTTCCGTATGCAGGCCGCTGTGCCCGAAGCAATGGATATCAGCGCCGAGCCCCAGGCGATGCGTGATCTTTACGGAGCTAAACCGGGTGAGGAATCTTTCGCCAACAATTGCCTGCTGGCCCGCCGCCTGGCTGAACGGGGTGTGCGTTTCATTCAGTTGTATGACTGGGGATGGGATTCGCACGGATCAGCTCAAAGCGAAGCCTTGAACCACGGCTTCAAGAAAAAGTGTCAGGATGTGGATCAGCCAATGGCGGCCTTGCTGACCGATCTTAAGCAGCGCGGGATGCTGGATGATACCCTGGTGGTGTGGTCCGGGGAATTTGGTCGCACGCCGATGCGGGAAAACCGGGGAGGCACGGAGATGAAGTTCGTAGGGCGTGATCACAATCCGAATGCTTTCACTGCCTGGATGGCAGGGGGCGGTGTGAAGCCCGGGATGGAATACGGAATCACCGATGAGATGGGATACATGGCGGCAGAGAATCCCGCCCCGCTCCGTGATCTGCACGCGACGATGCTCCGGCTCCTGGGGTTGGATCACAGGAAACTCACGGTGAAGTTCCAGGGATTGAATCAAAAGCTCACCGGTGTGAAGCCGGCGCGAGTGATTGAGGATATCATTGCGTAACGGGAACCGGCGCCTCTGCGGGTTCTTCCAGAGATTGACTGTCTGAAATTGATTCCAACCCGGCCCGAATTTTGGGCATCAGGTTGGCGAGGCAGGCTGACTTTATTGCGTAGAGACCATCCCGCTCGAAGAAACCATCTTTGGTTGTCTTGAATTCGACTTTCGCTTCAGGCTTTGCCTGACATTCAAAACCTCCCAGCCACGAACTCGACTTGCGATCATATACAGCGACCTTGGCAAATACATTGCCCCCGGTGTAGGTCTCTTTGTCGACAATCGTGGGCTTAACATAGCTGACGTAAACGGCGACGATGTATTGGAGCTGTAAGATCGTTTCCAACTGTTGCTGGTAATCTTCAGGTGCCTCCTTTTGGCCGTCGTGTCGGCTTTCTAGAATCCTGCGAACTTTACGGGTTGTTCCCAGCCGGAAATAATCTTTGTCGGCAAACCCAACATCCGAATCAATGAAACGGAGTTGGTAGGTCTCCACCATGACGGCGTTGCAACCGACGGTGTCGAAATAGCGCAGCGGAGGATCGAGATGATCCGGGAGTGGTTTGATCTCTTTTGGGAAGGCTTCTGAAATGGCCGCCATTTCTTCAATGAAGGCATCGATCTCTGCCATCATTTCCGGTTCATGCCCGATATCACGATAGGTTTTCTTGCATGCGGTAAAGCTGAAACAGAGCAGCAGCGTCAGGAAAAGGTGAGGGGTGAATCGCATGTCGATGCCGGCATCCTAGCAGGGGCATGAATTCACGTCACCACCAAATAAACCACGAACCGGAAGGATGATGCTGTGCCAGTCCTCACGCCAGAATATCAGTCGCCACATGCCCGTGCACATCGGTGAGGCGATAGTCGCGCCCGGCATGGAAATAGGTGAGCCGTTCGTGGTCGATCCCTAACAGGTGCAGAATTGTGGCGTGCAGGTCATGGACATGCATTGGCTTTTCGACTGCTTTGAAGCCAAACTCGTCACTGGATCCGTGGGCATAACCGCCCTTCACGCCGCCACCTGCCATCCACATGCAAAACCCGTGCGGGTTGTGGTCGCGACCGTCCGCGTTCTCACTCACCGGCGTGCGCCCGAATTCACCACCCCAGACAACCAGGGTGTCTTCCAGCATGCCCCGTTGTTTCAAATCCTCGAGCAGAGCAGCGATCGGACGATCAATATCCTTCGCCAATGCCCGTGTCTTTTTGTCATGACCACTGTGCGTATCCCACGGCTGGCCGTTCCCGTAATACACCTGGGTAAACCTCACTCCCCGCTCCGCCATGCGCCGTGCCATGAGGCAGCCGTTCGCGAAATGCCCGTCCCCGTAGGACTCACGGGTGGCCGCGTTTTCCTGCTTCAGATCAAATGCTTCGTGAGCCGAAAACTGCATCCGGTAAGCAGTCTCCATCGCTTCGATTCGTCCTTCCAGCCGGGGATCGTTCCCGCCGCGTGCTGTGGCATGTTCACGATTCAACACCTGTAGAAGATCGAGCCGCTTGCGCTGTTCGCCCGGTTTCCCCGCGGGATCTTTCAGCCACGGGATCATCGAATTCGGATCGAGATTGGAATGATTGATGTAGAGCCCTGCATGCTTGGCGGGGAGAAAGGCGTTGTTCCACAGAATCGAAAACCGTACCGGCTTCCCCGGGCACAGCACGACATATCCGGGGAGATCGGCACTCTCATTGCCCAGTCCATAGGAAGTCCACGCGCCCATGCTCGGCACCCGCGGCGTCATCGTACCGTTGTTCATCAGGAGCAAAGCCGGTCCGTGGTTCGGGTTGTCGGTATAACAGGAACGCAGGATACAGAGATCGTCCGCATGCTTCGCTGTCATGGGCAGCAGCTCACTGATCGGCAGTCCGCTTTGGCCGTGATTGGAGAACTGGTAGGGCACCTCCATCAATCCACCCGTGGGGCGCTCCGTCCGCAGGTCCGCGCCCTCGGGACGTTGCCCTGCGTATTTCGTCAGCGCCGGTTTGGGATCAAAGAAGTCGGGGCCGAAAGGGCCGCCGTTCATGAAGAGATGGATCACCCGCTTCGCCCGCGGCGCGAAATGCGGCTTCGACAATCCATCAGCCCCGAGAGCGGAGATCATACCGAGCGATCCGAGACCTCCACCGATAGAGGCGAGGGCGGAGCGGCGTGTGATGGGGGACAAATCCATTCACCGAATATCGCCGACAGTCGATTCGGCCCGCAAGAACTGATTCACGTCATTGTTAATTCACGAAGGCATTCCGCGTCGCCCATATCAAGCTAAGACACACAGCTGAAATTACTAAATCGCTAGAAGTTTGTATGTTGCTTAAGAACAACCGGGCCTTTGTGTTCCCGCCATGAAACCACTCATCACAGCAATCATTCTCTTCGGCTTTTCAACTTTGATCTTTGGCGGGGAAGTCGATGCCCAAAAGACCAAGCAGGTTTGGGCGAAGTATGCGAAGCAGTTCAGTCCCCTGACTTCTCTGCCGCCTAAGAAGACATTCAAAAACCGGGAGGAGGGATTGAAGTGGATGGCGCAGTATTCTGTGGATCAATCGCTGGCCGCGAAGAAGCAGGATCTCACCGGCGTTGATCCGGCGGTGATTGCTCACCTGGATTTATTTGCCAAACACTCATTGGAATTGGCCCGCTTTACCCTGGCAAGCATTGCTCAGGAACAATCGGTAGAGGATTTGGCGCCGAATGACAAAGACCTGCTGAAGGAACTCTCAAAGAATGCGCAAGAGTCAAACAGCATCCAGGAGAACATCGACAAGAATGTAGCCGATGCAGTGAAGTTGAGTCTTCTCCGGATGAAGTCGCTTGATACCCGGAAGAAAATCCGGGAACAGGGGACCGAGGTGATGCGTGAGATGCTTCTGGCTTTCAGCGCACAGGAGAAAGCAGTCTACCGTCACCTGGGAGTTAAGATTCCCCAGATTATTTTCGATAACGAAAAACATATCCGGGGATAACGTTCCACCCCGGGCAATCTCCACTTCGTTCAATCCACGAACAAAAACTCATTGCTCGCCAGCAACGCCCGCGCGTATTCCACCAGCGGTGCTTCCTTTAGAAACCCGGTGCCAACCTTGCGCTCAGTGTCGCTTGGTTGGCGTTGGAACAACAACTCATAGGCGCGGCCAATCACATCATCGTCACTCTCAATCCGCTGAGCCAGTGCACCTGCCTGCGCTAGAACAAGCGGACCGTTGATGGCAAACAATGACTGCAACGGGGAAATGGTATTGGCTCGCTTCGGACTGTGGGCGGCGGGATCGGGAAAGTCGTGGACCTGAAGCATCTTGTTCACATCCCGCCGGTTGATCTTACCGTAAAGAGTTCGCCGGTTGTTCCCGGCATCGTCAAGATCCAGCGGTTCGCCACCAATCTCAGGATCGAGTGTGCCGGCGACTGCCAGCACAGAATCCCGCCACGATTCGATATCGAGACGCTGACGGGTCATGCGCGAGTAAAACCTGTTTTCAGGATCAGCCTTCTCGGAATCCGGGGCGAGCGAGGTCTGTTGCCAGGTGGCAGATCCGAGGATTTCGCGATGCAACCATTTCAGCGACCAACCGTTGGCGATAAAGCGGGACGCCAGATCATCGAGCAGGGCAGGGTGGGTCGGCTTATCGCCCATCTTTCCAAAGTCACTCGGTGTATCCACCAGCCCACGCCCGAAGTGCTGCTTCCACACCCGGTTGACGATGACACGGGCAAAAAGCGGTTGTGAATCTTCGATGAGCGCCTCTGCCAGCTCAAGCCGTCCGCTGCCTTTGGTAAAACGTCGCGGCTCACCATTCTCTGCCGGAAAGATGGTGAGAAAACGACGCGGCACCACATCACCGACATCATTGGGATCTCCCCGCTTTTGCAATTCCAGGTCGCGGCCTTTCCCCTCCTGAAAGTCGAGATTCGTGCCGTGCCCTTTCTCCTTCGGCTTCACAAAAAGAGCGGCTTCGACAACGCCGTTCGCCATCGGCATGTCATAATGCGGTGTCGCCTTCTTCATCGCGGCAATCTCCTCCGCAAACTTCGCGAGCTGAGCATCGAGATCCTCCGGCTTCGGCTTTTTCTTCTTCAAAGCGGCGACTTTTGATTCGATCCCCGCCACTTTTGCGCGCGCGTCTTTCACCGGCAGCCAAAGCTCCTCGCTCATCGTGGGCCGGTCGGAAAGTTTCACGCTCGCGAACACTCCGGCCAATGCGTAGTAATCCGCCGCAGTGATCGGATCGCTCTTGTGATCATGACAGCGGGCACAAGCCAGAGTCAGCCCGAGAAAAGTCCGCCCCAGCGCATCGACACGTTCCTCCCACTCATCAGCGACGGTGGTCTTGATGATTTCCGGCGGGAGTTGCAGTTCCTTCCAATACGTGGGGCTCAGCCCCAGAAACCCCAGTGCCACGGTGTCTTCCGGTCCTGTCTCCGGTATCAAATCCGTAGCGAGCTGGCGTTTCACGAAATCCGGATACGGCATGTCATCGTTCAGCGCCTGCACCACCCAATCCCGGTAGCGCCAGGCCCCGGCGGTTGATTTCAACCACGAGGCCGTTGTATCAGTATAGCGAGCCAGATCAAGCCAGTGCCTTGCCCAGCGTTCACCATATTGGGGATTCGCCAGAACCCGGTCGACCACATACTCCCATTTCTTACCGGGCTTTGTAATTTCCTGAGGCGGCAGGCCGATCAGATCAAAACTGAGTCGGCGGGTCAGCGTTCGGGGATCCGCCTGCGGAGAAGGTTTCAGTCCTTCTTTTTCGATCTGCTCGAGGATGAAATAGTCGATCCGGGTCTGGGGCCAACCGGTATCCTTCACCTCGGGAAGTGCCGCTGGCGTTTTCAGTGGTTGAAAAGCCCAGGGCAGATCCTTTCCGGAAACGGTGCCGGCAAAAAGCGCCACTATTCCCGGGAGAAGTATTGAAGGCCAACGAGACATCGGAGGGGAATCTACGCAGTTCGAGAATCTTCAACAATGGCGCATGGGCGGCGATCTACCATTGGTTTGGGGATTGACCGGCGACCGGCGAAACGGAAAAGACCAGACGAAGCAGCTCAGGAGTGACATTTTTCGGGATTCCGATTGATTGAATCCATCATTCACCCGGAATTACGGAGTCGAAGAGTAGGGAACCGGTCACATTCCTAAACGGGGAACGACCACCGAATCGATTATTGGCCCATTCCTGAACGGGGAACGACCACCGAAACGATTATTGGCCCATTCCTAAACGGGGAACGACCGCCGTAACGATTATTGGCCCATTCCTAAACGGGGAATGACCGCCGTAACGATTTTTGGGTCGTTCCTGAACGGGGTACGACTGCCGTAACGATTATTGGTCCATTCCTAAACGGGGATCGACCGCCGTAAAGATTATTGGGTCGTTCCCGAACGAAGGGAATTCCCCTCTCAATGATGGGCAAACCGGCGTCAGGAAGGCCGTGTCGTTGTCACAACAATAGGCATCTTAACGTTTCGGAATCGTTGACAGCCAAAACCCGGCTCGTCGTCGACCAATGCTGATATAATCATCCGGGTTGAAAGACATTTCCCGAAAAACTACCAAAATTTCTTTTACGGGTATTCCCGATACGTTAACATCGGGAACGAATTTCGCCGCGAAGCTCTACCCATTGATGTCGAAAAAGAGAAGGCGGGAGAATAAAACTGTTAGCATTAAAAAATGGGCGACTTGTTAGACATTGCTGCAGAACTTGGTGAGGTGGGGATCGACGCCGTATTGGAGGACGGGATTCTGCAGGACATTCCATTGCTCGGAACAGTGATAGGCATTGCGCGAGCATCAAAATCGGTCCGAGACAATCATCTTCTGAAGAAGATTGGAAGATTCTTAACACCGCTGGCAGAGACTGCCGAAAAAAATGGAATCGACCTCAGGGAGAAGCTCGAAGAAGACCCAGACTTCAAGGAAAAGCTTTCCGAATTAGTTTCAACTTACCTCGACAAATACGACGACGAGATCAAAGCCGAATATTTGGGTATTCTCTTGGCGGCCTGCTTGCGGGGGAACCTTAGTCGTGACCACTTTTTTCGCATGGCTGCACTCGTCGATCGTGCTTTCTGGGGCGATTTAGGTCGGCTGCAGGAATTCGCCGACGCTGAACCTGATGGGATCATGCAATCCCTTTCTGCAACGCAAATGGAGGGGTTTGTCATGGGTTCACCCGTCGTGCTGGGTGACGTTGGGGATGACGAGAACCGATTCAACGTTCACTTTGAAATCACGCCATTAGGAAAAGAATTTCTCAGAATCATCCAGGACTACAAAGCTGAGCAAGCCATCCCGGTCGAATGAAGCTACAAGCCGACGTTGGCAAGCCCGATTCCGCCGCGAGTTGATTGACTTTCGTGACTCGAATCCTTAACCTTCTTACGAGACCGTGCTCCCGGGGCGGGACTGCCAAGTCTTAAACGCTGATATGGCGGCCGGTGATACAGAACAAGCTCCAGTGCACTTGAATCGAGAGCTTTCCAAATGGGAAGAGTGGCGTGGCGTCGTCGTCTTTGCGATCGTCGTCATCACATCGGGAATCGCGATCTGGCATACCCCGGCACTCCATCCAGTTGCATCATTGATCCTCCTCGGGATCGGTCTTTTCTTTGATCTGATCTCACTCGTCGCGCGGATCTCGACAGCAATATCTGGAAAGTATTCATCAGGGTTTTTCCTGATGGGATTCATATTCTATTTCTGGGCTTGGATCTCCTATCCACATACAGTCGTTCTTGGCGAATCAGATAGCTTGCTGTCATTATGGCTTAGGAAGCTCCCCGATATTTTGTGTTTGGCGGTGCTTCACCTCCTGATTCACGTGACCTATGGTCGAGATAGCAAGAGCGTAAGTAAATCATGACTATTGTTGAATTCATCAAGGAATGGGTGCCGCCGATCGGCATTATGGGTGGGGGATTTTGGATTGCCTTTCGCTGGATCTACGATCAACGCATACGTCGAACCAAAGAAATGCCTGCCCTTGAGGGAAACTATTCTACGTCCGCAACAAAGCTTTCTGAATCTCAGATCGCGATAACTGTTGGCGTAGTATGGCGTTGTGCCAGTCCGCTTCCAGTATTCATCGATACACAGTCCACAAGGGTTGATGTTTTTCAATTGCCTCGTGATCATTCGATAGGTGCTCTTGATATCAAACAGGACTTGGGAGAGCCATTTATTCGTTCCCATCCGCTCGGAGATATGAAGGACTTTGTTTTTGAGCCCAATACTGACAACAAAGTCTATGCTCATTTTGTGCTTCCTCTTGGAGCGGTTTATTGCTTTCGGTTTAAGGTATATCGAGACACGAATCGGCATGGGAAAAAGAAGTTCGCTTGGACCCGTGAATTCATATTCGATAGTAGTTGCTCCAAAGGCCATAAAAAGTCGGCGATGGACAAGTCCAATCCGGCTGCGAGTTGATTGACTTCCCTGATTCGAATCCCTATTCTTTTTCGAGGTTTCGCCTCAGCTTGGGCTACGATTCCTCGGACGAAAAATGGAACCACCACTAGCCATGGGGATATTCGATTGGTTTAAGCGACAGATGCGAGAAGATCCCGACGACGATTCCCCGGATTTCGACGAGGACTGGCCTACGGAGCAGGAGAACCCGCCGACAAAGAGACTTACGGAAGAGCTCTGGGTTCGACTAATGGATCTTCCGGGTTTCGAAGAATGGGCAAAGGACTTCGACCGACCAAAAAGGATGGTCGGCGTGGATTTCGAAGAATTCCGCCTCCTGGTACATCCTCGCGACATCGAGGCTCCGCCTCCGGGATTTTTTGACCGGGTTTGTCAGGACCGCATAGATTCGATACACGAACATTTTGCGCACCTCGATCTCCCCAGGCATACAATTGATGACTACAAAAAGGGAGGAAAGTTCTTCGAGAAAGAGTGAGGGGCTCCGCCTCGAACCAACTATCGGGAGCTGAGTCGGCTGCGATCACGGAATTAGAAGTTTCGATGTCAACAGATCCGACACTTCGCCCATACTGAGAGACGTGATTTTCGTGTGTAAACGGGCTGAAAGTCCGTCAGCACAAAGCCCGGGGCCTTCAGGCCCGGGTGTGATGGGTTCTGTTCAATCCGGCCTGTAAGGTCGGGCGAGATCGGGGCGAAAAGGTTTGCGGGGATTTGCGCGCGGACTTTCAGCCCGCCTTGTGTTTTCGCCGTTTCCCCGGGGCTGAAGCCGCCGGGCTTTGTGCGCGCGCCCCTTCAGGACGCCATGGTCTGGAAATTGTGGTGATGAACCAACATGGGGGGGTAAGTTAACGGGGATTTGCGCGCGGACTTTCAGCCCACCTTGTGTTTTCGCTTTTTCCCCCGGGCTGAAGCCGCCGGGCTTTGCGCGCGCGCCCCTTCAGGACGCCATGGTCTGGAAATTGTGTGCGACGATCCAACAGGGGTTTGTCGAAGTTTGCGGGGATTTGCGCGCGGAATCTCAGCCCGCCCTGTGTTTTTCGCTGTTTTCCCCGGGGCTGGCTGAAGCCGCCGGGCTTTGTGTGCGTCTCACTACGCCGCGAGTCGAAAGCTTTATGGACATTCAACCCTCAACCCAGATTCGGACTGGCGCTCTCAGGTGAGGCTGGCTATCTTCGAACGTTGTGGGAAGAAATGATTGATCGAAATCATCTCATTGGTCTATTGATCGTATTTATCCAATTGGGAGATGGCGATCTCCTGGACGAAGATAAGATTCTGAGTGAAGAACTTTGTGATCCCGCTGACCGCTGTACAGTTAGAGAGCTGAAGAATATTTTGACCCAACTGATCGAAAATTTTTCATATTTACGATCCCCTCGTTTTCATTCAGAGATAGAAGGAAAGTCAGAAGCGTACGCACAAATGTACCGCCGCAGATGCGACGATCCCGTGCGAAGAATTTCATTTCGTGAATCATTCTGCGATTCATTGAAAAATATTGAAGACGACGAAGTGCTCGACTTTGTTCCGCCCGAGTGTCAGGAATTGGTTTTCTCCGTCCGCCTTCTCCTCGCTAAAATATCAAACCCGACAAACACATAACAAGTCGGAGCTGGGACTCGCCACCCGTTCTGAGTTGCTCTTTTCATGTGGTCTTCATTCACTCCATTGCCCACGATTTGAACCTCAGAACACGCCCCTTAACTTTAACCAAGATGGCTGGATTGCTCTTAATTACTGCCATATTGTCTAGGCCGGAAGATGGACGCACTTGAAACAATAAGCCCTCTTATTGAAGGACTCTGCTATCTAGGCATCTTGTGGGGCGCCATGACTGTTTGGAACAAGGTTGCAAAGCGGAGACTTGAGAGGCGACTTCTGAAATTGTCCAGTCAGCGATCCAATGGGTTTGATGCATTTTGGGCCCTCTCTAGTAAGGAATCTCCAAAGGAGATTGCTCAGTATTTGTATGGTGCAATTAAGCGTATTCTTAAGGTTCTGGGATGTCACCCTGATTTCCCGTTACAACCGAACGATGACCTAGTGAAGGATCTAGAATTTGATAGTGACTACATCGAGCTGTTTTTTTATGACGCCTACGACGAGTTCGTTCATGCGGAAGTCGATGAACTATCATGGAAGTGCAATCTCCAAAAATTAAGGTCTCTAACCGTCGATGACCTTTTGCAAAAGATCAGCGAGGAGCTGCGAACCAAGGCCTAACAAACACCTGACGCCATGGTCTGGAAATTGTGTGCGACGATCCAACAGGGTTGGTTTGTCGAACAGACCCTGTTGGATCGTTTGATGAAGCTTCTCCGGTCCCGGGGCTTGCGATTTGAGACGGCCTCTGCTGTGAGACCGTGATTTCAGCCACTTTCCCAACCTTTTTGCTTCGTGAATCGTCTTGCGAGGCGCTTATCGTGAACTAATTTCCGCCTCACTTTTCAAAAACATGAGCGTTCCCACCTCCAGCGAAATCCGGCAGTCGTTTCTCGATTTTTTCGAGGAAAAACAGCACACCATTGTGCCTTCGTCGTCGGTCATGCCAACCTCGCCGAATCTCATGTTCACCAATGCGGGGATGAATCAGTTTGTGCCGTATTTCCTCGGGACGGAAAATGCGCCGTATGATCCACCACGGGCGGCGGATACGCAGAAGTGCATTCGTGCAGGCGGCAAGCACAACGATCTGGATGATGTCGGCTACGACACCTATCACCACACGCTTTTTGAAATGCTGGGGAACTGGTCGTTCGGCAATTACTTCAAGAAGGAAGCGATCGAGTGGGCCTGGGAACTCCTCACGGAACGCTGGAAGCTCCCGGCGGAGCGTCTTTACGCGACCGTTTACAAGCCGGGCGAAGGGGATCCGGCAGACTTTGATCAGGAAGCTTACGACATCTGGAAGGCTATCTTTGATAAAGCGGGCCTCGATCCTGATATCCACATCGTCAATGGTAACAAGGCCGATAATTTCTGGATGATGGGTGATACCGGTCCCTGTGGACCTTGCTCGGAAGTCCATGTGGATCTGACACCGGACGGCGACACCAAGGGTTCGCTGGTGAACATGGATGACTCGCGTTGTATCGAGATCTGGAATTTGGTTTTCATCCAATTCAATGCAGACGGCGAAGGCGGGTTCCGTCCGCTTCCGGCCACTCATGTCGATACGGGCATGGGCTTCGAGCGGGTGGCTTCGATCATTCAATGCACCAATGGGCTGAAGGATTTCTCCAGGCTGGCATCGAACTATGACACCGATGTCTTTTCCCCGATCTTTGAGAAGCTGACTGAGCTTTGTGGCAAGAAATACACCTCCACCGTTCCCGAGGGTGGTAAACGTCAGGACCTCTCCGGGCAGGAGCAGGTTGATATCGCGTTTCGGGTGATCGGCGATCACATCCGGACCACCAGTATCGCGATTGCTGATGGAATCGAGCCGGGTAACGGAAAGCGGAACTATGTGATCCGCAATATTCTGCGTCGTGCCGTCAGGTTCGGGCGAATTCTCGGGTTCAGTGCGGACAATCCGTTTCTTGCGAAACTGGCTCCCGCTTTGATCGAGCAGCTCGGCGATGTTTTCCCTGAATTAAAGAAGCGCGAGGAGCGGATTCTCACTGTGTTGGAAGCCGAGGAAGCTCTGTTCAACAAGACGCTCGACCGCGGCCTGGTCTTGTTTGACCGTGCGGTTGAAAAGCTGGGTGATGACAAAGATTTTCCACCTGCGACGGTGGTGAAGCTGTGGGAAACCTACGGCTTCCCGACTGATCTCACTGAGCTGCTGCTGGATGAGCGCGGCCTGAAAACTGACGCGGCTGAACTCGAAAAACTGGTCGAGGAACACAAGGCGACCGGGGCAAAAGGGCAGTCTTCTCAGAAGATATCAGCGGTTACCATTGAAACTGATGTTGTTTCCGAATTTGTCGGCTTCGATAACGACGAAACCGAAACAGAGATTGCTCAATGGATTGAGGAAGACGGCAATGTGTTTGCGATTGTGAAGCAGTCACCGCTCTACGTTGAGAAAGGTGGGCAACTGGGTGACACCGGTGAATTGCAGGTGGGTGATGAGATTGTTCCGATCGTGGGAACCACCACCGTGGGTGAGGCGCTTGTCATTCAAGTGGAGGAGAAGCCTGCTTCGGATGCGGCAACGGCAACGATACGGGTATCTGAAGATCGTCGTCGCGGTATTGAGAGCCATCACACGGCGACTCACCTGTTTCACTGGGCATTGCACAATGTGGTGAGCAAAGATGCGACCCAGCAGGGTTCGCTCGTTGCGCCAGATCGTCTGCGTTTTGATTTCAATTCGGACGCACTCACCGCTGAGCAGATTGCTGAGACCGAGAAGCAGGTGAATGAGCGCATCCGCGCAAACGACACGGTGAGTTGGATCGAGGTTCCGCATGTGGAAGTGAAAGACAACCCCGGTGTCATGCAGTTCTTCGGTGACAAGTATGGCGACCTCGTTCGCGTCGTGCAGATCGGCGGCGAAGCGGAAAAGCTCGATGGATATTCCATGGAACTCTGTGGCGGAACTCATGTGCGCAACACGGGTGATATTGGCTTTTTTAAAGTCCGGTCGGAAGGGGCGATTGCAGCGGGGATTCGCCGGATCGAAGCGGTCTGCGGTGACGCGGCTGTGGATTTCCTGCAAGAGCAGGCTGATGAGCTTTCCAAAGAATGCGCGACGTTGGGCGAGAAACTGGTCGCAGCGAATCAGGCGCTCAAGGAAGTCGGTGGTGAGCCTTTGCCTATGCCAAAGATTTCCGAAGAGGAGCGTGAGAAGTTGCAGTCAGATGCACATGGGACCGACTGTGAGGCTCTTGATCAAACCGTGAACCGGTTGTCGCAGCTGCGTGATGAATTTAAAACCACGGCGATCGATGCGGAAAAATCGCTCAAGAAGGCCGCGGCAGGTGCGGCGGCGAAAGAGGCGGCTGAATGGCTGGAGGGTATTCTTGCTGATTCGCCGGAGCGGATTGCCGCGGTGATTCCGGGGGACAATGCCAACCTGCTTCAGGAAGCCATGAACGGTCTCAAGTCCCGGCAGTTTCAGGGTGTTGCGACTTTGATTCTTGTAGCGGACGGAACCATGCATGTGGGGGCGCTTGTTCATAAGGATCTCGTTTCCGAATACAAGGCGGGCGATATCGTTCGTGAAGTCACTGCGGTGGCCGGAGGAAAAGGCGGCGGCAAGCCGGAGATGGCACGCGGTGCTGCGCGGGATCTGGACAAGCTCGATGACGCACTGGCGAAGGCCAGGGAAGTGATTGGTGCGTGACCGGCAATAAAATTCAAAGTCACAATTTCCGCCCGTCTCATCAATCTGATGTATGAGCGGGCAGAAGAAATTGAATGTGGTGGAGGTGAGCCGCGATGAGAGTAGAGGAAAGCGTCACCCGGGATTGTGGCTGGCGGTCGCGTTGAACATCGCCATTCTGGTTCAAGCCGGATTGCTGTTTGCGGTCCAAAAGGTGAGGGTGGGTGAACCGCTTCGGTTTACTCAGCCGATGTTTAGCTGCGGAATCGTTCACGTGCATCCGACATGTACTTTTCATGGCCCGACGCTCACCAGAATGAGGCCAGCTAACAGCTCCGGCTGGATGAGCCGGACATCTCATGCTGATCTAAATCACGTTTATTCGAGGGACCCTCATTTTAGATACTTTGTGGACCTTGGAAAGACACCGGATCTTGGTCAGCTTCCTGAACTGGTTGGCACATTTTCTCCCAGTATGTTTGCCGCTGAAAAGGCAAATATGCAGAACGAGGAAGACGACGAAGATGCTGAAAGAACCCAGTGCTGAGCCTCGCTCACTTCACCGCCACAGCCATCAGCGTCTGAAAGTGCGGCGGTTCACTCTCGCGATCAACCACGGCGATATCAGGATTCTCCTGAAACCCGGCGGCTTCGAGAAACTCTGAGATTTCCAACTCGGAAAAACCAAGCCATTCATCAGCGTAAAGATCACGCGCGTCTTCGAAAGTGTGCTTGAGGAGATCAAGAATCACGATCTTTCCTCCCGGCTTGAGAATTCGATACGCGGCTGAGATGGCCGCCTGTGGATTTCCGGCATGGTGCAGGGCCTGGCTGAAGAAAGCAATGTCAATGGTGCCGTCGTCAATCGGAGGGTTCTCGATATCGCCGGCGCGGAACTCGAGATTGGTGAAGCCGTTTTCTTTGGCCGTTTCGGAAGCGAACTGCACCATTTTCTGAGAGTTGTCGATCGCGATGACACGTTCAGCCCGCTGGGCGAGGAGCTGGGAAAAGGTTCCTTCACCGGCACCCAGATCAGCGATCACCATGGGAGGCATCAACTTCAAAAGCGTCTCGGCAAGGCCTTTCCAACTGCGGCCGGGGCAATAGGTCTTGCCGAATTTACCGGCGAGGGCATCGAAGTAAGCGCGCGCTTTGTCTTTCCGTTTGTTGAGAATCAATCGGAGTGCCGCCGAGTCTGTCTTGATTTCCTCGATCTCCGTCGCCGCCAGATTGATCGCCGAAATCAGGTTGCTTTCGACTTCGCCGAAGCTGTAGATCACATTTTTGCCTGACCGCCGATCGGTTACGAGCCCTTCGGCTTTGAGCTGGGAAAGCTGAGTCGAGATACGGGACTGCCCCATCCCGAGGATTTCCTGTAGTTCAACAACAGACAGATCTTCCTGCCGCAGAAGCGACAGGATTCGCAGACGAGTTGGATCGGCAATGAGCCGTAGGCTTTTCAATATCGACGCCATGAACGGACACCGTAATCAAGGCATCAAGATTTGTAAATGCGAGGAATAGGACGCGGGTGAAGATTTCAGTTGAAGGTCACAGGCGATCCTGACTTCGGCATGACAATGCGAAGTTTCCCCACCGCTTTTTCCACCGCTGTGATGGCATCAGCGATCTCGGATTCTGTCGTGTATTTCGAAAGAGAGAACCGCACGCTGCTGCGGGCGCGTTCGGACGAGTAACCCATGCTCTTCAAAATGCGGCTCGGCTTGACTGATCCTGTGCTGCAGGCTGATCCCGGTGAACAGCACACGCCGGCTTCATCGAGTAGAATGAGCAACCCTTCGCCATCGACTCCGGGAAAGTAGAGATTCGAGGTATTGGGAAGGCGTTTGTCGATATCTCCATTCACTTCAGCTCCTTCGACGGCCTTCATGATACCGGCCTCGAAATCATCTCTCAATTTCTGCATCGGCCCGTGGTCATTGAGGTTGGCCAGAGCAATTTCAGCTGCCTTTCCGAACCCGACGATTCCGGGAACGTTTTCCGTTCCTGAACGACGCCCGTCTTCCTGTCCGCCGCCGAGAATCACAGGTTGGAACCGGGAATGACGGCTGACGAAGAGGGCTCCCACACCCTTGGGGCCATGCAGCTTGTGCGCGGACATCGAGAGCATTCTGACTGGTGTTTCAGCCACCGATACGGGGATTTTCCCCACGGCCTGAACGGCATCGGAATGAAAACACACACCGTGATTCTCCGCTTGTGCGGCAGCTTCTGCGATCGGGGAAAGGACACCGGTTTCATTGTTGGCCCAGATCAGGCTGGCAATCGCTGTGTTCTCTGAAAGCGCCGAGTTCCACTCGTCAAGTTTGAGGAAGCCGTTCGAGTCAACAGGGTTCACTCGATGAACATACCCTGTTGCTTCGTGAAACTGCCCGGCTTCGAAGATGGCGCTGTGTTCAACGGAACTGGTCAGGATTTCTTTTCGATCCGGCCAGGTCCCGAGGGCTGAACAGATGGCGGTGTGATTCGATTCAGTCCCGCCGCTGGTAAAGATGATTTCCCCCGGCTGGGCGGAGATCAATGCCGCAACCTGTTCCCGTGCTGTTTCAATCGCTTTGCGGGCAGCTTTTCCAAACCGGTAGCCTGCTGACGGGTTCCCGTAGTGCTGGTCACCAAGCCATGGGAGCATCGCCTCGCGGACTTCCGGGTCGACGGCGGTCGTGGCGTTGTTGTCTAGATAGATCATGTGTCATCACAATCTATCCTTATACTCGTCAGGGTCTTTCAAAAACTTGGAGCCGTCGATTGGTTTACCGTCTTTGTCGACGATGGTGAACTTACCGCCGGTGCGACGTGCGATTTCGTCGAATGCCTCGGCTCCTGCCTTGGTTTGCATTGAGACTGAGTTGATAACCGGTCCTCCCTCTTTCTTGCTGTTCCGGACGATCTGTTTGACGTCGAGGACTTTGTCGAGTCCGTCGGACATGAAGAAGATGACATCGGGCTCGGGATCCATCAGATGAGCGAGCTTGAGCGCCATATCCCAGTCGGTCCCACCGAACTTCTTGGTTTCCTTGACCATCTCGATCGACTTCCGGATATTGCTCGGTGTGGCCTTGGCCCATTTAGGTGACGGGAAATCTTCATCCTTCCCGACCAGGTCAAACTGAAACAGTCCTTTGGAGGTGAATTCATATTTCCCCTTGGGACTGACAAACTTGGTGGGAGCATTTCCTTTGGAACTCTTATCGACTCCCCATCCTTTCTCTGCAAAGAAAGCCCCGCCCGCAAACAGGAGAATCTGGTATTCAACATTGCGAAGGGTCTTGAGTGTTTTCTCCAACTCTCCATTGCGAAGTTCAATCTGCTGGGTGGTCATGGATGCGGAGTTATCGAGCACGAACATGAAGCGTTTCCCTGAAGTTTTGCTGCCGAAGAACATCGCATCGGAACCGCCACTGCCGAAGGACATGCTGGCTCCAAAACTCATGCCGGAGTCGGCCATGCCAAACCCGATGCCTGAATTATCAAAGGTTGTCACCGAAAGGTCGGACACGCTGGACACCGCAACCATGTCCATCGCGGCGGCTCCTATGTCGGGCGGTTGAATCTGATTATTGACCTTGGGCTGCACCAGTTTCTGTTCTTCGAGGTCTTCGGCCTGCGGATCTTCTGCGAGTACGGAAGCTGCAATCTGGGGAGGATTCGGTCGGGGGAGGGCGGCTGCAACAAGACCTAATCCCACGCAAATCAGAACCATGGTGAGAATCGCGACGCAGAGCGACTGAATCTTGCTTCGCTTCTCGGCGATCGACTTCCGCTCGCGGCTTTCACTGCGACTTCGATCAATGCTTTCTTTAATGCTGGCGACAGCTTCGCCGCTTTCGGTGACCAGGGCTGAGACGTAGATGTCGTCAGGAGTGATGGTTGGATCAAAAATCGAATCATCCGGGGCCTGATAATCGTAGGTTACGGCTTCTTCATAGCGGGGCGGATGCACGGCAACATTATTCAGTTGGCCGTGAAATTGCTCCGGTGAAGTGTGAACCAATGGCTGATGGGTCACGTCCCGGGCATACTCGATTTGCGGGTGAGGAGGGACCGTGTCGGGAGTGACCCGGCTGTGGGTCGCAGGAGTTGCTGCGATCGCCTGACTGAGCGTGACCACAGGAACTTCTCCCGGTTCAGGATAATAAACCTGTTCGCGATCCCCCGGTGGTGCCAGTGGGACAGGCTGAACCGGGGCCGGAGCAGCCTCTTCCTGGTATGCAGGGACCGGTTCCGGAGCAACCTCGGGTTCCGGAGGCGGAGCCGGTTCATATTCCTGCGGGGCGGATTGTTCCGGTTCCTGGATATGCTCAAAATTGGTGGCGAAAGTCGGATCAGCCAGTGATGCGTCAAAGGTTACCGCTGTGTAGTAATGGCGTTTCGCACCTTCGAGATCGCTCAGAGCAAAACACAGATCAGCCTTTTCCCGGTGAGCCGCTGCACACATAGGGTCTGCTGCGATGATGGAATCAAAGATCTCGATCCCACTTCCCGGCTCGAGGAAGCCATACGCCCGTCCCGCCTGTAGCAGAGATTCCTGATCTTCGGGCAGTGCATCCACCTCATTTAATACCAGAATGGCTTCTTCGTTCCGGATTTCTCCGCAAAGCGCTTCGACAAGCGCCAGCCGACACTTCCAGTTATCGGGAGCGGCTTCGAGAGCTGTGGCCAATGATTCTACAATTGCGGACATCCTATCAGGAATTACCAAATTACTTGAAAGAAGCGAGTATAAATGTGACCAACGATCACTCTCCGCTCCCCAATTCCTCGTAATACTTTTTCACCAGCTCACGAAATTCTCCCGGCACTGGATCCCGATCGATCGGAGCCAGGGGATTTTCCTTATCCAGCTTGGCGAGTTCTTCGGTGAGTCGGTTCCGTAACTCAACGAGAGGATTCGTGATTCGTGTTGTGATCTGATCGGCCTGCGGCGGCAGATTATCACGCCGGTAGTCGATCCGCATGGCTCGAGCTTCATCCGACACTTTCGCCAACTCATTGCGAAGATCTTCTTCATCAATCATTTCCTCGATGTTACCGAGCTGCTTGGCAAACTCCTCGTAGCCCTCGCCGGTGATAGGATCAGGAGAAATCTCCTCTTCGGGACGATTGAAGAACATTGGTTTTCCGGCATGCGCCGACCCTCCGCGAGGTGGCCCGTTCCGGCGATCATCTCCGCCACCCCAGTTGGGGGATCCACCACCGCTCTGCTGTCCACCGGGCTGGACGCCGGCCAGTCCCTGACGATATCCCTGACTTTGTCCCTTGCCTTGACCTTCGCCTTCGCCTTTTCCGTCACCCTTGCCTTTACCCTTGCCCTTTCCTTTCCCTTCACCTTTTTCGGCCTGTCCTTCTCCCTCGCCTTCGCCGGGCTGTGAACCTTTCCCTTTGCCGGGCTGAGGCTGGCCGTTTTGTGCCAGCTCCTGTTGGCCTTTGCCTTGACCTTCACCTTTTCCTTCCCCCTTGCCCTTACCTTTACCCTGACTTTCTTCCCCCTTGCCTTCGCCGGGTTGTTCGCCTTTGCCCATACCTTTCTCACCTTTACCGTTTTCGGCGAGCTCACCTTTAGGCTGCCCTTTTCCTTCGCCTTTACCCTGTCCTTTTTCGCCTTCAGATTTTTCCCCGGCTCCTTTTCCTTTGCCCGGTTGCGGACCCTTTCCATCAGGAGAAGGCTGGTCACCTTTTCCGTTCTCAGCCATTTGCGGGTCACCTGGCTGTGGCTCTCCTTTGCCGGGTTGAGGTTCCTGCCCTTTGCCGCCCGGTGATGGCTGCCTTCCCGGCGTGGGTTCAAATCCCTGCTCGCGCATTCTCTCCTCCAGTTGCTCCGGTGTGGCCTGCGGAAATCCCGCCGCTTGAAGTTGCTCATCGGTTGCCGCTTCTCCTGTCTCAGGGTTGCGGAAAGCCGGGGCGCCAGCCGGATCGTCGTTCGTGCCTGCTTCAGGTGCGCCCATACCATTCGGGCCGCGCCTTTGGTTTTCGGCCACTTCAGTTTCTTCCCCTTCGTTGATTTTTCCAGACTGTTCTCCACCGGGCTGTTTCCCCAGGCGCTCAGCTTCCGCTTCAGTTTTTTCAATCAATTCATCGAGCTCGCTCCGTGCAAGGCGCAGTGCGTCCGCTTCACTTCCGAGCACTCTTTCCGCGGCGGCCTCGATGTCCTTCTTCAATTCCTCAATCCCCCGCGCGGCAGCCCGTTCCGGCTCGCGGGCCATTTCCCGTCGATTGTAGCGGGTCAGCTGACTCGCTTCTGCCAGAGAATTCTCCACGCCACTTGTCGTCGATTCGCGAACGCCTTCGTAGAGTGCATCAGAAAGCAACGGTTCAGAAGTTTCGCTCTGTTCGCTGATTTCGCGCATCTGCTCAAGCACCTTCTCAAGCTTCTCCCGCTGGGCATCGATCTCCCGGGAAAGAGCCAGGTTCTCTGCCGGGGAATTCGCCGCATCAAAAGCATCTTTGCCCTGTTGGCTTTCATCCAGCTTCTCACCGATTGCCTCCTGCGTCTCCGCCAGCTCGCGAACCGCATTGCGCATCGCTTTCATTTCATCGGCAAATTTCTTTGAAGTCTTCTCACGGAAATCCTCTTTCACCTCTTCCAGTTCACGTTGCGCGCGCGTTGCTGAGTTCGCGGCATCTGCCAGTTTTCCTTCGTCGAGTTTTTCGGAGGCATCTTTCACCGCCTCACGGGTTTCCTCCAGCTTCTCGCGTTCTTCCGCCATGTTGGCGCGGTTTTGCTCGGAGTCCATCTTCTCAGTCACCTCGTCGAGTTCTCTCAAAAGTTGTTCCTGTTCTTCCTGCAGACGCTTCAACTGACGTTCCAGCTCTGATTTCTCTTCCTCCGTCTTCGCCTCCTCGAGCGCGTTTTGAAGTTCTTTGATCTTTTTCGCGATGGCTTCCTGGCGCTTGGCCAATTCTTTCAGGCGAGCCAGTACCTCAAGATTTTCCTTTTGCTCGGGTGTCTGCGGCTGCTGTTCTTCCGCCATTCGCTGTTCTTCGTAGCGAAGCTCCTTCTGCTTCATCTCCAGCTCCATCAACTGTTGTTCCTGCTCTTGTCCCTGCCCCTGTCCTTGCATCGGCTCATTGGACCGCGTGATGTTGTGTTCGCGGTTTCGTGCTTTCACGAGCGTGGCGTAGGCCTTCTTTTCGAAAGCCAAAGCCGGCTCGAGTTTTGAGCCGTCAGGTTTTTCCAGCGCCACGGTCAGCTCGCCGACTGCCTTTTGCATAAACTCACGCGCTTCTGCAAAGAGCACCTTTAACTCCGGGTCTTCAGCCTCCTCCATGGTTGAGTTGACCTGTCCAATTGCAATTTCCTGAGACTCTTTGACGACTCCGGTGTCATCCAGCAATTCATCGATCTTCCTCCCCATCTGATAGCGCCGAAGCAGTGCCCAGTTGGCGTTGATCACTTCCTTCTGAAGCTTCATCAGCTTTGCCGCGGCTCCGCCGGCCTGTTCCCCTTCGGATGGAGGGCCTCCCTGAGACTCCTGTTCGCGGAAGATATCTTCAAACTCCCGCACCTCCGCGAAAAATAAATCACTCATGGTCCGTCGCGGCTTTCCGTCCGGTCCTAAATCCTCCGCCCAAAGGTGGTAAGTCACCATGTCGCGCGGCTTCGCGCCAATCTCTTCGAAGTTATAAATTGTAGACAACGGATGATTCTTTCCACCCGCCATTTTTGCATCAGCCAGTGCCAGCTCGCTGCTCTTTTCGCCAAATTCGAATGTCACCCCGGCCTTTAGCACCCCGAGGTCGTCCCACACCTTTCCTTCGACCGGCATTTCCTGAATCGCGGACACTTCCACATCGCGCTTTGGAAACTCGAACTCCAACTTCGGCGGCAAATTCTTCTTCACATTCACCGTCAGGATCGGCGGGCGCTTGTTTGATCGCTCCCGGTCATCCACCAAATGCAGCCGGAACTTCTGGGTTTTCTCCGGGACATGTGAGGCAACCAGAACCGTGGGATCTCCTGAACTCGGTTTCAGAGGAATGATGGCACCATCCTCGATTCCAAAGAGCTCTGCGTCTTTCACCGGCTTGTTCACTTTCATTGACCAGGCCAGATCGGATCCTTCGAGGAGAGAAACCTTGAGCGTATCTTCGATGGTCTTGGTTTCCTGCTCCGCATATGCCGGTGGAGTAATAGTTGCGTCTGCTTTCTCCAATTTTGGATGAACAAAGGTTGTGATATTGAACTCGTCAGACTTCTCGCCGTCGAACTCAACCCGGTAAACCGCATCCGAATCCACTTTGGTGATCAGTCCTGCAAACACCAGTTCATCAAGACCGGGCTGAAGCTTTACCCTGCCCCGCTCTGCGCCATCTTCGCCGGGATCACGAATCACCACTGTGGCGTCAGGCGGAATGCGGCCCGCGAACTTCGCCTCGACGATTAACTTCGAACCCCGCTCGACTTCCGCGTCACCCGGATTCACCGTGATCTCATAATCAGCCAGTGGATCAGGAACCGGCTCATCAATTTTCTTCTGTTCCTGCTTCGACTTATTAGCCAGCTGAATCAGCCGGTTATTTTCGCCGAGCAAGGCAAACATCGCGATAAAGAAGGCCGCTGCGGCGAGAAGTTGAACCAGCCCCGCCTTCATGAGACGGCTGCTGGAGATCTGTTTCACCCAGTCGTTTTTCAGGGCGTGGTTCACCGCATCAAAGACCACGCGTTCCTGCAAATAACCCAGCTCCCCATTTGGGCCGGGTTTCTGCTCCGCCGCCGTGAGCAGGGCTGCCTGAAGATCAGGGTTTTCCTGCTCAATTTGATCGACGATCTTTTTGACAGAAGTTTGTCGGGAATCCGCCCACCACAGGGAAACAAAGGCGGCAAAGATCACCCCGCCAGCCAGACCGAGCACAGCCGGCCAGGACCAGAAGTTCTCAACCCGGGCGAGGATAAAAAGCACCGCAGCAATCGCTGTTCCGATCAGAAGAACTGCAGCGATGGCACGACGTCGTCGCAACGCCGCTTCTGCTGATATGAGCGGGCGGAGTTTCTGGCCGAGGACGTTGTGGATCATGGTCTTTGAATGGTGCCCGGGGCTCGAACGGAGCCATCGGGTAGAATAATAAAAGTCGAGGTTCCTCCAAATGAACCTCGAGCAACGAACCAGGGCTGTTCCCATTTGTAAGGAATTCCCTGTCCCGCTGAAAAACTGGTTGGAATGTAACTTCCGGTTCCCTTTGAGCTATCTTTGGAATGTTTCCACATTTCTGCGGTAGCGCCGTAAGGTTTCAAAGCATCAATCCAAAACTGAAAATATTCCTCTTCGCCTCCATCGAACAAGTCCTCAGGCATTTGCGGCCAACTACTGTTCTTCTTCAGGTATTTCGTCATCGCCGTGTAAAGCCCGCGAAGATCGGCAGCCGCTTCTGCTTCCACAGTGATTGGTTTGTCTTCATCTGCTGAAACCAAAGTCGGAACAGTCACCAGCAATCCCAGGGTGAGTAATATCACAGAGGTAGTCAGATTTTGTGAAATCGAACGAACAGGGCCTGTTCGATGAACCAACCCTGTTGGTTCGTGAAAAAAGGTTTTTGTTGTTCTCATGCGCTGGCGGCCGCTCCCTCCGGCATAGCGCTGGTCTTCCGCCGCCCTGCCAACCAGGTTTCGATGAGGAGGACTATTAAGATGGCGAGAACAATCCATTTCCAAACTTTCTGACGTTTCTCTTTCTCTTCCGCTTCAAGTCTCTGCTTCTGTTCTTTGATCTGCTCCTCCGTCGCACCGGCAAGGGCTGTCTCTGTTTCGGGACTCTCGATGGCTTCGGACTCTACATTCACGCCGAGATCGGCGAGCGCTACGATAGGATCGATCGGCTCGATACGACTCTCGGACGGGGATAAATTAACGGCAAAGACCCGCTCTTCACCGACGACTGACGTTACCACCGTGTAGAAACCGGGGCTGTCTGTCCCGGTGAAAGCGACTGCATTGCTATCCAATGAAACTGTGTCGCCTGAAGGAAGTTTCACCGATTTCGCGTCGCGCATCCCCGCAAGCGGGATCGGATCACCCACATAAAGTGGTCTGGCTTCCGTTGCCGAGTATCCTGCCTGAGCGAGCATTGCGTAAACTAGCGGAACAAATTTTGAAGACAACGCAAGCTGGCTTTCCTGCGGCTCCCATCCGGAAGTGAATACGAATAGTTTCCCATTGGCTTCGCCACGATTCATTTCGATCCAGGCCGGATCCCCGTTGTCGAAGTCCGCCAGCCGCTTCACTGAATCATCATCCTCAGGAAGCTCCAGGGTGCGATGCTTCCAGGTGTGGACTTTTGTGAAATCCCGCACCTTCGCTTTGGCAAACGGTGCCAGCACCGGATGATCGAAATCGAGCGAGGAAAGCATCGAGTAATTTGAAACATCCGCTTCTGACAGCTTCAAATCAGTCCGGCCTGACAAGAGTGACAGGGCGGACCCGTTGGCACCTTCCCCGGCGATGGCGATCGCCGTGCCTCCCTCTTCGATAAACTTCCCCACCGCAGTCGCGACAGCATCCGGTGTCTTTTCTGAAAGCTGAAGCACGATAACATTTGCATCCTTCAGGATCTCAGGGGTGACATCTTCTCCTTTCACCGCAGTGACCGTTGGATCAACCGCTTTGGTCCGGTTCATGGCCCGGGCGAGGTAGAAATAGGACGAACCGACATCGTTTCGTTTCGGGTCGTCGCCGATGAAAAGGATGCTCAGCAATCGGGGTTGAGTGCGGGCAATGTAAACTTTGTTATCGAAGCTGTGGCTGTCGCCGGAGATTTCGAGAATCGCGTCGTCCGATTCAGATTCGCGCTGGGGCACTGGAACTACCCGGCTTGCTCCGGCTGGGAGAATTCCCTCCGCGATTTTGCCACCTTTCTCTCCCGACCAGGTGAGCTGGTACTTCTCGTCTTCTGAATCCTGTGAGTTAGAGAGGCGCACCCGGCGGGACACCGGTCCTGCCGCTTTGGGATCGGGCGAAATCGAGGCCGCCACCAGATTGGCGGTCAGGTTTCCCGGTTTTTCAGGAGAGACCGTCAGGCAGCGCACTGTGACATCTTCCGGCCAGGCATACTGGGCCAGCGCATCCCGTTCCGCGCCGTCCTGAAAATCGCTGATCACTACCACTTCACGCCTCGCAAAAGTATCTTTCCCTTCGCTCGATTCACTGCTCGTCTCATCCGCGATTTCTGCGATGGCTGCGCCGAGATCGGTAGCACTCCAACCCGAACCGACATCTGCCAGCAATTTGGTAAGATCTTCTTTCCGTGCGGCTCCGGTCCAGCCAATCGTGTTCTCAGTCTGATTGATCGTCTCCAGATTCTGTCCAAATACAGAGACGGAAACTGAGTCGTCCGCGTTCGTTTTAGCGATGGTATCGGTGGCAAGATCCACCGCTTTTTCCCACATTCCGTCCCGTTGCATCGAAGCACTTTGATCGATCAGGATTGCGGTTCGTGTCCCCGTTCCCGAGGCGTCGAGAAAGGTGGCCGACTTAAAATAAGGGCGGCAGAAAATGAGGGCGAGCAGTAGCAGTGCCAGACAACGCAGCGCCAACAGGAGCCAGCGCTCCACCCGGGTTCGACGGGTGAGCCGTTCAGGAGTTTTCTCGAGGAACATCAAAGAGCTGAACTCCATGTGCTCTTTCGGAGGCCGCCGTCTTAAATGCAAAAGGATCGGAACCGCGAGGGCGGCTGCACCTAAGAAATAAAGCGGAAAAAGAAAACTCACAGGCGATAGAATGCCACGTTTGGCCCTGTTGAACAGTGCCTTTTCGTGTCACATCGCCAATCAAAACTTCAGGCGGCAAGGACCAAAGACTTGCGGGTCAGATCATAGAGCGCTTTTCGAAGGTCATGCCGCGAAATCGGTTTGGGAAGAACAATATCGACGCCTTCCGGGACCTCGCCGTTCATTTGCATCATATCACCAAATCCGGAGATCATGATGAAGGGGCACTTATTTTGGGTCCTTACCAGAGTTTTTGCGATCTCATCTCCTCCAACTGTCGGCATTGCCCGGTCACAGATGATGACATCAAATGGCTGGGTGTTTAAAAATTCAACGCCCTGTTGGCTGTCATGAAAGGCATGAACCTGGTGCCCGTCCAGAAGCAGGATTCTCTGGATAAGAATACAGATTTCCGGTTCGTCATCGATCACGAGAATTTTAAGACGGGGCACAGCCCCCAGTGGTTCTCTGTTGTCAGCCCTTTCACTTCCGTCCTCCCGAACATGGTAAAGCGAGAAGTTCATGTGCACGGTTGTCCCTTTGCCGAGTTCAGAATCTATTCGCAGGGTTCCGCCGAACTTTTGTAAGAGCCCGTCTACAAGGGCCAGTCCCAGTCCGCTTCCCATTTCGCCTTTGGTGGAAAAGAAAGGAGCCAGGCAACTCTCTTTCACTTCGTCTGTCATTCCTGTTCCTGTGTCAGAAATACTCAAAGTGACGGAGTTGCTGTTAAAAGCGCTCGAAATCCGGAGAGTCCCCCCGTCCGGCATGGCATCACATGCGTTGAAAATGATATTTGTGATAGCCTCACGAAACTCAGGGGCATTTCCAAGAACCATGGGAACCGCTGTGAAATCGGACTCGAGGGTAATGACGTTTCCATTCGCTTCGCGTTCCGACTTCCACTTCGGTTTGGTTAAATTAACGCTTTCAATTGCGATGTCATTAATTGGAACGGGTTCGCCGACATTCATGGCCGGGCCAACTTTGTGAAAATCGCGCACGCGTTTGACCACCTGCGCAGCATCCTGCGCCGAAGTCTGAATATTCTCGAGGTGAGTTTTCAACCGGGTGTCCACATTTTCACTGAGCGCGATGTCAGCAACGCCCATGATCTTTGTCAGCGCATTGTTAAAGTCATGGGCAACACCGGCCGCCATTTCTCCCAGTCCTTTGAGGCGTCCAAATCGAACAAGCTGCTCCTGAATCTGTGTCACCTTACGCAGTGAATCCTCAAGATCCTTGTTCCGCTGGATAAGCGCCTCTTCAGCAGCTTGCTTCGAGCGTCGGGTTTCGAAATCCATCAGGCATCGTAAAATTGCGGGAGACAATGTGCCGATCCTCCCCTTGGGAATGTAATCATTTGCTCCGGCCTTCATTACGCTGGCTGCAGCCTGCTCTCCACCGATCGACCCTGTCACAAGTATGAAAGGGACATCCACTTCTAAATACTTGATGATTTTAAGGGCCGTGAACGAATCGAACCCCGGCAGCGAGTGTTCTGAGAGAATAATGTCGAATTCCTCAGACTCCAGGGCATAGCTCAGTTCCCGTTCTGATTCCGCTCTTCGATATTTCAAGTCCCACCCTTCAGACTCTAAGTGCTTGTATATCAGGTAAGCGTCATGATCATTCCCCTCGATCATGAGGACGTTGATCTTCTTTGTATCCTGTAGCGTGTTACTTTCGTGGAATGGCATTTTAGTCATTTCGTTGAGTCGTTTTTTTAGATCCAGCGGCACGCGTGGATTAAAGACAGGGTAGTCATGTAAAATTCATATTGATAATTTTAGATGTTATGGTAATTATATGATAATTCAAATTAATTTATCATGACTTCTTTAGCAACTGCCCAAAAAACGACGTTGGCTTCCACTCAGAATAACGACACACGACCTGTTCGGGTGGTGTGGATGGATGATGATGCGGACGTTATCGCACGAGCGGAATCCAGTTTCGCTTCCGAGGGCCAAAACTTTGAATTGCACACCTTTCAGTCACCAACGATGGGCCTCTCAATGTTTGCCGATCTTAGCCCTGATATCTTTGTGCTCGATATCGCGATGCCATTAATGGATGGCGGATCGGTCTTGAGTGTCATTCGAAGCCGTGCAGGTTTTGCAAACACCCCGGTGATCTTTCAAACCTCTCTCATTGGACCTGATGAGGTCGGGGAAGCCGGATATCTCATTTCAGGTGGAGAGATCATGATGCCAAAACCCGTCAATATGGAAACCTTGAAGCGCCTCATTGGGGAACTTCTCAAGTGATAAAACCTTCACGGTTTCCAAACGGGCGCTCCCGCGAGTATATCCTGTTCGAATCGACCGGGTAGCACGGCAAAAACGGGGATTTTTAATCCCACGATCTTTGCTTCTTCGCGAATCACTTCCAGGATCTCCGTCTCGTGATAGCGTCGCGAAAAATGACCTAGAATCAGTGATTTCAGTCCCGGCATCTCCGCGGCCATCGAAACGACATCCGGTACCGTGGAGTGGCGCGAATCCTGATTGCGGCTCGTTGAGTCCTCATGGTTAAGGAACGTTGCTTCATGAATCAGCACCTCCGGATCTCTCCAGTAGCCTGCTGACTCCAGCGGCGTGTCCGCGGAATAGGTCAGGAGAGTGGTGCGTGCTATATCAAGTATGTCCTCATCGGAGCGTTCCTTTCTCAATCGACCGATCTCCGAGCCTGAAAGTGAGGCAAATTCCGGCTTCAGCTTTTGCTTCTGGCTGTAGACTGAATAGCTGAAACTCTTGTGCTGGCCTCCCGGTTTTTCGCTTCGGGGGATATGGCGGTTCAGGTAGGCTTCCAGGAATATTCCCTGTTTGATTTCGTGAACATACCCCGCCTCGATTCCCTCCCAGCGAGTGTTTCCGGCCACATGCGGATCGAATTTTTCTGTGAATTCCCGGATGGCCGGAAAAGACCCACAGTCTCTCGGGTATAGTACCAGCGGACCTTTCACCGTCGAGTTTACCTGAAGAAACTGAAACAAACCGGTCAGATGATCCCGGTCCGCATGGCTGCAGGCGATCGTTTTCACCTTTCGCCCCTTGTTCTGTAACATCGAAGCGGCCCCGTCACCACAATCCAGCAACAACCCCAACTGATCGACGAACCAATACGTCGAATAAAGCGCGGTGGATTGGGCGCTGATCTTCAGGTCCATTTTCGAGAAAGCATGGCTCAACGGCGTTTTTCCGCTGAGAAGCTTCCAGTGAGATTAGAGTTTCTCCGGTTCCTGCAACAATTGACCAACCCGCTGCAACAGTCGTCCGGCTGCGCCTCCATCGAGGATTCGGTGATCAAAGCTGAGGATGAATTTCGATTCCATCTTGGGGAGAAACGTTTCCGTTTCTTTGTCCCAGAAAGGCATCATGCGTCCCGCCATCACCCCGAGCACAAGGTTTTGCTCCGGCAGTGGGATCGGTGTTGCGTCTGTAATGCCAAAGGGGCCCACGTTGGTCACGGTCGCAATGCCTGTGCCGATCGCTTCAGGTGGAAGCTTGCGGTTCTGACCGCGACGAACCAGGTCGTCGTAAGGCGCCTGCATCTCCGCGAGCGTTTTCTTGTCAGCATCACGAATGATCGGAACCAACACCCCGTCAGTCACCTCGACCGCAAATCCCATGTCAATCGCACTGGGGTGGATAATACGGGAACCGATCAGACGACCGGCCACTGCGGTGTTTTCAGAAATCGCAATCGACAGTGCACGGATCGCGTAAAGAGTGATTCCCGGCTTGGGATCCTGTGCTTTTCGATGGGCCAAAACGGAGTCCATCACAATCGGAACTGTCACGGTCGCCAGAGGACGCGTCCAGCTTCGGCGCATTGAGTCCGCCACCGCAATTCGCATGGGGGAAGCCTCTGTCATCTTGTTCTTCTCCAAATCGAGAATGAACTTCTCAAAATCTTCAACCGTGACGCGTCCGCCGGCACCGCTGCCGGGTATTCCCGCGAGGTCAGCCGAGTTCAGTCCCATCTCCTCCATCCGTGCCCGCATTCTGGGGCTTAAGTAAACGGAGGATCGAACTGGAACCGGTAATCCGCCGTCAACTGTCGGTTTCACCCGCTTCTGCTCTTCTTCGGTGACACTTCCGTCAATCACTTCGTTCTCATCGATCGCGAAATGAACATTGTCAGATTCTTCCTTGTCGTTCCCCGGTTCAGCTTCAGGCTCGGGGATCGGTTTGATAGGCGACGTGTCAGACGGCTTGGTCAATCCGGCTCGATGGATCTCCTCATCGGTCGCTTCCAGATAGCCCAGAGTTGCGCCGACCGCATAACTCGTCCCTACAACAGCCGTTACGTCGAGAACTTTTCCCGAACAGGCAGTTGTCACCTCCATCGATGCTTTGTCAGTATCGACTTCAAAGATTTCCTGGTCAGCTGTGATTTCATCACCGGGCGCGATCTTGATATCTGTCACGGTCGCTTCCGCAATAGATTCGCCAAGCTGAGGCATGTATATGGGCACGCGGGGCATTTGTACTGATTAAAGGGGATTTTCGGCAAAAGTAAATCAACTCGCCAACCGTATGCCAGATTTTTCCGAATCTGAAACATCCAGTACACCAAACTTCAGCGTTAAACGCCTCTAAAGTTTTTAAAACATTATGAAAAATCGTGTGATTATGCTAATATTTTAGAGATTATTAAGATTTCTTAATGAAGATACGCCTTTTTCTTTTAACGATGGTCCTTTTTACTGGGGTTGCGCTGGGTGGGAATAAAAAGAAGACCGAAGCAGCGGATGATCGCCCGGTTCGTCTTGAAAACGTACGCACGACCGCCTACACCCACACTGAGTCAGATCACATGCGCTATGGTCGCAAGAATGCCATTGGTACCCAGCTTCGCTTGGACAAGAATTACTCTTCGGCGGCGGCAGACTGGTCTATTTTCCCTCTCGGTACCAAGTTTAAGATGGATGGCTACGGCAAAACGTATGTCATCGACGATTATGGCAGCGCTCTGGTTGGCAAACCCACCATCGATATCTATCACCCCTCCAAGCGGGCGATGAACAATTGGGGTGTTCGGCATGTCGACATCGAGATCATTGAGTTTGGTGATTACGAAAAGAGCCGCGAAATCCTCGAGGAACGAAAGAAGTGGCGTCATTGCCGCGCGATGTTGTCGGCCATTAACAAGATGGATGCCCTTCCTCCCGCCGGCCCGCCTTCGAATCCTGTCGCTCCGCAGCCTGAGCCCAAAGTGATGCTGGCCAACGTTGAGCCCGCCCCGGAAATCAAAGCCCCCGTGGTCAGGGAAACACCGAAGGCTGAACCCGCTCCCGAGCCGGTACCTGTGATCAAAGAGATGGCCCCAGTCCCTGATCCTGAAGTCTTCCTTGCCACCGTCAATGCTGCTGTTGCTCCTGCGGCCACACCTGAACCGGCTCCAGTTCCCGATCCGGTGGCCGCTGCCCCGGAGGCCGAGCCGGGGCGTCCGGTCGAGTTGGCCAACAACGCTCCGCAATCCACAAGGCGGGAGATCCCCCCGATCAGCCGCGACGAAGTGGTTGCCGTGACCCGCCCGGAGCCTGCCCGGCCCGCCGTTTATCGCAAACGCAGTTTTGTCCCAATCACTCTGGCCTCTGCTCTGTGATTTCCTTCTTCAGCCTGAAGAATTCAGCCATATTTTCCCCCGTCAGGAGCCTTTTCGAAAGGTCCTGACGATGGAGCCCTTCCTCGCCGTAGGATAAAACCTGATTGTCGTCCGTGACGGGTTCAGCTCCCTCGACATAAACGGCCAGCTCTTCCTTGGGCAGGAAAATATTGTTGTTCACCGCATCGAAATCCATGGGGCGAGGAACGGCGGAGTTCCGGTCAAAGCCCGGCCAGCGGTCCCACTCATTATTGCCCTTCCGGCCGATAAGAATGCCCTGCTGAGGAATCCCGTTTGCATCTGCGTTATCCGGATCAAACCACAGGATCGAATTTGGGAACACTTTCACAAACGCGGCCGCCACTGCCTTGGAATGTTCCGGTGTCATCAAATGGATCGGGAACCACTGCGCCACGAAGCCATCTTCCCGCAGTCGGCTTGCGATGAGGTCGTAAAATTCCACCGAGTAGAGCGAATTCACCCCGGCAAAGAAAGGCGGCATCGGCTCCAGTGTCACCACGTCGTATTCGTCCGGCGCACGACGCAGCCAGGCCCGGCCATCCATCACCCGGAATCTCACCCGGTCATCCTTCAGTACATCCCGGTTGGATTTGAAATAATCCGAAAGATGAAACACTGCCGGATTCACATCCACCACTGTCAGTCTTTCCGGATTCTCATCCAGAACTGCCCGGGCCGTTCTTCCTGTGCCATAGCAAATCACCAGCGTATCCCGGGGATCCCGGTGCAGCAGCATTGGCAACCGCCCCATGGCATCCATGTAGCCGGAACTCACCCCGAATTCCCCCGTCGCCGCATAGCCATCGATGAAAAGCACATTGGCTCCCTCTTTGGTTTTCACGACCGAAGTCGTCACATCCGGGCCGTTCACATTGGCGACCAGACGGTGAGCTTCCCGCACCAGCCGGGTGGGGCCCTGCACCCGCTTCACCCCGACGCCGGATTCGGCCCACCACGCGACCGCCAGGATCATCAAACTCGGGACCGCCAGCTCACACCGGCCCCGCCAGGAGCGAATGTGCGGAATGGCGATGAGAGCGAGGATTCCCCCGGCCAGCCAACTTGATTTCACCGGTCCCAGCCAGCTCATAAACAACCAGCCAGCTGCGAGGCTGCCCACGACCGCCCCGATGGTGTTGATTCCATAAATTTTCGCCCAGTCGCGCGGTGATTTGGCCTCATCCAGAAGCCAGGGGAGCGAAACTCCCATCAGCATCACAGCCGGTCCCATCACAAGAAAGCCGAGAACTGCTCGCACCGTCATCCGGCCGAGGTAACTCCCGCCCGCCGTTCCCCAGGTGTCGAACCGTTCCAGAAAGGGAGTGCCAATCCAGGTTGCCATGGCGGCCAGAGCCAGCAGGACCGGCAATGCCACCCCAATTGTCCGCAGTTTTTTGCTGAGCCAGGCCCCGATCGACAGCGCCACCAGAAATACGAATAACATGATGGCGAACGAATCCGTTGTGCTCAGCCACGCTGAACGCAGCAGGCGGAACCACGAAACTTCCAGGGCAAAAGTCGAAAATCCGGTCGCTGCCGCAAAAATCAGCGCCGCCCGGGGTGAAATCGGAAGACTCCGGTTGTCGGATTCATCGTCTTCCTCCGTCGATTCAGTCACTGATTCGCTTGAAACAGTCCGCTTACCCAAAACCCAGGCGATCCCCAAAACGAGGAATTGGATCACCAGCAATACGATCCCCGAGCCATTGCGTCCCAGATGCGGCATCAGAAAAAATGCCACGGCGAGAGCGCCCATCGCCGCTCCAGCCGTATTTGCGGCGTAGAACCGGGACAACAACGCCCCGGTTCGCTTTGCGAGAATTCCGATCACCGGGAGCGTGGCCCCCATCGCGAAACTGGAAGGGCCAATCGTCAGGGCCAACATCAAGGCCGAAAACGGTGAGGCGAGAAAAGGGACTGATCGGAAAACCGCGGCGTCGCCGGATTCGATCACCGGCATCAGAAGTTGCGGCAGCCAGGCGAGAGAGCCGACAATCACCTCCAGAATCCCGTAAAAAAGCCACGGGTTCTTTGGAGGTACTGCTTCCAGCCGTTTCCCGGACCACAGTGCGCCCAGCGTCATGCCGGTCATAACGGTGGCGATCGTCAGCGCAGTGCCACGGGCTGAAACTCCAAGTGCCAGCGACAGATCGAGGTGCCACAGCACTTGCCACGACAACGCAGCAACGCCGCCGAGAAAAAAGACCAAAGATGGGAGGATTTTTCGAACCATAACGGGGGAGAGGCCGGAGAATAGCGATTCCCGGGTCAAAATCCAATCCCCCTTTTGTTTCAAAGCGGAGATTCCGTCCCGATTGGCCTCGAACGCCCACGATCAGACCCTGTTGATTCAGCGAACCAACCCTGTTCGATCGTAATTCTTACGGCTTGCGATTGCGGTCAGCTATCCGATTCAAAGGGGGGGCACAGCCAATTATCCCCGTTGTTTTCGGGTTCGCATTTTCTCGATATTGTCTCGCGCAAACTCAATTCCTCGTTCCAAGTAGCCCAGATCGTGCCAAAGACTGGTCTCATCATCACCGGAGAAATATTTCTGATCCAGAACCTCAACTTCCGCATTAAAATTTGTGCGCATCTCCTCTGAGATGCCAGCCAAATGATCGAGGTCTTTTGATGGATCGAGTGGAAACCCGCACCTGGCCATCGTAGCCCGCAACTCAAGAACTGCTTCATTCGCCAAAGAGTTTCCGATCTTCGAGAGGGCGGAGTGAGCGCGTGCGACTGTATCAAAATGCTTATTGCTAATCATCGAGGTAAAACCGCTCCCCGTGTCGCATGTGAACTCCCAAAGATCCCGAATGACCCTCTCTACTGGAAAGAGCATGTGATCATGGGTGCTGTGATACCCGGGAAGATTCGAACAGAAATCGCTATAAAAGCGGTGGCTATCCAAGGTCAGGAGTTCGTCAATATCATAAGTGATCTCGTATTCCCCAAGCCTCTCATGGGCGAAATTCAATACTTCGAGATAGCCCTTCTCCTGCGCCCAATCTGCATCATCTCGTGTCGGCGAAAGTCCTCGTCGAAACAGCAAGAGTAGCGTCGCTGGACTGTCGGCACATCTGGAAGAATAGGAAAGTCGTCGTCGCTCCTCCTCGTTTTCTGGAATCGATGCTCCTGCATCCAGTAATAGTTCTACAAATTCGGTGTGACCATAACCAGCGGCTCGAAGCAGAACAGAGCTTGGTCGCAACGAGGGTCTTCTTTTGTTGGCTGGCTCAACGAAATTCGGGTTGGCACCACTATTGAGTTTCTCTCGTGCAGAGTCCAAATCGCCAGATCGAGCGGCAAGGAATAGACTCCAATCTGTCTTGAACTGAGCGCTCATTTTTGGGATAACGAACTATCGCTTCGCATTGTGGCGTCATTTAAACCACCTCAAGGACTGCCTCCAAATGATCGTAAAGTTCCGACATTCTCACACACAGGTAATCTGGAACTTCCCTCCCGTCCGATATCTGAGCGCTTAGGTGGCCTTGGGTGTGAAATCCGAGGCAGTAAATCGCGTGTGCAACTGATCGCTCAATAGTCTTCGATGAACTGAAAACATCCCGCAGCACCTCCGCCGCGTCCACGAGCTTCCTAAGACGTGTTTCATTGGGGAAGGAGTTCTTACGAAAGTCGGTTACGAGCCCGTCCTCGTGGAGCCCCTCAAACACGATTAGTTCTTTCGCTTCTTTCAGTTCCATTTTTTCAGCGAACGTTTGAAGTCCCCCTGCGCTTGACCGAAGGTGCGGCTTCGATTGCGTATTAATAGTCGAATATCATATCAGCTGATCAATTGCGTTACTGATATCTTTCGGAACAGTGAATCAATTTTGCTGTGTGGTGTCAACCCGCCCGCGTGCTTTTGGGTATTTGGTTACTATTTATTGGGTTTCCTTTGTATCTGATACGATGCTTTGGAATCCCTGATCACAAATTCTGATATCAAAAACAGGTCAGGCTTCCTTCCGATAATACATCCGTGCGAATCAACAAAGGCTATTCGCCGTCAAAATTCCGTGGTCAGACCATTTCGGGGGTGATTTTGGTGCGGATTTCCCTTTTTTTTGCGGTTCGTCGCAAATGGCTGGCATTGAGCTTATCGTAAAAGTTTGCAGGCACCGAAAGGCTAGCCTTTTGCTATGTGCACGTTCTTGCAATGACTAAAAGGCAAGCCTTTTGGTAGGTTCACGTTTGTGCAGGCACCAAAAGGTAAGCCTTTTGGTAGGTTCACGTTTTTGAAGTGAGCAAAATGAGAGCCTTTTGCCATCTACAGACTTTTGAAGGTGGTGAAATAACGTTATTTCACCATGTGCAAACTCTTGCAATACCCCAAATAATGTTATTTCAGCATCCTCAAATCTTTGCAGGTGATTGAAGATCAATTATTTGCGATTTTGACCGGTTGGCGGCGCCGATTTTAGGGCATTGGGCCGAACCCACGGATTCGTCAACCTGTTTGGGGAATCTGAAAGCCCCGTCGCGGCCAGGCAAGTCGGCCAATTTCGTCTTAAATCGACGAATCCATAGCAACTGGCCTTCGATCCCGGTGTTGATCCCATGCGCGGCCGCTGTCAGCTATTGATGTCCACTGACAAGGGGATGGGTTTGCAAACCAACGACCGTTTGGGGCCGCTGTCGGCCCCATCGGATGTCAGCGGCTGGTCATCAGCTACCTGACTGAGGGAATTGACCTCAGATCTTGGCGCAAATGGCGTCACCCATGGCGACGGTGCCGATTTTTGTCTGACCTTCGGAGCCGGTGAAAATATCCCCGGTCCGCAATCCATCATCGATCACTGCTTTAACGGCTGCGTCGATGGCATCGGCCGCTTCGCCGAGACCGAAAGAAAAACGTAGCATCATCGCTGCCGACAGTATCTGTGCGATCGGATTGGCAATGCCCTGACCGGCGATGTCCGGTGCGGTACCACCACTCGGCTCGTACATGCCGAAGTAGAGGCCGTCTCCTTTGGATTCCCCGAGACTTGCGCTTGAAAGCATCCCGAGTGAACCGGCGATCATCGCCATCTCATCACTCAGGATGTCGCCGAAGAGATTCGGGGCCAGCACCACATCGAAGTCTCTGGGCCGGGCGATCAATTGCATGGCGGCGTTGTCCACATAGAGGTGGCTGAGCTCGACGTCGGGGTATTCTTTGGCAACGCGCTCGACGGTTTCCCGCCACAGAATGCCGTTTCGCAGCACGTTGGCTTTGTCGATCGAGGTCAATTTCTTGCCGCGTTTCTGAGCGGAGATAAATGCAACGTGGGCGATGCGTTCGATTTCGCTTTCGCCGTAAACCATGGTGTCGATCGCGAACCGCTCGCGGCCGCGTTCTTCAATCATCTTGGGCTCACCAAAGTAGATTCCACCAGTCAGTTCACGTACGCAGAGCACATCAAATCCACCGGCGATACGCTCTTCTTTCACAGGAGAGGCGTGGGTCAGTGCGGGGAAACACACGGCGGGACGGAGGTTGGCGAACAGGCCGAAATGTTTACGCAGGGGAAGCAGGGCGCCGCGCTCAGGCTGCTGATCGGGTGGGAGGTTTTCCCATTTCGGGCCGCCCACAGAGCCGAAAAGGATGGCATCTGCTGCTTCGCAAGCATCAATCGTGTCTTGTGGAAGAGGTGAGCCTGAGTCATCGATCGCTGCGCCGCCGACCAATTTGGTTTCTGTTTCGAAAGAGATTCCGAATTTGGCAGAGATCGCGTCGAGAACTTTCAAGCCCTCCGCCATGCATTCGGGTCCGATGCCGTCTCCGGGGAGAACTGCGATTTTATAGGAAGTGGGGGATGATTCGCTCATGATAAAGTCTTAGAAAATGGTGAGAGGCGATGAAACGCGGGAAAACGGGCGGCGCAAGTAGAAAGGCTGGGCACGAACTACGGTGCATTGTTCAATTCTGTGATGATAGCAATCATCGGAGCGAACATGGCCATGGTCGTAATCGCACTGATCACGATGAGAAGAAACATCACACCAATAGCGATGAGCCAGGCAGTGAATGTCTTTCTCTTTATGACGAGTAGAGCTGCGGCAGTGAACGGGATTGCTACGGCAAGGATGGGAGGCAATCCGGTGTTGCTGAAGTTTATGATGAATTGCGTCAATGTCGGTAAAGAACGTGAGCCAAGCATGGCCTGAAAGATTTCTGTAAATTTCGGGACCATCAGGGAGGAGTTCAGAGCGACGAGGCAGAAAAAGCCGAGCCCGCACAACAAGAACATCACCAGCACCCATTCCAAGCGGTTGATTTGAATGTGAAGGGATTCGACGGTCGGCTCGGAATTCATCCGCCGAAGTTAGCAAAAGTGACGTTTCCAAAAAACGTTTTAATTTGCCCGCAAGTAGTCGACCAAGGCCGCCCCGAGGACGAAAAGAAGCGCAAGTATCACTCCGCCCCAGAGAAGGAGCATGGAGGTACGACGAGTGGGGTGTCCTTTTCCCATGAAGGCGAGGATGTGAGCACCGATGAACGCCGGACCACCAATGAGCAGGGGAACGACGAGGGTTTCCGGTTCATAGGTGCGCCCGAGGATATGCAGGAGTGGCCAGGCGATGCCTGCCAGTAAAAAGAGGAACGAGCATCCGATTGAGCAACCGCCGGCATTTGCTCCCGGTTCCCGGACGTCACGGACTTTGTCGGGCTCAGTGGGCGGTTTTTCTTTGGACATATTCGGTGGGGCTGCGGGGGTGAAGGATACGGTGCGGAGTTACCGATTGACGAGGCGATGGCAGATCTCTAGAACCTTGGGGATGCCACCGATCTCCGAGCATACGCCAACTGAGAAAATAACCAGTCCTGAAACCGTGGCCGAAGCCTACAAGGGAACCTGGTTCGCGCTCGCTTCACTGGCGGTCGCCTGGGGCGCGACGTTCGGCCTGGCAGGGGCCAGCTGGATGCCGGCAATTGTGGCCGGGTTCATTATCTTTCTGCCGCCGATCTTTGCGTTGGTCGGATTGATTCACACTGTCGGGGCGTGGAAAAATATTTCAAAGATCAACGGGTTGTTGGTGCCGGCAGTTCTCGGCACCGTTTTATCCATCGCCGCATTGGGCAGCATCGCATTTTTACTGGTTGCCTAAAATTTGCTGTCGGCCACCGCGCTCAGAAACGCCTCTACTTTACCGAGGTCTTTCACCCCCGGCTCCCCGGCTTCGACTCCGCTGGCGACATCAACTGCAAACGGACGAACCTGAGCAATGGCAGCCGCGACATTTTCCGGAACGAGACCGCCGGCGAGGATAACTTTGCGATCAGGCCATAGGGTGACGGCTTCATGGCCAAGTTTCCAGTCCATGATTTCGCCGGTGCCACCGAATTCCACCGGAGCATAGGCATCGAGGAGGATGGCGTCTTCTGCACTGGTAGTGAAGTCTTCGGCTTGTTCAAGAGTGGCTGCGTCTTTGACGCCGAGCGCTTTGAAAACCGGCAGTCCGGCATCCGTCAGTTCCGCGAGGAAGGCAGGGGTTTCTGTGCCGTGTAGCTGGGCGTAGTCGATGACCCCGTCGCTGAGGGCTGACTCGATTTCGTCGCGCGTGGCGTTCACAAACACCCCGATACGGGTGATGGTGCCAGCGAGATCTTTCAGCCACGCATTGACCTCTGCGTCACGCGTCAGGTAGCGTTTCGATTTGGGATAGAAATTGAGCCCCAAAGCATCGGCTCCCATTTCAATAATAGCCCGGGCCTGATCAGCTGTGGTGATCCCGCAGATTTTTGCCTTTACGCGGTCACCATCTTTTTCAAAGAACGTCATTGGATTGGAATGTAGCGGAGATTGTCAAAATTCCGACTGCAAAGCGATGGAGGGGAATGTCAGTGAGACGAACAATCGTGCGAACGGGATGAACGGCCGGGTGGAGCGGGGTGTTCCTATCGGATCAAGCGAAGTATGACTTCTTCACCTTGCCTTTACGGGGGAGGGCATGCTTCACGACCTGGAGCATGCGTTCGATCTTGAGTGGTTTCATGAGGAAGCCTTTCACCCGGGCATCACGATTCAAGTCGTTTGGCGGGGGTGGGTCGCTTTGTTCCCGAACGAAGATGACGCCGGGGGCCTGATTGCCCGGGGAGTCGGTGCCCTGCGGAAACCGGAAGGCCTTGCAGACCAACTCGTAGAGCAACGGCCCGTTGATGAGCGGCAAGTGAAGGGCAAAGATGTAGAGCTCGTAGTCCCGCTGGAGGGCCAGTTCAAATCCGTAAAGGGCGTCGGGGCAGGTATCGACTTCGGCGAGCCCGAAGTTTTCCAGGGTCTCACGAATGAGGCGGCCGGTCGCTCCGGTTCCGTGAACGACGAGTACTTTAGGAAGTGCGTCTGGATCGGGTTCCGGTTCGCGAGCGGGGGCAGCAGGTGAGGGGGCATCGGGCTGAGATACAGCTTTCGAATCAGCAGCGGCTTTGGGCTCAGGCAGCGTTTCGGGTTCCGACTTGGGAGTCAGAGAAGGAAGGGGGGGCGCCGGGACCGGCAGCTCCAGTTTGGTCTCGATGATCTTTTCCTCTTCTTCATCGAAAACCGGTAGGCTGGTCGAAGCATGCGACTCGGGGGAATCGGTTTCTTCGGGCGGGATTTCGAAAATCGGCAGGGAAACTTCGATCTCTTCATCGGAGTCGTCCTCATCAGGGGCGTCGTTGATTTCTTCTGAAACCGGCTCGTCCTGAGCGACAGGCCCGGCTTCTGTTTCAACGTCCGTATTTTCCTCCGTGTTGATCTCTTCGTTGGAAGGCTCTTCGACCTTAAGATCGTCCAGATGCTCTGACTTGATCTCGGGTGAAATGACTTCTTCAACAACCGGTGGGGCCGTAGGTTCGGCCTCGCCGGGCTCGTCAATGGCGGGGGCTTTATCAGCAGGCCCAGTGTCTTCCGGTTCGTCGTGCTTTTCTTCGGCTTCGACCGGTGGATAAATTTCTTCGAATGGTTTGACCTCCCCATCCACTGGAGGCGGGGTTTCTTCAGCGAATTCTCCATCGGTGATCTCGCTTTCGATTGGTTCCGGCGGTTCTTCCGTCTCGTCGATCAGTTCAAAAGGGGAGGCTTCACTCAAATCCCCGGGTTCTTCGGCAGAATCCGGTTCGGAAGCGGTTGGTTCCGGCTCCAGCGGTGGAGGAACTGAGTCTGCGATATCGGGGAGGGCGACATCCGGTTCAGATTCCGGATCTCTTGCATCAGAAGACGGTTCCGGAGTATCGGCCTCCTTTTCTTCTAAGGATGGAGCGGGGGAGTCTTCTGCTGAAATGGCTTCGGCAAAATCGGGAATTGGCACTGGTGTTTCTATCTCCGAATCAAGAGCGGGAGGGCCCGGCTCGGGAACTACGACTTCAGGTTGATCCGTAACTGGATCTTCCTCGTCGGTTTCTTCCTCTGTCTCCTTCAATTCCGGGGCAGGAGTCCGCAAATCTATTTCGTCTTCAAAAAGGGGCGGTGGTTTCACCTCAGGTTCGACTGCGGTGTCCGGTTGATCCGGCTCAGGTGCCTCCGGATCAGACAGGCTTTCGTCATTGGCGGGATCTTCCTGATCCGGTTTGGCTTCCACCGTTTCAGGATCTGAATCCAGGGCTTCGATTTCATCGGGTGTTTCCAATTCGGATTCAGCCAGAGGCGGCGTGTCGGCATCCTCTTCGGCTTCCAGTGAAGACGGTATTTCGAGAGGAGAGATTGGTGTGGTGTCGTCCTCGTCGGATCCGGTGCTTTCTTCCACCTCCAATTCCTCATCCACCGGGGCTTCCGAAGCGGGCGCAGGATCATCGATGATCACCTTGCGTAAGCTGGTGAAAGTTTTCTTCTTTTTTCGACCTGATGTTCTGCGTGCCATAAAAATGAAGCGCCATAAGAGGCGCTCAGTTAAATGTCCCAGAACTAGTGCCTTAAATCAAGGCTGTTGCGCAAAGGTTAGGCAGAGGCGCTTTGGGCGATTTTCTCCTGGATTGCGGCTTTGAATTCGGTGAGGCCCGGGAACTGCCCGCTCATCGCAGTTTTGGCGATCTCGTTGAATTCAGAGCCACCACAGGCTTCGAGCCACATGCCGAGGGCCACCAGGTCAGAGATTTGATCCCCGAAGTTGAGGCCATAGTCGGTGATGCGCGGCTCCCGATTGGATGCGACAAAAATGGTTGCAGGGCTGAGCCCGCCATGTTGAAAACCGGATTTGGCACCTTCCTCAAGAGCGCCAGCCAGAGTGGCGATGAGTTTGGGAATCTGACTTGAGCGCACGGATTTCTTGGCAACGAGGTCAGCGAGATGCGGACTTTCGTAGAAATCCGATACCACGTAATAGAATTGCAGGCCCCCGATCTCGAAATCCCCGAACTTTCGAATCGGGGCAATCATGGAGTGGCGGATGGTGCACAGTTTGCGAATCCGCTCTGAGAATTCGCTGCGGAAGGCAAAAGATTCGCAAAGGTGAGGAGCGATGATCCGGATAGTGACAGACTCGCCCGAAGAAGTGCATTTACCCAAATACAATGCGCCCAGCGCCCCCACACCGAGACGCATGGTGGCATGGATACCCTTTTCCAACATATAGTGAGCAACGGCCTCGACGGTGGGCGGGCTCCATTTAGGCGGGGCTGTTCTCTCGGGCAGTCCGTCATCCAGTCCCGCAGCGACGCGGATGAACTGTCTGGTCTCGTCATCGAGCGAACTCTTTTCCGACATAAAGCAGTCGCTGTTTTTCTGGTCCGCCGCGATCAGGCGGTCGATCCGGTTCCGCATTTCGGTGTCTTCACCACATGCGTTGACCAGGAATGATTCCCGCTCGGTTTCATCGTCAATCTCGACGGCATCCAGAAAGAGGTCGCGCTCGTTGTTGCTTGAAGAATCGGGCATTACTTACTGGATCGGTTCCATTCCATTGGAGGTATCAGCTTACGGCCTTCAAATCGTTTTCGATTTCGTCTCGCAGCCAGGACTTAGCGTATTTCCAATGCCGCTGGGCAGTTTTTTTTGAAGTGTTTCTCAGGCTGGCGATTTCATCCCAACTGAGTCCCACGAAATAACGCAGATGAACGATCTCGGCAGATTCGGGATCTTCTTTGGCCAGTTTTTGAAGGGCTTCATCGACAGCGAGAACTTCGTCATCGATTTGATCTTCAGCTAGTTGGGAGAGGCTGTCGTCAACGCGGATCGGATTGGCCCCGCGCTTCAATGCATTTCGCTTGCGCGCCCGGTCGATGATCACCCTTCGCATGGCTTCCGAAGCTGCGCCGAAAAAGTGTGCCCGGTTTTCCCAGATAAGCGGGATGCCGCCATGTTTCTGAGCCATGCGGATAAACGCTTCATGAACCAGCGTTGTGCCGCCCAGACTCTGATTCGCTTCTTTGGCCATCTTGCTGTGGGCCAGAGTCCGCAATTCCTCATAGACCGCAGGAAGGAGCGTCTCGGTTTTGATCGGGCTGTCGGAAGTATCTACCATTCTGTGTAATGGTTATAACTTCAAAGCCAAAAATATCACAGGTAAACCAAAAAAAGTGGCCATACCTCCCCGATTGAGTGGCCTCTTCATGAACACTCAGGGGAGGTATGACCCAGTATCCGGACCTCTCCTCCTTCCGGAAACAGATGTTTTTTGAAGATTCACGACATTCGACTCCTCCAAAAAGTCTCCTAAAGTCTGCGTGCGTCTTTCCGATCTGTCTCACTGTTTAAAAATGATGAAGGGCTCTCCCCTTCATTCATCTCATGCGTCGAACGCATCTAAAAAGGGACAAAGTTTCTGAAAAAAGTTTCTGTGAGGAAAAACGGTGTCAGTTTTCGACATGAAAATGCCCCTGCTCGATCATCCGGCTGTCTGGAAAGGCGAAGAACTGCTCTCCCGGAATGACTGGAAACATGACTACGCATCGGCTGACTGGAGCGCGATACAGGATTCGCTCGAAAACGGCTCCGGGGCGGCGTTGATTCGCGGGTTTCCGCTCGAAGAGTGTTCGAAAGACGAAGCGCGCGCGGCGTTCCTTGAACTGTGCGGGAAGATCGGGACTGCGGTTTCACAGAACGAAGCGGGCGATCTCGTATTCGATGTCAGCGATGCCGGATTCAAGAATGACGATCCCCGTGCCCGGGGGCCAAATACGAAAAAGAAACTCAGCTTTCACACGGACCGTTGTGATGTGATTGCTTTTCTCTGCTGGCGACAGGCGAAATCCGGCGGAGAGAATGAGTTGGTCAGTTCGATGGCCATCTACAACGCGATTCGAGAGCAGCGTCCGGATCTGCTTGAGGTCCTGATGCAACCATTTGTATACAAGCGGCACACGGTCGATCTGGGTAATGATCTTCCATACTGCGAGCAGCCGGTTTTTTCCTTCTGCGAGGGACATTTTGCCGCGAGTTTTCTCCGGGTATTGATCGACCGGGCGGACGCCGACCCGGAACTGCCGAATCTCACCGCGGAGCAGAAGGAAGCGATGGACTATCTGGAAACGGTCGCGGCAGACCCGGCCATGCATGTGCGGTTTCGCCAGGAGCCCGGGGATATCCTGTTGCTGAATAACTGGGTGAATCTCCATCGACGCTCCGCGTTCGAAGATCATGAGCGTCCGGAAGACCGTCGTTGTCTTTTCCGTATCTGGCTGGCTATGCCCAACAGTCGCCCGCTGGACTCGATGTTCGAGGCAAACTACGGCGCAGTCGGAGCCGGAGAGATTCGCGGAGGGATGCGGGCGAAGGATTGATTCGTTGCCGTAAGGTACGGATGCGGAATCAATCCGCCAGAATCTCAGCCTGGGCTTTCAAAAACTCGGCCTTCAGTTCTTCGTAGTTCTTCGCCACAGGGAACTGAGGGAATTCGTCGATCACGTTCTGCGGGGGGCAGAAAAGAATACCGCGGTTGGCTTCGCCGAGCATGGTGGTGTCGTTGTAGGAGTCACCGGTTGCGATTGTCTTGAAGTTCAGCTCGTGAAAACGCTTCACGGATTCCCGCTTCTGATCCTCCATCCGCAGATGGTAGTCCGTTATCTTGCCGCTGTCTGAGATCGACAGCTTGTGGCAGAAGAGCGCCGGGTAGCCGAGTTTCTTCATCAGTGGTTTTGCGAATTCGTAGAAAGTATCGCTCAAGATCACGACCTGAAATCGCTCCCGCAGCCAGTCGAGAAATTCGGGAGCTCCCTCCAGCGGATCGAGCTTATCGATCACTTCCTGCACCGGTTCGATCCCCAGTCCGTTCTCGTCGAGAATCCGAAGACGTTGCTGCATCAGCACGTTGTAGTCAGGGATGTCACGAGTCGTGGCGCGGAGTTCGTCGACGCCGGTCAGCTCGGCGACGTTGATCCAGATTTCGGGGATGAGCACCCCTTCGAGGTCAAGGCAGGCAATTTCCATCGGAGTTCGAAAAAATTCGTCTTCAACTCGACCAGAATTCCGACAATCGCAAGTCTTTCACAGGCGGGAGGCTTATTTTGCCAAGATCCGCGCATGATTCGGGGCCAGAGAACTCCTCTCAGTAGGTGATCATTGCCTCGGCCTGGGCGAGGACGGTTTGGAAAGGGAACTGTTCGAGGGTGCCGAAGCGATCATCTTTCCAGGTGAGCCGTTCCCGTGTCGCAGCTGGGCTGGTGATCCCACACAGAAAGCGGGCCAGTTGCCGTGGCTTGCGGAGTGAGGCATGTTTTTCAGCATGGAGCTGATGGATCAGCTCGACTTGTTCAGACGACAAATCGGTTTCAATAGAGCAAGGCAGCGGGGTAATGGTTTTTGAAGGCGACTGACAATTGCCACAGGTGCCGCAATCTTCCGCCATGTCCTCTCCGAAATAGTTCACAAACTGCCGGGTCAAACAGGTGCCGGATTCACAGATGGCAATGACCTTCTCGATCCGGACGACTTCTGCCTGTTCACGGTTTTGAAAGAGCTGCACCAACTTCGCAGTCAGGGCGGGGATGTTCCGCGTTTCCTCCGGTCCCAACTGGTAGGCGTGGCGGAGCTGGCTGGGCTTGGCGGTGATGTCGCCCATTTCTTCAAGGTATTGAATAGCCTTGCGAATTCGCGACTCCGGTTCCGCAATCGCCGCGGAGACAGCCGCGACATCGATCGTCAGCCATTTCCGGCCCATTTTCCCTGCGTCGAACATCTTTGTCAGGAACGCCTGCCGATCAGCGGAATACCCCGCCATGATCTGCTGCATCGACGAAACAAAATTCACCATAAAGGATCCGTAGAACGGTCCGCCGGCGATGAGGACGCCTTCCAGTTCCAGGTAAGTCAGCGCCGTGGCGATGACGAGAGGACGAATGTCTTTCGTGCCGGACAAATCATAGCGCGAGATACTGAAGTCATCCCCCTGAAGCAGAAGGTGTTCGACCAGAGAGCGGATAGCGGATTCCGATGGGGTATCGCCGAAGACAAAGTTTTCCAGCACAATCCGGTCGTCCGCGCAGGCCAGGATTTCACAGATGGCGAGTTCGCCGTCCCGTCCCGCCCTGCCGCTTTCCTGAATGTAATTCTCCAGCGATTTCGGTAAGTTGAAGTGATAGACGTAGCGGATATCAGCCTTGTCGATCCCCATGCCGAAGGCGATGGTCGCGACCACGATTTGGACGGTATCAGCCATAAAACCGTCCTGCACTTCTGCGCGATGATCGTCCCGCATCCCGGCATGGTAGGCCCGGGCATTGAAACCGGCAGCTTTCAAGTCGCCTGCCACCACTTCGGCGGTACGTTGGAGTGTTACGTAGACGACCGTTGCCCCGGCAGGGCGGCTTTTCAGCCGATCAATCAGGAGATCGGTTCTATCTTCTGAGCGGCAGGGCGTTACGTGAAAGCTTAGGTTTTCCCGGCGATAGCCGGTTTGTACGTGATCTTCAGGGGCAATGCCAAAACTTGCGCGAATGTCGTCGGAAACTTTGGGCGTCGCGGTAGCGGTCAAGCCGAGGACTCGAGTGATCCCGAGCTGCCTGGCAAGTCCCGCTATCTTAAGATAGTCCGGTCGGAAGTTATGACCCCATTCTGAAATACAATGCGCTTCATCGATCGCCAGCAGACTGATGCGGGTGCGGCGAAGTTTGTTCAGGAAACCTTCGTTACCCATTCGCTCGGGGGCGATGTAGAGCAGTTTGAGATCACCGCGATCCATCCCCTCGTAGATCTCCCGCACTTCCTGAGTGGTGAGAGTGGAATCGAGCCTGGCGGCGGAAACCCCCACTCGCTGCAAAGACTCCACCTGATCTTTCATCAATGCGATGAGGGGTGAAATCACCAGAGTCAGCCCTTCCAGCATCAGAGCAGGGAGTTGGAAACAGAGGCTTTTTCCGCCTCCGGTCGGAAAGACAGCGAGCGCTGGACGGTCGGCCAAAAGGATGTCGATCACCGCTTCCTGCCCCGGGCGGAACTGATCGTGACCGAAGGTGGCTTTGAGGATTGTCGCGGGGGTGTCGCTCATGAGGCATCAAGAAACCTTAAAAAGGGAACTTTGCCACTGACGGCGTGATGAATGGGAGTCAGTATTTGCAGCATCAGCCGAGGCTTACTCGGGAGGGGCGTTGCCGCCAATTGCAATTTATTCAGCTTTCCTGAACCGGGAATTCAGCTGCAGCGAAACTTTCGACCCCGTCGCGGTCGAGCCGACAGATCCTCCAATCGGGCATGACATCTGCCCCGATGTGTTTGTAAAAGTCGATGGCCCGCTGATTCCAGTCGAGGACGCACCACTCCAGTCGACCTGCGTTGCGGTCTTTGGTGATTTTTGCCACGGCTTGTAACAGAGTTTTGCCCACTTTCGCGCCGCGAAAATCCGGGCGGATGTAGATGTCTTCCAGCCAAATTCCCGGTTTTCCGACGAAAGTGGAGAAGGTAGAGAAGAAAATAGCGTAACCGATCAGTCTTTCTGAACTGGCTGGATCTTCCACCACGAGAGCTTCTGCTGCCGGATGATCGCCAAAAAGGGCCTCGGTGAAATCAGCTTCGGTCGCAATCAGTTGCTGGCTGAGCCTCTCAAATTCAGCGAGTTCCGCAATCATGGTCAGAATTTCGGGGACATCTTGAGGGGTGGCTGATCGAATCGTGGGATGCTCTGGATCAAATTTCATGTGTGATTTCGGCTATTTAGGATCGGCATTTGGCACGGCCTCTGCTCATACCTAAGATGCTCGCAAGCCTTGCTTGTGAGCAAACCAGAGGGTTGAAACCAGTGTCAGTCCGGTTGGCTCTAATTATTCATGAACAAATAAAGTTTGCAGGTTTTACGGGGGTTTTTCCTGCGCTTTTGCCAACCGGGCTGCCACCTCTGGTCTCTGAGAACCACAAGACGGATCACTTGGAGGACTTCTTCAAAATGGAAACCACTTCGCCAAGGTTTCCGATCCGATCGACCGAGCGGATTGCGATTTGAGTGATCTTTTCCGGGTCTTCAATGGGGGAGCTGAAGGTGGTTCCTTTGGCGGTCTTGATATCGTGTAAGCGCCATTCAGCTTCTTCCCCTTCGCCGGTCTGAATTTGGACAGCCCACCAACGTGCATGGGAGTTTGGTTTGAGATTCGGTTCAGACCCTTTCCAGGTGATCAGATGCGATGCGGTTGATTCGTCGCCGCCTTTGTCGGAACTGTCGGGGAGGTCTCCGGTTTTCCCGGCTTTGGCAAGCTTAGCTTCGGCGTTGGCCTTCTCAGCGGCTGCGCTGCTCTTGTCCGCTTTCTCATCGTCACCGGGTTTCTTGCTTTTAGCGGCTTCCGCTTCTGCTTTAGCGATTTCTTCTTTCAGTTTCCGGGCAGCGGCGATAGCCGGGTTTTCGATCAGCGAAATGTCTACGGCTTTGGGTAGGGGAGCGGGTTCTTCAGGTTCATTCTCAGCACCCTGTCCGGCCAGCCAGGGACTGTCGGGTGTGAGTGCCCGGTCAGCATAGCGGTTCTTGGTGATCATCCGGCTGATCCCCCCCCGGTTTGTGGCGAAGGCTTCCCAGTGCCAATGGAGCTGACCACTCGCGGGGGAGCCGGCGATTTTCTCCCGGGTATGGCTGATCTGTTCCAGAAGCTCAACAGCGTCACGGCCATCACTTTCCCCGCCACCTGTCTTGGCGTCGCCGATCCGGCTGGTGGCAATCCCGGGCCAGATGTGGCGTCCGTGGACATTCTCCTCCTGCCACCAGTCGTAGAGTTTCATGAAACTCTGGGGGCCCTCGTTCTTCCAATAGAGTTGAGGGGAGAAATAATCGACCCAGCCTTCCCGCAGCCATTTTCTTGAGTCGGTGAAGATCTGCGAGTAGGAGCTGAGGCCCCGAATATTTTCCGGAGTGCCGGTCTTCCAGATTCCAAAAGGGCTGATGCCGACTTTTACCCAGGGACGATGCCTCTTAATGTCGAGGTAGAGGTTCTTGATGAGTTCGTTTACGTTCTCCCGTCGCCAGTCCGCTTTTTCTGTGTTCTCCTCGTCGTTCAGTTTGAAGCGGGACCAGTTTTCCTCATCGTCGAGGTTGCCTTCGTATTCACCCTTGCCCGGATAAGGGTAGAAGTAATCATCGAGATGGAGGCCGTCGACATTGTATCGATTGACGATATCGAAAGCGATGGTGAGCACCCGGTTTCGAACGAAAGTGGAGGATGGATCGAGCCAGGAATGGCCGCCTTTCTTGTGAACCAGCCAGGGGTAGGAGGCGCTGATATGTTCGTTGGGGACGCCGTCTCCGTAGTAACCGGTGAGAGCGCGGTAGGGATTGATCCAAGCGTGAAGCTCCAGTCCCCGTTTGTGGGCTTCTTCAACGGCGAACTCCAGAGGATCATAAAAGGGATCCGGCTTCTTTCCGACTTTACCGGTGAGATAGTAGGACCAGGGTTCGAGCGGAGAATCGTAAAGCGCGTCGCACATGGTACGAACCTGAAAAACGACGGCATTGAGGTTGAGTTCTTTGGCGCGGTCGAAGATACCCTTCAGCTCTGCTTTTTGCACGGCAACAGGAAGCCCCGGCTTGCTCGGCCAGTCCAGATTGTAGACGGTGGCGATCCAGACGCCCCGGAATTCGCGGGGAGGGTCTGGAATGTCGGATAGATCGGATTTGCCGACAGGTTTCCAATCGACCGGTTCGGCGGCCGAAGCGGGAGCGAACTGCGTCGAGAGAAGTATAAGCGCTGATACGATGTTCCAAACCGGATCAGCTTTTGTAATCGATAAAAGCCGCATGGTGCGCTTTACTTGCAACGTCTGAATAGATCAGACGTCGCAAAGAAGAGAGAATTATCACAAAAGAACCAATCTGTTATGAGCCCCATTATAATTACGTTGATCGTTATTGCAATCGTCGTTCTGCCTATCGTATTCGTGATCGGGCTATACAACGGCCTGGTGAAATTGAGGAACCGCTATAAGAATGCGTTCTCTCAGATCGATGTTCAGTTGAAGCGCCGGCATGATTTGATTCCCAACCTCGTCGAGACGGCCAAGGGATTTATGAAGCATGAGCGGGAGACATTGGAGGCAGTGATCCAGGCACGGAATGCGGCGACGTCCGCCCGTGAGATGGCGAGTGCGAATCCCGGCGATGCCGCAGCGATTCAGGGGTTGGCTCAAGCGGAAAGCGGCCTGGGTGGAATGTTAGGTAAGATGTTTGCCTTGAGTGAGAGTTACCCTGAGCTGAAGAGTAACCAGAACATGCTTCAAATTCAGGAGGAACTGACTTCGACAGAGTCGAAGGTTGCTTTTGCCCGACAGTCGTACAACGACGCGGTGATGAATTACAACAACAAGACCGAATCATTCCCCGCCAACTTTATTGCCGGCATGTTCAACTTCGTTCCGGCGACCATGTTTGAGATTGCGGATGAGAAGGAGCGCGACGTGGTGAAGGTGGAGTTTTAATCCTGTAGGTTTCCCGATTTTCGCTGAATGGATTTCTTCGAACACCAGGAGCAGGCGCGGAAGAAAACCCACGTTCTGGTTCTGTACTTTATTCTCGCTGTGGTCGGCGTGGTGGCGTCGGTCTGTGTGGTGGTGAGTCTGGTTTTGACTTTCGCAAGTGGAGAGGGGGAGCAGATCGTTCAGTCCGGAAAGTTGTTCCAGTGGGAGGTTGTCGTCCCCTGTATCATTGCGACGATTGTGGTGATCTTTGCCGGGTCCGGTTATAAGACCATGCAACTGTCGGCCGGTGGGAAAGTTGTCGCTACCGAGCTGGGAGGGCGATTGTTAAGTTCAAGCTCGACTGATTTTTATGAGCAGCGGCTGATCAATATTGTTGAGGAAATGGCGATCGCCAGCGGGGTTCCGGTTCCAGAGGTTTACGTGATGGATAATGAGGATTCCATCAATGCATTCGCCGCCGGGAAATCAACGTCTGATGCGGTGATTGGCGTGACCCGGGGCTGTATGAAGCTTTTGTCCCGGGATGAATTGCAGGGCGTGATTGCTCATGAGTTCTCTCACATTCTCAATGGAGATATGCGTCTCAACATGCGGCTGATCGGTTGGCTGTTCGGGATTTTGTTTATCGCGATGATTGGCCAGATGCTCCTGCGCGGGGCTTCCTTCAGCGGTCGGTCGCGCAGTCGGGACTCGGGGAACGGGGCGTTGGTGATGCTGGGGATTGGCCTCGCGCTGATAATTATTGGATACATTGGGATGTTTTTCGCCAAGCTGATCAAGGCGGCAGTATCACGTCAGCGTGAATTTCTGGCGGATGCCTCAGCGGTGCAATTCACCCGGAACCCTGACGGGATTGCCGGAGCGCTTAAGAAGATCGGGGGCTACGCGAGGAAGTCAGCCATCCTTCATCCGATGGCGGAGGAAGCCAGTCACATGTTCTTTGGCAGCAGCGCTCTGGGGCGGAGCTTCGCGACTCACCCGCCGCTGGACGTTAGGATCAAACGAATTGACCAATCGTGGGACGGAAAGCTGACCAAGGTGGTCACGGCAGACCTGGAAGGGGATCCGGATGATCTGGTTCGCCATGGACTGAAAAAACGTCCCGTCAGCGCGGCTGCGGCAGGCATCGCCATGGCTCACAATCAGAACGCGCCGCCATTGAAGATGTCGGAGGCTGAGGCGATCGAGAGCATGAGCTCAGTACACCGTGAGCAAGTTGATTTGGGGCAGGATCTGCACGGAAGGTTTCCTGAGCATTGGTATCAGGCAGCTCACAATGAAAGCGGGGCGCAGGCCCTTGTCTTCGCTCTGCTTCTGGCGCAGGATGACAGCCTGCGAAATGCGGAACTGAGCCAGTTGCGGCAAACCTGTGGGGAGGGTGTCTATAAAGCAGCCATGGGATTTCACGAAGAAATTCGGGACATCCACTCTGCGGTGAAGATTGCCTTGATCGATCTGGCGATCCCTACACTGCGCCGGCTGTCTCCGAATGAATACACGGTCTTTCGCCAAACGATCGAACATCTCATGGCCAGCGACCGGCAGATTGATCTGTTCGAATTCAGCCTGCAGAAGATCATTCGTCGTCACCTGGATATTTACTTCGGTCACAAGAATCCGATGCGTATTCGCTACCGGAAAATTGGTGCTTTGGAGAAGGAGGCTGCGATTCTGGTCACCACGCTCGCGGCTGTCGGAAACAAAGGCAAAGACGCCGAAATGCAGGCCGCCTTCCGGCACGGGGCTCGTGAAATCGAGGGCGAAACCTACGGCACACTCGAGTTTCAGCCGCCGGAGAACTGCGGGTTACAGAGTATCGACGAGGCGTTGGATCGCTTCGCTGAGTCCACTCCGCTGGTGAAGAAGCGGCTGCTCTTTGCCTGCGGCCGAACGGTGATGGCGGACGAACACGTCACCAGTGATGAGGCAGAAATGATCCGCGCGATTGCCGATTCAATCGGTTGCCCCATCCCTCCATTCGTGAAAACGGATTCTATTGGGTTGAATTAACCGGAGCAAAGTTAGAGGCGGGTAAATGCCAGACGGCCATGTTCCCCTACCGCAAGACGGCCATGTTCCAATCAAACAGGGTCGGTTCGATGAACCAACCCTGTTGGATCGGGTAAGCCGGAACTTACTTCTTAAACATTTCGTTCTCTTTATCTCCTCCACTGAGGATGTAGGCGAGAAGGTCGAGAACCTCGTCTTCTTTCAACATGGAAAGCAACATCGGTGGCATTGGAGAAACTTTGCTGACCTCGATGCTCTTCACTTCTTTGCGATCGATGTTCATGCGCTGATTGGGATCACTCACATCGGTGTTGATGGTCACGTTGTCTCCGCTCAGGTTCACCACGACGCCGCTGGCAACGTCTCCGTTGTTCTTGGTCACGACGATCGGAGCGAACTGCTCATTGATCTCTTTGCTGGGGTTGATGATCTGATCGAGCAAGTCATGCGGGCTGTAACGTCCGCCTGAACCCGTCAAATCCGGACCGGTCATGCCGCCTTCGTTTCCAAAACGGTGGCAGGCATAACAGGCCGCAGCGGCGAACATTTTTCTGCCGGTTTCATAATCACGACCGGTCATGCCGTCTTTTGCTGCAGCACTCAATTGATCGAGTGTCCACATGGTCGGTGTCCGACCGGCAAAGACTGCGCCCACGTTTTCAATTGCAGACTTCCGCTCTGCTTTTTTTGCGATGAGCTCAGCGTGTTGCTTTTTCTCGGCATCGGTGAAGGTCGCCAGGGTGTCATTGCGGATGAACTCAATGAACTTATCAAAGCTCGCGCCGCCTTTGTAATTGGCGGCTTTGAGGAACCAGTTGAGCTGGGCTTCCCGCAACTCCGGAGTCCAGCCGGTCTTGAGAAAGCGCAGGCTGCGTGCGTGTTGCAGTTGCTGCTCCTGACCGATTGCGGAGGCAATCAACTTCATGCCTTTCCCGGCTGCGCCCGGTGCCTGCAGGTGGGCGAGGGTTTCCAGCAACAGCCAGTTCTCCGGAAAGTTATCTGCTGGAAGAGCAGGGTCGAGTTGTGCGATCAGGGCGTCAACCGTCGCCTGATCAGGATCGCCGGCCCGGTGAAGCGCAATCTGAACCGTGCGAACGTGAACAAGCTTCTCCTCATGAGAGAGTTTTGCAAAGTCGAGCTTCAAGAGGGCTGCGAGAATTTTGTCCCGCGTAGCGGTATCGACTTTTGCGTCCGCAGCGCGATGAGCTGGACCGGCGTTGGAAACGCGCGCCAGAGTCATCAGTGCCGGAAGTTGCTTGCCGGCAACGCTTTCGTTGAGTGCTTTGTCGCCCCAACTCCTTGCAGGCTGGTGCTCAAGACCGACCCGGGCCGCCCAGCGAATGTAGCGGTCTTCGTGATCCAGATGCGGCCAGGCTGCATCGATGGCCGCAGGGTCCTGCTTGCCATGGAATTCTTCAAGTTGATGACGAAGCTGACGGAGCGCGGTCGATTCGGGTTGTGCCGTTGTTGCCGTTGGTGGCAGCGGGGATGTGTCTTCATCACCGGTATAGGTCACCCGATACAAGCCGGACTGAACGCGTCGGCCGCCGATGGCAAAATACATCGCCCCGTCTTTCGGGTGAATGATCAGGTCGGTAATCGGAAGCGGGGCGCCGGTGACAAAATCCTCTTTGGTTGCCGAGTAACTGGCGCCGTCGGGTGTGAGGTGAACGGCATACAATTTTCCCCAGCTCCAATCGAGAACATAGAATGCGCCCTGGTATTTGTGGGGGAACTTAGCGCCGTATCCGAAGCGCGTGCCCGTTGGAGATCCCGGACCGATGTTGAGGGTTGCCGGGAGTGTATCGGGAAAGAACTCCGGATATTTTCCTGCGCCGTTCCGCCATCCGTATTCCCCGCCACTGACGACGTGATTCACCCGGGTCGGGCGATACCACGGGGTATTGAAATCGTATTCCATGTCAGCGTCATAGGTGAAGAGCTCGCCTTCGCGATTTACATCGCCGCCATAGATGTTGCGGAAACCGGACGCAAAGATCTCAAACTTCTGGCCGTCCTTCGACACTTTGTAGACAATGCCGCCCGGTGCGAGAACGGAGCGGTTGTGGCCGCGTCCGTCCGGCATACGGGGCAGGAGATGATCGTCAGCCCAGTTCTTCGCAACAGGTGAGGAGTCCTCCGTCTCAGTCAGAACGGCGTTGTTTCCGGTGATGAGATAGAATCCCTCGCCATCTGGGGTTGGCACGACAGCATGAACTCCGTGGTCACTTTTTGATTCAAACCCGCGCAGCAATTCAGCTTTGTCCATCTCGCCGTTGCCATCGGAATCGGAAATCCGGTAGAGCCCGCTCGTCATCTTCTGCTCGTAGTCATTCACTCCGGCGTAGATTGCACCGTCGGAAAACACCATGCCGTTGATTGCGCGAATATTGACTGGAACCTTGCTGACGTCTGATTTTTTCAAGACTCCGCCGGCTGCAGGCGGGTTGAATGAGTAAAGGTCGCCGTATTGATCACTTGCATAGATTTTCCCGTCAGGATCACTGCATAGCGCGACCCATGATCCCTGATCGCCGCCGGGAACGGAATAGAGCAACTCGGCTTTGAATCCCGGCAGGGTCTTGATGCGGTCGACAGGAGTCGCGATATTCTGGCCGATTGCCGGTCCCACCTCTTTCGCTCTCCCTTTCTTCTTCGGAGCCGCTTTTGCTTTGGCTGCTTTACCTTTCCCCTTAGGCATCGCTTTGGCAGCACCTTTGCCCTTTCCTTTGGGAGCAGGCTTTTCAATCATCTGGGCGTCGTTAGGCACGTTGGTCTTCTCGAAAGAAATCTCGCCACCGTCCGGAAGCTCTTTCAACATGATGTCTTTGATCTGAACTGACATCGCAGGGCCCCGGTGAATTTGTATGGCGAGCAGCCCTTCCATTGAACGACCCGCTTTGTCATGATCGATGATATGAGCTGTGATTTTGCCGTCTACCTTGTGAGTGAGGTTGTTCCCCTTGGCGATGATGGTGTATTCATGCCACTTCGCTGTGTCGACAGCGACTGGATCCCGCTCTGCTACAAGCCATTTGTTTCCTTCAGGATCAATCACCACGTCCTGACCGTTCTTTGCGATAATCCCACGTCCCTTTTCGTGGTACATCATGGCATTATTCTCAGGAGTCGGATGCACATCGCACTGATAGCCGGAGATCGACCACTTTCCGATGTCAGGCATTTCCTTGCTGCGGTACTGGATACCCGAGTTGTTGCCTTCGACTTTGATCTTCGCTTTCAGCTCGAAATTCTTCACCTTACCGCCGCGCCAGATCAGGAACTGATTGTAGGCGAGATCTTCCGGTGACTTGGTAATGCCGGTGATGACTCCATCAACAACCGACCACAGTTGCGGGTTACCGTCCCACCCGGCCAGATCTTTGCCGTTGAAGAGCGGTTTAAAACCGTCGTCCTGAGCCGTCGCGAGAAACGGCATGAGTAGAAATAATAAGAGGGCTTTCGTTTTCATAAATCTTGAATGTTATAAGAGGCTTTTAAAGGAGATGGCAGGGGTGTTACGAGTTAAATTCGTATACGGAATGAATCCCGGGAGCTTTCGCAAGCGGGATAACGACCTGTGCGCACGGGCACGGGGGAATTCGAGCAGAATTTTTCGGGGATTGTGGAATAAAAGGCATACTATGAGGCGTCAGGTTGCCAACGGAAACGTTTCAGTATCTGGAACGCATTGATGTCATCTGGCTGTCTATCTATTGGGGGAGGGATCACTCAGTCCGGGTACAGCACCTGTAAGGTTACAATGGTCGTACCCGGTTCAGGAATGACTCATGTAAGGTTACGATGGTCGTACCCAGTTCAGGAATGACTCACGAAAGGTTACAATGGTCGTACCCAGTTCAGGAATGACTCACCAACGGTTACAATGGTCGTACCTGGTTCAGGAATGACTCACCAACGGTTACAATAGTCGTACCTGGTTCAGGAATGACTCACCAATGGTTACAATGGTCGTACCTGGTTCAGGAATGGCTTATGAATGGGGAAATGGTCGCACGGGGTTCAAATATTTCTTTTTTTAGTTCATTTCGGGGAAAACAGGAACTCATTGGGAAAAATCCCAGCGACGGGGCTGACCCGTTTCGGGCTTCAGTTCAAGCCAATCGAGTTCAACCACCTGTTTTTCGGCAGGGAGGTAAATGCGAAAGATTCCCAATGAACCTTTAGCCGGGAGCTTCACATTGAGAGTCTGCCAATCCGCGCCGTCGATATTGAATGGAACGGTGCGCTCTTTTTTATCTTCCGGCACCCAGGCAATTTTACCCGACCCGCCATTCCCGGCACGAATGCGAAAGCTGGCAGTCACAGGACCGCTCATTCCGGCGCCGATACCGAGAAACGGTTTTGCACCATTGGATTGAACCCTGATGATTCCATCTTTTAACGTGGCGTTTGAATTTCGGGGAGTCCAGCCGCTGACCTTTCCATCGTCTTTTTTGGGAGCTGGCTTTTTACTGCGAACGCGATTTTTTCCCTCATCTTCGGGGCGATATTTTGCAGGATCGAAATTTGGATTGGGAATGGGCTGGACAGCGTTGGTGTCTTTGAGAAATCCTTCGATCAGAGCGTCGAGTTCCGTTACGATTTCAGGCTTTTCAGCTGCAAGGTTCTTCTTCTCACCAATGTCATCTTCCAGATTGAAGAGTAAATACCGGTGAGCGCTGTTTTCGCCCTGAAAGAAGAGGCGAATCAATTTCCAGTCACCCCGGTGAACGGAGACCGAAGGCGGCACCCAGTCGGGAACGGGTGGGTTGTGGGGAAAGTAAGTGAAAATGGCATCACGCTCGATCCCGCCTCCGTTGAAAACGGGTGACAGGTCGACTCCGTCGAATTTTTGATCAGGTTTTGCTTTTAGAACCAGCATCTCCAGGATGGTGGGGTAAAAATCACAGCTCTGAACCAACGCAGCACTTTTGGTTTCGGGGGCGATGTTCCCGGGCCAGCTCACAATCATCGGCACCCGAATGCCACCTTCATACATCGTGGCTTTGCCGCCGCGAAGCGGAGTGTTGGAAGTGGGAGTCGTTCCATCAACCTCGTTGTACATGTTGCCGCCATTGTCGGAGAAAAAGATGATCACCGTATTGTCCGAGACGCCGAGGTTATCGAGCGAATCCAGCAGGGTGCCGACAGCATCATCCATACTCTCGATCATGGCGGCATAAGTCGGGCTGCGTTGCGGATTTTTTGGATCGATCCGGGGGCGATACTTGTCGATCAGTTCCTTCTTCGCGTCGAAAGGAGCATGAACACTGAACATCCAATAGTTCAGAAAAAAGGGCTTGTCCTTGTTGGCCGTCATCCAATCGACAGCTTCTCTGGCCATCCGGTCTTCTATGTGCTGGTTCGGGGTGTCCGGATCAAAATCGGGAAACTTCCAGGGAGCGACAAAGCTGCCGGCCGGCCCGGGGCCCGGCCAATGAGGAATGTCGACATCAAAACCGTGCTCAAGCGGCGAGTAGGGTTCTTTCCCCAAATGCCATTTCCCGAAATGACCGGTGGTGTATCCCTCTTCTTTCAACCGTTCCGCGATGGTTTCGAATTTCGGATCAAGTCGGGTCACAGGATTGGGCTGGACAGCCTTCTGACCGGCTGCGGCGCTGACACCCGGCGTGGCTTTGAGAACGACCTTAGGCAAATGGCAGTTTGGAGTTGTCAGGCCGGTTCGTGCCGGGTGGAGACCGGTGAGGATGCTCGATCGGGTCGGAGAGCAAAGCGGGCTGGCGGAATAGGCGTTGGTGAAAGTCATCCCCCGTTTCGCCAGCCGTTCGATGTGGGGTGTTTCGTAGAGCGAGGTATGACCGTAAAGCGTCGTGTCGGCCCAGCCCAGATCGTCAGCGAGAATGAAAACGATGTTGGGGCGGGGGCTTTCCTTAGCTAAAACGCTGGCCGGGTAGGTGAGTAGCAATAAAACGGCGGCGAGGAAAGCGTGCTTCATAAGGGGGGCCAGGATATTGCGGCTTTCCGTGGAAGTTGGCACGGCAAAAAAAATGTCGTTTCAAGCAATAAGGTGAAGGCTGTTGTTTCGGATTGCTGAAATATTGTCTGTGGCGGATACGGCAATAGGAGGCTAATTTCCGCTTTGATAATGCGCGTCCTCTCCATCGATCCAGCACTCCGCAACACCGGCTACGCCGTTGTTGAACGCATCGCGCCGGATCCCCGAATCCGCGGTGGCAAAGTGGATTTCAAAGCGCTGACCTATGGGGTCATTAAGAACCAGCCGAAGCTTCGTCAGTCAGGCTGCCTGGTGAGAATTCGTGAGCAGCTCAAAGATGTGATTGATGAGTTTTCCCCCGAAGTGTGTGCCGTTGAAGGCGTTATCTTTGTTCAAAGCTACAAGACGGCAATCACGATGGGCGCCGCCCGGGGGGCTGCCATACTAGCTGCCGCGGAGCACGGGATGGAAGTCTTTGAATATGCTCCGAAGCGGGTGAAACAGGCGGTTGTGGGTCGGGGTGCGGCTGACAAGCAGCAGGTGGCATTTATGATGCGGGCTTTGCTTCATTTAACCGAAACACCTCCACACGATGCCGCCGATGCCCTCGCGATCGGGCTCGCGCATTTTTATGCCAACGATCCGAACCGGCCCGTTGTTTTGGATAAAGCGGCTTCGATCTGAAGTCGTTTCATGGGCTGGAGGCAGATCAAAAAACATTGAGGCTTCACCGTTTAGCCGCACTTGAATCTTTAGACGGCTTGTTTGACACTCCCGACCCATGTCTCTCCGATTAGAAATGCTTCAGGTCGCCCGATTGGCACCGTCCATTCTGGGCGATGCCTGTGAATTGATCGAAAAGTTTGTCCGCTCACAGCAACACGAGAGCGGAGGGTTTCATGATCGGGATGGAGTGGCTGACCTCTATTACACCTGTTTTGCCATCGATACGCTGACCGCACTGCAAGCTGAATTGCCTGCGGAAGACCTTCGGCGATTCTTTAAGGAGAAAGCCGGCAGTCTCGCTGACCTCGATTTTGTCCACCTCTGTTGTCTCGCCCGGGGGATGTCAGCGGTTTCGATGAAAGAAGGGCTTGATGAGATCTTTTCAAAAATAGAAACCTTCCGAACAGCGGATGGTGGCTACAATCAGGATGACGACAATCCGGAAACGGGATCGGCCTACGCCTGTTTTCTCGCTTACGGAGCTTACTCAGATCATCACCGGGAAATCCCCAATACCGACGGAGTTCGTCAGTGTATTCAATCACTGGCCGTTCCCGGCGGGGCCTGGGCGAACGACGTCGATCTACCCATCCCGAACATCCCTGCGACAGCCGCTGCGGTGACGCTATGCCGGAACCTGCGTCTCCCCGTTCCAGCTGAAACCGGACCGTGGATTCTGAATTGCTTCCACGAATCCGGAGGCTTCCAGCCATTCCCCATGGCTCCGATGCCTGACTTGCTGACCACTGCGGTGGCTTTGCATGCTCTGGATGGATTGCAGCTGGATTTCTCGGCTCAAAAAGAGCGAGTCCTCGATTTTGTCGACACGCTGTGGACTGCCGAAGGCGGGTTTCACGGGACGTGGGACGATGACGATCTGGATATCGAATACACCTACTACGGGTTGCTTGCATTGGGGCATTTGGCATTGTGATGGACAACGTTTCCGAAGCACTCACAAATTCCCGCGCGGCGCTGCTGGCTGAGCGCAACGATGCCGGGCACTGGGAAGGGGAGTTGTCGACATCCGCGTTGTCGACCGCAACAGCAATTGTAGCACTGGGCTGCGTTGATGTGGAAAAGCACAACCGCTACGTGGCACGGGGATGCCAATGGCTCATCGGGAACCAGAATGCCGACGGTGGTTGGGGGGATACAGTGAAAAGCGCTTCTAACATATCCACCACGCTTCTTGCGTGGAGTGCTCTCTCACGCTTCGGAGATGTCCTGGAGGATGCCTCCGTCGATCGACGACGCTCAATTTATCAAGCCTCCTCGTGGATTCGTGACTACGTCGGATCTCTGGCACCCAATGCGATAGCTGAGACCGTTTCGGCACGTTATGGCAAAGACCGGACTTTCTCCGTCCCTATTCTCATGCTTTGCGCGATCTGCGGACGATTGGGGAAAAACGGATGGAAGCATGTTCCGGCGATGCCGTTTGAGCTTTCGGTTTGTCCTCGCGAATGGTTCGCCATTTTGAAGCTGCCAGTCGTCAGTTACGCCTTGCCTGCATTGATTGCGATTGGATACGCCCGGCACCGGAATGTGTTTTCGCCGCTTCCGCATCTGATTCGCAAGTGTGCGTGGCGAAAACGTTCGTCTGATTTGCTGAGCGAAATCCAGCCTGAAAGCGGGGGATTTCTTGAAGCCGCACCGCTCACCAGTTTTGTGACTATGGCACTCGCATCTGCGGGGCAAAAGGATCACCCGGTTGCCAAAAAGGGAGTCCAGTTTCTCACGGAAAATGTTCGCGAAGACGGCAGTTGGCCGATCGATACCAACCTGGCAACCTGGGCGACCACCTTGGCGGTGAAGGCCCTTTCCACGAACCAACAGGGTTCGTTCGATGAACCAACAGGGTTGGATCGTGAAGCGGTGTTGAATTGGTTACTGGATCAGCAGTATAAGGAAACCCACCCGTTTACGAACTCGCCGCCGGGCGGCTGGGCGTGGACTGATTTGTCCGGCGGAGTTCCGGATGCAGACGATACGCCGGGGACGCTTTTGGCTTTAAAGTTACTGGATCCTTCACGAAAGACGGAAGCTGAAGCCGCTGTCGTCTGGTTGCTCGACTTGCAGAACCGGGACGGGGGCATGCCGACGTTTTGCAGGGGATGGGGAGCGCTTCCATTTGATCGCAGCAGTCCGGATCTTACCGCTCATGCGATTCGTGCATGGCTGGTGTGGAAAGATGAAATGCCTCCTGAAATACAGAGCCGGATCGAAGTCGGAATCGCTGAAGGGCGACGGTTTCTGGTCGACACGCAGAACCGTGATGGCTCGTGGACTCCCTTGTGGTTTGGGAATCAGCATTTGAAACGCGATGAAGAGAATCCGACCTACGGGACATCAATGGTCTTGCGAGCATTGTTGGCGATGGGCGAACAGGAATTGGCCGGCGATGCGATTCGCTGGCTGAAGGACAATCAAAATCCCGATGGCGGCTGGGGCGGAGGATCCGACACACCGAGCTCGATTGAAGAAACGGCGCTGGCCATTTCAGCTCTGGCATGTGCGGGTGAGCAGAATGAGAACGGAGCGCGCTGGCTCATCGACGCTACCGGGAACGGCACGCAATTCCCCGCCAGTCCGATAGGCTTCTATTTTGCGAAGCTGTGGTATTTCGAGCGGATTTACCCAATGGTGTGGACCGTTGAGGCCCTGCAATTGGCTAATTCTTTGGCTTTTGAATCCACACCCACAGGAGAATAGCAGGATAGGGGGCGAGCCCGAGCAGAGTTAATGTGCCACCAATAGGTGACTTTAAATATTCCATCCTCTGTCCCCAGCTGGGTGTATCAAGCCAGCCCAGGCCGAGATCCCGGAGGTAAAAGTAATAGCAGATGAAATCAGTGATACCTGCGGCAACGCTGAGAAATATGAGAACGGCAAAGACGATTAAGGGTCGTTCAGACTTCGACCGCAACGGCTTCTTCACAATTCACTTGAGTCATCCCGTCCCTTCAGCTGAATCAGCTTCTTCTTGATCACTTCCAGCTCGATCGTGAGCTTGTAGCTTGCTTCAACAACAGCCGCAGTGGTGGCTTCGTCTTGCAATTGGCGGGCGGTCGGGGTCACCTTCATCATCTCAAGTGAGATGGTTTTGCACGCCGCTTCGATCTTGGCAATAGCTTCGTCCTGGGTCATGAGCAGGGGGAGGGCGGTTCGGTTTGAAGACCGGTCGGGAAAGACCGGTCTTCAGCTGCTTTTCTTAGAGCTCCTTGATCCGAAGATTGCGGAAGCGATAAGTGGCGCCTTTTTCGCCGTGGTGCTGGATGCCGATGAAGCCCTTGGCGTCGATGTCGTTCTCGAGCTCAGTTGTAACGACTCCGTTGACTTCAATTTTGATCTTGTTGCCTTTGCAGGTAATCCGGTAGGTATTCCATCCGTTACGCTTCAGGGCATTCTTGACTTCATCCTTGGCAAAGTGAGCCAGCGATTCTTCTTCCCATGCGAGAGCTTCTTTCAACTGGCTGTTTCCTTTTTTGCCCGGCCAGATCCATTTGTTGCGGCCTTCATCATAGAGACCACCGGACCAGCGACGTTCAGATCCGTCACACTCGGCCTGGTAACCAAAAACTTTGTTCGGCTCGACGTGGCAGCGAAACATGAAGCCTGAGTTCGCTTTGCCTTCAGGAAGGTGAACGTCACCTTCAAAAACAAAGTCTGAATACTCCTTCTCAGTCACTAGAAAGAACTTCTTTTCCGCTGTGAGATGGAATTCTCCATCTTTCACTTCGACTTTACCCCAATCAAAAGGATTGCGCCAACCGGACTGGTCTTTGCCATTGAAGAGGGAGACGAAGCCGTCTTTTTCCTGCGCGAAGTGAGCGACCGGGATCGAAACCAGCGCAAGGAGGGCCAATATCAGGGATGTTTTCTGCATTCCGTAAGTTTGCGTGGCGTCAGGGGCGGTTGCAAGTGCGTAGTCGTTGTTAAACTTGTCGGTATATTGTCAGTTGAGAACTGATCACTCGTCTTAAAAACCATGAAAAAACTAAGCTGTTTCTTGTCTGCCATTGGAATTCTCACTGCCTCAACCATGAACCTCGAAGCGGGATTGGTGGAGAAGGCCGTTGAATATAAGTCCGGCGATGTCACCTGCGAAGGATGGCATGCCTACAATGATTCCGTTGAGGGTAAACGACCTACTGTTGTCATTGTTCATCAATGGACGGGCCTGACTGACTACGAAAAGATGCGGGCGAAGATGTTGGTTGAGCTGGGTTACAATGTTTTTGCCGTCGATATTTATGGAAAAGGCATCCGTCCTCAGCCACCCGAGGCTGGCAAAATGGCAGGTAAATATAAGGGCGACCGGGAACTTTATCGCAAGCGCCTGAACGATGGCCTTGCCGTGGCGAAAGGGTTCGACCAGACGGATGATTCGAACATTGCCGCGATTGGGTATTGTTTTGGTGGAACCGGTGTTCTGGAATTGGTGCGCAGCGGGGCTGATGTCGAAGGTGTTGTGAGTTTCCATGGAGGCCTGGGTACACCGACCCCGGCAGATGCGAAGAATATCAAAGGCGATGTGCTCGCACTTCATGGTGCAGATGATCCCTTTGTGCCTGCCGATGAAGTGGCGGCTTTCGAGAAAGAAATGAAGGCTGCGGATGTGGACTATGAACTGGTGAAATACCCCGGTGCAGTTCACGCCTTTACCCAGAAGTTCGCAGGCGATGATCCATCAAAGGGAGCGGCTTACAATGAGGAAGCCGACAAGAAATCCTGGGAAGCCATGAAGGCATTCTTCACCGAGATCTTTGAGAAGTAATCGGTAGGCGTCCGGTCTCTATTTCCAGTCGCCACCGAGCGCTTTCACCAGTGAAACAGCGGCGAGGTGGCGGGCGGCCCTGATGCGAACGGCACCCTGTCGGGCATCGAGTTCAGTGCGCTGGGCATCCACGACTTCGAAGTAGGCAACGACTCCGGCATCGTATCGCTGACGTGATAAGTCAACGGTGCGACCGGCTGCGGCAATAGTTCGATCCTGAGAAGCTGCCTGTTGTGCAAGTCTTTCAATGCCGACAAGGGCGTCGTCGACTTCCTGAACTGCTTTTAAGATACTCTGACGATAACTGGCAACCGTCTCGTCGTAGCGTGCCTCTGACCGGGCGAGTTCGGACTTATTCTTACCGGCATCAAAGACAGGAAATGTGATCTCCGGCCCGAGGCCCCAGGTGCGGCTCGAATAATCAAAGAGGTTCGAAATGCTTCCGCTCTCAAGTCCAACGTCTCCCACAATTCGAACAGTTGGATAGAAGGCCGCTTTTGCCACACCGATACGCGCATTCTCAGCCATCATGAGACGCTCAGCTGCTGCAATGTCCGGACGGCGTTCAAGTAATTCGCTCGGCACAGAGGCGGGGAATTTTGGCGGGGTTGAATTGAGCGGCTTCGGGGAAATGTGAAAACCGGAAGAAGGCTTTCCAGTAAGAACTGCGATGGCGTTTTCGATTTGTTCCCGATTCTGGCGAATAGCGATAAGCTCGGTCTCGGTTGCGGACAGTTCGGTTTCTGCCCGGGAAACATCCACTTCATCCGTGTCACCTGCATCGAAGCGCTGTTGATTAAGTTCGAGCGACTTCTTGCGCAGCCCGAGCGCTTCTTCGAAGATCGCAATCTCTGCATCAGCAGCACGCAGTTCGAAATACCGGCTGGCGAGCTCAGTCTGCAGGGTGAGGAGCACCTGTCGATAAGTGGATTCGCTGGCGAGGTATTCGGCCTCTGCGGCTTCAATCGCCCGGCGAAGGCGTCCCCAGAGGTCAATCTCGTAATCAATAACCAGAGGCAGGGCCAGATTTGTCGTGGTGACGCCGGTCAGGTTGGTGGAGGTGTTACTAACCGTGGCTGAGCGCTTGTTGCGACGGCCTGACGGTTCGAGGTCAACTGCCGGAAGCCACGCGGCCCGGGTGCGGTATGTGATGGAGCGCGCCTGTTCCACTCGATGAAACGCCGCGGCGAGATCCTGGTTGTTTGCCGTTGCGCCTTCGATGAGACGATTCAACTGAGAATCGTTGAATCGGGTCCACCAGCTGTTCAGTTTGGTTTCGTCTCCGGGCTCAGCAAGTTTCCAGCCTTCAGGTGCGTCGAATTTTTGGGGTAGCTGATTCTGCACACCGGGCCGCAGGTAGTCCGGGCCCACGACGCAACCTGCAAAGGTCGTCACGAGAATCAAACTGATGAATCCAGCGTTCAACAGGGACAAAGTGGATTGTTTTGAAAGGAGCATCATCTGGTAGTGAAAGCGGAGTATGAATTCACGCAGGACGGGATTCGTCAACCGGCTTGAGTCTGGCGGTTCTTTTCTGATTCTGCCAGTGCGGCTTCGAGTTTTCTGACGTTTGCTCCCTGGTTTTTCGTGCGGCGTGAAATGAGCTGATATCCCATTGGCACGACAATCAGGGTAAACAGCGCTGAGAAAGCCACGCCGAATAGAATCACGATACCGATCACGATCCGTGTTTCTGATCCTGCCCCGGAAGTTACCACCAGTGGAATTGAACCCATCACGGTCGTAAGACCGGTCATCACGATCGGCCGGAGTCGGCGAACTGAACCATCAAGCACAGCGTCGTTGAAATCCTTTCCTTCATCCCGCAGCTGGTTGATGAATTCGACGATTAGAATGCCGTTCTTCGCCGCCAACCCCACCAGCATGATGGTGCCAATCTGGGTGTAAATGTTCTGGGCAAACCCGAGAATCCACAGACCGAAAAATCCGCCCACGATAGCTACGGGCACCGCCAGCATGATCGTCAGCGGATGGACAAAGCTTTCGAACTGAGCTGAGAGAACCAGATAAACCACCAGGAGTGCGAGCAGGAAAACGAACACGGCCGAGCGCCCCGATTCCTTGTAATCCAGCGACTCTCCTTTGTAACTGATGATCGCTTCATCAGGAATGACCCGCTCTGCTGCCTCATCAAAAAAGGCGAGGGCTTCACTGAGGCGATACCCTTCTGCGAGGTTCGCTTCGATCGTGATAGCGCGGATCCGATTGTAGCGGTTCAATGCCCCCGAATCCGCAATCTCTTCGATCGTCACAAGATTGGACAGCGGCACGAGTTCACTCGTGTTCTCGGATCGGACATAGATATTAGCAAGGTCCGTGGGTGTCCGCTTCTGGTCATAGTCGGCTTCGATCACGACATCATATTCCTCGCCGTCCTGAATGAAGGTCGTCACCGTTCGCGATCCGAGAAGGCTTTCGAGTGCCTGCCCCACGTTTTGAATCGAGACCCCGAGATCACCCGCACGGTTTTGATCGATGTTGACCCGCAGCTGGGGCTTGGTTTCTTTGTAATCGTAATCGACCCCGATCAGCCCGGGATTCTTGGCGACCTCAGCCAGGAGGAGATCCCGCCATTGAGCAAGCTCTCCATAAGTCGGGCCACCGATCACAAACTGCACCGGTTTTTGAAGTCCACGCGTCAGCCCCTGTCGCATCACGATGAAATTCTTAACGCCTGGAATCGCCGCGACTTTTCCGCGGACCTCATCCATGATCTCCCATCCCGAACGCCGCTCGGACCAGTCATTCAACACCATGATTGTCAGCCCCTGGTTAAAGTCGGAAATATTTCCGAATCCGCGAGGGGCTCGGACAATCAAGTTTGTCGCTTCGCCCGATTCGATGAGATACATCAAACTCTCCTCGACTTTGTCCATGGTGTCGCGGATCGAACCGTAGCTGGTCCCTTCGGGAGCGGTCGTGATCACAAAGAACGCACCCCTGTCTTCCTTCGGTGTGAATTCGCTGGGAAGAGTCTTGTAGAAATAATATGTCGATCCGAGCGCTGCGGCAGCGATCAACAACACCAAAGCGGGAACTTTGAGCAATCCCCGAAGCAGGCGACGGTAACCCGCTTCCACTTTCGTAAAGATCCAGTTTACAAAGCGGGTGATCCAGTTACCCCGGGTCGTTTGAGCTTTCAGTACACGCGACGCCAACATGGGCGACAGCGTCAGTGCCACAAAGCTGGAGAACGATACCGCAACGGCAAGTGTGATCGCGAATTCAGTGAAGAGTTTACCCAGGTCACCATCAAGGAAAGAGATCGGCACAAACACCGCGATCAAAACCATCGTCGTCGCAATCACCGCAAAGCCCACCTGGCGGGTCCCTAGAAACGCTGCAGACAACGGATTCTCTCCATTCTCAATCCGGTGGTAGACATTTTCCAAAACCACAACCGCATCATCCACCACCAGACCAATGGCGAGGATCAGCGCGAGTAGTGTCAGCAGGTTAATGGAGAATCCGAATGCGTTCAAAAAGATGAACGAACCGATCAATGACACGGGAACTGTGACCGCCGGGATTAACGTAGCCCGGGCCGTTCCAAGGAACAGATAGATCACCAACACCACCAGCAAAACGGCCACTCCAAGAGTCGTGCCCACTTGCTTCAGCGATTCTTCGATGAAGACTGAGGTGTCATAGCTTTCATCAAGAAAGACCCCGTCCGGCAGCTGTTTGCGGACACGTTCGATCTCCACCTTGGCCGCACGGGAAACATCCAGCGTGTTGGCCTGGCTCTGTTTGATGATCCCCATTCCCACCCGGGGGACGCCGTTACCCCGATACGTTCGTCGCGGTTCTTCCGCTCCCAGTTCAATGCGCGCGACTTCGCCGAGTCGAACGAGAAAGCCATCGTCTCCACGGACAATCACCAGGTTCCGGAAGTCCTCTTCTGTCAAAAACTCCCGTTTGATACGCACGGTGAACTGGCGGTCGAGTGATTGAATCGTCCCGGCCGGGAGTTCCACATTCTGGCGCTGTAGGGCCGCCTCCACATCGGACACTGTCAGGTTCCGGGCTGCCAGTGCGCGGCGGTCAATCCACACCCGCATCGCATAGCTGGATGCTCCTGAAATCCGGACGCGAGCCACCCCGGGGAGGACGGAAAAACTATCTACCAGATATCGCTCCGCATAGTCGGCCAATTCGACCGGAGTCAGATACGTGCTCGTCAAACTCATCCACATCATCACTTCCGTGGCGGCGTCTTCTTTCGTGATCTCCGGTGGATCAGCCTCGTCCGGCAGTTCGTCCAGCAGACTGGAGACCGCTTCCCGCAAATCGTTGGCCGCATTGTCGATGTCCCGTTCGATGTTGAACTCCACTGTCACCACAGAGCGCCCGTCTTCGCTGGAAGACTCGATCGATTTGATCGCTTCGACGATACTGATCCTGTCCTCGATCAACTGAGTGATACGACGTTCCACCACTGCTGCCGAAGCGCCGGTGTAGGCCGTCTCGATTGTCACAATAGGTGGATCGACATCCGGAAACTCGCGCACTTGCAGCTTGGTGAAAGCCACCACCCCGAACGTCACCAACAACAGGTTGAGAACGATGGCAAAAACCGGCCGGCGAATGGAAGTATCCGATATGATCATGAGCAGTCAGTCAGGGATCTTATTATTCCTCCATCCCGGGACGGTAGGGAGCGGCTGTCCCTTTAAAGGTGCCCGTGATCTCGACAGCTCCGCCGTCGACCAATCCGATTAAGCCATCAGAAACTATAGTCTGTCCCTCGGTGACTCCTTCGAGAAGTTCGACATAGCCAGGCAGGCGCCGTCCGATCGTGACCGGAATGCGGGAAACGGTGGGCGATGTTGCATCACCATCCTTATTAACACCAAACACAAAGTGCTTCGCCTGGACGGAAACCAGCGCCCGCTCGGGAATGCTGAGCGATTTCTCCGGATTCTTATCCAGCACAGTTGTCATCAACATCCCCGGACGAAGCCGCCGGTCAGAGTTGGGAATCTCTGCCCTGACCGTGACAGAACGCGTGATCGGATTCACCCTTGTGTCCACATGAGTCACTTTACCGATGAATTCATCGTCGGGAAATGCCTCGGTCCGCGCGGTGATTTCCAGTCCCGACTTCAGATCACTGAGAAAAGTCTCCGGCACTGTGAAATCCAGCTTCACTGGATCAAGAACGTCAAGTGTTGCGATCAATTCCCCCGGTGATACCAGCGCTCCGGGACTCATCCGGCGAAACCCCAGCACCCCGTCGAACGGTGCCACAATCAACCGGTCGCTGATTTGGGCTTCCACTTCTTTCACCCGTTGAATCGCGATGTCGCGCCGTGTCCGGTATTCTTCAAGGCGCACTTCAGAAACCGCGCCGTTCTTGACCAGTCCCTGAAGTCGTTGGATTTCCCTTTCCTGTTCGTCCTGCTCAGCCTTGGCTCCCGCGAGAATCGCGTCTTCCTCCGTTTGCTCCAGCTTGACGAGCACAGTGCCTTTCTTAACCGAATCACCATCTTCAAAGAACATCTCATCAATCCGGTCCGTTACACTGGCTGAGATATTGATCGCCTCCAGCGCGCGAACCGTTCCGAGCGCTTCGACTTTGTCAGAAAATGGACGCGACACCACAGGAGTTGTTTCAACCTTGGCCGGAGGCTGGGCTTCCTTTGGCTTCGCCGGAGCTTCTGCATCTTTGCACCCCGCCGAAAGCAACAAAGCCCCCACCAACGCTCCGCTTGCCGCGAAGCCTGTATATTTCAGTTTCATTGTGTTTGTGTGAGGTTTTAAAGCTCTATCCTAAGCATGCAGTGTTTGGTCCATTTAGCAATGGGCGCGCCCCCGTCCTAACATCATCAGGGCGCGGTCGACCGGTGCCGTTCGGTCGACGACGGTAAATCACTAACCTTAATCAAATTCTGAAATAAATTCGCGCCACGCCTGCCTGCTCCGGCAACAGTATTTCGCAATTAACCGCTAAAAAAGTTAGCGCCTTAAAGTCAAAGTCAGGTTTCGACATTGCCTTCGTCCCAGTCCAGAATCCATATCCCATGAATTCCCGAGTCGCTGTTGCCTGTCATCATCTGTTCCTTGTGAGCGGGTTGCTGCTGGTTGCTGCCAACCTGCGGCCTTCGATCACTGCGGTTGCGCCACTGGCTGAGCGCATGGTCGCTGACGGATTGAGCCGCCAGGTCATCGGTTCTTTTACCACCATTCCATTGATCCTGTTCGGTGCCGTCGGCCTCTGGGCGGGTTGGATTGGTTGCCGGATCGGTTTTGCACGGGCACTCGGAGTGGGATTACTGATTCTGAGCGCGGGAAGCCTCCTGCGTTCCATTGAGGGGCCAATGCTGGAGTTTTGGCGTTACCTCGGCACGATTCTCATTGGTGCCGGTATCGCCATTGGCAATGTTCTTCTCCCGGGTGTTGTCAAAAGCCGCTATCCGAATCATGTCGGGCTGCTGACCAGTTTGTATTCGACCGCTCTTAATCTGGGAGCGGCTCTCGGAATTGCTCTGGCGGTCCCTTTTGCTGATCGTCTCTCCGGCGGATGGTCGATGTCTCTGGCGATGTGGGGTGTCATCGGGATGGTCTCCCTTGCAATTTGGCTTCCTCATATGCGCAAGCCGCCGGCGAAGCACCGTGTGGTTCATCCGCTTGCCGGAGTGATCGCTCTTACTGGGAGCCGTCGCGCCTGGCAGGTGACGGCGCACATGGGTTTGCAGTCTTTCGTTTTCTATTGCGTGATCGCCTGGTTACCGTCTCTCTTGCAATCCCGCGGGATGGCGGAAATCCAGGCCGCCCACTGGGTAGCTGCGATGCAGATTATCGGGTGTGTTGCCAGTATCACGATCCCGACTCTGGCCGGCCGCAGTCGCTCGCAGAGTCTGTGGGTTGCGGGATGCGCCTTTACCAGTGCCCTGAGCCTGCTGTTTATTCTGCTGCTGCCCGTTGGTTCCTTGTGGTTGCCGCTCATGACGTTGGGCCTCGGACTCAACGCGTCGTTCGGGCTCGGCCTCCTGTTGATCGCTGTGCGGAGCCGGGATGCCGACACCGCCGGCAGTCTTTCATCCATGGCTCAGGCATTTGGATACCTCTTCGCGGCACCCGGTCCGTGGTTGATCGGTTTGCTGAATTCCGTCACCGACAGTTGGACTCTGGCATTCGGTATTGTGATCGTCGCTGCTGCCTCCGTCGGAGTTGTCGGGATATTTGCCGGTCGCGCCGGGACGGTGGACATCGGTATCGAGGAAAACGAATCAACGTAGGGCCGCAGTATCAACAGGGATGTTTCCGTAGCGGTGTCGGGTTTCGGTCACGGACTGCTCCCGGGTCCAGCGCGTCAGTTCGATGCGTCCGTTTGAGACTAAGGGGGCATCGATCCAGTTTAAGTCAGCATCAAACACAGTGCGAAGCAGTTCAGGTCCGATTGCTTCGCCGGTACTGCGGAAAAACTCCACGCCTTCAGCCAGTTGCGGCAGACGTGAGATCAATTCCGCCTCGCTCTCCCGGTTTGCCCGACTGATCACCAGCGGCACCCCGGTTACTTCGGCAGCTATCCGGGCACGACGTTCGGCAGCATCGTCTTCCTGCGAATTTCCGCCCGACAGGCGAAGCAGGACGCCCCGGCAGGGACGGTAGCGGAAGTCGTTACTTTCACAGCGCAGTCCGGCCGGATCGTGGTTTGCCGTGAAATGTCCCGTCCAGGCCTCGCGATAGTTTTCTTCGATCTGCTTGTCCGTCAGAGCTGCCAGCGCACCGTCGTCGCGCAACGTGCGCAGGAGATTCACATAATTCGGGCCGCCTGCCTTGGCCCCGGGACCGATGCTGCTGCGTTTCCAGCCTCCGAACGGCTGGCGCTGAACGATGGCGCCGGTGATCCCCCGGTTGATATAAAGATTGCCCGCCTCAACCTTCGACTTCCAATGAGCGATCTCGCGCTCGTCGAGAGAATGCAGTCCGGCAGTCAGCCCAAACTCCACCGCGTTCTGAATCTCGATGGCGTGATCCAGATCATCCGCACACATCAGCCCCAGCACCGGACCAAAACATTCGTTCTGATGAAACCATGAGCCGGGCTTCACCCCGATTTTGATACCCGGCGACCAGAGGCAGGGATCGTCCGGCGACACCGCGGGTTTGACCAACCACTCCTCTCCATCGTCGAGGGTTGTGAGAGCACGCAGCAACCGCTCGTTGGGCGGTTGAATCAGTGGAGTCACGATGCTGGCCGGATCAGACGCGTCACCCACGGCGAGGCTTGCCGTCGCATCAAACAGCTGTCGCAGGAAGACGTGATCCTCATACACCTCGCGTTCCAGAATACCGAGGCTCGCTGCGGAACACTTCTGGCCGGAGTGGCCGAACGCGGAGCGGATCAGATCTTTCGCCGCCAGCTCGCGATCCGCCAGAGCCGAAACCACCAGCGCGTTCTTGCCGCTGGTTTCAGCAAAAAGCCGGAGGTCGGGCCGCCAACTGCGGAATTTATCTGCTGTCTCGTAGGCCCCGGTCAGGATCACGGCAGATGTTCGCGGATCATCAATCAAGCGTCGCCCGACTTCACCATCCGAGCAGGCGACAAATTGCAGCACGTCGCGTGGGATCCCTGCCGCCCACAGTTGCCTGACCAGCCACCAGCCTATTCTAACGCTTTCGGGGGCGGGCTTCAGAATGACCGTGTTACCCGCGGCCAACGCTGCGAGGACTCCACCGCAGGGGATTGCAAAAGGAAAGTTCCACGGCGGCGTCACTACCACCGTGCCGAGTGGTTCGGCATCGATGCCGTCAGCAGTCGGCGCACAACCTGCATAGTATCGCGCAAAATCGATCGCTTCAGAGACTTCCGTGTCAGCCTCCATCGGAGCCTTTTTGCCTTCATCCCGCAGTAGGGCAATGCTCTGAAACCGCGTGGCTGCCAGCTGATCCGCACAGTCACGGAGCAAGGCCGCGCGCTTCTCCGCGGGTGTCGTTCGCCAGTCCGTCAGCGCCTCCCGGGCCGCAGCCAGGGTCGTCTCGATTTCTTCCGCCCCGGATTGCGGGACGGCATTGACATCGGCGCAAGCTTCGATCAAACGCTTCCGGTTTTCTTCCTGAGTCCAGTCCGTGTCGGGCTCGTTGGAGAAGCCTTCGGGATCGCGGACGGGAAGGCGGGTGCGATAAGACTGTTCAGTTACTTCGTGCCGGGCCTGCCATGCGGCGAGAAAGCGATCCCGTTGCTCGATCCAGGAGGGGGAACCCGGGCGCAGCGAGAAGAGACTGGCGAGAAAGTTTCCTTGTGCCGTGTTCTCGTCCAGTCTGCGGATCAGATAAGCCAGGGCACTTCCGAACTCCTCATGATTGACGATCGGGGCGTAGAACAACAGTGACCCGGCTTCTTTTTGGACAACCCGGGACTGCGCCGGGGCCATTCCTTCCAGCATCTCAATTTCGACAAATTCCTCCACCCCGTTGCGCTCACGCAAAACGAGGGCCAACGCGATGTCGAACAGGTTGTGACTCGCCACCCCGAGCCGTACGGCGGCGGCGTTTTCAGGACAACAGCCAAACTCCAGCATCCGCTTGAAGCAGGCGTCGGTATCATGCTTGCTGCGATGAGGAGCAGCCCGCCAACCGTGCAGCTCAGCCTCGACCCTTTCCATGGCCAGGTTGGCACCTTTGACGAGTCGCATCTTGATTGGAGCTTTACCATCAGCCACCCGCAGTTTCGCCCACTTCACCAGTTCCTCCTGGGCGGGGATTGAATCAGGCAGGTAGGCTTGCAGAACGATGCCCGCCGTCAGTTGATCGAACTCCGGCTCGTCGAGCAGCTCGCGGAAGGCTGCCACTGTCAGACCAAGGTCGCGATACTCTTCCATGTCGAGGTTCACGAACTTGTCTTTGGCTAAAGCAGAACGGTAGAGCGGTCGCAGTCGTTCCTTGATGGCGGTGAGAGTTTGCTCCCGGGCGACCAGATTGATCTGGCTGAATATGGCCGATATCTTCACCGACACATAGTCCACGTCATCGCGTTCCAGCATGTGCATCAGAGCCTGGAAGCGGCGGTGTGCTTCATCCTCTCCCAGGACTGCTTCACCCAGTTGATTGATATTGATCCGTGAGCCCGCAGCGCGGCGTTTCTTCAAAAACGCGGTCAATGCAGCATCTTCAGCCGGCAGGATGACGCCACTGCTTTCGTTGCGCAGACGTTTGCGGACTGCTGCCACGACGACGCCCGGCAGAATGCGCGATCCGATGGAGCCAAGATTGAGCAGCACCCGGTCGAGCAGTGAGAACCCGGTGCTCGAACCGTAGCGATCCACCAACCGGCGGAACATCCTTGCCACCCGTGATGAATCATTCGAGCGATGCATCCGGTCGGTCATCGTCAGGCTCAAACTCTTTGCAGCAGGATGACCAATCATGTTGGCGACACGCTCCATCTGAGCTGCCTCAGCCGCACTGGTTTCATTCAGTGACTGGCGCAATAAATTCCCGGCGAGAACGACGGCTGCCTCCCCGCAATCAGCGGGGGAGGATGGTGATTCCGTTTCTTCCTGTTTCGATACTAAAGGTCGAGTATCCATCATCACTTAACATCTGCGCTTGCGCCCTGAATGTCTTGGCGGTTTCATTGAATCCCGATGCCGAAAAAGCACAAAAAAGAGCCGGTGAACGATGTCCTTGCCATCCAGCGGGACCTGTTCAAAGCCGTGCCGGGAATGGCCGCGATGGACCGGTTGTTTACCGGGCTGCGTGGCGTTTTGTTTTGTGTCAAAGATCGCCTGGGGCGCTATGTCTGCGCGAACGATGCTTTCCTGCGTCGGGTTCATATTGATGATGCGTCTCTGTTAGTTGGACGAACCTCGAAGGAAATATTTCCAGCCCTTCTGGCGGCGGGATATGAGCAGCAGGATGTCGCTCTGCTGCGCGACGGCCACGAAATGCGCGAACGTCTTGAAATGATTACCAATCCGGACGGCAGTCTGGGGTGGTATCTCACCGACAAAGTGCCGGTTCGAGACGGGGGCGGGGAGATTGCCGCGATTGCCTGTATGTCTCAGGATCTGAAAAGCCCCGCCGCAGATGATGCCCGGATCGGTGAGCTGGCGAAAGCGTTGCGGCGGATGCGCCACGAATATTTCCAGCCATTGCGGATCGCAGAGCTGGCGGAAGACAGTGGGATGTCTTTGAGCAAATTCGAGCGGCTCATGCGAAAGATCCTGCGGGTATCCCCGCGTCAGTTGCTGACTCGTCTCCGAGTTGAAGCAGCCGCTGAACGTTTGCGCGAAACCGATGATGGCCTCGGCGAGATTGCGATTGATTGCGGCTTTTACGATCAGCCAAGCTTTTGCCGACAGTTTAAAGCCACTACAGGATTGACGGCACTCCGTTACCGGAAGCTCTCCCGGGAAGTGTGACCTTTAGTAATTGATGTAGGAGTGATCTGTTTCTTTTATTAATGATATACACTGATTCCCCGGGAACTCCGTTCATGTCAGCGACATTCATGAATGTCTGCTTCTATGATGTGAAGATTCCCGGAGAGATCAGATATATCACTTCAGCTTACGGGTTCGGGCAGATGTTTTACCAACTGCTTAGACCGAACCACTGGAACTGGACGGTGCCATCGAGCTACTGGAGCCTGATGAGCTGCCGCTGCTGCTGGCGGACATCGATGTCGACGACGTTGAGCCCGAGCTCGATGAAGTCATCGCACTTGAACTCCCCGTCGAAGCCGACGATCCCGGTGAACCGGTTTCAGTCCCGACCGGGGGCTGGTAGAACGGTTGTCCCAGCAAATGCGGTCGCATGTACTGGAACACCTTCTCCGGATCGCGCGGGAACTGCACCGTGAACCACGCCAGGGTGACATGCAGTTCAATCTGCAGATCCTCCCGTGCCAGTCGCCGTTCAGCTTCAGTCAGCCCTTTCTCACCAGTGGCTTCTTCGCTCGCCTGATACAGCGTCACCCAGTCATCACGAAGCGCTGTGGCTTGTGCGACAAGGGGGGCGCCCAGGGTGGCAACGTGCGCCTCCACACCTGCGACCATTACATTGAGGTGAGCCTCGAGTTGGTCATCGCGAGCGTTGAATATAGCAACGCGGCCCTGGGGGAACGCATTGGTCAACTCTTCGGACGGCTCATTGAACGCACTGACAATTTGCGCATGAATTGGGCGAAGTGAATCGGCCAATTGGCTGCGGAAGTTGTTCTTGACGAGTTTGACTCCTTTTCGGATACCCAATTGGATCCGATCATCAGTGAAGGAGGAATTCAGCGCACTGAGCGCTCCGGCGATCGAGGCAATACGCCCCGTGTAGAATCCCGATTCATTGTCAGCGGACAAGCGTTGGATCAGATCAGTGGTAAATGCCACCTCATCTGCCAGGCTATGTTCGCCGGATTTGAACGGGATTGATTGATGATTTAATAAATCACGCATCATGTTTGTTTTTTTGTTTTATTAGTAAGGTATTTCACCGTGAAATACCTAATTTCAGCGCAAACTGTATTGAGGTTTTTCCGGATTAAAAAGGTCACTGGGTCGTTTATGTCGTTTTGGGGGCATTTTTTCGAAAAAAATTGCAGAAAAATGCCCGAATCGCCCGGACCCTGAAATAAGAGCTACAAAGAACTGAGATAGGGATGATTTTGTTCCCCAAAACCCGTCTGCAGGAGTAAGATTTTGATCTTGCTCTCAATTGAGTCCGAAGAATTGACTCAGCCGATAAAAGGATCCTGTGGCATCGAACAAAAATCGTTATGGCACAGCAAATCTCACGGAAGAGATTTGTAATTGTGAAAACGGACGCCTTCCTGCCGCGAGGAAGGTCGTCCGCGAGAGAAAGAAGACCTTCCTGCCGCGAGGAAGGTCGTCCGCGAGAGAAAGAAGGCCTTCCTGCCGCGAGGAAGGTCGTCCGCGAGAGAATGATGACCTTCCTGCCGCGAGGAAGGTCGTCCGCGAGAGAATGATGACCTTCCTGCCGCGAGGAAGCTCGTCCGCGAGAGAAAGAAGGCCTTCCTGCCGCGAGGAAGGTCGTCCGCGAGAGAATGATGACCTTCCTGTCGCGAGGAAGGTGGTCCGCGAGAGAAAGAGGACCTTCCTGTCGCGAGGAAGGTGGTCCGCGAGAGAAAGAGGACCTTCCTGTCGCGAGTTACCTCGTTCGTTGGATAAAAGTGGTCATTTCAGTCACAGGCTGAAAGCGTTTCACAGTGGACAGCGCTTCCAAACCTTTTTTAGACTCGCGTTTAAAACACAGGTCCGCTATCGAAGTTCCGGAAGGTTGACGAACGGATGCTGACCGCTTTGTTTTGAATCAGGGAATCGAACACACCAATGGCCAAAGACGACGCATACCGCCGCGCGGAGCAGAAGATTGAAGAAGCACTGAGAACCCGTGCGACGGAGCTAAAATTGGTTGGTTTCGGTCTCACTGACTTGCCGCCCTCGATATTTGAACTCACATCAATAGAAACACTCGATCTCAAAGAAAATCACCTCACAGAGTTTCCAAAAAGTCTATGTCAGCTTACTTCGCTAAGAACCTTATCCATGGGGCGGAATCGCTTGAGAAAGCTGCCTGAATCGCTGGGGGACCTCTTTTTGCTAAAAACGTTAAAGCTGCATGATAACAATCTGACAAATCTGCCGAAATCACTGGGACTGCTTACTTCACTGGAATCCCTCGACTTGAGGAGAAATCATTTCAGAAAACTGCCTGAAATTTTGGGGAGGCTCACATCGCTACAAATTCTCTCGATGCGGGAGAATCAGTTGACTGAACTCCCTCAATCTTTAGGAAAGCTCACAGAGCTGACCACTCTTGAATTACATTACAACGGGCTGAGGATGTTGCCTGACGTGGTCGGCCAGCTGACGAAGTTGAGGTCGTTAGAATTGCATGACAACATGCTCACGGGCCTCCCGGATACGTTAGGGAAACTCAGGGCGCTGGAATCCCTTGATTTGAGTAGTAATTATTTGAAAACATTACCGAAGGCACTAGGAGAACTTCCGTTGCTGAAAAGTCTTAAGTTGCATGACAATAGGTTGGTAGCGTTACCCGATGCTTTGGGGCGGCTCAGATCACTCGAATCGCTATACTTGCAAAACAATAGGTTAACAGAGTTGCCGGAAACACTGGGGCAGCTCGCATCACTGAAATCGCTTTTCGTAAAAAGTAATCAATTGGCAGAGTTACCTAAAACGACTGGGCATCTATCTTCACTCGAGTTAATTCACCTGGAAGACAATCAATTAACGGAATTACCCGAGTCATTGCGCGATCTCTCAAATGTAAAAGAGCTCTATCTGCATGGAAACTGCTCTTTAAAGATCCCTGTTGAAATATTAGGAGCCTCTTATTCAGATGTCACGTTGGGGTTAGCCAAAGCGACGAGCCCACTTACTATTCTGGATTATTATTTCTCAACCCAGGGCGATCAAGGAACAGCGCTAAGGGAATTGAAACTCCTAGTCGTTGGTAGGGGGTATGCAGGGAAGACAAGTTTGGTGAAGCGGTTGAATGGTGAGCCCCTGGATCCCAAAGAAAGTGAAACTCACGGTATCAATATCAGCCCGCTGACGCTGAGATGTCTGGACGGGGATGTGACCGCGAGGACGTGGGATTTTGGTGGGCAGCATGTGCTTCATGCGATGCATGAATTTTTCCTGACGGCGCGGAGCCTTTATTTATTGGTATTGGGAGAGCGGGAAGACATGGCGGAGCGGGATGCGGCCTATTGGCTGCAACTGATTCGAAGCTACGCGGGTGATGCACCAGTGGTTGTTGCCCTAAATAAGAGTAAAGGGACGGCGCGGGAGATGGACAGGGAGTCACTTAATGAGAAATACGGGCCGATCGTTGCGTGGGTTCCAACCGAATGTGACAAAAGTGGTGATGAGACGATTGAGAATCTGCGAACGGCCTTAACGGCAGCGGCCGACCAAATGCCGGAAGTGCGGAACCGCTTTCCAAAGAAATGGTGGCAGGTTAAAGAATGGCTGGAGAAGATGGACGATCCCTACCTCGACTTTGCGACCTATCAAGAGCGGTGTGCGGAGTTGGGGGAAGATGATGAAAGGGAGCAGGAGAAGCTGGCGGCCTGGCTGAATGACTTGGGGATTGCGATTAATTATGCTGACGATGAGCGTTTGCATGACACCACGGTTCTCCAGCCGGAATGGCTTGCGAATGGGATCTATGCCATTCTGCGGGCCAATGATTCCCATCATGAGCGGAAGTTTGCACCCGATGCGATGCTCACGGTCGACTCGCTGGGTCCAATCTATAAAGGGGCGGAGCGACTCAAGATGTTGGAGGCAACTGATTATCCCGAGGACATGTGGCCGTTTCTGATGCGGCTGATGAGCCTGTTTCAGTTGGCTTTTCCGATTGATGATTCGGGTGAAACGTTGCTGGTGCCAACTTTGCTCCCGCTGGAGCCTCCTCCCGAGTCGGAGGAGTCGGAAGCTGAAGACCGCACTAGGGTGCGCTATGAGTTTTCCGTGGTTCCCGGCCCTTTACTTCCTAAGTTTCTGGTGAGGACATTTTCTCTGATCGAAGGAAAGAAATGCTGGCGGAGGGGGGCTGTTTTGCGCTTTGGGGACGCGAGGGCTCGTGTCTGGACGACACAGGATGAGCGGTGGGTTCACATCACAGCGGTGGGTAAACAGGCTGACCGCGGTGAGCTGCTCATGATGATTAGGATGACGTTGCCTGAACTGTTTTCCGAATACAAGAACCTGAAAGTGGTGGAGCAATGGGAACACGAAGGTAGCTGGGTTCCGCGCACGACGTTAGAGAAGTTCGGGGTGTTGACCAAAGAAGGATTTTGGGAGGAGGGCGAATGAGTGCTTTACTCTCAAACAAGCCAACCGAAATATTTGTTAGCTATTCTCATGACAATAGTGCGTGGTTCGATCGTCTGCGTCCGGTTCTGAAGTTCCAGCATTGCAATGAAAAAGCCTATGCCTGGAACGATCAACAAATGAAGATTGGAGACAAATGGGACAAAGAGATTCAGTCAAAGCTGGAAACTATGGACATCTTTGTCTGTCTGGTTAGCTATGAGTTTCTGGCCTCAGATTACATACGGACTGTCGAAATTCCCTGTGCTCACGAGCGTCATAGCAATGGGGAAATTGAAATCGTGCCCATTGTGATTTATGAGGGGATTGATTTGAAAGCTGAATGCCGCGAGCTTCACGGGATTCAACCATTGCCAGGATGGGGACAGTGCTGGAGGGATTTTGAGAAGGAAGGCGGACATTATCAGGATGCCCACGGATTGATCCGCAAAGGTCTGCGTGAAAATATCGAGAAGTGTTTGGCGCGGCGGAAAGCAGCGGCTGGTGAGCCATGATCACCCGGGCCGGGACGAATTGGTAGACATTGGAAATTCCCATGTGGTGCCAACCTGCGGCGGACCTGCCGTAGCACAGACACTCCTGTCTGTGGGGCCATACCATCGGCGACGCCGGAAGCCTTTTTGGGTGTTGTTCGACCTTTGGGAATTGCGGCTTCGCCGTTTAATTCTGTCCACAGACAGGAGTGTCTGTGCTACGAGCCGGTGAGCGCCACCTCACACGATCAGACAGGGTTGATTCGATGAACGGATAGGGTTGATTCGTGGAATGCGTGCGTTTCTGTCTCTTCCGGTTTTCTGTGTGGCCCTGCTGAGTGCTGTGGTGGTGATGGAGGCAGCGACGGCTGATGACCGGCCGAATATCCTGTTTCTCTTCACGGATGATCATGCGACGCAGGCGATCTCGGCGTATGGCGGGCCGCTGGCAGAGATCGCACCGACGCCGAACCTGGACCGGATCGCGGAGGAGGGGATGCTTTTCACGAAGTGCTATGTGACGAACTCGATCTGCGGGCCGTCGCGGGCGGTGGTGCTGACGGGTAAGTATTCTCACCTGAATGGTTTCCGCTCGAACGGGGATACGTTTGATGGTTCGCAGCAGACGGCTCCCAAGCTGTTGCAGAAGGCGGGCTACGAGACGGCGATCGTGGGGAAGTGGCACTTGAAGTCTGAGCCGACGGGGTTTGATCACTTCGAAGTGCTGAAGGGGCAGGGGCAGTATTACAATCCGGGTCTGCTGACGAACGGGGAGATGGTGAAGCACGAGGGCTACACGACGGATATCATCACGGACCGATCGCTGGAGTGGCTGGAGAATCGGGACAAGGACAAGCCGTTCTTTCTGATGAGTCAGCACAAGGCTCCGCATGGTCGGTGGGAACCTGCGCTGCGGCATCTGGAATGGCTGGATGAAGTGACGGTGCCGGAGCCGCCGACGTTGTTTGATGATTACTCGGGCCGGACGAAAGCGGCGTCTCTCCATAAGATGGGGATCGCGGATCACATGGGGGATCACCGGCTGATGCTGAAGTATTCCAGCAAGCACACTCCGGAACAGTTGAAGGTTTTTGACGGGTATTTCGGGCCGCGGAATGAGGCTTTCTTAAAAGCGGATCTGCAGGGGAAGGAGCGGACGCGGTGGCAGTATCAGCGATACATCAAGAACTACCTGCGGTGTGTCCAGGCGGTGGACGAGAATGTGGGGCGGTTGCTGAAGTATCTCGACGATCATGATTTAACGAAGAACACGGTGGTGATCTACAGCTCGGACCAGGGATTTTATCTGGGGGAGCACGGGTGGTTCGACAAGCGCTGGATGTATGAGGAGAGTTTCCGCACGCCGCTGATGGTGCGCTGGCCGGGCCGGGTGACACCGCTGTCGGTGAATGGCGCCGACATCGTTTCGAACCTGGATTTTGCGGAGACGTTTCTGGATATCGCGGGGGCGCCGGTGCCGGAAGATATGCAGGGCCGGTCGCTGGTTCCGGTGTTCGAAGGCAACACGCCGGAGGACTGGCGCAAGGTGCACTATTATCATTACTACGAGGCGGGTGGTCACGGCGTGCCGGTGCATTTCGGGGTGACGGACGGGCGGTATAAGCTGATCCGGTTTCCTGCCCCGAAGCTGGATGCGTGGGAGTTTTATGATCTGGAGAATGATCCACTGGAGCTGGAGAGTCTCTACGGCGCTGAGTCGGTGGCGAAGGAGCAGACCCGCATGAAGCAGGAATTGGAAAAGTTGCAGGGACAGTTCAAGGTCTCTGAATGAGAATCTCTTTTTGTCTGATCGTTGCGGCTTTGGTGCTGCCTCTTGCTGTTGCCCCGGCTGCGGAGGTGAGCGGGAAAGCTGATGGTGAGGCAAAGGTGATTGAGCGGGAGACTCAGGAGGTCCATGGCTGGACGGTGCGGGTGGATGTGCGGCTGCTGCCGGGCGGGGAACTGCATGAGAAGTTCGGCCGGACAGCGATGGATTTATTACGCGCCGATTTGACCCGCATCGCTGTGCTGATGCCGGAGAAGCAGCTCGCTGCTATGCGAAAGGTAGTGATCGTGGTCGATGAGCATCCGGTGTTGAAAGGGGCGCAGTATCATCCGAACAAGGGGTGGCTCATTGACAACGGGCACGAGGCATCGCTGGCGAAGTGCGTGCATGTGTCGAGGGCGTCGACGTATGCGAACCCGGATCACGTTTTTGTTCAGCCGAGTATGATGCTGCATGAGCTGGCGCATGCCTATCACGATCAGGTTCTGGATTTCGAATACAAGCCGGTGAAAGCGGCGTTCGCCCGGGCTCAGTTGGAGGGGCAATACAAGGAAGTGCTTTTTGTGAAAGGCGGGAAGCGGAAGCATTACGCACTGACGAATCACAAAGAATATTTCGCGGAAGCGACGGAGGCTTGGTTCGGGACGAATGACTTTTATCCGTTCGTGCGCTCGGAACTGAAGGAGCATGACGCGGGTTTGTACAAGGTGCTGGAGGAAGTGTGGGGGAGTGAGGGGTAGTGGAAGTGAGTGATTAGTGATTAGTGATTAGTGGGGGTGAAGTTCCCCCGAATTGGTAGACACGGTGCCTTTGGTCTGAGAACATCAAAATCAGATCATCATGTCGAACACAGGAAAAAACTACACAGAAGAGTTTCGTAGAGATGCCGTTGAGTTGCTTCGGATCAGCGGACGGCCGATTAGCCAGGTAGCCGGCGAACTTGGAGTCAACGTCAACAGCTTGCGTGCGTGGCGTAATCGCATCCTCGGCCAGAGCGGAGGTGAGAGCTTTGGAGCCGTAGGCGACAAAGGTCGAGCCGGAGCGTCGGCCGAGGAGCTCATGGCGGAAATTAAGAAGCTCGAGCGGGAAAACGAGTATCTGCGACGTCAGCGTGAAATATTAAAAAAAGCAGCCAGCATCCTTGGCGAGGACCCGCAGCTGGGCATGCGTTGATCGATCAAA
>JBLWYI010000022.1:0-117535 GCA_048267005.1 Verrucomicrobiales bacterium | reverse complement strand
AAGGTCATTTCCGGTACGGAACTCGGTCCCCTAAGCTTAGGAGACCGAGTTCCGTACCGGAAATGACCTTCCTAAGCTTAGGAGACTGGGTTCCGTACCGGAAATGACCCTGGTCATTGACCGCTTCCGGAGGGATTTCCTGCATAACTCAGACAGCTCATTCATCCAACCAGATAACCCGAAACTTACCTGAATGATGAAACCACCCTATCTCTGCCTTTCTTTTCTTATCGTTTTCGTTTTCGGATTGGCTGTAACCAATGTCTCCTTTGCCGCCACTCCAGCAACAATCTATGTGGACAACCAAAGTGCCGTTGGCGGTGATGGTTCGGAACTGGACCCTGTCGACACCATTCAGGAAGGCGTCGACCTTGCGGCCATTTCAGGAATTGAAACCGTTTGCGTAGTCGGCGGTGGCGTGCCCTACGTTGAAGATGTCACCGTCGTTCATCCAACCGGCGTTGCGATCTACGGCACTGCTCCCGCGTGCGCCCACGCAAAGAACCCTTTCGAAGGCGGAATAATGCCGGAAGTCATTGGAGGCTTCATGGTGGACGGGATTCGCAGCTTTCGCCTGATCGGATTCAGTATCTCAAGCGGATTTGGCGGAGAGAACGGCGTGGATGTATCCAATGTCGGCGTGGTGGAAGTCTCCTGCAACACCGTCTACGCCACAGGTGGAGTCGCCCTTTTTGAGTCAGCTATTCTGGTCCGCACGGAAAACTTGATTGAATCCGAAATCAAAATCGCAGGAAATAAAGTTACGCAGAATGACAGTCTTGGAATCGCGGTGTTGGGTGAGGATGATTCAAAACTAAAGGTCGAAATTGCATCTAACACTCTCTCAAAAAACGGCGGCACCGGGATTCGCATGTCTCTCGCGCACAAAGCAACGGGAGATTTTTCGGCAACGCGAAACCGGTTTTCGGGCAACGGGAATTTTGGATTCGGCATTTCCGCCGGTGCTGGTGACAATTCACAGGGGACTTTTTTTATTCTGAAGAATTCAATCCAACGGGCCGGTGCAGAGGGATTAAACATTTCTGCCTACACCAAGGGCCACGTCGAATTTCTGGCGACCGACAACAAGATCGAGGCGAGCGGCAACACCGGCGTTGCATTGTCGAGTCTTGGTTCCGCCAGCTTGAAGGGTAACTTCGCGAACAACACATCGTTCGCAAACCAGAACGGCGGCATTGTTTCCCAGACCACCGACAACGCCTTTGCCAGTATCAAATACGACGGCAATCTGGTATTCGATAACGAGACCTACGGTTTTCGTTTTTCCGAAGCGGAAGGCAGCACTTTGATCGCCGGCGGAGAAAAGAACAACTCAACCGTACCCGGAAATGCCGGGAACGAACTTGAATGCGATGGATCTCCCGGCGGAGCAATCCTCCTGAATGGAGGAATCGCCGTTCTTCCAGTCACGATCCCGTGAGCAATGATAGCGGGGAACGCTTCGAGCAGGATAGAGCCCTCGTTGATACAACCGCCCATGTCGCTGCTCCGGATGTTCTCTACGGCCGGCACGGTGTATTCGTGAATCCTTACCCCGCCGGTGAAAGCAAACGTTTTGCGGAGCCCACCACCGTAGCACGAAATGGCCACTTTACGATTTCCCCCCCACGCCGTTAGACTCCGCGACTATGATTCTAAAATCTCTTTCTATCGCCGCACTCGTTTCCACGATTGCTGTCTCCTCCCTTGTTGCTCAGGACAAAGCAGAGCACAACACCCTCACTGATAAAGAAAAAGCAGACGGCTGGAAACTGCTCTTTGACGGCAAAGACATGAGCCAGCTCAAGGGCTACAAAAAAGATGCCGTCAGTGAAAAATGGAAAGTTCAGGACGGAGCCATCGTTTTTACTGACAAAGGAGCAGGAGACATCCTCACCAAAGAACAATTCGAAGCCTTCGAATTCACCGTAGACTATAAAATCTCAAAAGGCGGCAACAGCGGCCTCATGTTCCACGTCACCGAAACCGAAAAGACCCCGTGGATGACCGGTCCTGAGATTCAGATTCAGGATAACGTTGATGGCCATGACCCTCAGAAGGCAGGCTGGCTCTACCAGCTCTACAAAGCAGAGACCGACGCCACCAACCCGGCTGGTGAGTGGAACACACTGAAGATCAGAATCTCTCCCGAAGGCAGCAAAATCTGGATGAACGGCACTGAATATTGCTCATTCGTGAAAGGGTCGGATGACTGGAACAAGCGCGTCGCTGAGAGCAAGTTCTCCAAGTTCGAGAACTTTGGCAAGCCAACCAAAGGCCACATCTGCCTTCAGGACCACAACAATGTGGTTTCCTTTCGCAACATTAAGGTGCGTGAACTGAAGTGATTTTCCGGTGCAGCGGAAGATGTCTCTACTCTTCCGCTGTCCACACCACTGCTGCGACCTCTGGATCTTCCGGGGTTAATTTCTCTTTCACCGTTATCGCTGTCTTCGCAGCAAGACCGCATGAGACGATGAAACCAATGACCGCAACGCAAATGATCCAACCCGGAATTTTGCGTTCCCCGATCAATTCTTTCCTGGTTCCCAGGTAAATCAATGCCGCCGCAAGAGCGGGAATTCCAAGCACCGTGCAAGCCTGAGCGAATGTGATCAGGTTCACGGTGCTTTCTTTATTTCGCATCGCGAAGATCGAAATCACCATCCCGCAGAGCAAGGCTACCGTGGTGAGATGCAGTGGCCACTTCTGAGTGAGCCGGCTGCCTTTACCAATGCTGTCCGCCATCACAGTGCCTCCGATCATCGCATTCACGAGGAATGAGCTCACTGCGCCGGCAAGGATGCCAATCGCAAAGATCACTTTCGCACTTGAACCGAACAGCGGTTCCAACTGCCGTGCCACATCACCCACACTGCCAAGCGTGACTGCGGGATTCCCGTAAAAGATCCGGGTTGCCGTGAGCAAGATAACTATCGTGACGAGCCCAAGCAACGAGATCGATACAATCGAATCGACCATCCCCTTCTTTGCGTCAGCGATCCCCCAGCCTTTCTCCTTCACAAGATAGGCCTGGTAAAAAGCCCCTCCCACCGAAAACGTCGTTCCGATCATTCCCAACAACGGAATCCAATCCTGCGGCCCCTCAGGTGTGACCGGTTCGTAGCTACGTGGCTGAAGATGGGCCACCACAAAATTAAACAGAAACGAAACCACAATCAGCCCGATCAATACCTTCATCAGTTTCTCGACCGATGAATAAAGATTTCGCATCAGGTAAAGACTGGCGATGACAAACAGATTCATCACCACAACAGTGATGATCTTCGCATTCGTCGAGATCCCCGATCCGGCAGTCTTTTCCATCAGAGGCTCCAATCCCGCCGCAACCGCGATGTTGTTGCTGTTCTGAAAGATCGCTACAAGAAGAAAAAGGATCAGCCCAACGGCCACAGCGACCGGTCTCCCGAGCCGTGCAGCCAGTTCATCGCAAGGGCTTCTTTCAAATACGACCCCAATCCGGGCGGATAAGGCAACCATGGCGATCATTAAAAACGCTGCCGCAATGATCACGGGGACCCCGATATAACCGAAACTGGCTCCGACTTTGGAACTGGTCAAAATACTGCCGGGGCCGAGGACGACGGCGGCGACGATAATGGCGGGGCCGATGGAACGGAAAACGTTTTTCATTAGGATCTAAGACAATTCACAGAAGACAGGCAATCGAGGGGACTCACTCTTCGATCCAACAGGGTCTGTTCGATGAACCAACCCTGTCTGATCGTAAGTGGTTTATACTCCGATAGCTTTCCTCGGATTGTGGCAAATGAGCTGTTCGATATCGAGATCAGAAAGTCCGAGTTCGCGGGATAGATTTTCGCGAATTTTGGGCATAGTCACGGTTGAGCCAGCCAGATTGGGTGATCCCGGGCGCCGGGCCACCCCGTTTTCGTCAATTTCGACAGGAGCACCGGAGAGCTCATATGTCCCCGGTCCGAGCTTGGCCGCGGAAATCGCATCCGTCACCATGATCGACCGTTCCAGCCCGCTGACTTTCAAATAGTTTTCTAAAGCAAAGAAATCCACGTGCGCTCCGTCAGGAATGTAGCAAATCCACAACCGATCGGAAAGCGAGAGGGCCTTTTGAATGATGTTGTTATGCCTCGGGAGTTCGACCGGACAACCGTTTCCAAGATGAGTTATCATCGAAAGCCCGGCATCGATCGCCCCCGCGAGCTCCTGATAAGTGGGATCGCAATGACCAGCCGAAACCGTGATATGACGATCCGCGAGAAACTTCGTTGTCTCAAAGTTCGGATCATTCTCCGGTGCCAGAGTGACCAGTCGGGTATGGCCGCTGGCCGCTTCGAGCAGGCGTTCCATATCATCAAGGTTGGCAGGCTTTACGCATTCCGGAGGGTGAGCACCGATGTATCCGGGGGTGGAATTGAGAAAAGGCCCCTCGATATGAAATCCCTGAACCATATCCTGCACTGTCGAATCCTCTTCGCGAAACCTGACCAGATTACGCAGCTTGGTGCAAAGACCGTCGATCGTATCCGTGATAACCGTAGCCAGAATCCGGTCAACTCCATCTGCTTTCAGCTCAGCACAGGCATGATGCATCTGCTCAGCAGTCAGGTCGAGGGAACAGAAATCAGCTCCGGCGTAGCCGTTTACTTGAATGTCAAAAGGGTCCATACCCTACCCTTCTAGCTGGAATCCAGGTTTCACAAAAGCGCAATTGCGATGCATATCCCGTTTTTCGATTCGTCGAACGGTCATGAAAGCAAGTTTCGGTTTCTTCCCGGTAATGGCATTAGTGTTCGGATTTGGCAGTTTCGCCCCGGACTCGCAAGCTCAATGCGAGAACCGCTACGGAGGAAGCCGTGGAGGCGGACTTCTCAATTTCCTCGGTGAAGTTCTCTTAAGCCACGATCACTATCACGACGATCACTATTACGAATACCACTACGAGTATGAACCTCGCTACCACCGTCACTACGGCGATTCACCTGAATGTGACTACGTTCGTGGTAACCGGGCGGTCCGGGGTCGTGTGCATTCCCGGGAGCTGATTCCGCCCCTTCCTGAAAACCGTGGTCTGCCGGGCCATTTCAAGCGCTACACACCGGTCCAGCCACGTGTCACAGCGCCTCCTGTCACCGTTCCAAATAATAACACAGCTCCAAGGAACTTTGACAAACAGCCCATAGATGAAGCTCCTACATCCACCACAGATCTGCCCGGATATTTGAATCCGACGGCTCCTCCTGCTGCACCTGAAATGAATACGCAGGAAGGGAACGTATCCCCTTATCAGAATAATTCCCCTAAAGCCGAACAAACACCTCCGGCTCCACAGAAGACTCCAGCCAGGTCGTTTGACCTCCAGCTTCCAAATCAAGCACCCCGGGATCTGCGTAAAATGGATCGCATCTCCCCACCTGATCCGGTAAATCCGCCAAAAGCCGTCGGGAACTCCAACAACAGCAGTAGCAATGTTGCCGCCACAGCTGCCAAATTTCCTCTCGATATGGTGATCGCCAACTCGGACGACGAATTCACGACCGTTCGCGAAGTGATCGGCGATAACGAAGCCATCCTGATCGACTTCTGGGCGTCATGGTGTGCTCCCTGCATCGAATCAATGCCCGAATTGAAGCGGCGCTCTGAGGTGTTGGCTGAATACGGAATCGTCGTCGCCGGAATGAATGTTGAGGGCGATATCACCAAAGCGAATCAGACCCGGCAGAGATACGGGATGCAATCGGTCGCGTGGTTGGTTGAACCCGAGTCGATGCCTTTCAGCAATCAATTTAAGATCAACTCCATCCCGCAAGTCATGCTGATCTCCCGCGACGGAGACGTGATATTCCAGGGCTATCCGAACGACCGGACACTGGAAGCGGCTCTCGAAGATCTGGTCGCTGAATGATCGATTTAAAAAAGATTTAGCGAAGATACGTCCTCGCTGAAAATACGGAGAACCCCTGTGGCTTCTTGGGAGCTGCTACAGGGGTTTCTCTATTGGTGGAGCAAGCGCTAACATCCACTTCTTCGACTTACGAGATCAAACGCCCCTCTCCCCGTCGGCAGCGGGAAAAGGAATAACAAACAGGCCTGCAACGGACACCGGCCAAATTGTTATCTTACTCGAGGTTTGGTTGTCCTGTTTTGGCGCAGACAGATTTCCAAAAAATACCAACCGGCGGAATGCGTTTCCTTCCCAGAACGACCAGATCCAACGGAATTAAGACAAATTCAGTCAACCATTGGCTGATCATGAAATCGGAATAACCGGCAAGGGAGTTATCAACTGCAAGAGATCCCAGTCGTTGCCCCGTAATGATATCAGTCGGACTTGGAGGAATGCTGCGTAACAAATGGCGGGGTTCATTGGTAAAGATACGGGCCTTTTCCCACTCCATATCGTCATCGTCGTTCGCCTTCGTATTTTGCAATTCCCATTCAATGGTTCTACTCACGATTTTTAGTCCGCCTGTGCGCAGCGCATCATTGGTTTGGCCCTGAATTCGCCCTCCACGGTCTCTTAATTCGCAATAGGAACGAATCTCAGTCCGTTCTTCATCGGTCAATCCGATATGAGCGATGAGCTTCTCTTTTCTTCTGCGGGGATCAGGTGAAATTTCATCCAGATACTCAATCGCATCCATCGGTATCGCAGTTTCACTCAACACAATCAGCGCAGACGGAATCTGTTGTCGACTCGAAGACTCCGTGATCCTCCTTCGAATATATTTGACGACTTCCTTCATGGTAAACGGCACTTCAGGAATCAATGCGAGATAACAAAGGTCAGTCGAACTCGCGAGCACTGCATGGCTCACCACATACCCGGAATCGGATCCAAAAAGTTGAATCAAACCCACCCGGGGATTTGATTTTGCCTCTGTACTCAGGTTATCAATGAATTCCCGTGCTCTGTCGACAGCAGACATAAATCCAAAAGACTGCCATACCCACAAAACATCATTGTCCATCGTTTTTGGGATACCCACTACTGACAGCGGCCGATTGTTGTTCCCCTTGCACTGATGCTCAGCCGTCTTGTAAATGGCATGGGCAGCACGCATACTCCCGTCTCCACCTATGATGTATACAATATTGTAATTGCGTCTGAAATATTTGGCAATTGCATCCAGATGATCGTTCCTATCGTCGCCGGCCACCAGATGATCGACTCTGGCAGTTCCAATGATCGAGCCACCTTCATTGACATGTTCGCTCGTAATCAAGCCTCCTCTTACATCTTTCCGATCCTCTTTGTGAGACCAGTTCGCGAACAAAGGCAACACCGGGACATTGCCTTCCGGCTTTTCGACTGCTTGAAATCCATTTTGAAGTCCGTCAACCACCACCTTATACCTGGAGCGGCCATAGGCATTTTTCGAATACTCCCAATGGCGACGCACGATCCCATCGATCACAGCATTGATCCCGGGAGCTATTCCACCCGAGACAACAATAGCAACTTTCAGTACGTCTGAGCCCTTGGTGGGATAATATAAATCATCCCTGGGGCCTGCCTCCCGGAACCTCACCATTTCATGGTTTTCTGATGGGGTCTTGTCAAAAAGCGCCTTCGCAAGCACATAGCTCTCATGAGGCCTGGAACTGCCAAAAGCATCAATCAGCGGATTATTTTTGGTGCCGTTGCCAAGCTTCTGAACTTCCGGCCACTTCGGAGGACATCCCTGCTGCACGAGTTCTTCGTCCCCGGCAACTGCTCTACCTCCTGAAACTGAATCGTAGACACCAATGATGTCTTTCTCATAGCCAAAGAGATGGGCATTTCGCGGAAGTCCGTCTTCTGGATTCAAATACTGAGTGAGACCTTTTTTTACAGACCTCACCAGTCCACCAACGGAACCACTCTTGTTAAGATTCAACCTTATTAGCTGTTGATCCCGTAGCGAATGAAGCTCTTCAGGCAAATCTTTGAGCAACGGCAGCCTGGACCGACCATTGACCAAAACCGGAATGATATATGACCTGTTTTCGATCGCAGTTACGATCTCTTTTCTAACCCAGTTCTCAGGGTCAAACAATCCAGTTCCTTTTTTCTGATCGCTACCGGCTTCCCAATTTTTACCAATAACAACCACCATGACCGGGCAAATCCGGATCGCATTCCCAATGGAATCCTTCCACTTTTCCCCTCCCGGAATCTTATTGTCGAAAAAGACTTGGTCAGCCCAATGTTTCTCCAATTCCTTGACGACCAATCCGGTAAATTGCGGTTCGTCATCATGTTTATAACTAACAAAAATTTTCATCACTGCTCCTGTTCGGGGTTCCCACCATTCAAGCGTCAGCGCTTAATTTCTGTCAATCATTGATTGTTAGCCGCATCCGGTAATCCTCGCATTAGGCGGAAGTGCAAAAAACGGAACAAACCGATTACCTGAATGCGGCCCATCTGCCCCCCTCTCACACAAACCGCTCGCCGGATCGCAACACACGCAAATCGCAGTTCCTGGAAAAACATGATAGAATCCACTGATGTCTTCCGGCGGATTCCCAGAGCAGCACAGCTTCATGACCACTCACTGGAGCATGGTCATCGCGGCACAGGGAAGTGACTCTGCTCCGGCGGGAAAAGCTCTCGCGAGTCTCTGTGAGCTGTATTGGTATCCCCTCTACGCTTTTGTGAGACGCCGCGGTCACAGCTCGCATGATGCACAGGATCTCACTCAGGCTTTCTTCGAAAAGTTGCTGGAGAAAAATTACATCGGCGATGTGAACCGGGACAAAGGACGCTTCCGCTCATTTCTTCTGGGATCGTTGAAACACTTTCTCGCCAATGAATGGGACCGGTCGCAAGCACAGAAAAGAGGCGGAGGAAACATCCCTCTCTCCCTCGATGAAAAAGATGCGGAAGCCCGTTATCGTCTTGAGCCGGCAGACCCGATGAGCGCTGAGCGTCTCTTCGAACGCCGTTGGGCAATGACATTGCTGGACCAGGTGTTGATGCGATTGCGGGATGAAATGACAGCTTCCGGCAAGGCGCAGATTTTCGAAGCTCTCAAAGATCATCTGATGGCCGGAACCACGGTACCCTTCGCTGAAGTCGGTCTTGAGCTGGGAATGTCCGAGGGGAATGCGCGAGTGAATGCCCACCGCTTGAAGAAACGCTATCGGGAACTGTTGCGGGAAGAGATTGCCCAGACCGTGGCGGATCCCTCTGAGATTGATGGCGAAATCCGTTATCTTATCTCGATCTTAAGCGGGCGATCTGAATAATGTTCGAAACTTTGTAACGTTCCGAATATTTTTCTTCAGGAATGAGGTAGATGAATTCGACTCACTCCAACCGCTCTTGTCCACAGTGTAAACAACCGCTTCCGCCGGATGCTCCGGAAGGCCTGTGCCCCGAGTGCCTCATGCTGGGCGCTCTCGAAACCATGCCAATGCCGGAGCATTTGAAACCTTCCGGCACGCTGCCGCAACCGGGTGAAACCTTCGGCGGATATCGGATTGGTCGCGAGCTGGGACGCGGGGGAATGGGCTCGGTCTTTGAGGCGGAACAACTCGACACCGGACGAATCATTGCGCTCAAGCTGTTGAATCACCAACTCGATTCACCGGAAGCCAGGGCGCGATTCCTGCGGGAAGGACGTCTTGCCGCATCGATCAATCATCCGAACAGTGTCTATGTATTCGGCACGGAGGAAATCGGTGACATGCCGGCGATCTCGATGGAGCTGGTCGGCGGGGGCACTCTGGAGGAAATTGTAAAAGAGCGGGGAGCACTGCCAGTCGGGGAAGCCGTCGATATGATCACTCAGGTCATCGAAGGTCTCGAAGCCGCTCAGGAAATAGGAGTTCTCCATCGAGATGTGAAGCCGGGTAATTGTTTTCGTGATATCGACGGCACGGTCAAGATCGGGGACTTCGGGCTGTCGATCTCCACAGAAGCGCGTGACGAACGGCATCTGACCATGGATGGCACCATTTTCGGAACCCCGGCATTTTCATCACCGGAACAACTCCGGGGGGATGAACTCAACGTTCAATCCGACATTTATGCCGTGGGTGCGACTCTGTTTTATCTACTGACAGGAAGGGCCGCCTTTGGCGGAAAATCTGTGGCCCAGCTGTTCGCCAATGTTCTGGAAAGCCAAGCACCATCACCCCGTGAGATCCGCCCCGAACTTCCGGAGGGGCTGGCGGCCATTGTCTTGCGCTGCCTTCGAAAAATTCCTTCGGATAGATTCAGTTCCTATTTAGAACTCAGGAAAGCTCTCGCCCCCTTCAAGTCTGATGCCCCCGTTCCCGCATCTCCGGGGATGAGAATACTGGCGGGAGCAATCGATTGGACTGTTTATTCTTGTGTCGCCATGATCGTCCAGGTGGGCATCCACGGAGGTATGATTATTCCCCAACAAATGCCCCCCGGTTACATGCTGATAACCTTCATCATTTCACTCATTTGCTGGACCCTCTATTTTGGCCTGCTTGAAGGACGCACCGGTTACAGTCTAGGCAAAGGACTGTGCCGCCTGCGGGTCACCAATGCGAAAGGCAATCCACCCGGATTTCTCATCGCCGCAATTCGCGGCGGTCTATTGATGTTGCTTCCCGCCCTGCCGATGTGGATTGCGATGAGCATCAGCCCCGGATTTGTCCCCGGAACATCGACGTCCCTCAGTCTCATACTTGGATTCAGCTTCTACGCCATTCTCGGTTTGTTATTTTCAACCATGCGACGCCGCAACGGCTTTGCTTCAGTGATTGATCTGGCGACAAAGACCCGGGTGATCCGGAGAAAGTCATTCAAAGAGCGTCCTGTCTTCGCACATGAGGCTGCGTCGCCAGTCGTGACGGATGACAATTCCGAAAGAATTGGTCCCTACCATGTCCTTGAGTCTTTATCGAAGAACAACGATTCGGAATGGGTCGTTGGATATGACACGCGATTGCTCCGAAAAATCTGGATTCGAAAGGTTCAGGACGGGACTCCTTCCGTCCCACCGCATTTGCGAAAGCTTGGCCGGGTGGGGCGCTTGCGCTGGCTCGCTGAACGTCGCGAATCCGGTGACAACTGGGACGCCTACGAATCCCCCGGCGGCGACGCACTCTTAAAAATCGTCGCGCAACAAAAACCGACCTGGGAACAAATGCGCTACTGGCTGCTGGATCTCGCCGAAGAATTGAATGCCGCGGAAAGTGATGACACGCTTCCTGATCAGTTGTCTCTGGAGCGCATCTGGATTACCTCCAGCGGCCGGGCAAAACTCCTGGATTTTTCGATCGTGGATGTCGAATCAGCCGAACCCGCAGCCCAGTCATCCGACGAGCTACTTCGACAAGTCAGCGATCTGGTTGAACAACCACTGCCACTTCACGCCGCTTCCCTGCGCAAAAATATGGAGGCCCGGTTTACTCCGGCCGCCCTTGTGGGAGAAATCCAGCCGCTTCTCGGACGACGGACTTCCGTTTCCCGTCTTCGCAGAACGGCCCTGATCATCGGGTGCGCCAGCTTTCCCATCTTCATTACCATTACTTCAATCATTGGCATCGACATGATGAAAAAGTGGAGCCGGGAAAACCCCGAAATCTTTTCACTTCACCAGGTCATGAACTACCGGCAGGCTCTGCGCAATCCATTCCTTGCCGGTAATCGTACCGGCCCTTCAGATGAGCTGTTCTCGATTTATATCGCTGAACATTATCGCCCACTGGTGAATTCGGAAGCGTGGCAAAGCACCACTGCTCTCATATTTATTCAGGGAAGTCAGCGGCTCTTCGTCGAAAAAAGCCTAACAGACTTCCCCAACCCAACCGATGCACAAATCGCCGAAGCAGACGAAGCGATCCACAAACAGGTTCAACAGATGGAGGGCGGAATGGAAAAAATCCCGGCGTGGGCACCGCTCGTCGTAGCCGCTTCCGGCTTTATTTTTTACGTCGGGCTTCCGGCGATTCTGGCATCCCTGATCTGCAAGGGCGGGCTCGTCATGCTCACCTGCGGCGTCGCCGTGGCAAGACCCGACGGCACCCGCGCCACCCGACTGAGATGTTTTTGGAGAAGCCTTGTGACCTGGTCTCCCTGGGTTCTTTTCCCGATCATCATGGCATTTCTCACACCATCACTCGGAGCCATCAATGCGGTTATCATGGCCGGTTTGCTTGCGCTGCTCGCAGTCATCTCAGTGATGCTGCCGAACCGGAGCCTTCAGGACCGAATCGCCGGAACCTGTCTGGTTGCCCGGTAGGAAAAGCGCCTCATAAACGAGGTGTGAGTGAACCTGATTTGGCATCCCGGGCAAGATCGCGTTGCCCGCCCATATATTGGAATGTAGCGCTACAAAACGAGGCAACAGGGTTGGTTTGGCGAATGAACAGGGTTGGTTCGCAAAGGTCGCAGGACTACGAATCAAGAAAAGAGGAGAATCGACCTTCCGGTCGTTTAAGCATCGGCCCGCTGTAATGCAGAAGCGGAGCGAATGTGAGGTCGCCCCAATTCTCAGTGCCCCACACCAGTGCCGCCTGAGCTTTCACGTTTTCCGGATGGGCATCTTCCAAACGGAAGAGTCCTTCCGACACGTGTTGATGGTCATCTTCCAAACAGAAGAGTCCTTCCGACACGTGTTGATGGTCATCTTCCAAACGGGAGAGTCCTTCCGACACGTGTTGATGGTCATCTTCCAAACGGGAGAGTCCTTCCGACACGTGCAGATGGTCATCTTCCAAACGGAAGAGTCCTTCCGACGCGTGCCGATTGCCATTTCCCGAACGGGAAAACAATTTTTAAGTCTGACCGGGGTTATTCGCAGCTGCGGTTGCAGGACCACGAAACACAAAAAGGGAGAGACGTGACTTCCGGCTGTTACTCTCTGGAGGAGGTCGCGCAGAGTCGCAGAGAACGCAGAGCCGGATCGAAGCGTTTTTTTGTATTCGATTCGCCCTGACCTGTGTTCTCTGTGGCTCGGCGCGATCTTTCTCTCCTCATCACGGAAGGCGAGAGATAGACCGTGATCCTGACAATCTCAGTCTTCGAGGGTATCGAAGTCTTTCACCATGGTGTTGAGCATGGTTTTGATGGCGCCAAATTCACTGCCGTGGGCGATGAGGCGGGATCCCTGTTGATAGAGTTTCGTCAGGTCCGGATCGGAGAGCGCGGGGGCTGACCACTGTTTGCCGTGATTGGCGGCGGCGGCGGCGACTTTTTCGTATGCGGCTTCGAGAAGGGTGCCGTCGTCTCCCATTTGCCGATAACGAAGTCCCAGGTCCCCGGGGCCGAGAAAGAGGGCGTCCACGCCTTCTACCGCGGCAATGGCATCGACGTTTTCAATGGCGAGGGGGGTCTCGATCTGAACGATGAGGTAGGTCTCTTCGTTGGCCCATTTCACAAAGTCATCTGCGGCGTATGCCTGGAAATCGCTGTCGAATCCCGCGCCATCAAGCCCCCGGTCGCCGAGTGGTGGGAATTTCACGGAGTTCACAAGATCGAGCGCCTTTTCGGGGGTCGATACATGAGGGATGAGCAGACCGGTCGCGCCGTCTTCGAGGTAGCGGTATAGAGGAGTCTTCTCGACAGTGGGTGGCCGCAGGATGCAGTCGATGTCGTAGACGCGGAAAAAGGCCATGAGTGCCTGAAGTTCGCGGTTCGACATGTTGCGGTGCTCGTTGTCGAGCCAGATCGAGTCATAACCGGCCTGGGCGGCCTGGGCAATGAACGCGGGGTTCATTAACCCCATGACTGACATGCTGGCGACTTTGCCGTCGCGCCATTTTTGGATCACCTTGCTTTTTCTCATGGCAGGACGGTGGAGGGTTTTGCAGGGAATTACACGAATAAAATCACGCCATATTGTGGTGGTGTTGCCTTGCGTTTGTGTTCGGCTTTCGCTTTACTCCGCCCCATGAGCAGCAATCAAGAAAAGTGTCGGTGGGGTATTCTCGGGAGTGCCGCCATTGCCAGAAAAAACTGGCGGGCAATCAAGAACAGCGGGAACGGTCAGCTCGTGGCGGTGGCAAGCCGCGCCGCTGAAAGGGCGCAGGAATATATCGAAGAGAATCAGGCCGATATCGCTCATGTCCCCTGCCCCCGGGCCATTGGCGGGTACGAAGAGATGATCGCGGCTGACGATATTGATGCGATTTACATCCCGCTACCCACAGGTGTCCGCAAGGAATACGTCATTCAAGCTGCCCGGGCCGGGAAGCATGTGCTCTGTGAAAAGCCCTGCGGTGCCACGGCGGCCGACGTCGAGGAAATGATCGGAGCCTGCCGTGAGAACGGGGTACAGTTCATGGACGGAGTGATGTTTATGCACAGTGACCGGCTACCGGCCCTGCGCAAGGTTCTCGAAGACGGCGAAAGCATCGGGGATATTCGCCGAATTACGTCGCAGTTCAGCTTTCTGGCGCCGGAAGAATTTCTCACCGAAAACATCCGGATGAACAGCGGGCTGGAACCGCTCGGTTCGCTGGGAGATCTCGGCTGGTATAATATTCGTTTTGCGCTCTGGGTGATGAACTACGAGATGCCGAAGGCGGTGACGGGCCGGTTGATTACGGCAGCCGGTGCTCCCGACAGCCCGGATTCTGTGCCGGTTCAATTCTCCGGCGAGCTGCTTTTCGGGAACAATGTCACGTCGGGCTTCTATTGCAGCTTTGAGACGGAACACCAGCAACTGGCTCACGTGAGCGGGACAAAGGGCCATGTTTATCTCAATGATTTTGTGCAGCCTTACTTCGGAGCCGAGGTGGGCTTCACGGTGTCGAACCCAAGCTTCGAGGCGGAGGGGACAGACTTCAAAATGGAACAACACGACCACCGCATCGCAGTGAAGGAATACGCCACGAGCCATGCAAGCTCGCAGGAGACAAAGCTGTTTCGCAAGTTCGGTGAATTGGTCTTGTCCGGCAAGACGGATGATCACTGGCCGCAAATCGCGCTGAAGACGCAGCAGGTTCTGAACGCGTGTCTGGAATCGGCACGCGACGGCGGGCGCGAAGTATCATTGGGCTAGTCTTTACAAAAGGCAGGATCGGGCAATGATGGCGGCATGAAGACTTCACTTATCGCATCGCTTATCATCGCTCTGGCTCTGGTCGGCTGTGAACCGCCGGAAATTGAAAAGCCGGAGCCTGAAGTGAAGGTGGTCGAGGAAAAGCCTCCGGTAGCCGAGCCCGCCCCGGTTGCTTCCAATACGGATGCTGATGCACCGAAGGCAACCGAAGCTCCTGAAGAGAAGGAAATGGAATCCGGCGAGCCGCTCATGAAGGTGACTCGCGTGGGTGACACCATCACCGTTGCCGGGTCAATCAAAGGCTTCGGGCAAAAGCGCGATATCATTCGTTACTTGAACGAAGGATTCCCCAATCTGAAGATTGTCGATGAGCTCGAGGCCAACCCGAACCGTATGCCGGTGGGCTGGGGAAACCGTGTGAGTGATGGCTATCTGGTTCCGTTCTTCAAACAGGTCGGAGACGGCGTAGTGGAATACAAGGACCGTATTGTTTACCTTGAAGGGACGGTAGATGATCAGGCCATGTTCACTTCGCTTGTGAAACAGGCGGGGTTTATGTTCATGGGTGACTTCACTGAGAACATTGATTCCAGCAAACTCGTTGTGGAGGGTAAGTAGCGGCTTTTACCCATCCCAGACTCCCAGCTCGATGAGTTGCTTCGTCGCGGTTCCGGCCCAGTCACGATTCGCGGCAGGGCTGGCCGGACTGGGGTGGAGAATGCGCCCAAGCTTTGGTTCCAGACCGTTCGCTTCGCTGATACGTTTCAGACAAGCTTCGGCAAAGGCACCCACGCCAATCGCGAACTCGGGTTCCATCAGGCGTAGATAGGTCGCTACATATTCATCACAGGCTGCCGCGACCGGCTCCATTTCCGCCGCCGGGAGCTTGTCCGGTGTCCGGTTTTTTCCCGACTCCTCCATCCAGACCAGCGGACAGTAGTTTACGACGTAGTTGGATGCGAAGAAGTCATCCGCCGATTCATATTTCTCTGAGAACAATCCCCACAAGCGTCGGCCACTGACCTCTGATTTCTCGCAATCAAATCCGACGATGGGTCGCTTCGGGTGTTCGGGATCCGGCTTCTTGACCGGGGCGGAAATACCCATCCAGTTTTTCACAGCATCGATCTCACCGAACGGCACACCGGTCTGTGCCATCCCCCAGGGGCCGGGGTTCATTCCCAGAAGAAGCACTCGCTTCTTCGAATCGCCGAATCGCTTCAAAAACATCTCATGCGGAGCCGCTGCGTAGTCCAACGGATTGTATACATACGCGGTGGGCTCGGCAAAAGTCAGCCCACTGAGTGCTGCGTTCAGCTGATTGACGGCATCAAGGAGTTGATCGGCTATTCCGGAAGGTTTCGACATGATGCGAATGAATACCAAGTTGGAAAGGATTGCGAGATTTCTTCAAATGCGTCCTTCACCGGGCAAATATTCTTTAGACAAAGCCGGAGTCGTTTAAGAGGATCTGAACTGTTATGGACCTTTCCAATCTGCTGATCCGACCGCTCACCCGTGATGAATTTGATATCGCTATCGAGTGGGCCGCGGCCGAAGGGTGGAATCCCGGTTTATCGGATGCCGACGTATTTTGGAATACTGATCCCGAAGGGTTTGTCGGAGCAGAATATGAGGGTGAGCTCATTGCCACCGGATCAATCGTGTCCTACGGGGGCCAGTTCGGGTTTATGGGCTTCTTCATCGTCAAACCCGGCAAGCGAGGGGAAGGAATCGGCTCCCAGCTGTGGCATTACCGGCGGGATCTCCTCATTTCACGTCTTAAGGAAGACACCGCTATCGGGATGGACGGAGTATTCGACATGCAGGCTTGGTACGGGCGCGGCGGCTTCGAGTTTGCTCACCGGAACCTGCGCATGGAAGGTGTGGGCCGGGCGGTTCCGGATTCACAACTGCACCGTGAGATCATTCCCTTATCCGGCGTTACTTTCGCACAGGTTAATGAATACGATCGCCAGTGCTTCGGTTGCGAGCGTCGGGGCTTTCTTCGTTCGTGGATCAATATGCCGAATTCCTACGCGCTCGGCTGGGTGAGTGAGGGGCAATTAAAAGGTTATGGTGTGATTCGTCCCTGCCGGGAAGGATTTAAGATCGGGCCGCTTTTCGCAGATGACGAAGTCGTCGCCGCCTCTCTCTTCGAAGCGTTGGGAAATCACGCCGCAGGGGCCCCCATCTGGCTCGACGTTCCGGAAATCAACCGAGAAGCCATGAAACTGGCGGAGGAGAACGGGATGAAAGAGGTCTTCGGATGCGCCCGCATGTACTTAGGCGGCCAACCTTCGGTCCCCTGGGATCAAATTTACGGGATAACGACGTTTGAGCTCGGTTAACGGCCCAAGACTTCACGGTTGTTCCCCTGCTTCACACAAATCCGCCCTGCAATCAGGCGAATATCGTATCACTTTTTGTCTTGTACAGATTTGATCAGAGCCCCCGATGTCGCCTACGCTTAATTTCGATGAAGAATTCCCATTCCACGTTCCAACAGTGTCTGATCATTGTACTAACCCTGTTGGTTCGTTGCGGATTCGGGGCTGATTTTACTCCGGAACAGATCGAGTTCTTTGAATCAAAAATCCGCCCGGTACTGGCGCAGGAATGTTACGAATGCCACAACTCCCGGGACAAGGCGAAGTCGGGTCTCGTGTTGGACCACCGCGAAGGGTTGTTGAAAGGTGGCGACATCGGGCCCTCGGTCATTCCCGGCAAGCCGGACGATTCCATCCTGATGGAGGCCTTGCGGCACGAATATGATCTCGAAATGCCAAAGGCGGGAGTGAAGCTGGATCCGCCGATTGTAGCGAACTTTGAAAAGTGGATCGCAATGGGCGCGCCCGATCCCCGTGACAATCCTCCGACCGATGAGCAACTCGCTGCGGATACCAACTGGGATTCGATTCTCGAGACCCGGAAGAACTGGTGGAGCTTTCAGCCGATCCGGAAGCCGACATCACACGCCGAGATTGACGCATTCCTGAACGTTGCGTTGGAAGAGAAAGGCCTCAAAGCTTCCGAACCTGCCAGTCGGCAGACCGTTCTACGCCGGCTTCATTTTACCCTGACGGGGCTGCCACCTACACCGGAAGATCTCGAGATCGCAAAGAATGAAACCCACGAAGCAACGGTTGACCGGCTCCTGGCTTCGCCCCACTTCGGGGAGCGCTGGGCACGACACTGGATGGACTGGATCCGCTACGCGGAGTCGCATGGTTCGGAAGGCGACCCCAAAATCGACAATGCTCACCTCTACCGCAACTATCTGATCCGCGCTCTCAACCGGGACGTGAAGTATGACCAACTGCTGCGTGAACATGTCGCGGGCGATCTTCTGGCAAAGCCCCGCATCAATCAGGAACTGGGGGTGAATGAATCGATGATTGCGACGGCCCACTGGCGAATGGTCTTCCACGGTTTCGCCCCGACTGATGCGCTTGATGAAAAGGTGCGCTTCACGGACGATCAGATCAATGTATTCACCAAGGCGTTCCAGGGGCTGACGGTTTCGTGCGCCCGTTGTCACGACCACAAGTTCGATGCGATCTCGCAGGCGGATTACTATGCGCTCTTCGGCATTCTCGGATCGACCCGACCGGGCAGGAAGCTGATCGACCTGCCTGCTGAGCTGGAAAAGAACAAAGCTGAGTTGGCCTTACTGAAGCTCAAGATTCGAACAACTCTCGCAGAAGACTGGCTGAAAGCGGTGGACTCTGCTTCGGTGCCTGAAGACATCACGAAGCTCGACAGGAACTGGGCAGCTGAGAAAAAGAAGATCTCTGACAATGCGGCACTGCGTCAGGGGATGAAAACATCAGGAGCGGCACAGTTCTGGGATCTGTCGGACACAGGTGACTATCATGCCTGGTATCGATACGGGAACGGGCTGCCCGATAAACCTTCGGTTGCCGGTGAATTTGCAGTGACGACTGACGGCAATGCCGCCGTGGAAAATATCTTCCCATCGGGAGTGCATTCAGGACTTCTCTCGCGGAAACATGCCGCCCGGCTGACATCACCCGAATTTTCGCTGGATGGAAAGTATCAGCTTCATGTCCTGGCCCGGGGAGGGGGGAACGCGATGGTTCGATATGTCGTTCAAAACTATCCCCGCAGTGGAACGGTATTCAAAGTGATCACGCTTGGTGCCCCGGCTAAGAATGAGAAGAAGGCAAATAAAAATAAGCAGGAATGGAAATGGCATACCTTCGATCTTGAGTTCTGGGACGGTGACGACATTCACATTGAACTCTCGACTGCTCGCGACGCACCGCTATTGACCAAGGCTGATGAACGCTCCTGGTTTGGAATTCGAAAAGCTTTGTTGATTGAGAAAGGAAGCACTGTTCCGCTTCAAGCTTTCGCCACCGAACACCTTGATTCGTTGTCTGCCGCCGATGGTGAAAATGTTGACGCCCGCTTTAAGAGCGCACTCAGGGGTTCGATCAATCGCTGGAAGAAAGGGAAGGCCACCGATGCTGATGCGTTGTTGCTGGATTATGCCACGGCCGAAAATGTTCTGCCCAACACCCTTTCCAGTTTACCCGGCACGAAGCCGCTCATCGAACGCTACCGTAAGCTTGAAGCTGAGATCAGAGCCCCCACCCGTGTCCACGGGTTGGACGAATGGACTGCCGCAGACCAGCCGCTCTTTGATCGGGGCGATCACAAAAAGCCACTCGAAGATGTTCCCCGTCGCTTTCTCGACGCCATTGACGCGACGCCCTATCAAACCGACCAAAGCGGGCGCCTCGAACTTGCCGCGGATCTGCTGCGTGACGACAATCCTTTCACGCGCCGGGTGATTGTAAACCGGATTTGGCACCATGTTTTCGGTCAGGGAATTGTGCCCACTGCTGACAACTTCGGAAGAATGGGGGAGAAGCCAAGCCACCCTGAGTTGCTCGACTTTCTCGCCGTAAAGTTCTCCGACGAATTCGACTGGTCGATCAAGAAAATGGTCAAATACCTGGTCACAACGGATGCCTTCCAGCGTGGCAGTTCTCCACCAGCGGATGCTGAACCGAAGGACCCCGGCAATCAGTTACTGTCTCACTTTCCCGTCAAACGGCTGGAGGCCGAGGCGGTCCGCGATGCCCTGCTGGTTGCTGCGAACAAGCTCGATCCGAAGATGTATGAAGATTCAGTGAAGGGAATCACTCCGCGACGGTCGGTCTATGTTGAAGTCATTCGCAACCGCCTCGATCCGTTTTTGAGCGTCTACGACGCGCCGGTTCCATTTTCCACGACAGGTCGGAGAGCTGAGACCAATGTGCCGGCACAATCGCTCACCATGCTGAACAACAGCTTCGTCGTTCAGGCCGCCCAGAGTTTTGCAGCATCGGCAACCGCTGGAACTGACGCGGCACGAATTCAACAGATGTGGCTCACCGCGCTGGGTCGCAAGCCGTCACAAACTGAGTTGGCCACGGCCACTGGATTCCTCAGCCAATTGCGAACCCAGGGTGAAACAATATCGAAGAAACAAGAACAGCTCGACATCAGCACCGCCAAACTGATTGGGAAGCGTAATGCTCTCTTAGAACCCGTTCGGGAAAAACTACAGGCTGCGTTGCAGGAAAAGAATGCAGAAGAAAAGAAGAACGGGCCGATCGACTTCGGAGCGATTGGTCACTGGGACTTTTCCAAAGGACCGGAGGACCAGGTGGGGGACGCCGATCTGGAATTCATCGGGAATGCCAGAATCGAAGGTAGTGCCTTGATTGTCGATGGGGGTGGCTTCGGAAGAACCAAGGCACTTCCACAAGATATAAAAGCAAAGACACTGGCTGTCCGGGTTCAGCTCGACGACTACAACCAGCGGGCTGGCGGAGTCATGACGCTTCAGGATCTTAAGGGTGGTGCGTTTGACAGTATCGTTTACTCCGAAAGACGGCCCCGGCGATGGATGTCGGGCAGTAACAATTTCTCCCGCACCAGTGACTTTTCGGGAACCGACGAAAAGGAGGCTGTCGGCCAGCCCATACATCTTGTGATCACATATGACGACGACGGGACGATTCGTGGCTATCGAAATGGAGTTCCCTACGGGAAGCCTTATGTGGCGGCGAACGTTCAATCCTTCAAAAAGGACTCCGTCCAGGTGGTCTTTGGAATTCGACACGGAACGGCGGTGGGAGGGAACCGGATGCTGCGCGGGAAAATATATGACGCCCGTCTTTATGACCGCGCTTTGACCGGGCCTGAAGTTTCTGCTTTGGCTACCGGCAATCGTGACTTCGTGACAGAGAAGGAAGTGACTGATGCCCTGACTGATACACAGCAGAAGCAACTGGAAGATTACGAAAGCCGGATCGCGCAGCTGCGATCCGAACGCGAGTCTCTGGGCAAAGGGCTGACCGAAAAAGATGTGTGGGCCAATCTGGGGCACTCCATTTTTAACCTAAAGGAATTTATCTACGTTTATTAGGAAGAACGATCACCTGAGATTATTATGAACCACTCCCTCTCTCGACGGCATTTTCTTCAGCGGACGTCAGCCGGATTCGGGGCCATGGCGCTCACCGGAATGATGCACCGGAATCTCTTCGGCGCAGGAAACGCTCCCCCGGCCAAGGCTAAGAATATCATTCTCTGCTACATGTCAGGCGGAGTTTCCCAGGTTGACTCCTTCGACCCCAAGCCGCGACTCAATGCTGAGCATGGCAAGGCCATGCCGATGAAGGTCGAGCGGACTCAATTCAACAACAACGGCCAGATATTCGGATCACCTTTCTCATTTCAAAAATATGGAGAGAGTGGGTTGGATGTCAGCGAAATTTTCGCAAAGACCGGGGCACATGCTGATGAGCTCGCTGTCATTCGTTCCATGACAAGCTCAGTCAACGAGCATGCTCAGGGAAACTTTCTAGCCCACACCGGGTTTCCGTTTCTCGGTCACCCCAGTGCAGGGGCGTGGATGAGTTACGGGCTCGGCTCCGCCAATGAAAACCTGCCCACTTATTGCGTGCTCCAGAGCGGGGGCGCAGTTCCACCTCACGGTGGCGTGGGCTTGTTTGCGAACGGATTTCTTCCAGCTCAACATCAGGCCTCGATTCTGCAAGCAGATAAGCCGGACCCCGTTTCAAATATCAAGCCCAGTCAAGCAGTCTCGCTACAACGCACCCGGCTCGATTTTATAAATCAGATTGATCAGCAGTTTTCGGCATCACTTGGCGGGAATGACAAAGTCGACGCCGCCATTAAAAACTACGAGACGGCATTTAACATGCAATCAGCCGTCCCTGAAGTATGTGACATCTCGGGAGAAAGCGAAGCAACGAAGAAGCTGTATGGGATTGATTCAGACAATCAAACAATGGCAGCCTATGCAACCCAGGCTCTTCTTGCGCGGCGTCTGGTGGAACGCGGCGTGCGCTTTGTGGAGCTTTCCTGCCTCACTGAAAACATAGGAGCAGGCGGTGCTGCGAATCCGTGGGACCAACACAGTGCGATAGAAAAAGGGCATCGCTCAATGGCCACTCAGGTTGACCAACCGATCGCGGCTCTCCTCACCGATCTGAAAGCACGTGGTCTTCTGGACGAAACTCTGGTTGTCTTCACCGGTGAATTCGGACGCACTCCGTTTTCTCAGGGCAGTGACGGTCGAGACCACAATCCGTTCGGCTTCTCGGTCTGGATGGCTGGTGGAGGGGTCAAAGGCGGATCCGTCTACGGAGCAACCGATGACTATGGTTATAAGGTGACTGACAAACCCACCACATTCTTTGATCTCTGGGCCACGGTGTTACATCAACTGGGAATCAACCACGAGGACTTCACCTATCGCTATGCCGGTCGCGATGTTCGGCTCACCGACGTTCATGGACATGTGCTGCACGACATTTTGGCTTAAAGCCCGACCGTAAGAACCTGTCCCCGATTCATCGCGAGGGCTATTCGCCCTGTTGGGCATCGATGAACTCCTGAATCTTCAGCGCATCTTCGAGAAGGTTTTGCGAAGTCAGATCATCGCGAATGACTTCAAGCGCCGCCAGGAATTTCGCAATCAACTCACTCTCTTTGGCGGCCCGCTCGTCGGCGATCCTAGCGGATTCAGCCCGGTAGGTTTGACGCAATGCCGAGAGCTTCTCAGGTGTTTCGCTACCATCTTTGCCCGGTAGTGAGACGCTTTCCGAAATCGCATCAAGTTCGTTCTGAAGCGCGACCGCCAGCGGCAAATCTTTATCAGCCGCCGCTGCCTGCTGATCCCGTGCAATGGCGTTTTTGTAATACAAATCCAGGTCGTGATAGAGCTGATCGAATGGCGTGCTGACTTGCTCGATATACGCCTTTTCAAACTTCTCCTGCAAATCAGCAAGACGTTTCCCGGCTTCGGAATCTGGGGCGATCGTGATTTCCGGTTCAGTATCGGGTTCAGGTTCTGTGGTTTCGATTTCCGTCGGCAATTCATTTTCCGGCACCTTATAGAGAAACGCGATGTCCGGTGAAGCGGCGAAGAGAACCTGCCCCGCAGTTTCCCGAAACTGATGCGGCTGCATTTGGGAAAAATTCCGGAAGCCCGGCCCCTTGATGTTCCATCGTCCCGTCTTGCTGTTTTTACAGGCAAGCAGATCACCGCTAGCCTGTATTTCTGAAATGTTTTCTTCAACCACATCGAAGAGCCCACCATCCGCAGGTCCCCAGCCAAAGAGACGGCCATCCCTGCTCAGAACAACCGTGAATCCATGGGTGGCTTCGATCGATTGTATCGGCGGAAGGTCAGACGGAACATCTGTCTGGCCGACTTGATTATTTCCCCATGCCATCACCATCCCGTCCGAATTGAGTGCAACGATATGATCAAAACCGACCTCGATTTCCACCACATCGCTCAAACCTTCAGGGATTTGTTGAACTGGAAACTCTCCCCACACTCGAATCCCACCGTCTTTCAAATGTGCCACCGAAAAGCGGTTCCCTGCCTTCACCGCACTCACTGCACCTAAATCACCAGGCACTTCCGCCTGCCCGGAGCGGTTGTCTCCCCATGCGAACACAGATCCATTTTTATCCAATGCCAAAGCATGTTCCGGCCCCGCCGCGATTTGCGTCACCCTGCTCGCGATCTCAGGCACATGAATTTGCCCGCGGGAATCATCCCCCCAGGCAATTACTTTTCCATCCATCTGAAGAGCCACAGCAAATGGTGGTGAGGAGTTCTTGAGCCTTTTAGGACTCTGCCCAATCACTAAACTCCGAACGCGTCGAAGATCTCCCGGGAAATCAAGCAGGGGATCGTCTTTCGGCAAAGCCGTCCCGTCACGACTCAACACAAGCAGGTTCTGGTGATATTTCCGGACAGGACCTCCCTCCGGTGAGGTATCTTCATCTTCTGCTGACTGTTTCCCCAGCTTGTTACGGAAAGCAGCGAATCCGGGACGTCCCTTTTGCGGTGGACGACCTTTACTCTCCGGATTCGGAGCAGGTTTACCGGGCCTGGATTTATCAGGTTGCCCCTTCTCAGCGATTGGCTTGTTTTCCTTTTTTGCCGGCACAGGTTTGGCTTTCGTTCCCACCCCCTGATTTTCTTTGTCTCCCTTCGAGCTCTTCTGAACCTCCTCCGACTTCGGTTTGTTGGGCTCTTCGTCCTGTTTCTTTTTCCTGCTGCCGATGATAGAGGCAGCCAGGACTGTCGAAACCAAAGCCATGGCAACGACCATTGCCGCAATAAGGCGTCCCTTTGGAAACTGAGACGGGGAATCTTCCACCGCTTCAGCCACAGGGATTGGCCGCGTATTATGACCAGCCCTTGGGCCTGTTCTACCTTTTCGTACGACTACCTTTCTCGCCGTGGTTCGAATTTCAGTAAGCTCCGAGGAAATTTCCCCGGCTTTCTGAAAACGATCATCCGGGAGTGCCTGCATCGCTTTCAACACCACCTCGTCCAACCGGGGATCCAGTTGGGAGTTCTCCTGCGATGGCATTTTAAATGCCCCTCGCGGGACATGCCCGGTCAGCATCTGATACATCAAAATCCCCACGGAATAGATATCAGCACGCCAATCGACATTGGCCGTGGCTTCAATTTGCTCCGGCGCGGCATAATCAGGCGTCCCCATTGAAAGGTCAGGCTGCGTGAGAGCAGAAACCGCTTCCTCAGACCCGCCAGTCAGCTTCGCCAGGCCGAAATCAGCCATCTTCACATTGCCCTCACTGTTGATGAGAATATTAGCCGGCTTGATATCCCGGTGAATGATTCCGTTTTGATGAGCATACTGCAGCCCGTCGCAAATCTGGGGAATCCAGCCGTAAAAGTGATCAAGCGTGAGCTGACCTCCCGTAATCAGCTTGTGCATGTCAGCCCCCTCGATGTACTCCATCACAAAATAGAGCTGTCCCGCTTCCGTCTCTCCGAAATCGTGAACGCCCACAATATGGGGATGGCTCAGGGATGCCATCGCCTGCGCTTCCCGTTCGAAACGCTCCGCAAAAGCGAGTTCATCGTCAGGGATCGGCGGGAGAACCTTGATGGCCACGAAACGGTTCAGTTTTGGCTGACGCGCCTTGTAAACCGCCCCCATTCCACCCAGACCGATCATCTCGACGAACTCAAACTGCGGCAGGGCAGCATTCATCTCCTCAACCGTGGGCGGCGTAAATCGATCGCCCGAGATCTCGGAAACGATGGTCTTTTTTGCAGGTTCGTCTTCGGTGCTCACGTCGGTTTTTGGCAGAAATCACAGACCATTCACTATGCCACGGTTGAACCCGTCGTCACGCGTTGAGTTGCGGACGGCTCGAACTCACCTTCCAAAAACGGCAATCTAGGCCACTGCTTCAGAAACCCGTGGCGAAAGATGACTCGTCACCTTTCTCACACAGTCTTTCACTGTGAGCCCGTGCTTCTCGCGCAGAATATCCACACCACCGTGTTCGACAAATTCATCCGGCCAGCCAATACGCTCAACTGGAGTCTTAATGCCAGCATCGTTGAGATACTCGATCACCGCGCAACCGAACCCGTTCATCAGATTGTGATCTTCCAACGTACAAATCACAGTGCACTGATTGGCAAATTTCTCGATACACTTCCCATCGAGCGGTTTGATCCATCGCGGATTGATAAGCGAAACAGAATACCCGGCCTCCTCCAATTCAGCTTTGGCTTTCACCGCCATTTCATGAAGATGCCCCAACCCGAAGAGAGCCACATCGGTCCCCTCCCCGTCAATCACTTCAAACTTCCCGATTTCAAGCAGCTCAGGCTTGTCTTTCACCTTCGCACCAATTCCGGCCCCACGCGGGTAGCGAATCGCACTTGGACCGTCGTCATAGTTCGCCATTGTCCACAACATGTCAGCGAATTCATCTTCATCTTTGGGGGCCATGAAAATCCAGTTGGGAACATGGCGCATGTATCCAATATCAAACAAGCCATGGTGAGTTGGGCCATCGTCGCCACTCAAACCGGCACGATCCATACACAAACGAACGGGCAGATTCTGGATGCCGATATCATGAACCGCCATGTCATAGGCACGCTGGAAAAAGGTCGAATAGATCGTGAGGAAAGGTTTCAGCCCCTGAACTGCATGACCGCAGGCGAAAAGAGCGGCGTGTTCTTCCGCGATTCCAACATCAAAATAACGCTCCGGCACCATCTTCTGGAAACCGACCAGGCCGGTTCCACTTGGCATCGCGGCTGTGATTGCCGTAATCTTCTCATCTTCCTGAGCAAACTTCCCGAGCGTTTCACCGTAAATCTGCGAGAAAGTCGGCAGACTGCTCGATGGCGTCTCTCCCGTCTCAGTCTTGTAAGGCCCCAGTCCATGGAATTTCATTGGATTCCCCTTGGCTGGCTCATACCCGCGGCCTTTTTCCGTTATGATATGCAGAATCACCGGCTCATCCTGTTCTTTCAGAAACTCGAACGTTTTCTCCAGCAACACCACGTCATGCCCGTCAATCGGGCCGTAATAGCGAACACCAAACTTCTCAAACAACACGTTCGGAAACAGGAGATTCTTTGCACCCCGCTCCACTTTCCCCGCCAGGGAACGCAATCCCTTGCCTGCTACTTTTTCGACAAAGTCAGCCGCTTTTTCGTGGATGTGCTCATAGGTCGAGCTTGTCTGAAGCGCGTGAAAATACTTCGCAATCGCCCCGACATTGCGGTCGATCGACCACTCATTGTCATTCAATACAATGATGAATTTTTTGGTCGAATGTTCGACATTGTTCAGAGCCTCAAAAGTTGGCCCACAGGTGAACGCCGCGTCTCCCGCAACAGCCACCACGTGTTCATCACTTCCTTTTAAATCACGTGCGGCCGCCATTCCCAAAGCCGCGGAAACAGCCGTTCCCGCATGACCGGCGCCATAACAATCGTGATCACTCTCAGTTCGGAGACAAAAGCCATTCAGGCCTTCATAGGTTCGGATTGTATGAATTTGATCCCACCGGCCCGTGAGCATTTTGTGCACATACGCCTGATGGCTCACATCAAAGACAAACTTGTCTTCAGGGGTCGAAAACACACGATGCATCGCAATGCTCAGCTCCACGACACCCAGATTCGGCCCCAAATGCCCACCCGTCTTTGACAGACTCTTGATCAGTGTACGACGGACATTCTCTGCCAAAAGTGGCAGATCTTCCTGAGGCAACGCCTTCAGGTCAGGTCCATTATCAACTTTCGGTAAGTCTTCCGTAGCGATGTCTGCGTAGGGGGGATTATTAGAAGAGTTCTCCATCCTTAAAATTCAGTAAATCGTCGTCGTTTTCTTCACTATCATCGTCTCCTGCGCCCTCAGGTGCCGGCATTGGTGTACGTTTCGAAGCAGCGGTCGAAGGCGCAAGTTTGTTTGCCGCAGATTCCGGCTCCCCAAACACCTCAAGCTCAGCCGTTTCGTCGGCACTTTTTCTTATCAATTCAATACGCCCGCGAGCCTCATCCAGCCGTTTCCGACACAGCTGATACAGCTGAGTTCCCTTTTCATACCCGGTTATCATCTCAGCCAACGGCAACCGATCTGAATCGGCACCACGAACCAGCGATTCCAATTCCTCCATCGCTTCTTCGAAGGAAAGTTCATCGTAGTTTGGAGATTTTTCTGGAGAATCGGGCGTAGGCATAACGCGTTGAACCTACTTCATGCGGATTGGCGGGAAGTTCAAGCGTTTTAGCCCCGGAAGACTTCTCAATTCACTCATTTATCAATCAAGCTGCACCTCTAAATCGGGTTTTCGGAATAATCCGGAATGCGCCGCACTGTAGAAGTCATAAAAACCAAGGCAAATACCAGAGATGTTGAATTTTGCTTCCGAAACCCACCTTTATTTCAAGAACCTGCAAAGCACGACCCTGTTCGATCGATGAACAGCCCCTGTTGGATCGTAAACCAGTGAATTTGTAAGTGATTGACATCCAATTATTTTAACAGGTTCTCTGGCAAATCTCACTCAACCAGCTGCGTATTCTTCGAAGGGGCTCCAACCGGAATCCCCCTCTTTTAGAAAATTAATCCGCTGTCTTATTTCCAATCGGGCGCGGTGAGAAAAACCACGATTCCTGCGATTTACTGGCTGAGAGCCGTTTTCCGTATCGCATACCGGAGGGCATTTGATCAAATACCTCCACCCCAAGCGACTTCATCGGACCCACCAGCAAAATACGATTCCAATCCTCAAAATCTCCGGCCACCACCCCTGATACCATTGGCTGATCCAAGGTCTGAGGGGTCAAAAACAGGCCGGCAACTCCTTCAGGAGTCTGTTTCTCATATTGAGTCGCGAGAATCTCAAACTGTTTCGTAGTTTCCGGCAGCCACACAGAACTCCGGTCGGCATACCAGGCCACCGCCCAGGGGACATCCGAAAAGACCACCTGGCTTGGCTTCGACCATTGGTTCACGAATGAAATAGCCGCAGGATCGTATGGAGGCCAGTGCACCACCCGGTTCGAGAGATTAAATCCCAATGTAGCACGACCCGGCAAGGTGATGATCAGCGGCAGCCCCGTCAACAGCACTGCGGCCACCAGATGAGCCCATTTCCATGCAGAAAACCGCTGATGCGCAATTGGAAGTCGCGCCCAGAACACTGTCAAAATCGCAAACCCGAATGCCGTGGCTAACGGAACAAACCAAAGGTGAACCTGGTTGGCATCCATCAACAAATCAGGGGTGCCGAACATCATCATCAGCAACATGGCCCCGCCCCACATCATGGCCAGCCCATTGCGCAGCAGGACCGCCTCCGGATTCCGAAAGGGATGCAACAGTGACAGCCAGAACAATACGGCGCCGATCGAGCCTCCCACCAGCAGGGTGAAATTTGTAAAATGCTGCTCAAGCACCCGGCCCATTTTTTTAGAAAGGAAAAATCTCGGGAAAGCGGATTCCCCCCCCGGCTCATAACTCCTCATCAACGGACTACCCGCTGATTCTCCCCAGGAATCCTGAATCTCGACGGAGCTGGTCCCCAACAGGGAACCCGTGAGCGATACATTTCGCACCATCCATGGTGCAATAACCATGGACATCACCAGAGCAAATACTGCGGCTAAGAGCAATTTTCGCTTGAACGTGACTCCGACAAAAAACACCGCCGCCAACCCCACTCCCAATCCAATGGGGGACACAAGCACCAGCAGACCGAAACAAAACGCCGAACCTGCCAAAGGGAACAAAGGAACCTTTCCCAAACGCCATAACTTCAGCGCCTTCACTAGAAAGCACAGGGCAGCCATGAATACGAAAAGCCCCAACATATGCGGCAAGCCCGACTGCGTGAACCGCCACATCATCTCGCACAACAGCATGGCCACTACTGTGAACCCTGCAAGAACCCCATCAAAAAGACGGGAGACCAACCCGAACAGCAGGCCGAGAGACGCCAGAAATAATAAAACCGCCCCGGCCGCAATCACCCGGTCGGGAAAGAAAATTCGATACTGAAAGTCCACTTCGTAATCAGTTCCCGACAGCCATAGGAGTGCCCCGTTCAACAGCGAATTCAAAGGCCCCTGAGAGGTCGCACCCAACACCGCGGGAATTTCCTCTCCTCCTGACCGGTTCACCCGGGTTGCTAAAGCAATGGGGCGCAATGTTTTCGATGTGAAGCCTTCGCCACGGGCAAGTGAACGCGCCACATCAGCCTGTTCCATCCCTTCCGCTGTGGAAACCCCCTGAAAGTCAACAAACAGGAAAAAAATCGAAAGCCCCGATACAAACAACGAAAACGCGAACACCCGGAAAAGCGGAAATGGCGCTCGTTTTACTTCCACAAAGGGGGCCGCATCGTGATGGGTCATCGTCTGCCCAAAATCATCATTTTGAACGGGCGGAGGCTGAGGCGTATGCTGAACCTGCTGATCACTGAATGGCGGCTGAGACACAGCGTCAGTAAACTTCACGTTTCCTGAATATCAATCAATTAGAGACCGCTCAACATGAACTTCCAATCCGGCTGTGAGGGGCGCGTTTCATCGGATTCGCTCTTCACCCCGGAAATTGAATCGGCGACATCTTTTGCTCATCGCGCTACGGCAACTCGCTTCTGCTTTCTACATGCCTTCCACCCTTCGATGCAGATTTTGTATTCCTTATTAAATCAGATTCTATTCCCGCCAAATAGGGAGGCTTCCTTTATGAGAGCGGGTTTACTCGATCCAGACCGCTGGACTCATTCCAAAAACGTAGGTCTTCAGAACATCTGAGTCCGGCTGGTAAGGTGGCATCATAGGCCACCATGGAGCCTCCGGTCCCAGCCCCGGACCGGTTGCAACAACGCACAAAAAGTCTCCCGTCTTCGCCTGAAGCTCGTCCAAATCAAAGACCTGAGCAAACTTCTCTCCGGGTGCTGCTTGGGAGTGCTCAGGAACTTCCAGCACTTTTACAGATTCACCGTTCCTGAAAATTTCGACCCGATCCGCTTTAGTCCAGCCCGGCCCCAACACCTTAATGGATGCCTCATTGTTATTCACTTCAAGTTTGGTCAGCAGACCGAAACTGACCCAGGTCTCTCCATCGAGAAATGATTTCACAGCCGTCTCGACATCGATCGACGCGGGATCCTTATCCGGTGCCCGGAGATACGTTCGTCCCTGACCGGGAATGGCAAAATTGACGGTGTGACTGTCGCTGGAGCCTACCGCTGCGATTTTGTGACCACTCTTCAACAGGGCGAACCAGTCATGGACCAATTGCATCGGATCGGTCTGAGTCGCCCCCGAATTGATAATCTCCATTCCATTGGCCCGCAGCTTCCGGTCGTCATAGAACGTCCCGGTCTTCGGGTCAAAATTCTCCGGCCCGAGAGGGGTGTAGTTCCGGTGCAGATCACGACCGTGATTGAGGATACAGACTTTCACACCGGGGGTGGCAAAGATGTTGGCGAACAGTTTATCCCAGGGCCGCAGTTTGTGTACGGCGGGTGGGGAGCCCGGAACGACGGGGAACGAATTGAAGTGTCCGAGACTTGTCGTGACTTCACATCCTAACACCGGTGTATACCAGGGCGAAGGCGCATACTCGATATGCTTGTCATGACCAGTGGAAACAGGCAGCTCAATCCCCTCGCCTGCCACTGATATAAGCCGCTCCGAAACAGTGCAGTCACCATGCCGGTCAAACTCGAAGGTATGAAGATGAGTATCACACGCCACCAACCCGTGGGTATCAACCTGCCGTTTGATTTTAAAATCCAAAGCCACAGGTTCATTTCCCTCAATTAAGATACGCTGCATCTGCAACCCATATTCAAAGCCACGCCCGCAGTAGATTTCGTAAAGTGTCCCCGGAGACAGCCCTATTTCAGCTTTGCCATCGATGGAATAAACAACCCCCTCCCGAACAGCGAGGCGTTCGTTGGACTCCGCCCCTACAAACGCCAGTGCTCCGGTCGAGACATCCACAATCGTTAAACGACAGGGCATCGCCTCACCGGAGTCTGCATCAACACAACTCAAAACCGCCGTTCCGGTTTGCGGGGGAACTGCCCGGCGAAATCCTCTCTTTTTGGCCAACGCATCCTCCTGTTCCGGTGTCGACAGGGGGAACATCGCATCATGCAGAACAAAGCCGCCTACATAGATATCGTCCGGCTTCTCTGAGGTCGTCGAAATCTCCAGCACGTTGCTTTTGGCTTTGAGAAGCCCGGCAGGCACTGCAATTCCGTGCGCAGTTCGATTGTGATCCCGCACCAGCTGCCCGATCTTCTGACCATTGAGGAGGACTCCCCAGGTCTGCTTGGTTTCCTCCTGTCGCAAAGTGAGCAGCTTGATCGACTCCGGCTTTTCCAGATCAAATTCAATTCGGAATCGGTCGGACTCCGCTTTCTCCGGGAAGTGGGACCACTCTCGTGGCTCCGCGTTTCGCACGTGGTGCCACCCCTCATCAAGCGTGATGGATTCCGCCTTCACAAGGGCGGCCCATGAAATCAGAAACGTGAACAGGCACAACAGTCGGATCATCTTCCGATCTTAATCAGAAAACACCGTTTCCATCACGCGGTAATTCGGGTCTACAAAACCGCGTGCGCGGTAGGTCTGCCGCGCGGTTTCATTTTCGTTTTCGACATAAAGCCGAATCCCGCGCACATCGGGATCAGCTTTCGCGAGTGCCGTCACCTGATCCAGCAATGCCGAGAAAACTCCCTGCTTCCGGAAATCCGACCGCACATAAACACTCTGCAGCCACCACATCGTACCGTTCCGCCAATCACTCCATTCGTAAGTGAACATCAACTGCCCGATCACCTCGCCCTCTGGATTCTCTGCGACAAAGTAACGGCCTTTGGACGGATCGTTAAGCAACTGAGCAACGCCTGCGGTCAACGTCTCGATATCAAGCTCGTGATCTTCTGTTTCGGAAGCTAGTCGAGCATTGAAGTCCGCGATCACCTCGCAATCGGAGGGTACTGCGGATCGGATATGGAGTTTTGCAGAGGGCATTACTTAAACGCCTTATCATTCTCATCCCCGCCACTCATGATGTAAGCGATGAGGTCAGCAAGCTCTTCCGGGTTCAGCGTATTGATCAGCCCCGGCGGCATTTGCGAAACCGGAACCTGCTCGACTTTAGCAACGTCGGACGTTTTCACTTGAATGGGTTCAGCTGCGGCATCGGGCGGATAGATCGAGAAGTTCTCCCCGTTCTCAACAGCGAGGCCGGTGTGAGTCTTTCCGTTCTTCAACGTCACCATGGATGAACCGTATTGGTCGGAGATGGTCTTACTCGGATCGATGATGGATTCGATCAGGTAATTCCGGTCGAACTTGTTCTTCACGCTGGTTAGGTCCGGTCCGATCGCTCCGCCCAGTCCGGCAAACCGATGACAGGCAGCACAAGCCGTCGCGTGGAATAGATTCCGGCCGTTTTCGAAACTGCGTCCCTTGCTCCGCTTCCCGACTTCGGCATTGGCTTCCGCCATGGTCCACGCACGACCGGGGCCGACTGGTTGTTTGATCTCAAAATCCGGCTTGGGATTGAAATCTTCGCCGGTGATATCAGCGACAGCAGCCCGGTCTTCGTCACTGCAATTACCAAGAGCTTCCGTCCGGATGTTAGCCAGAAACCCGGGATAACTTGCCCCGCCGGAAAACTTAGCGGCTTCATTGAGGAACTCGAAATACTGCCGACGCGTCTCTTTGGTCCAGCCCTTGCGAGTATTGCGAAGCATGAACGCATAATCGATCTCGCGGGAGGGCGGATGATTCTCGAGCAGTTTCAACACCGTGCCGCCGTATCCCGGATTACGACTCGCGAGCTCAGTCCAGTCAGGAACTTCCGTTTCACCCCGATCCGAGATGAGCTTCATGGTTTTGGGAACCACAGACGGCGCTTCCAGGTAGGTCAGCACGCGAATCAATTCGGTATTCACGTCGCTGTTTTTCGAAGGCAACAGCGGATCAAGCTCCGAGATAATTTGAGCTGTCTCAGTACGAGTCGGTCTTCCCATCCGAATGAAGTCCAGCGCGTAGGCACGCAGCAGTCCGAGTAGTTGGCTGTCGTTAAGTTTCCCGGCATCCAGATCCAACAATGCTGCCGTAAGCCCTGCGCGGTGTTTCTCCTGGTTTCCCATCCGCGCCAAAGCAACCGCACCCGTAATGCGGGCTTGTGGATCCGGTTCTGTAATAACGCGCTCAGCCCATTGATCAACCGGCTGTGATTCAATCGCGACCCGGGCGGCGTGGCGCAGGTAGCGATCTTCGCTGGAAAGGTGCGGCCAAGCTTGCTCAATCGCATTCGCGTTTTCCAGACCATGAAATTTCTCCAACTCCATTCTCGCCGCGATCGATGGTGGTGGAGTCGATGTTGCAGATGGCAGCGGAGTTACATCCTCAGTCCCTACATAACTCACTCGATACATCGCTGACTGCGTATTCCGGCCGCCAATCAGGAAGTAGAAATTGCCGTCATCCCCGATCTCCGCATCGGTGACCTGAAGCGGGGAACCAAACACCCACGGTTCGGATTTTCCGACATAGCCTGCGCCTTTGGCTTCGAGATGAATGGCGTAGATCGTGCCGAAAGTCCAATCGAGCGCAAAGACCGCCTCTTGATATTTCGTCGGGAACTTCGTGCCCAGCCCCGTGACCATACCCGTCGGGCAGCCCGGGCCAATCTCGACAACGGGCGGCAGCGAGTCTTCATAATACGTCGGCCACTTGCCCGAACCGGAACGCCAGCCGTAATCAGAACCGCTCACCACGAAGTTGATCCGTGTCGGGCGATACCACGGCATGCCGAGATCCCATTCCATGTCGGCATCATAGGTAAACAGATCGCCTCTCGGATTCAGTGCGACATCATATTGGTTCCTGTAACCCGTCGAGATGATGTCGTGCGTTTTCGCTTCGGGATCGAAGCGGGTGACCCAGCCGCCGGGTGCGAGTTTCCCACGGGCATGACCACGGGCATCCCACTGACGGGGAAGCAGCAAATCCTCGTCCCACGACTGAACGCGTTTCCGCGCGATCGATTCCTCCGGCGGCAGCGGCGCATGGTTGCCACCATCAACGAAGAGAGCTTTCCCGTCAGGAGTCAGAGTCACCGCATGATTGCCGTGCTCTCCCCCACCCGTGCCGTTCGGCAGTTCCTCGATCTTGTCGAGTTTATCATCACCATCGGAGTCGGTCAGTTTGTAGAGCTTGCCTCCATTCCGGTTGAAATACAGTCCGCCAAACGCCCACTCCAATCCCTGCGCCCCGCTCAACCCATCCAGCGCAATCGGCTCCACCTCGGTTTTCGAACCGCTCACTGTGATTCGAAACAAACCCTTCCCGCCCTGATCACAGGCGTAAAAACGGCCTTTGGGATCTTTCGTAAGTGACACCCATGATCCCTGCTCCTCGCGAGGCACCGTGTAGAGCAGCTCAACTTTGAATCCATCAGCAGCCGTGATATCGCCCGGCTCGAGCGGACTCTTTTTCTGCGGAGCACGACCTCCGCCACCATTGCCACTGCCATTCGGGATATTCCACGGACCAACACCGATCGCTCCCAGAGATTTAAGTTTCACACTCCAATGAGCATCATTAAACCCCGGCTTCTCCCAACCATCCGCCGGTTTAGATTGAGTCGCTTTCCACCCGTCCGGCTTTGAAATAATCGACAGCTTTTTCCCGTCTGCCGTCTCAACATCCAGCCGGAGCACCAGAGCCGCGACACCTCCCTTGTTGCTGGCGGCAATCGCCACGGTGTTTCCACCTTTCTTCAGTGACTTCGCCAGATCATCGCGCTGGATCGGGAAATACCAGTCTGGGCATTCGCCAATCTTCTCTCCGTTGAGATAGAGAATCTCGCCGTTGTCGCAGGTCGTGTAGAGCTTTGCAGACTTTACATCGCCGGGGATCTCAAATGAGTGACGCAGCCAAATCGCCTGCGCTGTCTTACCCTCGTTCCAGATCCATAGAGGCTTCGCTCCCGATTTCAGCCAATTCGTGTCGTTTTTTTTTTGAGCCGAACCCGCATCAGCTGATTTGCCTTTTGCCTTCACTTTACCTTTCGGCTTGGCAGCAGGTGCAGGCTTGGCGGTTGAGTCTGAAACTTTCACACCTTCAGCGAGAACCTTCTTCGCTTCGTCCCCGTCAAGATGACGCAACTTCAGGTCTTTGAAATTCACCCACATGGCCGGCCCTGCGTGGAGTTGTAGACCGATCATTCCTTTTGCGATCGCATCAGGATGATTCTCCGTCAGATCCATCGTGATCTGACCGTTCACAAAATGAAGGATACGATTTCCCACCGCAACAATGCGCAATTCATTCCACTCCGAATCAACCAGCTTCGCATCATCACCAATCGCATTGACGACTTCCTTTGATCCATCCGCCTTGGCGACAACCCGCTGCCCGCGCTGGGCAACAATTCCCCGCTTGCCGAACTTCTCGCCGTAAAGCATTCCGAAATACTCAGGCTTCGGGTGAAGGTCGGCCTGATAACCGGCCATCACAAAATTATCCTCATCAACAACGTTCGACCGATACATCACGCCGGAATTGTTCCCGCCGAACTTCACTTTGCAGACAAATTCGAAATCCGTGACCTCTTCCCCCTGAAGAATCAGGAACGTATTGCCCTTCGTTGGTTTGGCCTCGGTAGTTTCACCAAAAATAGTGCCATCCTTCACACTCCAGAAGTCGAGCCCTTTCCAGCCATCAAGAGATTTGCCATCGAAGAGCGTTTTCCATTCACCGGCGCTGGCGGTAGAGAACATTACAGCGAGTGCTGAAAAGACGGGGATCAATTTATTCATGTTAAAATCGTGCCGAATTTTCCCGATCGAAGCAAGACCGCGAATGTGGCGTGCACAGATTTTGCCTGATCAGATATCCGCGACCACTTAGCGGGGCAGCCCGACTCTCCGACTCAGTCGCGAGCGATTTGATCCAGCTGTCTTTGAACCGCTTTCTTTAAAAAACGGGAAATGATCCAAAGCAACGGCCTGGAAATCCGGCTTTGGGGCTCAATTACAAACTCCCGTTTCACCACATCGCCGGAATTACCCGCTTCAAAAGTCCAGGTTTCCGTGAAATGGGTCGCCAGAGAAGCCAGTGGAGATGGAAAATCAGTTAATTCCAGTACGATCCTCTTTTCCGGAATCCACTCAAGAATTCGTTCCCGATGCGTTGTTCCGTCCATGTTTTGAACAACAATGATCGAGCCCGTCATTTCAGTCTCCCTTACTTCATAGCTGGCAGACTCAATTCCGGGAACCGGCCCAAAACCGGTGAAGGTCGACCACTCTGCCGGTGTGGACACCCCGTCGAAAATTTTCGACCGGGGCACCAGCAGGGCTGCTGAACATGTGAAGGTAATTGGTTTCACGAGTCTGAGTGATTGATTTGGTCAAAGCATTGAAGCTTCTTGCGAGCCCAACTACAAAAGCTGGTTTCACGAGGCAACAGGGTCTGTTTGGTGAACGAACCCTGTTGGATCGTGGAAGTTTCCGGTCAAGGTTTTGAGCCTTTCGGGCGTATGAGGAGGTTGTGTGGCTCCACTTTGTATTCCATTCCCGCGAGATCACAGGTGTATTTAAGGGCCGCGGCCAGGGATATGTTTGAGAGCTTCAAATCGATGACCGGCCCTGCAGGGTCTCCGTCACCCTCAAATCCGCTGCCGGCCGAGAATGGGTCGTCGGTGCTCGGTTTCCCTGCATCGAGGACGAAATCGATCCCCTTTTTCGCGGGATCCTGCTCAGCTACGTCCAGTTCGATGGAGCGTTGGTGCAAAAATGCCAGGGCATCGGTCAGCGGGGTTTCAACAAACTCGACAGCGGGAATGATGATTGAGCCCAATTTCTTCTCGTTTGCCGCAATCTTCGCCTTTGCCGCTGAAGCTTCATCGGGCGAGCGCGGGGTGGATTTTTCGTAGCTGATGACTACGGCAGATTCATCGACCTTCAGGCCACCTCCCGCCAGCTCGGCGGTGTATCGCAAAGCTTCGCTCAGGGGGACATTGGTCAATCTGAGATTCACCCGGGTGTCGCAAATCTTGCCCGAAGCCACCACAATGTTGATTCCCTTTTTGGCGGGATCGGATTCTTTGGTGTCCAGCTCAACGGATCGCTGCTGGAGAAATGCGGCGGCATCCATGATCGGTGTATCGACGAATTCCACAGAAGGAATAGTAATGGACTCTATCTTCTTGAGATAGGCTTCGATCTCAGGGGTCATTGCAACGTCGGGTGTCTGCTCCGGGATGGACTCCAGAAATGCTTCAACCAACTCCATCTGGTCCATCGTATTGCGGACAACCAGTTGAGATGTCTTCGGATTGTAGATGGCACTCCCGCCTGGAGGAAATGTAATTCCGGCGTCTTTCAGGATATCCAAAGCGGTTGTCGCCTCTGAACTTCCGACACTTAGAAAGGTCGGCGGAACCTGGTAGGCATTCGTGAAGAGATCGGTATTTACAATGGTGAGCGGAAGGATCACGACTGCGTTTGGCTCAACTTTAAATTTCAATTGCGCCAAAGAGGTGGTGTAACGGAGAGCTTCGGTCATTGGCACATTGGTGAGCCGCAGTGTGATGCGAATATCGTCAGTGCCCTCAGCGTTTGAAATAATGTTAAATCCTTTCTTCGCCGGGTCAGGCTCGTTCACATCCAGCTCTACGGAACGCTGCTGAAGAAAAGCGAGGGCGTCTTTCAAGGGCGTATCTGAAAACTCCACGAATGGAATGGTGATGTCTTTGAGCTTCTGCTCGAGGGTGATCGTTGCGGTCGAATGATCCGGAGTCTTTTTGGTGTCAGCGACTTTCGGTTCACTGTCAGAGCACCCGGAGATTCCGATGACAAAAATCGCGAACAAAACTGCGATCCCGGTAAGTCGGGACACGATAGATGACTTTTCGCGGGTGGGTTGAGGGGGATTATTCAGGATCATTTTGATGCGTTTTTCGATGGTTCCGGTTTCAGCCACGGCAGTGGCACAGGTTTGGAGAATGGGTGAGACGGATGTTTTTGCCTGACGGAAGAGCATGGCGGCGTAGCTCTCAGCGGAGTATCCGGTATTGAGCACTCTCAGGTCGCAGGCTTCCTCCCGGTGTTGAGTGGCCCGGTGGATCGCGATCCATGCGAATGGATTGACCCAATTGAGGGCCAGGAAAATGCGGGAAATCAGAACGGCGCAGGCGTCATTTCGCCGAACGTGTTCGAGTTCGTGAAGGAGAATCATCTCCATGTCACCAGCCGACCAGTTTGCTGCGGATTCCGGCAATACGATGCGCGGCCGGATGAGCCCCCACGTGAAGGGAGACGTTACCAGCGGCGAAAGTAGAAGTGTTGTCTGGTCGCGCCGCGCGGAGTTATTCAGTTGGCTGAATCTTGCGAAAATCTCACCATCAGCCTGCTTCGCACTCTGCTCGATCTTTCGTAAAAATGCCCCGGCAAGCATAGCACGGACCAATAGGAACCCGACACCGCCAGCCCAAATCGCGAAGAGAATCCATTGCCAGGAGAACTGAAATCTAGGTTCAGGTGCCGGGATGATCGCACGGCCTTCTGTGGTGAAGGTCGTTGTGTAGGTCATCGGTTGAGTCGTCGTTTCAATGACAGGGCTTTCGACCGTGGGCGGTGACAGAAGATTCGGCACGATTTCCCAACGGGGAAAAATAAGCAACAGAACCGGCAGGGCGAGGCTCACTGAAAAGATCCGCAGCCACAGGCTGTGTTTGGCTGCGGCCGGGAAGACACTTTTAATTGCTGCCAGAATCACAAAGCCGAGGGTGATGACGATGGCCGACTTTGCGAGAAATTCGGCGAGGATGAGAGGAAAATTAAGGTCGTTCATGATTCGTGCTGCTGTTCATTTTTTCTTCGCGTCTTCAATCATTTTGCCAATTCGATCGAGTTCTTCGGGCGAGAGTTTGTGTCCCTTTTCTCCGAGTAAACTTGAAACGGCACCGGCGACTGAGCCTTGAAAGAAGGTATCGACCAGTCGACCGATCGCGGAGGAGGCTGCCGCTTCGCGTTCAATCTTTGGAGAATAGATGAAAGCCGCGCCCTCTGTCTTATGGGTCACGTGACCTTTTTCTTCGAGAATGCTGAGCAACTTCCGGACGGTCGAATAAGTCCGGGTCTCTCCCAGTGCCGTCCATACCTCACGGGCTGTTGCCGAGCCTTTTTGGAAAAGCACATCCATGACCTCACTTTCACGCCGACTGAACTTCGACTCTGCTTTTGCATTCCCTTTTTTCATTGCCATGCGAATTTTTTCGCACATTCAGCAAAATCGGTCAAGATAATAAGTGCTAATTTTTTCGCACATTACCCGAAACGGGTCTTTACGAATTAACAGGGTTGGTTCGATGAACAGACCCCGTCAGATCGTTTTACTCCTGTAAATTGAGCGCCGAAAAAAACGCGATTTCAGCAGCTTGATCGAATCAGGCTCTACCTTCCGTCTACTCGATTGGTAATACCCGAAGATTTCATCGCTTTAGGAGTGGGATATAGCTCAAATCGTAGATCGAAAATGCAATTTGAGCGTTCAGAAGGTCGTTCGTTTTTCACAACCTCATCTCTGAACGTTCGGAAGGTCATTTGTTTTTCACAACCTCGTATCTGAACGTTCGGAAGGTCGTTTGTTTTTCACAACCCCGTGTCTGAACGTTCGGAAGGTCGTTTGTTTTTCACAACCTCGTATCTGAACGTTCGGAAGGTCGTTTGTTTTTCACAACCTCGTATCTGAACGTTCGGAAGGTCGTTTGTTTTTCACAACCTCGTCTCTGAACCTTCGGAAGATCGTTTGTTTTTCACAACCCCGTGTCTGAACGTTCGGAAGGTCGTTTGTTTTTCACAACCTCGTATCTGAACCTTCGGAAGGTCGTTCCTATTTTAGGAAGGGGTTCCTGAGTGCTTGATATTGACCTACTCAATCTTCATCGCCGTCAAAATCAGTGAGACGCTGGCGCGTTTTGCGACGGTCTGCACGGTGTCCGATTTGGCGGATTTGTTTCGGGGACAGATAGTCTTCGCGTTTTCGCTCCCAGGGCTGTGGCCCGGCGTCTCCTGCCATAATGCAACCAAGCGGAGTGATTTCTGCGATCACATCGGCCAAATCGAATTGTTCGATCTGCTCCCGGACCTGCGCCGCGTTCTTATAACCGATAGGGCTTTCAGAAAGGTCAGCTTTGTCGTGGAACCATCGAATATCAAGCCCGCGGGTTGAATCCGCGATTTCTTTGGCGATGGCTTCTTTGTCCAATTCGCCACCTTTTTTCCTGAACTGGCGAATGGTGGCAGTACGGCTGCGATTTCGACCGGCACCGTGCGGGGCAAAGCTGAGGTATTTTTCATTATCCCGACCGAGGGTTACTAAAATCGGCTCTGCCATGTTCAGCGGAATCAACCCGAGCAGTGGTCGCCCGTCATCGTCCTTCCAGGCTGGTGTCGCGCCTTTTCCGTGGAGGAACAGGTCACCTCGTTTCCAGACGAAATTGTGCTCGTTTCCAAATTCAGTAATCTTTTCTCCGGCTACCCGATCGAGGAATCGTGCATGAATCGACTGATGATTGGCCCGCGTCCAACGGCTCACGTATTGCAACGCCTCCCAATATTCCGCGCCTAATTCCGTGGTGGTGTCGAGCCAGGCAGCGGCTTTGGGGATGTTATCAGCGATACGTTCGGTTTCACGAATGGCCGCTTTGTGGCCCCGTTTGTATATGTGAGCGCCCAGTCCGCGTGATCCGTGGTGAGTCACGAGGGTGAAGAACTCTCCGGGCCCCTTTTCCCTGAGTTGGCCGGCAATTTCGTCGTAGCCCGCTTCGTCGAGTTGCTTGATAAAGGTCTCACTGACCTGAATTTTACCCACATAGGCGAAATGGTTTCCATCACCCTGATCGGCCATATGAATTCGGGCATGATTCTGGAGGCCGTTGAGAAATTTGTTATCCCAAACGGGCTCTTCAATAACCGGGTGATCAACGAGGTCTTCACGCTTGCGGCCACCGCGACCAAACCGGGTCGAAGCCATAAGAGAGTCGAGCATTTCTTCAGTCGACTTTTCACAGGAGAAAACTGAAGCATACATCGAACAGCAGATGTCCGCGCTGTGAGCAGCCGGGAGGATAGCATTTTTAACAGCAATGGCTCCGCCGACTGGGATGACCGCTTCACCACCACCAGCCGGGCAGGCATCAGGCATGATCGCACCGCCCTCAATCACGGGTGTTCGAAGCAATTCCCCCATGAAACGGCGAACCGCTCCGATATTCTTTTCATCTTCCTCGCAGGTGGCGGCGATGGCTTCATTGAACTCCAACGGTTCCTCACGTCGCTTCAGCTTCGGGTCCGGCTTTTCAAAATCCCGGGCAAGTAACTTAAGGATGTAAGATTTATCCGTGATTCCACGTCTTTCCAACTGACGTGCGGATGCGACAAGCTCTTTATAAAGCGGGGATTTCGGCCAGCCCGCATCGGCCAGATCTTTCGCTGATATGAGCGCCATGATTGTAGAATTTGGAACGAAACCGGTATGATGCCCGCTAAGAATAAAGAAACAGAATCGTTTCCAATTGAGATTTCGAATCAGATTGGATCAACAATTGCTTCATTTGAGGCTCAAAGTGACCAAATAATCACTTTTTCGGTTAAATCCTTGCAATTAATCTTGAAAACTCATAAATATTAAACAATAAAGAGAGATTACTTAAAATTAATTCTTGATTTTTTTTTGAACAATTATATCACGCGAGCGTCCAAAGTTGACAATGAGTTCTGTGATTTGAAGGCGGATACCAAAAACCGGCCCGATTACTAAGAGAAACATCGCAAAGCGATTCAGAGGCTGGCCTCATCACACTCATCAAAAAACCACGAATTCTCATGTGAAATGTCACATTGGGCGATTCGTACGCGTATACCACTTAACTCACTCAACCACTTAAACAAAGATGGCTAACTTAGAAATGGATGGCGGCATCAAGATCTACCTTCGGGAGATTGGAAAGACCGACCTACTCACTCGTGAACAGGAAGTTGAACTCGCAGACCGGATCAAGGTCGGCGACAAGGCTGCCCGTGCTCACATGATCAAAGCGAACCTTCGATTGGTGGTTAAAATCGCACAGGATTATGCAAACTATGGTTTGCCGCTTCTCGATTTGATTTCCGAAGGAAACATCGGCCTTATGAAGGCGGTTGAGCGTTTTGATCCAAATAAGGGTGGTAAGCTCTCTACTTACGCAGCCTGGTGGATCAAACAATCCATCAAGCGGGCATTGGCCAACCAATCAAAGACGATTCGCCTGCCCGTCCACATGGTCGACAAAATTTCGAAGATGCGCCGTGTTGCTATGGTGCTGAGCGAAGAACTTGGTCGCGAACCAACGGACGAAGAACTCGCAGAGGAAATCGGAATCGATCGTGCCAAGCTTTCGCATCTGAAATCAGCTGCGCTCCGCCCGGCATCTCTGGACGCCCCGATCTCTGACGACGATAACACTGAGTTCGGTGAGATTATTGGTGATGAGAAAGCGCAGACTCCGCTCGAGCTTCTTTCACACAAGAACATGCACATGCAGCTTGATGACCTTCTTGAGGTTCTCGATGAGCGTGAGCGGAAGATTATTGATGCGCGTTTTGGCCTTGCGGGTCAGAAGCCAAAAACACTTGAGGAAGTCGGCCAGGAATTCGGCGTGACACGTGAACGTATTCGTCAGTTGCAGAACATTGCGCTGAAGAAGCTTCGCCGTGCGTTGCAGAAGAAAGAGGATCCCGGCCCACGCCCACTTCGCGGAGCAAAGCCGAAAGAGCCCGTTTCTGACGAGGACTTTTTCCGTGACGACGAGTCACTGCTCGCAATGTGAAACAGATCCGATTGGATCTACACATTTAAAAGCTTTAAACGCCTTCCTGAAACAGGAAGGCGTTTTTTGTTGGCGGTAAAAAGGATATCCCGGCATCACCTTTTTACTCAGGCTTCTTGAATGTCGGTGGCTTTTTGGGAGCGGCCGCAGGTGGTAGAGATGGGGCGGCGGGCGGTTTTTTGGGAGGTGCTACCGCCGGTCCACTCGGCGGTGCTGACGGCGGGGCGGGAGCTGGTGGCGCTGCCGGGGCACTGGAATTAGGCATGGGAGCGCGCAGTGTTGTCTTGGCAGTTTTTTCTAAATCAGCGAGTTCTTTTTCGGTGTCGACGATGTCCGATTTTAGAACGGTGACTCGCCTGGTTTTTACAAGCAAATCGCTCTCCATTGCCTTGATATCCTCTGGATCGGCTCCTGATGACGACATCGTCTTGATGTCTGATTGGATCTCTTCGATCGATTTGATCAACTCATCGTATTCATTCTGTTTTGACTGAAACTCCGAGCGAATCGATTCAAGCTTTTGTTCGAGTTCCTGAACCTTGTCGTCAAGCGCTACATAATTTGCGGCTGAACGCTGAACGGTGGTCGAGCCGGTCTTCACCGCATCATTAACTTCTTCGCCCTCGGAAAGTTCGACGAAGAAAGCGGGGACAGTTTCTCCAATCAATAATCGATCTCCGTCCGCCAGGGGAATTGGAGCGTTGACCGATAAGCCATTGACCCTGACTCCATTTTTAGATTCGAGGTCGACGATCTCGTAATCATCATCACGACGCCGCAACTCAAAGTGAGCCGACGAAATCGTTTCGATATTGATCTGAATCTGATTATCAGCAGTTCTCCCGACACCGATACGGTCAGCATTCAGTTCGTATAGTACCGGTTCCTGATCCGGGATGTGGACGATTAAGTTGAAAGACATACCGTGTGAAGTTTGCAAAATATTTGACGAAATCACAAGCATTTGGTTACTGAAGGAGCAGAGTCCGGTGGAAAATGAAATTTAATGGAAAAACGATCGCCATTGTCGGCGGCACAACCGGGCTGGGCTTATCCGCAGCTAAAGCGATCGTCGAGGCTGGAGGCAAAGTCGGGATTTGCGGCCGGTCTGAGGAGTCGTTGCGAAGTGCACTCACATCTCTGGGCCCCGACAACGCGATGGGGATTTCTGCAGATGCCTCGGATTCGTCTACTGCACCAGTCTTGATCGATAAACTGGTGAGCGCTTTTGGGCATCTGGGCGGCCTTTACCATGTCGCGGGGGGCAGTGGCCGATCGAAAGGTGACGGCCCCATCCATGAGCTAACTGATGAAGGCTGGGAATTTACCTGTGCTCTCAACCTGTCATCTGTGATTTTCTCAAACCGGGCAGCAGTGAGGCAATTCAGGGAACAAGGCAGCGGAGGAGCCATCCTGAATGTGGGTAGCGTCCTGGGATTTTCACCGGAACCCAAACACTTTGCCTCCCACGGCTATGCCGCCACAAAATCAGCTGTGATTGGGTTCACCAAATCAATTGCTTCGTTCTATGCACCGGAAAACATCCGCGCCAATGTCATAGCGCCGGCTCTGGTCGAAACTCCGATGTCAGAGAGGGCGCGGAATAATCAGGAAATCGTTGATTTTATGAAAGCAAAGCAGCCGCTGGATGGAGGTCGGCTTGGAGCCCCCGCCGATCTTGATGAGGCTGTTTTGATGCTGCTTGGTGACGGCGGAAAATACATCACAGGCCAGACGATTACAGTAGATGGTGGATGGAGCGTTTCCTGAAAACGCGAAGAACGCAGCCAACGCCTAAGTAACCCGGTTGTTCCATTCCGATGAGCTGTAGCGTGTGGATTCCAACTCCAACGCCAGCTCCTCAATTTCAGCTCCCCCGCTCCAGGGTACCGGATCGCCAAGGTTCCCCGCATAACCATTGATCCAGGGAGCGCCAATTGAACGTTCCCCCGGGACCTGCACCGTCCCCTGATGCAACCACGCCCCTCCTGAACGGCGTTGGGCTCCTCCTCCTATCTTTGCGCCGCTGTGCTGATCCATAACATCCCAACCCACCGGATTCTCAAAGCAACCCATTGGCTTTTGGGTCGAAGCACTGCTCACAGGCAACAACTCCGCCCCGATCCAGATGCCACTGCGAATGAGCGCATCACAAAGCGCCACATGCAGAACCCGGTAACGCTCGACAGTTGGCTCTGAAGACAGCGGGTGATGCTTTCCTACCACCAGAGAAAACGTGATGTCTTGTCCATGATAAACGATTCCCCCTCCAGTTAAGCGTCTCACGATTGATTCAGCTTTATTCCGCCGGTCGGGGTCCACTTCAGAAACAGGCATAAAGAACCCCAGAGTAATCGAATTTTCCGGAAGAATATAAAACCGGAGGAAGGCGGCTCGTTCCGATCTCGAACTTTGCAGAATGGCTTCATCCATTGCCATTTGTCCTGCTACGGTCCGATCCGTTTCGTCTATCCAGAGATTCAAATCTGAGAAAATACTCATTTCCGCATACCTTCACCGGCCACAGCATCAACGCACGAAAGAAAGTGTTATTGTAATTATAATATTTATTGAATTACCGCTGACTACCTTGTATACTTCCCTCGACAACGCGTTATGAAGAGACGCTTGTTTTTGTGTTGAGGGGTTATAAAAGGTGGCGTCATCCGGGATTGTTCGGATGGCGCCTCTTTTCTTTCTGATCGGGAGCTTCGTTTTGGGGCAGTGATCTCCCCAATTCAATTCCCCGCCCCTACAAAGCACCAAACAAAAAACGCCGACTCACTTTCGCGAGTCGGCGTTATTCGAATTCGTTTTAAAAGAGGCTCTTAAGACTCTTCAGAAGCGGCTGCTGTTTCTTCAGCAACTTCTTCATCATCTCCAGCTGGAACTGCAGCGTCGACCCACTCGATGAATGCCATCGGCGCAGAATCAGACTTACGCTGTCCCAGTTTGATGATACGGCAGTAGCCACCCTGGCGGTCGGCTGATGCCGGCGCAATGTCGTTGAAGAGCTCCTTCACACTGCGTTGAGCAAGCTGATTGCTGCCAAGCAGGGAAAGGGCGCGACGACGATTGTGAAGGGTGCCGCTTTTACCCAGCGTGACCAATTTTTCCGCGAAAGGTCGCAGCGCCTTGGCTTTCGCCAAAGTGGTACGAATACGCCGGTGATCAATCAAGCTGCAAGCCAGATTCCGCATCATGGCATCGCGGTGGGCTTTCACCCGTTGGAGTTTTACAGTTTTACGTCCGTGTCTCATTTCAGAAATTCAGTTTCGTGGAATTAATTGCCGAGGTTAGCCGCAATAAGTGAGGCCAATCCAGGTCCTTCGGATGATTTATCAGCTCCAAGCAATGGCGCTGCAAACGGCTGTTCGAGCAAGCTTGGATCAAGTGACATACCGAGGCCAAGTCCAAGCTCCTGAAGCTTGTCTTTGATCTCGTTGAGTGATTTCTTACCGAAGTTCCGGTATTTGAGCATTTCAGCCTCGGACTTCATCGCCAACTGACCAACCGATGTGATGTTTGCGTTGTTGAGGCAGTTTGCAGCACGAACAGAGAGCTCGATCTCGTTGACGCTCATGTTGAGAAGCTTCTTAAGCTCTGAATCCTGCTCAGTTGCGGCTTCAGGAGCTGAATCAATCTCGATCGCATCATCATCATAGTTGACGAAGACGTCGAGGTGATGGCGCATGATCGCTGATGCCTGAAGGAGTGCATCGTGTGGCTCAAGGCGGCCGTCCGTCCAAACTTCAAGATTAAGCTTGTCGTAGTCAGTACGCTGACCCACCCGGGTGTTCTCAACCCCGTATTTCACACGAATCACTGGAGAAAAGATCGAATCAATCGGAATCACACCGATCGGCATTTCAGGGTGCTTGTTCTCGTCAGACTTGCTGAAGCCACGACCAACACGGACTTCCATGTCGATGGAGAATTTCGTCTTCTTATCCAGCGTGCAAATGTGCTGGTCGGGATTGACGATGCTGTACTGGGAAATCTCTTCGATGTCACCCGCAGTTACAGGACCTGTTTTATCAACAGTCAGAGAAAGTGTGGCAGGGTCTTTGCTATCGTGATGCTTAAACTTGATCTGCTTCAGATTGAGCACGATTTCAGTCACGTCTTCAACCACACCTGGAAGGCTGGTGAATTCGTGTTGTGCACCTGCAATTTTAACAGAAGTGATCGATGCACCTTCAAGTGAAGAAAGCAGCACGCGGCGGAGGCTGTTTCCAATCGTGTGGCCATATCCCGCTTCAAAAGGTTCTGCGGTGAATTTGGCGTATGATTCGGTCGCTGAATCTTCGTCTTTTACGAGGCGATTCGGGACTTCAAACGGAGCTAGTTTTACTGACATGTAGTTTTTTGGGTTGCCGGGTTTCCCTTCTGGCGAGCGTAGTCATTTTCAGAGAAAATCGACTCCAGAGGACCTACGGCGGTTCTTTTTTGCTCGGGGCGCGGAATATGCGCGTTTTTTGCGATTTGTAAACCCGCTTTTCTCCCCCTAACCGCAGGAACGCCAATCAACAGGCGTATCAATACCGGAGATTCCTGATTCTACCCTACCCGTTTATCTAATCTTTGAAGATTTTCTTCAAAAGACCGGAATTCTTTTTCCCCTTTGGCTGAGGCTGAGGTGTCGGCTGGACCGGCTGACCACCGCTTTCCTCTGTAGCGTGCCAGAATGATGAACCACCCTCCCGGTCCCACTGTTTTGAATCCCAGAAATTCCCCATGTTGGTAGGCACACCCCTCGGAGCCGGCCTTTGTGCCGCTTTTTGCTGAGGCTGATTGCTCCCGTTGGGATTGGCACGGGCTTCATTCGGTAGAAATACCATCGAAATCGCCGCAAAAACGACGAAGACTGTCAGTGGAATTTTCATGTTGGGTCTGCTTGTTACCTTTTACGACTTCATCCTGTTTCGTGTCTCCCTCCATCAACTCAGAACAGTGATAAATTATGGTTTTTATAAGAAATGTCAAAACCATTTTTTAGCTTCTAGCTATGAAGATGCCTGAAATATATTCAATCGCCGTATAATCTACGATATTTGCCTCTGACTGCGGCAAACTCCCCCTCTCCTCTGGCTCCCGGCCCGTCAGAAAGCCACCGCCTCAACCCCCAACCTCTCCGCTTCGGTCTTGCATCCCTTTTAGGCGTAGATTATACCAATCCGAGGTTTCTGGTTTCTCTCATGATCTGCCGTCTTACTCATCGCTTCGGCCTCATTACTGCGTGTGCACTCTATTACTGCACTGGATCACCGGCATTCACGCAAAATCCGGAAACCACATTCACAATCGGGGAAACGATTCAGTCCGACCGTCATCTCAACATTCGATCCGTTCCTGCTGGAGAAAGGCTCGGCGTTCAGGTCAATGGCCGCTTTGGCCAGATACTGGAGGGCCCCAAACGGGCCGCGATCGAAAACACCACCTACACCTGGTGGAAAGTCGATTGGGAAATTGGAGTCGATGGCTGGTGCGCCACCATCGGGATTGCCCCTGTCGAAATCGACCTGAAGCATGGCAACGCCCAGGTCGCAGCGATGCTCAATGATCGCCCGGGAATGGCTTCGTTTAAAGATGCTGACGGCGCTACCAGGACGATCACCCCCGACGACCCGATTTGGCAGTGGGTGGCGAAACGGTTCGGCATGTTGGTGAACGGTCATCGAATCTACTGGGACAAATCTGATGTGAGAAAACCCGATCACTACGAAGCCGATCACACCATCCCCTGGAACAACCAGGCCGCGCAGATCAGACTGCGCAACAAGGTCCGCAAAGCGCCCGGAGAACCCTGGCAAACCCAGTCTCTTGGCAAGATGTGGTCCTCTGTCATCTTCGAACTCATGAATGTGACCAATGCGGGAGGCTTTCTTCGTCTGTGGGATCAGGCCAAACAGGGAAAACTCGCCCGCAACGATTACGTCGTTGGGAATCAGCAGCTCGAATACTACGCCTGCGTCGCCTTGAAAAACTTCTATCACTCCCACTTCGAGCCCTGGGCCGAGGCCAACGGATACGAAACTGACAGCGAGTCGCGAGGGGATGGCTTTTACCTCTGGCTTCCGGATTCCTACGAAGCATGGATCTCCAGCTATTCCGACGGCAGCTACAACTATTTCTACACCTACTTCGACAACACCATCGTCCCCTATCTTAAGAAGAAAGGGCGCTTTGATCCCCTCAAACACTCACCCGCGAAGCCCCGCTAGGACACTCCGCGATCCAACCCTATTGCCTCAGCGAACCAACCCTGTTCACTCGTGAAAGCCGCCCCCCTCACTTTCGCACTTCTTCTTTTTGTCAGCCGCTTTGTCTTTGCGGAAATAGAAGTGACCTCCGACTTCGAAGGCGGATCGGGAGAAGTGACCTCGATTGATCAGGAAACGCAAACCATCGTGATCTCCCCCACCGATCATCCTGGAAAAGGCTGGCGTTGCTGGTGGTATGTCAAAATCGAGGGGGTGAAAGAAAACTCGACCCTCACCATGAATATAGGTGACGCCCCCTGGGCGACACCGGATCGCGCCCACCTCAGCTACGACGGCGAAACCTGGAACCATTCAGCCCCCGGCGTCCGCGAGGGAAAGCGGATTCTTTACACGATCCCTGTCGCAGAGAAAACCTCGCTCTATCTGGCCTGGGGGCCCCCGTTTCTGCCCTCAGACGCCTCGCAACTGGTCGCCTCCACAGCGAAAGGCTCACAATTCGCCACCGCCTTCGAACTCTGCAAGACCCGCGAAGGCCGCGCCACCCCTGCTTTGGAAATCACCGCCCCGGGCGATTCCTCCGCTCGCGAGGTTATCTGGATTCAGGCACGCCAGCACGCCTGGGAATCCGGCTCCAGCTGGGTTGGAAAGGGAATGATCGATTTCCTGGTCTCTGATCACCCACAAGCTGCGGCAATGAGAAAACGCGCCGTCATCTTCGTTGTGCCGATCATGGATATCGACAACACCTTCCGGGGCGCAGGCGGCAAAAGCCAGAAACCTCAGGACCACAACCGTGACTGGACCTCCTCCCCGCACTGGAACGCCGTGCGTGCCGCACAAAAACACATCACGGAGGCGGACAAAGCCGGCCGTCTTGTCTTGTTCATCGATCTGCACAACCCCGGTGCCAACGACCGCTTCCCTTACTTCTACACCTCTCCCCGCGAGCAATTGGCTCCCGTCGGGGTTCAGAATCTGGCAAAGTTCGTCGAAGCCGCCAAAGCCGAGATGACAGGTCCACTCCGTTTCACCGGCAAAACCATCGAGTCCGGCGCGAAATACGATCCCAAAGCCTGGCAGGCGATCAGCAAGAACTGGGTCTCAGAAAACTCAGCCGATCACGTCGTCGCCGTGACTCTGGAAACGTCATGGAACACCCCCGCCAGCACCATCGGGAACTACGAAACCGTGGGGCGACAACTGGGAATGGCCATTGAGCGGTTTCTATCTCAGCTCTGATCCTTCCGGATCACCACATCGTTCCTCAAACCACCTCTTCCAGCTCACGCACGGGAGCATCGACCCAGCGGTCGTGTTCTTTGATCAGATCGATGAGACGATCCACTGCCTCGGCCTCGGGGATGTTGAACTTCACCGCTTCTTTGCCCACGTAGAGATTGATCTTGTTCGGTGCACCGCCCACGTAGCCGAAGTCAGCATCAGCCATCTCGCCGGGGCCGTTCACAATACATCCCATCACCGCAATGCGGACTCCCTTGAGGTGCCCTGTTGCTTCGCGGATCTTCTGGGTCGTCGTCTGGAGATTAAAGAGTGTCCGGCCACAGCTCGGGCAGGCCACGTAATCGGTCTTGAATATCCGCGCGCCGGAGGCCTGCAGGACATTGTAAGCCAGACGAAGGGATTGCCCCGGAGCCTGCTCTCCCTGAATAAGGATCGCGTCCCCGATTCCGTCACAAATCAGCGAGCCAATGTTCACACTGGCTTCCAGCAACGAATAGAGAAACTCTTTCTCCGCGTCATCAGACGGCGTCAGCGTATCTTTCAGCAAAATCGGATGCCGGGCATCGGCTTTAATCGCCAGGAGGCGAAACGCATCGATCACGGATAAATCGATTCCATCTGCGACGGTCACCAGCTTCGGATCAACCGTGGCGTTCAATTCTGCGATTGCACCATCATCCCGCGGATCCAGCTCGATCACGCCGGAGTCTTCCAGCACAATCTCCGGCTTAAAGTCACCCAGCTTGTCGATCTTGTGGGCCAGAGCATCCCACTTCTCACGACTGGTAAAGACCCGCACAGTTTCATCATCGCCCAGGGGAATCCCACACACCGCGATCTTCTTCGACGCACGGCGTTCGTAAACAAAGGGATCCCATGTTGCCGCGTCCCAGCCGACATTCAGATCCGATTTGGTTTGGCGAAGCCTCGTCACCGTTTCGTCGAGCGCCTCCGCTACCGGAATCTCATACACCGCATCCTCAGTCAGGCTCACCCGGATGGTGTCACCGATTCCATCGTGAAGCAGCGAACCAATCCCGATGGCACTCTTGATGCGGCCATCTTCGCCGTCGCCGGCTTCCGTCACCCCGAGGTGAATCGGATAATTCCAGTCCTCCCCTTCCTCAGCCAGCCGCGCGGTGAGAAGGCGATACGCCTCAATCATCACCTTCGGGTTGCTCGCCTTCATCGAGAAGAGAAAATTATGATAATCCCGGTCCCGCGCGATCCGGGCAAACTCCAGCGCGCTCTCCACCATACCGAGCGGGGTGTCGCCATAGCGATTCATGATCCGGTCGCTCAGCGAGCCGTGATTCGTCCCGATCCTCATGGCAATGCCACGCGCTTTGCAGTCATCCACCAGCGGACCGAATTTCTCCTCGATCCGCGCCAGCTCATCGGCATACTGCTCGTCGGTATACTCCAGAATTTCGAACTTCTTCTTATCCGCGTAGTTGCCGGGGTTCACCCGCACTTTCTCGACCCATTTGGCCGCTTCCATCGCCGCATCCGGCTTAAAGTGGATGTCTGCTACGATGGGCACATTGCAGCCCGCATCACGGAGCCCCTTCTTAATGTGCTCGAGATTCTCCGCAATCTTGCGCGTCTGCGCGGTGACCCGCACAATCTCGCAGCCGGCTTCATCCAGCTCGAGCGCTTCTTTCACACAAGCCGCAGCATCACGCGTGTCCGAGGTCAGCATCGATTGGATGCGGACCTCTTCGTCCCCGCCAATGACAACATTCCCGACCGTGATCTCACGGGTCTTGCGGCGGGGCGGGGAAAGTGGGGACGTCGAATACGCGGGCATAAGAGCGTTTACTTTTTCGAAAACACAGGCTCTACCAGACTCGGTTTTCCGGCACGGCCAACCCGGTCTCCCACATCCTTAAAAGTGATGAATATCATGTAACCAAACAGCAGAAGAACGAAGCCCGTCTGCACCACATTCAAAACCTGAATCGGCAGAGGCTTTTTCCGGATCCATTCGGTGATCGCCATGACAATATGTCCGCCATCCAATACCGGGAACGGCAGCAAATTCAGGAAGGCCAGATTGATGTTCAATACCACGCTGAACCACAGAACCAAACGCCAGCCGTCGGGATGGGTGAAAAGGTCGTAATAAACGCCCATGATTCCGACAGGACCACTCAAGTGACCGGCCCCGATCCCTGATTTGGGCGAAAAGAACACCTTGTTAATGGTGTTAACAATACCGCGAGCTCCGTCACTGATCTGTTCAACAGGAGACTGACGCACCAGAACCATGACACCCTCCTGGGCCCACTTCACACCGATCATCGGGTCACTCTCCTCAGGCTTAATGGGAACCTCAGGCGCAATTTCAACAGTCAGCCGCTTGCCATTGACCCGCTCAACCTCGACTTTCGACGGCTCGCCCACCTTCCATTCATGCTCTGCAAATTCCGAACGCAATCGAGTGGGCTTCCCGTCGATCGAAATGAAGCGATCGCCCTTCTTCAATCCGGCAACCGCCGCCGGACTGTCCTCATAAACCTCTGCCACCACTGGCGATACGGCCGCTCCCAGACCAATCTGGGGAAGTGGCGGGCGGGAGGAAATTTTTGCCCAGGCCTTCTTTAAGAAAGAACCTTCAACCACTTCCGGCTCAGGACGTGGCACTTCAACTTCGATCGTCTTCATCTCCCCATCGCGCTCAACTTCGATGCTGATGGTCGGTTCTTCGCTGGAAACCACGGCCCACAGCACGCTGTCAGTCATTCCATTGAACCGTTTGATGGGCGCACCATCGATACTTATAATCTTATCAAAAAGCTCAATCCCTGCCTTGTCAGCAGGTCCACCTTCTACGACCACACCGACCGTGGTGTTTCCTGAATACTCGTTCACCGGCTTCTTCACCGCCCAAACCGCGAGAGCAAACACCACCGCGAGCAAAAAGCTGAACAACGGCCCTGCGAAAGCCACGATAATCTTATCCAGTGGGGAAATCGGCGGCAGCGCCTTTTTAGTTTCCTCGTCCACCTCCCCTTCGATCGATTCCATCGTCACCATCTGAGGCAGCGATACAAATCCACCGGCAGGAATCGAGCCCAGCCCGTATTGCACGCCATTGATGGTCTTTTTCCAGATGGGTTTCCCGAACCAGATCTGGAAGCGGTCAATCACCAGGCCACGCCAGCGTCCCGCGAGGAAATGCCCCCATTCGTGAACAATGATCATCAGGTTGAAAACCATGAGGACGAGAAAAATGATCCAGATGGCGCGGAGTACAGCGAGAATGGCTTCCATGTGCAGGAATAGGAACGGGTAGCAGGTAAATTAGGTGATTTTGTACGGGGATTCGACCCGGGGGCCGAATTGTAAAAGCCGTAAACATAACACCCCCTCGCAAGGGTGCAATGGGTCTCCCCGTATCGTTTTTGTTTCTATTTTGGGTGGAAGGTGGCCCACGATCGCACAGGGTTGGCTTGATGAATCAACAGGGTTCGATCGTGTTTTCGCCCGCAGAGCCGGTCTTTGAGAGATTTCGGCGCCTGCCCTCACGACAACACGCGATGGCTCCTCCTGAAAATACCCGGTGTTTTTCCCTGCAACCGGTCCGCCGCATCACCGCGTGGAAGAAAACTCACGAGAGAGGAAAAAGCCGCCGCGCAAAAGGATGGATTCCGCGACTGGTGGTGGTAATCTGAGCGTGTATGGCCATTGGAGAACCCCTGCCCCGTCTTTTCATATCGTGCGTTTCACCTGAATTCGCGACAGTGGAAGGACCTTTCAGCCGAACCCGACAGAAGCTCGCCCAGTTCCTGCGAAGAGCGGAATGTGAGGTGGCCGTGCAGGAGGACTTCGGCCAAAGCGACGTCGCTACCCTGGAAAAGCTCGATGAATACATCCGGAACTGTGATGCCGTGGTCCACATCGTCGGCGAACTTCCCGGATCAAAGGCGGCACCTCAGGCGGTGGAACGGCTGTTGGCAAAAATGGAGGCGGAAGGTCGTCCGTTCCTCTGCGATCAGCCCGAAGCTCTGCGCGACCGGTTGGGTGATTTCTCCGACCTCACTTACACCCAGTGGGAAGCCTTTCTCGCGCTTCATCACAAGAGGAGTCTTTATGTTTATTGCTCGGTCGAAAGCCGAACTGAACAGAAAGAGCACTGCACCCGGCTCTATCAAGCGAACCCGTCCCGTCACGGCGAAGATTTTACCGACCGGGAGGATTTGATTGGGAAAGTGCTGGCAGATCTGGCCAAAATCTTTCCTTCCATCTCCCCTGAGCGGAAGCCGAACAACCTGCCGGGCTCCATTGGCGAGCTTTTCAAAGGCCGGGGGGAGTTTATCGACAAAATCCGCGACACCCTGGCATCATCCGTCGGCGCGATCACCCAGACCATTGCCGGTTTGGGTGGAATCGGGAAGACCCGGCTCGCCATCGAGTTTGGTCATGCCAACGAGCAGAGCTACGACGCACTGTTCTTCCTGTCGGCCGATACCCCGGAAGCTCTCAAGCGAAACATCGCCGACTTGACGGGGCCGCTGGTGCTGGATCTCCCCGAGTATGAAGGCGATCTCGATACCCGTCTCGCCGCCGCCCTGCGCTGGCTGGAAAGCCACACGAACTGGTTTCTCATCATCGATAACGTTGATCACGAAGAAGCCGCCTGCGAAGTCGAAGCCATGCTGGCGCGGTTGAAAAACGGCCACGTTCTTGTGACCTCGCGGCTCGCGAAATGGAGCAACCAGGTGAAGAAACTCGATCTCGAATTGCTCGACGAATCCGCAGCGAAAGAATTTCTGCTGGAACGCACTGACCCATCCCGATCAACCACCCCAACCGACGATGCCGATCTGGAAACATTGGTTACCCAACTAGACGGACTCGCCCTCGGTCTGGAACAGGCCGGAGCCTACATCAGCGAGCGGGAGATCAGCTTTGCCGAATACCTCCGCCGATTTGCTGAGCAGAAAGCCAAGGTCCTCGAGTGGCACGACGAACGCATCATGCAATACCCCGCCAGCATCGCCGTGACCTGGCAGACCAGTTTTGAGCAACTGAATGATGACGCCCGGGATTTATTGAACCAGCTGTCATTCATGGCCCCCGAGCCAATCCCCCGGGCGTTAGTGGAGGACGAAGAAGACGCCCTCATTACCCTGCGAAAACTCTCGCTGGTCCGCTTCGTCGAAGAACCACCCAACAGTTTCGTAGTGCATCGGCTGGTGCAGGAAATTGTGCGGGGTAGGTTGGCTGAAGAAGAGGCGAAAGGCGCGTTCGAGCAGCTGGTTTCTGCGTTGGCAAAATGGGTTCCAAATTTCGGGCAGGATATTTCGACATGGGATCAATGGAGCGAATTTGAACCGCATTCAGAAACTGTTTTTGATCACGCTGCGGCGTTGGGAGACAGCACTGAATCGAGTTATTTACTCAATGGGTTTGCGGGATTCCAGCATTTTCGAAATGGGGCGTATGGCCAAGCCGAGCTACTCTATCGGCGTGCTCTCGAAGCGGATGAGAACAATCTCGGACCAGAGCATCCCGATACGCTCACCAGCTTAAACAATCTGGCTTTATTGCTGGATGACAAAGGTGACTACAACGGAGCGGAACCTCTCTACCGGCGTGCTCTCGAGGCGAGGGAGCGCATTCTCGGACCTGAGCATCCCAATACGCTCTCCAGCCTGAACAATCTGGCTGGATTGCTGGAATCCAAAGGTGCCTATGACGAAGCGGAACCTCTCATTCGGTGTGCTCTTGAGGCGAGGGAGCGCATTCTCGGACCAGAGCATCCCAATACGCTCAACAGCCTGAACAATCTGGCTGCATTGCTGGATTCCAAAGGTAAATATGACGAAGTGGAACCTCTCTATCGGCGTGCTCTCGAGGCGAGGGAGCGCATTCTCGGACCTGAGCATCCCAACACGCTCACCAGCCTGAATAATCTGGCAGCGTTTCACTTTGGAAAAGGAGAGTATGAAGAGGCGGTTGCCCTTTTTCGGCGGGCCTACACGACAAGTCTTGCAAAACTCGGGACGGAGCACCCTGATACGATACTCAGGAAGGGGAATCTGGAAGCCGCTGAAGCGGCGCTGAATGGAGATGACTGAGAACGGGGTGATCTCAAAATTGACAAGATCTCATCTCACAGCCGATTGATGGAATGGAGAACCGATCTCCTGACCGGTTTTGCGAAGCCCGGCGGGCCTCCTGCGCCGCCCCGGACCGATGCTCAATCGACCGGAAAGTCGGTTCTCCCCTGCACATTTCGGAATCCTGCAACGGAAAATCCTCTCGGTCAGACCGTGAAAGCACTCTTCAGATTGGAAGATGACCTTCTACACGTGTCGGAAGCACTCTCCAGTTTTGGAGATGACCTTCTGCACGTGTCGGAAGCACTCTCCAGTTTTGGAGATGACCTTCTGCACGTGTCGGAGGCACTCTCCGGTTTTGGAGATGACCTTCTGCACGTGTCGGAGGCACTCTCCGGTTTTGGAGGTGGCCTTCTGCACGTGTCGGAAGCACTCTTCCGTTTTGGAGATGGCCTTCTGCGGGTTTTCAGCCGGGTGGTTCAGTTCCGGTCGCGCTCTTCGGGCTTGCGGTCGTAGTCGATCCGGAACGGCTTGCCGCGGAATTTCGCTGAATCCAGCGCTTTCATCAGCTCTTCTGCGTGTTCGGTTTTCACATCGACGAGAGAATGCTTGGGAAACAGCTGCACGCGGCCGATGGATCCCTGGGGAAGTTTGCTTTCCCCGTAAATCATGCCGAGCAGGGCTTTGGGGTTCACGCCCAGGGCTTTACCAAGATTCAAAAAGAGGGTGGTGTAGCCTTCACGGCCGAAACGCTCCTCGCCTCCGCGTCTCTCGCGACCGCCACCTTCGCGCGGCTCACGCTTCTGACGCGGTTCGCGGTCTTCCCGGTCGCGGCGCTCGCGTTTTTCGCGCGGTGGACGATCCCGCTCGCGGTCTTCGATGATCGACTGGCCTTCGCGGGCATTTTCCTCACGCCACAGGCTGAAAAGGGCGGATGAAATGTCGCTCGGGGTATGCCCCTGTTCCAAAAGCCGGTCGATGTAGTGGTCTGCGGGCTGGAATTCACCGCTCTCAAGGCGTTCCCGCAAAGCTTCGAAGCTGCGATCGGCGATGAGTCCCTCCACTTCCTCCTGTGACGGGATTTTCTCGCGGCGAATGGTCTGGCGGGTGTAACGCTCGATATTGCGCAAACGGTGCACCTCGCGACCAAAGACAAAGCTCACAGCCCGCCCACTGCGACCGGCACGACCGGTCCGGCCGATCCGGTGAACGTAATCCTCTGAGTCGTAGGGCAGATCGTAGTTAAAGACGACATCGACCTCATCAATGTCGAGTCCCCGCGCCGCCACATCGGTGGCCACCAGCACTTCGACGCCACCTTCACGACAACGGGCCATGACCCGTTCCCGGAGATGCTGGGTGATATCCCCGTGCAACCGGTCCGCCGCATAACCGCGACCCAGAAGCGCCTCGGTGCATTCATCCACCGCGCGCTTCGTATTACAGAAAACAATCGCGAGCCGTGCCGAATCCATATCGAGAAGTCGTGAGACCACTTCGACCTTCGAGCGGCCGCGGACCTCGTAGTAAGACTGATCAATCGTGGAAACGGTGCGCGCCTGCTGCTTGAACTCCACCATCTCGGGCTCATTCCCGTAGCTGCGGATGATGTGTTCCACGCCCTTGTTCATCGTGGCGGAGAAAAAGAGCGACTGCCGCACTTCCGGCAGCTCGGCAAGGATCATTTCCATCTCTTCGCGGAAACCCATGTCCAGCATACGATCCGCCTCATCGAGGACCACCATGCGGATCTTATCCAGCTTGAGATTTCCCCGCTGAATGTGATCGATCAATCGACCCGGGGTCCCGACAACGACATGCGAGCCGTCGCGGAGGTGACGAATCTGGCGATCATACGCCGTGCCGCCATAAACAGGGATTGCCCGGAAGCCGCGCATCTTGGAAGCGAGGCGGTGGATTTCTTCACAAACCTGATTGGCCAGCTCCCGCGTGGGGCAGAGGACCAGCACCTGGGTTTCATGCAGGTCGACATCGATGTGATTGAGGAACGGGAGCGCAAAAGCCGCCGTTTTACCCGAACCGGTCTGGGAAATCCCGACAAGATCTTTTCCGGCGAGAGCCGGGGGAATCGTCAGGGCCTGAATAGGCGAGGGCCGTTCGAAGCCCATGTCAGTGACGGCTTCGAGCAGTTCAGGCCGGAGGCCGAGTTCAGAAAAAGGAGGAGTGTCCATGGAAGGGAATTAGCAGGGTGGAGAAAGCAAACGCGTGAATGGATGGATTCCGCGATAAGAGACGGCGATGATCGAGTTCTCCACAAGATTACATTTCGCGGGGCGGACTCTAATGCATATTTCGAAGATTGCGCGGAATACTTGCACCGGCCTCCCGGGCCCCCGATTCAAAGCCGACCGGGAGGGTGGCTCTGCGACCGCTACGATCCAACCCTGTTCGTTCGCCAAACCAACCCTGTTGCCTCGTATAATTCAACGGGGCTGTGCGTCCCGGGGCAGCAATCTTCACCTGTTGAGGCAACGCTTTCGAAGATAACAAAAGAATCCCACTCGCTGTCATCCTGACGCAGGAAGGACCTGCCCCCGGCTCTGGTATTGGAACAAACGGCCGGGGCTGAACGAAAACTCACGCTCGCGCCTTGCGAAGCCGGTGATGCTCAATATTGGAACAAACGGCCGGGGCTGAACGAAATCTCACGCTCGCGCACTGCGAAGCCGGTGATGCTCAAAGGAGCAGAAGCCACTTCTGACATTTCAAGGCTTCGGGCCAGATCCTTCCTGCGTCAGGATGACAGACGCGTCAGGATGACAGAAATCGCTCCTCCTGTGGATGGTCTGCTCCTGTTGTGCCCCGGATACGATCACTAAAACTCATTTCGCCGCACCCAGTCTGCGTTTTCCTCGAGCAGAACGCACTCGGTCTCGACGACGAGCTCCTGAAAACATTCCTCGTCTTCGCACACGTCGAATTCCCGCCGGATCTGACGGAGGCGTTCGGCCATGACGCGATAAAAGCCGCTCTGGCGGGAGATGCCTTTCAATCCGATCAAGCCCATGGCGATGACGACGATGGACGGGAAAAACAGCCCGGTGAAGGAATAAAATACCCGAGTCAACCAGCCGGTGTTGTCAGGGATCAGGCCGGCGTGAACGCCGAGGGTGATGACCGCTCCGATGGCACTGATCGTGGTCGCTGCTATGAAAACGCGTTTCATGATCCGATCAAACTTTGCGGCTTTCACCTGGGATCGGCTGAAGAAGGCGATCTGTCCATACTTGGGGTCGTCCAACCGCTGACCGAGGTAGTTTTCCTGATCGGGCGCGGGGAAATCCGGCTTCGAGATCCGCTCGGCAAAGATGAGGGAACGGATGATGCCTCGTTCGTCGGGAAAATAGCGGGCCTGGATGGGGTAGATCGGGTCAACCCACGCCAGGCTGGCCATGAGCGAACGGCGGATTTCGCGAAAGGCGCGCGCTCTGGTCCAGCGATCCTTGGCTTTCTGGAATGCGAGGAACAGGGCCAACCCGAATGACAACAGAATGGAGGCCTGCTCGATAATGGTCGTGGTGCTGACCTCGTCCTTTTGGATCAGGGCCGCAAAGGCGACGATAAAAATGGGAATGACGCTGAGGATGAGAACCGATTCCTCGAGGTATTCGTAGAATTTCTTGCCCCGCTCGGCCACTTTCCGCGACGGGGCATTGGTCGCCTCGAATGAGAGTTCAGGATTACCCAGCAGGTCGTTCAATTCTTCGAACCGTTCGTCGGTGAGGCTGTCGAGAGTGCCGTCGAACTGATGCGCGGTGAAGGTGGGGCCGGAGTTCTCCCCTTCCCCGGGGCTCTCGATCCAGGCGGGCTGATGTTCAAACTTGCGGAGAACCGGGCTGCCTTCTGAGACAATGAGGACATCGGCCTCTCGTTCGAGGAGGTTTTGGCGGACGCCGCTTTTTCCTGCGGTTGATTCCAGCCAATACGACGAAGGGTCGAGAGAGGCCAGTTGGGGAGGCAGCTCGCGGTTTTCCGGCGGGGTGCTGCGGGCATCTACGACGAGCCAAATGCGTTCCATAGAGAATCGGGTTGGGGGCTTCGGGGTGGGTTGAGTTTACCCCGCCATGACGGGTTCCATCGGCCGGGCACGGTGCAGGATGAGCCATTCCGAGTTCTCATCGAGAGCTTCCTTGCCGAGGGCGAAAAGGAGTTCGTGGATGCGCCCGCGGGATTCTGTGAATTCCTTTTGCAACGCTTCCAATTCTTCGGGGGTTGCAGATGGATCCGGGTTCTCGAGGAGATTAACCAGCACTTCCATCTCATCAAGATTGCACTCCAGTCGACGACGGGCACTGGCAAAGAATTCATGCGCGGCATCAAATTGCCGGGTGTGCTCGGGAAGCAGCTGTCGCTCTGCAAAGGCGACCCGCAAAGCACCCCCGAGAAGGCAGGTCCCCATTGCGATAATGCCGATATCCAGCGGCCCGGGGATCTTCGCCGAGACCTGGGAAATCATCATTCCGATCCCCGACAATGCCGCCGCCACCCCCGCAGAAGGGATGAGTAGCACGAGGAAATTGAGGAAACTCTTCAGGAGTTGTTTATTGGAATCCGGCGTCTTCTCTTTGGGGATGTGAAAATGAAAGAGGAGGTCGAAAATGGTCCCACACCACCGGAAGACGGCGAAGAGGGCAAAGCCCAGTGCGTTAAGAAACTTCCGGAGAAACTTACTTTCAGGCGCCTTGATTTTTCCCAACAGCTTCTTGCCAACCTTTCCATAAAAGAGTCCCTCGGTGAATTCATGCCAGGATTCATGGCAGATCGCCCGCCAGAAGCTGTCGGCTGGCGGGAATTTCTCCAATGCGATGACGTAGGCACCCAACCCGGCACTGACGAGGATCAGGATGATGCCACCCAAAACCAGATACGGCCCGAACAATGGGTTGTCCCATGATGTCCCAAGAAATTTCGGGCTGTAAGCATAAGGGATCAGCAACAGGAGTTGAAGCAGTCCGGCCATGGCAATCACGCAACCGCTTTGGTGCAGCATATGGAGTTTATGTGCCTTTTCTTTCTTGGTCGCCCAGAAGTAATCCTGTTGGTAGTTCTTATTGCAGGCTTTATGCCCCAGATCGTCCTGAGTTCTCATGTGAGGCCGAATCCACTTCTCAACCACGAGATTAAGAATGGTGAACTGCTGTCGGCGGGACAACCTGAGGAAGTTGGACTGAAAGTTTTCTGCCGGGAATGTAACTGAGGAGATGGCGTTCCGAACCCAGTCCATTTCCGAACGGACACGCTGCATGTAGTTGCCCGCCACGGTTCGCCGGAGACCGGCCAGTGACCAGAAGAACTGAACACGAAGCCCCTCAGCCATCGCCCTGAAATCATAGCGCCGTTCTTCGATTCGCTTGGACTTGAAGCGGGCGAACACAAGGAACCCAAGCAGTGAGATGCCGATCACAGAGAGCCCGAGCCAAAGCCTGACTGGATAAAGCACGGGAGGCCCGTGATGCTTGTCATGGCCGTCGCCATGCCCGGCCTTCCCTTCCTCAGTATATTCGTAGGCCGTTGTATGATCAAAAGTGTGCCAGTGAGCGAAGCAGTGCAGAATGACCGCGGCGAGAAACGATGAAACGAAGAGGATTCTCAGGGTTCGGAAGGCTTTGGGTTCCAACAACCCGTTCGAAAAGTCCGCAGCCCGCCGACGCAACCGGGCCATGGGCGCAACCGTCTGGGCGTGCTTAAATCCCTCTTCGGTTCCCCCCAACGCTTCCTTCAGCTGGTCTTCAAGCGAACCGGATCCGGATTCCCTCACACCACACATATCGTAGAGAGCCGTTTCCTCTTTCTTGAGGGTGCTGTCTTCGGGAGATAGATCGTTAAATTCTCTCAGGTTCCGAACCACCCTTGAAATGAGTGAATTCCCGCGTCGCTGCCAACATTCGTACTGGTAAAGAAGGCGTTCTTTTTCCTTTTCATTCTCCTGCGAAGCCTTCCCGGCATCCGTGGTGACATCCCAGGTTTCGCTCAACAGCTCGCGCGTCTGGTCATCCTTCGGCCCGAGGTCGTAGGGGTGCAGGATTCGAAGGTGGCTTTTGGAGCGAACGGGATCCTCCTTCGCATCAGGAATCCCACTGTCAGTTGACTTCTGGCGGGGATGAAAGAGATGGAATACGGGCCCGTTGTCGGACCAGTTGATGAAGTGAGTAAGCGGCAGCAAGCCTGATGAGCTGCCCCATCGCTTAGCTTCGACAATGCCGTTTGAGCCTTCTTTCTGGCCCGTGGAATGCCGGTCATCGTATATGGCGATCAACAAATCGCTGAAGGTTGCCACGTATTCCCCCGCCGTTTGATAACGCCGATGACGGTTATTCGAATTATCGACGTCTTCTTCAAATTTTTCCCTCAGCCCGTTGGGCTCCACGACCGGTTCAAGAGACTCGGCAAGAGCCTCTTCACGGTCACGAAGATCATCCATCTGATAAACAACAAAGACATCTTCCTCCGGAAGGCCATCGACAATGTCATTGAACGTCTTCCTTTGATCATCCGATTTGAACGTAGTTGCTCCCAGATAAATGTCTTTCGGGAAAGGAAGCGGAACCTTCACGCGCCCCCTGAACCCTGCAAACCCCGGGTCGTGATCGAGTTCACAAAGGACCTGTGCAGCAACCGTATCCGCCCCGGGCGCGAGGGACGACAGCAATACCAGCTCGGTTTCCGATCCCACGCCGCCCCAGTCTTCAAGCCCCACAACTTCCAGGGGATTGGCCACCAACTTCTTCATGGCATCTCCGTAATAGGATGTGCCGGTTTTATCCCTCACATCTTTCGTATCCGCTCCATACCGGATGAATAGAAAGAGAGTGGCGAGCCTTTCCCGCAAGTTTGCTTCGGTGAACGGACTGTCCGGATCGGTATCAAAGATTTGGTCAACATTCCCGGTAATTCCCAGTGTAAATGACGGACGGGGATCGGTTCGTTTCATGCTCATGGTGGGAAATTCATCGGGGAAACGCCTGCTGTGTGCAAGCGGCATTCAGGAAACGCATAACAAATTACAACCGGCATCCGGATCAACTTCGAATCACAGAAGCAAGGATCCTCTGCGCCACTATTTTGGCATTTACTTCATGCGGCCGGTCTTCTGAGAGGCGTTCCTTGGTGACCTTCTCATCCTCGAATTTCACCAGGTCTGCTGCGGTATTTTTCCCAACGAGAAACGGCAGAATCCTGAACGTCCGCTCGTCCTCTGAATCTTTATTTTCTTTCTTCCAACGCTCATTCGCACAGTTCACCTCTTTGACGCACATTGTCCTATCCTTATCGGCATACTCGGGGGTAATCAGCGGAACAAAGTGAGTCATCTTTTCCAGCGCTTCATTCATCGCTATTTCCCAATCCTCACCCGATCTATTCTTAATATCATATTCCCATACGTTTATGGAGAGCAGCCTGCATTCATTCAAAATGGCATCCACCAATCCCCTCCCATATTGTTCCTTCATCCGATCGTCCTGCTTAGATGCATGACTGATAAATACGAAATGCCGCTTATAAGTTCGCTGTCGAATCAGGTCCTGTCCTTCAGTTAACCCATCGATGGGTGCGGCGCTGCTAACGGCTGAATCTGCTCTCATCCGGATTCCTTCGAAAAACTCGTCGCCGGCTTTCGCCTCGACCAGATCATATTGATATCCCGCCGGGTGCCCCTGTAGGAGCAAGGGCAACTGTTCCTGAGAATCGGGATCAGCCTTTTCAAAAAGTCTAATCGTTGGCACAACATGGGCATGAGCCACACCATACAAAAAATGCGATCGCGGGGTGGAAAGATCTGCCACAAGCAGGCTGAGGGTCCGGAACCTTTCAGAGATCGCCGCATCATTCACAAACGAATCTGAGACGTTGATGATTTCATCGATCCCGGCATGAAACAATGCTTCGCGAATTGAGTCGTCCAGCACGTTCTTATCACTGTCCTTATCCAAAAGAATTCCTGCTGTCAGGGCACTAAATTCTTTTGAGATTCCTCCATATGCCGCAAGCTCATTCAACCAATTCTCAATCCCGCTCGATATTGAAGGATATTGCTCGCCATTTTCGATCAACTTTCGCACTTCGCCGAATCGAACGCCGATATATTTGCTATGAGATGGAGCATTTGGTGGAGGCTGAAAACCACTCTCGATATCATAGACGATAAATCTCGGAATCCCGACGCGCTCAGCCATACGGATCTCAAAAAGGATATAGGGAGAAAATTTCCAATATCGCCAGTCCCCCTTCGCTCCCGCCGTCGGTGTCTCGCATTTCTCCCGGGGCTTAGCCGGGAGGCAGCAAACAAACACATCCGACCTCCTCATCAAAGCTTCAATTCGGCTGATGAAATATGGAGGGTTCTCACTCTCTTCAGCGAGAGGCGGCCGATCAATTAACAATCGACATCCCGACGAAAGTGCCTGCCAAATTGCCAGGTTGATGGGTGTGTCCTCGTGTTTCCAACTGTGGCTGAAATATGCTGCTAACGACATTGTGTTTCGGAATCTCGCAAAATAGGCCCGCCGGGACAAGTCGCAATGTCCAGCCGATCCTAAAAAGTAGTAACCCCGCCCTAATCACAGCCGGTGCCCAACGGGTGTGGGAGACTTTCCTCTAAAACAGTCCGTCCGGCGAGGGTTGCTTTTCAAATCGCTTCGTCGAATCTGGAGTCTCCAACGTATTTCAATTCAAACAAGATGAACATCGCTGAACCCCTCATCGGAGGAATACTCATCGGCCTCGGCAGCCTGATCGCTATGGCGGTCTCGGGAAAGATTCCGGGGATTTCCGGGATCGCCGCGAAAATCCTGCGTTGCAGCAAAGGTGACACCGCATGGCGGGTCATCTTTCTGGTGGGATTGATTGCCGGTGCTGGAATTGCGATCGGATTCAATCTGGGGTGGCAAGGTTATTCAATTCCCGCAGGCCGAAGCACAATCGTGATTGCGATCGCGGGCTTCCTGGTGGGATTTGGAACCCGGATGGGAGGCGGTTGCACATCCGGCCATGGCGTCTGTGGTATTGGTGCCGGTGCGAAGGACGGCCTGATCTACACCCTGGTCTTCATGTTCGGTGGAATCGTGACTGTGTTTCTCTGGAACTTTATAATGGGAGGAGGAGCGGCCTTATGAAGAAGTTCATGGTATTCATATCCGGTCTGCTTTTTGGAGCGGGACTGGTTGTCTCAGGAATGACAGATCCCGCCAAGGTGACCGGCTTTCTCGATGTCTTCGGAAACTGGGATCCTGCCCTCGCTTTTGTCATGGGCGGAGCGGTCGCTACCTTTGGGATTGGCCTCTTCATTCTCCGCCGTCTGGAAAAACGAACCCCTGCAATCTCGCTTCCCGATACTTCTTCAGAACCGATTTCGAAACGGATGCTGATCGGCTCGTTGATCTTCGGCGTCGGTTGGGGACTGGGAGGGTTCTGCCCGGGACCGGCCATCGCCAATTTATCTGTGCTGCGCACCGAGGCTCTCGTATTTGTGCCGCTGATGTTGCTGGGCATGGCATTCGCCCAACGCGGTTGGGGACTGGATCGGTAGCAAGGTGGTCGCCATAGGCAATATGAGATCAACTTGAAACGATCAGACAGGGTTTGGTCGTTGATCCAACAGGGTCCAATCGAAAAACAGGGAGCGAGCCGGTTGTGTTTTTCTCAACACAGGAGACACACGAAAAGTCAATCCAGTGAAGCGGGCTCGTCGGTTTCCACCTCGACCCGGAACCTGATAAGAAAAGCAATCAAGCCAACCAGAGAGATCACGCCAAGTGAATACCAGAAGGGACGGAACTCAGTGAGGACAAACTTTTTCCCACTCGCAAAGTAGTGAGCGAGGATCCAGTTCAAAGCCACAGCCAGGAGCGGACCGATCCCATACCAGATGAAGTTAAAGACCGACTGGGCCGTGTTCGCGACATCTCTGGAGGCGACTTTGTTGATGTAAATGAAGCAGGTGCTGGTGAAAAACGCGTAACAGATTCCATGAATTCCGAGCCCAATCAGGATGAGCCACATGGGTATGCCGACTGTTCCGAAGAGAAAAAATCGAAAGGCATACGCTCCAATACCAATGGCCAGGACTGATTTGAATCCGATCTTTGGTAACAGCCGCCCCAGCACTATATACATGACGATTTCACAAATCTGTCCGATCGCCATGGCTGGCAGGATGTAGGCGTCGGCCAGCCCGGCCTCACCCAGATATTTGGCGCACTGCATAAAGTAGATGGTGTTCATCGGGCTGATGATCAGCGTGACCAGAAGCAGCACAGCGATTGAAGGCACCCTCAACAGAGCGAACGCATCTGCTACCGCCGGACGGTGGGACCGGGAAGGAACAGGCGGTGAGTGGGGCAGAAAGAAGAACGCCCAAACACCGTAACCAAACGCCATTACTCCGGACCACATGACCGACTTTTTCATCTCCCCCATCACCATGGGAACATCATCTCCTTTAAAAAACGGCGGCAGCCAACTCCCACTGACATTGGTCTTGAGCACAAGCAGTGAGAAGGTCCATCCCATCAATACCCAACCTACCGCAGTCCACAGCCTGACATTGGGAAACTGTCGGCTCGGGTTCGGGAGATGCCGCATTGCCAGAGCGTTGCAGATGGCTGCGGCAGGCATGAACATGAGCGTGAATGACACGGACAGAAGCAGCCACGCTATAAAGGTTGATTGAGGATAGACTGAGAGTTTCAGGATCCCGCCCACCATCATGAGTACACCGAGAACCCGCTGCGCTGGAAACCTGCGGTCGGCAAACTGAACAATGAAAGGCGAGCAAAGCGCTCCGATCGAAGCCGCAATTCCCACGATTGCCCCCATGCGGGTTTCGGTAAACCCGAGTCCTCCTACTGATGGATCTGCCGTGAGGAACTTCCCCGCAATTGGCAACCACAATCCGTAGATGCCGAATTGTAGAAACATCATCGCACACAGGCGAATGTAGTTGGGGGGAAGTTTTGAATCCATTGGTTAAGCTGTGTCTCCGGTGGGGTGAAATTCACTCATCGCCACCGTCTCTCCTCCGTCATCGATCGATTTCAATGCTGCCAATACCATACGGGTGGCCTCCAGCCCAAACCGCCCATCAACCGGCGAACTCCCTCCCCTCGCAAAAGCGGCAATCTCCTGCACGAGGCGTTTGTCAGCCCCGAAGTGGGAGCTCTCAAAGTCGTCAGACTTACAATGGATCACCTCATGACTGCGGGTTCCGTAATCAGTAACGATATCGATTTCTCCACGCAGTCTCGTGAGAATAATGCGGCCTTTCGTCCCGACCAGTTCCAGTGTTTCCTCGTCTTCCGCCTGCGGCCCATAGACCGCATAGAATATGGATGCGACGATTCCATTGTTGTATTGATAGTGTATCGAAGCGTGATCGAAGATATCAGCTCCAGATTTGTATACGCAGTTGTCTTTCCGTTTCAGCGGATCGGTTTCTGTTTCGTAACTGCGATCAACTGCGCCTTTCATCTGGTCCTGTGAATCCGGCATCGCGATCTCGACGCGATAGGGACAATCACGCTCACAGACGGAGCAAAATTCAGGAGCATCCTCCTCTTCCTTAAACACATTTCGACCACCAAATGCATTCACCTTTGTGGCCCGGGCACCATCGGCGAACCAGTTAAACACGTCCGTGTAATGCGAACCTTTATCATTCAGAGCTCCGCCACTGACTGCCCGTGTCCGATGCCAGGTCTGAAAATAGAAGGAGTAGGGCAGGACGGCACGGATCAGCATCATTTTCAGATCACCAATCACTCCACTCTGAACCATTTCGTGGAGCTTGAGCCAGGGAGTTTCGTAACGCCGGGTGAACCCCATGATCATAGGGTTGCCCGACTCTTTCTCTGTCTGCCGGATTGCCATCGAATCCTCCATGGTGTGCGCGATTGGCTTATCGAGGTAGACTTTCTTTCCCGATCGCAATGCCGGAATGGTTGCCTCCGCGTGGGCCGCAGTGGGGGATGTAATAACGATCACATCCACATTCGGGTCATCAATGAGGTCCTGAGGCTGGACGTAAAATCTTGGTGTGAACTTGCCGTTTCCCGTTTTAACAGCAGCTTCGTTCACGTCATCCAACGCGATCTGCATTCGACTTTCTGTCCGATTGCAAAATGCGGTGATGATTATGTCGAGGTCTTGGCTCTGCTCTGCGATTTGCCGCCCGATACAGGTGATCCCCCGACTTCCTGTCCCGATAATTCCTACGCGTAGTGTGCTCATTTCCTCAAAAATACAGGTGAACTCCAGGCCCATTGATCATTCATCTGCCTGACTCTCACGTAATAAAACCCGTCTTTCTCTTCATCTTTATCCACGAAAGAAAAGTTCCATTGCCACTCATGCGGCAACGGAGCGCGGTGGAATCTCCAGGATGGTGCATCGGTGTGATCAAGGCTTCCGCTGCGTGCTCCAGTGATCAATTCCTCTAAAGTGTGTTCCGCCCTCACTCCGTTCATGACTGCATAGACCTTCGCCGTTCGTGGCATCTCAACCTCCAGACACATACCCTGTGTCGTTGGTGTCGAATTCGTGGGATTGCCGCTGGATACCGTCTCAAAGGTGACGGACCTCTCCGTGGCTTCATTTACCTTGGAGCGATAAAACGATTCTCCGGCTTTCGTTTCCCGCTCGGCTGGAGACACAACTTCCAGCCCTCGAAAGCGTGGTTCGACAGCGAGAACTTTTCCTTCCTCGATACCAAACTTCACGTCCCACCCGGTAGAGCGATGCTTTGCCCCCCAACCAAGTTCCAGATAAACCTTCGTTCGAATTACATCGCTTTCATCCACGGCCGGCACATCCGTCTGTGAAAAACGCTTCAGCAATTGCCCGTCCTTGATGACATCAACACAATCGATGGGGCCACCCGCAAGGACATCGATTTCCAATTCGCGTTGTCCGGTTGCGGGGATCACAGATCCGAGCGGCTCTCCGTTTACGACGAACTGTAACTCGATGCGATCGCCGGTCAGTGCGACAAGCCGCCGCTGGTAAAGTGCCTTCCAGATGGATTCCCGCGATCCATCCTCTGCCCACAGCAAAGTCCGTCCGTGGCCATAGCTCCCGGGGTGTCCACTATGGTGATCCGTTCCACCGGAGAAGCCAAAGACGTGGCCCTGCTTAAGCCCAAAAGTGATGGTGCTTTCCCAATCTGACGGCCCCATCGAATGAAGAAAGGGCCGGGTGTTCTCGCTATTCTCGGAGCACCCATGCATCGAGAGCATCTCCACAAACGGTGCGAAGTTTGGATCAAACGTGTCCCAGTCAATTCCCCGTGTTCCCTTGCGATATCCAACATGGTGAGGCTGAGCAATGGTGTCTTTTCCTTCATCCCTCAGTTGCCGCAGTTGACAGTGAAGGTCCTCCAAATCATTCGGATAGAGCAGGTCACCGTCGAGATCCTTGTAGAGCATGTTGCGATCTCCTGACTCGCAGGAGTGCACCTCGAACCCCGGAAAGATCACAAACTCCCCTTCCCTGTTTCTCTGCCGCATCGTCTCCAATGCATCGCTCCACACCGATTTCAGTCTTGCGAACCCTTCTTCGTGAAAGTCGATGATGTATTGAATCCGCTCATCCGGATCCGGCATATCAGGCCAGTGGGCGTGGCCCGTTATGGATACAAAATCAAGCTGCTCTGCGGCATTCGAAAGCGCATCATCGAGAGAACCATGACCGTACGAAATACCACAGTGATTGTGCATATCGCCGTAGAGCGGCCTTAAACAGTCGAATGGTTGAAGACTCATTGTCAGGAGCAACCGAGGCTAACCAGCTTTCAATTAAAGGCAACACTATTATACAGTTATTATTCATTTTGATTTTGCACAATACCAGTGAGATGATGGCGCCAGCGAATGAAAGCGCCCACCATGACAGATGTAGCCCGCCATGCGGGCGTATCACACGCGACAGTTTCACGGATCATCAATGGCCGCCCGGGGGTAAGTTCGCGGGCTGAAGAATCCGTGAGGAAAGCAATTGCCGAATTGCAGTATCTCGCTCCACCGAGTCAGCATCGTCCCGGCCGATCGGCCAAACCGAGAGAGTCCAAGCTTTGCCACCATGTTGCGTTGCTGACCTTCAACAGCGCACTGACTGATCACAGCGCATTTGTCGCGTCCATCTACGAAGGAGCCCGCCGGGCAGCAAGGGACCGAGACTTCGCGGTTTCGTTGCTGTCGCTGGATGACTTTGACACTGTGCCCGACTGGATTCATCCCGACAACCTGGATGGCTTATTACTTCACGGCCTTCGTTCCCGGGGTCATCTCACACGCACTGCGGCAGAGATTCCGTCGCTTTGGCTGACGACGCATGACGACGGAACAGGTGATTCTGTGCTTCCGGGAAATGACGCGGTGGGTGAAATCGCCGCCAGCTTTCTTCTGGGACAAAAGCATCAATCGGTTGCCACGCTCTGTATCGAATCCGACAATCCATCATACGCTGTCCGCATTAAATCCTTCATCCATTCTGCGAGAAAAAGCGGAATGAAAGCGACCTCCATAGCTCTCACCAAAAGCGAACAGAAGTACTCTGAAACAACAGCAAAGATGAGACGACTCATCGAAAAGCTATCGAAAATGAAGAAGAGTGATCGCCCCACTGGCTTGTTTCTTCCCTCGGACTACATGACGGCTCTTGCCTATGCAGAGTGCCACCGGGCAGGGTTTCTTCCCGGTGATGACTTCGAATTTGTCTCTTGTGACAACGAATCAGCTTATCTCGATGGCCTTTTCCCACGCCCTGCCACTATTGATCTTGGTACAGGGGCCCGTGGTAAAATTGCATTCGAAATGCTACTTTCCCGCATTCAGGATCCAGCCCGCGATCGCAAGGCGACGCTTTTGCTGGACCCTGTTTTGGTTCCATCTCCCGACTGAGAAAATCAGTTCCGTGGTTTGAGAGGAGAAACGATTCCCCTTTTCTCTCCAATCTGAAAAGAGAGCTTGGCGATTCTTTCAATCGCAAGCAGGTAACTTTCGTCATCACTGATATTGTAGAAATACTCTCCGGCGATCAAAGTATCGTCCAACCTACCCTGTAGCTCATCGAGTTCAGTATCGGTGCCTGCTGCCAGATTTTCCGGCAGGGCTGAGGACACTTCAGGAAGAGTGGCTGGTAAAGGTCCAGCAAACGGGGAGATTTCAACATTCGCTTCAAATGTTTCCGGTTTAGAAACCGGGATTGAGCGAGGATGAGTAATCTCTCGTGGCAACGCAGCAGAGCTAAGAAAGGTTTCTGTTTTGATAGCGCGAGTCCCGATATATACTTCTGATTTATCCGCGCTTGCCGATATCGCAAAAGCAACCGAGTCGGTGATCTTCAAGAATCCGAACATCAATGCAAGACAGGCAGCGGTCTTCAAGACTGGGTTGTAAAAAGATGATTTTCTAATCAGAGAGACGAACTTTCTGCGATTTTTTTGCTTACCCGGCGTTTTACAGCTCTCTCCCACTGAAAAATCGACAACCTCGATATTTGATCCGTCCACTTCCGGGGTCAGTTCATCTTCAGAAGATACTTCTTCACCGACCTCATTTTGAGATTGGGCTTCGAATGTGTCCAGAGCATGGAGTGCCTTATCGACAATATTCTCTTCCAGAATCAGTTCCACAGAATCTTCCTCAGACAATTCTTCCATTTCAACTTCCACCTCCTCAAGAACTTTGATTGATTCCGGAGACGCTTTTTCGGTTGGCTGGGGCACCGCTTCCCCCTGCTCTGAAACCGTCACAAGTTTTTGATCCACCAGCCACTCACAGAAAACACGGACGTTAGCTTCGTCGACTTCACCGGTAGCAAATTGCGGCTTAATAACATGGACTGAATCAGAGATCGACTTCACCGAGAAGGATCCCAGAAACGCCATTTGCCATTTACTCAGTTGAAACCTCTCCCGCGTTTCAGGTCTCTCAACAATGTATGTCCCTCCCTTATCACGTACGGCTTGAAGTCCTGATTCCAGGAGCAGGGTTTGCCCCCAGAGATCATCCCCTTTGGGAACCATTTGATCTTTTGTATTCATATTACCTCTTTCCCTTAATTATGGAAATTATAGATAAATTCCTCTTTACGTCCATCAGTTTTTTAATCTTTGATCAAAATTACTTCGTGATTTCGGACAAAATGAGGGATAACCGCGTTGGTCTTAATCTTCATCATACCTTTATCAATGGATCAGATATGCCCAGGTCAGCCCCACTCGCTACCTACTCAAAATCAACTGATTGAGCAAACTCAACACCAGTGTTTTCAAGTCATTAACCGGGTTTGATTTCCCGGATTTTCGACCAGTTTCCAATGCCTCCACAAGGAACGATTTTTCACACTCGCATTAAAAGAAGGCTTAAAAGGGTGTTCGGCTCTTCATCAAATATTGAGAGAGGGAGGCAAATTCACTAAAACCACCCCATGTCCTCTGGATTCAATGGTCTTTTTAGCCTGCCAAATAAGTGAAGCGCCTTGGATGCACAAAAAACACATCTCCCCGGCTTTATTGCCCCCCTCTGGAACGCAACCTCCTCGAGAGATCACAAAAAAAGGAGCTACGTGAATCGTAACCCCTGTGTGTTTAAAAAGTGGGCAGAGAAGGATTCGAACCTTCGAAGGCATAGCCAGCAGATTTACAGTCTGCCCCGTTTGACCGCTCCGGAATCTACCCGTTTTTGCTCATGCAGCGGTTGATTTCAACCAACTTTGAGCGAGGCGCGAATTTGGGTGCTTTCGAGCCTGTTTGCAAGTGTTTTTAGAAACAACTCCCAAATTAAAGCAAATCTTCCGCAACGACGGAATTCTGCTCGCGGGTCGAAAGTACTTTTGCCTGAGCAATAACCGCGTTCTCCTCTTCCTCATAACGATAGCTGTGGCAGTTGGGACAAATATTGACCTTTGCCGCAACAATTGAATCACATCCCAAGCAAACCTTGAATTGCGTGGGGTTTTTTACGATCCGGCGAGCACGCTTAGCGCGCTCAAGTAAAGCTGATTCTTCCTGTGCCATGGTGTTTCGTCTTCGAAAGACTCAAACCTGCCACGAATTCGCAAGAACGAAACAAAAAATTGGGAATCTTATCGTAAATTATAGAAATTCAGATTGAATATTAAGGTATATTTACGAAAAAAGGGGCCCGTCTTGCCCCTAAATCGATCAAATATGAGAAACAATCGCTCTGTCCAGCCAATACCAGGCTGAACAGAAATCTGATTACGACATGCTACTCGCCGGATTTCGAGTTTTTATCGACGATGTATCCCCTGAGCATCATTCCGAGTCCTCCGGCGATCATTACCAGCATTATGATGGCGTGACTGGCCTTCACATCAAAATGAGGGCGGAAACGACTCACGATTTCGATAATCAGAATCCCAATCCCAGCCCAGGTCAGGACCCAGGCCCAGGTCTTTTTGGCATCGAAAAAGAGAGCAACAATACCGATGAAGAGTGGAACGATCACAATCCCCATGGAAGTCGTCTGCCCTAGTCCACTGGCTCCGCCTCCGCCATGTCGACCACGTCCACCCACAAGATTCGAAATCAGACCTCCATGCCCGGATGTAATCCTCACTGAATCAAAAAACAGATACAGACCTACAACCGAAAGTAGCAGACCAATCAAAAATGTGACTTCACCGCCGGCGCGGCCTCCAGGTTCTAGCTTCATGGAAAATGAGATAACAGGACACTCACAATTTGTCGAAGTTATTTAATGCGGTCGCTCGTTCGAGTAAACACGGTATGACCGCCGAGTCCACCCTGTCAGATCGTTCTATGCGTCAATTTCCCGAATCCGGGCGCGAACTGCGGCGAGAAAGATCTTCCAGCCGATTTTTGCTGACCTGATAAGTGATACGCCACTGACTTTCTGCTCTCCACGAAGTCTGGGACGTTCGATGACGGGAATCGTAGTGATTTCCCGGCCCAGTCTTGAGGCCATGATTTGAGCCTCAATTGTCCAGCCCCACGTTAATTCCCGCGGATTGATTTGCTCAAGCAACCGCCGGTCAATGAGCCGCAAAGGGCCGAGGTCATGGAAAAACTGTCCCCCAAGCGCAGCACAGGCGATTCCGAGAAGCAGATTAGGTAAAGCCCGTCCAAATTCGTCCCACCAGGCTGTCAGCTCGAAAGTTCTCAGCCCCATGACAAATTGACATTGACCGTTCCCCTCCTCATACAGCTCAGTCAGGCGGAAGATATCTTCGGGAACATTGGCCCCGTCCCCCGCAAGAAAGAGATAGGCTTTGAGATTGGGGGCCGCGGCATTTGCAGCTCGAATGGCGGCCTGACAACCATGGCCGTATCCCGGATCGCTCGTTTCACCTACGACGACTTTAGCCTCTTCAGCGACGGACCGGGAATCATCGGAACAGGCGTTCAGTCCCACAGCAATCAAATAACGGCTGCCAAATGCATCTCCGAGGGCAGTTTTGAGTTCATCCAGAACATCACCGAGACATTCGGCTTCGTTTTGAACGGGGATGATGATGGCGTAGTCGGGGCTCACGTAAAAAAGTGGTAAAAGTGGGCAGGTTTGGCGCAAAGAATACTTGCGAATCAATAAAATCGAATTAATCCTTTGCCCCTCGCGCTCGCTCGGGTGGCGGAATTGGTAGACGCGCAGGATTAAGGATCCTGTGGAGAGATCCGTGGGGGTTCGATTCCCCCCTCGAGCACCACTTTTCAACAAATAGTCTTGTTTGAAAAGTGTATCATCTCAGACTCAAGATGATGAAACTAAGAGCGATGAACCTCGATGACCTTCCGGAAATCTCGGCGCTTGGCATTCGTTCAAAAGCCAGCTGGGGCTATGATGCGGGAATGATGGAGGTGTTTGCTGCCGAATTAACGCTGGAAGAGGCGGACTTTGCTGCTCTCAGCGATGCGGCGATTGCTACCATCAATGGTGACATCGCGGGGTATTATACGCTGATGAATCCGCAGGGAGATTCCTCTTCAGCTGAGCTTGAACACTTATTTGTTGATCCCCGGTATCACCGGCAGGGAATCGGGAAGACGCTTTTATACGCCGCTATGGAAGCCGCCAAAACATCCGGTGCAACGAGATTGAGGATTATCTCTGATCCTTTCGCTGTCGGCTTCTACCTAAAGCACGGCGCGAAACTGGTGGGTGAACATCACAGCCTGGACATCCCGGGGCGCAAAATCCCGATTGTTGAAATTGATTTGTGAGAGCTGAGGAAGGTTGAGACAAAGAGGGAATCGGTTTAGGTTCGAGGTTTGCGCTTCCGCCTGATATTCTGATGCAAAGTCAATCCTCCACACCGCCCACTGCGACCCTCTTGATGTCCTGCCCTGATCAGGCCGGGATTGTCTCAGCTATTTCCGGATTTATCTCGCAAAACAGCGGCAACATACTTCATCTGGAGCAACATGTGGACTCTGAAGAAGGGGCGTTTTTCATGCGGGTGGAGTGGGAAGTGGACGGCTTTGCTATTGCCCGCAGCGAAATTAAAAACGCGTTCGAACCTCTGGCTTCTGAGTTCGGAATGACGTGGTCACTTTACTTCTCAGACATCAAGCCTCGGGTGGCAATCTTTGTAACGAAAGACAACCACTGCATCTACGACCTTCTTTCCCGATATGAGAGCGGTGAATTGCCGATGGAAATCCCGCTTATCATAAGCAACCGGGTGGACCTGAAACCCGCCGCGGATCGATTTAAGATCCCGTTCTATCACTTCCCAATCACGAAAGAAAATAAGGCGGCCCAGGAAGCCGAGGAAATCGCGCTGCTACGCGAACACCGTGTCGACACAGTGGTATTGGCCCGTTACATGCAGATCTTGAGCCCGCAATTGGTGGATGCGTTTCCAAGTCAGATCATTAATATTCATCATTCGTTCCTTCCCGCCTTTCCGGGAGCGCGCCCGTATCATTCCGCCCATGCCCGGGGCGTAAAGATCATCGGAGCCACCAGTCATTATGTGACGGAGGATCTCGATGAGGGACCGATTATCGCCCAGGATGTGGTGCGGGTATCACATCGCGATTCGGTGAAGGATTTCATCCGTAAGGGCAAAGACCTCGAGCAGGTGGTGCTGAGCCGGGCAGTTTGGAGTCACCTGCGCCGCCGGGTTTTGCCTTATCGAAATCGCACCATTGTTTTCGGCTGATCAGCCTATTGATCCACTTCTTTCGGGGCATCAGGGGTAGCAGGAGCAACGTCAGCCCCTTTGTCAGGCATTGGTGCAGGTGCAAGCTCATCATCATCAGCTCCCATCGCCCCCCCTTCAGGCATTTGTCCCGAGCCAGGCGCCTTAATCCCTTTCAGGATTTCATCCCAGTCGAGCGGCATTTCCAGAAACGGCCCGAGCATTTGCTCAAGCGGAAAGGTCTTTCCATTCAACGTGGCGGTAGAATGGACCAGGGATGCGTTTCCGGTAACTTTTTCCTCCCCGACGACCAGCATTCCCTGAGCCGCTCCGACCTGGATCATCCCTCCTGCCATGGGGTCTTCTGCAAGTGACGCCGGTAGATCGGTTTTTACCTCGACCTTCAGTCCGGCTATAGCGCGTTTGACATCCTTTGTCTTCAGGAGGGGTTCTTTAGCCACCCACTGAAGGTCCAGGTTAACGGTAGACTTTCCTGCATCCCCGTTCATTTCGATTCCGAGTCCCAGAGAGGTACCCGGCTGAATGATTTCCAGAACCAATTTTAAGACATTGGCCATCGCCTCATCATCCTTGGCTTTATCACCTTCGCCACTGATTCTGAGTTCCCTGGATTCCGCGGAGATTTTCCTCATCACATCGATGTCCATATTCCCCATTTTGAATCCCCACTCGATACCCTTTCCTGCGAGGCTGTTAGCCAGAGCAAATTCCTCACTGTCAGGAATCTGGATATTGCCGATTTTCAGCATCTGAAGAGTCGTCACCTTTCCTCCCTCATTGCTGGCCTGCTGCGAAACCACCAGATCATTGACAATGAAGGTATTCTCAGCGGTCTTGATTGTGAGCCGCGGAAATTCAGCGCCCGCCACTCCTTTGAGCATCATTCCTTCGGACATTTCTTCGCCATCGACGATGAACTTTCCTTCTTCCAATATCACTTCGGTCCCATCATCGTCTTTGGATCTGATCTTACCGATCTTGATCTCCCCTTCGGTTTTATCCCCGCCCAATCCCGAAATAGATCCGTCAAGCCCTTCGAACTCCAGTCTGGAAGATCCGGTGCTGGTCTTAATCCGGTTATTGTAATAGGCCAACTCAACCACAAGATCAGTAGCTCCGCTAAACCCGGATGTGGCTTCAATCTCGAGCGGCGTCTTAGTGGTAAAGCCCCGCTCCAGATTTTCCTTTATATCGGGAGGAAGCGATTCCATATCAATCGTTGTAACGACGTTGGAGGCTCCGAACCTCAATCCCGCCCCCGTAGACAAGATCGGGCCGTGAGAGATTTTGTGATTCAAGGTGATCTCCGGCGAATCATTCCCGGCAGTCGGCACCAATGCAATTTTAGACTTAGCGGTGCTCGACCCGATTCCTTTTTTATACTCGGTAATCTCAATGGTCTGAGTCGCTCCCGAACTCATCGCTTTGGCATCGGCGAGTGATTGCTCCAGCCCGGCTCGTATGCCGCTGCCAATCACAAACATTGCAACAATCCATGCGACCAGAATTGCAGCGGCAATTCCTCCCAACGTTATCCATCCAGCTTTTCTCATGCCACGAATATAGAAACGTCTCACCAATAACCAATTACAAATTCCCCCTCTCGATTGTAAAAATTGCGCCACACACGCGAAGCAGGATTGCCCACTTTCCGATATCACTGTAAAAACGTCTCAACATTATGAGTAAATTCCTGAAATCTGTTTCCCATTACTTTGAAAATGCCGCCGAACATTCCGGCCTCGCTCCCGGGCTGCTCGAACAAGTCAGAACCTGCAACAGCGTTTATAAAATTCAGTTTCCGGTAACCAAGGAAGACGGATCGGTCGAAGTTTTCACCGGCTACCGAGCAGAGCACAGCCATCACCGGCTACCGACAAAAGGCGGGATTCGCTTCAGCACTCATGTGGATCAGGACGAAGTCATCGCTATGGCCACACTGATGACTTGGAAATGTGCCATCGTCAGCGTACCATTCGGTGGAGCCAAAGGCGGTATTAATATCAACCCCAGAGAAGCCGGCCCTGTTTTGAGGGAAAGGGTCATTCGCCGTTACACCGCTGAGTTGATTAAGAAAAACTTTATAGGACCGAGCATCGACGTTCCCGCCCCGGACTATGGGACCGGTGAGCAGGAGATGGGCTGGATTGCAGACACCTTTAAAGCGCTCAACCCCGGTCACATGCACACCTATGCGTGCGTCACCGGGAAACCAATCGCCCTTCACGGCATCGAAGGGCGCACGGAGGCCACAGGGCTGGGCGTATACTACGGGTTAAAAGAATTCCTCGAACGCCAGGACATCCTCAAGCCACTGGGCCTTTCCCCCGGCCTTTCCGGAAAGCGTGTCGTTGTTCAGGGACTGGGCAATGTCGGGTTTTACGCCGCTAAGTTCATTCAGGAAAAAGGAGACGCCATCATCACCGGCATCGCTGAATACGAAGGCGGTATTACGAATCCTGATGGGCTCGATATTGAAGCGGTCTTCAAACATCGCAAAGAAACGGGCTCAATCCTTGATTACCCCGGGGCGACCAACGTCGAGGATTCCTCCGAGCTGCTCAAAGCTGAGTGCGACATTCTTGTTCCAGCCGCTTTGGAAGATCAGATCACCGCCGGGAACGCTCCGGAGATCAAAGCCAAAGTCATTGCCGAAGCGGCCAACGGTCCGGTCAGCGCCGAGGCGCAAAAGATCCTGCTGGAACGTGGCGTCTTAATGATTCCTGACGTCTACCTCAACGCAGGCGGCGTGACGGTGTCCTATTTCGAATGGTTGAAGAACCTCTCCCATGTGGGATTCGAACGCATGATGACCGGCTACGAAAGCCAGAGCAACGAGCGCATTCTCTCAGCTATCGAAAGCCTGACCGGGCGCAAAGCTGACGCCGAACAGCGGGCCATGCTCACCGCCGGACCAAGCGAGGGTGATCTGGTTCGCGCTGCTCTGGGGGAAACGATGGCCAACTCGGCTTCCCATATCGTCGACGTCTGGCGCGAAAAAAAGCTGCCCGATCTTCGGACAGCTGCTTTCAGTCATGCGATCGACAAAGTCTCCCGCACCTATCTCGATCTCGGCATCTTCCCTTGATCCGGGAAAATGCCCGCCGATCGAACTGGTTGAATTGAGTCAGCTCAGCCTTTCTCAATCTTCGCTTCAGCACGGAGCGTTTTGAGGTATTCCTCAATCGCTTCGCCCTGGCGCTCATTCTTAATTGCGTCAGCAATTTGTGGCTTCAGCTCGTCATCAAGCGCACGAACTCCAGCTTCCTTCTTTGCCTCAACTTTGATGACGTGATACCCGAACTGTGTCTTCACAGGCTCGGAAACTTCACCAACAGGCAGAGCAAATGCAGCCTTGTCGAACTCAGGCACCATCTGTCCGGGGCCAAACTCACCGAGACTTCCACCTTCAGTTGAAGAAGGACCTTCGGATGTTTCCATTGCCACTTTGGCAAAATCCTCCGCCTTCTCTCCCACAACGCGCTTGCGGATTGCATCGATCTTCTCCTTCGCAGCAGCTTCCGTCTCCGGACCTTCGGTCTTGATCAGGATGTGACGGGCTGTCACAGATTCAGGAGTCTTGAAGAAATCAGGATTGTCATCGTAGAACTTCTGGATGTCCTCGGGAGTGGCTTCAGCCACTTTACCTTCAGTCTTGCTTTCAAGAAGCGTTCCAATGCTGAGACCGCGCGCCATGTCAGCACGGACTTTTTCCTCAGTCGTGCCGTTGGCGGCAAGGAATGCGGCGAGATCCATTTGTGGTGGAACCGGGATGCTTGCGATCTGTGCGTCGATCTTCTCCTTGGGAGCTTCAACTTTCTCCGTTGCTACGGCCTGGATAAGAAGCTGCTCGTCAATCAACTCGCTGACGAGACGTTCCTTTTCCTCAGGAGGAAGAGTCTGCAGAATCTCTTCGAATTTCTCCGGTGGGATTCCGGCAGCCTGCTGACCCATCTGACGGGAAACGACCATGCGAAAACGCTCGATCAATTGGTCCCGGGTAATCTCAACATCATTGACAGTCGCGATCGGACCATCATCAGCTGGAGCGGCCTCAGGAGCAGGTGGTTCAACAGCCTTAGCCGCAGATGGAGTGTCCTGTGCGACGAGCAGATTCACCGAAAGAGAAATCGCCAATGCTGCAAAAAGACCACGTATGAGAGTGTGGGAGATAATTTTCATAAAGGGGAGGACTGTCGCGCCTCGAACCATCTTAGCAAACGGATTTACGCCCACATTCGTGGCCCGATCTAATTGAACCAAAACGGTTTCCGGCCTTTGCTGCAGCCCCCGGATCTTTTATTTTTATGAAACACCCTCTGCTGCCGCTCCTCCTCTTTTTCCTCTTTGCGATCTCCCCCGCCCTTTCTCAGGACCAACTCTCCGCTCTCATCATCGACGGACGGAACAACCACGATTGGCAAACCACCACCGATGCTCTGCAAGCCATCTTAAAGTCCACGGGAAGATTCGATGTCACCGTCTCCACCGCACCGGAGCTGAAAGTCCCGCGCGCCCCGAGGCAGCCGAATACCGATGACACCGGCGTTAAAGAGAAGTTCGAAGCATTCCGCACTTCCTACGATTCCCTGACGAAGCCAACCCGGGACGCCTTTGCCTCAAAGTGGGAAAGCTGGAACCCTGCCTTCGCCAACTTCGATGTTATCATTCTCAATTACAACGGACCCGACTGGCCTCCGGCGATGAAGAGAGCATTCGTCGACTATGTGAAAGAGGGCGGCGGAGTCCTTGCCATTCATGCCGCCAACAACGCCTTCGGCAATTGGCAGGAGTTCAACGAGATTATCGGCCTCGGCTGGCGTCCCGCCATCTTCGGGAAATGTCCCAAGATCAATCCCGACACCGGTGAAGTCTTCTTCGATCAAGGCGTGGACAGCAAATCCGCGCATGGCTCCAAGCATGCCTTTCAGGTAACGGTGCGAGCCAAAGACCATCCGGTCATGCGCGGGCTTCCCGGGAAATGGATGCACGGCCGCGACGAGCTGTATCATCACATGCGCGGACCTGCCAAGAACCTGACCATTCTGTCCTCCGCCTATTCCGATCCGAAACAGCGCGGCACCGGCCTGCACGAACCCATCACCTGGGAAGTGGCTTACGGAAAAGGCCGCGTCATTGTCACTTCAATGGGACATTTCTGGCCCGGCGACACGGATATGTCGGGACTGCACTGCGTGGGCTTCCAGACAATCGTGGCACGGAGTGCTGAGTATGTGGCGACGGGAGACGTGAGGCCGTATCCCGAAACAGATGACGAATTCACAATCCGGATAATGCCCAAGGAAAACGAGGTGATGACGTGTTCTCCCAACGCGAGGCTTCAGACAGCTTCACTGCACCCACGAAGTTTTCCGGTTGAAAACGCCCGGCTTTTCAAAGCCTTCGCAACCGATCCGCACTCCACTGTCTCGGCATCAAAGAAAAAGGAAGCCGATCCCTACACCATGCTCACTCCGGAAGAGGAGCGCACCACCTTCGATCTCGCCGCGGGCTATCGGGAAGATCTCGCCGCCGCCGAGCCGGATGTGGAGGAACCCGTCCTCACGGTATGGGATGGCAACGGAGCCATGTATGTCGCGGAAATGCGCAGTTACATGCAGGACGAGAAAGGCACCGGCACCAAAACGCTCAGGAACGGCCGGGTCAAACGACTCGAAGACGTCGACGGCGATGGTTATTACGAAAAGGTCACCATCTTTGCCGACAACCTCAACCTTCCCCGCGCTGTTCTCCCGCTCGATGACCGCATTGCCATCCGGGAATCCGATACTCTTGATGTCTACTCCTATCGCGACACCAACGGAGACGGCGTGGCCGACGAAAAGACGCTTCTCTACGAAGGCGGAACCGACGGCCGACACAACCCGGACAAATCCGTCGAGCATCAGGACTCCGGTCTCATGTGGAATCTCGATAACCACATCTACATCACCTACAATTCAGAGCGCTACCGCTTCACCGACGGCACGTGGACTCCCGAGAAACAACGCGGTCACTGGACCCAGTGGGGACTGACTCACAACGACGTCGGCGACATCTTCTGGAGCACCAACACCGATCCAATGGCGGAGCCCTACGTTCACCCGCGTTATCTCCAAACCGCGAACCGCCTCGCCGGCAAAGGCATCAACGGAAAACCTATCGATCTCGGAGCACCCTACGACGTCGGCTTTATGCAGGTGAAAAGCCTCTGCCTGCTCGACGACCGTGGCGGTGCAGCCGCAGAGACACGGGCCTTCACCTCTGCCTGCGGCCAAACGGTATATCGCGGCCACAAACTGCCCTTCGAGGACTACGGACGCCACTTCATCTGCGATCCCACCATCCACGTCGTTCGCCGCGCCAATCTGTTTAAACAGGAAGGGCTCGACCGGCTCGAGAAAGCCGAGCCGGAGGAGGAGGAATTCCTGCGCAGCAGCGACATCAACAGCCGGTTCATCAATACCGCAACCGGCCCTGACGGCTGCCTTTACGTCACCGACATGTATCGCGGCATCATTCAGGATGCCGGCTGGCTTTCCCCCGGTCCACGCGAAAACATCGTAAAAAACGGCCTCCACGATAACAACCAGCACGGCCGCATCTGGCGCATCCGCCATGCCGACCACACACCCGGCGACCGCCCCCGCATGCTCGATGAATCCACCGCCGAACTCACTCGCCATCTCGAACATCCCAACGGTTGGTGGCGTGATACCGCACAAAAACTCATCATCCTCCGTGAAGACCGCGAAACCGTCGCCCCTCTGCTTCAGGGCATGGCCCGCTTCGCTCAAAATCCCCTCACCCGTCTTCACGCTCTGTGGACACTCGAAGGGATCGGCCCCATCTCCCGCGACATCGTGCTGGAGAGCTTCAGCGACCGCGACCCGCGTGTTCGGCGCGCCGCCGTGCAAATCGCCGAACGCTGGATCAACACAGTCGACTTCGGTGATCTGGACCTCAATCGCCTTAAACCCCTCGCTAACGATCCCGATCCACGCGTCGCAGAGCAACTCATTCATACCCTCGGGACCAACGTCATCACAGAGCGCGACGACCTGGTGAATTCCCTGATCGTCACTGCAGCCAGGAAACACCCCGCCGACAAAGGCGTCATGCTCGCGACCGGAATCTCGTTGTGGGGCAAAAAAGAACTCCCCTTTGTGAAAGCCATCTTCGAAGACAAAAGCGAGCTCGATCCCGCCGTCGCCATGACCTGGAAAGCCGCCCTTTCGAACTGGAACCGTGGCCTGAAGTTCCCCGACGACATGCCCAAGGACCACCAGCGCGCCATTCAAGGCGGGGAAACCTTGTATTTTAAAAGCTGTGTGACCTGTCACGGCGCCGACGGCAAAGGCATTAAGATCGCCGGAACTGACTTCGCACTCGCTCCCTCCCTGGTTGATTCCCCACGCGTCCATGGTGATCCGGAAAAGCTCATCCTCGTCGCCCTGCATGGCCTCACCGGCCCGATCAACGGAAAAAACTATCAGGCCGGCTTCATGCCGCCCTTCGCCGCTCTCGGTATCCCGAGGGAGGACCGCACCGCAGAAATCCTCAGCTACATTCGCTACGCCTGGGGCACAGAGATCCGCGAAATCGTCACCAAAGAGCAAGTCATCGAGGCGAAGAAGAAACACGCTGACCGCAAGGCCCCATGGACAGATCCTGAGCTGAAATAACCGTCCAACAGCTGCCGTTGTTTGGCCATCGTCCCGATCCACCGGTCCTGTTTCATTCGTCGACTCAATTATTGGGCCCGGCTCAGACTTTCGGGACCAATTGTCCCGCTGACGGAAGTCCCCGGGCTGCATAAGTCCTTATCAAACAGGAATAGAGCCCTGCACGCATACAACAGCCATTTCTCTTTTGGAAACCGCCTCTGCAGGCGTTCGAAAGCCGTTTCCATTTTGGAAACGACCATTGTAAGCGTTCAGAAGGGGTTGCCATTTTGGAAATCACCTCTGTAACCATACATAGGACATTTCTATTCCGGAACCCGCCGTCTCACCCATACGAAGCCCGTTTCCATCCCGGAATCGACTTCTGAACCACGATTTCGCCCACATGTGGGACAAAGTTCCGCATCCCCCTGAGTAGCACCACCCCGGTACGATCCAATAGGGTTGCTTCATCGAACAGACCCTGTTGGATCGTTTCAGACCTCACCATTCTCTTGAGGCCAACCGCTGTCGACTGGCACCTCTTGGGTAGATCACTAGGCGGGAATAGGCTGAGTTGAGTCCATAGGTCTGCACTTGCGAACCGGCCCGGATATTTCACCGCGAAGCTCTTCGATCGCGGTGGCCAGCGCCTGCCCGCGATCCGCCCAGTCAAAGGCGCGTCTGCATTTTCCATACGACTCTCGCTGCATCTGATTAAGCACCGGGAAGTCATCAATCGTAGCGGAAACGGCATGCATGAGAGGACGGATTTCCTCTTCCAACAGGATGTCTCCGGGCGACGATAGCGGCAGCCCATCGACAGCCCGGTTCAACCCTGCGAGTGGCAGGCGGTGGAAAATATAATCAAGCGCTTTCAGTTTGAAGCCCCCTCCCAGCTCTTCAACAATGAGCCCCATCCGTGCATTCTTGAGATACGGAGTCACATCGGGAACCCGTCCAACGAAGGAGACACTCGGGAAGCGTTCGTTCATCTCAGCACAAAAGGCGGGATCCGCTTTTCCCACGATCTGCAATTCAATCTGCGAAACAGCAAGCGGAAGCGCTGCTTTAGCCAGAAAGGACTGAAGGTTCATTCGCTTGGCAATCCATTCGAACGACCCGGTCATAACAATCCGCCGTGGGGTGTCGATGGTGATCTCGTTGTTTATGACAACATTTCCGCGATAACCCGGTGTGAGACAAAGGTATTCCTGATCGGGAAAGTTGGACCGGTAGGCTTCCACCTCGGAATGGGTGATGGCTGTGACAAGATCGGCCCGGGCACACAATTCGTTTTCGAGGCGGGCGTATTTTCCAGCATCCCATTTGAGGATTTGTTTTCGGGGAAACCCGCCGGGTGACTCGGATGCGATTTCCTGCCGAACCTTGGCCTCATGACTGTGGGAAACGTAAATGACAAGGGGACGATCTTTTTCGGCCCCGGTCGGGAACTGCTGATCGATAACACTCATCGCCCAACCGATGGCCGCGTGGTCGATAATGACGGCATCCCATCGTTCGGTGGCAAGAGCTCTGGCCAGGATCTCTGCCGGGCCGCCGTTTTTCAATCGAAACGCATCGCTGGGAAGCCGGGTAAAAAGAGAAGCCAGCCGACCTGGAAGTTTGGGCGTGCCTAATCGCCAACGAACGCCCTGACGGTCTTCGAATTCGGAACAGGCGCTGCCGTCACCCACCGGAAGCTCATCGTTATCGTGAGCGATGACGGTGACGTCCACTCCTGCGCCGGCGAACGAACGGATGAGTCCGTCTGAGTAGATGAGTTCGCCGGAGTTTACAGGACGAGGAAATTTACGCGTGAGCCATAGGCATCGCATGAACGGAGAGAAGTGTTGGTGTTAAGGGTTAGCTGGGGGAGCTGCGACTGAAGCTATCACCATTAACCATAATTACCAGAATATTTTCCCCTGAACTGGCACGGAATTCTTGTTGTGATACCTCTCTTTTCGGGGCGTCCGATTATGGGAATCCACAAGTGATTGACCTCCAATGCTCCCAATAATTCTGAACAAAAAAGCCGGCACTTTTCTTCGCTCACAGATGAAAGGTGAGTCGGGGGATGCACTTGAGAAGCTGAAATCCATTCGGGATGACGTTGATATACGCATTGTTCCAACGAAGAAATTCGGCGCGGCGGTGGAAGCTGCTGTCCGTGAAGGACCTGACCGGATCATCGTGGGTGGCGGAGACGGCAGCGTGTCGTGGGCGGCTTCGAAACTGGTGGGGACAGGCATCGCGATGGGAATCCTACCGGTGGGTACTTTTAATCTGTTTGCGAGGGATCTTCATCTGCCGCTCGATCTGAATAAAGCCTGTGAAGTTCTCGCAACGGGCACGGTTCAGGAGGTGGATGTCGGGGATGTGAACGGACATCCGTTTGTTTGTAATTTTGTATACGGGTTTCTACCAAAGGTCTTTCTCAAGGTCGATGCGCTGCGGCATCTTCCATGGTGGCAGCGAATGGGGTTGCTGATGTGGGGATTTATCCCCGGATATCTGAAATATCGCCCTCGTGATGTGAGCCATCGCATCGGGTCAGATGAAGCGGAAAAGTTTAAGTCCCGTTTCATCATTGTTTCCAACAACCGGTATAAGGAGGAATTTGGTCTGCTTCCGGAAACTGAGAACCTCACGGACCGTTGCCTGCAGACCTTCATCTCAACTCACCCCAACGCATGGAGTCTTATGAAGGGATTGAGGTCGTATTTTGCCGGAGAATGGCTGAGTGATCCCGATCTTGTGGTGAAAACGAGCCACGGGTTTCAACTCGATCTTCCGGGACGAAAAAAAGTGTCTGCTCTGCTGGATGGTGAACCGGTAAAACTGACCTGTCCGCTGGAGTTTAAAGTCCAGGCGGGTTCTCTCTCCGTCATTGTTCCCAAAGCTGAACCCGCAGATACATGATCGCTTTCTTTAAAAAGCAAATTGAGCGATTGAACTCTACGATTGCGAGAGGGTTCGCTCATTTTTCCCGCAAATTCCCGCGGACGGCAAAAGGAGTGGGAATTGTGAGGCGTCGTCGACGTCCGCTGAAGATTCTCTTTCTCCTGATCATGCATGTGGTGGGGTTCTTCATGTCGATCGATGCGGTGATGCAGACGCGGACAGAGCAAGGGGCCATTGCCTGGGCGATTTCTCTGAACACCCTTCCTGTTATTGCGGTCCCGGCGTGGGCGGTCTTCGGAGACAGCGGGATGGAGGGCTACACGGAATCCCGGCGCGCCGGCCTCGAAGAAGTTCGCCCGATGGCTGAGAAGTTAATGGTGAATTTGGAGTCGGCGGAAGCATCGACGGATGCGGAGGGCCCGACGATGACTGTTCTGGAGAAGCTGGCGTCGATGCCGACATTACGCGGCAACAAAGCGGAACTCCTGATCGACGGAAAGAATACGTTCGACTCGATCTTTAAAGCGATTGATGAGGCCGAAGACTACATTCTGGTGCAATTTTACATCGTGAGAAATGACGGGACGGGGCAGGAGCTGAAGAACCGTCTCGCAAAGAAGGCTGCTGAGGGGGTGAAAGTTTACGCGTTGTTTGATGATATTGGCAGCCTGGATCTGGAGGGAACCTATGTTGATGAACTGAGAGAGGCCGGAATCAATGTGCATTACTTCATGGATTTCTCGGGCAGTGCGAACCGCTTCCAGCTTAACTTCCGCAACCACCGCAAGATCGTGGTGGTTGATGGGACCTCCGCTTTCATCGGGGGACACAATGTGGGGGATGAATACCTCGGGAAACATCCGGTGAGAACGCCATGGCGGGACAGCCATGTGAAATTGACCGGGCCCATCGCCAAGGCGGTGCAAGTGCCTTTCGTAGAGGACTGGCACTGGGCGACCGGCGAGACGCTCGATCATTTAAACTGGGATGTGGCTGAGTCTGATTTCACAGGATCAATGGAAGCCATTTGTCTGGCTTCCGGCCCGGCCGATCCTCTTGAGACCTGCACGATGTTTTTCCTGACAGCCATCAACAATGCCGAGAAACGGATCTGGATCGCCACCCCTTATTTTGTTCCGGACACTCAGATTGTCACCGCTCTACAGATGGCCGCGATGCGCGGCGTGGACGTGAAGATCCTTATTCCGGAGAAGACTGACAGTGAGCTGGTTCATCTGTCATCATTTTCCTACTTCGCTCCCCTCGACAAAGTCGGCGTCGAATTTCATCGCTACGAGAAGGGATTTCTCCATCAGAAGGTCACCCTGATTGACGATAACCTGGCCACAATAGGCTCTGCCAACTTCGACAACCGGTCGTTCCGGCTAAACTTTGAAGCCACCGCCGTTATCCATGATCAATCCTTCGCGACCGAAGTGGAGGAAATGCTCCTGACGGATCTCAGCAACAGCCGACTCGTTTCCAGCGAGGTACTGGAAGACAAGTCCTACTGGTTTAAACTTAAGGTGAGGTTGGCCCGGCTGCTGGCTCCTATCCAGTAAAGGACGACCGGACTCCCCGGCTCAGTTCTTTTTCTTTTTCGCCTTGTTATCCTTCTGGAACGTCCAGTCTTCAGAAGGCGTGTGGGATTCAGCAAAGTAATCTTTCACTTTCTCCACAATATCCGGATAGACTTCAGCGAGGTCATTCTGCTCGGCTGGGTCATCAGTAAGGCGGTAGATTTGAATCGGCTGATCGGGTCCTTTCGCGAGATTCAGCTGGATTCCCTTCCAGTCACCGAACCGGACAGCCTTCTTGCCGCCACCTTCGTAAAACTCCCAGTAGAGAAACTCATGCTGCTTCTGGTTTCCTTTTCCTGTCAGCGTGGGAACCATTGAATAACCATCTGTGTCTTCTGGCGCATCTGTTCCTGCCAGCTCGCAGAATGTAGGCATCATATCCCAATGAGCGGAAAGGTAGTCGGACACTGAACCGGCTTTGATCTTCCCGGGCCACCGGGCCAGAAGAACGGTGCGGATGCCGCCTTCGGAAAGGTCGCGCTTGTAACCGCGCCACGGGCCGTTCGAATCGAAAAAGTCCGGATCATGCCCGCCTTCTTTGTGCGGACCGTTATCCGAGGTCAGCATGATGAGGGTGTTGTCATCGATACCGAGTTCTTTCACGAGGTCCAGCACCTGCCCCACCTGAAAATCAACTTCCGCCATCATCCCGGCAAATGCGGCGATGGGGTTCTTTACTTCGGGACCACTGTATTTACCGATCTTGTCTGCGTATTCGGAAAACTTCTTATTGTAAGGCTCCTGGTATTTTTCCACCGCATGCATCGCGGCGTGGGGAGCGGTGATCGGTAGAAAGGCGAAGAACGGCTTGTCTTTGCTTTCGCGAATGAAATCGAGCGCCGCGTCTGCAATAGGCTGGGACGTGTGAGTCTTTCCATCCAGCTCTACACGCTCACGATCCTTCCACAGGTGATCGGGATAATAGTTGTGGGCTTCACGCTGGCAATTGTAACCGAAGAAAGTATTGAAGTGTTCCATGGGATCACTGGTGGAACCCGGCGCTCCCAGTCCCCATTTACCAAATGCCCCGGTGTTGTACCCAGCGGCCTGAAGAACTCGCGGAATCGTCACTATATCTGCAGGCATTGGGGCCTGTCCTTCCGGTTTCACTTCTCGGTTTCCCCGAACAAAGGAATGACCGGTATGGACTCCCGTCATCAACACGCATCGAGTCGGCGCACAAACGGTGCTGCCCGAATAGTGCTGAGTAAACTTCATGCCCTCATCAGCGAGGCGATCAATGTTCGGAGTCTTGAAACGCTTCTGTCCGTAGCAGGAGAAATCTCCATAGCCGGCGTCATCGAGCAGGATGTAAATGATGTTCGGCTTTTCCTGAGCGAACACGCATCCGAATGTCGCGAGCGCGACAAGAGCTGTCGTAAAAAGTCTATGCATGACCACGACTTGCCAGAAAGTTGGCCCGTGGTCAATGAAAGTTCTGTGCGAGACTTACGCTTTGCCTTCTACGAAGTCAGCAATGGCACGCAGGATAATCGCGACGGAACAGGCACCTGCATCCGGGTGTCCGATTGATTTTTCCCCCAATGTCTTGGCACGCCCCATGGTGGCAATCATCGCCTCTGATGCATCCCGGCCTTCTTCGGCTGTAGTCGCAACCGCCGGAGCGGCTTCGTGCAATGGCAGCAGTCGTACCTCATCTGCTTTATCAGATGCCGGAATCAGCGCATCCAGCATGGTCTTATCTCCCGGTTTTGCACCGCCACGTTTCATCACGGTTTCACCGGCCGCCTTTAAAGTTTCAGCGAGACCATCAGCAGTGAAAACAGCATGCTCTTTCATGGCCTTCTTACCGGCAGAGAAAAGCGAACCGAACACAACACCGGAAGCTCCACCCATCGAACCCATCATCGCACGCCCCATAGTGCTGAAGGTATCAGCAACGGTCGCGCCGTCTTCAAGTTCATCGAGCGCGGCTTTTGCGGCGGTCATTCCCCGCTGCATTCCCAAACCATGATCACCATCACCGAGGCGACGATCTGCTTCTGACAACTCAGCTTCGGCAGCAATAATGCGGTCCGCCACGAGGTGAAGCATGGTTTTAACATCCGCAGGAGAAAGGTCAGCTTGGGGTTCTTTCATAGAGCTGATAGTGGAGCACAACTTGCAATTTATTGCGATAGCACAAAATGCCGGAATTGTGTCAGATATGGCAAACTGAAAAACCCGCCCTTTGTCGGATCCGGCTCAATTTCCCCTCCATCATTCCATTCCATACCTCCGACGAAAGCTCGCTGTGTCCGATACGGAAATCCCACACACACGAGACTTGTATTTATTTTGAATCCACGTCACACTTTTCACCGATCAAATGTCAACCGACGACCCGCAATTCATCAGCCTTGTTCCCAAAGGCTCGCCGCACAGAGTGGTGGGTGAGCGGACAGTCATGCTCCCCAGCGTTACGTTGGAGATTTTAACCACTAGATTAATCGAGCTTGATTCGTGGGTGTTGAAAGAGCTGAATGATCCCTTTTGGCGACTCTACCTTCCAGTCTCCGGCTCAGCTCAAATCTGGGTTGGCAATGCGACCACTGAGCGCACAGAGCTGCTCCCCGGTGGAGCCTATGTGATTCCCCCCCACACTACGATCAGCTCAGAGAACGCTGAATCATTCAGCAAATGGTACGTACACTTCACGCTCGGACCGGCCGGGGACCGGGTAAGGCCCGGGGTATTTCCAGTCGAACTCACCGCAGAGATGAGCGCTGCCCTTGAGCAGTTCGCGAAGGCTGAGAAATCCAGTTTCCCCTGGAGTTCCGCCTCGCTTGTGGCGAATGCACTTCAACAGCTACCGGTGGAAATCTGGACCGATCGTCGGCTCGATTCGCGGGTCGAGCGGGCCATGGATTTCATGCACACAAATCTGAATCGCAAGCTGTCCACCGAAGACGTGGCACGCGCAGCCGGGCTCAGTGTGCGAAACCTGAACCACCTGTTCAATCAACACGTGGCAATGCCGCCTATGCGTGTGCTGCTCGACTACCGGCTGGACAAAAGCTGCCGTCTACTCCGTCACACGGACGATTCAATCGATCAGGTCGCGGAGGACTGCGGCTTCCCGAACCGTTATTACTTCAGCCGAATGCTGAAGCAACATCGCGGGGCATCTCCGGCAGCTTATCGCCGCGGGCAGTTTTGACGAGCGAACGGGAGAATAGTCACTCCGACATAATTGCTGTGACTGGGCAATCTTCCAACGCCTCTTGAGCAGCGGCAATCTCAGCTTCCGTCTCCGGTTGCCTGAAAACGATGGCTTGAGTCATATCCTGAGCCAGCCGAAAAATGTCGGGCGCATTTTCATAGCAAAGCATACAATCGATGCACTCCTCATTAACCCACCACATCCCTTGAGCATTTTCGGGATGGCGGTCGTCTTCGCCGGGAGGTGAATGGAGAACTGTTTGATTTGTCATGATGCACCTCTCCACCTCGATCAATCATGTGGAAAATGAGTTAAAATCATGATTTAATGCAACCTGTGAATGAGTATAATCCAGACGTCAGTGTCGATTTCTTCTCTCTTCGCCTATTCTCTGTTCTGGCAGAGACTGGGAATTTCACCCGGACAGCAGAGTCACTGGGACTTACTCAGAGCGCAGTCAGCCGCCATCTCCAACGGCTGGAAGAGCAAATTGGCGCCCGGCTCTTTGAGAGAACCACGCGGAAAGCACGACTGACTGATGCAGGGAAATTTCTTCTAGATCGCTCGGTTGGCCTTCTCGATTCATGGCAAAACTCAATTCAGGAACTTCGCGAGACCTATATTGACGGCCCAAAACGGATCCGCCTGGCCCTTTCAGAGACAGTCGGGTTTTCCTATCTCCCCGGATTTGTAGCCGCCTATAAAAAGGAACGGCCCGAAGACTTGATCGAGCTCACTCAACTGCCGGGAGCAGAAATTATCACGGAAGTTCTGGCGCAGAACCGCGAGTTTGGCGTAGTAACAGACAGGGGCACTCAATTCCCTGCCGAAATAGAAGTGACCCATCGATTTTCCGACAAGTTCGTTGGCATATCGCCGCCCGATCCCAAAGCCAATAATGTAGCTCAGTTTTTCTCCGCCCCCTTTATCACTCTGGCTACGAGTGGTTCAGCCATTGCCCCGGCAATGGCTGACTATCTAAAGAAACAAAACAGGAATCCAAACATTGCGATGGAGGCTCAGGGGTTCGATTTCATCATCAATCTGGTTTCAACCGGCTTCGGTAACGCTATCGTTCCAATACGAGCACTGGCACTTTATGGAAAACGAAAGCCGGTTTCAAGATATCCCCTGCCCCGACCATTCTCACGGGAGTTGGCAATCATAGCCCGCCAGGACAATCAGCGCCCTGAACACCTCAGTCGCTTTCTCAAGCTGACTCTATTTTGATGACCTACCCGGATCAGCCTGAAGCCATCAAAACACTGGCCAACGCGAAATAGATAATCGAACCGCTCACATCAACCAATGTTGTGATTGCCGGAGATGCGACCACTGCGGGATCGAGTTTCGCAGCACGGGCGATGAGTGGCAATGCGGCACCGATCAAAGTCGATGTGGTGACCTGCGCCATTAGCGAGAAGCCCACGACCATTGCAATACGGACCAGAGAATCCCCCTCACCCAGCACACTTTGCGGCAACAAAAACTGAATCTGAACGGCCACACACAGCCCCAGCAACGAGCCAAGGATCATCCCGACACGCATCTCCTTCAACACCACTCTTACAAATTCGCCGGGTCCCAGCTCCCCCAGCGACATGGCCCGGATAATCATCGTAGCAGCCTGGCCTCCGGTGTTTCCACCCGCAGCCACCACCATCGGAAGGTAGATGACCAGCACGTAATAGGCTTTCAACACATGCTCGTAGGCATGCATCACAACACCGGATGCAAGCGCGAGAAACGCAAGAATCAGGACCCAGCCAAACCGACGTTTCACATGCCCAAAAACCGGAGTTTGCAGGTAGGAAAGCTCTCCCCGGTCACCACCAATACCCGAGATCATTTCCATGTCCTCGGTGGTTTCCTCCTCAAAAATCTCGATAGCATCGTCATGGGTAATGACGCCGAGCAACCGGCCATCCCCATCCACTACGGGCAGCGCCAAAAGATCATATCGGGCAATCATATTGGCCGCTGCCTCCTGATCCTCCCAGGCCTGAATTGACGTCAAATCCCCATCGGCAAGATCCCCCACCCGCGCAGCCTTGTCGCCAAAAGCTAAATCCCGCAACCGGATCTTTCCAACCAGACGATCATCGTCTCCCACCACAAAAATCCGACTGAGAAGCTCGGTTTCCTCCTTCTTTTCTCCCAGAATTTCCAACGCCTCGGTGATACTGCACGACTCATGCAGCTTTGCCATTGCGGTGGTCATCCGGCCACCGGCCGTTTCCTCTTCAAATCGTAAAAGCTCTTCGGAAACAACCTGCTTCTCCTCAGGAAGCAGATCAATCAACTGCGGACGTTGCTCGTCCGATACTTCCTGCAACAGATCGACGAGTTCATCATCGTCCATCGCGTCGAGGACCTCTGCCTGCTCATCTTCAGGCAGCGTCTGGAGCCGCTTCTCGACATCCCCCGCATCCAGATAGTTTACCAGATCATCCGCCAGAATATCGGCGGGCAGCATATTCAACACAGCCTCACGCTCACCATCATTCAGTCGCTCCAAAGCTTCCTCAATATCTCCCGGATGGGCATCATCACAGACAGAGACAATTCGCCCCTCATCACCACTTTCCAGCGCATCGACAATCGATTCGACGTCGAGCGGTTGGGGTGAATCTGAGGCTGAAGTTGGCATTTCGTCAGAAACGACGAACTGCCGGATTTGGCAAACAAAATGTCTGCCACACTTCGCAGAATTAAACCAAAGCGGCAATCCGGCCAGCCATCATTTCCTCATCGGGAAATCCATTATCAGAACCATTCTTGTCCCATAGCTTTTGGCCGTCGGCGATCACAATAAAGTCGCCGCCCCCTCCCCGAATTTGCTCAATGTCAGCATCGGGAAGCTTTTCCAGAATCTTTGCTGCCAGACTGGCAGACGCAGGTTCATAGTTTCACTTTCCGCAGTATTCGATGGAAATTTTCATGATTCTAAAACGTATCGAACCGGCAAACGGATGCAAGCCCGGCCATTGCCAATCACTCAACAAACTTCCCCGGATTCAAAATCCCCTTCGGATCGAGCGTGGCTTTCAATCCACGATGCACAGAGCGACTCACATCTGATACCGCATCTCCGAACCAGCGCTTCTTCGCCAAACCGACACCATGCTCACCCGTGATCGCCCCACCTTGAGCCAACACCCATTTAAACAACACATCCAGGGCTGCATCCGCTTTCTCACGAGCAACCGGATCCGTGTCATAGTCTTTCACCATGAGGTTCGTATGAATGTTTCCATCCCCCGCATGGCCAAAACAGGCCACGGGAATCCCCGTTTCCTCCTGCAACCCGCGAGCGAAGTTCACCAGATCAACAAGCTTCGATCGCGGCACAACGATGTCTTCATTCAATTTGATCAGCCCGGTGTCCCGGAGCGAATAGGAAAATTCACGACGCAGTTTCCAAATCGCCTCGCAGCTGGCATCGTCCGTCGCTTCACCGATCTCAATGGCCTTCAACGTCTTGAGAAAGGCGTGAAGATCAGCCAATTCCCCCGGCAAAGAACTCTCGCGCCCATCGATTTCCACGATGAGATGAGCATTCCCGTCCGGTAAAGCCTCAGGCCCAAGCCGGTTTCTCGCTGCCGCCAGGGTAAACCCATCGGTGATCTCAAGAGCCGACGGCTGCCAGCGGGAATTTAGAATCGCCTGCACTGCTGCAGCGGCATCAGCAAATTCCGGAAATGTTGCCGTCAACATGGCGCGCGCTTCCGGATGCGGAATCAATCGCAACGTCGCCTCAGTCACCACCCCCAGCAAACCTTCGGATCCGACAAACATGCCGATCAGATCAAAACCGGTTTTGTTTTTGTGACACCGTCCCCCGGTTCGCAGGACCTCACCGCTCGCCAGAACCACTTCCAGCCCGAGCACATAGTGACGCGTCACGCCGTATTTCAGGCAACGCGGGCCACCGGCATTGGTTGCGATATTGCCGCCAACCGAACATTCCTTCAAACTCGCCGGATCAGGCGGATAATACCAGCCCTGCTCACGAACCGCCGTTTGCAGATCATCTAAAATCACCCCCGGCTCAATCACCGCCACTCCATCCGCTGCATTGATTTCACGGATCTTATCCATCCCGCGAACCGACAAGACAATCCCACCGGAAACCGGAACGGCCCCGCCTACATAACCAACACCAGCTCCACGGGTCGTCACCGGAATCTCACGCTCACTCGCAAATCGCATCGTTTTAACGACGTCATCGCGGCAGGTCGCCAGAACCACGGCTTCGGGAGGATTCGATGCATACCACTTATCGACGCTGTGGACGGTAAGATCAGATTCCCGCACCGAGACAATTTCATCCCCCAATAAATCTATCAGTTCGGCGATCCAGGTCGCCGAATTTACATTTCCAACAGTCGAGTCAGCCAATTCCATAATTTCGGTAGAAACAGGATAGCGCCGACCGCCGCTGCTGCAATGGCTGTGATCAAAACCCCCGCCGCAGATGCATCTTTTACCACGCCGATTTTCTCATCCAGTTCCGGCTCCACCCGGTCAGCCAGCTTCTCGATCGCAGTATTAAAAACTTCCGCCGCCATCACCAGACAGATCGAGCACACGACCGCCACCCATTCTATCGGAGAAATATGAAGGGCCACCCCGAATACAATCGCCGCCACTCCCAGCACGCAGTGAATTCGAAAATTCGGCTCGGACCGGAACGTTGCCAAAACCCCGCGCACTCCGTGAGACAAACTTTTGAAGAACCTTTTCATTCGCTGAAAAGCGCCCGGACGCTCGCTACGGGGATGCAGCTTTTTACCACCATCTGCAGGTTCTCTTTCACCCCGCGCTTCTGGTTGTAATAAATCGAACTCGTGGCCGCAACGACACCAATCAGCTCTCCCTGCATATTGAAAACACCCGACCCACTCGAACCACGCGCGTAATCCGCCGTGATCTGAACCCGGTTCGTTCTCGAATTCTGATCCACAAAATACCGCGCGATCACTCCCTCAGACAGCGTGTAAAACCGGCCGTCGGGATGACTCACCACCCGCAACTCGGTGCCGACTGGATCTCCCTCAGAGAGAGGAACATAATCGAAATCAGACCCGTCTTCCCGTTTCGCGAGCTGGACCAGCGCCAGGTCATCTTTCTCCGAAGCAGCCAGAACTTGCGTCACAGCAAAAACCTCCCCCTCCGAAGTCATCGCCCCAAACGCACCGGCTTTCGGCTGATCCATTACGTGATAGTTCGTGATGGCGATCCCGGACGGATCGATCACCACCGCGCCTGAACTACTCCCATGCCAAAGGTCGCACTTATCACACTGATACACCCGGCCAAACACCAATGTCGCCTTGCGGGCCCGGCGATAGACTTCAGAATTCGACAACTGCGGATAAGACTGCGGCAATTGCGAAAGTTTCACCGACGCCCGCTTTTTCTTTAACCCGGCGAGAAGTTTCCCCGTCTCAACCGACTCACCGCCTTTCATCAAAGCAGTGACCTTTTTCTCAAAGCCCAGTCGAATGGCATTGTCATCAACAGGCGGGAGAAGCGCCGGTTTCGGCGACGCCTCCTGAGACTGTGCAATGCCCGAAAAAAAGCACCCTGCCAGCGCGACTGCTATGGCCGCAAAAGATCCAAGACTTACTTGAAATTCACTTTGGCTTCCGGAAGCGCCTTTTCCAAAGCCTTGGCACCCTTTTCTGTCGCTTTCGAATTCCATAGGTAAACGTTTCGCAAACTCTTGAGTCCCTCGAGCTGTTTCAGCCCCGCATCCGTAACTTCAGTTCCATAGAGGTTCAAGTATTGCAGATTCTTCAACCCTTTCAGATTTCCCAGCCCGGCATCACCCACCTTGGTCTGATGAAGATCGAGCTTTATGAGACGCTCCAACTCAGAGACATTCTTCAACGCCTCATCCGTGATTGCCGTTTTCGAAAGATCCAAATGCGCAATATTCGTTCCGACCACTCCGATCGATCCAATCTTCTCATCAGTAGCTTCCTCTCCAGTCAGACGAAAATCGACTGACAAAAGCGGGCTCGAATCAGCCAGCGGCATGACGCGGCCACCCGCAGCTGTCACCGGCTCCCACGCCTTTTCCTCCAAAGCAGTGAGCCCTTCGCTCAGCTTCTTATAAGTCTCTTGAATTTCAGAAACCGGGATTTTCTGGCCCGTGTTTGAGACCTCCTTCGGCTTCCCTTCCAGATTACCGGCCCAACCGCCGAAATCAGCACCTTCATCGATCCACTTTTTAAAGAGCTCAACCTGCTCCGGAGTCAGAGGATCCGCCTTATTCGCAGGAGGCATGAAATCGTCGTCGTCATGCGGCAGCGTTACCCGGATAAACAATTCACTGTCATCAGCCTTCTTGGCTTCCAGCACCTTTCCGTTTTCACTTCCCATCGTCCACGCCCAGGCACCATCAAGTCTCAGTCCCGCTTTTGGCTTCTTGGTGCGTCCATTTTCTTCATAGGGAGCTTTGTGACATTCCACACAACTCTTTTCAATGAACGGCCAAATTTCTTTTTCAAAATTGACCTTGTTCTGACCCATGGCTGGAAGAGCGAACGCAGCCAGCAGAATTGGAAGACAAATTCGGAGATTCATATGCCAAATACTACAAATACCCTCTTCGCAATCAACGGCTTTCGCACCGCAAATGTGTGTCACACAGGTCGTGTAAACGCCTCTGCAATCGACGCGTAGAACCTGTCGTCAGTTTGCTCATTCCCCATAGCTGAACGGCCTTCCCGACGTCAGTTTGCCCATTCCCCATAGCTAAACGGCCATCCTGACGTCAGTTTGCCCATTCCCCATAGCTGAACGGCCATCCTGACGTCAGTTTGCCCATTCCCCATAGCTGAACGGCCATCCTGACGTCATTTTGCCCATTCCCCATAGCTGAACGGCCATCCTGACGTCAGTTTGCCCATTCCCCATAGCTGAACGGCCATCCTGACGTCATTTTGCCCGTTCCCCATAGTATTTCAGCAATCCCGTCGGGATTGGCCTGGCCCGTTCAGCGTGGCAAGGAAACCTCCCTGTTCACCGCAGCATTTTCACCACCGCAAGGTCAGCGGCCCGACAGAATTTGGTGAATGGTTTCATGGCTGCATCGAAGGAACTTGCCGGAGACATCCTAAACCGTGGCCAGTCGAATCAACAGGGTAGGTTCGTTGAACCAACCCTATTGGATCGTTTGCAGATCCTTTTAGAATGGAAATGTCATTGGATTCGCGACCAAAACCCGACCCTAAATCCACCAGGCCGTCACGGAATCTCCTTCATCGAGGTTTTGACCGGGCTCCATTCGCAATAGCGCATCCGCCCGGGCGAGCCCGAAAACAGCGTGGCTTTGCTGGGTACCGAACGGCATGATTCTGTTCCCGTTTTCGCGGTCCACTTTTACCCTCAAATAATGCGGTCGATCCCCCCGACTCTCCAAGTCCTGACCGACAATTCCGGTGAAGGCTTCCAACGCAGGCTGGTCGGCTGAAACGGATGGACGCCCGAGCCACTTTTGAATCGCCGGTGCGGCAAAAAGCGAAAACGTCACAAAGGCTGAAACCGGATTGCCCGGCAGCCCGAAAACGGAAACCCGATCTTCAAATCGTCCGAATAAAAACGGTTTACCGGGCTTCACTTTCACCCGCCAGAATTCGGTTTTCACCCCGAGTTCCACCAATGTTTCTTTAACAAAATCGCGATCCCCCACCGAGACGCCTCCGGCTATGAGAACGAAGTCCCCGGTCTGGAGGGCTTTCTCCAGGACCGAACGAAGGTGCACCCGGTCATCCCGGGCCTGAAAACGCGCCGCAACCCCTCCCAGCTGTTCAACGGCTGCCTCAAGCATTGGGCCGTTGCTGTTGTAAATCTCACCATCCGTCAGCCATTCTCCCGGTTCGACAAGCTCGTCCCCGGTCGAAACAATATTCACCATGGGACTTTGATAGACTGGAATATTTGGCAATCCCTGCGAAGCGAGCAGCCCGATCGTCGTCGGGGATATGGGTTGCCCCTTTTCGAGAATCAATTGCCCTTCACAGACATCCGAGCCCCGTCTCCGAATGTTTTCAGCGAGTTCCACCCCTTCGATGATCTTGATGGAAGTTCGCTCGTCGTCTGCAAACTGGACATCCTCCTGCATGATCACAGCATCTGCGCCGCTCGGGATCGGAGCTCCCGTGAAGATTCTCAGGGCTTCGCCCGGCTGGAGCACATACCCGGGATCCGGCCCTGCCGCCTGAATTTGCCGGGCAACTTTGAGGACATCTCCTGTTTTGCACTCCAAAGCCCGGACTGCATACCCGTCCATCGACGAATTATCGAAAACCGGTGAATCAATTCGAGCTCCCAGTGACTCCGACGCAATTTTCCCGGCCGCCATGGAAAGCGGGACCCACATCACCGGCCCCGTAGCTGAAGCATCGAGAATGCGTTGGCGGGCTTCGGTTTCTTCAATCATCGAGCGAATCGGTGATCACAACAAAATATCATACGGCCGGTTTTCATCTCCTTCGATATAGGAAACATAGGACTGATTCGCGATCTTGGTACCGCCCGGAGTTGGATAGTTCCCGGAGAAATACCAATCACCATTGTGAACAGGAATCGCTTCGTGAAGTGAGCCGAGCGACTGGTAAATAACCTCAATCTCCCCGTCCCAACTCACATCTTCAGGCCGGACGATCTCGGCAATCTCGGATGAAATTTCATGCGGCGTAAACGGTTCGTAGAACAGCTGCATCGCATTGGTTTGCTCTGCGACCGGCTTCTTCAATTCCGCCTTACATGCTTTGTAGACATCGATCTTCACATTGTGCAGCCCCCGCTTCTCAAGAAGACTCGAAGCAGCACGGAATGCGATAAACTTCCCGATTTCAGACATGTCGATGCCGTAACAATCTGGATACCGGACCTGTGGAGCGGTCGAAACAATCACGATCTTCCGCGGGTTGGTGCGCGACAGGATCTTCAGAATCGATTTCTGCAAAGTTGTCCCACGGACAATGGAATCATCGAGCACCACCAGGCAATCGTCCGGTTTCACCACGCCGTAGGTGATGTCGTAGACATGAGACACCATCTGGTCGCGGCCTTTCTCCTGATTGATGAAAGTCCGCAGCTTGATGTCCTTGTGAGCAATCTTCTCCCCACGAGGCCATTTCCCCATGACGAGTTCATCGATCAATTCTTCATTGAGCGTTCCGTCATTCAGGGCTTCAAGCAGTTGTGCTTTCACCTGCTTTCGACGGGAACGACGGAGCCCGTTCATCATGCCGTGATACCCGACCTCGGCCGTGTTGGGCACGAAGCTGAAAACAGCCTTGCTGAAATCATTATCAATCGCTTTCAGAATCCTCGGAACCAAAGCGCTGCCCAGCGCCAGGCGCTCCTGATAGATCGTCGGGTCATTACCACGCGAAAAATAGATCCGCTCGAAAGAACACGGCTTAAATTCCAGCGGCGTGGTGAATTGCTCGATCTTCAGCTCGCAGTCCACTTTCCCTTCCTCCCGCTTCATCACGGCAACATGGCCGGGACTCAGCTCGCGGACCTCCGATTTGTCACAGCCGAAAACCGTCATCAAAGGAACTCGCTCGCTCGCAAAAGCGATCACCTCGTCGTCCTCATAATAGTGACACGGACGAATACCACTCGGGTCACGCAAGACAAAGCCATCACCATTCCCGATGACCCCTGCAATCGCATAGCCGCCGTCCCAGACATTCCCGCACTTTTCGAGAATACGGGTCACGTCGAGTTCCTTCGAAATGATTCCGGGGATCGTCCGCCCCTCAGTATTCTTGTCCCGTTCGCGGTGATAAATGGCATCGTGCGCCTCTTCCAGATTGAAGCCGATCTCTTCAAGCACGGTTTGAGTATCGGTGTCAAAAACCGGGTGCTGGCCGCGATCAATCAGGTGATGATTGAGATCACGCGCATTGGTCATGTTGAAGTTACCCAGGACCATCAACGTTTTCGTCGGCCAGCTGGTCCGCTTCACATAGGGATGACACCCACCTGCACCAAAAGCACCGGAAGTGCCGTAGCGAAGATGTCCGAGCAGCACTTCCCCGCCAAAGTCGAAATTGTCTTTGAACTTATTGGGATCAATCACCATCTCGCCCGACTCATCTTCGGTCGTGATGATTCCCTTGCGTTCCAGCTTAGCAAATTGGCTGAGCTGTTCCTCCATCACCTTGATCAGAGAATCCCGCTTCGCATTCCGCTCACGGAAGAGATACGGTTTCCCCAGCGGCATGTTCAACTTACAGCAACCGATCCCGATACCGTCCTGGCCCCGGTTGTGCTGCTTTTCCATCAGCAGATAGAGCCGCTGAAAGCCCCACAACGGCGTGCCGTATTTGTCGTTGTAGTAGGCGAGCGGTTTCTTCAGCCGGATAAAGGCCAGGCCGCATTCGTGGTTGATTGAATCGCTCATTTGACTCGGGGGAAGTCGTCGTCAGGCAATTTGGACTTTCACACCACCTCCGACGGTCACTTCACCGAGAACTTTCGCTCCCTCGTGAAACCCGGTGGCTTTCTCGGCATCAGCAGCAGGAACAATCGCGACCCAACCCCAACCCATGTTGAAGGTATCAATCGCATCTTTTTCAGTGTCCACGTGCTGTAAAATCTTCTGAACGGCTCCGAGTTCCCATTTCGGAATCTTGAGATCAGCTCCTTTATCACCGAGCAAACGCTCGAGGTTTTCCGGAAGCCCGCCCCCTGTGATGTGAGCGTAGGCCCGGACATCCGCCCCTGCTGATTTAAGACCGGCACACGCATCGTGATACAAGCGGGTCGGCGCGAGTAATTCCGCCATTTCTTCACGAGTCACTTCTCCCGGGAAAGCGGCGATGATCTTGCGGATCAAACTCCAGCCGTTCGCATGAAAACCGTCAGATGGGTAGCCTACGAGAACATCACCAACCTCAACGCGAGTCGGATCAATCATCTCCGGCTTTTCCACGGCTCCGACACAAAAGCCGCTCAGCTCGACCATGTTATCCGGCACGATGCCGGGCATCTCAGCCGTTTCGCCACCGGCAAGAATGCAGTCGCAACTCTCCAAATGCTCCGCCATCCCCGCGATGAGCCGCTTGATCTTGGTCTTATCAATCGCACCGACCCCGACGTAATCGAGAAACATCAGCGGATCGCCTCCGGTCGTGAGAATGTCATTCACGTTCATCGCCACGAGATCTTTTCCGGCGATTTCGAGCAGATCGTATTCGAGCAAGAGTTCCAGCTTGGTGCCCACTCCATCACAGCCGGTCACGATGACAGGTTGCTTGTAGTCCGATAAATCATAACTCGCTGCAAACAATCCAAACGCCTGCATCAGCTGACGCCCGCCCTCGGTTCGTTGACGCAACGTGTTGATATCGCCTACGAGCGCAGCCGCCTCGTGAATATCCACTCCGGCAGATTTGTAGGTAAAAGATTCGTTCTCGCTCATTGTTTTCAGAATTGATTCATACTTCAGGTTCTCTCACTGAGGGACCCGAATTTCACTTTATTCGAAAAACCCCGGTTGTCTGGATTCAGGACCGGGGTTTGCCCACGATCCAACAGGGTTGGTTCTTCGAATAGACCCTGTTGGTTCGAAAATCATCATTTGGTCACGGCTTCGAAAAGCGACGCGAAAAAGTAGTGACCATTCCCAAGTTCCTGCTCCGCCCAGTCGGGATCGTAGTGGTCTTCGCGCTCCATGAAACGCTCAGGGTGCGGCATCAACCCCAGAACCCGACCGCTCTTGTCCTGCAGACCGGCGATCTGTTGAAAACTCCCGTTCACATCATCGGCATACGTGAGAGCAGCATAACCTTCCGCAACCAGCTTTTCAGCGTCCGCTGGATCAGCCGTGACAAGACGTCCTTCGGCGTGGGCCATGGGGACCTCGAACTCTGCCGGCAATGTAGAAAGATAAGGGCTGTCCGGAGCGTGATTTTTCAGTTTCACCCACTGGCACTGGTATCGGCCACTGGTGTTGTGAACCAGGCTGCAATCCGGCAACAATCCAAGCTGAGTCAGAATCTGGAACCCGTTGCAGATGCCCAGCAGATAGCCACCGTTGTCGCGAAATTCCTTCAGGGCATCACCGATCTTGTTTTCGGTGACCAGTTTCGCAATCCGGCCGGACATGACGTAATCCCCGTAGCTGAACCCGCCGATCAATACGACAAGGCTGACGCCATCGAGCATTTCGCGCGTGAGCGTGGAGCTGGGAGCGATTTCCGCTTCAAATCCCACCGATTCCAATGCGCGCGCGGTTTCCACGTCGCAATTCGTGCCGGGGAATTTTAGTAGTAGGGCGCGAGGCCGTTTTTCCATAGCGATTTCAGTTCAGAAAGCGATTCGTTGATCAGGGTTTCTTTGCCCCATTCGATATTCAAATTCGTGTGCGCGTCCGTTGCCGTTCCAATCTCGCCATAGGCGTGATCCGCGAAGTGAGCGGCGACCGCCTCGCGGTTTTCAGGGGCAATCTCCAGGACAAACCGGCCCGGTGTCTCCGCAAAGAGCATCGCCACTTTGGAAATGCCCTCATCAGCGGGCAATTGGTCGAGATTGAGGTTAAGCCCGCCTTTCCCGGAGAATGCGAATTCAGCCAGCGCTCCGGCGAGTCCACCTTCGGAAATATCGTGCGCAGCGAGGATCCAGCCGTTTTTCAAGGCTTCGTAATAAGCCCGGTAAAGCGCCAGATTCGTCTCCAGATCAGTCGCCGGAACGGCATCAGCCAGCTCATTCTGACGGGCAAAAACACTGCCCCCCAATGCCTTACCAGTCTTCCCGAGAACAGCGATCACTGATCCGGGGTGACGCAGGGATGCCCCCACGACATGCGACTTGTCTTCAACGATTCCCATTCCGGAAATCAGAATCGTGACGGGAACCGATACGGGTCCGTCTTTGGTTTCGAAGTAATTGTAGAAAGAATCCTTTCCTGAAACAAACGGCGCGGAATAAGCATCTGCGGCAACCGCAATCCCTTTCACAGTCTCGACCAGAGCGCCGAGCTCTTCGTGATCGTCCGGGTTTCCGGCACAAAAGTTATCGAGGATCGCAATGCGCTCCGGATTGGCACCAGCACCGACCAACTGACGATAACATTCATCGACACAGGCCGTTCCCATCGCATACGGATCGGTTTTTCCCCATTCAGGAAGGAGAGAAAGGCCCATCGCCATTAACTGATCAGATCCATCGATCCGCATCACCGCTGCATCCTGCGGAGCATCGCCACTGGCACCGGCAAGCGGCTTCTGGATTGTGTTCCCCTGAACTTCATGATCGTATTCACGAATAATCGGCTCGCGGGAAACCACAGCGAAGTCAGACATCACGCTACGAAGGGCTCCAGCCAAATCAGAGATCGCGGGAGCGTCGACCGCCTCAGTTTTCGTGATCCACTTCGCTTTCAACTGCCGGATCGGCGCGTCGTGAAGCGCGGAGCAGTCCAATTCACACACGGTCTCGCCGTGGTGTTTGACTTTCAAGATCCCCGATCCGTCGGCATCGCCCAGGATCGTCATCTCTGTCTCGAATCGATCTGCAATCTCCTGCAGTTGCTCAATCGAGTCTTCTTTCACTGCCAGAACCATCCGTTCCTGACTCTCGGAGATAAACAGCTCCCATGAAACCATGCCCTCTTCCTTGAGCGGGATGGTATCGAGATCGATCTCACCGCCGACGTCTTCAAGCATTTCGCCGCAGGCGCTGGAAAATCCACCCGCACCGCAGTCGGTCACAAATTCGATCAAGCCCGCATCGCGAGCAGCGAGGACAAAATCAGCGGCTTTCTTCTCTTCAATCGGATTGCCGATCTGAACCGCAGTCTGATCTTCCTCGTGGGAATCAGTATCAAGCGCTGCGGAAGAAAACGTCGCGCCTTTGATTCCGTCCCGGCCGGTCCGGCCGCCTACGGCGACGATTTTCAGCCCGGCTGACATCTCCTTATCGATGTCGGGAATGGGGATCACACCCGCCGTGCCGCAATAAACCAGCGGGTTATAAATATAGGCGTCGTCGAACTGAATCGCGCCGCTCACCGTGGGAATTCCCATACGATTTCCATAATCGCGAACGCCGCGAACCACGCCCCGCATCACGCCGAGGGGATGAATCACGTCTTCCGCACCGATTTTTTCGGGAGGTGTATCCGGCGCACCAAAACAGAACACATCGAGCGAAGCGATCGGTTTAGCGCCTTTTCCAGCGCCGAGAATATCGCGAATGACGCCGCCAAGCCCGGTGTTGGCACCGGCATACGGCTCAAGGGCTGACGGATGGTTGTGCGTCTCCGCTTTCAAACAAACCGCCTGCTTGTCATCGAGTTTGATGAACCCCGCGTTGTCATGGAAGCACGAGAGCACGAAATCCGGCTTCCGGTCGATGATGCGGTTCGTCACATCGTAAATGTAAGTCTTGAAGAGCGATTTGATCGTTTCCGATCCATCCGGCCCGTCGTGTTCGATCGTTGCCCCGAAAATCCGGTGTTTGCAGTGCTCACTCCAGGTCTGAGCGATGACTTCCAGCTCCACATCGGTGGGTTCGCGTCCCCAATCCGCGTAGATCTTCTGGATCTCAATCATGTCGACCTCTGAGAGCGACAGTTTCATGAAATCACTCACTTCCTTCAGTTCTGCGGAGGAAAGATCGCTGATCTTAAAGCGGCGATAAAAGTCAGTCGGATGCGTCGTGATCCGGTCCATCAATGCGTTGCCCGTGGTCGGGGTTTCGCCGGGATGAATGATTTTCCAGCTGTGGATCGCGGGGTTGCAGATGTCTTTGACCAGTCGCTGCTCAGCATTGGGAAGCGCTGAGGTATCGCCGAAGATGTAGACCCGCTGCTTAAGATCGAAGCGGCTCGGGTGAAATCCCAGCACCTCAGAACGCCCTTTATACCGTGCGCGGATGGTTTCTTTCTCGAGATCCAGACCGCCGGGTTTCATCCCGTATTCGATGCAGAAAGCCCAGCCTTCATAAGCATCCTCACCGATGGACAGCTCCTGAGAGGTCTCATCAAAAAGCGTTCGACGGACAAACTTTTCCAACGCCCCGGCGGCTCCACCGCCATTGTCTTCAAGCGTGAAGAGATAGCGTCGCGTCTTCCGGTAGGTGAGCGGCGCATCAAGAGGGGCGTATACAAGCGCACTGGCGTCACCAGCGTCGATGAATCGATCTGAAATTTCGTAGGTGATCATTGAAAGGGCAGGAGGGGACTGCCTATCAGATGATCCGTCTCACGTGCTTTTAGGTAAGACAAGGCGATTTGTTAAAAAAATGCCACTTTTTGGAGACAGGCCTGATTTGAAGTCAGCCAACCGACCCAATCCCGCGGTTATTGCCCCGCTTCGACACTTGCCAGCTGACGCGGCGCCACCGATTCCCAGCCTCCGCCGAGAGCGCGATAGAGCCTGACCAGATTCGACACAATCGTCGCCCGGCTCGTCGCCAGCGCGTCCTCAGCATTGAGCCGTGACCGCTCCGCATCGAGCACATCCAGAAAAGTCGTGAGACCGCCGTCTTCATATTGAGAACGGGCAATCCTCGCCGCATTGCTGGTGGCCGTGGCCGACTTGGCGAGCGCCTGTTCGCGGATTTGCTCATTGGCGAGAGCCGTCAGGGCATTCTCAACTTCTTCGAGCGAATTCAATATCGCACTTTCATAAGCCACCAGTGCCTGCTCCTGAACCGCATCCTGAGCTTCAATGTTCTGGCGAATCGTTCCGGCACGGAAAATATTCCACTGTGCGCTGGGGCCAATCGTGAAAGTCTTTGCTCCCGAGGTGAACAGGTTTGAAATCTCAAGTGCTTCCAAACCAATCGAGCCGTTCAGGGCAAACTTCGGATACATCTCCGCCACAGCCACGCCGATGCGCGCCGTCTCAGCCGCGAGCTGACGTTCCGCCGCCTGGACATCGGGACGGCGGCGAATCACTTCCGCCGGAATTCCCACAGCCACCTGAGTCGGCACATCGGGCAAATCCCCCCCATCGCGAAGCAATCGATCCAGCTTACCCGGCGTAAGCCCCAGCAGCGTGGTCAGTCGGTTCTTTGCCGCGACATAACTCGTCTTCAGCAAAGGAATCCCCGCCCGCGTATTCTCCACGTTCTCAATCGACCGCTCCACTTCGAGTTCCTCGATCAACCCTGCCTCCTGACGGGATTTCACAAAATCGAGCGTATCTGTCTGCGATTTCAGGTTGGACTCAGCAATGGCGATCCGCTGCTCAAAGCTCCGCAAATCAATATAATTGAGCGCGACCTCCGACGTGAGCGAAACGAGCGTGTCTCTCAGATTCTCCTCAGTGGCGCCCTGGTCTGCCGCAGCCGCTTCGACAGAACGGCGAATCCCGCCGAATAGATCAATCTCCCAGTTGGTGTCGAATCCACCGGAGTAGTTTTCGGAAATACGCGGCAGAAACGAATTATTCGAATTACTGGCTGACTGAATTCGCGTGGCCGATGAAGCAAGACTGAGCGATGGAAAAAGGTCGCCTTTTGTGGCTCTCCGCACCGCTACCGCTTGACGAATCCGCGCCTCAGCGCTTCTCAAGTCAAGATTCCCGTCGATCGACTCATCGATCAGCCGGTTCAGCGTCGGATCATTCAATTTGCGCCACCAACCGGCCAGTTCAGCGGGTTTCTCCACCTGATGCCCCGTATTCGCCCGCCAGGTCTCGGGGGTGATGCGGTTCACCTCCGGCTTGGCGTAGTTCGGCCCGACCGTGCAGCCGACAGACAACGACACGACAGGAAGACAGAGGAAGAGAAAGCGTTTCATGTTGTAAAAGGCAAATCGGTTAGCTTTTGCCGACGGTTTGTGTGTCCCGTCGCATAAGCGTGAAAAAGGCGGGAATCAAGAGCGTCCCGATCACGGAAGCAAGGAGCATCCCCCCGCAAACCACTGTCCCGAGCGACTGACGCGAGTTTGCACCGGCCCCGGAAGCGATGACAAGCGGGAAAACACCGAGAATGAACGACAAAGCGGTCATCATCACCGACCGGAAACGGAGAGCGGCTGCTTTCTTCGCGGCTTCGAGAACGCTGATCCCTTCTTTTTCATGGGCCTCCTTGGCAAACTCCACCATCAGAATCGCCTGCTTCGTTGTCAGCCCGATCAGCATGATCAATCCAATCTGTGCATACAGATCCATGCTGAGATGCCGCAGCAGGATGGAAAGAAGCGCACCCAGCACCGCGATCGGTGTGATGTAGAGCACCGACAGGGGAATCGACCAACTCTCATATTGGGCCACCAGAAAAAGATAAACCGCCACCAGACAAATGAGCAGCAACGGGGCAATACTGCCGGAATTCTGCTCCTGATACGACGACCCCGTCCAACTGAATGTCATCCCGGTCGGGAGGGTCGATTTCATCACCTCATCGACCTCGACCATTGCATCACCGGAACTGAACCCCGGCCCGGCCGACCCGCGAATCCCGGCCGACCGAAAAAGGTTATACCGGGTGATCGTCTCCGGTCCCAGGGTGTCCTTCACGTCCACCAGCGCTGACAGCGGCACCATCTCGCCGGCCGTGTTCTGCGCGTAGAGCTTCCCGATGTCATCCGGATCATTCCGGAATTCCTCGTCCGCCTGCATCATCACCTGATAGACGCGACCCACCTGCGTGAAATCATTCACATATTTCGAACCCAGGTAGGAACTCAGCGTATCAAAAACTGAAGCCGGCTGAACCCCGAGTAGCTGTGCCCGGTCGCGATCGACTTCGAGTTTCAACTGAGGCACATCCGCTTTCCATGAACTGGATACCCGCATTAATTTCGGGTTCTGGTTGGCTTCATACACCACGCCACCCACCGCAGCGGCAAGCTCACTCGCCGGCCTCGCCTCGGTATCCTGAACCACCGCTTCCCAGCCACTGCTGCTGCCCATGCCCCGTATCGGAGGCGGACTGAAAGCGAGAACCGTCGCCCCGGGCATCGTTCCCAGCTCCGCAAAAAGCCGCCCCACCACCGCATCGGCGCTCACCCCGGGTGACGTCCGCTCATCCCAGTGCTCCAGCTCGGCAACCGCCAGCCCCACATTGGCCGACGATCCACTGATGATGGAAAAACTCCGCACCGCGATGACATTCCTCACCCCCGGCATTTTCATCATACGAGCCTCGATCTCCGTCATGAAAGCATCCGTCCTCGCCAATGACGCTCCGTTGGGAAGCTGCACATCGACAAACACCACCCCCTGATCCTCGTTCGGGATAAATCCCGTCGGCGTCCGGAAAAAGAGGAAGACAACCAGCGCTGTCGCCCCCAGCAGGATCACCGACGTCAGAATTCTCCGCGCTGCGAGAAATCCGGCACTGCCAACAAATCCACGGGTGACCTTTTCGAAAAGCGAATCGAACCAGCGAAAGAAAATAAACTTCCGCTTTTCAGGATCATCAGCTTTCAGGAAAGTAGCGCAGAGCGCCGGCGAAAGCGTCAGCGCATTGATCGAGGAAATCCCCACCGCAATCGCAATGGTCAACGCAAACTGCTGGTAAAGCCGACCTTCAATTCCGCCGGCGAATGCCACCGGCACAAACACCGCCATCAACACCAGGGTGGTCGCAATGATCGGCGAGAACACCTCTTTCATCGTGGTCCGCGTCGCCTCAACCGGCGACATGCCATCCGCCAAATGCCGCTTCACATTTTCGATCACAACAATGGCATCATCCACCACCACACCAATTGCCAGCACGAGACCGAACAGCGAGATCGTATTGATCGAGAAACCAATCATCGCAAAGACCGCGAAGGTTCCAATCAGTGAAACCGGAATCGCAATCACCGGCACCAGCGTGGCCCGCCAGTCCTGCAGGAAAATAAACACCACCAGGATCACCAGCAACAACGCCACAACCAGAGTGATCAGCAATTCCTCCAACGACACCGCGATGAATTCCGTCGAGTCATTCACCAGCGTGTATTCCATGTCCGCCGGAGCCGATTCAAAGATCTCAGCCATCCTCGCCTTCACCCCGTCCGCGACTTCCAGCGCGTTCGATCCCGGAGTCTGATACACCGCAAAAATCACCGAAGGTTTTCCGTTCAAAGTGTTGGTGCCGGTGTAACTCTGCGCCCCCAGCTCAACCCGCGCCACATCCTTCAGCCGCAGAAGACTCCCGTCCGCTTCGCCCCGGATCACGATATTCTCAAACTCCTCAACCGTGGTGTATCTCCCCTGCGCCTGAATCGTGTAGGCCAGCTGCTGACTGTCCGCCGTCGGCGCCTGCCCGATACCGCCCGCGGCTGCCTGAATATTCTGCGCCTGAATCGCCGCACTGACATCGCCCGGAGAAAGATCCAGATTCACCAGCCGGTTCGGATCCAGCCACACCCGCATCCCATAGTCAGACGAGCCAAAGATCGACGTGCTGCCGACCCCGTTCACCCTCGCCAGGGAATCAATGATGTTGATCGAAATATAATTCGAAAGCCCCAGCACATCCGTTGCTCCCCCTTCCGATGTGATCGCGTAAATCAGCAGCATGTCGCTGGAACTCTTCTCCACCACCACACCCTGTTCCGTCACCGCCGAGGGAAGCCGCGCCGTCGCCTGCGCCACGCGGTTCTGCACATTCACCGCCGCCAGATCAGGATCCGTCCCCAGATCAAAAGTGATCGTCAACGAGTAGCTGCCACTGTTCGTCGAGGTCGACGACATGTAGGTCATGTTTTCCACCCCGTTCACCTCCGCCTCGATGATCGTGGCAACCGTGCTCTCGATCACCTCGGCACTGGCTCCGGGATACGTCGTCGATACCTTCACCTGAGGAGGCGTGATGCTCGGGAATTGCTCAATCGGCAATTGCTGGACGGCCACCAAACCCGCCAGAGTGATCACGATGGAGATGACAAAGGCAAACCTCGGCCGGTCGATAAAGAAAAGACTGAACATCGTATTTTATGGGTTCGACTTCTTCTCTTCCGGAGCTGCAGGGGCGGGCTGAGCCACTCCCGCTTCAACCGCATTCACCTTGGCCCCCGGCCGAACCTTTTCGATCCCCTGTATAATTACCTTTTCGCCAGCGGTAAGCCCCTTCTCGATAATCCAATCCACCTCGACGCGATCCCCCGCCGTCACACGACGTTGCACCACATCCCCTTCCCCGCCGACCACCAGCACAAAATGTCCCTGCTGGTCCTGCTGCACCGCCGACTGCGGAATCGTCACCCGGTCCACCGGCTCACCCCGCTGAACAATCAAATCCACAAACTGCCCCGGCTTCAGGAGCCCGTCAGGATTGGGAAACTCCGCCTCAGCCTGAATCGTACCCGTGGTGCTTCCCACCTCATTATCCAGAAAAACAATCTTTCCGTCATGGGGATACTTCTCCCCCGTCGACAACACAATCCGCGGAATCAGCGTCTCACGAATCGGCGGCAGATCCGGATCGCGATCCGACAAGCTTTGCAGTGCTTCTGTTAGAAAACGTTCACTCAAAGCGTGCTGAACCCGGATCGGATCTGTCTGCACAATCGTCGCGAGCGTCCCCGTCGATGAGTCCACCAGGTTACCGGCATCCACCATCGCCTTACCGATCTGCCCATCGATCGGCGCCGTGATTTCAGTTCGCTTCAGGTCCACCTCCGCCACTTGTTGCGCCACCACCATCTGATCCAGCGAAGCCTGCGCCGTCCGCGCATCAATCTCCGCCTGCTCGAGTTCCGTGGCCGAAACCCCACCGGATTTCACTGACTTAAGCCGTTCCAGATAACGGTCCGCCTTATCCTTGTTTGCCTCCGCGCTGGCCACCTGCGCCTTCGCTGAATTTAAAGCCGCTTCATAATCCACCTTCTCGATTTGGAACAGCACATCACCCGCCTTCACATCCGCCCCGTCCTCAAACGCCTGCTCCATCAGAATGCCCTGCACCTGCGCCCGAATATCCACCCGGTTCTTCGCGCCGATTCTTCCGACAAAGCTCACCTCATCCGGAATGGCACGCTGTTCCACCGTCGCCACGGTGACCGTCGGCGTTCCGCCCATTCCCGGCGGAGGCCCCTGAGCCCCCGGCTTGCAACCACCTGCTCCCACCAGCACCGCCAATGCCGCAATCCCCACCGCTCCCCGCGATGCCTGTTTCTTTAAGTCCCGAACATTCATAAATTTTTAAGTGTCAAGTCGACGTGAGATTGGATTTCATCTTACGAAGGCATTTCAGCAGCAACTCCTGCTCCTTCTCAGAAATCCCCGAGAACACCGCCCCTTTCATCTCCATCAGAGCGGGATCAAACACTTCAAAACAGCGCCGCCCCTCTTTCAAAAGTTTCACCTTCACCACCCGCCGATCCTCTTTGTCGGCCTCCCGCTTTACACATTTCTTCCGCTCCAGGCCTTCGACCTGCCGGGTCACCGTGGTCGTATCGCGAACCATCTGAGCCGCCAAATCCCCGATCCGAAGCCCGTCCTCGTGATTCAGCGCCGCCAGAATCGCCACCTCCTCCGTAGTCAATCCCAGACCCAGCTCCGCCACCCGCGCCTTCACCCGCTGTCTCAACAGGTGAGCATTCCGGTCGATCAGAAAGCCGGGTGAATTCTTTAAATCGTGTCCCATCTGCGAGACGACTCGGCCATTTGTATGTATAATACAAGTATTTTCTTCCTGACGAATTTCCCACACTCACACGCCGCTCTGAAGGCAGGTCAGTTCGGCAACGGGTAGCGATTCTCACCTGTGTCTTCCCATTCGTAATGATCCGGAAACCACTCGCTCCCCGTCCAGCCCTTCCACTTCTCAGCGTCATCCCGAGCATCCTCCCATTTTGATGAATCAAAAAATCCCCAGTGATAGCAAGTCATCATCACTTTCCCGTAGACATTGAGTTTCACTTTCTCATTCGGATCATCCGGCAGGTGGTAGATCGGCGAACTCAGTGGCTTGTAGATCGCCATCCAACGATCTTCCACAAAAACAATCCCCTCCCGGCTGGTTTCACAATCGAGGTGATAATCCAAATCAAGATCTTCAACCCACTCCCAACGTCCCAGCCGCTGTCCCAGGAGAATCATAAAAAACGAACCGACATACAGACCGACGGCACACACCGTGATCATCCCAGCCAGCCATAGTTTTCGCTTCATCCTCAGCCATCATGGTTCGTCGGTACCATGCAGTTGGCAAGTGGGACAAAAAATTAAACTTCGACAGGATCCTGCTCATTGCGATGCCTGGACCTGCGAAATCTGTCTATTCCAAAAACCCCTAGGGATACAATGAAGATCGTCCAGAAAGGAATGCTGATACCGGGAATATAATTCGGAACTCCAATGGTCGTATTTGGGTAAGGAGGAACCCCCAAGACTGTTTCCACAATTGTTGGGGACTTGGGAGGGAAGTAGGAGTCCTCCAGATATTTTTCATAAGTCATCACCCCTCCATGTATATCGGAATTTACCGGGCCGTGGGGACCAGGCATCGCTGTCCACCATTCGTACCAGTTGACCGATATTCCTCCAAACCCAATCGAGACTTCGTGCCTGCTTCCACGGAAATCAGAAGTAAAATTAATGGCTCGAAAGTGACTGAATCCCCACATGAAGAGGATTGAGCACCAAACAATTATATATGGAAGAATTCGAATCACATCAGAGTTCGATGTTCAACCAAATCTAACACAGACACCTTCAGCAGCGCACGCCAATTCACTTTGCAAGATCCAGCCGCTCAGGTTCCAAATTCCAATCAAGAACTCAGGCGATTTTGTGAAAGGCGGGGGCGCCTCATTTCACAATCATCCATCACGTTCCATACCCTTTCGAGGCATCACCCGGTCCAAACTCCCACCGCCGACGTTACCAAACGTGTCATGCCGCCTTTCATCCGACTTCTTTGCACAGCCCTTATCATTCTGTTCATCATGAGCCCTTCCCTGCAAGCCAATCCACTCTCCGGCTATCAGTGGAAGAACCGGATCATCGTCATGAACGTGACCACCGGGAAGAACACCGTAAAAACAGCCCTCAAAAAAGCACGGCCCGACATTCTCGACCGGGATCTCGTCATCATTGATATTTCCCCGAAATCGGACGGCATCAAAAACACCGTTCGCCCATCGGCCGCATCCATCAAAGCCCTGCGTAGCCGACTTTCCCTGTCGGGATCCGACAACCAGTTCGTGCTCATTGGAAAAGACAGCGGCATCAAAGCCCGCCAGAAAGGCAGTCTGAATTTGCAGAAGTTCTTTGCGCTGATCGACACCATGCCGATGCGGAAGCAGGAAATGCAACGAAAGTAGCCCATGGACACCAGCCCCGGGAACCCCGCCACCATGCTACTGCTCGGACAGCTCATCACCGCATGTGCCATGACCGGTATCATCTGGATGGTTCAAATCGTGACCTACCCGCAATTTCTCGAGGTCCCTGAATCAGCCTTCCTCAACTACCACGATCGCTACATGCAGCGAATGTCGTGGGTCGTCGGCCCCATCATGGTCGCCGAGCTGATCCTCGCCGTGATTGGTGTCTGGTATTTTTGGGAAACCGGCATCCGCTGGCATATTCTCATCGCCAGTCTCCTGGTGCCACTCGTCTGGCTGGTCACCTTTTTCCTGCAAGTTCCCCAACATGCTTCGCTCGCCGAATCCGGCTGGAATGAAACGACCGTGCGACAAATCATTCAGGGGAACTGGATCCGCGTCGCGATCTGGACCGTGAGATCCGGCATTCTCGCCGTTGCCTTTCGCTCCCTGTGATCAGACCGACGCCGTTCCCTCTGTAAATCCATGAAACCCTCTCCGCCTCCGGGCGGATGTGATTGCAGATTCCGGCTATGACTTCTGCCACCCGGCGGAACCCGTTGTCAATCCGTGCAGCCACTTCCGCCCGCCGGAAAAACTCACGGCTCATCCGTGAAATCACCTCCGCCTCAGGGCAAATGCCGATGCCGTTTCATGATGCGTCATCCGGACCAATTCATGCCCCGTTTCCCGGACGTTTATGCTCCGCGACTCCGTTTTGGGCGGTAAAGCTGGAAAAAAAGTGAAAAAAATCGCCCAAAAACAGCACAAACGACCCAGTGACCTTTTTAATTTCAGAAAAACCTCCGTTCGTATCCATCAATCGCGCGTCGTCAGCCAACGACCCGCCCCTTCAAAATCAGTGAAACGAACGAACCATGAGAAACCTCTTTAACTACTTTGTGAATCCCTTCCGCAATTCGCGGATCAGTCTGGACGACCTCATCGCTTTTGCGACAGAGCTCATCCACCGCCTCATCGCCCTGAACCCGGGCAGTCAGATTTCAGCCAGAGTTGACTCCCTCACCACCGCGCTGGACACCCTGTTGGAACAGGCCGACGCCGATCACATTCAACTGGGCATTCGCAAAGGCGGAAACCTGGTGAAAGACCAGTTCCGCGCCGCCTTACCCGAAGCCATCCGCCCCATCTACGGACAGGTATTGGCCGCCTTCAGCTCCCCCTCGCAGGAAATGAAAGAGATCTTTCCCGAAGGCCGGCGCGTGTTCTCCAAATCCCGCAACGACGCCCTCGCCAGTCACCTGCACGGCCTTGTCGAAGAGCTGACCCGTCATCAAACCGTTCTCGGAACCGCAGTGGTGACCCGCGCCACTGAGCTGCGCGATCAATGGCAGGTGCTCCATCACGCAGCCGAACCCGCCACCGGAGCCAAGACCGTGACCGAAGACGACCGCCGCAACGCCCGCTTCGCCCTCGAGCGCGAGCTCTTTCTCGCCATGACAGACCTCATCGCCCTGCACCCCGACGAACCCGAGCGCTTCAATCTGTATTTACCCCAACATCTTCTCCGC
>JBLWYI010000021.1:0-126917 GCA_048267005.1 Verrucomicrobiales bacterium | reverse complement strand
GGCGCCAGGAGCGGGGAATGACACACAACAATACAATGAGCGCCGGAACCACACCGAAGAACCAGGGGGCACCGTCACGCTGCATCATTGCCATCGGATTGCTGATGCAGCGTGACTGTGCCCCCTGGTTCTTCGGTGTGGTTGCAGCGCTCATCCTATTGTTGCTCCTCATTCCCCGCAGCTGGACCTGGTTCCGCGACTTGCGGACCGGCTTCAAACAATGGCGTTCAAAACGCCGGGAGAAATCGGAAGCGGTTGCAGCAGCTGCGGCAGAAAGTGAAGGCACTGACACCGGTCCGGCAACCGCATCGCTCTTGATTGGCGGCCTTTTGTTATTCGCTATGGGAGGATCAGGAATCGCGGCTGATGTAGCCATCGATGGCTACACTCCAATCGGCTCGATCGAACAGTCCTGGGTGGTGGACAGCGAAACGAAACAGGTGAAGTCCACAGGTAAGCTAACGCTTGAAGGAAATCCGGGAGATCAGTTTCTGCTGCTGAAGGCTCCGGCAGTGCTCACCAGGTTTTCCGGAGAAGGGCTGCGCCTGTCAAAGCAGGAGGTGCCGGGCGTGGGGCTGTCCTATGTGATTTCGATTCCTGAGGATACCGATAATGGAACGAATGCATCTGCCATTGAAGACCCTTTTGCCGATCTCACAGCGATCGCGCCCAATGCTTCTCCCCGTGAAGAGAAGTTTCAGGCAACATTTGAGTTTCAACTGGACATCAAAGACATCAACGCAGGGATACCGGTATCGACCGGGCCGGCGGCCGTTCATAAAATCAACGCCCGCTACAATGAAGAGGGCTGGGAATTCTCCAGCCCCAATGCCGCGAAGATTGACACCGCCCCGAACGGCAACGCATCAATCCTGCTCTCGCCTACCGCCAACCCTCAGCTTTTCCTGAAGCCCAAAGCCAGGGATATGACCACAGAGGAAACTCAGTTCTATGTCGAAACCGAAAACCTCTATGTCCCCGGACCGGGCGTTGTTAATGGCAAGCACCGGCTTCGTGTCCGTCCCTCACAGGGGCTCGTTTCATCACTTTCCCTGGAAGTGCCTGAAGGTTTCATGGTGAGCGATGTCACCGGTCCCATCGGTGCCTGGCAGTTCGACGCTGACTCCCGCAAGCTTCAGATCTCCGTCGAACCTCCTCAATCCGCCTTGTTCGAATGCTTCATCAATACTCAGGGTGGCCTCAATCCTTTACCGGCTGATACGCAGCTCTCGCCAATTCGGGTCGACAACGCCGCCGGTGAAGTCGGGACGATTGCCCTCGGGTTTGGCTCCGACACCCAGCCGGAGAAAGTGGAATCGGCCACACTCTCCGATGTGAACATTGGTGACTTCGATGCCGCTCTCCTGCCCAACCCGGAAACGGTTTTGCACCGGGTTTTCCGCTATGGAGAGGACGGAGGGCAACTTGATGTCCGGGTGGCTCCGGTTGCTCCCGAAGTCCGGGTTTTCAGCGAACAAGTGCTGTCACTGGGTGATGAGCGTGTCGTTTTGCGGGTCAACTTTACGGCCGAAATCACCCGCGCTGGATTATTTCGGCTCAGCTTTCCTTTGCCTGACGGTATGGAAATCGAATCGCTCACCGGCCCCGCCCTTCACCACTGGTCGGAACTGGCTGGAGACAACGGCAGCTCAATCATTCTTCACCTGAACGGAAAGACGATCGGCGCGCAGACTTTTTCCCTGGTCCTGACCGGCCCCGCGCCAGCCGAAGAAGCTGAATGGCAAATACCCCGCTTTGCCCTCTCTGAATCCGAACGACAAACCGGAGCTCTCATCGTTCGCCCCACCACCGGGATCCGACTCAGCACTCTGACGAAGAAAGACATTTCAGAAAGCGATCCGAGATCAGTCGGTAGCGATTCACGGGGCGCTCTTGCCTTCCGTCTTCTGACCCGGGACTGGGAACTCGGGCTCGGCATTGAGAAACTGGATCCCTGGATCACCGGGCAGGTCCTGCACGAGGTCACCCTGCGTGAAGGCCAGACTCGCACTGCGATATTCGGGAATTTTAATGTCGAGAATGCTTCCATACGCTCGCTTCTGATCGAACTACCGATCTCCAGCGAAGCTGAAATTAAAACCCTTCGGTCTGTCGGAAATGCGGTTGCGGATCTGGTTCGAACCGCCCCGGATTCCAATGTCTGGGAACTTCAATTCAAACGCCGCATTGTCGGGAACGTCCCGTTTCGCATCGAGTATGACCGGCGGGGGGAACGTCCTGATGAAACCGAGTTATTAACAGTCGCCAAATTCCCCGATGTTCGCCAACTGTCCTATCAGTTCGGAGTTCGCACCACCGGAAGACTGGAACTGGAAACGGCTTCGGAACTGCCTTCGGGTTGGCAGCGGGGCGACTGGAGCGGCGTGCCGGAAGTGCTCCGTGAAGCAGGGAACCGCGCAGCACCAGTCTTCACATTCCGTGCGGTTGCCCCTGAACTTCCCCTCCCCGTGATTGCCCGCCGTCACTCGCTGGCGGATGCATTGAAGCTCCGCGTCGCCAGCGGAACTTTGACAACCGTGGTTTCGCAAACCGGAGACCAACTGACCGCGGTCGATCTGACCATGGAAGTGATTCAGCGCAGCAGTATTCGTGTCGGACTTCCAGCCGGAGGTCAAATGTTCAGCATTTTTGTAAACGGCGAAAGTGTTCACACCGTTCGACAGGGAGACGTCTGGCAGTTTCACATCCTTCCGGGTGCCAACGATCGAAATGCGAAGGTCCGCTTTGTCTATTCCCTCGCCGGTTCAAAAATCAGTCCCCTCCGGTTGGTCAGCCCGGAGATGAGTGTCCCGCTGGAGAAGATTCGCTGGCAGGTCATCGCGCCGGCCGGATACGAAGTGATCGATGCGGCCGGAAACCTCCAGTTCGCAGGGAGCCAACCCCTTGCAAGGTTCGATCGGAAGCATTACTTCGAAAAAGAACAGGGCCGGCGTCAGGCCCAGAAAGATCAGGCCAATCAGTTGCTGAATTTTGCCAATCAACTCCTGCAAAACGGTGAGCAATCCAAGGCCCGGTGGGCCCTCAACAGTGTGGCCAATCAGTATGCTCTTGATGCCGCTTCCAACGAAGACGCCCGGGTTCAACTCGAAAACCTCGAGACCCGTCAAGCCATCGTCGGACTGAACACCCGCCGGCAACGACTCTATCTCGACCACTCCATCGACGACGCTGCCATCGCCGGAAATACTCAGTTGAAAGAAGGCGCTGAAGCCAACCCTGTTCTCCAGCGCGGAGTGCTTGAGTTCAAACCGCAGGACATGAGTCAGATCCTTCAGGGAAATTCGACAGAGGAGAATGCCGCGCTTCAGCAAATCGCAGCCCGGCTGGTGAGCCACCAGCGCGGGACCGAGCCGGCTCCCCAGGCCATCACCATCACGCTTCCGGAGGAAGGGACTGTCTACACCTACACCCGCCCCGTCCAGGTGGCGGAGAATGCACCACTGGAATTGCGTCTCGACCTCGCGTCCGATCACCGCACGATCTGGTGGCGTGGCTTACTGGTAATCCTGCTTCTCGCAGCTATTGGATGGTCGATTGTCACCAGAGAAAAACGACTGTCATAAGCGATTCAACAGGGTTGATTCGTTGAACAGACCCTGTTCATTCGTGAATGATCCGCCTGGTTGCCTGCTCTCTTCTTTTCCTCGCCCCGCTGTCGTTAGCCGAACATGGCGGGACGGCTGCGCTCGAGGCAAAACAACAGGACCTTCGTAAACGTTTCTCAGGGAAGCTTATCAATGAGAGCCTTCCCGTATTGTGGTCAAAGGATGGCAAGTCGGCTCTGTTTCATTTTGAACTCCAACCGGGGAAGAGGGAATGGCGATTGCTTGATCTCGAGTCCGGAAAGATCTCTACAGCGAAGAAACGCCCGGAAGACTTTGAGCCCGGTCTACGGGAGCTCAAGAAATCGAAATCCCTTGAACCCGGTCAGTTCTCGAAGAACGGCCGGAAGTCTCCGGACAAGATGTCGGAAGTCCGCTTTGATAAAGGCGCGGTATTCGTAGATAAAGAGAAACTCCTCGAACCACTTCCAGACGGATGGGAGTGGGATGAATATCGTGTTCTGTGGGCTCCCGATTCCTCACGCTTTGCCGTCTTCAAACGACAGAAGAACCGGGTGCGCGAAGTCCACTACATCGAGTCGTCGCCCGATGATCAGCTCCAGCCCAAGCATTCGATCATCCGCTACGCCAAAGCCGGAGACCACCTGAATGTCAGTCATCCCGTCATTGCGTTCACCGATGGCAGTGATCCAATCGAAGTGGCACCTGAACTGATCAAAAATCCGTTCGACCTGCGGAAGTTCGGCTGGCGAATGGACTCCAGACGCTTCGTGTTTGAATTCATCGAGCGTGGTTTCGGAAGGTTTTCTCTCATTGAGATCCATTCAGAAACCCGAATCCAGCGGTCCCTCATTGATGAAACTGACGACAAGTTTGTCTTTGTTTTCGGCAACACATTTCGCAAGGATCTCAAAGGTGGGAAAGAGATCCTCTGGTTGTCTGAAAGAGACGATTGGAATCACCTCTACCTGATCGACGGGCTCACGGGCGAAGTGATTCGGCAACTGACCGACGGTGAATGGGTAGTCCGAGAAGTTATCAACGTGAATGAGGAAACCCGATCCGCCTTAATCTCACTTTCCGGATACCACGAAGACCAGGATCCTTATCACCTTCACCTCGCCAACGTAAACCTGGATACCGGCGAGATGACGAACCTCACAGAAGGCGATGGAACCCACGAATTTTTCAGTTCCCTCGATGGAAGGTTCTTCTACGACAAGTGGTCCCGGGTCGATCAGCCGCCCGTCCATGAGATTCGGCGATTCTCTGACGGTAAGAAAATCGCCACCCTCGCGGAAGCCAGCGGACTGGATGCCCTGCAGGCCACCGGCTGGCAAAAGCCGGAACGTTTCGTCGCCAAAGATCGCAACGGGGAGTATGACATCCACGGTATTATCCTGCGGCCAACGGATTTTGACCCGAAGAAGAAATACCCGGTCGTCGAAGCTATCTATGCCGGGCCGCACGGTTCCTTCACCCCGAAAAAATGGGCAACTCGTCAGGGGGTTATGACCGAAATGGCGGATGCAGGATTCATCGTCGTAAAACTCGATGCGCTCGGCACCAACTTCCGGGGAAAGGAATTCCAACAAGTAGCCTACAAGAACCTGATCGACTCGGGCTTCCCTGATCGGGTCAAATGGATCACCAAAGCCGCCGCAAAAATCCCGCAGATGGATATTGATCGAGTCGGGATCTATGGTGGATCAGCCGGAGGGCAAAGCACACTCGCCGCCCTGCTGACCCATCCCGAATTTTACAAAGCCGGAGCGGCAGATTGCGGCTGTCACGACAATCGGATGGATAAGATTTGGTGGAACGAACAGTGGATGGACTGGCCCGTCGGCCCCGAATACGAAGCTAATTCCAACGTGACTCATGCCGCAAAGCTCGAAGGAAACCTCCTGCTCACCGTCGGCGAACTCGACAAGAACGTCGATCCGTCTTCCACTCTGCAAGTCGTAGATGCCCTCATCAAAGCCGATAAAGACTTTGAATTCATCATCGTTCCGGGTGGCGGTCACGGCGTTGGAGAAAAACCCTACATGCGAAGGAAACGTATCGAGTTCTTTCAGCGACATCTCGGACCACCAACGAATTGATTCAGCCGGGTCGCGCCTGTGCACCGGTGCTTATCAGACCGGGCACTTCCACGACAAAGAGCCTCTGCTTGATGCCCAAGCAGAGGCCTCTTTTGTAGAAAAATCAGGCTTCGATCCTGGCGAGGAGGTCGCCTGATTCCACGGCTTCGCCTTTGGCTGCCAGAATCTCGGTCACGGTTCCAGCCTGACCGGCTGAAATCGTGGTGAGCATCTTCATCGCTTCCAGTGTGACCACGGGATCTCCCTCTTTGACTTTAGTGCCGACCTCGGCGTTGACCTCGGTGACCATGCCCGGCATCGGAGCAACCGCATGACTCGGGTCGTTCTGATCCCCCTTGGCTCGGGTCTTAAGATCTTTCGGGGCCAGCTTTTTGTCGATGACAGTGGCTTCGCGGGGCATCCCGTTCAGCTCGAAGAAGACGTTTCGCTCGCCGATTTCGTTGACATCACCGATGGAGATCATCTTGACGAATAGAACCTTACCGGGAGCAATCTCGATGGAGATTTCTTCGCCAATACGCAGACCATAGAAAAATGCGGTGGTTGGCAGACCGGTGAGGCGATCGTAATCGTCGAGGAATTTCTGAAAGTCCGCAAAAACCTGCGGGTACATCAGGTGACTGTAGAGATCATCATCGGTCGCATCGCGGCCGAGGGTTTTGCTCAGCTCCGCGCGGGTGGCTTCGAGGTCGACGGGATCAGCCAGCTCGCCGGGTCGCTTGGTGGTCGGCACACGGTTTCCGAGGACGGCTTTTTGCACGTCTTTGGGCCATCCTCCGTCGGGCTGTCCGAGGCCTCCCCACAACATATCGATGACGGATTCAGGGAAATCGACTGAACCGGGCTCGAGTGTCGGCACTTCTTCGGGAGTGATTCCCCTGGTGATGAGGAACATGGCCATATCACCGACCACTTTGGAGCTCGGAGTGACTTTAATAATGTCTCCAAAGAGCTGATTCACCTCAGCGTAGCACCGGGCGATTTCAGGCCACCGATGACCGAGGCCCATTCCGTTGGCTTGTTCTTTGAGGTTGGTGAACTGACCGCCGGGCATTTCGTGGGTGTAAACCTCGGCCGTTCCTGAACGTGGGCTGGTATCAAACGGGGTATAGAATCCAAGAACCTGCTCCCAATAGTCTGCGTATTCCTGAAGGGCATCGCCGTCGAGACCAGTATCGCGCTCGTGTCCATCGAGAGCGGCGACCACTGAGTTCAGGTTGGGCTGACTGGTCGACCCACTCATCGAGGAGATTGCCAGGTCAACGATATCGACACCAGCTTCGCTCGCGGTGAGGACGGAGGCGGCATTGATGCCGGAGCTGTCGTGGGTGTGGAAGTGAATGGGTATTCCGATTTCATCCCTCAGGGCGGACACGAGTTTGGTGGCGGCTTTTGGCCGAACCAGACCTGCCATATCCTTGATACAAAGGATGTGCGCGCCCATCTTCTCGAGTTCTTTGGCTTTTTCGACGTAGTACTTCAGTGAGTATTTGTCGCGCTTGGGGTCGGTGATGTTTCCGGTGTAACAGATGGCTGCCTCGCAGATAACTTTGCCGTGATCGCGAGCCGCCTCCATGGCGACTTTCATGTTCGGCAGGTAGTTCAGCGAATCAAAGATCCGGAAGATATCCATGCCGGAATCAGCAGCATGCTTCACGAAACCTGCCACGACATTGTCGGGGTAGTTTGAGTAGCCCACGGCATTGGAACCGCGGAACAACATCTGGAAACAGATATTGGGAACCCGCTCGCGCAGCGCTGCCAGTCGCTCCCAAGGGCACTCGGAAAGGAAGCGCATAGCGGAGTCAAACGTGGCTCCGCCCCACATCTCGAGGCTGAAAATCTCCGGAGTGCGCTGGGCGATGATGCTGGCAATTTGCAACATGTCTGTCGTCCGCATCCGGGTGGCAATGAGTGACTGGTGGGCGTCGCGCATCGTGGTGTCGGTGATGAGCAGTCGTTTCTCGTCACGAATCCACTCCGCGAACTTCTCGGGCCCGAGCTCAAGCAATTTGTCGCGGGATCCATCCGGCTTCTTCGCCTTGGGCTCGAATTTCGGCAACCGGGCTGGCGGGATAATGGCTTTCGGCTTGTATCCTTTGGCGGTCGCATTGCCGTTCACTGTAACATCGCTGAGGTAGTTCAGGATCTTGGTGGCGCGGTCACGACGCGGGGTGAACTTGAAGAGATCGGCGTTGGTATCGATCAAGCGCGTGGTCGCCTGCCCGGAGCGGAAAGTCGGGTCGGCGATGACGTTTTCGATAAACGGAATATTGGTTTTAACTCCACGAATCCGGAATTCTCGAAGGGCGCGGTCCATCCGTTGCAGCGCGATCTCAAAGCTCGGGCCGAAGGCGGTCAACTTGACGAGCATTGAGTCGTAGTAGGGAGTGATGACTGAACCGGCATCACCGGCTCCTGCATCGAGACGAATACCGAAACCTGCCGCCGACCGGTAGTTCATGATCCGACCGTAATCAGGAGCGAAGTTGTTGGCAGGATCTTCGGTCGTGATGCGGGCCTGCACTGCGAATCCGTTCCGGGGAATTTCGTCCTGCGGGGGAATAGCAATTTCGGGGCTGTCGAGCGCGTAGTTCTGAGCAATCAGGATCTGTGAACGAACCAGATCCACGCCGGTGATCATTTCGGTCACAGTGTGCTCGACCTGGATCCGAGGGTTCATCTCGATGAAGAACCACTCCTGCGAGTCCATGTCGTAGAGGAACTCAACGGTCCCGGCATTGGAATAATCGATCGCTTTGGCAATCTGGACGGCAGCCTCGCAAAGCTCTGTCCGCACGGTGTCATCGAGATCTACGGACGGTGCAAGCTCGACGACTTTCTGGTGGCGACGCTGAATGGAGCAATCCCGCTCGTGCAGGTGAACCATATTGCCATGACGATCGCCGAGCACCTGCACTTCAATGTGCTTGGCGCGTCCCACGAATCGCTCCATAAATACGGCAGCGTTCCCGAAGGCATTTTCGGCTTCATTCTGGGCCTCGGTCAGAGCTGAGTCGAGATCTTCTTCTTTCTGGACGACCCGCATGCCACGACCGCCGCCTCCAAACGCAGCTTTGATGATTAAGGGAAATCCAATTTCTTTGGCGACTTCAAGGGCGACACCTCGATCGGACACGGGTTCTTCAGTTCCGGGGAGAGTTGGCACGCCCACTTTCTTAGCCAGGGCACGGGCGGAGACTTTGTCCCCCATGGAGCCGAGCATTTCGTGATCAGGCCCGATGAAATTGATTCCGGCATCGCGACATGCCTTGGCAAACACGGCATTTTCAGACAGAAATCCGTATCCAGGGTGAATCAGAGTAACCCCCTTATCGATAGCCAGCTGCACGATTCCTTCGATGTCGAGGTATGCTCCTACGGGTCCCTTCTCTTTGCGAAGCAGGTAAGCTTCATCCGCCTTAAAACGGTGGCGGGAGAATCTGTCTTCGTCCGCGTAGATGGCAACGGTTCGCAGTCCGAGTTCCGTAGCCGCGCGGAAAATACGGATCGCGATTTCACCGCGGTTTACGACCATCAACTTGGTTTGAGATTTCGTTTCGTCTTCCATGGAAATTTGTAAGGGCCGGAAGTATAAACGACCTGTCGCGCGGGAAAAGACGCTTTTTTATGGATGAGTGGCTCAATTGTGGGAAACTTTGGCTCGGATAGTTCGAATCGCCATAATCACGACCACCTTCTTTATTATTTTGGGCATGTGGTTGGTATGGGGAAGGCAACCGGGAACTCAACCGGCAGCAGTAGAAATCGCCACCAATACGGCCACAACTTCGGTGGAAAGGAATCTGCACACGCTTCACGTCGTGACGATGGATGGAGTGTTTATGCCATTTTCCATCGCTACGGTGTTTCCGTTTCCGATATACAAAATGCGAATCGCGACAAATCCGAACCGATCAGGGTGGGACTGGTATTGATCATCCCGATTAAATGGGAGGAAAGAGTAGAGAGGTCCGTAGGGGGCAGACCGTTTGAGTGGTCCTCCAAAAAGAGCGCGGATTAATGTTTCTTTTTGTTAACTTGAGATGCATCCGGCCGTCTCTATCTTCAACCAGGCGGGCTTGAACAAACCTCGGGCACCATGGAAGAACGATGAAGGGCAACGCAAAAGATTCAAAGACAGCAAAAGTACGGGTGGGATTGGATGGACGTGTTCACAAATGGTATCGAGGCCCGCTCGCTAAAGAACGCTACGAAAATGAGATTCGGGTCTTGCGGCGCCTTGAGGAAAAGGGGTGTGAATTTGTGCCTCAAGTGTTGGAGGAAGCTCCGGAAGATCTTTATCTGGTAACTACCAACTGCGGTACCAGGGTCTCAAATTTAAGCCAGAAGAAACAGGACGATTTATTCGAAGAACTGGAGCAATACGACGTCCGCCACAATGATAAAGCTGAACGCAATATCACCTACAATTCGAGGTTAGGGAGGTTCTGCCTGATTGACTTCGAATTTGCAACTGTCCTGTCAACGGGCGAAGGACTGGAGATCGAAGACGCAAATGAAGAGCACCGGCGATTGAGAAAGCTCGACAGATCCGCGTCTTCCGAATAGATAATCAGGCGATGGCGATAGAGAACGATCCAGATTCAAACAACAGCAGTGGAGAAAACGACGGGGCTTCCACCACCAATATCTCATGGTCTGCGGTCACTGATGTCGGAAGGTTCCGGACCAACAACGAAGATGCCTTTCTGGCGCTGGAGATGGATGCGAATGAGGTTCTGCGATTGGGAAAGTTCGGGGAGGCATCATTAGCTCAATGTGATTGCATCTTTGCGGTCAGTGACGGGATGGGCGGACACAACGCCGGTGAATTTGCCAGCCGAATCGCAGTAGAGAAGATTACGGAATTACTCCCGACTGCTTTCCGACTGGATGTGCAGGGCATTAAGCGGGGCGCGCCTGATCTTCTGGATCAGGTTTTCCATGAAATTCATGAAGAAATCAAACAGCTAGGTGAAGCCTACGAAGAGGTGGCGGGAATGGGGGCGACTCTCAGTCTTTGCTGGCTGGATTCTGAGTGGTTGAACTTCTGTCACATTGGTGACAGCCGAATCTATTATTTGCCAGTGGGAGGGGGCATCAAGCAGATCAGTGATGATCATACCCATGTCGGTTGGCTTGTGAAGACCGGAAAAATCACTCCGATTCAGGCGAGATTTCATCCCGGGAGGAATCAGCTCAATCAGGCTCTGATTGCCTCGCGTAAGACGATAGACCCTCAATTGGGCGCGGTTGGCTTTGAGCCTGGGGATCAGTTTATGATTTGCTCAGACGGTCTTACAGATGGGCTTTCCGATAAAGGGATTGAGCACATCCTCCGTGAACACCCGGAAAGATTTGCCGGACTCACCCCTGCTGAAGCGATCGTGAAAGAGAGCGTTGAGAACTCAGGGAAAGACAACACCACAGCGGTGGTGGTGAAAATCCTCTGATACGCAGCACTTGGCTCTGCCTACAAATCGATCCGAAGCACAGACCCTTCGAGATCGATCGAGGGTTCCTCGAACCTGCCACTGATTCGCTCGGTCCATGATCAGAAGCCGTTTCAAGCCTTTCCTCGAGGCAAGGAATTAGGACACAACGACAGAGTCGAAACACTCGGCTGGAAAAACTCACACGTTGTCACTTAATTCTTGGCAGATTGGTGGGTTCGTGCTGGATTTGGGCTATGAGCGAGGTACCCGAATCGAAGTCGTCCAACGGCGGCATGATGAGTCATGTCCTACCTGTCATAAATACCGTCAGCATCCTGGTTGGAATCGTTGTAGGGCTTTCACATTTGAAAGAGATTTCGGAGCACGCCAAACAAGTTTCCAAATTCCTGAAAATCTCATCGATTGAACCCTTGGAGGAATTTACGAGGGACTATGGAGCGGTGCAAAAGCAGCGGGCCAGGTTTATGACTCAAGCGGATGAAGTAGAGGCGCTGGTTCTGGAACGCATTGCCAAAGGCGAAACCGGGCAGACAATATACCATTCGAAAGAACTGGAGGATTTCCATGCGATTTCCACCTTCTGGGAGCGCTCTGCGACGTTCGTCGATCTCGGTTACTATGACTTTGAAGTGATTTACAATCTGAAAGCGTTCCCACACAATTTCTGGAATCGAAGCGAATTGATCAGGGAGGTGATCGGTTCGAACTGGTATGGAAAGGGTAAACCTCTCCCCGATTTTTTAACTGGCACGGCAATGCTCCAGATAAAATATCGGGAGGCAGATAAGAAATGACGGTCTGTTGACCTCAAATCGATTCGACGCCACAATCGCAGCATGTCGAAAGCAACTGATATCCGCATCACAGACGTCACTCTTTATTTCATTCCCGTAGAGATGCGGGTTCCGCTGAAGTTTGGGAATCAGGTGCTGGAGTCGGTGACCTGTGCGAGGGCGAAAGTCACGGTGGAATGTCCGACGACGGGGAAGACCGCCTGTGGCTGGGGGGAAACTCCTCTGTCTGTTGGCTGGGTCTGGCCCGCCCCTATTAGTTTTGATGAACGAGGCTCCGCGATGGAAACTTTCACTATCCAGGTGGCTGAGGCATTTGCTGCGTTCGAATCGACCGGTCATGCCATGGAAATCGGGCATGATTTTATCGAAACGGAGTTGGAACAGCTACGGGAGAAATTTAACGAGAGGAGACCAGAAGAAGCGCACCTCCCTCACCTAGCCGCGCTGGTAGCCTTCTCACTGTTCGACATTGCTGCGCATGACGCTTTCGGTGTTCTTCACGGTAAACCTGTTTATCAGACCTATAACTCCAATTACCTTTCGCAAGATCTGGCTTCATTTTTTCCCAACGAATCCAGAGAGGAGTTCTCCGGTAAATACCCGGCCGATTTTCTGGCAGTCGATTCTCCTGCCCTGAAATTGCCGGTTTGGCATCTTGTGGGCGGACTTGATCCAATAGCAGAAAGTGAGCTGACCGGCGATGAGCCGGATGATGGTTACCCGGTGGTGCTTCGCGAATGGATCAAATCGGATGGCTTAAATTGCCTGAAGGTAAAACTACGAGGAAATGACAGGGGCTGGGACTACGCCCGATTGAAAGCGATCGGGGATATTTGTGAGGAAATGGATGTTGACTGGCTGACGACTGACTTCAACTGCACAGTAACCGATCCGGCCTACGTAAACGGAATTCTTGACGAGTTGAAAGACGACTCGCCGAAGACCTACCAACGTATTCTTTACGTGGAACAGCCGTTTCCCTATGACCTCGAAGCAAACAAAATCGATGTGCACAGCGTTTCTGCCCGAAAACCACTGTTCATGGATGAAAGCGCGCACGACTGGCGGTTTGTTAAGATGGGTCGTGAGCTCGGCTGGACGGGTGTTGCGCTGAAAACCTGTAAGACGCAGACAGGAGCACTTCTCAGTCTGTGTTGGGCTAAAGCTCATGGTATGACGTTGATGGTGCAGGATTTGACCAACCCTATGTTAGCGCAAATCCCGCATTTCCTGCTCGCCGCTCATGCAGGTACGATCATGGGAGTGGAAAGTAACGGTATGCAATTTTACCCCGCCGCCAGTTTACCGGAGGAAGTAATCCATCCCGGTCTGTTCTCTCGCAATGACGGAATTCTGGATGGAACGAGTCTTGATATGAATGGCGGATTCGGATACCGGGTAGAAGAGATAGAAAGGGATCTCCCGGAGCCGGCTTTCGGAAGCTGAATACAACGATTCACCCCACATCGCCTTACCTCGACTTCAGCCAATGCATTCTTCCCCAAGTGATGAAGAGCATTTTTATCAGGTTATCCCAAGTAAGGGAGCATTGTATTTCATCTGCATCGTCCTGATCCTGTTTGGAGCTTTGCTTACAACCACGCTGCTCCGAACTGGCGTCGGGGCAGATGAAATCGTCACCGCATTCATCGGACTGGTCTTTGGTTTGGTCGGCTTTCGACTCTGGTGGATCTCGTGGAAACCAATGGTCGTGATCTCGACTGAGGTTTTTATGACGAGGCAGTTTTTGTGCACCAGAAGTTGGTCCATGAGTGAAATCGCCTCGATTGCCAGTTTCCAGACCATAGTTCAGGGCAGGAACGCGAGGGGCCGTAAAATGCCTCCCACGCCGGTTCATTTTCTTGGAATTAAAACGATGAAGGGCCGAGTGACCCGGGTGGTTTTGCCTGCGGTTCGCGGCAATGATCGAATTCTCTCTACTCTTGCCAGATGCTCCCTGATTCCAATCACCTCGATCAATGATGATGAAGCCTACGCTTCGTGGAAAAGGGCTCCGGCAGAATGACAATCGAAGGATTCAGACAAGGCCCGAAAGTAGCAGGTTCCAGTGATAGACATTTTTTCGATCCCCCCCTAACATCGGCTTTTCTGTCTCATGATTGTATCTTCATTTCTCGATTCCGGTGCCCTCGGACTGCTCTTAAAGGGTGGTGTGTTCATGTGGCCGATTTTGATTCTCGGCATCCTCGCAGTCGCGGTTATTATAGAGCGCTATCGTAGCCTGAAGATTCTTGATTCCCGTTCGGAGAAAGTGAGGAAAGAGGTCATCGACGAATTGGCAGGAGGGGATATCGATAAGGCTATTTCGAAATGCGACGGTTCTCAGGGACCGGTGGCAGCTGTAATGGGTAACGGATTGAGGAAGTATTTGGTTCTCGAAGAACTGGAGTATGAACCAGCCAGGATTGAAGAGCAGGTTACAAAAAGCATGGAGGCCTACGGCGTCCATGTCGTGGCAGCACTGGAACGTCACTTACCGATTCTTGCCACTGTCTCCAGCGTTGCCCCGATGCTTGGATTCCTCGGAACAGTCCAGGGGATGATCGTTTCGTTTGCCAATATTGTGGAAACAATGGGACAGGTGAACATCGTCGAAGCGGCCGCATCAGGTATTCAGACAGCCCTTCTCACAACCTGCTTCGGTCTGATTGTCGGCATTCCCGCCTACATGGCATTCAACTATTTCATGAGCGTGATCAACAATTTCGTGCTCGAAGTCGAGCAATCCGCAGCCGAACTGATCGAGGCTGTTTCTGTACAACTCACGCTTTCAGCAAGAAAGTGAACTCGACGCTATGATTGTTCAACGGCGTAAACTTCTCGTCGAACCACCGGCTACTGCCGCGCCGGATATCGCATTTATATTGATCGTGTTCTTTCTCGTATGCGCCTCTGTTCAGCCCGACACAGGACGCCCTCAAAATATACCACGCAGCGAAGAAACCCCGGACAAAGCGGAGCAGACCAAGAACATCGAAGTTTCGATCACAGAAAAAACCATTCTAGTGAACGGCGAATTAATCCCACTGAAACAGTTGAAGTCCAAAATCAACCAGCTGCTGGCCGGGAAAGAGTCGGACTCAGATCGTGTAGTTTTGGTAAAGACTAACGACGAAGCGACCTATCAAAGATGGATTGATGCGACCAGCGCGATCGAGAACGCAGGGGGAATCATTACAATTCAAATGGAGCAGGAAGAAGTGAAGGTTGTAAACTAAGCAAGCCCCCTCTCTGATCGCAAAATTAATCGGAGTCTTTAACCTTCTTCTCCAGGGCTTTGATACGATCCAGCATCCTCGGAAGCTGCTTGATACGCATGCTTTCACGAAGCGATTCTTTCATCGGCTTAGCAGGGTAACCAAACCACTTCCCTCCCTTTTCTTCGATACTGGAAATCACTCCGCTGCGCCCGCCACAAATTACTCCGTCAGCAATTGAAAGGTGGCCTGCAACACCCGTCTGGGCTGCTAGTGTTACATAATCTCCAATTCGGGCACTGCCTGAGATTCCTACTTGTGCCACGATGAGGCAGTGTTTCCCAATCACAACGTTGTGCCCGATCTGAACCTGATTATCGATTTTAGTTCCCTCGCCAATCACTGTTTCGCCAAATCGAGCACGATCGATCGTGGTGTTGGCACCAATTTCGACATCATCATCAATTCTGACAATCCCAAGCTGCTCAATCTTTTTGTGATGGTCACCCGTAAACTCAAAACCATATCCATCACCACCGACTACGACACCTGCATGAATGATGATTCGACTACCTAGAACTGATCCTTCCCGAATGCTGACATTCGCACCAATTTCGCAGTCCTCGCCGATGACAACATTTTCACCAATCACTGCGCCTGCCCCGATAGTGGTTCCATTACCGATCTTTGCATTGTCCAAAAGGACTGCGTTCGGCATCACAGACACCTTTTCAGCATCTAATTCTACATTATCGCAAAGAACGGCTGACGGGTGAACACCTGATCGAAATGCCGGCTTCGGAATGCTGAACCGCTGAATTACCAAATCCGAGGCGACCACGGGGTTTTCCACAGTGATAATTGCCGTAGAGGGGTAGACACTCGACAAATTGGATGAAACCAAAACAACTCCCGCTTGGGTTGTCCTGAAATCTTCTGCATATTTTTCGTTCCCGAAAAAACTAATATCGGCTTCAGTCGCATTGGCCAACGACTGGAATCCTGTAAATACAGCGTCCGATTGCCCACTTACAATTTCCCCCCCAATGAGCTCGGCCAGTTCTTGAAGTGTGATTTGCATAGCCTTGGATGTTCAGAACCAACAAAAAAGGGCCAAGGCGGAAACCGCTTTGACCCTCTAAAAAGTATATTTTCGTAGGCCAACCTTAGTTAGGCGCAGCACCAGTTTGAGGAACCGCGGTGGAAGGAGCAGGGGTAGCGGGGGCTGGCGCCGCTGCCGGAGCACCTTTGTTCAAAGACGCTACTAATTCCGCTGTAAGATCAGGAACCTTGGCAGAAACATAAACAATTGCCTTATTAGCCTTCGGAAGAAACGATTTGTCATGCACAATGTCATAACCACCCGCTTCTGACATTCCATTCAGGACATCGCGAATTTCTTCAACGAGCGCAACCTCCATAGCCTGGCGGGCCTGAAGGACTTCGGCCTGGTATTTACGCTGTGCATCGGAAATTTCCTTTGCCTTAGTTTGACGTTCCTGAGCGACGCGTTGCATTTCCGCAAGAGCTTCCTGACGCTTAGCTTCTGCAATCGCAGTGTCCCGAACGATTTTATCCAATTCGTTCATCTTTGCAGTCAATGACTGGAAATCAGCAGTTCGCTCATCAAGATTCGCGCGCTTTTCTTTTGCGAGATCGTTGATTTTCTCAACCTCAATTGCGGTCTTATAATACTGATTCAACGACTCCTGCATGTCGACAACAGCGACCTTGAGATCCTGAGCATTGGCAGAGAATCCAACCGCGAGCCCAAAGACAGAGAGAATTGAAAGTAAAGATTTTAGCTTCATCGTTTTGATTTTATCAGTGGTTTTGAAATTCGATTTTTACAGCGGAAAAGGCTGACGCGCTCGGCTGGAAAAACTTATCTTTTTACAGAATTTCGGCGGCTTGCTACAGGAGCAACCGCCGAAGAAGAAACGATCACCTCAAGATCATCTTAGAGGTAATCGTGGAATTTGTTAAAACTTAGAACTGGTAACCGATTGTGAAGTTGAATCGCCCACTTCCATCATTGAAGTCATCGGTTTGAATCGGAATACCATAGTCAAGTCGAACCGGAGCACCGCCGAGCAGGAACAATCGAAGCCCCAGACCATAGTCAGAGTTAACTCCTCCACCTACTGTTCCACCAGGACCACCACTCACTTCACCAACATCATAGAAAACCGCACCACGAATTTTAGGGACCATCGGGAAAGTCAACTCCGCTGACGCATACCACAATTCGTCACCACCAATACCTTCAAGTGAATCCGGATCCTTTGGACCCACATCACGATAATCGAAACCACGAAGGTTGTTTGCACCACCAAGGAACTGTCGGGTAAAAATATTATCTCCGTCAGACTTTTGGTAACGGGCGTTTCCGTTCAGGATAAAGTCAAAAGGAAGCTCGATGTGCTTCGATGCAGACAAACTGTAGGCAACATCATCAACATCACCACCAAGACCAGCATAATCAATACCCGCACTGAACTTCTGCCCCTCACGAGGGAGGAACAAATTGTCCCGATCATCATAGACAAGGTCAAAGCCGATTGTGCTTTTAAAGAATTCCCCCTCTTCATTCTGGAACAATTCTGAAGCCCCCGGCTCAACGTCGATCTCGTAGATTTCAGGGCGGTATTCAAGCACCCCGTAGGTAAATTCACCCACAGACTTCCGAAGACTGATAGCACCGCCATAGACCGTTTGGTCATACTGATCACTAAGGAAGAGAAGATCCTTATAGAAAACCTCACCAGTAAGAGCAAGTCGACGCCCCATGAACCATGGCTCGGTAAGACTCATGGAGAAGTCTCGACGCTCAGTACCCGCGCGGACACTCAAACGAAAACGCTGTCCACCACCAGTCAATGACGGCCAATTCCCAATATCAAAGTTGGTCTGAGTGATCTCCATAAACCCAACCAGATCATCAATAGAACTGAAGCCAGCACCAAAGTTAATGGTTCCGGTCGGCTTCTCAGTCACACGGATAAGCAGATCTTTCTCATCGAGGTAACTTGTATCAACTGGAATCACCTCAACATCAGAGAAGTAATTCATGTTTGTGAGACGGTTCTTAGTCGCAGCAAGAGCAACCGTGTCAAAATTCTCACCTGGGAGCATCCCCAACTCACGACGAATCACTTCATCTCGAGTTTTGATATTTCCTTCAATATTAACCTGCCCGACACGATAAGCTTTACCTTCAGTTACTTGAAGAACCACATTCACCTGTCCCGGACCTGCATCCTGGAAGCGGCGATCAACACGTGCTTCCACATAACCGCGCATTCCATATTGATCCTCAATAAGCTTCACGTCTGACTTCAGATCACTTCCTGAGAACACATTTCCCGGCTGCATCTTAATGTAAGGGAGAATATCCCCCTCCAAAGAGAGGCTATCCACACCAACGATTGACACCCCGGCAAGAGAATAGGACTGCCCCTCCTCCACCGTCATGATCACATCCACATTCTCAGAATCCACCTGCACCTTGGATACATTCACCACCCGCGCATTCAGATACCCCTCATCAAGATATTTATCTTCAATCCGGGCAACATCTTCCTGAAGAGACTCTGAATCAGTGCGCCCCTTTTTTCCAAAAGGAAGAATCCCCTTACCCTTCTGCTCCATCGCCTTGCGAAGTTCAGAAGCGCTAAACACAGTGTTACCAACAAACTCCACATTCCGAAGAGCCCCTCGGCTCCCTTCATTAATATTAAATGTTACCGTGGAGTACCCTGCCGAATCCGGAGCCGACACACGATAGCTTATCGTAGCCTCTGGAAATCCTTTCTTACGATACATCTCCTGAATCGATGTCCGCCCCTCCTGAATCACCTTCTCATCAATTGGCTGATTCACTTTCAAATCAATCTTGTTCTCCAGCTTGGAATCCGGGAACAACGAATTCCCTTCAAAGGCAACACCTCCATACATTGCCCTGGTCTGGACAACAACAATCAACCCAACACCACCACTCGCAGGCTTTGAGAGCATCCGCACATTCTCAACCAAACCACTTGAATAGAGATTTTTGACATCATCATCAATCTTGGTTGCTGAAAGCGGATCACCAACCCGAGTCGACATCCTTGCCAAAATCTGATCCGGAGCAACAGCTTGCGCTCCTACATACTGCACATCGATTGACTTCACGATTTTGCCCTCCTGGGCCTGAGCGCTGCCAAAGAATGAGACACAGGCAATTGCTGCGACCGCCATCCCTCGAAGGAAAACAGCTTTAATAGAGTCAGAAGACAAATGATTCATCGTTTAAGTGAGTCTGGTAGGTGTTGTGCGGTGTTTCGTCCGAAGGATTAAAAGGAGCGTCCCAAAGCTCCTAAAATAAACCTGTTCTTTTCGGGAAAAAACGGCCCGTCGTCAAGCTGGAAATGCAGATTGAGTAAATCAAAATTTTCAACAATCTTATAAATTCCACACATTCTCCTTAGAATTAATGAGAATGCAAGTACTGGAATCTGATTTTTCCAAATCAATCGACGTTACGTTATTTTAGGTTATCTTAAATATCAGGATTGTTGAGTTCGAATTCAACAATCCTGTCCCGCCGCACTTAACATGCCAAGCGGTTTCGTCAATGAACTTTCCAGTCATTTTCCTCTACCGTGACCGAGTCTTTCCCAATTCCCAACAGCGCTGATTCGCCTACCGGCGATTTTGACAAAGCTTTGAGACCTCCTGATTTTGAGGCGTTTTGCGGACAATCAAAGGTCAAAGAAAGGCTTATGTTGATGGTCGAAGCGGCCAAACAAAGAGGAGATGCACTTGATCACGTATTGTTGAGTGGCCCGCCAGGTTTGGGGAAGACCACATTGGCTCATATTCTCGCAAGGGCTTTTGGTTGCCAAATTCACTGCACCAGTGGCCCTCAAATTGAAAAGGCAGGCGATCTGGCCGGGATCCTCACGAACCTTCAACACGGCGACTTTCTCTTTATCGACGAAATTCACCGCCTCCACCCAGCCATCGAAGAATACCTCTATCCGGCGATGGAGGACTACCAACTGGATATCATTATCGATCAGGGACCCAACGCCCGTTCAATTTCGCTGTCACTTCCACCGTTCACCCTTGTGGGAGCAACAACGAGAGCTGGCATGCTGACCGCCCCTCTCCGGTCACGATTTGGAATGACGAACCGGTTGGACTACTACACAGCCCCGGAGCTGGTCCACATCATCAAACGGTCTGCCAACCTGATTGATATCAAGATTGATGAAGGGGGAGCCATGGAAATTGCCTCGCGAAGCCGGGGAACCCCCCGAATCACCAACAACCTCCTGCGTTGGGTTCGTGATTATGCACAGGTCCGCGCTGACAACATCATTACGAAAGAAGTTGCCGACAACGCTTTGGAGATGCTTGAAATCGACGCCGACGGGCTGGATGAAATGGACAAGCGCATCCTTGAAGCAATCATCCATAAATTCAGTGGAGGCCCGGTTGGGATCGGCTCCCTTGCAGTGGCAGTGGGGGAAGATGAGTCTACGATCGAAGACGTTTACGAACCCTTTCTCATCCTTCAGGGATACCTTCAGCGTACCCAGCGCGGACGAATTGCATCGGCCCTCGCCTACCAAAAACTTGGCCTCCAATCACCGGCCACTCCTTCCCAATCCGATCTATTTTAGCTTCTCTCAGCCCTCTCCCAATCGCTATGAAAGAAACGCTCACTCACATCGAAAAGCTCACCGATGCGATTTCCGACGCGGAATACCGCTTCCTCTTTCTGGAACCCATCCTCCTTTACGGCATCGCCTTTGGCTTGATCGGGTTCATCGTCAGCTACTTTATGAAAGCTGATAAGCTGCAAATTACGGCTCTGGTTGTCACGGCAGCTTCTGCTTTCGTGTTCGTTCCATACATCAATGCACGGAGCGCAGCCCAACCTCGAATAGAGAAAGTCTACAAAGTCGAATCACCATCACGTGTCAAAAGCTTCGCTGACAACACCTGGTATTGGAAAAAAAACAAATGGATGTACTACGCACTCGCCGCCTTTGCATCAGCGACAGTGCTTGTCGGCGCACGCCGAAACCGGCTTGGGCTCACCTTCGGAATCGTTACGGTTTCGCTCGCGCTACTGGCGATGCAAAATTCTGCCTGGATGCACTACAGCGACGCCCTCGCCTATCATCCAAATCTCAAAACAAACAATGCTCCCGTAACCGAAAAGCTGCGAGCTGAACCATCAAGAACGACCGAGGCCCCTGCCCCCTCCCGCCCTGATTCATCACGAATCAGTGCGCCGAGTCCTCCATCGACTCACTCCACTCCGACTCGACGGGTGGTCACTCCGCTATCATCCAACTGACGGAGAACGCGACGATTATCAGCGCGTAGCCAAACCACCCGCCAGAATATCGTAGAGCTCCTGCGAACCCTCTGCTGCCGCCAACCGGTTTCTCACATCTGCTGAGTTCAAGAGCTTGGCAATAGCCGCAAGCGTCTTGAGATGTGCCGTATGTTGAGAGCGCGGCACGACAAAAAGAACAATAAAATGAACCGGCGCCCGGTCAATTGCGCAAAAATCGACCCCCGACTCGGATCGACCAAACACCGCAGTCACCTCCTCAATATCATCCGCAAAACAATGCGGAATCGCTACGCCACCACCAATCCCCGTGCTTCGCTGCTCCTCTCGCTCGCGAAAAGCCTCCAGCACCGCTTCGCGATGGTCAGCAGGAAAATGGTTGTTCACCACAAGGTGATCCACCAACTCCACAATAGCGGGCCAGTGCTCGGTTGACTCCATACTGGAGATCACCCGGTCAGGGTTCAGGAGTTCGGCCAGAGTCATAAATTTCAGTATCAGAAGGTGAATCGAAAATTCGGCGGGGGGCGAGCATAGTCGAGCGCGATCCTCGTTCAAGAGCGGATTTTTCAGGGGAATTTTGACTTTTCCCCCGCAGGCGTTCCATTGGGGCACGAGATGGAAAAAAACGTTTTGTTTCTTTGTACAGGTAACGTCTGCCGCAGTCCGATGGCAGAAGGGCTTTTTCGTGAAATGGCGAAAAAAGCAGGGCTCGACGCAGTCTCTGCATCCGCCGGTATCAGCGCGATGGATGGTGCGGAACCCAGCGAGTTCTCGGTTGAAGTCATGGCCGACGAAGGAATCGACATCACCAACCAACGCAGTCAGATGCTTACGCTCGACCTCGTCAACAAAGCCACCCATATCTTCGGTATGACCGAAGGCCACTGCGAGCTGGTCAGAGTTTATTTTCCCGAGGCGATCGAGAAAACCTTCGTCTTGCGAGAATTCATCACCGAAGACGAATTCGACCGCGATGTCCCCGATCCAATCGGGATGCCCAGGGATGAATACGAGCGCACTCGTAATCTCATCAAAGAAGCCATGCAGAGCGTAGTCAACTTTGTCAGCTCCGGAGATCCAGAGAACTTTGACAAACCAGCCGACGAAGCGTAACGGACGGCGAAAATTTTAAAACGCACGCACACCAAAACCCATGAGCCAGAGAATTATTGTCGGCACAGATCACGGCGGCTTCGACCTTAAAGAAGCAGTCGTTGCCCATTTGAAGAGCCTCGGACACGAAGTCGAAGACATCGGCGCCTACTCGACAGAGTCCGTTGATTACCCCGACTACGCCCATCGGGTTGCCGGCGCAGTTCTCAGTAATGAAGCCGACCTCGGCGTCCTTTGTTGCACCACCGGCATTGGCATGAGCATTTCCGCCAACCGCCACGCAGGCATTCAGGCAGCCGTTGTCACCGACGCAGAAACCGCTGCCAAAACTCGCGAGCACAACGACACCAACGTCCTTTGTCTTGCAGGCAACCGCACGGAGCCATCAGGCGCTGCAGCCCTGCTGGATGCGTGGCTGGGATCCGCCTTCGATGCAGGCGGCCGACACGAACGTCGCGTCAAAAAAATGAACGCCTGCGGAGCAGGAGCCGATGTCGTGGGCGCTCAGCTTGCGGCGACCGATCCCGAGATCGCAAAATGCATCGCACTCGAAGCCGAGCGTCAGCAAAACAACATCGAGCTCATCGCCTCTGAGAACTTTGCTTCCAAAGCAGTCCAGCAAGCTCAGGGTAGCTGCCTCACCAACAAATACGCCGAGGGTTATCCCGGCAAACGCTGGTACGGTGGATGTGAAAACGTCGACGTCGTCGAATCTCTCGCAATCGAGCGCGCCAAAAAGCTTTTCAATTGTGAATTTGCAAACGTCCAGCCGCACTCAGGCTCTCAAGCAAACGCCGCGGTTTATTTCAGTGTGCTGACACCCGGCGACAAGATCCTCACGATGGATCTCAGCCACGGCGGACACCTCACACATGGGCATTTCGCCAACTTCTCGGGTAAATTATACGAAGTCCAGCATTACGGAGTTTCCCAGGATACCGGACGGATCGATTACGATAAACTCGCCGAAGCCGCTGAAGCCTATAAGCCGAAAATGATCACCGCAGGAGCCTCCGCTCACTCGCGAATCATCGACTTCAAGCGCATGCGCGAAATTGCGGATTCCGTCGGAGCCTATCTCTTCGTCGACATGGCGCACATCGCCGGTCTCGTTGCCGCTGGAGTTCACCCCACACCAGTGCCACATGCCCACTTTGTGACCACAACCACTCACAAATCCCTTCGCGGACCACGCGGTGGCCTCATCCTCACGACAGATGCAGATCTTGCTAAAAAGATCGACTCCCAGGTTTTCCCGGGCGTGCAGGGAGGTCCACTCATGCACGTGATCGCCGCCAAAGCCGTTTGTTTCCACGAAGCTCTTCAGCCAGACTTCAAAGCCTATCAGGAACAAATCGTCAAAAACGCTCAAGCTCTCTCTGCGAAAATGGCAGACAATGGTTACACCATCATTTCCGGTGGAACAGACAACCACTGCTTCCTCGTTGATCTCCGCCCGAGCGGCCTCAACGGTAAGATGGTTCAGGAAACCCTCGATGAAGCCGGCATCACCGTGAATAAAAACTCCATCCCGTTTGATACTGAAAGCCCTTTCAAAGGCGGCGGTATTCGCGTCGGGACACCGGCAGTTACCACTCGCGGTATGAAAGAAGCCGAGATGGAACTCATCGCGGATCTCATTCACGAAGCGATCACACATCGCAAAGATGAAGAAAAGCTCGAAGAGATTCGCCAGCGCGTTGCCAAAATTAACATCGACTTCCCGCTGCCTTAATCCGGCTGACCAAATGCCGCTTCGCAACTCGGGTTGCGCCCGGTCCATTTGATTTTTCCAGATGCCCATCAGAAGAGCCGACCGCTCTCTTGATGGGCATTTTTATGTAGAAAAGTGAACACTGGATTTCCCGGTGATGACTTCCAGCTCTGACCGGAATCCGGGCCATACAGACCGAATAACCTCTTACCTGTAACCCCGGGAAACCGATAATTTTACGGCGGACGAATGCCACCCGCATTCATAACCAACCGGCATCCTGTAAACGCCCCATGTAACATTACATCAGCCATGGTTGCCCTGACGATGCCCCATGTAATGTTTCATCAGCCGTTGTTTTCCTGACGATGCCTCATGTAACATTACATCAGCCGTTGTTTTCCTGACGATGCCTCATGTAACATTACATCAGCCGTAGTTGTCCTGACGATGCCTCATGTAACGTTACATCAGCCGTTGTTTTCCTGACGATGCTTCATGTAACGTTACATCACCCGTCATTATCCTGACGACGCCTCATGAAACGTTACATCACCCGTCGGCGCAGTGATTAGTCCAGGCGAAACGCTGCTTTGCCCTTCATTGTCCCGCGAACAGCCCTTGCAACGTTTACGCCGCTCCCTTCGAACGAGCGAATCGATCCAACAGGGTTCGAACGATGAACCAACCCTGTCTGATCGTAGAACCGCCTTTTCGTTTGAACGGCTTGGAAACAACCCGGCAATCCACGAATGACCCCGCGTTCTCTCACCTAACAGAGGACAGGCACGCCACCCTTCATGGTGGGGTGACTTATTTTCCAGCCTTGTTCTTTTTCTTCCGTTCCTTCGCGGGCTCAGCGGCTCTTACCTTCTTGAATTCCTTTTCAGCTACAGGGACAGACCGGTCAAAAAGCACACCGTATTTCTGATAGTCGTTGTAGGGCACGGCTTCAGCCTTCCATTTTGCAAGCTCTACGTCATAGCGTTCGCGCATTTTGTTCAACAGGGATGCGCTGTCGGGATCCGTTGCCCGATTGGTTAATTCGAGTGGATCATTTGCGGTATCGAAGAGTTCTTCAGTCGGCTCCATCGTTTCATCTCCGTACCACCAGTAGGTGTATTTATGATCTTCGGTCAGACAGGAAAGGCTGTGAGTTGGTATCGCACCATAAGCATTGATAAAGGCCAATTGCTCATGTCCCCCGTCCTCAGGATCCTGCAGGAGACTGACGAGACTTTTCCCATCCATATTTGAAGGAACCGGCAAACCGGCTAACTCCAACATGGTCGGAGCAAAGTCGATATTCCCCGTAAGCTTCTTACAACGGAGCCCTTTACCGGCTGTTGAGCTGCGCGGATCATAAATCATCAACGGGACACGGGAGGATTCCTCCATCGGTAAAACTTTCGACCCGTATCCGTGAGAACCGCAAATGTAACCATTGTCGCTGGTGTAAATGATGACGGTGTTATCAGCGATGCCCTGAGCCTCCACTTCCTCCCGGATCATTCCCAATGCGACATCAATGGCGTGGACCTGCTGATGATACTTGGCCATTTCTTCATCGTAATTCGTGTCGTATCCCCATTCGGTGAAACGTCCGTACTGACGGCCTGCTTTGCTCTGGGGAGCCATGTGTTCTCCAAACTCACGACCAAAGTTTTCCGGTTTGGTAAAAACCTTGCCTGCATAGACACCATCAAACCGGGGATCCGGCGTGGCCGGCTTGTGAGGAGCCTTGAAACTGATCGACAGGCAGAAAGGTTTCTTCTTTTTGACCGCGTCTTTAACAACATCTTTACCGAAGGCCCCGTACGACAACGTCGAATGCGGATACTCCTCTGCATACTTCTTCATCGAAGCATTGGCCGCGGTTTTGTAGTTGGTTTGTCCCGGTCCTCCTCCCCAATAATCGAAATCACTCTCACAAAGGTTTTTTCCTTTTACAATCAGCCCGAATTTTCCGGCGAAAGCCGTCAGGTATCCATCAGCACGGAGTAATACCGGATAAGACTTTTCCCACACTTCGGGATGCATATCGCCGTGCGTGAAGTTGCACCCGGTCTTGTATTCATACATCCCGGTGAACACATTGGCCCGGCTCGCCATGCAGATCGCGGTCGTATTGTAGTGTTTGTCAAAAACGAGACCATCAGCCGCCAGCCGGTCCATGTTTGGCGTGACGACATCTTTGTTTCCATAACAGCCCACCGAATAGGTGCTTTGATCATCAGCAAAAAGGAAGATGATGTTGGGTTTCACATCGTCCCCGAAAAGATTGGCAGCGGAGGCCAGCAAGAGGAGCCAAAAGGCGATTTTTTTCATAAGGTCAGATTCTGTTTGAGCTATCCAGTGTTTTAAATCAACGAAAAATCTACTGCCCACCTTCAGGTTGGAATTTAGCGTGAGAACCGGAAGCTGACTTAAGTTCAACCCTCAGCCCCGCCCCACCCCGTTTGGCCGGATCTATCGCGAATGTGAAGGTAGCCTTACCTTTGGGCAATTCGACGGGAGCATTCAGGTCTGTGACTTCGGTGTCGTTGATCCAAAGGCTCAATCCGGCTTCATCGTTAATCTCCATTGATACCGCCCCTGCCACGAGGACTTCCACCACACTGCGGGCAAAAACAGATTCACCCGGGGGACTGAGCTCTTCGTTCGGGAGCTCGCCACTTACTTTGCTGTATGCCGGCATCCATGACGTGATTTCATCCGGATTTGAACCGCTCTCTCCTCCTGCGATTCGCCACTTGCGCAGCACAGGACTTTCATCGTTTGCGAAGTCTCCCGGACGACCCAGAACAGAAAGGAAGTTTGCCAGATCGAGAAACTCTTTCCTGCTTTGAAGTTGATCAGCCAAACCAGCCGGCATGAGTGAGGGGACGGCTTGTTCGCGCTGAATCTTAGCCGCCGGAATCCTGATCTCCTTTCCCTGCTGGGCAGAATCGCGCACCACCACTTCTTTCTCGCTTTTGAAAGTGACAACGCCCATCTGAACGCTCCCATCGGTAAGCGTAAAGAGGCGGTTCTCGTAGTGTTCGGCTATTGCGGCATTTGGCTTCAAAATAGATTCCACCATATACTCCGGTGAAGCCGCCGCCCCCACGGCCACGAGATTCGGACCGATCGCAGGACCGGCAGGTCCGATTGCGTGACAACTGGTACAGGCGAGTGCTTTGCGCCGGTAGATCATCTCTCCGCGGTGAGGATCCCCCAGCTTCACGACATCAGCAGCGAGCTTGCCCTGATCTTCGGCGATCAGTTTTGCCGACAGAGATCCACCGACTCCATCACCGGGCTCGAAAAACGTTGTGAGAGATTTTGGTAACAGCCCGGTGGTTCGATGAAACCCACTGACACGGGATACGACCTCCGGGTGAATGGTGACTCCCTTGAGCTTTGCCGCAAGCTGCCTTGCGCCTTTCCGGTTCTTCAATATCCCCTGCAAAAGCGGAACGGGATCGGTTTCTCCGGGATCTTCCGTCAGCAAATTGACAGCAGCTTCAATCCCGACATCGAGATCGGCGTGGATCAATCCGGGGATAGCAGCATAGCGACTTTCGGTCCCGGTTCCTGAAGCCATCGAACTCAACTCATCCAGATTCCCTCCCAACTTTGCCAGCGCAATCCCTGCCGACTGCCTCACAGCCATCGAATGAGAATCCGCACCAAGAACCGACAGCAGTCCAGGGCCAACCTTAAGCGCGTTCCACTCTCCAAGGTTTTCCACAGCGAGACGCACGACGGTTTCGTTCCCGTGATTGAGAAGGCGCTTTAAGTTCGAGACAACGCGATTCATCTTCTTCGACGAATTTGAGCCTGCTTTAATTTTGAGGGCTTCGAGCAGCGCGATGGAAACTTCATCCGGCAGGGCGCTTTTCTTCCCCGCAAGCGCATCGATCGCCAGGCGAATCTCGCGCTCCGTCCCGACAGCCACAAACTGCCCCATCACTTCAGCCATATCATCCTGACTGCCAGCCGATGGTTTTGCCAGAAATTCAGCGAAGCGTTTGTCAAAACCAATACCCGCTTTCCCCTCAATGTAATCTTTATGCGATTCCCTGGCGAACTTCAGGGTGCCGGCTTCCATGGCCGGGCGCCAGTATTTCTCGAGCGCGAGAGTGGTTTGCGGCAATGCCTGATCAAGAATGGGATCACCCGGATGATCCGTCACATGAAGAGCAGCGGCAAAGGCTTCGGCCTTTGGAATAAACCCGGCAGATAAAACAGCCTCCATCCGTGTTCGGGGAAAAGGATCGCCGGCCGCCTTGGCGATCATCGCGATTGGATCTGAGAGATCTTCATGCCAGTAGCGTAGGATTCGAGCTCCGGCGGAGCGGGCATGCCCGTCTTTCGCTTCCAGCACTCTGGTGAGGATAGCTTCACTGGTGCGCTCTACATTTTGACAGGCCCACATCGCTTCAACCAAATGCAGATCATAGTCTGTCCCTGAAGGATCAAGCTGCTCGACCCATGACTCGAGTGCCGCGAGCACTTCATCAGGATCCTGCTCACTCAGCACATTCCGGGCCTGGTGACGAGTCCAGTCTTCCGGGCTTTTGAGATGAGCAACCAACTCAGGTATTTCGATGTCTACCAGCTTCGGTTTTTCCACCAGCGGCCGGTCTTTTTGAGTGATTCGCCAGATGCGACCATGGGTGTGATCACGACGCGGGTCGCGGAAATCGTGTTGTGCGTGATTGATGATCGAGTTGTACCAATCTGCAACGTAAACGGCACCGTCAGGTCCCATCTTGACATCGACGGGACGAAAATTGGGATGCTTCGATGACATCAATGGTTCGAGCACCTTGGCCCTGTAGCCCGCTCCATCTTCAATAAACTCATACCGTATTACAGCGCGGCTTTTAAACCGCCCGCTCATCAACTGACCACGCAGATCATCTCCCACGTGAGTTCCGGATGCCAGATCGCCCCCGCATTGTTTCTCAGTACTGATGAGCGATTTGACCTGTATCTTTTCCCCACTGTTTCCAGTTGAAGGCGAGAGATACATGATTCTCGGATTGTTCACCATGAAGGATTGCCCCCACCGATCAAAGACATGTCCCCATGGGTTGCCTCCGGTTCCCGTGCAAAAAACCCGCAACTCCTGCGTCCGTGGATTGAATTGGTAAACCCCTCCGTTGAAGTTTCTCACCACACCATATTGCGTCTCAACCTGAGCATGCAAAAAGATCCCCTCCTGAAAATAAATCCACCCACCCGGACCTCGACGCCAGGCACTGATTGAGTGGTGACTGTCTTCGATACCGAATCCAGTCAGGGCAAGCTGTTTCACGTCCGCCACATCATCGCCATCGGTGTCTTTCAGGAAAAACACGTCCGGCGATTGCCCAACGTAACAACCGCCGTTCGCCAATTCGATCCCTGTAGGAAGATAGAGACCGTCTGCAAACACCGTTGATTTATCAGCCTCTCCGTCGTCATCCGTGTCTTCCAGAATGATAATCTTATCATTCGCCACCTCGCCGGGTTTGATCTGCGGGTAAGACCATGAGCAGGCAACCCATAGTCGCCCTCTGGCATCCCAGTGCATATGTACTGGATTTGCCAACATCGGGTCAGCCGCAAAAAGGTTTGCCTGGTATCCCGGCAGGAACTCAAAATTGGCGAGTTCCGATGCCGGGTCATGATTGTTTACCAGATCGAGATCAGCCCCTTTCAGGTTTGCCGTTTTGATCCCGTCTACATCCGCAGCGAAGACGCCGGTGGTCATGAGACCGAAAGCTAGAAAAACAGATTTCATATCAGTGTGTCCTTTCGAAAGGTTGTTATCAAGAGCCGGGTTTCAGCTCCCATCTGCGGGTCTTCAATTCGATTCCACTGAGAAGCTCTTCATCCCGCTGGTTGGCAATTTGGTTAAATTTGATCACCTCTGCCGGAAGCGCTTTTCCACTTGGCGAAGACTTTCGCTCGCCCACGATGTGCACCTGGTTGAGTGCTTTCCAACTGTAAACAAACTGCTGGTTTTTGTCGTTCACAGCATCGCGATAGGCCTCCGCAGCCTGATGAACCGGCGAAGCATCAACAGGGACACCATTCGCCCATTCCGAGTGACTCGCAGACACGATTTCTTTCCCGTCGATGGTGAGAATATATGTTCCCGGCTCCAGATTTCTCACCACGAGAGTATCCCGCCTCGCGGCAAGCTGAGCTGGCAACGTTCCATCCGATGGAGGCCGCAGCGATGGTGCCGTCAGCTCTGCGACATCAAATCCCAACGTATCCCCCTTCCATTCGATCTCTGAAAGCTCAACCCCGTCGGATTCCCCATTTGGCACTTTGGCATTCAGAGTTATTCGCCACGGGCCCAAATTTTCCGCCGATAAAAGCTGGGCCGCGAACATATGGCTGATCGCCCAATAACCATAGGCGTTGAGGTGCACCCCGTTGGTGGTCATATCCGGCCCCGGCTCAGTCATCAGATACAACGATTGCTCATAGAGATCGATGAATGGAATGTTCGCGGCCTTGGCAACCTCGCCGATCGACCGTGAATAGGCCTGCAGCTCACCGTTCCGCTTTTCCACGGCCGGGGTCACCTTTCCGAGATCTTCATAGCCGATTGGTGAAACCAACACGAGCCGAACCTCGGATTTCCCATTGTATTTCTTTCCCGAATGAGAAGCGATGAAGGCTTCCATATCTTTTTTGAAGTCAGAGATTCCCTCCAACCCCGCAAACGATTCTCCGAATCCAAAACAGGCGATGATCACGTCTGTCTTGTGCGCCGTTAATGTCGATTCCTCACTCGCAAAATTCGTGGGGCGATCCCGCGCCGTCAGCATATCGCCACCCCAACCCAGATTGCGGATGGACACCGGATTCTTAGTCGAGTTCTGCAGGAGTAAACTCTCCAAATACCCATGGATCCGGAGTTGGTCTGCAAAGGTGTTTCCTACAATAGCCACCCGGTCACCGGGACGAATCGGGGATTCAGCAGAGGCTTTGATTCCGAAAAGGAAGATCAGAGCCAACGCGAACAGAAAGGGGGATTTCATCATTAACGAACGATTGCCACGATCCAACAGGGTACGGTCGATGAACCAACCCTGTTGACTCGCGGAATTACTTTTTGGCGCGCTTCTTGTCGACGCGCTCGATTTCCCAGGTTGTCACTTTTTCATCGGCTCCCGGCAATGGCTTATCCACCGCCCAGCAGGCTGCGTTAATCGCCATCCGCACAAAAGCTTCGTCGGCAAAATCCCCGGGATGCCCCAGAGATGTGAAAAAGGATTTTCCGCCCCATTCGTTTTGCCATGCCCACGCCACCGGTGCCGTCTCAAATTCCTTAACCTGAATCTCCCCGAAACTCTTTTTCAGAAGCCTTTCTCTTCCCGTCCCACTGCCTTCGATCAATATCTTGCACCCGGGTTCCAGCTTTGCCAGATACAGAGTGCCCGGCGAAGTCCACTCCTTCAGAGTCACGTTGCTCATGATCGGGTGATCGACATTTTCCTCGATTACCTTGATCGCAGTCTCGCTGCTTTGATGCACGACGTAAGGCGTCCCGAAAACACGACGACCAAAGCCATCATTCCATTCGAACCGCGGATGATCCTTCGGGTATTTAAACGAATGATTTGCGGTGCGCATCCCGATCACCGGTTTCCCCGATTTCAGAAAGTCTTCAATCGGTTTCCATTCGGCATCGGGCAGCGTCAGGAATCGCATGAAGAAGATTGCAACGTCTGCATCTGCGAGGGCTTCGATTCCCGGGAGAACATTCTCCTTTTTCTTTTCCGGGTTCCCCTCCCCCACCACAACCGTGGTGCGAAATCCGAATCGCTCTAACTCCCCGGCAAAAACCGGCATCGTCAGCTCCGGGGAGTAATGAAGTGTGCCGACAACGATAACGGCATGAGGTTTGTCGGAGTCTTCGGCCGCCGGTAGAGCGACGCCGGTTAAGACGAGGGCGAATAATGTGAAGAGGGTTTTCATTGATTCAATTTGTCAGGAGGGTTTACGGGGCCCAGTCGGGAATCCCCTTTTCTTTTAATTGCTTCGCGTATCGCAGTCCCAACGGTTGTTCATCCGGTCCGACTTTGGGCAAACCTTCGTTCACCATCAGGGGAACAGCGGACTCCCACCACGCATCGTAGGCTTTTCGCAGACGCTCTACCACATCAGGATGAGCGGCAGATACATCTGTCGTTTCCGAAGGATCTTCCGGGATATGGTAAAGCTCCCTGTTGTTTACGAACCGCCATTCCGCCGTCCGCACTGCGCACTTCTTGTATTTGTTAGCTTCCCATTCGCCAGCATTCCACCGACCACAATGAACGAACAACTCACGATCTTCCCAGGCAGCATCCGGCTTCTCCAGCAGAGGTAGAAGCGAACGTCCATCCAGCTCCTGCATATCTCCGGGAAGTTTGGCACTGGCGAGCTCAGCAAACGTCGGGAAGAGATCCAGGTGAGCCGTCAGCGCATTGATGTCGACACCTTCTCTCAAAACCCCTTTCCATTGCCAGAACATCGGGACATGAGTGCCCCCTTCATACGGACTGTTCTTGCCGCCCTTCAAATTGGCATTGAAGTGTTTCACCTTCTTACCGTTGAGCTTTCCATTGAGATGGGTGGCTCCGTTATCGGTCATAAAAATAACCAGGGTATTGTCCAAACCATCCCAACTCTTCAATTGCTTCAACAGCTTTCCAAAGTTGTCGTCGATGTTTTCGATCATGCCATAGCGACCGGCAGTACCCTGATCATACCCCATATCCAGAAACCGCTTTTTGTAGGACTCCGCCACCATCATCGGAGCGTGGGGAGCGTTCAACGAGATGTAGGAAAAATAGGGCGCCCCGGTTTCTTTCTGCCCGTTGATCCATGCCGTTGCGACATCAAAGAAGAGATCGGTGCAGTAACCTTTAGTCTGAACAATGGTATCGTTGTGCAGGAGCACGTTGTCGAAATACGGATTGTCTCCGTTCGGCGGGAAATCCCCGAGATTCACCTGCCCGATCCCGCCGGCCCCATGCATCAGCACTTCATCAAAGCCACGGTTTTGCGGAAGATATTCCTCTTCGTCGCCGAGATGCCACTTCCCGAACAACGCCGTTTTGTAACCGGCACTCTGCAATGCCTGCGGTAGCGTAAACACATCCAATGCCATTCGTTCCCGTTGAAGAATGGTATGGGTTACGCCCACTTTGAACGGAGGTCTTCCGCTCATGATGGCTGCACGGGTCGGCGCACACGTCGGGCTGACGTGGAAATCGGTGAAGCGCGTCGACTTCTCATAAAACGCATCGATGTGCGGGGTCTTCACGACCTCATTCCCCATACAGGAAAGGTCGCCCATTCCCTGGTCATCGGTGATAACGACAATGATGTTCGGACGACTGCCCGCGACTGGATTGGCTGAAGCAGTCACGGCACACAGCAGCCCGGTTAAGAAATAAAATACGGATCGGATGTTCATAAAAATCTGCCTTTGATAAGGCACCACACACTGGCGCTGCCCGGTAACAGCTCGCACTAGTAAGGAAGCTTCGCCCCCTGTTTGGGTTTGTTCCGTTCCGCTTCCCACCATTCGTTGGGACCTTCTTCAGAAATCTTTTCCCAGGTCTGTTTCAAGGTCTTTTCCATCTCCGCCACTTTCTCCGGCATCGATCCGGCAAGATCCACCTTCTCCTGCCAGTCTTCCTGAACGTTGAAGAGTTGGAACTTCGTCATGGTATCGCTACTCACGATCTTCCAGTCACCGATCCGCATGGCGACGCGGTCTTCCGCCGGGGAAACGTGCGTCCGCCAGAACAATGGGATCGGGCGCTCCACCGGCTTCCCTGCAAACACCGGTAACAGGCTGACACCATCAATAGTGCGATCTGCCGGGGCCGGGACTTTCACCATGTCGAGTACGGTAGAGAAAATGTCCGTTCCGATCACCGGAGTATCGCTGACACTTCCCGCCTCGATGTGTCCGGGCCATTTGGCCAGAAACGGCACGCGGATCCCGCCTTCAAAGTCATTTCGCTTGTTGCCACGAAGCCCTCCCGAATCCCCACCGAACGCCGGGACCGGACCGTTGTCGGAAGAGAAGATAATCAGTGTGTTGTCAGAAACCCCTTCGGCATCGAGCGCTTCCATTATTTTCCCCAGCGCAAAATCCAGCTGAGTGATGTTTCCGAAATAGGTGGCCTGCTTCTTGTCCTGATCCGGATAGAGTTCGGAAAACTTGATGTCCGTCGCGATGGGACTGTGCGGTTCGTGAAACCACACGGATAGCGCAAACGGTTTCGTATCATCACGAACTTCTTTCAGCCAATGAATCGCTTCGTCGGCCACAAAGGGAGCAGAGTAAGCCTCAGTCTCCCCTACCGGTTCCCCGTTCCGGATAAAGTTCTTCGGATTCTTATGACTCGGTTCCGCGTTGTTATGGGTTGCCATCCAATAATCAAAGCCTCCCTGCTCACCGGGCTGGGGAAACTCCGGGTTCCCGAACTGTTGCTTTGAGAGAAGGTGCCATTTCCCGACGTGACAGGTCTGGTAGCCGATTCCCTTGAGCAACTCAGGATATGTGATTTCGCTTTCTCGCAAGTGAGCCTCGTGATTCCCCGAAAGATGCCGCCACACGCCATTGCGATACGGTGTCCGCCCGGTGAGAATCGCTGAACGCGACGGCGAACAAACGCCACACGCAGAATACCCCTGAGTAAATTTTACTCCTTCCGACGCGAGGCGGTCCATGCTCGGTGTTTGAATAATCTTATGCCCATAAGTTCCCGAATCTCCCCACCCCATATCATCCGCCAAAACCACGACTATGTTTGGTTGTGATTCAGCCCCCGTGGCAAGTCCGGACAGAAAGAGATGCGAGCCGAGGGCCGCAATAGTAATTGAGGCGGCATGAGCAAGCGCCCGGCGTAGAGTGAGGTTTTGCATATTCATCGAATTCGTTTTCGTGCGCGTTTCTTTAAAGGCGTGAATACAAGATCCGCCCGCACATCATCCAAATAATGGGGAGTCTTGGGAGCTGTGTGGCTCAATCGTCCGGCCGCGAGGGAAATCACAACACTGCGGGCATTTCGCGGCACCTCGACAGAAACCGAAATCGTCTGCCATCCATCAGCATTGACCGGCGTGCTCAGCCCCGACTTGGTCATTGTCAGAGTGCTCTCATCCATCTCCTGCCATGGCACCCCAACCCAGAGATCACGGATCACCTCCGGCGTTTCTTTAAAAGTTGCCACCCGCAACGTGTAACGTTCCCGCTCCCCCGGTTGATCCGCCAGAAACGATCCCGTGACTTCAACAGTCCGGGTTTCACGCTTCTTCGGCGCAGGCAGACGGGCCACATCTATGACCTGCTGGATATAACTCAAAGTCGTGTCGGGAGACGGTTCCAGCCTCAAGACCAATCGACCGTCCAACGCCGCAGCACCCTCAGGAAGGTCACTGACTATCTTCCCCCGGGCACCACCCCATTCGCCGGGCCGTCGGGGAAACTCATCGAACAGCGGAATGGCAGGATCTTCAAAGCTCTCCTCTAAAACCGGGGCCACCATTCTCACATCAGAATTCCGCGGCAGCACAAACGCCCACGTCATCGACGCACAAAACAAACCTATCACCAACCCCGCCGCCGCCGAGGTGAAATGACGCCACTGCGAGAAGGTCCTCAACTTTTGCAAATCCTGAGACGGACTTTGCACAGCCTCCGGAGCTTTTGGAATCCTTCCCAACGCAGAATCAATATTCAAATACCGCAGATATTCACGTCGATAGTCCGCATCATTGAGCAGCAACCTCTCCAGCTCAATGAACTGCTCTGCGGTTGCATCACCATCAATACAACTCCGAATTAATTCGAACCTTTCGTCCCCGCCCCGCTTACTCATGACAAGCCCTCCGAAATCAGCTCCCGCTTTGTGCAATTCATCAACTGCATCCGGATACGATGCAGCTTTTTATAAAGCGCCATCGCCGTCCATCCCCGCTCCCGCGCAAACTTGTCGATTCTCACACCGGGTTCATAGACCGATTGAACGAGCGTTCGCTGATCATCGGGCAGTTTCCCCAGACAAACCTCCAGGGCCATCCGTTCTGCTTCGAATTCCACGGATTCCTCTTGAACGGTCCGCTCCAGCAGCTCGACAACCTCATCGCCAAACGTATGGCGGTCCCGCGCCCGGTCCCGCCGGAACGAAAGCACCTCCATCCGGGCCACCCCAAAGGCCCAGCGCCTGAACGAAAGACTATCGAGCGAGTCATCAAACTTCCGCCACAACACCACAGCCACCTCCTGCATCACCTCCCTGGTTTCCTCCTGATTAAAAAGCATCGACCGCACAAAAAGCCGCACCCCATCCTCATGCTCCATAAAGAGCCGGAGAAATTGGTCATGTTGATCACGATCGGAATCCGTCATTCACAGGTAATGCTCCACAAACCGGCCTCATTTGCCGAAAAAGTTAATAAAAAAAACAATCTTACTAAAACCAGAGACGACGTGTCAAAACCGGAATAGCACAGCTGCCGTCTGATCCGGAACGGCACCTCCGGATCAAGGGAGGGGCATCTTTTTAAGTGACTTAGCGGCTGCCTCCTTCTCCTCGTACCCGAGGACTCCGTCTCCGTTGGTATCAAAACGGGCGATTGCCTTTTTGCGAAGGTCTCCGAATACGGCCAGCTTATCGGCGGCAATGACATGCGCCCCGGCGGTCCAAACGACATGTTCGCGATAGGCATTCTTCAATCTCTTCATCCCGGCGGCGGCCTGCTGTTTTGTGCCTTCGGGAATGACGAAGAGATCAATGCTTCCCATCTCGTCGAAGGATTCGAAACCCCACCGCACCCGCACCGGTGGAACAATCGGGTTATCTGTCGAGGAAGCCGAATTGTCCCAGGCCACATCCACTTCAATCCGGGTTCCGGCAGGCAGAAACACCTCTTCTGCAAAACGATACTCCTCCTGCCAATCCATATCCCAATCAGGAATATTGAGAAGCTTCAGTTCTGTCCCATCGGGAAACCGGGCCGTCATCTTCAATGCTTTCCCCCGATAATGGGCATGGGCGTGAGCACCAAACGCACGCACCGCGACCGGCAACTCGAAGGTATCGGTGATCTTAACATTCTTCTCACCCGGCTTCAGATCGATCCCTGAAAAAGCTCCGAAGACGGGTGGAATCTGAAGCGATGTGAATTCACGGGTCGGAGGCTCATCATCGAAGTAGAGCCCGATCATCGACTGCTCCGATTCAGGCTTACCGCTCAAATGGAAATGCACTTGAACAACAATGTCCGATCCGGCAGGGAGGCGGTGAGCCAGTCCTTCGGGAAGTTCACGCGGTGTCGCCCCCGGGACCCAGCCGCCGATCTGTCTTCCGGTGGCACCGTCGATGGGCATCTCACCGAACCCGGGTTCTGCATCCTCCGCGTCCGCCTTCCGGGCTTTGCCTTTTGAATCTGCATAGATGAGAGCGTGATGGACGACTCTGGGGCTTCCCGGCCGGAACTCGATGGCCCGGAGAAATCTTTCTCTGGTGAGTCCGGTTGGGATCACAAAATTGCGATAGATGTCCGGTCCGTCAGCAGGCAGATCATAAGGCTCCTTCATTCTAATCACCAGATCAGGTTCTCCCATCCGCCAGCCATTCTTATATTCTTTGGAAGGCGGCAAATCAGCAGGGTCACCCTCGGGTTTGCCGGCCTCGACCCACTGCCTCAGCATTTTGATCTTGTCAGCATCAAGTCTCCGGTCTCCCTCCAGCGGTATGTCTCCTCCAGTGGCCTGCCAGGGCGGCATATAGTGATCCTCGACAACCTGAAGAATGGTACGGGAACGACGAAAGGCATCGCGATAGCTGATCAACGAAAACGGAGCTCCGCCTCCGTCCCGATGACATTCGGCACACGATGATTGCAGGATCGGCGCGATGTCTCGCGTGAAGGTCACGTCTTTTTCCCCTCCGACCAGTGCGAGGGGACCGACAAGGATGACTGCGCAAAATGCGGTGGCAAGTTTCATGAGGAGACGTGAACTGAACGTGCGGATTTGCGATAGAACTTCTCGATCAACCACGGCAATATGACCAGGTCAGCAAGCAGTGCAGTGACGGCTACAATCCCTAACGTCAACCCCACTCCACGCATGGTCGTGAAGCTGGAACCCAGGAAGCAGATTGCTGAAATGAGCAGGACCACCGAAGTCAGCACAATGGCAAAGCCGGTTGAGACGATCGCTTCGTCCATGAGTTCACGAATGGATGCCTGAGGCTTCTGCTTCTGTAGCTGCTTAAATCGAACCATCAGGTGGATGGTATCATCCACGGCCAGTCCAAGGCCAACGGAAAAGACGATAAGGATGCCGAGGTGCAGCGAGTCACCCATCCAACCGCTGACTCCGGCAACAACCAGCAATGGGATGGCGTTCGGTACCAAACATAGGAGCCCCAGTTTCACCGAGCGGAGAACGACCACGAGGATCAGTGTGATGATTGAAAGCGAACAAACCAGACTCATGATCATCGTCTTCGATATCAACGTGGCGCTGTCGTAAAACATGGGGAAATAGCCATTGAGTTTCATACTCCCTCCATCGGGAAGCTTATCAGAGTATTCCTGAACACGATCGCGAAAAGCATTGTAGCGCTCCGTCCCAAAGTCGCGGGTTCGGTAGAAAGCGACACACGCCCTGTCATAATCGCGCGTGATAAGGTGCCCCGGAAAGCCACCCCCGGATGCGAGGGCAGCGGCTCCCAGCATCGGGCCGTCTTCCGTGTCGATCACGTCCGCAGCCAGGGTCATCCGCATCGCATCCACGTAAGACCGGGAACCGGAGATCCCCGGGAAATCCCGAAGCTCAGCCTGCATCTCTTCGATTACGGAAACCACATCGCGATCCAAAAGATCAGCCTGGACATCGACTTCAATCCGATCAAGCCCTCTGAAATGCTTTGCGAACCAACTGGCGTCCTGAACCACATCCACATTTTCAGGCAACTCTCGTTCCAGAGAAGAATCCAGTTCGACCCTGAATATCCCCGCCGTTAAGATCACCAACCCCAAAGCCACAGGCACTGCGATTCGCCGCAACAATCTCGGACGAATCATCGACCGCATGGGCACCGGCTTACCTTTTCCGGGAAGAAATACCAGAGCCACCGGGAGGAAAAACATCACAGCCGCAAAGGCAACGACCACGCCGACCGCGCACCAGATGCCAAAGTCGTAGATCTCCTGATGTCTCGCGACCAACAGACTTAAGAATCCACAAGCCGTCGTCACCGATGTTAAGATGCAGGCGCGCCCCACTGAGCTGAACATCAGGGACAAAGCCTCCACCACTCCGCGCCCTTCAGCTCTGGCGTCATCAAACTTTTGCTGCAAATGAATCGCATCGGCCAGTCCGATGACGAGAATCAATCCGGGACCTGCGAGGTGCATCACCCCGAACTTCTGGCCAGTGATTACAAACAGCGCCAGATAGAAAGCCAGCGCTGAGAGTGCTGCCGCAAAAGGAAGATACGCTCGACGCAGCGAACGCATGAAAAAGGGAATCACAAAGAGAATGGCGATGAATTCATAGAGGAGAACCGTTCGGAAATTCGCCCCGAGCGTATCCCCCATGCGTTGCAGAATGAGCTCGGTGCCAACCACCCGGACAACCGCCCCTTCCCAAAGTTCCGGTTCGACTGCTTTCACGGCGGCATGAAACTTCCGGTTGGAAGTTCTCCTTTCCTTAATGAGATAGAGCGCCACGGATTTCCCGTCTTTCGACACCAGATCGCCGCGGAAACCATTCATCCCCGGACCATCACCAAACTCGAGGGGTTCCTCCCCGGTCCCGCCCAGTCGAGCCCATTCATCGAGAGTAAAACCATCCAGCTTAAGATTGAGAAGAAGTCGCGGCGAAATGACCTCTTTTACCTCTGGAAGAGCCCGGAATTTCCCGGCCCATCGTTCTGCTGCTCTCAAGTTATTGATAGTAAGCACCCCGGACGAAGATGCTGAAACCATCAAATGCCCGTCTGATGGGGGAAACGTCGAATAAAACTGTTTAATCTCCGACACACGGGCGTCATCGCCTCGAAGCATTCTCCCAAGGTTGAAACGGAACTGAAGATCCGGAAGGAGCCCGACAGCCCCCGCCACCAGAACAATCCACAAAAGCAACAAAACCCACCTGGCTCGAAATATGAATGAGGACCACTGTTGCATCAATTGTAGGTAGCGGCGCACCGGAAAAGTGCAAACACACAAATATGAAAACAGGCGCGAATGGGTAAACTCCGCCTCACGCCTTGCAGCCGCTACGGATTCGTGGAAATATCGCGGCCATGTCACAAACCGGGTCTTTCTCTCTCGCATTCGAAACCGTGGAACGCGAGATCGAGGAGAAGACCGGCGTGCTGATTTTGGCCAATCTCGGGTTGAGCAGCCTTCCGGCCGAACTCTTCACTCCCGCTCTGGATCATGTCACTCAATTGCACCTCGGGAACGGCTCTGTCGACATTCACGGCGAGGAGACAAGCAGGGTAACGTCTCAAAACCTCGGCAACAACACGTTCTCCCAACTCCCGGAATCAATCCGTAACCTCAGGAACCTGCAAACCCTCAAATGCCAGCGAGTGAAAGAACTTTGTGAACGGGTTCCTCTCGATTTCCCCCACCTTGAGGTCCTCGACCTTTCTGATACCGGCATCGAAGATCTCAAAGGGCTTACGGCCGCCCCCAACCTGCGAATTCTAGACCTCAGCCGGACCCCTCTAGTATCCCTCGAAAATTTCCCTGACCTACCGGGATTGGAGATGCTTTTTCTTACCGGAGCTAAGATCGAAAACCTCGAGGGCATTCAATCCTGCAATCGGCTTGAGATTCTCCTGGTGTTAGACACTGATGTAGCTGACCTCGAGCCGCTCAGTGGTCACCCACACCTTCAAATCCTGAATTGCGATTCCACACCAATTCGCTCCCTTGTCCCCCTGCCTGAACTGCGGACACTCAGGTGTTCCTCGACGAAAATTGTCTCGCTGCAGCATTTGGAGCACTCGCCGAAACTCCAGGACGTAGCCTGTTATGGAACGAAGATCGCCGACCTGACACCGTTGGGCGCACTGAAGAACCTTGAGGAACTTACGTGCTTTAACACCGCAATCTCTGACCTGACTCCTCTGGACGGAATGCCGCTGCTCAAGGAACTGGACTGCGCGAGGACGAAAGTAAAAAACCTGCGGGGATTGCATCAACTGCCTGCCCTCATAAAACTATGTGTCGACCAATCGGATTTCGACAGTTTTGAGGGAACTCCAGTCTTCCCGGAGTTGCGAGTGTTCCAATGCACCCGAGCGAAGCTTAAGGACTTTTCGGGAATGCCATCCTTTCCCGGGCTGAACCAACTCGACCTACACGGCAATCAAATACGGAATCTCGAATCGCTCCCGGAACTCCCCGAATTGACGAACCTCAATCTCGGGAACAATCCGCTCGAAAACATCTCGGGGATCGAGAAGCTCGAAAGTCTCCGGAAACTCAGTGTGCCCCGCACCCGGATCGAGGACTTGTGGCCCTTGTCCCGGCTGTCGGATTTGAGAGAGTTCGATCTTGAGAATTCCCTGGTCAGTGATCTTTCCCCGCTTCGGGATCTCACCAATCTCGAAGTTCTCAATCTATGGGGGAATTCCCACATTGACCTCGATTCGCTCTCTGGACTCCACCGGCTCAAAGAACTTACCCTATGGGATACGAGGGTTCACGACCTGTCTCCCCTCTCCGGCTTGAGAGATCTCAGGAAACTGAGTTTGGGATATACAAAAGTCACGGATCTCTCACCGTTAGCCCACTGTCGAGAACTGCGTGAAGTCAATCTCTCTGGCACGAAAATATCCGATCTATCAACCCTGACCCACCTTCCCCTGCTGGAGAAACTGGACTGTCATTCCTGCGAATTTTCCAATTCGGCCCCCCTCGCTCTACTCATCAATCTGAAGAAACTCAATGTGGGCTTCACTCATCTCGACAGTCTGGAATTCATCAGCGGATATACGAGGCTGGAATCATTCAATTGCTCCGACACGGAAATTTCTGATCTGGAGCCCTTACGGGAGATGCAGGATCTCATGGTTATCGATTTCAGCGATACACCGGTAAAAGATATCGAACCGCTGGTCGACTTGCCGAAGCTGATGCTTATCAATTGCAGTAACACAGGTGTCTCTGACTTACGACCGTTCCAGAGAATGCAGGAGATATTCTCCCTGACGTGCGAAGGATGTCACTTCGAGCACTTTTCCCCGGAAATTCTGGAGCACATGTATAAATTCGATTTTTCGAGAGGAGGGGGAACGATTCGGGGAATTCCCCATGAAATCACTCAAGGGAATTGTATCGATGATTTGATCGCTCACTGCAAGGATCTGGAGCAAGGAGCCGTAGCCAATGACGAGGTCAAAGTTCTCGTCCTCGGGAACGGGCTGGTTGGCAAAACCCAGATCTGCAACCATCTTCGCGGGCTTCCGTTTGAGCAGGAGTCGGACTCAACCCACGGGATTTCCGTTGCGACCGCAGAGCTCGCCGGAGATCCCGGGCTTCGACTGAATCTCTGGGACTTCGGCGGGCAGGACCTCTATTACGGCACGCACTCCCTGTTTGCCCGGGGGCGCTCCATCTTTCTGCTCGTCTGGTCTCCTGACTCCGAGCTTTCGGAGAATCACGTCACGCACGGGATCGTACATCGGAATCGCGAGCTGCTGTGGTGGCTCGGCTACGCCAGGATGTTGGGCGGCCCCGACGCTGCGGTCATCGTGGTGCAGAATAAATGTGAGGAGAAAGAACAGATATGGGAAGTGGCTCCGGGCGATGACGGCGAGCTGGGGACATTTGGTTTCAAGCGATCGATTGCCTGCAGCGCGAAGAACGGACGAGGTCTCGACGAACTGACTGAAACCATTCGGGCCGCCGCAAACTGGATTCAGGATCGTGATGGGCCGTCGGATATCGGAACAGGACGAGCCAAGGTCCGGCAAACTCTTCAGGAAATGCGCGAGACGGATCTCACAAAACCTTCCTCCGAAAGAAGCCATCGACTCATCACGATCGAGCAGTTCGAAACGATCTGCGCCGATACCGGCGGCGTCAGCTCTCCGGAGAGACTCCTGCGGTATCTCAACTCCAGCGGGTTTCTTTTCTACCGCAAGGGGCTCTTCGGGAACAAAGTCGTGCTGGATCAGAGCTGGGCCCTCGATGCCATCTATTCGATCTTTCAGCGGGAAACGGTTTACCCGACACTTCTCGCCGCAGAGGGGCGATTCACCCGTCCTTTTATTGGAGGCCTGGCGTGGGAGGGAAACGGAAACACCCACTCCTACAGCATCGAAGAACAGAGAGTCTTCATCGGTATGATGATCGAATGCGGGATCTGCTATATCAATAAGAGAAGCGGCAAAGTAGAGTGGAATGATCTCGGTAACTACGAGTGGGTCCCCGATGACGAAGCCATATTCGTTGCCCCCGACCTTCTGCCCGAACTCGATCTCGAAGACAAATATATGAGTGACATATGGGTTTGGGGCTGTTGGGGACGAGCCCCTGAAGACCAATGGAGCCGGAGCTACTGGTTCCCGTTTCTTCCACCGGGATACATCCAGCGAATCCTCGCACTTTTTGACCGACAATATGAAGGCCCCACAGTCCTGTGGAACCAGGGCATCGCTTTCTCCTGCGCCGGGAATCACAGCTTCGACTTTTCCGCCGGCCCCTACTTTTCCCACATTCGCATCGAACAGATTCCTGATGCCGAGGGGAGCAGTGGCAGAATTCAAATTCGCGCCCGCGATCTCATGGGTGGACATCCGCTGAAGGAAATCTGCGAGAAAATCGACGGCATGATCGATAGCTCCGGAATCTCAGGGGTCGTCGTGGAAGAGGTTGGAAAGTATTATTGAGGACCTTTCCTAGCGCCTCGGAAGCGGCGGTGGGGTTTTTCGTGGCTCCCCATAAGGCACCGGGGACTTGCTTTGAGGTGGATCGCTGTAGTCAGGATCATTGCCGGAAGGCGGATCGTCGTACGGCGGGTCAATATTGGCGGGCGCGTTGTGGTGTAGCAGGAGTTTTAAAAACCCAAAGATGATTGCTGACACGACGACAAAAGCCAGTGACATCAGCGGAACTGTGAGTATCAAAACGAATTGCCCAATCATTGATATATCTTCACCGAACGGCACTGCCGCGAGGGTTCCGATGAGACCGGCCAGTCCGTGAACTCCCGCGACCGCGAGAGGATCGATCGACAGAAAGCGATCAAGCAGAAAAATGACCGGCGGGATCAAACCGCCGGCGATGATTCCCAACACGACAGATTCCGCCCCGGTGAGTGAATCGCAAACTCCGCTGACAACGACCGCACCCGCGATGAGTCCGTGGCCAATCCATTCGTAAAAGCTACGGGACTTCAGAAAGATCCCCCAGATACCTGCGAGTATCGCAGAGGTGATGGCTGCGTAAATCGTACTCTGAAAACAGGATGCCACCACTCCCGGAGTCGCCGACAAAACTGATCCGGCGTTCATCCCTATCATCACCAGAAAATAGAGAGCGATTCCCGGGATCCACCACCCTAACCGGGTCGGAGCCCGTTCGGCCCGGCCCTCTTCCGGCCTTCGACGAAACAGTTTCAGTGCAATTCCGGTGGCAAGAGCGACGGCACCCGCGTGCCAGTGAAAAAGGGCCGCACCTGCAAAGTCGTAAGTCATGAACGAAGCATCAAGCCAACCACCACCCCATTTCCATGACACCACCAGTGGAAGCGTGAATACCACCATGGGAATAGCCGGAATGAACGCAGACAAAGCCGTTTGTCTTCCTGCTGTTTGGCTGATGACCAGGGCTCCGAAAAATGCGGCATACGCAGAAAGATAAAACAGGTCGGTAAATTCATTCATTCCCTCCAACCCATACTCAACGGGATTAGTCAGCGCCGGCGGCCCGAGTTGGAAGTTTGGCAAAAGGCTTTCGAATTCCCCCGGGTAAGTGAGATTGAACCCCCATAAATAGAAGGCTAAGAAAGTAACGCCAATGATCGCTGCCGTGCGAATCAGCGGATTCCAAACCGGTTCATCCAGAGTTTTAGCCGCCCCCACAAGCGCCACTCCAATGATGCCCAACAGGACGAGGAACGAACAGCCTACAATGAACGAATTGTTTTCATCGAACTGGATCCTTTGCTCCGGCGAGAGTTCCGCAGACTTTGTTAGATCCTCAGTTTCGTTCTCAGGCCATTCCTGAGGCATTTCCACCGGCATGACCTCTACAATCTTACTCCAGGCCTGAGCGTTGCTTTTGCTGAAGGACGCATCGGTAAGGCTTTTGCTGGTCGCTTTTGAAAATTCACCAACAATCAGAAACAGTCCCGCGATCGCCGGGATCAGCAGGCCAAAATGGAGAAGGTTCCGTGTGTTCATGCGCCTGTAGTGTGGAAACGCATCACCCGCTTGTCATGCAAAATCGGCAACGGGTTGCCACTCACCCGCCACTGTGACTCAGGCAATCCAATCCTGAATCACTTTCCCGCCCACATCGGTCAGGCGGAAGTCGCGCCCCTGGAAACGATAGGTCAGCTTCAGGTGATCGAGCCCGAACTGATGCAGCATCGTGGCGTGGAGATCGTTGATGTGAACCGGGTTCTCAGCGATGTCCCAGCCAATGTCATCACTCTTGCCGTAGGTCAGCCCGCCTTTCAGCCCGCCTCCGGCCATAAACATCGTGTAGGCTGACGGGTGATGGTCACGCCCGGTATTGGCGTTCCGGCCATTCCGGTTTTCGCCCAGCGGAGTGCGTCCAAATTCCGCACCCCACACCACCATGGTGGAATCCAGCATCCCACGGCGTTTCAAATCTTTGATCAGAGCGGCAATGGGCTGATCGGCTGCCCCTGCGTTGTAGGCGAGATTTTTGTCGAGATCGGAATGCTGATCCCAGCTCGCATGGACGATGTTGATGAAACGGACACCGCGCTCCACCATGCGCCGGGCCAGCAGACAATTCCGCGAGAATGTGTCGTAGGTCGGCTTGCCGTCGAGCGTGCCGCGGTATCCCTTCCCTTCCGGCTCGGGACGCCCCACGCCGTATAGATCGAGCGTTTCCTGAGATTCACCCGACAAATCAACCAGGTCCGGTGCGGCGGTCTGCATCCGGTTGGCCAGTTCGAAATTGGCAATGCGACTCGCGATCTCGGGATCGTGCACTTCCTGATACCGCTTCTGGTTTAAATCTTTCAACGCATCCAGCCCGGCTCGCTGAAGCTCGGGCGGGAGACCATCCGGATTCTGAAGGTTCAAAACCGGCTCGCCCTGATTTCGAAATAGCACTCCGGCATACTTCGAGGGCAGGAATCCTGACTGCCACAGAGTGGAGCCACCTGACGATCCCCGCCCCGCCGTCAGGACCACATAACCGGGGAGGTTTTCCGAAGGCGCACCGAGTCCGTAGTTGACCCACGATCCCATCGTCGGCATACCGAATCGCGAAACCCCGCACTGCATCATCAACTGGCCGGGGTGATGATTGAACTCTTCGCTGTGGAGCGAACTGACCTTCAGGATATCGTCAGCACAGGAACCGATGTGCGGCAGAAAGTCGGAGAACTCCATCCCGCTCTTTCCGTGCCGGGTGTATTTCCGCGGAGTGCCCATCAAAGTCGCGGTGTCCGGCTTGATGAAGGCGAAACGGGCCTTATCCAGGATTTCCTTCGGCAGTTTAGAACCGTGAAGCTCGTTCAGCTTCGGTTTGTTCTCGAACAAATCGATCTGCGAAGGTGCCCCCGCCATAAAGATAAAGATGCAGGCTTTGGCCTTGGGGTTCTTATGAGATTGCAGTTCCCGGAACTGATCCCCGTTGGCTGCCGTTTCGGCGCTGAGAACTCCCTCCTGTGCCAGCATCGAGCCGAGCGCAATTCCACCGAGACCGGAAGCCGAGGAAGTTAAAAACTCACGGCGGGATTTTGCGATGGAATCAAAAGGGTTCATCGGTGAAGTAACTGAAGTGTATCTGAAATTTAGCTTCACGAAAAACCCCAATTCGCGCCATGGTCCCTCCTAAACATAAAACCGCCCTGTCCAACCCGACCGGACCTGTATTCGAGCTCACCCCTGAGTTACTGAACGAAGGAATCGAGGCCTCCCGCCAAAGCCCCCGGCTCCGTATGATTCTGCCCATTCATCGTCAGCAGGATTCATTGGTTCAGCGCATGTTAAACTTCCTCCAGCCCGGGACCTATGTGCAGCCACACGTGCATCCCCGCGAGTATGCCTCGGAAACGGTTTTCGTGATGCGCGGCAGGATTGGTTTTGCCATTTTCAATGAAGCCGGTGAACTCCAATCGACCCATGACCTCACGAAAGGAGGATTGATCGATATCGAGCCCAACGTCTGGCACGGCATGGTTTGCCTCGAGCCGGACACGGTGATCCTCGAAACCAAACGTGGCCCCTACGATTTGATGGATGACAAGCATTTCGCCGGGTGGGCTCCCGCTGAAGGAGATGACGACGCACCGGAATACATGCAGGAGCTGGAACAGCGTTTCACGATCGAATAGGGTCTGTTCGACAATCCAACAGGGTCAGATCGTAAAGTTCATTCCGAAGGCCCTCATTAAAATCGATGACGGGCAAAAGAACGTTCCCGCGGTCGTCATTAAAATCGATGATGGGCAAAAGAACGTTCCCGCGGTCGTCATTAAAATCGATGATGGGCAAAAGAACGTTCTCCCGGTCGTCATTAAAATCGATGATGGGCAAAAGAACGTTCTCTCGGTCGTCATCAAAATCGATGATGGGTAAAAGAACGTTCCCGCGGTCGTCATTAAAATCGATGATGGGCAAAAGAACGTTCTCCGGGTCGTTTACCGTTCGTAAATGGGCAAAGGAATGTTCCCCCGGTCGTTTCCCATTCGTAAACGGGTAAAAGAACGTTCCCGCAGTCGTTTCCCATTCGTAAACGGGCAAAAGAACGTTCCCGCGGTCGTTTCCCATTCGTAAACGGGCAAAGGAACGTTCCCGCGGTCGTTTACCGTTCGTAAACGGGCAAAAGGACCAGTGTCGTCGGTACTTTTCCACCTTCGGTTTTGTTGTGTGCCAGGTGTCTGACAAGGCCTGTCGCAATTCCGGAAAACAGCGCTATCATCCGGCAATTCCACATGTCTGAACCTTCAAAACTCAGTTTCATTTGCCAGCGTTTGCTTGATGAAAATCTGGCATCGATCGCCGCAGCTCCCGACGGGATTCATGATGAGGAAGTGGTTCATGATTTGAGGGTCGTCACCAAAAAACTGCGCGCCGCCTGGAAAATGGTCAGCACAGCTGTCGGGGAAGAGTTTCTGAAAAGCCGGGGCGATGCCCTGCGCGAACTCTCAGCCCTGCTGGCGGGAAATCGCGATCTTGCCGTGCTGGTCGGGCTGAGCCGGGTGCTGGATGAAACGCATGCCGATGCCCCGTTCAGTGAAGTGATCGAACATCTGGAAAAGGACGGAGGCGCCCCTTCAGATTCGGATGCCACAGAACAAATTATCACGATCATTGAGGAGGAAAAAGCGGCCTGGGAAACGGTTCGGTTCGACTCCTTTGCCGCAGAGCAGAATTCCCATCGCTATTCTGTACGCAGAAGTCGGCAGAAAGCGCGGGCCGCAACCCTGCTGGCATTGAAAGACTCCGACGCCGAGGTTTGGCATGAATGGCGGAAAAAGGTGAAGCAACTCCGTTATCAGCGGGAGTTCCTCGCTGAGATTCAGAACCGGCTTCCCGGGAAATGGGACGCGCGGATTTCCGCCCTGGGCTCACGACTGGGCGATCGCAACGATCTGGCCAACCTCACCACTGTGGTGGAGACGCTTGGAAACCATCCTCAATTGCGAAAGGCAATCGCCATGGAGGAACGCGAGCTGCTGGGAAATTGTCGTCGATTGGGACGGCGAAATCTTGCCCGATCCTGATTCATGCGTCACAGTCGGCGCCTATGAATTTATCAGGAAAAAAAGCACTCGTCACGGGCGGGGGAAGCGGCATTGGACTCGGCATCGCACAGGCTCTGGCGGAGGCCGGTTGTGAAGTCACCATTACAGGACGGACGGAATCCAAGCTGGAAGCAGCTGTTGCCGGGATCACCGAAAATAAACCGGCTGTCCGGGCATGTGATGTTTCCGACCGGGATGCGATCGCAGCCCTGATCAACGAGCTGGGACCATTCGATATCGTGGCCAACAGCGCCGGGGTGAACATCGCGAAGCGTCGCATGGACGTTCTCGACCCTTCCGATTTCGATAAACTGATCGCAGTGAACTGCACCGGGTTTTTCAACGTGATGCATGCCGCACTGCCATCCATGCGCGAACGAAAGGACGGAATCATTTTTAATGTATCCTCGATCGCAGGGAAACGGGCGCTTCCGCTCGCGGGAGCGGCGTATGCAGCATCGAAATTTGCCGCTACGGCTCTGGGAACGGAAGTTGGGGCGGAAGAGGCTCCCAATGGAATCCGCATCACCAACATTTATCCCGGTGAAGTGAACACTCCCCTTCTCGAAGACCGCCCCGTACCGGTTCCTGATGATGTGAAAGCAAAGATGGTTCACCCGGAAGATGTCGGCGCGATGGTTGTTGCCATTGCCGGGCTTCCCCCGCACGTAGTGGTGCCTGAGATCATCATCAAGCCACTCTATCAGGAATATTTGTGAGGCACAGGAATCCAAATCTGTGCTTTGTTTCCGGGTGAAAACTTCATTTCTCTTTCTCCCGGGCTTCCTGTTGGCCACCGTATCGTTGTTCGCTCAGGCCCCCGCCATCGATCAGCAAAAACTGGAAAAAGCATTGCGGGACAAAGATCTGGATACCATCATTGAACTGACAACCGGAGCGGAAAAAGGCAGCGAACACGAAACCTTGCGGGGGCGGGCTTTTCACCTTCGCGGGGTGGAGAATTTCTATGAGGGGAAGATTAAGGAATCGATCGCCGATTTTGATGCCTATCTGAAGATCGAACCGGAGGAAGACCCGCACCACTGGCAGCGCGGCCTGGCCTACTACTACGCGGAGGAATACGAGAAAGGGGTCGCCCAGTTCGAACGACATCAAACGGTGAACTCTCAGGATGTGGAGAATGCGGTCTGGCATTTCATCTGCGCCGTGCGGGCCAAAGGCGGCACCGTTGAGAAGGCCCGGGAGAACTTCATTGATATCCAACGCGACACCCGCGTGCCCATGGCTGAAGTGCATGCGCTTTTCGCCGGAACCGGATCTGAGGAAGCAGTGATGAAGTCGGCAAACTCGGGAACGGACGAAGGCTCGATGGAACGGCGCAATCACCTTTGTTATGCGCATTTGTATCTCGGCCTTTATTTTGAAGCCCTCGGAGAAACCGAAAAGGCGAAGGAGCATATGGTCAAATCAGCGGTCGATTACAAGATGGACCACTACATGGGCAAGACGGCTCAAGTTCATGCGAAGTTGCGGGGATGGGTGGAGTAAACTCAACAGAAGGAACCGATGGCATTTTGGAACAGGAAGAAAAAGAATGTTCCGGGACAACCCGCCGCTGAAGAGCATTTCAGTGAAAAGGTCAGCCGGTTCTGGGAGTGGTATTCAGACCGGGCGAATCATCTTTTCGAGGAAATTGAGGCCGGACGGTGCGGCGAGCTTCACCCCGAGGTCTCAGCCAAAGTCAATGAACTCTGGCCGACTTTTGCCTGGGTTTTCGGCCCGCCGCCGGAGGGGAAAACCGGTCATTCCTTTACTCTGAGCGGAGAGGGAATTCTCGCTCGACAGTTCCTGACCGAAGAGTGGTTGCGGAGGGCGCCTGATCTGGACAACTGGACATTCTACGCCTCACGCCAGCCGGATGAATTTCGTCCGGGTCTTACCATCGAGATCAATGGTCACAGTTTCGACTTCGGTGGCTTCTGGATTTCCCCTCAGCTTGATGAGGACCGGGAGATGGTCGACATCACCGCCTGGCATCCCGAATTTGAAAAGGCGGATGAACGGACCAGCAGCACGGTGCTATTCCTGATGCTGGATGAAATCCTCGGGGAGTACGGGGTGGATACCTGGCTGGGAGTGATTGAAACGTCCGACAAAAAATTGGCCGAAGCAATGCCGGGGGGTGAGCTTCGGGAGTATCTTCACAATCTTGAAGTGACACGGGGCTGGAAAAAGTACCCGCCGCCGGAGACTTACTCAGTCTACGAACTACCGGAGTTGACGGACGAATACCTGCGTGGTGACACCATCTGCGGGACGACCTGCAACATGAAGCTGGTGGGTGCGTATTTGAAAAACCACGGACCGGTGGAAGATCCCGTCGAGGGCAGCGGCGCAGAGTTTCTTTTTGTTGCGCTTGATTCCCGCGTCTTACCAGAAGGCGAAGAAGTGAACTTTCGGGGAGAACTGGAAGATGCGATCAGCAAGGCACTGGAGAAAGAGAATGCGGGGCTTGTGACGGGAGGAGCGACAGGTCGTCAGTTCAGCTACATCGACTTCATCAACTTCAAAGGCAGGGACGGGCTCAAGCTGGTTCACCGTGTTTTAGAGATGAAAAAAATCCCGGACAGCTCGGCTATCCACCGGTTTACCGAATAGACATTTTATCGGGCGGCAACTACTCTGAATGGTATGGGATTCTTCCGCAGGCTAACCAGTAAGATCGGGCAGCGGTCCCGCGATCTGCAGGCACTTCAAGTTGCCACAGAAGATTACAACCACGGAATCGCAGCCAAAGAGTCAGGGGATTTTTCCATGGCTATCTCCTTTTTCCAAAAGGCGAAGGAGCGGCTGAATGGTGACGGACCGGAGAAAACCCGGGAATCCCTGCAACGGTATTCGATATTGGCGGCGTCCCACAATCACACGGGGCTCGTCGAGCTGGATCAAGGAAAGTTTCCGGATGCGGCCATTGCTTTTGATGAAGCCATTAAACTCCGTCGGGAACTGTACCGGCTTTTTCCCGAGGAACGGGAGAACGAAGTCTATCTCGGAGGCGCGTTGTGCAATCGAGGTCATGCGGCGGCGGAGTTGGCTGAAGAAGGTGCCGCTGACTTTTACCGGGAAAGCCTGGTGGTGCTCCGACAGGAACTGACTTGTGAGTGCCGCTACTGGGATGAAGCCAGGGAAACCTGGTGGTGCTCGCAGCTCGAAGCTCTCGCTCATGCAATGGGAGTGGGATGGGTCGATTTGGCTCCGCAGTTTATTGATAACGCGATGGCTGGCCTTGCGGATTTGAGAAGTTAGAACAAATCAACAACCACGGAACGCTTGTAACAGGGTGAACAAATATTTGTGAACCTCAAAGAGGTGTGTCACTTTTTACCAATGCGAACTCTTCGTGCCAGCTTCCTTCTCGCGCTGACGCTTCTGGCGTCATTGCCGATTTGTTGCTGCGCGTTTGATTCCGCTGACAAAGTGGAGGCTCCCACTTGTTGTCATTCTCAGCAACCAGTAGAGGATAAGGTCCCCTGTGACTGCGATGAACACGGCGATCCAATGGAAGCCAAGTCCTCTATGGATGTGCTTCCCGCTCCGGTTCTGAAGCTCACTGAAAAGATCTTTACCCTCCAGGACGGTTTCGAATTCCGGAATGCGGTTGCCCTCGCTGCTGTGAAATACGGTTCGATTCACGGCCCGCCAGCTGCCCCTGAGATTTCGCGCACTGCGCTGGAACACTGCACTCTTCTCGCAGTGTTTCTTGTTTGATCCTCGACCGACCATTCCGACACACTCTGTCGCACGTTGACGTCGATTGCACCGTTGGTTGCAATAACCCGTTGCCATAACGGGCCGGCTTTGGCCGTCTTATCCAACACCACTTTCATTGATCAAACACCAGCTTCTACCATGAACTCACGACCCAACAGGGTACGTTCGCTGAACCAATACGGTTGGTTCGCGGCAGCCCTTCTTATCACCACTTTCTTCACGGGACCATTCGCTGTAGCGGGGGAAAAACCTCTCACTCTGGACGAAGCTCTTCGCGAGGCCATGGCGGCGAACCCTTCTCTGCGAGCAGAATTTCAGCGGGTGCAAGCTGCACAACAGGTCGGAGTTCAGCGAGGTGCCCTGCCCGATCCAAAGCTGTCTTACACGGAATTTCTTTCCCCGATCGAAACACGAACCGGACCGCAGGAACGCATCATATCTCTCTCCCAGATGTCGCCCTGGCCCGGGAAATTAAAGCTCGCCCGGGAAATTGCGGACACGAAAGCACGTCAGGCATTTCGTAAATATGAAGCGACCCGACTGACGACGATCGGGGAAACCGCCAATCTCTTCTTCGAATATGCCTACCTGGCCGTTGCCGGGGAAATCGCGAGAGAAAACCGGGGGCTGCTGGAACAGTTGAAGCCTGTGGTAAAGGAACGCGTCCGGGGCGGTGAGAATCTCGCGGCAAGCCTGCGGCTCGATGTGGAGATCGCCAGAGTCGAAGACCAGGCTCAAACGATTCAACAGAAGCGACCGGCGATCAGTTCACGACTGGCCCGTATCCTGGGACGCAACGCGGGACTGGATCCTATCCCCTACCCCCTGCTGCCCGGGACCGCTCCCAAGGTAGCGGACATCGACGAATTGCTACCACGGCTCGAAGATCACCCGCTTGTCCTCGCGACAAAGGAAGGAGTTATCGCCGCTGATCAGGCCGTGAAGCTGGCCGCGAAATCAGGACAGCCCGATTTGAACTTCGGTGTCAACGTGATTGAGATCGGACGGGGCGGCGACGCAGCTGTCGGTGCCACAGTGGGATTCTCGCTTCCATTTTCCCGCAGGAAATACAAAGCGGAGAAGGCAGAAGCGATTCATCTCGCGGAAGCAGCCCGTGCCACCACGGAGGACGTTCAACTGGAGTTGATCACCCAACTGCATGTAGCCCACCAGGCATGGCTGGAGAATAAGAACCGTCTTGAGCTCTATGACGACAAGCTCATCCCTTCATCAAAACAAGCAGTCGAGTTAACCCATGAAGCGTTCCGGAACGACAAGTCCACGCTCACTGACCTGATCGACACCGAACGCACACTTTTACAATTGCAACTGGAGCGCGCGGCCGCTCTGAAAAACGCCCACCAATCTGCCGTCGCCGTGCGGGTTCTTGTTGGTGACTTCGAAACTGAATCTGACAAATGAAAAAGCTCATCCCCATCGCAATTACTTTCCTTATAGGTATCGCCATCGGCTGGCTGGTGATCGGCCCCCGCGGAGGCAGCGCTTCAATGGCCGGCAACGATGGCAAAGCCGCCGAAGACGAAATCTGGACCTGTTCAATGCATCCAAACGTCAAGAACCCCGGGCCGGGGAAATGCCCCATCTGCGCAATGGACTTGATACCGCTCAGCAAAATGGGCAAAAACGCCGGTGCACGAACCGTCTCGCTCAGTGATGCCGCCAAAAAGCTCGCCCGCATTTCCACGACTGAGGTGGTGAGAAAGCGACCTGAAGTGAAGGTTCAACTCTTCGGAACACTTGAACACGACCAGACCCGGGTGAAAACTTTGCCGGCAAGATTTCCCGGCCGCATTGAGCGGTTGTTCATTGACTATGACGGCGCCCCCGTCCAAAAGGGTGATCACCTTGCCGAGATCTACAGTCCGGATTTGTTGTCGGCTCAGTCTGAGTTGCTCACTGCCCTGAAGTTTAACAACCGTGAAGGCATTGAAGCCGCACAGGATAAACTGGAGTTGTGGGGATTTTCCCGTGCACAGATTCAGGAGATTGAGAATTCCAAAAAGACCTCGGATCAACTGGAGATCAACTCTCCGATCTCCGGAGTCGTCGTGAAGAAAAACATCAATCAGGGGGATTACCTGAAGACCGGCGACCCGATGTTCACCGTTGCCGATTTATCGGTGCTGTGGGCTGTCTTTCATGCTTATGAATCGGATCTGCCCTGGCTTCGTTTCGGTCAGATGGCGACATTCACTTCCGAAGCAACGGGTGACCGCGAATTTGAAGGCAGGATCTCATTCATCGCCCCGGATGTAAATCCGCAGACGCGAACAACAGAAGTCCGCATCAATCTTGAAAATCCGAACGGTATTCTCAAGCCCGGTATGTTTGTCCGTGGCATGGTCAAGGCCTCAGTGATCGGGGACGGCAAGGTGATTGATCCTGCCTTTGCAGGAAAATGGATCAGCCCGATGCACCCGGAGATTGTGAAAGACGGCCCCGGTAAGTGTGACGTCTGTGGAATGGCACTGGTGAAGGCGGAAGACCTTGGCTATGCCGTTGCAGACAGCGCTGACCAAAACCCGTTGGTCGTTCCGGCCAGCGCCATTCTCTACACGGGAAAACGAAGTCTCGTTTATGTGGAACTTCCCGATCAGGAAACGCCTCACTATCGGGGGCGTGATGTTCTCGTCGGGCCGCGGGCCGGGGAGGACTACATCATTCTCGCCGGTCTGAATGAAGGGGATCGCGTCGTGACAGAGGGAGCCTTTAAGCTGGACTCAGCCCTGCAAATTCAAGCGGACACGAGCATGATGAATCCGTCTGAAGATCCTGAGCCCTTGTATCGAACATGGGACCTTCCCGAAATCGAACCGGGAGCCAGGGAGTTGTTTTCCTCCTACATTGATATTCAAAAAGCACTGGTGGCCTCGGATTTTGAAGTGGCAAAAGCCAAGGCCGCTGAATTTGAGACGAAACTCGCCGGCCTCCCGAACGAAGCGGAAGGCTGGTCGAAACTCCATCAGGCGATCTCCGAGTCCGTGGAAAAAATGAAGGCCGCCAAAACCCTGGAGGCGTTTCGAACGACCTTCGCCCCGCTCACCAAAAACGTAGACGAGCTGGTCAGAAGGTTCGAGATCGATTCCTATGTGATGCACTGCCCGATGGCTTTCGATAACAAGGGCGGCAGCTGGCTTCAAAAGGATAAGGAACTTGTAAACCCCTACTTTGGCGACGCCATGCTCTACTGCGGAGAAGTGACGGAGACATTAAATTTTTCCAAAGAGAGCGGGAAACCCGGGACGGCAGCCGACGAACACAAGCACTGAGAGTCCATCCTGTTGATTCATACCCCTTAATTTTCTGATGCTGACCCGCCTCATCACATTCTGCCTCGAAAACCGGCTCGTTGTTTTCATCCTCGCCATCATGGTGGTCTCCTGGGGCGTGCTCGTTGCTCCGTTCGACTGGAAATTTCTCGCTGAAGAAAGGAACCAGGTTGCAGTCGATGCCATCCCCGACATCGGAGAGAACCAACAAATTGTGTTCACCGAATGGATGGGACGCTCCCCTCAGGACGTGGAGGACCAGATCACTTATCCGCTCACGGCCGCGCTTCTGGGAATCCCTGAAGTGAAGACAATCCGCAGCTATTCATACTTCGGCTTCTCCAGTGTATACGTCATCTTCAACGAACATGCAGACTGGGACTGGTCACGGTCAAAGATTCTGGAAAAGCTGAACAGTCTTCCTGCCGGAACCCTGCCACCTGAAACCGCGCCAGCGCTGGGTCCCGATGCGACGGCACTGGGTCAGGTCTTTTGGTACACACTGGAGGGTCACGACCCTGCGACCGGGGAAGTCGTAGGTGGATGGGATTTGCAGGAGCTGCGTTCCATTCAGGATTTCCAGGTCAAGTATGCACTTCAGGGAGTCGAGGGCGTTGCCGAAGTGGCGTCCGTCGGAGGCTTTCAGAAAGAATATCAAATCGACGTGGATCCGGATGCGATGAAAGCACTGGGTGTTTCGCTCGCGCAGATTTTTCAGGCCGTTCGCAATTCCAATCAGGAAGTGGGTGCCAGAACGATCGAGATCAACCGGGCGGAATACGTCATCCGGGCGAAGGGGTTTCTCAATTCTATCGAAGACCTCAGGAAAACGGTGATCGTTGCCAAGGAGAATATTCCTGTCCGTCTTGATCAAGTTGCCAAGATTGGGATGGGCCCGGCACTGCGTCGCGGGGTGATCGACAAAAACGGGGTTGAAGCAGTTGGAGGCGTGGTGGTCTCCCGCTACGGCGCCAACCCGATGGCGACGATCCAGAATATCAAAAAGCAGATCGATTCCATCAAAAACGGGCTGCCTGAAAAGACTCTCGAAGATGGAACAACTTCCCGGGTCACCATCGTACCGTTTTATGACCGGTCGGGATTGATCAATGAGACGCTCGAAACTCTCAATTCGGCATTGATTGAGGAAGTTTTAATCACAGTCATCGTGGTGATTCTACTGGTGCTGAATCTGCGCAGTTCGATTTTGATTTCCCTGATGCTTCCTCTTGCTGTGCTGATCTGTTTTGTGGGCATGAAGCTGTTCAAGATCGAAGCCAACGTAGTTGCCCTGTCAGGAATCGCGATTGCCATCGGCACGATTGTAGACATGGGCATCGTCTTGTGTGAGAACGCACTCCGCAATCTTGAAGCCGCTCCGCGTGAAGCATCGCGTTTCAAAGTGATTCGCGATTCCTGTATCGAAGTTGGAGGAGCGGTGCTGACAGCAGTCCTCACCACCGTCATCAGTTTCCTTCCTGTATTCACGATGATCGGCTCCGAGGGGAAACTCTTTAAGCCGCTCGCCTACACCAAGACCTTCGCTCTGATCGCTTCCGTCATCATCGCGCTGACTTTGCTGCCTCCTCTATTGCTTACATTCTTTGGTAAACCATCGAAGCAAAAGAAGCGCCTTCCCGGGAAGATTCGGACAATCCTTTTGATCAGCCTGGCTGCGGTGGTGGCGATATTTCTGGGAATTCGGTGGGCACCTCTTGGTCCGACTCAGCCAGTGATGAATGCGGTCTTTGCCTGCACCATCATCGGGCTGCTGATTGGACTAATCCTCGTCTTCATGAGGTTCTATCCCGTCATGCTCGGATTTTTCCTGCGGGTGAAATGGTTGTTGCTGGTGATTTTTATCAGCCTGGTCAGCACGGGGGCCTACATCTTCTACACTCTTGAAAGCGAGTTTATGCCTTCACTCGACGAGGGTTCGTTTCTGTTAATGCCAACCACCATGCCTCATGCGTCAATCGGGGAAGCGACTGAAATCATTCAGATTCAGGACCGTGCCATTCGAGGTATTCCGGAAGTGGAGTCTGTCGTCGGAAAAATCGGACGCGTCGACAGTCCACTGGATCCGGCACCTGTTTCGATGGTGGAAACCGTCATCAACTACAAGCCGGAATGGGGGCGTGACAAAGAGGGAAACCGGATCCGGAACTGGCGGGACCACATCAAATCTCCCGATGACATTTGGGATGAAATCCTGGCGGTGTCCGAAATCCCGGGAGTCACGTCGGCACCGAAACTGCAACCGATTGAAACACGAATCGTCATGCTCCAAACCGGAATGCGCGCGCCCATCGGACTTAAAATCTACGGTCCCGACTTAGAAACGATCGATGGCGTGGGCGCTGAGATCGAAGGGTTTCTAAAGCAGATCCCTTCGGTCAACGCGGCAACGGTTTTTGCAGACCGGGTGGTTGGCAAACCTTATCTCGAGATCAACATTGATCGTGACGCCCTGGCCCGCTATGGGATTTCGATTCGCAGCGTCCACGACATTATCGAGATGGGTATTGGCGGGAAACGCATCACCACCACAGTTGAAGGGCGTGAACGCTATGCGGTCCGTGCGCGTTACCTGCGGGAGCGGCGGGACTCCATCGAAGAGATCGCAGAGATTCCAGTAACCACTCAGGACGGCGCACAAATTCCTCTCGGTCAGCTGGCCGAGATTGAGTTTACCCGCGGCCCTCAGGCTATCAAAAGTGAAGTCACACAACTGGTCAGCTACGTGATCTTTGACAAGAACGAGGGGAATTCAGAGGTCGAAGTGGTCAAGGATGCTCAACGGTTCCTTGCCGAAAAAGAAGCCTCCGGAGAATTCAAACGTCCCGACGGGGTGCACTGGAAATTCACCGGAAACTATGAGAACCAACTGCGGGCCAACGCGACATTAATGCGAATCGTTCCCCTCGCCCTTGGGCTGATCTTCATTTTGATCTATCTTCAGTTCCGCTCGGTTACGACGACTTTTCTCATCTTCAGTGGTGTCTTTGTCGCGGCAGCCGGAGGCATGATACTGATCGGCCTTTATCAGCAGCCATGGTTTCTTGATTTCACCATTGCGGGCACCAACCTCCGCGACCTTTTTCAGATCGAACCGATCAACTGGTCCGTGGCTGTTGCTGTCGGGTTCCTCGCGCTATTTGGAATCGCGACCGATGATGGTGTGCTGATGGGCACCTACCTTGATCAACGCTTTGCGGACAAAGACACCACAACCGTCGACAAGATCCGACAGCGAACCGTAGAAGCCGCCACCCTGCGAAATCGTCCGGCTATGATGACCACAGCGACAACGTTGCTCGCGCTCTTACCGGTCCTGACTTCGAACGGCAAAGGCTCCGACATCATGGTTCCCATGGCTATCCCTACGTTCGGCGGAATGATATTCGCCGTTCTCACGGTGTTCGTCGTGCCGACCTTTTACTGCGGGATCCAGGAAATGAAACTCTCCAGACAGGAGAAATTAACCAAACCAAAAACAACAACAAAATAGTAAAAACAACATCATGAAAACAACACTCATCCTCCTCGCCGGCCTCGTCTCTGTTCTTACCCTCGCAAGTTGTGGCGGTGACGAAAGCGCATCCACGGCACCTGCTGACAACTACCCTCTCTCGGTATGTGTCGTTTCAGGTAAACCACTCGGCAGCATGGGAGAACCTTTTGTGATCGAACACGAAGGAACAACCGTGAAATTCTGCTGCGACGGCTGCCTTCCGAAGTTCAACACCTCCCCGGACACCTATGTGGCGAAGCTGACTCCTGGCGAATGATCGTTGCGTGCGGTTCACCTTCTCAATTCTCAGACCCTGCCGGAAGTACCAGTTCACTTGCTGAACGGGCAACGAACGGCGGGACATTGAGCAGGCAGACTTTCCCGCCGATTCCGTGGAGCTTCCACAGCTTTCCATCCATCCCGGCGGGAACCTCAGCACTGACGAACGATCCGCTGTCGCTCTCGAGCTCAAGACCGGTTTCCCCATCGGGGCGCTTGAGCAGACTGCCCGCAGCAGCCTTCGTGTAGAGACCGATCCGTGTCGTTCCTTTCGGAACGTAGAAATACAGATTCCATCGTCCACTCATCGTGTGGGGAGAGTCATCCAGTGCCATCTTCCAGCTCATGGGCTGTCCATCCGGCCAGCTGACCCTAGTAAGGTCGTGGCCATCGTTCAGGTCAATGCGGTAAGTCCCCGGAGTATTCAGTTCGAAGCTGACTGTGCGCTCTTTCCCATCCGGTGGCACACTGGCATTTTCAGCAATCAACGTTTCCTTCTCGCCGGTCTCGCTGGCACCACCGATCTTCCGCACTTCGATCTTCACATTCCCCCGGTCGCGATAGTGGGCAATCATGCCGCCGGTCACGTTCAGCTTTAACTCTACGGGCTTGTTTTCGACGACCGTGTAGAAGGACCGGTGCGCACGCCCCGACGAACCGCTGCCCGGATTTGCCACCTCTTCCAGATCGGGATGCAAAGTGGAAGCGAGGCTGAGTTCTTCATCGCTGAACTCACGCGGCTCGAAATCCAGTTCTACAGGTTGATGGTTGGCGATTCCGCTCCCCAATATTTCCCCGATCTCAGTCTCTGAAAAAGGCTCACTCGACTTCCAAGGATTTTCCCCTTCCGGTATTTTCCAATGGGCAACTTCAGGATAACTGACAGATTTATCCCGATTCGCTACGTCACGCCAGAGAGCATAGCTGTGGACCATAAAGGTATCCCGCATTCGATAGGAATGCCGGATCATTGCTTCATAAGCCGGCTGCCGGGCCTTTCCATCCGCATTGCGATAGGCATCAAAAAGCTCAGCATGGCGAGTGTAGAGAACCAGTGAATCGATCCGCTTGCGCACTGCCTTGTTCCCGCCCGCGAGTTTTCGGGCCTCTTCAAGATGGCGGAACATCCGGGCAATCAGATCCTCAAAGACAAGTTGCGCCTTCTTATTGGAACCTTCGATCAATTGGTAAAACTCAGCCATCGGCTCACGGGCCGGTCCAAAGCTTTTGTCGAGAAAGTCTGCCACGATTTCATCACGACGTTCTGCTTCACCCACATCCCAGAGCACCCGCGAAGCAAAGTAGTATCCCAGTCCATTGCACCCCCAGTTATCGCTCGACTCCGCCGACATAAATCGAGCGCCCATCTCGTGAAACTCTGGAATGCTCTTCGCCAGATAATCCAGATTGCTTCCCCTCGATCGTCCCGGCATGTCGCGGTCCCAGGTGTTCACACTGTAGTATTCCCGCATACCAATCGTTGCGCCTTTTTCCGCCCAGCCAGAGACAATTTCGTCAATCTTCAGACCTCCTTTGATAAAGCCGGTAGCCGCACTGATGATTAGATTCGGATGCACCTCAATCGAAGGCGGCGGAGAATGGAAACTGTAGGCATACATGCCGACGAACTTGTTTTTCCCGTGCTTCTCTACGACCGCTTTGGCCACAGCATTGGCGAGAAAGGTTGCGCAGTCATTGGGGGGACCAATCTTTGCACAGTCCTCACATTCACACCAATTCCCTCCATCACTGGGATCGATCGATACGCTGTCTGCATCCGGATTTTGCTCGAAGAACTCCAGGGCATAGGCGACCGCTGCCTGTTGAACGCCGGGGTTGGAAATGCAGATCTTGGCTTCCCTTTTCACACGGCGCTCACCGTTTACCAGAGCATAATATTCGGGATGAGCATCAAAAGCTGCCTGTTGAGACCGAACCAGCCGCCCGTAAGCATGCCCGGTGTTCAGGGTAAAGCCTCCTTCCATCCGGTTCTTTTTCACCCAGTCCTGCCAGGCCTCTTTGTTATGATCCCAGAACCCATATCCATACCAAATGCGGCGGCTGGCATAATCAGGCACTTCCTCCGCACCGGCCTGCACAACAATCGTCTTAGACTTTGGAATCACCTCCCAGGTTTTACCGGGAAAGAACTGGCGGTATCCCACCTGATGAAGCAAATCCCACACACCATGTTGCACGGCGAGTGGAGTCGCGCCCTCGATGACAAAGCCGCCGTCGTTTGCCGACTTGAAAGTGTAACGGTCCCGCTCCAGCGCTTCTACTTCACTATCTGCATTGACCAGCAGTCTCAGGGCAGGCGCCTTCGTTTCTTCGGTAACTTCAAAATCCGCGCCTGATATTTCCCATAGCTTTTTAGCCAGGTCATTCGCGGCGCCCGCCAGCGAGTCATCCCCAATCACAATGGGGAGTGGTGCCTGACCCGGCCTCACCAGGACGACCGGATCTGCCGCAGAGGCTAAACTTAGAACACTGAGCCCGACGAGGAGGGAAACTTTCATGGCAGTCGATTCAATTCGTAAAGTCGGAGGATGGGTTTCGCTTTCGCGTAAATCCGCTCTTCGTAAGTTTCAGCCAGTGCATGGAGTTCGTCGATCGCCGGCTTCATTTTGGCGAACTCTTCATTGAACTTATCCGACGCCCCTTCCGTATCGAGCTTCCGGCGTATCCCCTTCACCTTGCTCCAGGCATCACGCATTGGGCGGATCGCTTTGTCATTCCGCTCGCGATTGATCTCGGCAACTTCCAGAGCCTGCTGATATTGAGGAGTCGCCTCATTGCTCTGCAGTTCGACCTTCGAACCGAGCTGAGCGTGTGTGTACGTTCCAACGACCTGATTGTCGATCTTCAGTTCATATTTCCCCGGCTTGAGCCCCACGATTTTGAGTCGCTCATTGCTAAGTCGATGCCCCGCCGCAGTCAGCTTATAACCTGTGCGCGCCCCCAGTGGGCTGGGCCATTTAAGTTTCTCGTTTTCCGATTCGTTTTCGGGCACCACCCAGGGAAGCGATTGGGCAAGAAAATTAAACTTCACTGAGTCAGCTTCATCCGAAACTTCCAGGTCAGAAACAGTTCCGCCCCCCTTACCGGCCACCCAACCTTTCTTTCCCTTCGAAATCCCAATCGCACTCACGCTCCGACGGTCCGGAGTCAGTTGCCAGAGAAACTCATACGCCATAATAAACTGCCCCGCTGCTTCCGGGTGAATCGCATCGGGGACCAGCGTAAAATCAGGCGTCGTCCTTCGCTGCTTCTCCGTCATGTCATTCAGCGGACCGTATAAATTGATAAACGGAATTCCATGCCCACCTGACTCGCCCCGGAGCCAGGCGCCGTAAAACGCCATCAACGCATTGTATTGCTCTGAAAACTCCCGGTTCCGGAACCGGTAGTCGGGATTGTTGTCCAACTCATTGGCCAGTTGATGATGGTCAAACATCGTCGGCGAAAGGGCAATTGCCGTAGCCCCGAGGTCGATGATCCTGCCTCCGATGGTCTGGATGTCCCGCTGATAAATCGCAAACGTCTCCGACGCAAAATCTTCGTAGCGCCCGTCATTCATCCCAAGGAGAACTGACACGTATTCAGGGTTGAAGGATGCGACATCTTCATCAAAGCGCGCCAGCGCATCAGCTGCTTTATCGCCTGAGACTCCCGCGTTGTGAAATTTGATTTTGCGATCGGGATACCGCGTATAGAAGAAGTCTTCGATATACTGGGTGTAGAGACATTGATGAGTGATCGAGTCTCCGAGGAAGACGAATGTGTCGCCATCCTGGAGGTCAAGGAGCGGGGCGGGCTTGGTCGCTGGATCAGGAGTAGGTTTCGCCTGGGCAAAAAGCGAACCTGAGCTGACGATGGCAGCGAACAGAAAAAGGGACAACCGTTGAATCATTCAACGACCGTAGCGAGTTGAGGGTCGAAGTTCAATCCCCCAATAGCGCCCGTACGGTCACGATCAGACAGGGTCTGATCGCTGATTCAACAGGGTCTGATCGCTGATTCAACAGGGTCTGTTCGTAAACTCAATCCCGTGACCCGGGTGTGATCTTCAACTCCACTTCATCACCGTCACGAAGCACTGTGATCCCGGTCTCCGTCCCGACTTTCATGTCACTCAGCACAGCTGTGTAATCATAGATATTGAGAATCTCTTTGCCGTTCAAGTTGATGATGACGTCTCCACCTTTCACACCAGCTTCGGCAGCGGGGCCTTTCTCGGCTACACCACTCAGCTTCACGCCTTTGATATCACCCTGGCTGTAATCCGGAATCGTCCCCAGATAGACGCGGAAACCACGGGCACCGCTATTCTTCGGCGGATCAACTTTCTTATACTCCGGCGGTGCATCAGCCATCACCAGATCACGGGCTATCAACGCCATAAGCCGCGCAACATCTTTGGTGCCGGGGTAATTGATCTTATCTGCAGTATCACGCGGCGTATGATAGTCCTCATGCGATCCTGTGAACGCACTGAGAATCGGCACTTTTCTCAGGTAAAAGACAGTGGCATCAGTAGGTAGATAAGTATCCTGCTGAGTGGTGATGGGTATTCCGATCGGGGCGTTGCGCCGTTCGATAGCTCCACTCCAGTAATCACTGGATCCCAGACCCTGCATCACCAGAGTTTTATCAAGTCGACCAATCATGTCCATGTTCAGGTAGGCGGCAAAGTGATCGCCTATTGGCGAATTCTCATTCCCCTTGGCGGCTTTGGCCACTTCACGAACAAAATGTGAACTCCCCAATAATCCCAGCTCCTCGCCAGACCAGGCAGCGAAAATAAGATCGCGCTTCAGCTTTAATTTCCCCGCTTTCTTCTGATCGGCGAGATACTCGGCAATTTCCAGGAGACCAGCGATACCCGATGCGTTGTCATCAGCACCAAAGTGAATCTGATCTTTCTCATCATCTTTCGCCAAAGAACCGGGACCGGCGCTTGCACCAAGATGGTCGATGTGAGCTCCAATCACCACCGCCGGTTTTTTGTTCGCCTCTGGATCATCGGACTTGAGACGACCCAGCGTATTTCGACCGGTGCGTTTTTCCTGGTCAACGTCGATCTGTGCGCTGATTTTTGCCTTATGAATGGTAAATCCCGCCACAATTTCGCCGGTATCGAGTTCTTTCTGGAGCGCACTGAAATCTTTTCCAGCTGAAGCGATCAACTTCTGTGCCATCTCCGTCGAGATCGAAATCGTAGGGATTCCCGAATCCGCCAGTGACGCGTCGAATTCCATTGGAATCAGTTCCTCTTTCACTTCAGTCTCCGGGCCGGTCACAAAGATGATTCCTGCCGCGAATTTCCGCCGGGCGATGGTTGCCTTGTGTCTCAGTCGTGAATAACGCTGAAACTGTTGCCGCATCTCCTTAGGTGCGTGTTCCGGGAAATACCGCATCACCATGACCCACTTCCCCTTCACATCGAGGTGGAAATAGGATGTGTATTCATCGGTGCCGTCAGCTTTGGGAATCTCCAATCCGTATCCGGCAAAGACCAGCCCGCTTTCATCAAGCTTACCGAGTTTCGAAAAGGAAACCGGTCGCCAGTCTTTGTCCACAGCGGCATCCAGCTTCTTCCCATCCAAAGTGATTTCGAGTGCATTTTCTTTTCCCACGGCCACTCCGGCAGTGAACTCGAACGGCGAGAAATAACCTGCTGAGCCTTCGGGCGCGAGACCGATTTTTTTGAAACTGTCGGCTACATACTGTGTTGCCAGCTCAGCGCCTTCAGTTCCCGTAAGCCGCCCCTGAAGCTTCTCCGACGCCAGATAACCAATGTGTTTCATGATATCCGGCTCGGAGATCGCGGCATCAGTCCGTGTATCGTCGATGGGTGCCGGCTTGGTATTTTCAGTGACTTTTCCGCCGATGCCGAGCATTTCGCGTGCGGCCTCATGATTCCAGTCAGACAGGAAAATCTGGGACTTTTTATCCGCTGTGCGCGCCGAGGTCCACGACAGCTTTTTGCCATCCGGCGAGAACGCAGGCAATCCATCAAAACCATCCGTGTGCGTCACTCTGACCGGCTCGCCGACTCCATCAGCCCGTACTAGATACAATTCGAAATTTCCGAACCCATGCTTGTTGGTGGTGAAAATCAGATACTCCCCGGTGGGGTGAAACATCGGAGCCCAGGACATTGCCCCAATACTGGTGAGCTGTTTTTGGTGACTCCCGTCGACGTTCATCGAATACACCTCTGCCGTCAGCCCTTTCCGATCGAAACGCCGCCAGCAGATCTTCTTTCCGTCGGAGCTGAAAAACGGTCCGCCATCGTATCCGTCAGCATTGGTGAGGCGCTTCACATTTCCGCCGTCGGCATCTGCCGTGTAGATCTCCATGGCAAATTTTTTATCGAGCTTGAAGAATTTCAAATCTTCCTCGCTCATCGAGCCATCATAAGCCTGACGATTGGAGGCAAAGACGATCATCTTGCCATCAGGCGAATAGGCTCCCTCAGCATCGTAGCCTTCAGTGTTGGTCAGATTCCTGTATTCACCACTCGCCAAATCGTATTCGAGAACCTCAAACTCCTTGTCATAGTCCCATGAATATTTCCGCGCTTTGCCGGATTCCCGGATTTTGATCTCTTCGGCTTGTTTTTCTTTCGAAGTTTCATCCAACTGGGTGGACGCGAACATGACTTTTTTGCCGTCCGGGCTCACCCACGCGCAAGTGGTCTTTCCATATCCCGGTGAAATCCGCTCCGTATCCCCCGTCTCAAGATCGAGTAAATAGATTTGGTAAAAGGGGTTACCCTCTTCCCGCTCTGACTGGAACACCATTTTGGTTCCGTCCGCTGAGAAGTACCCTTCCCCGGCCCGTTTTCCTTCAAAAGTCAGTTGTCTTGTCCCGGTAAGCAATTTGGCCTCGTTTGCCGGGTCCGGCTTTTCTTCGGCAACCGTGGCGTGAGGATTCTGGCCTAAAGCTGCCGCGACTGGCAGCGTCAAAAAGAGAGCAATTCGAAGTCGGATTTGCATGGTCGGGTATTTTCGGTGGAGTTACAGCGTGGTCAACGGGCTGTTTCGTGTTTCGCCTCCCCCCCTTTACGCATATACGAACCGGTGAGTTTTCCGGTTTATCACTGTCGGATCTGTCGAATGATAAGAATTTCGGGCCATCCCTCCTTTTTGAAGCGAAATAGAAAAACCGCCCGACATTTACTCCAAATGAAAAATCGATTTCTCACGCTTTGCGTTCTCGGAACCCTGTTTTCGGGAACCGACGCTACGGGACAATCCCGGAAACCCGGTTATTTGGAAACTTATGAGGATCCGGATTTCGGTGCAAAGGTCACTCGTATCTCGGGAGATCCCGGGACGGTGATTCCCACGATCGAAGGAACCTGGGGAGAAGTGGTCCGTCATGGATACAGCAAAGAAGCGGCATGGAACCCCAGTGGGGAACTGCTGTTGCTCCGCCGGAACGAAGCCTGGCCATCATGGCTCTTTCTTGACGGAAAAACCTATGCACCGCTCTTCGGGCGGAACGATATCCCCGGAACAGAAGCCCGATGGCACCCGACGCGGACGAACATGATGGTCTTCATCAAAAACAATAAGCTGGGGTTCTGGGACGTTCGTGAAGACACTACCAGGGTAATCGCGACTTTTGATGGTTACTCAGACCTTCACATTGGACCATGGGAGGGAAATCTCTCAGCAGATGGGAATCGCATTGCGCTTCATGGAAAACATGGAGAGAAGGTTGTGGCATTTGTTTATGACATTTCAGCCAACAGGAAATATCCGGACCTCGATTTAACCGGAATCACTGCAGACTGGGTGTCGGTCTCTGCATCCGGGAAGCATCTGATATTGAACGGAAAGATCAGTGGTGATCAGGGTGATCAAACTCAAGTGTTCGATTTGGAGGGAAACAAGATAGGTGATCCATGGTTAGCCTACGGACGTCCCAGCCACTACGACCTCACTCTGGATACTGACGGCAGCGACATTGCAGTCGGTGTCTCGAAATCAAAGCCGGATGACGGCCGGGTGATCAAGCGGCGATTGTCGGATGGCAAAGTGACGGTATTAACGCCAAGCGGGTATGCCAGTCATGTATCGACCCGAAATGTGAACTTACCGGGATGGGCGTTCGTAACTTACCAGCAACGGACAGCAAACTGGCCCCCCTATGTTGATGAAGTGGTCGCAGTGAAACTGGACGGGACGAAAGTTCGCCGGATTGCCCGAATGAAAACCCTCGTCACGGATTACCTGACAGAAGCGCACGCAGTTCCTTCTCCCGACGGAAAGCGTGTCCTGTGGGCGAGCGCCTGGGAAAATCCTGCCGGGCGGCCTATTGGAGCTCTTGTTGCTGAAACACCGGATCTGGAAGCGGCTGATTAATCTTCTATCACCCAACTCAGATCCGGATGAAGCGAATCCAATCTGGCATATTCAATATGAATAACCCGCCTGTGCCCGGGTGTCTTTGCACGGCGGGAGGAATGCTGGATCAAAGGACGCATGATGAGAACATCTCCTGCGGAGCATTCACAGGAGACAGCTGATTCTTCATCGACTAGGGAAACGGTACCTTGAATCCTCCGTCCTTTGAGATGTGATCCCGGAATTACCCGAAGCGGCCCGTTTAGAGCTCCCGTCTCATCAAGATGGATTCGCACAGTCACCATCTGCTCCATTACTGAGACCGGAGGCTGAACGTGGTGACACCCGTCTTTAACGGTCCACGAACCATAACCCTCCACCTCAACCCGGTCCTTAACGGTGATGGTTAAATCCTGATGCCAGGCAACGGGCCAGTTTGCTCCGGGTGTTTTGTCGAAGAGGATACTTCTGACAGGATAAAGGTCAGGCCCGATCAATTTTTGAACGGCTGGTCCTTTAGCCATTTCCCGAAAGACTGTCGACCGCCGAAGAAGTCCCCGAACGCAGGCTGATCCGGCAGATTCTGAAATCTTTATCGCTTCATCCCTCATCTTACAAAGTTCCGCAGCAGGGAAAATGGACCGATGAATCTCAAATCCGGCTGTCGAGAGGATGCTCATTTTTGTTACGCTCAAAATCGAGGTGTTCCGTTGGTTCTTTGAGAAGCCGATCGATTGATCACTCCTCCCACCACGGATCAGCCCGCAGTACCGCCTTACTTTTCTCAATTCCTTTCGGATTTCCCCGGAAAAGATAACGAGTCATCGAATCTCCGTTTTCCTGCGCCTGCCTGAAAGCACTCTCCAATCTCTCGCGTTCCTCGTCCTTCAAGCCCGCTCTCCATTTTGCGAGTTCTTCATTCGCACCCAATTGGTCTGCGACAATGGATTGAAGCATGTATGCCCGGTTATAAGTGCGGTAGTTTTTGTGGTCTTCGATGGTGTCTATGTAAGTATTGAGACCGTCGAAAACTGCGCGCAACTGCGCCTTATTCATTGCCTGAAATTCTCTCAGGATCATATCGATGAAATAGTGCCCCAGCCGGTCCAGGCACCGGTGCCGCCCCCAGGCCTTCGTTCCAATAGAGGTGGCCCCCATTCGAGCCGTAAGTTCCTGCATAGGTTTGGCATCAGCCTGATGCACTTTTGCCACTGCGAATGCAACCAGGGGTTGAAGTACCGGGTCAATCGCAGCACTGCTGTTTCCTGTCTCGGGAACTGTTTCGAATCTCGTAACTCCAAATCTTGCCGAAAGCACCGGCTCCAGTTTTGCAACCGCCTCCCAATTCTGGCAGAGCAATTGCAACGCACGTTTACTGCGCGCTACACTGCTGAATTTGATCGATTCAAATTTCCCGGCGAGATTCGCAATTCGCTTTTGCCGGTCTTTGTTATCGATCGTCACCAACCCTTCGCCCGACCGCGGATCGGAAACAGATGACGCCACCAGCTCGGCAAAAAATCGCGCCTCGTCGGTTTCCAGTGCCTCACTGAAAATGATAAGTTGGCTTTCCAACTGCTTATCGAAGTAGAGCTGGTGGATACTGGGGTATTCAGACTGACGGGGATCGACTAAATTTATCTCATCAATCTTACGGGAAAGAAACTCTGCCGCCTGCTCATGCAATCCCCCACGGATCAGCAAAGGCAGGTAAACTGGATCTCCTTCCAAAACAGTCGCGTAGGATTCGAGGAATTTTGCTGTTTGCTCTTCGTCTCCCAAAGTCATGTAGAGATCAAGCATGTTGGTTGCCGCCACCGAAACCGGAGCATAGTCGATCCCCTCAATGGCAGGCCTCCCGCGAAACCGGTTCCGGTAGTTCCAGCCTTCGATATATTTTTCGGCCAGATTTTTCCAGCGATCATCCCGTTCAAAATCCCGGAAGAAATTCAAAACCATTCCCAATTCGTAGCCATTGATCGCGACATCTGTTTTCAACAGGTCAGCTTCATCCGTAACAATTTTCCATCGCAATGCTTCGGGGCAATTGTGTTCTGTCCGATAGAGGTAAAAGTGATGAAGTTCAGTCCGTAGGTTGGGTGTCAGTTCATCACTCAAAGTATCAAGAGCGACATCGGCCCAGGCATTCGGAGCGTCAATATCCACGATGGGTGGCGTCCAGTGAGAGGCCCACCAACATCTCGCAGCCAGGCTGAATTCACGGGCCAGCGGATCACCTTTCATTGCGTCCGCGTGATTCACAATGGCTGCCAGATCTTCCGGCCGATCCTGCCAGAGACGGCAGGTCTCATACAAAATGGGACGCAACACAGCCAGATTTCCCCATGTGGACGGATTCGCTGGCAACTGCTCTCTAAACTCATCAAGGAAAGCTTCAAACAATTGGATTTCAGACGGATCACCTTCCGCGGCATTCGATATATTTCTCCACATCACCTCCGCCCGGGCTTTCTGACCGTAGAGATGTGACCAGGACACCGCAATATCCGGGGGGGGGTGGTTCCACATGACATCAACAAACAATGCAATGTCTGAAGCAACTGGATTGCTGCGCTTCATGAAGTCCTGAAAAACCTCGGAACGCGGTGGCCATCCATTGTCGTATGACTTGTGCCAACCATCTGCTGATCTCAGCCCCGCTTCAATCAGCTCGGTAGCTTTGTCGAGGATCGCCCGCTGTTCGACGGTCGTTCGACCTGCGCTTCCCATCAAACTTACGGCCAGACCGGTTAGCACCTCAGGCTTGGACTCAAGGTCTGAGATATCCCGGGCGGCGAGAAATCGCTCAGTCAAAATATCTGCATGCGGACGAAGCCCCAGATCTTTCGCTGTAAGATCAGCAACCCTTCTCGTGTAGCCTGACGAGGAGAGTCGCGAACCCGGAAGGGGCTTGCTACTCAACCTCCGGGTTGTCAATTTCCGGTTCAGAGTTCCTCGAATATTGTAGTGGCTCCGGGCCCACACTTTTGACAACTGCTCATGTGAATGTTCATCCAAATCTGAAAACCTTTCCCTCAGTGCCGTTTTGTCATTGTCAGTGAAATATTGCAGCAGACTGCGTTCGATAATCTTCTCGATGAGGATGTTTGAGTTCGAACGCGTATCCTTTCCAGGTGGCAATTTGAGAACTGCGTTGATCAGAGCACTCAACGATTGTTCCGGAATCTCAGAATTTCGATCAAGCAATTCAGTTACGTCCCGCTGAAACGCCTGCGCCCAGCGATCCTTTACTTTCGTGTCCGACATGGTCATCGCCTTCGAGATTTCCGATGGATAGCGACCTGTGTCCCCTTCGATGACCGATTGCTTGAGAGATGCCAGATACATCCGTTCCAGCATTTTCTTTTGCGCTGCGTCCTTTTGCAATTCAATCGAATCAATTGTGATTCCCTCTGCCGCTCGAACAAGAGCGGCATTCTGACCGGCTAGAGCCTTGGGAAAATTCGCCAACCCCGCCAACACTGCCCGGAGAGCATTCACATCCGGGAAGTCGTCAACCGGCAATACATTGCTCAAAAAAATCATTCGGGTTTCCTGAGGCGGGAAACCTTTCGCATTTTCATACTCCCGATGATTCGACGGAACATCTCTCGCTTGCTCAATCAGATAGCGACCGGTCCATCGCAACCATTCCTGATCCGTCTCAAATCCGTCAATGAACGGCTTCATCCGCGATGCCAGTTCTGCGTCAAAGTAAAGGCTACGCGAATCATTTCTTAACAACGTTTCCCAATCAGTGCGTAACATTTTGCCGGCAAGCTCATCTGCACCGGACCGAACCAGTTCGTGAAATACCGAAAGCAGATCGCGGAATTCCTTTCCGTGTTCATCGATGATTCGTTGAGCAATCGGGAACCGTTTCTGCCGGAGTGAAAGCGTTAATAATTCTCTGAAAAACGATGAATCGATTCGGTCCCGGCGGATACGAACGGCTCTCGACTCTTCGTCGTGGAAAGCGGCGACGTATCCATCCAGCAATTGGGTTTCGATGACCTTCCAGTTGTCGGCTTCGTAAATGGCTTGTTCCGTTATTCGACGTTGCTCCTGCACAGCCCTCACCGCTTGACTTTCCAACGCAGGGTCGACATCCATTCCATAGGCGGCCCACAAAGTCGGCAACTGAGCGACCGCTTTCTGCATCAACTTGCCTCCAACCGAACGGCTATCGAGTCTGAAAACCATCTGCGCCAGATTCGCTCTGGCCGAATCAGTCAAATCATCGGATTCAAAAACCGCAATCAACCTTTCCCGTGCAGCGGGCCATTCTTCAGAATCACGTTGAGCAGTCAGCATGGCCGCCAACTCAACCTGCCGCGCCAAGTTTGGATAGAGCGCAACTCCATCTCTTCCCCGGCTCCATTCCAAAACTGCTGCCCCGAAGTCACCGCCTTGCCCGCGAATGATCTGGTGAAAGAGTGGAATGGTAACCGTCAAATCGGATTTTAGATCCAATTCAGCATGGACATGGGAAATCAGTTCTTCAAACGCGCTTAGTTGTCGAGACTGATCTCTTGCCTCTCTGAGAACGCGATACGCCGATCTTCCTGTGCTACTCAAATCATAGATCGGAGGAAGAGTTTCCGACTGCAAAACGCCGACGGCAAAAGCAAATTCATCCGCCGGCATCGCATCGTCGATCACGTATCGGAACGCCTGCTTTGCGAAGCTGTCATTTTGAGCCTTTATCTCTCCTGATCGCACCGTGGCTTCCCCGATCGATACAATGTTCGCAAAGGCAGCCATGGTTTTTTCATGATCAAAAATCAAACCGGTTTTCAAAGTCTCGCCGACCTCCCTCAAAAGGTTGCCCGGCTCCATGGCGAAATCTTCGATGTCTTTCGCAGCAATGTAGGCTTCGATTTTCTGTATTTGCCCGGTCGCTGATTTTTCAACAAGCCATCGAAAGGTATTTCGTTCGTCCAGAGAAAGCTGGGTTCTCAGCTCATCCATGTTGAACAACCCTATAGCCAGACCTGCCAGTTCGGTCTGCCTCTCTGCCGGCTGCTCCTGCAAGGCTTCCGCATACTTATCGAATGATTTGATCAAAGCTGAAGTCGCGTCCTTCTCGAGACTGGCCATCACCACCGCGGCTCCGAATGTATCGGTTTTGGTGATCAACTCGATAAGGCTCGCTCGACTCGAATCGTTTTCACCTCGACGCATCCAGCTCTGAAGATCCTTAATCCAGTGAGCCGCAAGTGAAGATTCACGCATCGAACCCCGGAAGTTCTTAAAGTCCGCTGTCGGCAGGGTATTGAAGTCATCGATGTCATCAAGCAATCCTACGTTTCGCAATTGATTGAAAATCACTTCAGGATCGTTAATCCGTTCCCGCTCTATGTAATAAAGCGGCTGAACATTGACACGAATATCGTTTTGCAATCCCCTCTCCAGAGCAACTTCCAACGCCAGTTTCAATCCACCAGGAGAGGCGCCTACGCTATTCAATACGCCGGCAATCTGTGGGTTTCGTGCCCCATTCGTCTGATTCCCGGTGGCGGCTTCGATTACCTGATCCAGAAATTCTTTTGCCCGTTCCAGATCTCCGGATATCGCAAGTTCAGAGATCCGAAGTCCGGCGAGATTGAGAGCATTGGAATCTGCCTCATCCTCTAACAACACCAGAATCAAAGGTTCCGGATTGAACGCTTTATCCACCTCAGGCCTTAGAGAAAGCACCCGCTGCACATAATTAATTGAAACGGGACTTCTTCTGGAAACCGCCAGAGAACGCTTCACGGCTTCATCAAAATCCTGAGGCCCACAGAAGTAGAGATCGGCAATAACATCAACAGTTTCCCGAAGAGGGGCGTCACGATCGAACAGTGTTAGGTCAGTGATCAGACCCTGTTGATTCGTTCGAAAGGCATACTCGATGAGCCAGGGAACAGGCGCAGCAGCTGACTCTGGAGTCGCCGGAGTTCGGTTAGAGCCCACACCTCTCGGCGGAGCCGTGGCATTTCCCCAAAGCGGAAAACTGCGAACTCCCGTTTCCGGAAGCGTGAGAATGGCCTGAATCGCCGTCTCGGCGTGGCCCGGCATTTCTTTTTCAGGCACCACGCCCTTAGCACTTAGAATGGCGAGGTTGCGAAACGATTGAGCTGCATGAGCAGAACTGGACAAGCCCCGCTCACATATATTTACAAACAGCTCGCGCCTGCGCGCATCATTCCGGTCATAAAGGGCGCGTTTTGCCGGATCCGCCGGAGCCTTCACACCCCCGCCCGCACCACCGCCAAATGGATCACCGTTCCCCCCTTCGACAATTCCGCTATACTCGACACCTTTCTCTTCACGGAAAGACCGATTAAGATTGTTTTGAATATGCCCAAACCATTGCGGCTGCACTGAGCTGTTTTCAAGGCCCTCTGGTTCAATAAACGCGATAAGCTGCTCAGCCACATCAAGCCGCGTTTTCATGGTGGGAAAATTCAAGGTCGCCAACTGCCCCAACACATGATCCACCTGCGATGCCTCCGTACGTTCGTTTTCGGCGAATGCCTTGATCTCTTCAATCAATCGCTCCGGGTGAATTTTTGCCAGCACCTCAATCCGCCGCCGTCGCAGTCCATCATCTTCCGGAAACTCAGCGATGAGCGAATCGTATCCTTCGAGTGCTTCCGCTTTCTTTCCAAAGAGATCCTGCAGGCAGACAAAACGAACTCGTTCCAGGGCGCGGGCTTCGGCTGGATCCGGGCGGACGGAATCCAGCGCATATTCGACAAGATCCCCCTGCTGGAGTTGTTCGGTGAAGTGATCATACTGTTGCTCAAAGGTGCCGGGTGCCATCATCAGCATCCCCGGGGCATACATTCGCAATCGTGCTGCAACCAGCGCTGCGTTTGCTTTGGTGCGATCTGCTGAAAGCCTTCGGTGAAGCTGGGTTAAATCCAACATCTGCCCGAGGGTCACGGCATGCTGAACCGATTGCGGCGCGCGCTGCCCCTGAGATCCAGCAATCTTGTTGTAGGTTCTCTGATAAAGCGCCTGAAAGGCACTGGACGCCCGATTGATTTTCTCAGCTGGCTGCCCCCATTGCCGAAGCAAATCCGGAACCTCCCAGAACTCATTGTTCAGACTTATCTGTTTTGCTTCGAGAAATCGCCAGGCAGCATCGATCCCCTGCTTGCGAACGTCAGCGCCAATCTCAGACAAAGCCGCCAGCTTTACAATCTTCCCATCGATCAGATGCCGCATCTCAGGCGTCGCTTCTTTCTTATCTCGCGCCGTCAGTAAAATCTCGATGGCTTCAAGACATTGTTCGTTCGACTCATCAGGAGTCACTGAAGAAGCAAGGGCAACTAACAAAGGGGCGCTGAGCGGTTTACCGGAATTAAAATCAGCCCTCAACGCGGCTATTTCAGCCTTAAACCGTTCGGAATCCACCTGCGAAAAATAGATTCTTACCAGTCGGTTTTCCGGTTCCTTCAATGCATTCAGCACCCCGACGATCCCGGTCTTTACACGACTTTGCCAAAAGGTTTCCTGCGCAGTATTCCCCCGGCCGGGAACATTCACCTGCAATATCTGCGGGGAAACTCCCTCAAAGTATCGGATCTGCTGATTGCTGTTATATCTCGCAGCAGCAAAAACGGTTCCGCCCTGCTGAATATTCAGATAGCGCTTCTGCTCCGCCTTTATCTTACCCACCCAGGAATCGGGTTCCCCAAAATACATCAGCGCCTGAATCACCGCCGGAAAGACACGTTCGACTGGTGGTGACGGCATTTCGTATTCTGCCAGAAGTTTCAGAGCACGCTTTTCAACATCATTGATTTCGGTCGGCCCGTCTGCCTGCGCGGATCCAGAGTAGAGTCTGGAAAAACAGCCATAGGCAATCGTCTGCATCATCACCGGTCCGGGCGCTTCGATTTTCTCAGCACACTCAACCATGGCTCGAATCCACTTTTCTCTCCCTGCGGCATCCCGTGAGCGCAGGGCCTCAGCCGCAAAGAACTGGATTTCACGATCGTAAGCTTTCTCAACGGCGGCGAATGCTCTGTCGTTCAGCTGAGTGAAGAGCGATTGATCTTTATTTGTCTGCGGAGAATTGATCCAGTTACCGATCCAGAGCAGGGCGACCTCCGGTGTGTCGATCCAGCGTTTCAGGAAATCCTCAGTTCGCGAAGCGCCTGACCGGACGAATTCCAACTCCCACTCCGAATATTCAGCAAGCCGCCCCGTGAGATCATAAGCCCCCGTATCAGCCAACGAAATCAAATGTGTCAGAGCGTAATTTCGAAGTGAGATTTCATCTTTCGGTAACTGAATATTCCCCTGGGAAGTTCGCCAATCGCGATTGACAGGGAACGCCCAGATTCTCCCATCCCCGCTGTTCACCCGGTATAAGGTGGCATCACGCAGAGCCTCTATCAGATCGACATGACGCAAAACAGGGGGGCGAAGCGCCAACCGATTCGATCCGGAGATAGAAACGCCCCTGCTATTGGGTGTCTGATTCGCTGCCGCGTTCGCCGCCGGATTCATTTTGAAACTCAGCAACCTTTCAAATGCTTTTGCGGCAAGTTCAGTCCGGCCACCTTCCAGCAGCGCAAGCGCATGAAGATAGTGAATCGCACCGTTGTCCGCGTGCAAAGCGAGCTTGGGTTCCAGAAATTTTACGACCAGATCCCACTCCCCGAACATCATGAGTGCTTTGCCCATTCCAATGATGTTTTCCGGCGTGGCATACCGACCGCCGTCAGGCATGGCCTCGTAGATCGCGATCGCTTGATCCAGCTGACCCAACTGCAAATAAAGACGCGCCAGGATCTCCGTTGTGCGCGGAGTTTTGTCACGCTTCCGAGCCACTTCCAAAGTTCGAATGGCAGACTCAATTCGCCCCTCCTTTTCGTCCAGCGCCGCGATTTGATGTGATAACAGAATATTGTCCGGCTCGATCCGCCCCGCTTTCAGCAAGGCCTCCCGCTGATCATCCTTCCGATTCACCATGCGATAGACACTGGCAAGAGCCAACAGTGGGCCAACCGCTTGAGAATTGTTCCGATGCCGCAACTCGAAGCGCTCCACAATTTGATCCTGACGCCCCGCCTGAGAAGCAAGCGACATAATCTCATCGATCAATCCTCTTTGCTTCCATTCATCCTCTGTTGATTCATAAAGCTTCCAAAGCGTCCGCTCTGCTTCCAGCGGGAAACCAGCCAAAACGTACGCGTCCGCCAGTTTAGTCTGCACCGCTGCGTCTTTCTCGAACCTTCGAGATGCACCACGAAGCATATCCAATGACTCGGAAATTCGCCCCTGATCACGCAGCAAATCTGAAGCCTCGGTCCACGGCAACTTGTTTCCCGGCGCAATCTTTCGCCACTCCGCCACCCATTTCAACGCGGCTTCCGGTGCCTTTGCCTTCTTATGATCCCTAACCACCAATTGCAGATTTGCCGTGGTATGGCCACCCGGCAGCGCCAGAATTCTTTCCATGACCTCAGCCGCTTTAGCAAACGAATCACCTTTCCTGAGAATCCCTGCCAAAATCGCCAGCGGGTATTTTGCATCGGCTTTTCCCGCTTCAGAAGAGGCGGCTTCTTCGAGCAATTCCAGAGACCTCTCCGTGTCCCCCGAGAGCCTGACCAAATCCGCCAGCAAGCATTTCTGCTTCACGCTGTCGGTCGCTTGCAGCTCCTCAATCAATCCGGAGACGCGATCAGCGGCCTTTGCAATCTGTCCTGTCAGCGTGATCGCTTGCTCCAGCGAACTACCGGTTTCAGCCCCTTCAACCAATCGCCTCGCCCAGGGTACAGCCTCTGCTTCCTGATCTGTCGCAAGCGCCAGTTCACAGAGCAATTCCAAAACGCCCCGGTCTTCCGGGAAATCCTCCAGACGCCCATGCAACATCTCATAGGCAGTCCCGGTTTCAGATCGGTTTACCAACTGATTAGCGGCCCGCAGCAACTGAGTCACGTCCCCGGTTTTCCCGATCGCATTCCAACGCAACACAGCCTGTTCTTTCTTTCCTGTATCGTAAAGAAATGTCGCGAATGCTTCGCTGGCTGATGCGCTGGCTGGAAACTTGGCGACCAGCTTTTCGAAAACCGCTTCCGCATCCGCTTCCATCTCAAAGTGATCAAATTGACGGGCAGCTCGCAGGATCGAAAATTCCGTGCCGTCAGATTTTTCCAGATACGCGGTGATTTGTTTTCGAGTCTCCTCAGGATTTTTTGCGGCAAAATGTAGCCCGGCCAGTTCAAATCTCAGTTCCGCATCATCCGGCGCCAGTTCCACCAACTTACCCAGCTGAGTCGCAGCTTCTGCAGAACGCCCCAACTGCGACAATGTTCTCGCGAACTGAAGGCGTATCTCTCGATTCCCCGGCGTCAGCTCCAGTATTTCCTTCCACGCCTCGATGGCGGGTGTGTCTTCCCGTAAGTCAGCCAGCAGCCCGGCCTTTTCGATCCGCAAAGCCAAGCGCTTCGGCTCTGCTTCGATCAATTTGTTTAACTCCTCTTTCCACGCGGTTAAATTCCCCTGATGTCGAAAGACTGTTGCAATGAGCCCGATCAACTCCTGCTCTATCCAGGTATCGTGGCCTGTTTTCGGCAGCGTCGCCCTCCAGGTCGCCAACGCATCGTCCCAACGACTGGAACGGCGGAACAACTGGCCCAGCGCAATACTACGCAAAACCTGCTGATACACATCATCCCCCGCCCGATCGATCAGAATTTGCTGTTGTTCAATCGCCTTATCCCAAACGCCCTCGTTCGCCAGCAAAGTCACCAAATCCTCTCTCAACACATCATCGTCAGGACGCCTACTCAAAAAATCTTCCCAGACTTCCAGCGCATCATCCCGTTTTCCAAGCCGGATTAAGAACTTCCCCCGATTCTGGATAACATCCGTTTCTGATTTCACATTCCACAGATTTGCTTCCCTGAAAGCCGCTTCGGCTTTGTCCAGATTCGTGAGCCCTTCGACAAAGTCCCGCGATAACCCGGCAATGTGAGCAAGCTGATTCCATGCCTCCGCTCTGATTTCAGGAGGCACTGACGCTCCCCCAACCACCAATTTCAGGGTCGCGGCCGCATCTTCCAGCAACCCGCGCCGTAAATAGAACCGCGCGAGAATGGCCTTATTGTGAGCCGATCGGGCTGCTTCCGTTTTTAAAAAGACTTCACACTCTTCAATGGTGGCCGATTCCAGCCAGGCATCAAAGAACCGGTCGAACAATGATTCGGCAAAAGGACGTTGCTCAAGAACAGAGAGAAACCTGGCCGCTTTCTCGTTTGGTTCCGCTGCAAGGGACAATCCTGCTGCGAGAATCCCCAAAAGAACCATTTTTGCCTTTAATTTCATCATCCCCATGATGATCTATCAAAAACGGTTGATTCACGCAATCATTGGGAAATTTACATCAAGGAAAATTGGCGGTTTTGCTGCGTGTCATGGCTTGGATTCACAAATCGAGAGCGGTTTCACCGAACTCAGAAACCGGAGCGCACCGAACCAAGGCCATTTTACCCATGTCCAAAAACGGACTGCACCAAACCAAGGCTATTTTGCCCATGTCCAAAACTGGACTGCACCAAACCAAGGCTATTTTACCCATATCCAAAAACGGACTGCACCAAACCAAGGCTATTTTACCCATGTCCAAAATCGGACTGCACCAAACCAAGGCTATTTCACCCATGTCCAAAACTGGACTGCACCAAACCAAGACTATTTTGCCCATGCCCAAAACTGGACCTTACCAAACCCCGGATTTTTGCTGCGTTTAACAATGAAGCTACGCGAAATCAGAAGGATTCTCTGAAATCGCGAAATCGGGCATTATCACGAAACATCCCTCCAGGCAGCCGGATCTCACCAGCCGCCTTAAGAAGAATCTCCCCCCAATCGGAGAATCGTCGAACAAACAGGGTCGGAATGAAGATCAGACCCTGTCTGATCGCGAACACAAAATCAATCAACGCCGATTTCCTTCTGCGCTTGAAGCCAGTAATGAATGGGGTCAGCTACAAAGCCGTCGTTCTCGGCCTGGTAATAAGCCGCCTCTTGAATGTAGAGGTAGAGCTCTTCCCCTGAGAGGTTTGCGACAACTGTTTTCGCCGGCTTCTTCGCCGGTGCCTTTTTCTTCGCAGGGGCTTTCTTTTTGGTTGGAGCCTTTTTCTTAGTTGCTGCCTTCTTTTTTACTGCGGTTTTTTTCCTGGCTGGAGCCTTTTTCTTCACCGGTGCCTTCTTCTTGGAAGGAGCCTTTTTGGATGCTGTTTTTTTGGTAGCCATAATGGTATGGAGTTGAGCGATGAGATTGCGTCGCAGGAAATGTGCCTCTCGACGTCTACACCGCATTTTCCCGTATAAAAACATCCAAAAAAAGCTATTTTTTTGTCGTCTGAAAGGAGGAACATTTTCGTAACGAAAAAGCTGAAAAATCAGCTATCCTCAATCACGTCATATCCCTCTACGGAAAGCCGTAATACGTGAAAGCGCCCCTTGAGAATAAGGGTGCGGCCAAGACTGTTGAAGGGTAATATTTCGATTACAACAACACCACACAACTCTATGAAAGGCTGTAAAGGATTCTTCAATTCAGGACTCGCAAATCGACGTGAGTTCATGCAAGTCGGTTTTGCCGGCGGTCTCGGTTTGGCTCTGCCCGAATTGCTCAAGACCGAAGCGCACGGAGCGACTAAATTTTACGAATCTAAAGAAGGCGTCGCCAAGTCTTTGATTCACATTTATCTGCCCGGTGGTAGCGCGCATCAGGAGACTTGGGATCCAAAGCCTTATGCTCCTGCAGAATATCGTGGTCCCTACAAGCCAATCAAAACCAATGTTCCCGGAATTGAATTCTCGGAGAATATGAAAGAGATGGCGAAGATTGCGGATAAGATCTGTGTGATTCGCTCAATGCATCACGGTGAAGCAGCGCACGAGCGCGGCACTCACAACATGTTCACTGGATATCGTCCAAGCCCGGCGATTAAATTTCCTTCGTTTGGGTCTGTGATCTCTCACGAATTTGGACCCCGGAAGAATCTTCCACCTTACGTATGCGTTCCTTCTCAGCCGAATGAGTATGCAGGAACCGGATACCTCTCTTCGATGTATGGACCTTTCGCTCTTGGTTCCGACCCGGCTGCAGATGCAGGTTTCAAGGTTCGTGACCTGACTCTTCCAGGTGGAGTTGACTCAGCTCGTTTCGAGCGCCGCCGGACATTGCTTGAGACCGTCGACTCGCATTTCCGCAACATGGAAAAAGCGGACGAGATTGATGCGATGGATTCATTTTATCAGCGTGCCTACGGCATGATCAGCTCTCCTGAAGCTCGTGACGCCTTCGATTTGACAAAAGAAGACGCAAAAGTGAAAGAGCGTTACGGCAAAAACCAAGCTGGTATGCGGATGCTTCTCTCGCGTCGTCTTGTTGAAAGCGGTGTGCGCCTTGTCACAATGACCTATGGTGGTTGGGATATGCACGACCGGATTAAGGACGGTATTGCACGCAATGTGCCTGATCTTGATAAAGCTCTTGCTGCTCTTATCTCGGATCTCGACGAGCGCGGTCTTCTCGACAGCACGATTGTTATGGTTTCCTCTGAGTTTGGACGGACGCCGAAAATCAATAAGACAGATGGTCGCGATCACTGGCCGCGTGTTTTCTCCACAATGCTTGCAGGTGGTGGCATCAAGCGCGGAATCGTTTATGGATCATCGGATTCGCTTGCAGGTGAACCTGATCAGAATCCTGTCGATGTTCAGTCATTTGCAAAAACAGTTTACAATCAGTTGGGCATCAATGCTGACAAAGAACTTGTCGCTCCTGGACCTCGCCCAATGGAAATCGTCGATGGCGGAAACGTGATCAATGATATCATCGAAAAATCAGCGTAACGGAAAACTCACAACACAATAACACTATGAATTGCATTCTGAACCCTCAGAGTGCGGTCATGAAGAACTTGCGGGGAATGCTGACAGCGTTAGGGCTGGCAGCATTCTTAGCATCGGGACTCCCGCTTCAGGCCGCCAATCCAGATTTTCAAAACACATCACCTCGTGGTGCTAAACGTGGATCTGAAGTAACGGTCGAATTTATCGGATCCCGCCTGGATGATGCGGAGGAACTCCTTTTCCATCACCCCGGTATCACCTTCAAGGATCTGAAATACGCAGAAGACGACAAGAAAAAGAAGAAGCTCACCGCTACTCTTGTCATCGCTCCGGATGCCCACCTGGGTGAGCATCACATTCGGATTCGCTGTAAGACGGGTGTCTCCTATGCACGGACGTTTTGGATTTCCCAGTTCGATAATGTCGCTGAAGTGGAGCCCAATGATTCTTTTGAGGAACCACAGTCAATCCCGATGAATGTGACCGTGACGGCCTCAGCCAAACCGGAAGAGGTTGATTTCTACAAAGTTACCGCAAAGAAAGGTCAGCGGATCAGTGTGGAGATTGAAGGACTGCGAATCAATAACGTGCGAAATGCCGTTGCGATTGATCCGTATGTTGCAATTCTTGACAAAGACCGGTTTGAGCTGGCGGTTTCAGACGATTCTGCGCTTCTTAAACAGGAGTCAGTGATCTCAATTGTTGCTCCTGAAGATGGAGATTACACCATCGAAATCCGGGATGCTTCATATCAAGGGCGGGGAGAGTATCGCGCTCACATCGGAACATTCCCACGCCCGTTGTCGATTTATCCCGCAGGTGCGAAAGTAGGTGCTGATCAGGAATTTACGCTACTTGGTGACCCAAAAGGGAGCTACAAGACTAAAGCCAAAATGCCCGCTGAAACACGGGACGAATACGAAGTTTTCGGAGCAAACGAAAGTCTGCTCCCACCGTCCGGGAACAAAGTGCGCGTCAGTGCTTTTGACAACGTTCTTGAAGCCGAGCCAAACAATACAAAGGAAGAGGCTACCGCAGCCACTTCACTTCCATTGGCATTCAACGGTGTTCTTGCCGAGCCGGGTGACACAGATTATTTCAAATTCACGGCGAAAAAGGGTGAGCGTTATCGCTTCAAGTCATATGCAGAGCGGATCGGTTCACCCGTTGATACCGTAATCTACGTTTACAACGAAAAAGGAAGTCAGGTTGGCTCCAATGATGACGCTGACGGCTCTAAAGACAGCCGGTTTGACTTCAACTGCCCTGCTGACGGAATTTACTTCGTTCGCATTAAAGACATGCTCGACCGCGGCGGAGAAAACTTCGTCTACAGGATTGAGTCTGAGCCATATACCCCGGGCATTCTTGTCACGATGCCGGAGATGCTTCGCCGGGATAACCAGTACCGGAAGCAGTTTAATATTCCGCGCGGCAATCAGTTTGCGATGACCGTGAACGTTTCCCGTCAAAATGTTTCGGGTGATCTCGTTTTTGATCTTCCCAAACTCCCTGCTGGAGTAACCTGGGAAGCCGGAACAATTCCCAAGAACCTGAGTCAATTCCCAATTCTGCTGAAAGCAGCGCCTGATGCGCCAATTGCCGGCGGGATGTTCGACTTGAATGTCAAAACGGTGGACAAGGAAAAGCCGATCGTTTCCGGAAAATACGATCAGGCAATTGCATTCGTCCGCGGGAATCCAAATGGTGTCGCATATTACACCCGCAGCAACGATTCACTGCCTATCGCCGTTGTCGAAAAAGTTCCGTTTAACATCACGATCGATCAGCCAAAAGCTCCGCTTGTGCGCGATGGAACAATGAAACTGAAGATTCGGGCACATCGTCATGATGGCTACGACAAAAAGATCCTTGTTCGAATGCTGTGGCGTCCACCCGGCATCAGTTGCCCCGCAACAATGACGTTCAATGAGAAAGACACTGAGCTGGAATACGAATTGAACGCCAATGCAAACGCAGAGCTGAATACCTGGAAAATCACCGTTCTCGCTGAAACCGACGACGGTAAAGGCCAGATGGTGACTGCGGCTCCGTATGTGAATGTCAAAGTCGAAGAGCCATTTGTTGGCATGAAGCTCAATCTCACAACGGTGAAACAGGGTCAGAATTCCGAAATGCTCGCAAATCTCGAACAACTTCGCGATTTCGAAGGGGAAGCCGAGGTTCAATTGTTTGGTCTCCCGGCCAAAGCCACCACCCCTCCGGTTAAGATTACCAAGGGATCCACTGAGATCCGTTTCCCAATCACAACTGCCGAAGACACACCTGTTGGTCAGCATAAGAATATGTTCTGCACCTTGGTATTGACGCAAAACGGGGAACCCGTTGCTCACCGTGTCGGTATGGGCGGAGTCCTCAGGGTTGATCCCAAGCCAAAAGAACCAGCTAAGCCTGCACCAAAACCTGCTGCTGATTCGAAAAAAGCAGAGGTCGCAAAGGCTCCCGCTGCTAAACCGGAAAAACCACTCTCAAGACTTGAGCAGCTTCGCCTTGAAGCGAAAAATGCTGCCGTAGCGAAGTAATAAAATTTAACGTTTCACGACCTAACAAGGTCTCATATCGTCACCTATCGAGTGAACAGGGTTCGTTCATCGGACCAACCCTGTTCGATCGTAACAACAAAAATTCAGACCATGAAGCCATCCCGATTCCTCACAATTCTGGCGACGGGCCTTTCTATTTCGATCGCAGCTTCAGCAGCCCCGATCGATTTTAAGAAAGATATCCAGCCAATCCTTGAATTTCACTGTGTGAGTTGTCACAACGCTGACGAGGCAAAAGCCGGATTGCGTTATGACACGGCCGCGCATTTCAAAAAGGGCGGTGACGGGGGGCCGGTTTTCGTTGCTGGGAAGCCTGATGAGTCTCTCATGATAGAGCTCTCATCGCTCCCTTCAGACGACACAGATGTGATGCCTCCCAAGGGCCGGACTCTGACCGAAGCTGAAGTGAACAAGCTCAGGCAGTGGATCACTGAAGGCGCTGTCTTCCCCGAAGACTTAACTCTGGTGGCGAAAAAAGAGGCTGATTGGAAAGGGGCTGAACCGTTGAAGGAGAAAGCCGGCAAGAAGATCGTTAAGCTGGGTGTCTTCCCTGAGGATATTGTCCTGGAGAAAAAGCGTGATGTTCAATCAGTCGTCGTTATGGCGACCTACGACGATGAAACCACTCAGGATGTGACTCCAAATGCGACCTTCAATTTCGCTGACCCAAGCTTGATTGATTTGGCCAAACGCAATGCGTTTAAGCCGAAAAAGGACGGGCAAACAGAATTGATTGTAAAAGTCGGAGCACATGAATCGAAGATTCCTGTAACCGTGAAAGAATCGGCGGTTGATCGTCCGGTTAGCTTTCATTTGGACGTGATGCCGGTCTTCATGCGCGAAAACTGCAACACCGGCTCCTGTCATGGCTCAGCCCGCGGTCAGGATGGATTTATGCTGTCGCTATTTGGTTATGATCCAAACGGCGACCACTTTCGACTGACACGCGAAATGGCAGGTCGTCGCATCAACCTTGCGATTCCGGAAGAATCTCTTTTGATTGAAAAATCGATCGAATCCGTTCCTCACACCGGCGGCAAATTGTTTGAAAAGGGTTCTCCTGCCTGGAAGACCATGGTCGAGTGGGTAAAGAATGGTGCTGAGAATGATACCGGTGACATTCCGTATGTCACTGATCTGACCCTTTATCCTCCCAAGTTGGTGCTTGAAGGTGCCGGGGCATCGCAGCAATTGACTGTCCGGGCAAAGTATTCGGACGGAACAGATCGTGATGTAACTGATCTTGCAGTTTTCATGAGCAGCAATGATCCAACCGCGGCGGTAACTGAAGACGGTTTGGTGACAGCAGGCAAACGCGGTGAGTCATTCATCATGGCGCGCTACGAGACTAAGACAGAAGGGATTCAAACGATCGTGATTCCGGAGAACCTGGAATACACCCGCCCGAAGATGCCCGAAACGAATTTCATCGACACCCTGGTTCATGAAAAACTCCACAAACTTCGTGTAATCCCTTCAGGAACCTGCACTGATGAGCAATTTCTTCGCCGGGCATTCTTGGATGTCACCGGACAACTTCCAACGTCCGAGGAATACGCGGCTTTCATTGCTGACAAGGCGCCCGACAAACGCTCTAAGGTGATCGACCAACTGCTGGACCGCAAAGAATTCACCGAACTCTGGGTGATGAAGTGGGCGGAATTGTTGCAGATTAAGTCCGATGGAAATATCGCCCGCGGGATTTCCTACAAGGCAGCACTGCTCTATCATAACTGGTTGAAAGAGCGAATTGCCGACAATGTTCCATTCAACGAAATCGTCAGTGAACTACTGGGATCCACAGGGGGAACTTTCGACAACCCTGCAACAAACTTCTATCAGGTTGAGCGTGATCAGCTGAAGCTTTCAGAAAACGTTGCTCAAGTCTTCATGGGGATGCGTTTGCAGTGCGCTCAGTGTCACAACCACCCGTTCGATCGCTGGACGCAAAATGATTACTACAGTTGGGCCGCCTTCTTTGCACAGATTGGCCGAAAGGCAGGAGTCGACCCTCGTGAACAGATCATTTACAATCGCGGCAGCGGCGAAACCAAGCATGTGGTTGGTGGTCGCACAATGGAACCTAAATTCCTCGGGGGTGAAGTCCCTGATGTTAAAGGAAAAGACCGTCGCAAGATTCTTGGAGACTGGCTTGCTTCCCCTGAAAATCCCTATTTTGCGAAGAACGTGGTTAACGTTGTTTGGTCACACTTCTTCGGAGTTGGAATCATCGATCCCGTTGATGATGTCCGGGTCTCAAACCCTGCCTCGAACCCTGAGCTCCTCGACGAGTTGGCGAACAAGTTCCAGGGGGAATGGGAATATGACTTCAAACAATTGGTAAGGGCCATTTGTAATTCGCAGACCTATCAGCGAACAACTCAAACCAACCCCACCAATGAGTCTGATTTGACGAACTTTGCAAAAGCAAGGATCCGCCGCCAGCGAGCCGAGGTCATGCTCGATACCATCACTCAGGTGACAGAGACCAAGAACAAGTTCAAAGGCCTCCCGCTTGGAGCGCGTGCCGTGCAGATTGCCGACGGAAATACCACAGACTATTTCCTCACCACATTCGGGCGGGCGACCCGGGAAACGGTTTGTTCGTGTGAGGTTAAGATGGACCCAAGTCTTTCTCAGGCCCTCCACTTGATGAATGGCTCAACAGTGAGCACCAAGATTGATCAAGGCGGACTGGTGAAACGTATGTTGGGAGAGAAAAAGACTCCTGAACAAATCATTGACGAAATTTACATTCGCAGCCTGACTCGTAAACCGACAGCTGAGGAGAAGAAACAGTTGATCGAACAGGTGAAGGCAGTGGGCGAAGACGTTGCACAACAGACACTGGTTTTGAATGACGTTTTCTGGGCTGTCTTGAATTCCAAGGAATACATGTTCAATCACTGAGTTGAATCTATTCAGTCCGAATTTCCAAAAGCGCGCTCTGGTTTCAGGGCGCGTTTTTTTGTAGCCTGTTATTTCCACATGGAGTTCTTTGAAAAACTTACTTCAGATTTGGAGACAGAGCGCGTTTGAGGATGACATAGAAAGATCTGTAATTCTTGCGGAAAGTGTCCCATCCTGTAGGTAAAGTAATGGCACTGCTGGAAGTCAGAAATCTCAAAACCTATTTCCACACCCGGGGCGGCATTGTCAGGGCCGTCGACGATGTCTCCTTTGATGTCGAGCGCGGACAAACCGTGGGAATCGTGGGTGAGTCCGGTTCAGGAAAATCCGTGACGTGCTATTCCATGATGCGTTTGATTCCGGAACCGCCCGGCAAAGTCGAAGGCGGCACCGCTAAATTCGACGGGATGGATCTGCTGAAGCTCAGCCCCAAAGAGATTCAAAAAGTCAGAGGTGATCGGATCACCATGATTTTTCAGGAGCCGATGACTTCGCTCAACCCTTACCTGAAAATTTCCACTCAATTGATTGAGCCGTTGCAAATCCACCGGGGTATCGGGAAAAGCGAAGCTTTGCAGAAGGCAATTGCGGAACTGGATGCGGTCGGAATTCCCGACGCAAAGAACCGGATTCACAACTACCCCCATGAATTCTCTGGTGGAATGCGGCAGCGGGTTATGATCGCGATGGCGCTGATCACACGACCGGAGATTCTGATTGCTGACGAACCCACGACAGCTCTCGATGTTACAATCCAGAAGCAAGTCCTCGATCTCATTCGCACTCGACAGGACGACCTCGGTACAGCCATAATCTTCATCACCCACGATCTCACGGTCGTGTCTGAAGTCTGCGATTACGTGAATGTTATGTATGCAGGTCGCTTCGTCGAACGGGCCCCGACAAAGGCACTCTTCACCGAACCCAAACATGCCTACACCCGCGCTCTGCAGAAATCGATTCCTGCGATCCAGGAAAAAGGCAAGGAACTCTACACAATCCCCGGCCTGCCCCCTCTGCTTAACCGTGAAATCGCCGGATGCGCTTTCGCTCCCCGTTGTGAAACATCAACCAAAGATCAATGCCTTTCCGATCAGCGCCCCGTTTTAGTTGAGAGCGCTCCAAGCCACTGGGTTCAAAATTGCCCGGGATGCCTTGGCGCTTTTTAGATCCAGCGGTCCCCACGCCTGCCCGGACATAACCCTTGATCCCCTCTTTTCTGATGAGCTACCTCGAACTCGATAACCTCACCAAACACTTTGAAGTCACCGACGGCCTCTTTAGTCAGAGACGCATTGTCCGGGCTGTCGATGGAGTTTCGCTGGCAATCGAAAAAGGGGAAACACTCGGCCTTGTGGGCGAATCAGGCTGTGGGAAGTCAACCTTGTCCCGCCTGGTTATGCAGCTATTGATGCCGACCTCCGGCTCTGTGGTTCTGGAAAACGAGAGGCTCGCCGAACTCACGCCACGTGAAGTCCGCTCCCGAAGGCCCGACTTCCAGATGATCTTTCAGGATCCCAATGCCTCTCTCAATCCCAGGATGACAGTTTACAGCACGTTGGTGGAGTCCATTTCAGCACGTCATCCACAAATCGGAGAAGATTCTTCATTGGCCCGGGACGCTGTGGCTGAGCTCATGCGCACTGTAGGACTGGATCCACGTTACATGCAGAAATACCCTCACGAGTTTTCAGGCGGACAACGCCAACGCATTGCCATCGCCCGGGCCCTCGGAACCGAGCCAAAACTGGTGATCGCGGACGAACCGGTATCCGCGCTTGATGTATCGATTCAATCACAAATCCTGAACCTGTTGCGGAAGCTCAGTCGCGAACTGGAGTTGACGATGATCTTTATTTCCCACGACCTTTCAGTCGTCCGTTACATCGCAGACCGGATCGCCGTTATGGAGAAAGGAAAGATTGTGGAAGTCGGCGAAGCAAACGCAGTCTTCGACAATCCGGAGCACAGCTACACCCGAACCTTGCTCTCAGCGATCCCCCGAATTCGGGTCTGATTTACAGCGCCGGTTTCCGCCACTGATTCAGCCGTTCACTTTTTCGGGGCGGGTTCTTCGATTTTCTTTTCTTCGAGCCCGTCTATTTTGCTGTTGATCAGTTCCACATTCAGACGCGCTCCTTTACAGGTTCCAAGTATCGCCACGGGCTGACCGACGGTAAGCAACGTTCGCCGGTCATTACGACTGATAAGGCGCCCCTGAGTTGGCAGCACCTCTACGAATAGACTGTTATCCCGCTTCAGACTGCAACGAACTTTCGAATCCAGACCTTCGGCGCGCAGATATATTTCGATCGACTGGGTGCCTGATTCAAAGGAGTCGACATGACCAATCACTTTCAAATATTTATCCACATATTGGTCATCAGCCTTGGTCCGGTCTTCAGCGTATGCGGAGACAAGATCCGTCGCACTCACCTCGATAGGTTTGAGCATATCAGAAAGGCTTGTGGCCTTCACCTTTCCTCCCACCGCTTTGGACAGATCAGCATTTTCAGCCCTCAGCGCGGCCACTTCTTCCCGTAGTTTCGCCACTTCAACTTTAAGTTCCTCCACGGCTTTTGCGGTTTCCAAATAGGATTCCTTGAGGTCAGTCAACTGCGCCGGCAATCCCGTCACGGACTCAGGGACTTTCAGATCTTTCACCTTATCAAAAAGCCCGCCCAGTGTTCCTCCACCTTCAGGTTTTTCATTGCCCTGGGAAAACCCGATCCCGGACGTAGCGAAAAGAGCCAAGTAAACAAGCGTTCGTTTCATGCGATAATGGTGCCTTAATCGGAGTGACTTGTCGATTATTCAGCGGTTGGTAAAATCTGGGGTTTGATCACCTTCAGACCGAGGGGCTCGAGCTTCTTCTTTAGGTTTTCAAACATCTTCTCGTCTTCGTAGGTTCCGACAATCGCTCCTCCCGATCCTGTGAATTTAGAAGTGGCTCCGACTGATCTCGCCAACTCAACCATTCGAATATTCCCCTCACCTATTTTATAAAGACTGCGCCGCAGATCAAAATTCTCGTCGATGAGCGGTCCTATTTCATCTCCCCTCCCGGCGACAAGCAGGTCACGGGTTTCCTGGGCAAGCTCGGCCCACCGATTCATCGCATTGACCACCTCGGATTCCCCCCGATTGAATCGGCTGCGAATATCATTGTGAAATACCTCCGTTCCCTCTGAGAGCTTGGTGTTATAGGCGATGTAAAGAGAAGGGAGTGCCTCAGGTTTCAGCTGCTCATAGGTTCCGAACCCCTGTTGCTCCATCGTCTCTTTGTCGAAATCCATAAACACGACGCCTTCATACGCCTGGATCACACGGTCCTGTAATCCGGCGGGGATCTTCAGCTCGTCATTCTCAACCGATAAGATCAGGTTTGCCTGAACGGCCCGCGGAATGGTGACCCCATAAAATGCCATCAATGCCTTCAATGCTGCCGTGATGATTGCGCTCGAGCCCGCCATACCCACCTGACTCGGTACATTGGACTTGTATCGCAGAGTAAACACCCGCTCCTCCAGCTCAATTCCGTTTTCCACGCAATGATCATAGAAGCGCTTCACGGTAGCCTTCAGCAAGCGAACGCCTCCGTAATATCCGAAATGAGCAACATCTTCCCGCAGCGCAGCCAATGTTTCAAAAGTCGAGTGATCTCGGCGGGCAGGGAGAATCTCCAGTTCAGGAGATTCCCAAAGACAAATCTCAGCCTCGAAGTTCCGAACGATAAACGAAATAGTTTTGCCATTGTAGCCGTCCGACGGATTACCGATGAGACCAGCTCTGGCGTATGATTTTTTGCGAATGATCATGTGAAGAAAGATAAAATGGAACCGGGTCACTCACCCCGCAGATCGTAGCAGATAATCCGCTGCGGTTTTTTAGTGATGAAATCCGGCTCATGCTGGGAAACATAAAGCAACCCCTTGCTCAAAACCGGTAGCGACCAGGTTGATCTTGCTAGAAACAGCTGCGCGCGATCAAGCTCTTCATATCCCTCAGCGGACAAATCCATGATCGCCAGCGTTCCCAGCTCGCCCAGAGCATAAACCCGCTTGTCGGCATGAAGCATGCAACCGCGGAAATAACTTAGATTGTATTCCCGATCGCTTCCGGGGATTTCCTGCGTCCACAAAGTCTCCTTTTTCCAAAGTTCCTCACCGGTTTCAGCCTTGTATCCCACAAACCACGCATCCGGCTCATTCCGGCCCCGGAAAGCGTAGATGTTTCCATCAATCACCTGCGGAGTCGTCCAATGACTGCCCAGAAACGGTGCCTTCCACACTTCCTTCCACTTCAGATCTTCTGTCAGCTCGAGACACACCCCGCCAATCTCATAAGCATCGCTGATGTATACGCGATTCCCGCCCAACACCACCGGTGTCGAGCCATTCACACTCTCAAATTTCGGCGCGCGCCACGGAAAGGCGTCGAAAAGCTCTCCCGTTTGGGGATCAATACACAACAACCCGCCAGTCGCCGGATCACTCTCACCCCCCGCAAAAACCAACAACCGGTCCTCCCCGCGCAGCTTTTTCACCACAGGTGACGCATAACTCGCGCGCCACTCATGCTTCGTCCCCCACACCAGCTTCCCGGTGTGCTGATCAAACGCTGCCACTGCCAACTCACCCTTCCCACCCAGATTCATGATGATTTTCCCGTCATAAACAATCGGGCAGGTGCCATATCCGAAGAAATAGGTCGGGATCCCGAATTCGGACATCAAGTCACGACGCCACAATACCGTTCCGGTATTCAAGTCGTGGCAACTCAAAATTGCGGTGACTCCCACCGTGTAAACTTTCCCGGAGTCGATCACCGCACTGGCTCGCGGACCGTTAGAGAATCCGTAACGGTCACGGTATTCGATCGGGTAACTGCTGCGCCAGTATTCCTTTCCGGTCAGCGGATCGAGACATTGCAGAGTTTCCTCATCCCCAATCCGATCAAAAAACGCGAGACGATCCCCCACGATGACCGGAGAGGTGTAACCCGTGCCCTTTTCCATCTCCCAGACAATCTTAGGTCCACCTTCAGGAAATTTCGCCAGCAGGTGAGTCTCCGGAGACTTACCATCATCGGTCGGTCCCAAAAACCGGGGGAAATCAGCCGTAACCGCCCCTTCAGCCAGTGGTTTTGGAGCCGCATGATATGTCAAAGCCTCAAAAGCCTCCGGCTCCCCGGAATCTTCCCCGCTCCCGGGTTCTTTTACCTCGGGCGGATTCGGGTCGGTGAACTCCTGCGCTACCGCCAAAACGGGCACCAGAGTTACAATTAGAAGCAGAATGCGGCAAACCATAGCCGCGCAGTTTATATGGCGTCACTTTCCGAAGCAACCCCACTATTGAGTCCCCGAAAGAAGACTGACTGTCCCGGAATCCAATCCAGAGCCGTAACCACGAGATTTTCCGATTTTCACCCCTCCATCGGTCAAATTCTGGAATATTTCGGTTGTTTAATTATAAAAATTATAGTAATTGTATTCAAGACAAGTGCATCATGACTGATACTCTCCCTTTCACCACTGAAATTCCGACCGAAAGCTTCGACGATCTCTCACCAGATCCGTTCATGCCTGCCTTCAGCAGTGATTTGGGCAGCGAAAAGCAATCCGACCGACGGGCTCCTATCACTTTGATGGATCCAGCAGAGGAAATGGAATGCCGCATCGCCCTCCTCGAAGTTGCATTTCAAAACCATGCCCTCGAAATCCGTGACCGAATGGCCGCACGAATTCAGGAACTTGAGAACAGGCTGAAAACCCAGAACGGGGAATTTCGCCGTATCCTGCAGGAAGAGAAAACAAAACGTCACGAAGAGTTTCGTGAGCTTTCCTCTTCCGTTACCAACGCCATCGACCGGGTTGAAAGCGCCACCTGCGCCGCGAAAGGCTGAAAAGCCCCCTTCCAATTCCTTCTCAATCAGTCAAGGACCGCTGACCAACTCAGATCAGGACTGAGACCACGAAGACTCGATACTCACCTGAGTTCCATACCCGGTGTGATCGTAGAAAACCTGAGCAGCCTCAGCAGGCAGACGAACACATCCAGCTGAAGCCGGGTAACCCGGAAGATATCCGGCATGAACTCCGTAAACCGTTCCACTGAGACGCATCCAATAAGGCATCTCCACACCGTAAATCGTTGAATGCTTGCCGGTGCGAACCCGCTCGGTCATCCGGAAAGTGCCGCGTGGAGTGTATTTCCCGCTTCTTGCAGTGGACACCGAAGTTTCCATACCAATTTTACCATTCACCAGGAGAAATCCCTTCTGGCGGGCAATATCGATCACCACCTTCGTGTTGCTCTTATTGGCTTTGGCTAGAACCAGGTCATTTTTCTTCACCTCAGGCACATAAGCCCGCTTCTGATTCTTTTTCTTCACATTGTAATTTGAAGTCCCATATCTGGAACTCGATCGCACCCGTTCGTTCCCTTCAAGGTCAGAGGCCAACTCATCCAATGTGCAACTTGTGAAAACGAGAGAAAGGGCAAGTGAAGATGCTGCAATCGCAACAAAACGGGTAAGGCTGGTCATTAAAAAGCTCCGGTGAGTGGTCAGAAGAGTGGGTCGTAATGCCTATACCCAGTTAGCGCTTTGTTTTCAACTTAAAAGCACTCAATCAACCGAAATTATTGATCTCTCTGGACTTACGTCATCACCGTAGTTAACTCCCTCAACACCAAAGCCAAAGAGTTTCAAAAACTCGTCGCGATATCCGGAAAAATCTGAAATCTGAGAAAGGTTTTCCGTATTCACCTCCGCCCACTTTTCATGGACCGGCTTTTGCACCTCGTCGCTCATTTCCCAGTCATCTATCCGGATCCGCCCCTTCTCATCGTACGAAGGCCCGCCTTCACTTCCAAGATGATCCGCAAAAAGTCGCTGAATCTGCTCAATACACCCCTCGTGATTGCCCGCTTCCTTCATCACTTTGTAAAGAAGCGAGATGTATAGCGGAACCACCGGGATCGCTGAACTCGCCTGAGTCACCAGCGCTTTATTGACAGAAACCACCGCTGTTCCCTCACCGTAAATCTCATTCATCCGCACCGCCGACTGCTCCAGATGCTCCTTGGCACGGCCAATCGTTCCGTTTGTGTAAATCGGGAACGTCAACTCAGGCCCGATGTAAGAATAAGCCACCGTCTTCACCCCGTCTGCCAACACACCGGCAGCACCGAGTGCTTCCATCCACAATTCCCAGTCCTCGCCGCCCATCACCTTCACTGTGTGGACGATTTCCTCATCCGTGCAGGGCTCAATAGTAATCGAGTTCACCTCCCCGGTCTCCGTGTTCAAATTCTTCTGCGAATACGGCTCACCAATCGGCTTCAACACCGACTTGTAGGTCTCGCCATCCGTCGGATCTGTCCGGCGGGGCGACGCCAACGAGTAAACCACCATATCGATCTTGCCCAAATCCGCTTTGATCGTCTCGATCACCTGCGTCTTCATTTCCTCAGAAAACGCATCCCCGTTGAAACTCTTCGCGTAAAGCCCCGCCTTCTGAGCTTCCTCTTCAAAAGCCGCCGAGTTATACCATCCCGCACTTGCCGTCTTGCGTTCCGTCGGTGGTTTTTCGAAAAAGACACCGATCGTTGAAGCCCCGCCTCCAAAAGCCGGCACAATTCGTGAAGCCAGCCCATATCCCGTCGAAGCTCCCACCACCAATACGTTCTTCGGTGGATTCGCCATCGCCGGCTGCGACTTCACATATTCGATTTGCTCGCGCACATTGCCAGCACAGCCGTCAGGATGAGCCGTCGTACAAATGAAACCCCGGGTCTTTGGTTCGATGATCATGGCCAGATTCTTATCCGAACCCGCGCGGAAAACAACCCGATTCCGTTCTCATCCCGGAATTGAAGAATTTTCAGATCCAGGATTTTAAGTCACTCCCAATACCACATCCACCGTCCGCGCCGCCGCACCGCGATGCATCTCCATGGCCGCCTGACCGCGTTCTGCCATTGCGGCGGGTTTTTCCGGATCTGAAAGCATCTCCTCGATTGCCTTCTCAAGACGATCCGCATTTCCCTCATCCAGTTGTATGATTCCGTCCGCCGCGACCAGATCCCCCATCACTCCGGTAAAATTCTGCATGTTCGGCCCCACGATCGTTGGACACCCCGCCATGACCGGTTCCACCGGGTTCTGCCCCCCTTTTCCGGTGATACTTTTGCCGATCACCACCACATCAGCCAAATAAAACCAGGCCCGCAGCTCTCCAGTGGTGTTTGCGATCAGACAGGGTCTGTTCGATGAACCAACCCTGTTGGATCGTGTCGCATCATTTTCGCCCTCTCCTTCTGATGTAGCGTCGGCTTCAGTCGACGAATCCATTGGCCCCGTGCCAGCATCGGCTAAAGCCGACGTTACATTTTTTCCCACCCGCAGAATCGAGCCAATCCCCTCCCCCGTGGCTTCCAGACCGGCCTGAATCTCCCCGGCCCGCTCGGCATGTCGGGGAACAATCACCAATGCCAGATCCGGTATGGTTTTCTGCAAATTACGCCACACCTTGCCCAGCAACACTTCCTCTCCCGCATGAGTGCTGCCACCGAGAAGAATCGGTTGTTTTCCCGCCTCCACACCATTCTCCTGAAGCCACAATTTCAGCTCCGCAATCTTCGCTTCAGGACGTTCCGCTGCCTGATCTTCATCAAATTTCACACTGCGCGTCAGCGTAATATTTTTCCGATCCACCCCGAGCCCTGACCAGCGATCGAAGTCCGTCTCAAAAGGCACACAAACATGACTGACCATCCCGAAAACCGGCCGGATTAAGCCCCCGAATTGCAGATACCGCTTTTCCGATCGCGGTGAAAGCCGGGCATTGACCAGATGAACCGGCACCCCGCGTTTCTGCAGTTGCCGCACAAGGTTCGGCCACACTTCCGCTTCAACGAGGATCAGCTTTTCGGGTTGGATCAGCCGGATGGCCCGTGCCGTCACAAACGGGAGATCCACCGGATTATGGATGACTGTGACCCTGTCAGACGCGACGTATTTCTCATCCCCGATCCGGTATCCCGTCGTTGTCGTCGTGGAAAGCACCACATTACGAGTCGGCTCGCGCTCATGCAGAGCCGAGATAATCTTTTCCGCCACGAGGATTTCCCCAACTGACACCGCATGGATCCAGAACGTTCCTTCCCGCCCCAGCTTTTCCAAAACCTCCGGCTGATAGGCCGCAAACCGTTGTCGAAAATTCCGTTTCAATCCCCCGCGCTTGATCCCCTTAATAATAAACGACGGAAATCCCAGAATCAGGAAAACCGGTAAGAGGAGATTGTAGAGAATGAGGACGGGGCGAAGCATGAAGGAGGAAGGTTTCAGGTGCCAGGTTTCAGGGATCAGCAAAGGCTTTGAAACAAAGCGTGGTTTCAGAAGGTTTCAGGTGCCGGGTTTCAGGGATCAGCGGACGCATTGGTGCACGTTGCCGGTTCGAAGCGTCAAGTTCAGGAATCGGCGGAGGCCCCTCAACCGCTGTTTCGGAGCCTGATCCCTGACACCTGAAACCCGACACCTTCTTCTCCCCCCTCCCCTCACTTACTCAATTCAAGCATCCGCAAAATCGGTGCTTCCGATGCCTTCCTCAACTTCTCGTCCATAATCACCTGCGGACTGAGGTCGCGGAGACAGGCGTGAAGCTTTTCCAATGTGTTCATCTTCATGTAACGACACTCGGCACAGGCACAACGATCGGTCGGACCGGGGATGAGCGTCTTCTCCGGAACTTCTTTCTGAATGCGGTGCAACATCCCGGCCTCGGTCACAACAATGATGGAATCAGCTTTCTGTTCACGGCAAAAGTGAACCATCTTTTCCGTGGAACACACTTCGTCCGCCAGCAGCCGAACCGCTGTGGTGCACTCCGGGTGAGCCACCACCGGGGCGTCCGGATGTTCTTCTTTGATCTTCGCAATGCTCTCGCGAGTGAACTCAACGTGCACATAACAGTTCCCCTTCCAGAGATCCATTTTACGACCGGTCTGCTCAGATACCCAGGCACCAAGATTTTCATCCGGGGCAAAAAGGATCGGGCGGTCTTTCGGCGCAGCCTCGACGATCTTCACAGCGTTGCCGCTCGTGCAAATCACATCAGAGAGGGCCTTCACTCCGGCAGAGGAATTGATGTAAGTGATGACGTAATAATTCTTCTCCTCGTGCTCTTTCAGAAAGGCAGCGAGTTCGTCCGCAGGACAGGATTGCTCAAGCGAGCAGCCGGCGTCCGCATCCGGAAGCACCACGACTTTGTCGGGGTTGAGAATCTTCGCGGTCTCAGCCATGAAATGCACCCCGCAGAATGCAATGACTTCGGCCGGGGTTTTCTGGGCCTGAAACGCGAGCCCGAGGGAGTCGCCAACATAGTCAGCGATATCCTGGATCGGACCAATTTGGTAATTGTGCGCCAGAATGACGGCGTTGCGTTCTTTCTTCAGCGCGAGAATTTCGTCGCGAAGATCTGTAGAGGCGTCGGCGAGTTGAACCATAGTCAGCCAAGAAAATGCCGATTCCGGTCTGGCGCAAGTATTTCGGCGACGCGTGCTCCGTGACTGCGGACGAAATCAGCGCTTCTTGAAGCTGCCCAGATTGACCTCTATTTTGTGAGGCCCCTTGATTTCCCACTTCCCGGTTTTGCGGTTCACGCTCACATACGTTTTGGCATCGGTCGCGCGAACAATCTGCATGCCGGATTTCACCGCCGGGAGCCCGCTCAACCGGATGGAATCTTCTGTAGGATCGTAGACCGCCTTGTCGCACGCCACGTAAATCCAGTTCTCCGTCCCTTTGGGCTTGGCTTTGATCACCACATCGCCGGTCGCAGCCATCGCCGTGAGGGCCCCGGTCTCCGGATTTTTCTCCGGATTGATGGACCGCGCGTAGACGATCAGATTCTCGTTCAGCTTCAGTTGTGGAACCCCTTCCTTCACCGCAAAAGATCGAACCGGCGGGTTCGCCGCCTTTTCCTGCGCCAGACCACTCATTCCCGGGAGAATGAGAACGAGTCCGATGATCCAGAGAGATAGATTATTCTTCATAGCTTTGGCAAATTCTTCAAAGGCACTCGCTTCTTCGGAAAAGTCCTGCATTTCCCGTCGTTCTTTCTTGGTCGGCCGACCCGCCCCGGTTTTTCGTTTCGGCGTCGCCACCCGGTTCTGACGGCTGATCTCCGCCGCCCTTTCATACTCTTCTTTCGGGGTGTGATCGATCACATAATCGCCCACCACTTTCGCACCGACTCGCTTGTTGAGAATATCTTTCACCTCCACCGTCCGGTTGAGAGCTCCCCTTTTGAATTCGATTCGATCCCCGACCCGGACCTGCCGACTGGCTTTAGCATCCGAGCCATTGACCTGAATCTGACTTCGCTTGCAGGCATCCGTCGCCATTTGCCGGGTTTTCGAAAGCCGCGTCGCCCACAGCCAGATATCGAGACGGACGGAGTCCTCAGGTTGATTGTTCTTATCTTCAGCCACAACGCACTATTCTATCGAAATCCCGGAGCAAACCAAGCAGTTAGTGATACCCGGGCAACGACCCGGAAAGTGAAATCCATGACATCCTGACTTCGACCACTTCGTATCACCGACCTTCCTCAGGTGCGGAAGGTGACACCATTTTGGATAACCTCGGTCTTACCAGAGCCGAGTATAGCCACAGAAAACACAGGGTCTCAGCAATGCCCTTCCTCCAATTTCGAAGCATTCCACTCTGTGTTCCCTGTGGCTCCGTGCGACCTCCCCCAAAAAGTATCTGCCGAACGATTCCCCGTTCAGTTACAACCCATGTAACCTTACGGTGGTCGTACCCCGCTCAGGTACGAGTAATGTAACCTTACGACGGTCGTACCCCGTTCAGGTACGAGCAATGTAACCTTACGGTGGTCGTACCCCGTTCAGGTACGAGCAATGTAACCTTACGATGGCCGTACCCCGTTCAGGTACGAGCAATGTAACCTTACGATGGTCGTACCCCGTTCAGGTACGAGCAATGTAACCTTACAATGGCCGTACCCCGTTCAGGTGTTTTTGAAGAGCCCCTCCCTGTAACGGGCCCGCCACAATCCCCTCTACGAAAAGAATTCGTAGCTCATTGAGAAATCATCACGATTCACCATTCGTTAAAGAATGAGTTTTTTACTTCCTGATTCCCCTCCCATAGAAGAGGCTGCCAAGAGATTTTTACAAACAGAATGAAGCTGCGTAGATCATTCATTGTTATTGTGATTGCCACCGCAATTATCGTGCTGGCTCTGCACACTGTTCGAGATTCTCCTCCCAGCGTAGAAAAAACAAAATCAGCACCCATTTCCCCACCGGAAAGGATGCCCGACCATAACAACCCGTTGACCGTTGCGGGTGATTTTGACTGGGAAGATGTATCAGCTGATAAAATCGAAGAATTTCTAAATTACTACGAGCCTTCTGCCCTCGAAGAAGGGTTTGAAATGAATGCTGATGTTTCAATGGGGGACACCATCATTACTTCTCCCTATGAGGCATTACCCGGAGAATTGGTATTCACGAAGATAACTCTAATCAAACCTGAAACCGATAAGTATGGGAAATGGATAAAGGCACGATTCAACACCTTCACAATAGATTTGTCCGGCAACGAACGACCTGTATCCTACAGTCCGAAATCCATGGATGCCCAGATTCCTGCAAACGGCGCTCCTTTCTCAATCGGAATTGGTCGAGACGGAGGCAAATACGAAATTAAAATGCGGGCAATTTCAAGTGACCCTTCTGCAATTTCACTGGAAATGGAAGGCGGGTTCCATAAGGAGTGAAAATCGGGAGCTAACATCAGAAGCGCACGGGGACAGGGTTCATTAAACCAACAGAGGATTTCGATGACAAAGAACACACTAAATACCGTTGCTATATTTTTAGCGATCGGATTTTCATGCAACTGTTCCGGTAGCAAGCGCTCAGTTGAACGTCATGAAAGAATTGTTCAAAAAAACGCCGCAAAGTTCTCAACATTACTGTCGAAGTTTTCAGAATTAGCCGACCATGAACTTCATTCCATCACGAATTTCGGCCACAAAGATGACCACAGATGGACATCTACTGGATTGATCGGAAAATCCATTCAGGCGAAACTAATATTTCCAGTTGAGATCAATTTCAGAACAGAAGTGGTAAGAAAAACAGGACCCGCCCAATTGAGATTATACAATGTTGAGAAATCAGAACTACTGAAAAACGAAATGCATCAACTGAATTATTCATCCAATCAACCCATTCTGGATGAGAGTGATTTTTATAAAGCAACGATACCTTCGATCAAATCTCAATTTACCGAACATGACATTCCGAAATCTCACATCTTGAATTCCTTTTCAGGCTTCAAGATTCAAAATCTCGAGGAATGAAGTTTATGGGCCTCAGGCGAATCTCGTTTCGGGAATGATCTGATTTCAAAACACGTTTCTGTTCGAAGTTACTTCCAAAGCTCACCGAGCATTTCCAGCAACTCCTTCACCAAAAGATCCGAAGAGTTTTTCTCAAAACGCGACGTTCCCAACCAGGTTTCATAGCCTCCCAGTTCTACCTGATTCGGCGGAGGAAGATAACCATAGCTGCCATTGGCCAATTCTATCATAAAAGTGCGGGGAGCCGGGCTCTTCTCTTTGAGCTCCAGTCCGATTTCCACCAACACCTCGAATGGCATCGATACAATCGCCTGGTCGCCAATTCGGAACGCCTGGACAATGACGTCTTCCGTTCGCGGGCTTTCGGGATCGGCAAACCGAATTGTCTGGTTGGCGTAATTGGTGGTCTTCTTGTGGATCTCCTCGCGTTCCCCGGCCGTCAACTCCAACAATCGCAAAGCATTGTTTACTTCAGATTCCGACGGCTTTCGATACGTAAGCGTCACTTCGCGCTGGCGCGTCGCAATCACCGGCGCGGCATCATAGGTCTCGATTTTCCTGATGGCGCGCCATGAAGCGTCAGCCGTTTTGCTCGCGACAATCCGGCACTGCTCGAATGGAGCGCGGGGCGCCCGTTCGATGCCGAAAGGAATATTGTTAATATCTCCACTGGCTCCATTCGACATCATTGCGACAAAACTCTCCGGCGGTCGGCCGCCCATCCGAAACGGCATCACTCTTGCAAACTCACCAAAGTAATCAGCCGACGCCATCCCTCTAACCCGTCCGTCCTCTTCGGTCACTGTTGGCATTCCACCCACATAGTGAAGCGTGTAATTGGCGAGCAGGCCAAGTGGTTTGCCGCGTTCAGTGCGAACATCGACCACGCAGATCTCCGGATCGATCGGACCTGCGGGTTTGATGATGCCTTTGGTTCCGCCATTCATCCGCACTTTGTCGTAGCCACCGAACGGGTTTCGCGTCGATGATGCCCCCTCTTCATAGAAATTCCGGCGGTTGCGCACTTCTGAAGCTTCCTCATCCGATGCAAAGCCGACCTTAGCCGGTTCGAGGGCATCGATCGCTTTGAGTAGCGCCTCGACAAGTCCCGCCCTGCGCTTCTTTTCGTATGCAATCCGGCCTTCCGACGTGTCTCCTCCCTTCGGGGTCGAGTGAGCATGCGTTGCGGCAATCATGATCGATCCCGGGTCCCATCCGGTCTTTTCTGCGACGATCAATTTTGCTTCATCCGCCATTTCCCGACCAATGCCGATTGCATCAATGATGGCAATAAGGCAGTGATTGCCGGTTCCGTTTTCAAAGGCGAGTGCTCGCACTGAAATTGGATCGTGCACATATTTCGACGGGCCGGAGCGGAGTTGAAAAGGAAACACGTCCGGCGAAATATCAGCGATGGCGGCTCCGGCTTTAAATTGGGGCTTTTCGTCCGCGAAGGAATCTGGAAAGAAGAGAAATGCGACCGTAAAGGCGAAGTAGGTGATGGTGAAGACTCGACTCATGCCGAAAAGATGAGACGAGTCGGGCCGCAACGCAACGGGCGCATGAGAGGCAATAGCGATACGTCTCTGCGCCCTGGCCACGATCCGACAGGGTTCGTTCATTGAATCAACCCTGTTTTCTTTGGATAGCCCTCCACCCCTGCTTCGGTTGGCAGTGCGAGTGTTAGCTACGTTTTCACCCTATCGGCGTTGAAAAAATTCTCGATTATACTTCGCATATGTTGAATTTATGGCGAATCTAGGCACTTTACCTCCCCATTTCAACCTGTGCCAACCACCTCTACATTGTCTGAAAGGCCTGCGGCTACCGCTGATAACGTGCTCTCGCGAGTGACGCTGTCGGATCCGCCTTTCTGTGGTTCGATCTTCTCGGCCGACACCCTGAGGAAAGGGCACAACCTGGTGGATGAAAAGAATGTCCGCGTGGTGACGATCAATTTGCAGGGACGATTTGCCGGGATATTCGGACAGGTGAACGGTTCGGAGGTCAGTATTGTTCTCCAACAGGCACAAAACGGGGAGTGGCGGCTGGATGGCCGCAGCTCCGGCGATACAACGCCGAATAACGAACATGTGGTGGCTTTGTTGATCGAAGCGATCCGTGAAAAGTGCGGTGGATCGGAAAGCACTTCAAAAATGGCTCTGCCGGCCGTGGGGATTCAGCTGTTCGCGGACGATGTCCGGGCCGGGATTCTTCATTGGGATGATCCGGAAGGCCGGGCGGTGCTGGAAAAGCTGCGGATGGCGCGGATCGACAGCACGGATCCCCGCATTGAGACGGCTCTGCGCGGGTTGGGGCTCAAGCGGGTGGTTGAGATGTATCCGTGGGATGAAATCCATGACGAATTTCGTCAGTGTTATGCTCACCCGGGGAAAACGGTCGCGGAGCAGGAAATGTTCTGGGCGGAAACGATCGCGAACCGGCTCGATGAGCTCCGTGTTCTGGGTGGAGAGGTTCATGTTGCTGATAACTTTGGTCTGCAGGTTCTTGAGCCGACGGATTACTACGGGGAAATCACGGATGAAGATGAGGCGACCGACTGGTTCAGTTTTGAATACGGGGTGCGGATCGGGCCGAAGAAGCTGAATGCCCTCCCGTGTCTCGTTAAGTATCTGGAAAATCAGCCGGTGAGCTTTCAGCTCGATGACATGGCGAAACTTCCGGAGAAGAAGAAGGTCCCGATTCGGCTGGATGATTCCGGCCACTTCATTGCGGTGCCGGCGAAGAAGCTGCACGAGATTTTGGCGATTCTGACCGAGCTGTTCGGCAACAAATCGTTGAACAGCGACGGCAAGCTTGAGCTTCATAAAGTCCGGGCGGCTCAGCTCTCGGTGGAACACCGAAAAGGCGGAGCGAGAATGGTGGATCAGGCTCCGGATTATCTGATTCGGACCGGGGAGGATCTGGAATCGCTGAAGCCGACCACAAAAGTGGATGCCCCGCAGGGATTTCAGGCAACCCTTCGGCCTTATCAGCAGGATGGGTTTGAGTGGCTCCAGTTTTTGCGCGAGCAGGGGCTGGGCGGGATTCTGGCGGATGATATGGGGCTCGGGAAAACGATCCAAACCCTCTGTCATCTCCATGCCGAAAAAGCTTCCGGCCGGGCGAATCTGCCGACGTTGATCCTCGCCCCGAAGAGTGTGGTGCCGGGCTGGGCGAAGGAAGCAGCGAAATTTGCCCCGTCGTTGAAGGTTCTCACTCTACAGGGGCCACAGCGGAAGAAATATTACAGTGTGCTGGGATACTCGGATCTGGTGGTGACGTCCTACCCTGTGTTGCTTCGTGACGCGGAGCTGTTGGAGCAGGAGTTTCACTATGTGGTTCTGGATGAAGCGCACACGATCAAAAACGCGAGATCCAGAATCACTCAGGTGGCCTACAAGATTAATGCGCGACACCGGCTTTGTCTGTCGGGCACGCCGATCGAGAATCACCTGGGCGAGCTGTGGTCTCAGTTCCATTTTCTGATGCCGGGATTTCTCGGCAGCGAAGACAGTTTCACCCGTTGTTATCGCAAACCGATCGAGAAGTTCCGTGACGAAGGACGGCGGAAACGGCTCGCGGACCGGGTAGCGCCGCTCATGCTGCGGCGAACCAAGACTCTGGTGGCGACGGATTTGCCTCCGAAGACCGAGATGGTGCGGACGATCGAGCTGACGCCCAAACAGATTGACCTGTACGAAGCGGTGCGAGCGAGTGTGAGTCGTGAATTGAGGGATGAAATTCATCGGCGTGGCTTTGAAGCGTCCAAGATTCTGGTTTTGGAAGCCCTCATGAAATTGAGGCAAATCTGCAACCACCCGAAACTTCTCAAGCTCCCCAGTGCCCAGAAAGCGCGCAGTTCTGCGAAGATGGACCTGCTGATGGAGCTTTTACCGACCATGGTGGAAGAGGGGCGCCGGATCCTGATCTTCTCGCAGTTCACCCAGATGCTCGAAATTATTGAGCAGGCTCTGGATAAAGAGAAGATCAAGTATCAGACACTGACCGGATCCTCCAAAGATCGCGGGAAATTGTGTGATGATTTCCAATCCGGTAAGGTGCCGGTATTCCTCATCTCCCTGCGGGCCGGAGGAACCGGGATCACGCTGACGAAAGCGGACACGGTGATTCATTACGATCCGTGGTGGAATCCGGCTTTGGAGTCGCAGGCCACCGATCGCGCCTATCGGATCGGCCAGCAGAATCCGGTTTTCGTTTACAAACTGATCTGCCAGGGGACGATCGAGGAGAAGATTCTCCACTTGCAGCAAAAGAAGCGGGCGCTGTTTGAGGGTATCCTGGAAGGAGCACCGCAAAAGCTGGAGTTCACGGAGAACGACCTTGAAGATCTGTTGGCTCCTATCACGTAAATTTTTGCGAGATCTTACTGAGCCAATTGCGTGCTTTGCCTGAAATGGAAACTCAGGCATGTTGAAGACGATGGATCCTTCCTCCTTGTTTTCTCCAAACCATCCCGCCGGCGTGAGTCGGAGGCAGATGCTTGGCCAGTTTGCCGGCGGACTGGGCGGCATTGCTCTGGCCGATATGTTGCAGGCAGCGACGGACAATCCGGCTCTCAATGGGGGGCTTCACCACAAAGCCACGGCGAAGCGGGTCATCTATCTCTTTCAATCCGGAGGTCCCTCGCAGATCGATCTTTTTGACCACAAACCGCGTCTTATCGCCGAGACCGGGCAGGAGTTGCCGGATTCAGTTCGTCAGGGGCAACGGTTGACCGGAATGTCGGGAAATCAGGCCAGTCTGCCGCTGGTGGGGTCCCCCTTCAAATTTGCCCAGCACGGGAAGAGTGGACAGTGGATGAGTGAGCTGCTGCCTCACACAGCCAAGGTAGCCGATGACATTGCGATTGTGAAGGCGATGCATACCGAGGCGATCAATCACGGGCCTGGCGTCACTTTCATGCAAACCGGGTCGCAGTTTGCGGGGCGTCCCAGCATGGGCTCATGGCTCTCCTACGGGCTAGGTTCCATGAACGAAAACCTGCCGTCGTTTGTGGTTTTAACGACAAAAGGAAAAGGCGGCCAGCCTCTCGTGTCCCGCCTTTGGGGAAGTGGCTTTCTGCCCGGCAAGCATGACGGGGTGCGTTTCCGTCCTGACAAAGATGCCGTGCTCTATTTGAATTCCCCGAATGGAATCGACAAATCAAGCCGCCGAAAGATGCTCGACCGGTTGAAGGATTTGCATGAGCACCAACTGGCCAAGTCGGGGGATACCGAGTTGGAGACCCGAATCGCGCAATACGAGATGGCGTTCCGGATGCAATCCTCAATCCCTGAAGTAACCGCAGTGGCCGATGAACCGGAGTCGACTTTTGCTCTCTATGGAGAAGACGCAAAACAGCCGGGGACGTTTGCCGCGAACTGTCTCATGGCGAGACGTTTGGCGGAGAAAGGAGTGCGATTCATCCAACTTTATCATCCGGGCTGGGATCAGCACGGAGGGTTGCCGGGAGGGATCAAAAAACAGACCGGGGAAACGGACCGGGCGAGCGCAGCCCTCATCACTGATCTAAAACAACGGGGAATGCTCGAAGACACGCTCGTTATCTGGGGCGGGGAATTTGGGCGCACCAATTACTGTCAGGGGAAATTCAACGCCTCCAATTTCGGCCGGGATCATCACCCGCGGTGTTTTGCAAAATGGATGGCCGGCGGCGGAATCAAAGGGGGTGTAACCCACGGAGAGACGGACGATTACAGCTACAACATCGTAAAGGACGGCGTTCACATCCATGATTTCCATGCCACGATCCTCCATCTACTGGGGATCGATCACGAACGGCTGAACTACCGTTACCAGGGGCGTTACTTCCGACTAACGGACGTGCACGGGCACGTCATTAAACCGCTCCTTGTGTGATTCGCGGGTGATATTGGTGCCGGCATCGGCAAGATGCCCAGCTTCCCAGTCCCTGACCACTTTGAGATACATTTTGCGGTCCTGGGGATCCACATCCGGCGATGATGCCAGAAACTTGAGGTGTTCGATCTCCACTTCCTCGACAGTCGGTTCAGGCCAGAGCTGAGTGTCAAAATGGCCCTCGGGATGTTCCGGCTCCCAGACGGGAAGCTCAACACCATTAACTGTCTGCGGCTCGGGAGATTCCTCTTCCGTATCCGCAAAAATGACGCTGGCCCCTCCGAGACCGGAGAAGAAAAGCGCCCCGGAGATTGACCAGATCCAAAAGCTCTTCATCTACCTCTTAGACGAACGGGGACCCGTAATATTTAGATCTTTCTGATTTATTTCGATCCGACAGGGTTGGGTTGACGAACAGACCCTGTCTGATCGATACTCGCCGCTATGAGTCAAGCCCGCGTCCTTGTGATCGAAGACGAGCCGTCTATTGCTGAGACGCTCGAGTATTCGCTGCAGACTGAAGGCTTTTCCGTTCAATTGGCCGGAACGGGTGGCGAAGGGCTCGGTGCATTCTCGGATAAGACTCCCGACTTCATCATTCTGGATGTTGGTTTGCCGGACATCAGTGGCTTCGAAGTGTGTCGAGAGATTCGCAAGACCTCGACGGTTCCGGTGCTTTTCCTGACCGCTCGCGAAAACGAAATCGATCGTGTCGTCGGGCTGGAGATCGGGGCGGACGATTATGTGGTGAAACCGTTCAGCCCCCGCGAGTTGGTGGCCCGGGTCAGAGCTATTTTACGGCGGAGCCAGAACCAGATGAAATCTTCCGCCGACAGCACCATGATCCAGGTCGGTGAACTGCAGATCGACTGCGAACGGATGCAGGCTCATTGGCAAACGACGTCGCTCAACCTGTCCCGTTATGAGTTCGGATTGCTCAAGGTTTTCCTCCAACATCCCGGCCGGGTCTACACGCGGGATCAACTGATGGATCTGGTGTGGGATGAACCGGAAGCGTCGTTCGACCGGACGGTGGACGCTCACATCAAAAGCCTGCGAGCCAAGTTGCGCGATGCCGACCCCAACCTGGATGCCATCGTGACTCACCGCGGCGTGGGCTACAGTTTGCGCGAAGAGCTCTGATTGACGAATATGCGGATCACTCTTCTCATCATTGCCGGATTTCTCGCCATTGCGGGAGGTGGATTTTTTGTGTTGATGAAGACGCTCCGGGAAGACGTCGAGACGATGTATTCGCAGGCGGCAGAGGAACCGCTGGTGGACTTCGCCCACCTTTTTGCGTCGCTCATTGAGCAGGATATCGTCGATGGAAAGATCGATCCGACGCGGTTCAGGGAATCGTTCAGAAAAGCTTTCGCCCGCGAGTTTTCTGCAAAGATCTATCAACTCGAAAAGAAAAGCATTCAATCCAACGTCTATGTCACTGACGCAACGGGGACGGTGATCTTTGATTCTGAAAATGGATTGCGGGAAGGCGAGGACTACTCTGAGTACAATGACGTTTACCTGGCACGTCAGGGGAAGTACGGGGTGCGGTCCTCAAGAACTGATCCCGAAGATTCGCAGAGTTCGGTGTTTTTCATCGCGGCACCGATCAACCACAACGGAGAATTGATCGGCACATTGACGGTCTCCCGTCCTGAAACGGCGATGGCCCCTTTTGCTGAACATTCCCGGGCAAAGATTCTGAAGTGGAGCTTCATCGCTGCGGCGGTGGTGGCCATTCTCGGGGCGATTTGGACATACGCGCTGGTTTCACCGATTGGAGGGCTCACGGGACTCGCGCGAATGGTGGCCAGGGGCGAAAGGACATCCGTTCCTGAAACCGGCTTTGCCGAAATACGGTCGCTCAGCCGTGCCATCGAGAATATGCGACGGGAGCTGGAGGGAAAGCACTACGTGGAGAATTACGTTCAGGCATTGACGCATGAATTGAAGAGTCCGCTGGCAGCTATCAGAGGCGCCGCGGAGTTGATCGACGAAAACATGCCGGTGGAGAAGCGGGAACGGTTTCTGGCAAACATCCTCGCGGAAACCTCCCGTAGCGAAGACCTTGTGCGTCGCCTCGTGCAACTGGCGGCCCTGGAAAGCCAGACCGGATTGGCAAAGACCGAGACCATTGATCTGGCTGAATTGATCCGTCAGGAAATAGCGGAGTGTGAAAGCCGACTTGAAGCCAAAGGGATTTCCCTCGTGCCGAAGGGGATTGATCAAACGGTCGAGATCGAAGGGGATCGGCTCATGCTTCAGATCGCTATTCGCAACTTGCTGTCAAACGCGGTCGATTTCTCACCCGAGAATGAATCCTCCACGATCGAAATCTCACTCTCTGAGCGCTATTGTGAAATCGCCCTTTCTATCACTGACTCCGGGCCTGGGATTCCTGACTACGCGACCGGGAAAATCTTCGATCGCTTTTACTCTCTCAAACACAGCGCGACTAAGGAGGGGCGAAAAGGCTCCGGGCTGGGTTTATGTTTTGTGAAAGAGGCTGCTGAACTGCACGGTGGATCGGTAGAAGTGAGTAATCGCACTCAAGGTGACGGGGCCATTGCTATCCTGCGTTTGTACCGGAAGTAGTCCAACCGGCTAGGATCGAACTTCGATCACTCCGGCGGCGGTTTCCTCCTGCAAACGCAATTGTCCGCAAGCGGCATCAATGTCGTGCCCTTTCTCCCGTCGAAGCGTCGCCTGCACGCCGGCTTTCACAAGAACATCGAGAAAGGCATCCTGAACGGCTTCGCTTGGACGGCTCCACTCCAATCCTTCCACGGTGTTGTAGGGAATGAGGTTGACTTTTGCTCCCAGATTGTTGGCTCGCTGGGAAAGAACTTTGGCCTGATCAAGCCCGTCGTTCACGCCTTCGATGAGAATGTATTCGAAGGTGATCTTCTGTTTCTTGCGACCTGACCAGATGTTGAGGGCTTCGAACAGACGCTGCAGATTGTAGCGTTCATTCACCGGCATAATCCTCTGCCGAACTTCGTCGGTGGCCCCGTGAAGGGAGATCGCCAGTCGGATTTGGATTGGAATTTCGGACAGCTTTTCGATCATCGGCGCGAGCCCGCTCGTCGAAACTGTCATCTGCCGGGCTCCCAGAGTGACTCCCCACTCCGCGTTGAGGATCTGGATGGCCTGAGTGAGGTTCTTCAGGTTCGCCAGTGGTTCCCCCATTCCCATGAACACCAGGTTATTGACCCGCTCACCGGTTTCCGCTTCGGCCATGAGGACCTGAGCCACGATTTCCCCCGCCGTGAGGTTCCGGGTGAATCCTGCCAGCCCGCTTGCGCAGAACTTGCAGTCAAAAGCACACCCCACCTGGCTCGACACGCACAGGGTGAGGCGATCACTCCGACCACCATAAAGGGCGCGGGAGGCCGGGATCAAAACGGTCTCGATCAATCGGCCGTCACCTTCCAACCGGAACAGAAATTTACGCGTCGTGTCGCTGGAGCCATTCAAACGGACATGCGTCAGCGGATTGAGCTCAAAAGCATCATCCAGAGCCGATCGCAGCTTGGGCGAAATATTGGTCATGGCCTCAAAGGAGGTGACCCGCTTCTTGAAGATCCAATCGAGGATTTGTTTGGCCCGGAATTTCGGTTCCCCCTGTTCAGCGAGCCACGCAATCCAGTCCACATCCGTCAGCCCACAGGCAGCAGATTTTCGGGGAGTAGCAGCATTTTCAGTTTCCACGAGTCAATAGGGTCTGATCAGTGAAGCCCCTCTGTCTGATCGAAACAGCTTTACGATCAACAGGGAGATGAAGTGGGAACGTACGCTGTTCGGCTGGATTCGCCAATTGGGAAAACCACGATCACGCGAATTGGTCGCGAAGGCGGTGATCGTAGGTTATTCGTATACTAATTGATGAGCACTTTGCTTAAACCGATCGGCCCGGGGCTCGCAGCTCTGGGCCTTTTATTACCCGCCATTTCACAGGCTGACGCCGATTTTGACGCCAAGATCGAGCCTCTCCTGTCGAAGTACTGTTATGATTGCCACGCGGATGGTTCTGATCGGGGGGATTTCGTGATGGATGACTGGGATTCAGTTGCCGAGCACATCGGGGATCATGAGCACTGGTTGAAAGTGTGGCGGAATTTGCGGGGATCAATCATGCCGCCAGCAGAGAAGAAACAGCCTTCGTCCGAAGAGAAGGCCATGATCGCGAAGTGGATTGAGAGCAAGGTATTCATGCTGGATCCGGCCAATCCTGACCCGGGGCGGGTGACCATTCGCCGCCTGAACCGGACGGAGTATGAGAATACGATCCGGGACCTCTTCGATGTGAAATTCGATACGGACGAAGAATTTCCACCGGACGACACTGGTTACGGCTTCGATACGATTGGTGATGTGTTGTCGCTTTCGCCGTTGTTGATGGAGAAATACTTGATGGCGGCTGATGTGATTATTGATGAGGTCATATCGGATGACGGAGGCCGGATACCGGTTCGGTCTATTACCGGGAAGGAATTGAAGAAGGCGGACAACGCCAAGATAACGGCGGATTGGCTTGATTTCCGTCATGGCCGGACGGTGGAGGGGAAAGATTGGATCCCGGGAACCGGGGAGCACGAATTTGAAGTGGAATATGAGATCAGGGGGACCAACGATGACACTGAGAACACAGCGAAAGCTGAGTTCTGGGTGAATGGGAAGAAGGTCGGCGAGCGTCCTCTCGGCCGGGAATTCTCGAAGAATCTGAAGTTTAAAACAAAACTGCCGGTCAAGCGCGGGGATCAGCAGATTCAGATCAAGATGATTCCCGATCAACCGCCAGGTGAAGATGAAGGCTATCTGGCGATGCGGGTTAAGGTAATCAAATTCACCGGGCCACTGGATGGATCGCTCAAGGAATATCCCTACGCGATGAAGAAGATATTTTTCGATGGCATTGCTCCACCGGATGCCGAAGGACGGAAGAAATACGCACGGGAGATCCTGAAGATTCAGGCGACCCGGGCTTTCCGGAGACCCGTTGATGACAAAACTCTGGATCGGTTGGTCGCAATCACGATGTTTGCAGACGCTCAGCCCGAGACCGGGTTTGAGGAAGCTATTCGGCAGGCCATGACGGCGATTCTGGTATCGCCGAAGTTTCTGTTCCGGGCGGAGATTCAAGCTGAGCCCGACAATCCGGGTAAGACGGTGCCAGTCGATGAATTCGCCCTCGCCTCACGACTCTCTTATTTCCTGTGGAGCAGTTGTCCGGATGACAAGTTGATGGAACTGGCGGGAAAAAATGAACTCCGGAAGAATCTCCGATCAGAAATAGACCGGATGTTGAAGGACGGAAAATCAGAACGGTTTGTGAAGAACTTCGTGGGACAGTGGCTGCAGGCCCGGGATGTCCAGACGATCAACATTGATGCGAGAAGGATCCTGAAGATTAAGGATTTGGGAGAAGCACTGAAATTGTTCTCGGTGCGTTTGCGGGGAGAGATGCAGGAGGAATCAGAGATGCTGTTTGGTCATATCCTCAGAGAGAATCGACCTGCGACCGAGTTGCTGACGGCGGACTATGCATTTGTGAATGAAGAGTTGGCGAATTGGTATGGAATACCGGGCGTAAAAGGAAGAGAACATCAGAAGGTGGCGTTGAAACCCGAATACAATCGTAATGGAGGTGTCCTGACACAGGGAAATTTTCTGGTGGTGACTTCCAACCCGACCCGAACATCTCCCGTGAAGCGCGGGCTCTTTGTGTTGGAGAATCTTTTGGGAACTCCTCCCCCCCCTGCGCCGCCGGATGTCCCTGAGCTTGAAGAGTCCAAAGGGAAAAAGGAAAAGCTGACGATGCGCCAGATGATGGAAGTCCATCGTGAGAAAGCTTTGTGTGCCAGTTGCCATAAGCGGATGGATCCGATCGGACTGGCGCTGGAGAAATACAATCCAGTCGGTCAGTTCCGGGCAGAGGAAAACGGCAAGCCAATTGATTCGTCCGGGGAACTGGTCACCGGTGAGAAATTTGATTCCGTAGGGAAACTTGCCCAGGTGTTGGCGACAGATCGTAAGACTGATTTTCAGCGGTGTATGGCAGAGAAGCTGCTGACCTATGGAACCGGTCGCGGGGTTGAGTTTTTCGATGCACCATCCATCGACGGGATCGTCAAACAGGCTGAAAAGAACGGCGGAACGCTCAAGGAGATTCTGATTGGGGTGGTTGAAAGCGCGCCCTTCCAGAAACGTCGCGGCGAAGGCAATGCTTTTGCGAGCCAATGAAGGCAGCGTCGACTTTCTCGCTGAAAGATCAGCTGTTCAATCGGGAGAAAGTCGAGTGGCTCTCCCATCAGGTCGCTGCCGCCGCCCCGGACTTCCCCCGGGCGGAGTTTTGCGAAAAGGTTCTCAAAGCATTTCCTCAATTGGAGCTGAAGGAACGGATAACGCACATCACAGAATGTCTGGCAGCAGATTTGCCGGAGGATTACCCAAAGGCACTTCGAATCGTTTTGAGATCACTGCCCTCCGAGTTGGATCCAGGGAAGCGGGACGATGACTTTGGCGATTTTATCATCGCTCCATTGGGTCACTTTGTGGCTACCCGCGGATGTGATTCCCGGCATCTGGAAAAGTCTCTCAAAGCGCTTCAGGAAATCACGAAGCGGTTCTCAGCTGAAGATCCGATCCGTTACTTTATCAATGGATTCCCCGGGGAAACGATGACATTCCTCGGCAAATGCGCAGATGATAAAAACTACCATGTGCGACGGCTCGCCAGTGAAGGCACCCGGCCGAAGCTTCCCTGGTGTCAGAAGATCGGGATCGACTATCGGGAGCCGGTGCCGATCCTGGACCGGTTATTTGCGGATGAAACACGTTACGTGACCCGCTCAGTGGCGAATCACCTGAACGATATCAGTAAGCTGGATCCATCACTGGTGATCCAGACGCTGCAGCGGTGGAAAAAGAGCGGTCAGCAAAATGAAAAGGAAATGGCGTTCATCATTCGTCATTCCACCCGGACGTTGGTGAAGCAGGGAAATATTGAGGCGCTTGCCTTGATGGGATTCGGCGAAGTCCCTGACATTACAATTAAGGATTGCGCGGTTCAGACTCCCAGGGTCAAGATCGGCGATGCTCTTGAATTTTCGATTGAGATAGAATCTCACCGTGACCAAAACCTCCTGATCGATTATCGAATGCAGTTTGCCGGCGACGGAAAGCCCGGGGGACAAAAGGTGTTTAAGCTCAAACAGGCGGAAGTCGCTGCCGGAAAAGTCCTCAAGATCAGGAAACGGCATCCGATGCGTTTGATGACGACGAGGACACTCTATGCCGGCGAGCACAGGATCACGATTCAGGTGAACGGTCAGGATTTCGATACTCTGAGTTTTGAACTCGTCCCCTAGAGAGAAATTTATTCCAACCCTTCGAGCACTTTGCGCATAGCGACATGTGGCAGACCGACTTCCACGAAGGTCTCGCTGGTGACCACGTAACCGATCCGCTGGTAGAAAGGGATCGCTGTTTCCCGCGCATGCAGTTGGATCTCAGCAAATCCGGATGCAGCCGCCGCAGATTCAACCCCGGTCATTAAGACTTTTCCCAATCCCCTGCCTTGCATAGATGCTGCGACGGCCACTTGCCTTACTTTGGCAACAGGTCGGGTCGTTTCCACAAGAAGAGCACACCCAACGACGTCTCCTGATCCTGATCGGTCGACCACTACAAAATGCCGTTGATCCGTCTCTGCCGCGAGGTCCGCTGGGGAATACTTCAACCCAAGCGGCTCGCGAAGGACCGCCTGCCGCAGTTCCAACATGGCCGGGTAAAACGGAGAATTCCTCGAAATCTCCCGGCATTCCACTGTCGTCAAATCCTCACTCATCAACAACGGCCTTCCGCCGGGACAGGTTCGCGATGATAATCCCGACTCCCCCGAGGACGAACAGGCATGGAAACCATATTGAATAGAGCGCTGCCTTGGAGTCTCGTTCCAACACAGCTTCATCCGGAGCGGAGGGGTTCACGAAAGCCGTGACCTCAGCCCCGATTGGATATGCTTTCATCTTTTTAGTCACCTTCAGGTCATCCCCGCTCTCGACGGGAAGCCGTTTGATTCGCGTGCCTGTGTATTTTTTCCCTTCAAATTCGTAGGTGTACTCCACATCGAGACGGTATTTCGTCATGTAATGTTGAGTGAGCTGCGACACATCGATCGACGATTGGGTGATCGTGGCCGGAGTTTCGATCCAGGAATTGGTGATACTCGCTTTTTTGTAGGAGGCCCACAGATACCATACAAACAGGCTGCCCATGGCGATGCATATCAGCCCAAGGCAGGACATCCAGGTTCTTGCAGCCAGGTTGGGAGATGTATTTCCAGTGCTCAAAATAGTTTTAAGTTGCAGTCAAAAGGGGTATAAGCTCCCGCATGAGCAATCTGTCGCAGCAAATCACCGAAGACATGAAAACCGCAATGCGGGAAAAAGACACCCTGACCTTAAATACGGTCCGGATGTTGAAGTCGGCTATCAAAAACGAAGCGATTGAAAAAGGCGGGGCTGATGCAGAGCTCGACGACGGCGAAGTGATCGCCGTAATTCGCCGCGAAGTCAAAAAGCGACAGGATTCTATCGAACAATTCACCAAAGCGGGGCGGGACGAACTGGCTGAGAAGGAAAAGGAGGAACTTGCAGTTCTGCAGGGCTATCTCCCTGAGCCTTTGAGCGATGAGGAACTTGAGAAACTTGTCGATGAAGCTGTGGCACAGGTGGGAGCAACCTCACGCAAGGAAATGGGACAGGTCATGAAGATCTTGCAGGAATCGACTGGTGGACGGGCTGATGGAAAGACCTTGTCGCAGGTTGTAATGGCAAAGCTCAGTTAATTCTGATCATGTCTATCTCGGCAATTATCGTTGCCGCCGGGAGCAGTCGGCGCATGGGATTTGACAAACTCGCGGCGGATCTTGCCGGCCGACCGGTTTTGAGCCGGTCGATCAATGCCTTCGAACACTGTCCGGATGTCAACGAAGTGGTCGTTGTGACTTCTGCCGTGGTCGAAGGCGTGTTTACCAAGCTGAAAGGCACGGTCAAAGGCGGAGCGGAACGACATCTGTCGGTCTGGAACGGGATTCAGGCTATCGCCGAGGACGCAAAGTTCATTGCGGTTCACGATGGCGCTCGCCCTCTGGTTTCTCCCCGGTCCATTTCCAGATGTTTCGAGGAAGCGGAAAGGACCGGCGCAGCCACTCTGGCTCATCCCGTTTCAGATACCCTGAAACGAAGCGATCCTGACGGGCATCATGTCGTCGAGTCAGTATCCCGGGATCAGTTGTGGGCCATGGAAACACCGCAGATCTTCAGGGCTGATTTGTTGCGGGAGGCGTATGAAAAGATTCTGGCCGACGATGAGTTGGTCACGGATGAAGTTTCAGCCGTTCAGGCGCTCGGGGTGGAAGTAGCGTTGGTCAATAATCCGGAGCCCAACCTGAAAATCACCTTTCCTTCCGACATCGCGCTGGCTGCCGCGGTCATGGAGAGTCGCGAACGCCCCGAATGGGATCACTGATCCCGCTCTTGCAGTTGACCGGTGGATTTGTAAGATCATGGCAATGATGCCCCGCTTTGCAGTCCTGATCTTTTGTGTAGCGACGACATTCAGTGGTTTTACATCGGGCCGCGGCGAAGACCGCCCGGCTGAACTCGTGGCGTTCCTCGACAAACATTGTATCGATTGCCACGACGGTCCCGAGGCAGACGGGGGGATTGATTTGTTTGATCTCGGGTATGATCTGTCGAATGAAGAAACCGCCCGTCGCTGGATTCTGGCTCATGACAAAATTCAGTCCGGAGAAATGCCGCCGAAGAAAAAGGCCCGTCCTGAAGCGGCATCGATTGAGAAGATCACCGAATTGCTTGCCGGGACGATCAAGGCAGCCGAGTCGAAACGGCGCGACGTTGTATTACGTCGATTGAATCGGAGGGAGTACGAAAACACCGTGCGCGATCTTTTTGGAGCAGACGTCAGGGTCGAAGGGTTGCCGGAGGATACTTCGACGGACGGCTTTGACAGCGTAGGAGAGGGCCTCGCTGTTTCTGCCGAAGCAATGCAAGCTTATCTGGAAGCAGCCGACCAAGTTCTGGACGCAGTGATCGGACCGCCTCAGAAACCAAAGTTCATTCGGCACGAGACAAATCTGCTGAAGCAGGTCGACTGGCAGGGAAACCCGGAGCTGAAACAGGTCGGGAAGATGTTCCGCCGGACCGATGCCGGGCTGGTGGTGTTTCAGTCCGGATACTGCCCTACGAACCTGGTTAATTTTTCACGCTTGCGGGTTCCGGCAGGAACCTATCGGGGAACGCTCAAAGTAAGGGCCATTCAGAGTGATAAGCCGGTCACCCTCCGGATCTACGGCGGCGACACCATCGTGAATCGAAAGGAGCGCCATCTGGTGGGTTACTACGATGTGCCTCCCGATGTGTGGTCGACAATTGAATTTGAAGATCGTCTTGTGGAACCGAACGGCACGTTTCAGCCCAAGTGTTACGGAACGCGCGACACCCGGAAAGACGCCGACACCTGGCCGGAACCGGGGATCGAGATCGGCGATATTGTGATCGAAGGCCCGATCGAGGCGTGGCCACCGCCCAGCCGCAAACAACTCCTCGGCGAGGTCGAGTTGGAAAAAGGAACCGCTCAAGATGGTGAGGATATACTGCGCCGAATCGCACCGCTTGCCTTTCGCAGAGAAGTGACCGCAGAAGAACTCGCCCCCTATTCTCGACTGGTGTCATCAGCGATGGAGGCTGGAGATTCTTTCGAGTCGGCTTTGCGGGGAGGGCTGAAAGCGATGCTCTGTTCTCCGGAGTTTTTGTTTCTCGACGAACAGGGAAGTGATGAGATCAGTCCCGCCGCTTTGGCATCGAGATTGTCCTACTTTTTCTGGAACTCGATGCCCGACGCCGAACTGATGAATCTTGCCGCGAGCGGAAAGCTCAAAGATGAAAGCGTGATGCGGAATCAGGTCGAACGAATGCTGACCGATCCAAAGGCGGAAGCTTTTGTGGATAGCTTCACCGGTCAATGGCTTGATCTGTATGATATCGACTTTACCGAGCCCGACGCATCGCTTTATCCCGAGTATGATGAGCTGCTCCGGCTGTCCATCGTCAAAGAAACGCAACACTACTTCCGGGAGGTTTTGGAAAACGATTTGAGTGTGGTGACTTTTGTCGATTCCGATTTCACTTTTCTGAACGGTCGACTCGCAAAGCATTATGGCATTGAGGGAGTCGAAGGGCAGCAGTTTCGGAAGGTGTCATTGCTCCCTGAAAGCATCAGAGGAGGCTTGTTGACGCAGGCCAGTATTTTAAAAGTAACAGCAAACGGCACCTACACCTCACCCGTGTTGCGCGGCGTTTGGGTTCTGGAAAATATTCTTGGTCTCCCGACCTCACCGCCGCCGGACAACGTCGGTTCCGTAGAACCCGATATTCGCGGCGCTTCGACCATTCGCGAACAGCTCGCCAAACACCGGGATGTGAAATCCTGTGCCGCATGCCATCAGAAGATCGATCCGCCGGGCTTCGCCCTGGAGTGCTTTGACCCCATCGGTGGGTTTCGCACCACTTACCGGACCATGGCCGAAGATGCGAAGCGTCCCGATTTTAATCAGGCTCCTTTCACCTATGCCTGGGTTCGATACCGGATCGGGAAGGAAGTGGATGCGACCGGGGAAATGCCGGACGGCGCCACCTTCTCCGACATCAGGGAATTCAAGCAGCTCCTCGCCCGTGACCCGGATCAGTTGACTCGAAATCTGGCTCACAAATTGTTGACCTATGGACTGGGTCGAAAGCTGGGGTTTTCCGACCGCCCCACGATCGAAGCAATCGTCGCCCAAACAAGTGAGAGCGGTCACGGATTCCGCAGTCTGATCCACAACGTTGTCCAAACCGAAGCCTTCCGAAAACCATGAACCACCCACCTTCCACTTCCCGCCGAACTTTTCTCCGTGGAGCAGGAGTCACCGTTGGCCTGCCATTTCTGGAAGCGCTTCAGCCCGCTTCCGCCGTCGCCGCATCAGCCGGAGCCAAAGCAAAGCGGATGGTTGCCGTAAATGTCGGGCTGGGATTACATGGGCCTAACATTCTACCGACAACTTCGGGTCGCGACTACGAAGAGACTCCCTATCTGAAGATGCTCGGTGATTTGCGGGACGATTACACGGTTATCTCCGGCGTTTCGCATCCGGAAGTTGGCGGAGGACACAGCTCCTACAAATCCTACCTCACCTGCGCACCGCACCCCAACAGCGCAGGCTTTCGAAATACCATTTCGCTGGATCAACGGGCCGCCGCTGAGTTCGGAAGCGAAACGCGGTTCGCCTCCCTCTCGCTGAGCAGTTCCGGCCCCGGAATCTCGTGGTCGCGATCCGGGGTCGAAATCCCGACTGAAACGATGCCGTCCCGGGTATTCAAGAAACTCTTTCTCGCCGGCAAGCCGGACGAACAGGCCAAACAAATGCACCGCCTCAGTGAAGGCCGCAGCGTGCTCGATGTCGTCATGGAGAAAACAAAGAGCATGGAGAAGCGGGTCAGCGGCCGGGACCGCGAGAAGCTCGATCAGTATTTCGAGGCCGTTCGGGAAGCGGAACGTAGACTCGCCAAGGCACAGGCCTGGGAGAAAAAGCCCAAGCCGGTCACCGAACAAAAGCCGCCGGTAGACGAAACCGATCACAAGAAAATCGTCGAGTGCATGCGCCTGATGTACGATGTCTCCTACCTCGCTCTCGAATCCGACTCCACCCGTTTTGTGACCTACAACTTCGCCGGAAACAATTCCGTCCCTGTGATTCCCGGCATCGATATCGATTACCACAACCTTTCCCATCACGGCAAAGACCCTGCGAAGATCGAACAACTCACCATCGTTGAATCCGCCGTGATGAACGAAGTCGGCAGCTTCCTGAAGAAGCTGAAAGATCATTCACTGCTGGACGACACCATGGTTCTCTTTGGCTCCAATCTCGGCAACGCCAGCAGCCACGACACCAAAAACATGCCGATAATACTTGCCGGGGGCGGGTTCAAGCACGGCCAACACCTCGCGTTTAACCGGGACGACAACTACCCGCTTCCCAATCTCTACGTTTCCATGTTGCAACAGCTCGGCATGGCCACGGATCAGTTCGGGACCGGAACCACGACGATGGAAGGGCTTGAAAGCGCCTGACCGGTTCTACTTCCCTTTCTTCAGCGCGTTCATTTCCTTCAGCAACCGGGTCACGACCTCCGGGTGATCCGCTGCAAGGTTGTTGGTTTCGCTCAGGTCCGCTTCCAGATCAAAGAGCAGAGGCGGATTGTGTTTCGTCATCGGCTCGCGCTTGCGGGTGTTCGGATCGGAAGAGCGATCCTTGCTCTCCAGGTGAATCTTGTATTTGCCTGAGCGGAAAGCATGACCACCGAAAAACCACTGCTGACGCGGCGGAGGTTCGCCATTCAAAAGCGCACCCGACAGATCCTGCGACATCCAGCCGCTTTTATCCGCAGGCAGGTCCGTCGCACCCGCGAGCGCTGCAAAGGTGGCATAAAGATCCAGATTCGCCGCCATTCCGTTCACCTCCACGCCCGGCTTAATCTTACCCGGCCAACGGAAGATTCCCGGCACGCGAAACCCGCCTTCCCAGGACGTCCCTTTTTCACCCCGCAGCGGAGTCGCCACCCCGCCGTGAGGGCCGAACATCGTCCACGGACCATTGTCGCTGGTGAAGACGATCAGAGTGTTGTCGTCAATCCCCGCCTCCTTGACCGCTTTCATCACCTCACCAACGGACCAGTCGATCTCTTCAACCACATCCCCGTATCGCCCGCCTTTGCTGCGTCCCTGAAACTCCGGCGCCGCAAATATCGGGGCATGCGGCATATTGTGGGCGAGATAAAGAAAGAACGACTCGTCCTTCTTATCGCTGATCCATTTCACCGCCTCCTCCGTGTAGCGCCTGGTCAGCAACTCCTGGTTCACCGGCATTTCCACCACTTCCCGTCCCCGAATCAACGGAACGGGGAATGAGAACTTGTCACATTGATCAAACACCTCGCGCGTCTGTTTCTTTCCGGGCGGGGCAGGAACATCATTGCTGCCGGGAGTTCCAAAATGGTAATCGAACCCGCATTCGAGTGGGTGCATCGGAGACGCCGTGAAATCCTTAGGATACCCGGCCAGATGCCATTTGCCCAGAATCGCCGTCGCGTAACCCTGTCGCTTCAGCATCGCCGGCATCAGTTCCTGTTGGGCACTTTTTAGCGGATCTTTCCCCATCAGGTTCGGATGCCGCCCGCTCATCAAACCGCGTCGACTGGGGACACAGGTGGATCCCGATGCATAAAAACTCGTCCAGCGTTGGCCCTCTGCAGCCAGACGATCAATGTTGGGCGTTTTGTTCTGCTTGTTTCCGTAGCACGCCAGATCTCCGTAGCCCATGTCATCGACGAAAATCAGAACGATGTTGGGCTTTTCCGCTGAAACGGAAAGGCCGCAAACCAGAGCAAAGAAAACAAACAGGACAACTTTCATCAGAACCAAGCATCTCGATCTGCAAAATGATGTCGAGTTCAAAACAGCACGCATCTATCAGCTTTCCGGCTCCTTCGACTTCTGGTAGAAAATGCCCATGAAACTCCCCATTTACGTTTCAATCCTTTCCCTGTGCGTCGTGTCTGCGGGCGCCACAGATGAATGGAAGAAACATGTCATTGTTCCCGCAGGACCAAAGAACGGCAACATCAACACCGCCTTCGCACATGACTGGAACGGTGACGGGCACATCGACGTCATCACTTCCTTTCGCAATACCGTCTCCCTCTTTGTCGGCCCCGACTGGCAACGCGAAGTCATCCTGCACCGCTACGGCCCGCGTGATTCCCAACGTAAAATCGGAGGCGCCGCCATTCACAGCACCGTCTTCGATGTGGACGGGGACGGCGATATGGATTTCTGCGGGTCCACCAGCACAGTTTTCTGGCTGGAATGTCCCGACAACGATCCGCTTTCAGGCGCGTGGACCTTCCGGACCGTCGACGATGATATTCTGGGAACCCATTGCCTCATCACCGGCGATGTTGATGGTGACGGCAAGCTCGATTTGATAGCGAACTCCGGACGCCCGGAGGGAGCCACCCCGTTTTATGATTCACTCACCTGGCAGAAGGTCCCGAAGAATGTAAAAAACGCTGCAAGCTGGGAACGTCACATTTTTGCTGATAAAGATGCGCCGGGCGGCTCTCATTACACAGGATTCGGCGATGTGAATGGCGACGGGAAACCCGACATCTCATGCGCAGCCAAGGGCGGCGAGAAGTTTCCCGGCGGTGAGTGGTTTGCCTGGTGGGAACAACCTGCTGACGGTTCCCACCCGTGGAAGAAACATCTGCTCGCGGAGAATCAACCCGGCGCAACCAACATCATACCTCACGACATGAACGGCGACGGCGTGATGGACTTTGTAGCCACTCGCGGCCACGGTATCGGCACGCTTTGGTTCAAAGGCCCGTCGTTCGAACAGATTGAAATCGATACTGAAATCGAATCCCCCCACAGCCTCGCCATCGACGACATCGATCAGGACGGAGACCCTGATTTCGTCGTCTGCGGTTGCCTGGAAGACGGCACAGCAGCCTGGTATGAAAACGACGGCAAAGCCAACTTCACCAAACATGTCATCGGGGAAAAGCAGAGCAGCTACGACACCCGCCTCGTCGATATGGATGGCGACACCGATCTCGATGTCCTGATCGCCGGGCATTTCAGCAAGAATCTCGTTTGGTATGAGAACCCTTTGAAGTAACCGCTCCTTCCCGCCCCTCCCCTTTTCATTGAAATGAACCCCGCCCCTATTCAGGCATCGATACGGCTGAGCCTGTTGCTTCTCATATTTTTCAAGGGGATCGCAACCGGTCAGGAAGCACTCGCGCCTGCCCCGTCACACGTCCTCATTGCCGCCCATCGGGGAGGCTACGACAAAGACAAAGCCGATCAGGCCCCGGAGAACTCAGTCGCCAATGTCGAAGTTGCCATTCGCAAAGGATACGATGTCTACGAAACCGACATCCAGCGTACGTCCGATGGCGTTTTCGTGATCGTTCACGACGCCACGCTGGAACGGGAGACCAATGGTGAAGGCCCCGCCAATGCGCTCACCCTGTCGCAACTGAAAGCCTTGAAGAAACGCTACCGCGACGGCTCGCTTTCGGATCAATCCGTCGCAACGCTCGAGGAGCTGTTGATCGCCGGCAAAGACCGAATCCTCTACAAACCGGACCTCAAACCCGGCATGATTGATCACTTCGACGAGCTGGCCCGCTTGATCACCCGGCTGGGTATGAAAGATCAGGTGCTGATCCGCACCTCGTCGAAAGATGCTGAAGCGATCCAAAAGTGTTATCGCGAAGGAACCCCACAGGTTGAGGTCATGTTCAAACTGAACACCGCCAAACAAGTGAAGGAAATTCACACGCAGTTCCAACCCTCAACCGTGCAGATCAATGTGAAGAAAGAGGCGACACTTTCAGCCGAACAGAAAACCGCCATCCGGGAAGCTGTTGCCCTGGGAATCATGGTGGAAACCCATGCCTACGGAGACTCCGCCCAATGGGAGGAACTGGCCAAAGCCGGCGTTCGCATGCTTCACACCGCCAACCCGGCAAAGACCTTGAAGTATTTGCAGGAGCATGGCTGGAGGAAAAAGTCACCGTGACAGCCCCGGGCTTTGAGCGATCCCCGCGAACACACGGACGATATCCTTCAGTGTGTCCGGATGATCATCCCCCGGGGTTACTACCCGCTTCAATCCATCTTACTCAGAAAATTGCCGAAATTGCGCCGTAAAAAACATTGAGCGCAAATCCCCACCACGCTAGTCTCGCGTCCTGTTTTTTATTTCTGAAATAGAACCAAACCAAAACCTACAAAAAACTACTCATATGAGCGAAATCATTCCAATGATCAGTTCCGGCACAGCCGGTCCACTTGGCGTCCTTCACCTTCCACGTTTGTGGCTCAAAGCTTCCCTCGGCGCGACAGGAAAACTTCACCCTGAATACCCCGCAATTGGAGCCGGCTACGACCAAATGGTCCTTGATGGCCTTGGTATCGACAAAGCAGCATTCGAAAGCTTCATCGCTGACAACAAGCCGACTTACGTTGAGACAGAAGCCTGGATCCTTGAGCAAAAAGGCGGATCTCTCGACCAGGGCGCCGTTGACGAGCTCAACGCAGCGATCACCGGTTACATCCACGCTGACGAGACCCGTGCCGCTATCTGCGAAACTGCAGGCCGCGCCGACGACGGTTCCGTCAAAGACGCCATCAATCTGAACAACCTCGAGGACTGGGCTGACTTCCACAGCCAGAACCTCAAGTAATCGATTGATTCAGTCGAATCTTTGAAAGACCCGGTTTCGCCCCGCGCGGAATCGGGTTTTTTGTGTCTGGCATTCAACAAACTGAATCGCTACGGAGCACCTAGAAATGATACAGCGACGAACCGACCATCCGCGAACTCAGCTGAGTCACATTGGACGTCAGTGACTCCGTGATATGTTTGGGACTTGAAGGCAAGCAGCAGATTGTCTTCGTTGTCAATTCTGGCGAGAGGCTGAACGCCATGCCCCCTCTCTGATCCAGCATCCGCTTCGTAAAGTTCCAGGTCACCACCTCGAAACACCTTCGGATGACTGTGAAAATAATACAGCAGTGAGATGGCATACCGCCCATCAATCGAATCGGCGTGCGGAAGCCCACTATGACCATCAAGCCCGTGTATGAGATTGAGAGGTATTTGGGACACCGGAAACGGCTCGACGCCCAGAACTCTGAATATCGATGGGAGACGATCCAAAATATTGGAGCGCAAGATCCCGGTTGTCTCGCGGAGGATAGGGTCCTCCGTGCCACTGTCATCTGACCAATACAAGGTGCTTCCCACAGCAGAATCGACACCCCCAGCCGGATTAAACAGCTCTTGATTAGCGCACGCAGCTTTAAAGAGAGTATCGCGATCTTTCACCGGAAGAAACTGAGGGCAATGCGCAACCCTGACTGAGCCGACCCCGAGCGCCAAAGTAGCCCTCCTATTCGTGTCGCCAGACCGTTTGGGGGTCGTGAGTTCCATTTCTATGTCGAAGGCTTCGGCTTTAAAGTTGAGGTGATATTTAAAACTCTTGGCAGAACGGCCGAAGATAGGCAGTCTCACCTGAGAGCGCCACTCCGAATTGGGGTTGAAGGTTGAGTGTCCATTAAGCTTTCGACTCGAGACGTGGTGGAGCTTGCCTACTCTGGCGTGTTCTGCCGAATCTTTTCGAGTAGGTCCAACTTACCCAGGAACCTGTTTCGCCGCTCTTCGATCGCCCTTACGATTGGTGAGCTATCTTCTCTCCACCTTGGAGTATCTACGATCGAATAGAAGTCGGAAGGATAATCTTCGATCTCGTAAAGGTCCGAGAAGTACTTTGGAAATGGCGCAGGCGCCTTGATATAAAACTCTGTCCCATTGGCGACATCCGGGTTCCACAAGTCTTCATGACTTATAAATCCTACTTCAAGTGGGTCTGCCGATCGCGTATTTAGAACCATTGGGTCTCCTCCAATCGACCCACCAATCGGAATAAACCCCGCCTCTAGCACGTCCCGATAACTGTCATCAACGTCTTCTGAGGGAAAGAGCGGCTCTCCCAAATTGCCACTCAGAAAAGCAAAAGTAGATCGACCTTTCCTTAGGTCTCCGCCGGCGAATGAGAACGAAGTGAATTCACCAATTAGTGGCCATTCGGGAAAATAAGTCTCCAACCATTCATCGAATCTTCGATGGGGAGGCTTATCTAAAGCGACCTCAAGTCCCCAAGGCTCCAAAGCCAACTTTAGTGCTTCTCCAATCTTCATTTCCTAAGCACAACGTCCGAGCTGCCCCGGACCTGACCGGAGAGCCAGTGTTGTCTTCAGGTTAAATATTCGAATCATCACGACGATTTCAACTCCGCGCGGGTCAGGTCTTGTTGTCCAGCATCTTGTGTGTGCCCAGCATGGGCGCAGTCCTAATGGGGTTCAAGTCCCCTGTGAATAAAACTATGAAAGAAAAACACCAGCTGAAGCCTACGGGCAATTATCAATTACTTACCAAAAGTTATGATAATTCGAAGCGAGCATGGACGTAGCCGCCTTCGTTAGAAGGTGGAACGGATTTACCTGGAATGAAGCGAAGCTGCAATGGTCAGACGTGGATCAATTCCCTATACAGGGAACCGGGGATATTGAGAGTGGTCGCACAGAGACACAGAGAACACAGAGGGGGGATTTTTATTTCTGAGCCGGCCCCGGTGCTTCCGCCCACGCGCTTCACGGGCGTGAACGTAGCCGCCTTCCTTAGGAGGTGGGGCGAGACGTCCGGCGAGACGTCCCATAGGCGTCAGGTTAAGCACCTTTTCTTGTCAGTCAATCGAAGTGAGGTTTCAGCAGGAACTCCTGCTATAATACGGGAAACGCTGTGCATGAATTTAGGTTCGACCAAAAATCCAGATTTTGGGTCGCGTCCATTTTTTGACATTGCCTTCAATCCAGATTTTTGGTCGTGTCCGTTTTTTGACACGGCCTTCAATCCAGATTTTTAGTCGTGTCCGTTTTTTGACACGGCCTTCAATCCAGATTTTTAGTCGTGTCCGTTTTTTGATATGACCTTCAATCCAGATTTTTGGTTGTGTCCGTTTTTTGACACGACCTTAGCAACTGATTCCGAGTTGCATAGGGGGATGGGTTCGGCCCCG